>NZ_JAUJQH010000001.1:0-1491867 GCF_030482905.1 Burkholderia sp. AU45251 | reverse complement strand
GTTCATGAAGTCGAATACGAGCGCGACGAGCACCAGCGTCGCGACCATCCAGAGGGCGAGTTGTATCGAATGCATCGTGATCCGCTCAGGCGTTTTCCAGCACGATGCCTTCGATGATGTTCGCGACATCCTCGAATTTGTCGGTAATGCGTTCGAGCAGGTCGTAGACGCCCTTCAGCTTGATGAGCGTCTTCACGTCGATGTCGTCGCGAAAGAGTTTCGATATCGCGGATCGCAGCACTCGGTCGGCACGGGTTTCGAGCGCGTCGATCTCTTCGCATGCCTTGAGGATCTCCGCCGACAGCTTCATGTCGGACAGCCGGTTCACCGCGATTTGCGCCTGCAGCGCCGCTTGCACGACGATGTCCGCGAGTTCGCTGGCTTCCTCGGTGACCGACTTCAGGTCGTAGACCACGACGGTGGTCGCGACGTCCTCCATCAGGTCGAGGATGTCGTCCATCGTCGTGACCAGCTTGTGGATCTCGTCGCGATCGAGCGGCGTGATGAAGGTCTTGTGCAGCAGGTCGATCGCATCGTGCGCGAGCTTGTCGCCGGTTCGTTCGGTGGTCTGGACGTTGGCCATGGCCAGCTCGGCATCGTCGAGATTGTCGAGAAGCATCTGAACCTCGCACGCGGCCAGGACGATGTGCTGCGCATGCGTGTCGAAGAGGTCGAAAAACCGGTTTTCGACGGGGAGGAAGCGTCCAAGCATGGATTCTCCGGGGAAAAGGTGGGCGGAATGACGCGGGTCAGGCCGCGCACGGGCGGCACAGCATGCTGTTGCCGAACGCGACGTGCCGGCGCTCCGCGAGCGAGCGCAAGTCCAGCGGACGCTGATTGACGATCGTGCTGGCGTGCCCGGCCGACAGGTCGGGATTGACGAAGTACATCAGCGACTTGCGCGGTGTGCGTGTGCGCGGGCGTTCGACGGCATGCTGCATCGCCGGCACTTCGCCGTCGGTGAGCGCTTCGAGCAGCGAGCCGGCCAGCACGATCATTTCGTCGGACCGCGGCAGCGCGGAAATCGGCGACGCATCCGGCAGCAGGATCAAGCCGGGTGCGGTCGGCCGGATGAACGACAGCAGGTGGCCGTCTTCGTGCGGATCCTGCAGATACGCGCGGTCGTGGCTGCCGTGATGCTGCTCGTACGCGCAGAGCTGCAGGTAGGAGCTGTGGCGGACCGGCGGCTGCGGCGTGCCGCCGAGGTTGTCGCATACCGCGTCGAGCAGATCCTGTGCGATCGCGCTGATGCAGGCTTCGTAGGCGGCCAATTCGCGGTAGAACGTGGACTTCACCAGCGGAAAGCCGCGATGCGCGTCGCGCCGCGCGACCCAGTAGCAGAATCGGTCGCACAGATTCGGCCGCTCGGGCGTATGCGAGTATTCGAGCCCGAACGGCAGGAAGCCGTCGGTCTGGTCCGGAAACGAGAACGCGAGCTTTTGCTTGCGATCCAGCTGGTCATAGGCTGCCGCGAGCCGGTCGAAATGCATGAGCAGTGCGTACGGCATCTTGAAGTAGACGTAGCTGTCGCGGATCAGCCGGCTGGCGTGGAGTTTCATACGGTTTTGCATGGTGTTCTCCCGGTACATCGGACATGGCGTGGTGCCGAACGACGGTCGTTGCCGCGTTGCCGGCACGTGAGAAGGCGGGGCGTGGTGTGCGCGATCCGGTCGGCGTCATCGCGGAGCGCGTGACGGAACCGCGGCGGCTCGACGCACATGACGTATGAGGCGGCGACGCGGATGAGCGTCCTTGCGGCTGTCGTGGCCGAGCCGGTGTTGCCGGTGCGGCTGAGCGGAGATATCGAGTCGTGTCATGCGTGCTCCAGGCGCCGGGCGGCACACGGCGGGAGCGTCACGACGTCAACGACGGACGAACGCTTCCCGCCGCGCCGCGTCGGGCGCGATCGGCTGATAAGAGGCTGGGAGTCGGGTGTTTGCCGGCATGGCGTGCGAACGCGCGCCGGCGCAGCTTAATCGGCTAGGGTCGTCGTCCATTTCGAACTCCTGTCTATTTGTGCAACACGTGCGTGAACCTGGGCTGCGCACGCGCGAGCATGCGGCCGGACACGCGCACGCGACGCGGGTCACGTACGGACGCCGCCCAAGTGTCGAGCGGCGATTGAATTGTCGAGTACGGGAATTTCGGATCGACGGCACGCCGATCCTGAAAGACACCGCATCCTGCTATCCCGGGATGCGGCAGAAGACAAGGCTCTGCGAAGCTTCCTCAGGCGGCAGTCAGGTTGGTACAGGACCAACTACAACTCGCATCGGTAGGCACAGAAGCCTCCATGAATGAAAACGAGTGCGATGTTAAGAGGGAACCGCGCGGCGCGTCAATCGAAAACTTCGCATGCGTTTTACGCGGCTTCGCCGGCAGGTTGCCCAGGTGCGATCGGGGGCTGCCGGCGATGCGTCGAAACAATTTCGGGACAGCGGGCGGTGCCCGGCCGGCCGGTCCGGCGGAACGGCGTCACGCGGTTCGCCGGCGTCCGGCATCATGTCGGTTCAACGACGACGGCCGTGCCGTAGCAAATGACTTCGGTTACCCCCGACCCGATCTCGGTCGAGTCGTAGCGCATCGCGACGATCGCATTCGCGCCGAGCTTGCGCGCATCGGCGAGCATCTTGTCGAACGCGTGCTGGCGGGCCTTCTCGCACAGCGACGTATAGAGCGTGATGTTGCCGCCGAAGATCGTCTGCAGCGATGCGCCGAACGAGCCGACGATCGAGCGCGAGCGCACGATGATGCCTTGCGCGACGCCGAGCGAGCGGACGGTCGTGTGGCCGGGCAGGTCGAAAGCCGTCGTGACGCGAGCGGGCGACAGATCGTCGAAGGAGCGGCTGGTATCGGTCATGGCGGAACCTCGGTAGCGGAGTGGTCGAACGCCGATTCTATCCGGACGCGCGCACGAAGCAGGCGGTGAGCCTGTCGTGGTATCGCGAGGCAGCCGGTCAAACAATCGAGAGGTGGGCAGTGTTTAACGAATGTATCAACGCGTTCTGGCAGCAGAAGTTTTCGGGAGACCGATGCGTACATGACGGCAACGATCTGCAGATCGCCGTCAGTTCCGCGCTCGATGACGAGCAGGGCATGATCCTCGTGCCGACCGACGGGAAAAACCGGATCGTCGTGCAGGAGAAGGTTGCGCGCACGCTGCGCCTGGAAGAAGCGGATGCGTGGACGATGGCCGGGTTCCTCGATCGCCTGTCGGTCTCGGGCGGCGGATTGTGCGGCGCGGACAATCTTTTCTACTATTCCGCGCCGGCCCTGGCCGATCTGCAGAATCACGCGATTCCCGCGACGGTCCATGCGCTGACGCCGGCGGATCGACCGGCATTCGACGCATTCACCGCCGCGATGCCGGCGGAGGACTTCGATACGGCCAGCGTCGAACTCGACCATTGGCGCGTTTTCGGTGCATTCGAGCAGGATCGGCTGGTATGCGCGGGTAGCGTCTATGCGTGGTGGCATTCCTGCCTGGCCGACATGGGCGTGCTGACGCTGCCCGAATTCAGGGGCAACGGCCACGCGCGCGGCGTCGTGCGCGCGATGAGTGTCGCGGCCTGTCGCGAGGGGCTGGAGCCGCAGTACCGGTGCCAGCTCGACAATCCGGCTTCCGCGGCAGTTGCGCGGGCGATGGGCATGCTTCTTTACGGGACGCTGGACGAGATCATCTGAATCTGACCGGCGCCGCCGGGAAGGAAGCACATACAGCCGCCTCCTTCCCGGCCGCACGCCGTCAGGGCTTCACAGCGGTGCCGCCATCGCCACCGAGATCGACCGCGTAGGCCAGCGCCAGCTTGCCGAACTTCAACGCGTGATTCGCCTGCCGATCCGAATTCTCCAGCGTGTCGTTCACGGTATGGATATACGGACTGTCGTTCTGGTCGGCCTCGAACGGGAACGACGCCGGATACCCTTGCGCATTCCACGACGCGTGATCCGAGCACGCATACCCGCACTGCGACGTGCCGATCGCGAGTTCCGGCAGGTAGGTCTTCGCCAGATTCGTCAGGTAGGTGTTCTGCGACGCGTTCGTGTAGTCGGTGATCAGGTAGATATCCTTCGGATCGCCCTTGTAGTTCGTCATGTCGAGCTGCAGCACGCCGATCACGTTCGCATTCTGCGCGCGGAACTGCTTCGCGATCGCTTTCGAGCCGAGCAGGCCGGCTTCCTCGGCCGCGTACCCGACGAACTTGATCGTCCGCTTCGGCCGGTAGTTGTTCGCCAGCAGCACGCGAAGCGCTTCGGTGAGGCTGGCGATACCCGACGCATCGTCGTCCGCGCCGGGCGAGCGCGTATTCTCGGTCGTGCGGCCGACCGTCGAATCGAGGTGGCCGCCCAGCACGATGGTGCCCGCGGCCGGATCGCTGCCACGGATCGTCAGGATCACGGATTTCTGCGGAAAGCCCGCGTGTGCAAACTGTTCGACGGTGATGTCGGCGCGCGAACCGGCCAGCTGCTTCCACTGCAAGGCGAGCCAGTCCGATGCGGCGACGCCGTGCGACGTCGTGTAGTAGCGGTTCGTGAAGCCGGACAGCGACGTGATCGTGCCGACGATGTTGCTGGCCTGCAGTTGCTGGATCCACGTGCCGATCTGCGGCGCGTTCGAGACCTTGTACACGGAGGCAGCGGCCTGCTTCGCGAGCGTCGGCGGCAACGGCTGCAGTGCCTGGCGTGCTTCGTCGAACGCGTCGTGCACGACATAGCCGGGCCCGTGGCCGCGCGTATGGTGGACGGCGTGGGCCAGCTCGCCGAGCCGTGAGTCGTCGATCTCGACGACATGGACGGTTTCGCGGCGCGCGGCGCCGTCGGCCGTCTTGCCGGCATCGAGCGTCGTACTGTATTGCGCGGTGGCGCTCGCGTCGATGCGTTGCAACTGGCGGAACGCCGCGTCGCCGAGCGTGATCCACACCGGTGTCGCGTGCGCGGCGGCGGTCAGCAGCATGCCGCCGAGCGCGGCGCTCAGGCGGGTCAGTTTCAGAGTAGGCATGTTCGATCTCGTGAGGATGGCGATGTCGAGGAAGAGGGCGTGCCGCAGGTCGTGCGATGCGCCCCCGCCTGCTGCGGAATTACGACTTCTTCGGCACGGTCACGCCGTATGTGCAACTCTGGTTGTACGCATTGCCGATCGCGGTGAGCTGCGCGCTGCTGTAGCCCAGCGCGGACGCAGCCGTCAGCACGGCCTGCGCGGCAGCCTTCTGGTTGGTCGAGCCGTTGGTCATCGACAACCCCTTCAGGAACGCCTTGTCCATCGCCTGCGCACCGATCGCGTCGCGCGCGACGAGGTTGCACGAGGCCCAGTACTGGCCGGCCGTATGGATCTCCGCGCCGCGCGCCTGCGCATAGGTGCGCCCGACGTTCCAGTTGGTCACGCGGCCGCCCCAGAACTCGTTGTGGCCGTCCCAGTTGTAGACCCAGTGGTACTGCGCATCCGACGGGCTCCACTGGTTGAAGTCACGGCTGTACGCGGCGGCGAGATAGTCGCCGGTGCCTTCCGACAGCCCTTCCTGCTGCGACAGGCCGCCGTTCGTCACCCAGTCGTGGATGCCGTGCCCGAGCTCGTGGATCACGACGTCCGCGTCCTCCGCATCGTCGACGCCGCCTTGCCCGAAGGTCAGACGGCCGCTGCTCGACGAATACGACGAGTTGTCGTCGCCCGATTCGCCGTGCGGGTCGTACTGCACGCCGCCCGTGTACTGGTACGGCATCGCCTTGATGCCGAGCGTCTGGTTCACGTAACGCAGGAACGAGTCGATGTGGTAGTACGCGTTCACGGCCTCGAAATACAGGTTGCCGCGCGTGAATTCGAACGCGGGCGTCGACTGCACGGGGCACGCGTTGTCGAGCGGCGCATCGAAATCGACGCATACCGCGTACGGGCCCGACAGCGAGTAACGCGCGCCCGACTGCGCGAGATCCTTCAAGGTCACGCGCGCGCGCGCGGCGGTGAGCTGCGACGAGTCGGCGTCGTTGTTGTCCTTGTAGCCCGTGCTGCCGTAGCTGCTTTTGGTCGGCGACAGCGGGTCGGGCCGGAACACGAAGCCCGTGCCGTCGGTCGCGTAGAACGCCTTGTCCTCGGCGCGCAGCACGTCGCCGCTGCCCGAGTCGATCAGCAGTTCCCAGTCGCCTTTCGGGCCGTCGTTCGGGCGGCCGCGCACTTTCCACGCGGTATGGGTGCCGGTCTTGTCGACGAAGGCGACGAGCTGCGCATCCAGGTTCGTGAAGCCGCTCACGCCGAGATACGCGCGGGCGCGGTCGAGCGCCTGTTGCTGGTCGACGGCCTGCGACTTTCGCGAGGTCGCGACCACGCCGTTGATCGTGTTGCTCGCGACGTACAGGATGCGGCCGTCCTTCGCGACCGTCACCGCGATATCGCTGCCGTACACGGGCAATCCGGCTGCCTGCTGCTGCAGGCGCACGACGGTGAAATCGGCATCGCTGCGCTCCGACGTGACGACGAGGCTCGCGAGCGCGGTCGCGTCGAGCCCGAGCTGCGTGGCCTGCGATGCGACGAAGTCGCGTGCGGTAGCAGCGGGCGTCGTGGCGGTTTTCTTCGCGCGATACGCGGGGGCGTACAGCGTGACGGCGACGCCGTCCGCGCGGAACTGCCCGGCGGCCGTATCGGCCTTGGCGGCCGGCGGCGCGACGCCGCGTGTCAGGCTTTCGCGCAGGCTCGTTGCTTGCGGATTCGACACTTTCGTATCGGCCGCGGTGCCGCCGACGATGCCGAAACCGAGCGCGAGACCCAGGGCGAGCGGCAGTGCTTTGCGTGATGTCTGCATACGTGATCCTCATCTCAACGGTTGGACACGCCCGCGCGTTCGTGGCGCGCAGGCACGACACGGCCCGCGCGCCGGCTCGATGGAACCGGTGCGGCGAAGCGGTGTTGGGGGTGTCGACTGACTAAGGAACCCTAAATGTCAGGTCGAAAAGAAACAGGCGGGCGAAGAGGGGGAGAAACAGGCCGAGAAGCGCGCGAAGAAGCGAACGGCAGGCAGGTGCGGCGACGGCGAATCGAGCATCGTCATGTCATACCCCTCGGATCGAATCGATATCGGTTGGCAGCCTGCGGCGCTCGACATGCGTCGAGATGCAGCACGCATGTCGTTAGGCTGCCTATCTAACTTTTTTTGGTATGTTACAGAACATTTTCAGCGACATTCCAATTTATTTTCGATGACCGCTTCAGTCCGTCGATCAATCACCGGCATTGTTCAGCGAGCGTCGGGAAACGCTGCCGGAACGCGCAATACCGCGCCGGATTGTGCTTGAAACCCGTGACGATCAGCGCGTCGCACGCCGGTCGCTACGCGGGCTCAAGCCGAATCGCGCGCGATACGTGCGCGAGAAATGCGACGGCGATTCGAACCCGCACGCGACGCATACCGAGGTGATGCTCATGTCGGTCTGCTGCAGCAGTTCACGTGCGCGATCGAGGCGCAGGTTCAGGTAGAAATGCGTCGGCGTGTCGTTCAGCGTCGCGCTGAACAGCCGTTCGAGCTGGCGCCGCGTGATCGATACCTCCTGCGCGAGCGCATCGGAGCCGAGCGGGTTTTCCATGTGCCGCTGCATCGTGCCGATCACCTGGATCAGCTTGCGGTTGTGCACGCCGTAGCGCGCGGCAATCTCGAGCCGCTGGCTGTCCGAGCGCTGCCGGATCCGGCTGACGACGAACTGCTCGGAGATCGCCGCCGCGAGATCGGCGCCGTGCCGCCGCCCGATCAGGTCGAGCATCATGTCGATCGACGCGGTGCCGCCCGCGCACGTGATGCGCCGCTCGTCGATCTCGAACAGCTCCTGCGTCGCGTTCAGACCGGGGTAGCGTTCACGGAACGCGGCCAGCGCTTCCCAGTGCAGCGTGAGCGGCTGCGACGCGTCGAACAGCCCGGCTTCCGCAAGTACGAAGCTGCCGGTGTCGATGCCGCCGAGCGTTGCACCATGACGGTGCTGGCGGCGCAGCCAGTCGCCGATCGCGCGCGTATAGCACGTCAGGGGATCGAAGCCTGCGACGACGAACACCGTGTCGACCTTGTCGACCTCCGCGCACGCGGCTTCGGCGGCGACCGGAATGCCGTTGCTCGCGGCGACGGGCGCGCCGTCGGCGCTGATCACGTGCCAGCGATAGAGCTCGGTGCGAAAACGGTTCGCGACGCGCAGCGGTTCGACCGCGGACATGAAGCCGAGCGCGGAGAAGCCGGGCAGCAGCAGGAAGTGGAAATCCTCGGGCATCGGGGCAGGGGATGGAATCCGGTGGTCGTCGCGCATCGCACGGGGCGGCGAGCGGTCGGGTATGCGTTGCGGCCGGCTCGCGCGCGCCGAACGGTCAGCGGGAGATTATCGCGGGTTTTGCGCGGCGTCAGCGCGTTTTTGCGCCGCGCACGGAACGGCGCGCGGTGGTCGACGGCAACTCGCCGAACTGCGCCTTGTACGCGTTCGCGAAATGGCCGAGATGGATGAAGCCCCAGCGCGCGGCTACGTCGCTGATCGGCAGGTCGGCCTGCCGCGTATCGAGCAGCATGCGCCGCACTTGCGACAGGCGCAGCGAGCGCACGTAGTGCAGCGGGCTGGTCTGCACGACCGACTGGAAACTGTTCTGCATCGTGCGCCGGCTCACGCGCAATTGCGCGCACAGGCTCAGCACGTCGACCGGTGCTTCGGGATGGCCGATCACGTAGTCGTGCACGCGGCGCACGATGTCGGCGCGGCAGGCGTGCGTGAGACGGTTCGACGGTTCGGGAATCCGGTAGGTGAGGAGATCGACGAGCACGTTGCCGATCTCGCCGCGCAGTTCACGCTGCGCGCGTGCGTCGCGGTACGTATCGGGTGCCGACAGCACGCGCTCGAGTTGCGTGGCGATCTGCACACTCGCGCGCATCAGCACGGCGTTGGGCATGTCGACGACACCGCGCCGCAACGTGGCTTCGTCGAGGTGGACGTCGGCCGCATCCTCGACCTGCTGCATCAGTTCGCCATCGGCGACGACGCCGATCAGCGACATGTCGTCGGGCGAATGCAGCTCGAACGGCGCACCGCCGCGCGCCATCACCATCGTGCCGTGTTCGATGCGCACGCCGCCGAATGCGAACGCACCCGAGCCGGTGAGCGGCATGCCGAACACCGTATGGTCGTGCGGCAATCGTCCGCGCTGGATGATGCGAACGTTGGCGGCTTCCTGGAACAGCTGCATGCCGTCCAGCACCGCATGCTTGATCGCGCTGCGATACGGGCCGGAGCCGATCTGGTCGTAACGCTGGTTCCAGCCGCGTAGCGCCTCGGCATGCCGGTCCGCGTTGTCGAACCTCTCGTGAAACACGAACACAGCGCCTCCAGGTGCATCGATCAGGACCGCGCAAGATTAAACCGACCGTGCGGTCGGCGCAATAAGGGGGAGCGCTATTCCGGGCACATTCGTCAGAGGGTCGGAAGCCGCCAGCCGGCGTGGCTTTCAGGCGGTTTTCCAATATCCCGAATCGGCACGCACGCGGTGCCGGTCCGGGTGCTGACCGGATTTATTGTCGAACTACAGTCGCCCCACATCACGTGATTCCCCAACTGGAGGCGACATGAGAACAAGGCGACGAACCGCGGTGCTCGCGGCGACGCTGGCGTTCGCGGCGACATGGATCGGCAGCGCGAACGCGACGGAACAACCGGAGGAACTGGTCGTGCGGAAGATGCCGCCGTGGCATCCGCACGAGGTCTATATCGTCGACATCTCGATGCCGTCGATGACCGACGGGCGCATCTACGCGTACGACGCCGATGCGAAGAAGCTGCTCGGCCAGATCGACGGCGGCTTCGGCCCCGGCTTCGCAATTTCGCCCGATCACCGGACCAGCTTCGTCGCGACGACCTACTTTTCGCGCGGCTCGCACGGCACGCGCACCGACGTGGTCGAGCTGACCGACAACACGACGCTCGATCACGCAGGCGAGATCGTGATTCCGGCGAAGCATGCGCAGCATGTGCCGTCGCCGTACAACACGGCGTTCAGCGCGGACGGCAAGCGGCTGTACGTCGCGAACATCACGCCGGCCGCATCGGTGACGGTGATCGACGCCGTATCGAAGAAGGTGCTGTCGGAAATCGACACGGCGGCCTGCGTGCTCGCCTATCCGTCGGGCAACGATCGCTTCACCGCGCTGTGCGAAAGCGGCAAGGCGCTGACCGTCACGCTCGATGCGAACGGCAAGGAAACGAAGCGTGCGATGTCGGAGGCGTTCATCGACGTCGACCAGGATCCGGCGTTCGTGAACGCGTCGCGCTACAAGGGCGACTACCTGTTCACGACCTACGGCGGCAACGTGCGCAGTGCGGATTTCAGCGGCGACAAGCCGGTATTCGGCAAGCCGTGGCCGCTGCTGACGGACGCCGAGCGCGCCGAAGGCTGGCGCCCGGGCGGCATGCAGCAGACCGCCGTGCAGGCCAGGCAGAACCGCTACTACGTGCTGATGCACAAGGGCGGCGACGGCTCGCACAAGGATCCCGGCACGCAGGTGTGGGTGGTTGACCTGAAGTCGAAACAGCGCATCGCGCGCTGGGATCTCGCGCAGCAGAAGATCGATCCGCTCGTGTCGATCCAGGTCAGCGAGGACGACAAGCCGCTGTTCTACGGGCTGACGGCGACGTCCGACCTCGTCGTGATGGATGCGCGCACGGGCAAGCTGCAGCACGTCGAGAAGCAGATCGGCAATACGTCGTCGCTGCTCGTCAACCCGTGAGGCCGCGATGACACTCGATCCCGTCCTTGCCACCAGCGCGCAGGCCGGCGCTGCCGTCGTCGTGCTGCTCGGTGCCGTCGCGAAGATGCGCCGGCCCGCCGCGTTCAGCCAGGCGCTGGCCGGCTACCGGCTGCTGCCCGACGCGTTGACCGCGCCCGTCGCGTTCGCGATTCCGCTCGCGGAAGTCGTCGTCGCCGCGGCGCTGCTGTTTCCCGATACGCGCACAGCCGGCTCGCTCGGCCTGATCGCGTTGCTGCTGGCGTTCGCCGTCGCGATTGCGATCAATCTCCTGCGCGGCCACACCGACATCGACTGCGGCTGTTCCGGCTTCGCGGCCGCGCGCACGGATGCACCGCGCGGCATCGGCTGGCTGCATGTCGGGCGCGCACTGCTGCTCGCCGCGCTGGCCGCGACCGCACTCGTCGAACCGGGCACACGCGCGGTCGTGTGGTTCGACTACGTGACGCTGTTCTTCTCCGTGCTGCTGATCGTCTGCGCGCTGCTCACCGTCGACGTGCTGCTCGCCAACGACCCGCGCCTTTCCCACCTGAGGAATTCATGATGCAAACCGCTCTCACCGTTTCCACCGCCCTGCTGTGGGTGGCCGTCCTCGCGCTCGGCGCGATCTGTCTCGCGCTCGTGCGCCAGATCGGCATCCTGTACGAACGCATCATGCCGGCCGGCGCACTGATGATCGACAAGGGGCCGGCAGTCGGCGCGATCGCGCCGACCTTCGAACTGACCGACATTCGCGGCTCTCAGGTGAAAGTTGGCGGCTTCGATGCGTCGGGCAAGGCGACGCTGCTGTTCTTCCTGTCGCCGACGTGCCCCGTCTGCAAGAAGCTGCTGCCGCTGCTGCCCTCGCTGCAGGCGAGCGAAGCGACGCCGGTGAACATCGTGCTCGCGAGCGACGGCGAGGTCGACGAACACACGCGCTTCGCGCGCAAGCACGATCTCGGGCGCTTCCCGTACGTGCTGTCGCAGGAGCTCGGCCTCGCATACCAGATCGGCAAGCTGCCGTATGCGGTGCTGCTCGATGAGACCGGCACGGTGCGCGCGAAGGGGCTCGTCAACACGCGCGAGCATCTCGAGAGCCTGTTCGAAGCGAAGGAGCGCGGTGTCGCATCGCTGCAGCAGTTCGTGCATGGCGATCACAGCCACGACCACGACGCGCACGCGCAGCACGCATGACCGGCCGACCCTCTTTCAACGTCAAGGGAGAACAACGACATGGGCCTGTTTGATTCATGGTTCGAGCGGTCGGCGCGCGGCGTCGCGCAGCACAGTTCGCGGCGCAGCGCGATGGCGAAGCTCGGCAAGGTGCTGGTGGGGTCGGCGATGCTGCCGCTGCTGCCGGTCGATCGCACCGCGTATGCGGCCGATGCGGCGTCAGGCGCGTCGGGCGGCGCCGCAACGGGGGCAAGCGATGACCCGATGAGCTGCGACTACTGGAAATACTGCGCGATCGACGGCTGGCTGTGCAGTTGCTGCGGCGGCACGTCGAGCAGTTGCCCGCCGGGCACGACGCCTTCGCCGATCACGTGGATCGGCACGTGCCGCAACCCGCACGACGGTTCGGACTACATCGTGTCGTACAACGATTGCTGCGGCAAGACGTCGTGCGGAAAGTGCTTCTGCAACCGCAACGAGCGCGAGAAGCCGCTGTACAAGCTGTCGTTGAACAACGACATCAACTGGTGCATGGCCAACGGTAATTCGAACTATCACTGTTCGGTTTCGGTTCTGCTGGGAGCGGCAAAGCAATGAAAGGGAAGCAAGCTGGAAAAATCGCCGTCGCATGCATGACGGTCGTGGCGGGCTTCGCGTTGGCGGGCACCGCCGGCGCGCAGGAAACCGTGCATTACCCGGCCGGCAAGAGCATGTTCGACGCGCAGTGCGCGGTGTGCCACCAGGCGGGCGGCAAGGGGCAGGACGGCCTCGCGCCGCCGCTGACCGAGTATCCGGGCAAGTACGCGACGGCCGAGGCGGGGCGCGCGCAACTGGTCGCGACGCTGCTGCACGGGATGTTCGGCGAGATCAAGGTGCACGACAAGCACTACAACTTCAAGATGCCGTCGTTTGCGAGCGCGAGCGACGACGACATCGCGCACGTGCTCAACTACGTCGTGTTCGATCTCAACGCGCAGCATGGCGACGCTAAGCCGTTCACGGCGGCCGATATCCGAGCGGCGCGCGCGAAGGCGATGGACGGCACGGCCGTGCATGTGCAACGTGAAGTCGTCGTCAAGGGGCTCGGCCTGTGAACGTCGCCCCCGCGTTCAGCGTTTGCGACGCCGCGCCGCGCACGCGGTGCGTGGTGTCGTCGTGGCTCGGCAGTGTGTCGTGTCGTCTGTCGTCGCTGCTGATGCTGGCGGGCGCGGCCGTCAGTGTGGCCGCGGCACCTGCGCACGCCGAAGGCCCGGCGGACGCGGCGCTCGCGCGCCAGCACTGGGTGCTCAACTGCATGGGCTGCCACACGGCGACGGGTGGCGGTATCCCCGGCAAGGTACCGCCGCTCGCGAACTCGCTCGGTTATTTCACGCATCTGCCGGCCGGGCGCGAGTACGTGATGCGCGTGCCCGGCGCGTCGAACTCGGCGCTGTCGGACCAGGATCTGGCCGACGTGCTCAACTGGGTACTCACGACCCTGAACCGCGACGCGCTGCCGCGCGACTTCAAGCCTTATACGGCCGCCGAAGTCGCCGCGCACCGCCGTCCTGCCTTTTCCGACGTCGCGACCGTGCGCGCCGGCCTCGTTCGCGCGTTGCAGGCACGCGGGATCGACGGCGTCGCCGATCGCTACTGACCGACCCATTCAGGAAATCGAGGAAGATCGAAGATGGAGACAAACGACAATTTCCCGCTGCTCGACGCCACGCGTGCGTTTCTCGCGAAGCCGAAGAAGATGCTGATCGGCGCCGAGTGGCGCGATGCGGCGTCGGGCCGCCGGCTCGACGTCGTGAACCCGGCCGACGGAACCGTGCTTGCACGCGTGCCCGAAGCGGATGAGCATGACGTGCAGCAAGCTGTAGCAGCCGCGCGGCGCGCATTCGACGCGGGGCCATGGCGTACCGCGAAGACCACCGACCGCGAGCGACTGCTGCTGGCGCTCGCCGACCTGGTCGAAGCGAATGCGCGCGAGCTGGCCGAGATCGAGTCGCTCGACAACGGCAAGCCCGTGATGGTGGCGCAGGGGCTCGATGTCGCGATGGCCGCGCAGTGCTTCCGCTACATGGCCGGCTGGGCGACGAAGATCGAAGGCAGCGTGATCGACGCGGGCATGCCGTATATGCCGGACAGCGAGATCTTCACCTATACGCGCAAGGAACCCGTCGGCGTGGTCGGCGCGATCATTCCGTGGAATTTTCCGCTGCTGATGGCCGCGTGGAAGCTCGCGCCGGCATTGGCCACGGGCTGCACCGTGGTGTTGAAACCCGCGGAAGATACGCCGCTCAGCGCGTTGCGGCTCGGCGAGCTGATTCAGTCGGCCGGCTTTCCGGACGGCGTCGTCAATATCGTCACCGGCTACGGTCACACGGCCGGCGCCGCGCTGTCGCGCGATCCGCGCATCGACAAGATCGCGTTCACGGGCTCGACGCAGACGGGCAAGACGATCGGCCATGCGGCGCTCGACAACATGACGCGGATGTCGCTCGAACTCGGCGGCAAGTCGCCGGTGATCGTGCTGCCCGACGTCGATCCCGACAAGGCCGCGCTGGGCGTGGCGAACGCGATCTTCTTCAACCAGGGGCAGGTGTGCACGGCCGGGTCGCGCGCATACATCCATGCGAAGGTGTTCGACGACGTGATCGAGCGGGTCGCGAAGATCGCCGCGAGCCTGAAGATCGGCCCGGGGATGGATCCGTCGACGCAGATCGGCCCGCTCGTCTCGGCGAAGCAGCGCCAGCGCGTGTGCGGCTATATCGACTCGGGCTTCGGCGAGGGCGCTCGCGCCGCCGCGGGTGGCCGCGCGATCGACGGCCCTGGTTTCTTCGTCGAACCGACCGTGCTGGTCGATACGACACAGGCGATGCGCGTCGTGCGCGAGGAGATCTTCGGGCCGGTGCTCGTCGCGATGCCGTTCGACGACGTCGAGACGGCCGTGCAACTCGCCAACGACACGCCTTACGGTCTCGGCGCGAGTATCTGGTCGAACGACCTGTCTGCGATTCACAAGCTGATTCCGCGTATCGCGGCCGGCACGGTATGGGTCAACTGCCACTCGCTGCTCGACAACGCGATGCCGTTCGGCGGGATGAAGCAGTCGGGCTTCGGTCGCGAACTGGGGCGGGCGGTGATCGACCAGTACACGGAAAGCAAGTCGGTGATGATGAACTACGCATGAGCGTAGTGGCGGGCGCGTGCGTTGCCGCTACGTCGGCCGCGCACGCATGCGGACAGGCTCGCGCATTCCGATTCCGGCATGCGCCGCGACACGGATACGACGTATCAGGGGGAGACGACCGATGAAGGATCTGACGACGCCGCGCAGGATCGCGGCGGCGGTGGCGGCGCTCGCCGTCACGCAGGGGGCGCATGCGTTGAGCAGCGTCACGCTGTATGGCGATGTGGACGCCGGCATCACGATCACGAACAACCAGCAGACGACGGGCGCCGATGGTACGGTACGCGGCGGCCGCAACGTTCAGGTGACGGGCGGCAACTTCGCGCCGCCGCGCATCGGCCTGACCGGCAACGAGGATCTCGGCGGCGGCACGGCTGTCGCGTTCAAGCTGGAGAACAGCTTCTGGATGAACAACGGCAGTCTCCTGCAGGCGGGTACGTTGTTCAACCAGAACGCATGGGTCGGCTTGTCCAACGATCGCTACGGCACGCTGACGATCGGCCGCCAGTTCGACTCCTACACGACGACGCTCGCGCCGTATGCGTCGAGCATTCCGTGGGCGACGCTGTATGGCGCGCATATCGGCGACGTCGACAACCTCAATGCGGCGCTGAACCTGAACAGTGCGGTGCAGTACACGAGCCCCACCGTGGCGGGGTTTGCGTTCAGCGGCACGTTTTCGTTCGGTGGCGTCGCCGGGGATTTCTCGCGGCAACGCGGCTGGGCGCTGGCGGCGAGCTACAACCACGCACCGTTCTCGTTCGGCGTCGGCGTGCTCGACCTGAATCATCCGCTCGATGCGGCGCTGGGCGGCGCGCAAGCTTATATCGGCGATTTCGCGTGTTCGAATCCGGCAGCCATGTATTGCCAGCTGCAGAACGCGCGCTCGCTGAGGGCGATCGGCGCGGGCGGGTCGTATGCGATCGGGCCGGCGACGGTCGGCGTCGTCTATACGCATACGACGCTCGACGACAGCCTGTACTTCGCCGATACCACGCATCCGCATGGCGCCGACGCACGCTTCGACATCGTCGAGGTCAACGCGACTTTCTCCGTCACGCCGGCGCTTACGCTGGGCGCCGCGTATATCTACAACGCGATGAAGACCGACGCGAACGGTTCGCCGAAGTTTCATCAGGCGAACCTGGGCATGACCTACAACCTGTCGAAGCAGACGACGCTCTATACGGTCGGCATCTTCCAGCAGGCGGCGGGGCACGGCATCGGCACCGATCCTGTGACGGGTGGGGCGGCGAACTACGCGCAGATTCCGAATCTGCCGAACTCGACCAGCCGTCGGCAATTGGCGGTGACGGCCGGGTTGAAGCACAACTTCTGATCGGGCGCGGACGCGTCAAGCGCGAACCAGCACCACCCCGAGAATGAGGCACGCCGCGCCGGCCATGCGGATCGGGCCGGCCGAATGCTGCTGGATGCCGAGCACGCCGAAGTGGTCGAACGCGAGCGCGCCGGTCATCTGCCCGACGACGATCAGCGCGAGCGTCGTCGCGGCGCCCAGTCGCGGCACCATCAGGATCGCGATGCCCACGAACACCGCGCCGAACAATCCGCCGGTCCAGCTGAACCACGACCCGGCACCGGTGACGGACCCGCTCAGGCGCGGATGCGGGGACAGGAGCGCGACGGCGAGCATCGCGGCCAAGCCGACGAGGTAGCTGACCGAGCCGGCCCACCACGGCGAGCCGAGCTGCGCGCGGAGGTTGGCGTTGAGCACCTGTTGCAATGCCACGCTGACACCGGCGGCAACGACCAGCAGATAGGACAGGAGAGTAGTCACGACGAGGGAGGCTCCGGCGAGGTGGCGGTGACGGTGGTTCCGGCACGGCAGGCTTCCATTCTGGGAAGCGCGACGGTATAACGCAAATATCAAATCGGTCACTTATCCATCTCATTTCGGCATGCCATCGCTGAGGCAAATCCAGTATTTCCTGACCGTGGCCGATCTCGGCGGCTTCACGCCGGCCGCGGGCGCGCTTCACGTCGCGCAGTCGGCGCTCAGCCGGCAGATCGGTCAACTGGAAGACGAACTGGGGTTCCTGCTGTTCGACCGGGAGCCGAGGGGGGTGCGGCTCACGCCGGCCGGCGCGATCTATCGCGACCGCGTGGCGTCGATTCCGGCAACGCTGACCGCCGCGGCCGACGAAGGCGCGCAGTTGTCGCGCGGCGAGGCGGGCGTATTGCGGCTCCTGCATTCCAGCACCGTTCCCGTCGGCAGCCTGATGCCGGTGCTCGGGCGCTTCATGAGCGCGTGTCCGGGCGCGCGGATCGATCTCGACCGCGCACCGTCCGAGGATCAGGTCCTGGAGATCGCGAACGGCAACGCCGATATCGGGATCGTTCGTTTGCCGGTGCTGCGCCGCGATCCGCGCGTGCGCTTCGTCGAGCTCGCGGCCGAGCGTTTGTGCGTGGCGGTGCCGGCCGAGCATCCGCTGGCCGGCCGCAAGCGCACGGCGATCTCGCGGCTGCGGCACGAGCCGTTCGTATCGGCCGTGTATCGGGAGCGGGGCGGGCTCGCGCGCGTCGTGATCGATCTTTGCCTGAAGCGGGGATTCGTCCCGGCTGCCGCCCGGATCGTGTCGCCGAAGACGTCGATGCTGAATCTCGTCGCGGCCGGACATGGCGTGGCGATCGTGCCGGAACGGATGGCGAGCCTCGGGATCGACGGGGTCGTCTTCGTGCCGATTGGAGATGAAGACGCAAGGTCGGTTTGCGCGCTGGTGGTGCCGGTCGAGCCGACGGTGTTGGCGGATGTGTTCGTGCGGGTGGTCGCGGAAAGTACGCAGGTCGATGGTTGACGAGCACGGCGCGCGCGATTGCGCCGGATAAAAAAAACGCCAACCCCGAAGGGTTGGCGTTTCGCCTGGAGATGACCGGTATCAGAACTGGTTCATCGTGTTGTCCTTGCCTGCCGCCTTCAGCGCTGCGTCGCCGCTGAAGTATTCCTTGTGATCGTCACCGATGTCCGAGCCGGACATGTTCTGGTGCTTCACGCAGGCGATACCCTGGCGGATTTCCTTGCGCTGCACGCCGGCCACGTAGCCGAGCATGCCCTGGTCGCCGAAGTATTCCTTGGCCAGGTTGTCGGTCGACAGCGCGGCGGTGTGGTACGTCGGCAGCGTAATCAGGTGATGGAAGATGCCTGCTTCACGCGATGCGTCGGCCTGGAACGTACGGATCTTCTCGTCGGCCAGCTTGGCCAGTTCCGTCTCGTCGTATTCCACGCTCATCAGCTGCGCACGGTCGTAGGCCGACACGTCCTTGCCTGCTGCCTTCAGCGTGTCGTACGCCTGCTGACGGAAGTTCAGCGTCCAGTTGAACGACGGGCTGTTGTTGTACACCAGCTTCGCGTTCGGGATGACCTTGCGGATCTCGCTGACCATGCCGCCGATCTGTGCGATATGCGGTTTTTCGGTTTCGATCCACAGCAGGTCGGCGCCGTTCTGCAGCGACGTGATGCAGTCGAGCACGCAGCGCGCTTCGCCCGTGCCGGCGCGGAACTGGAACAGGTTGCTCGGCAGGCGCTTCGGACGCAGCAGCTTGCCGTCGCGCTTGATGACGACGTCACCGTTGCCCAGTGCATCGGCCGACAGTTCTTCGCAGTCGAGGAACGCGTTGTACTGGTCGCCCAGGTCGCCCGGCGTGTTGGTCACGGCGATCTGCTTGGTCAGGCCGGCGCCCAGCGAGTCGGTACGGGCCACGATGATGCCGTCGTCCACGCCCAGTTCCAGGAACGCGTAGCGGATCGCGCGGATCTTCGCGAGGAAGTCCTCGTGCGGCACGGTGACCTTGCCGTCCTGGTGGCCGCACTGCTTCTCGTCGGACACCTGGTTTTCGATCTGGATGCAGCAGGCGCCTGCTTCGATGAACTGCTTGGCCAGCAGGTACGTGGCTTCCGCGTTGCCGAAACCAGCGTCGATGTCGGCGATGATCGGCACGACGTGCGTGACGTGGTTGTCGATCTTGTCCTGGATCGCGGCCTTCGCGGTAGCGTCCGTGGCGGCATCGAGTTCGCGGAACAGGCCGCCGAGTTCACGTGCGTCGGCCTGGCGCAGGAACGTGTACAGCTCGCGGATCAGCGCGCTGACCGAGGTCTTTTCGTGCATCGACTGGTCCGGCAGCGGGCCGAACTCGGAGCGCAGCGCAGCGACCATCCAGCCCGACAGGTACAGGTAGCGGCGTTCGGTGCTGTTGAAGTGCTTCTTGATCGAGATCATCTTCTGCTGGCCGATGAAGCCGTGCCAGCAACCCAGCGACTGCGTGTACTTGGCCGGATCGGCGTCGTAGGCGGCCATGTCGGCACGCATGATCTTGGCGGTGTACTTGGCGATGTCCAGGCCCGTCTTGAACTTGTTCTGGGCACGCATGCGGGCGGCGTACTCGGGGCTGATCGCATTCCACGCGCTGCCGTGGTTTTCTTTCAAACCGGCAACTGCCTTGATGTCGTCTTGATACTGGGCCATGTCAATCTCCTGAGAGCAAAGCGCGTTTGGGTAACTGGTTGAGCGTGCCCGCTACGTCTGTCGAAGCGAACTGCATGGGATAAATAGTAACGCCGCCCGTTGAGCTTTTGGCAATGTCTTATATAAGACATAAGACATTATTTTTTCTTGTTTTTCAATGAGATACGTTGCGATTTTTGCAATGCAAAACAAGTTTTCAAGCGACGAAAAGGCGGCGGCGCGGGAATTCGACGTAGATTCCGCAATACGAAACGCGCTTTCGGCTGCTGGAGGCCGGGCCAGCTTCACACGCGCCCATGACACCCGTTCGTCGGTGCGGCGCGCGCGCCACGGGCCCGACGCCGCATCGGCACGCCGTCCCTGCCCGGCAGAAGGAAATATGTCGCGCCGCATGTGGACAAGCTGAATCCATCTGTCATTCCCATGAAAACCCCGTCCATCAAGCCTCTAAAGAAACCTAGTGGTTTCCACTCATAGTCGCAAATAGTCAAGAACAGGTCGCCGCCGGTCTTCTCGCGGCCAATATGGCTCGTTACTTTTACTCCCACGATGCAGGCCGGGCACACCCCGCGCACCGGCTGCCGCGAGTCCAACCGGGAGGAACCGAACCATGAAGTCGACGAAGATCGCCGCGCTTGCCGCGGCCGTGCTGGCGACCGGCGCGTTCACGCAGGCGGCGCTGGCCGAAACGGATGCCGCGACGTGCCGTACCGTGCGTTTCGCGGATATCGGCTGGACCGACATCACGTCGACCACGGCGCTCGCGTCGACCGTGTTCGAGGCGCTCGGCTACAAGCCGACCACGACGATCGCGTCGGTGCCGATCTCGTTCGCCGGCCTGAAGAGCAAGCAGCTCGACGTGTCGCTCGGCTACTGGTGGCCCGTGCAGCAGAAGCAGCTCCAGCCGTTCCTCGACAACAAGTCGATCAACGTCGTCGAACCGCCGAACCTGTCGGGCGCGAAGGCGACGCTCGCGGTGCCGAGCTACGAATACCAGGCCGGCCTGAAGACCTTCGAGGACATCGCGAAGCACCGCGCGGAACTCGACGGCAAGATCTACGGGATCGAGCCGGGCAGCAGCGCGAACGCGACGATCCAGAAAATGATCGACACGAACCAGTACGGGCTCGGCGGCTTCAAGCTGGTCGAATCGAGCGAGGCCGGGATGCTGGTGACGGTCGAGCGTGCGATCCGCGAGAAGAAGTGGGTCGTCTTCCTCGGCTGGGAACCGCATCCGATGAACATCCAGCTCAGCATGAACTATCTCTCCGGCGGCGACGCGTCGTTCGGGCCCAACTACGGCGAAGCGCGCGTGTACACGCTGACGGCCCCCGACTTCATCTCACGCTGCCCGAACGCCGGCAAGCTCGTCACGAACCTGCGCTTCTCGACGCAGCTCGAGAACCAGCTGATGCAGTCGGTGATGAACAAGACGAAACCGGCCGATGCCGCGAAGGCGTACCTGAAGAAGAACCCGCAGGTGCTCGATCCGTGGCTCGCGGGCGTCAAGACGTTCGACGGCAAGGACGGGCTGCCGGCCGTGAAGGCATATCTCGGCCTGTGACAGCTTGCGCGCTGCACCCGGCGCGCCCTGGCGAAACATCCGCATTGCGACACAACCTGATTCAAGCGAGGCAACCAGCATGAACCATGAAGTCATCATCACCTGCGCTGTCACCGGCGCGGGCGATACGGTCGGCAAGCATCCGGCGATTCCGGTCACGCCGAAGGAGATCGCGGCCGCCGCGATCGAGGCCGCGAAGGCCGGTGCGACGGTGGCGCATTGCCACGTGCGCGACCCGCAGACGGGGCGCGGCAGCCGCGACCCGAACCTGTACCGCGAAGTGGTCGACCGCATCCGCTCGGCCGACGTCGACGTGATCATCAACCTGACGGCCGGCATGGGCGGCGATCTCGAGATCGGCGCGGGCGAGGACCCGATGCGTTTCGGCAAGGGCACCGACCTGGTCGGCGGCCTCACGCGTCTCGCGCACGTCGAGGAGCTGCTGCCCGAGATCTGCACGCTCGATTGCGGCACGCTGAATTTCGGCGACGGCGACTACATCTACGTGTCGACGCCCGCGCAGCTTCGCGCCGGCGCGAAGCGCATCCAGGAACTCGGCGTGAAGCCGGAGCTGGAGATCTTCGACACGGGCCATCTGTGGTTCGCGAAGCAACTGCTGAAGGAAGGGCTGCTCGACGATCCGCCGCTGTTCCAGCTGTGCCTCGGCATCCCGTGGGGGGCGCCGGCCGACACGGGCACGATGAAGGCGATGGTCGACAACCTGCCGCCGGGCGCGCACTGGGCCGGCTTCGGGATCGGCCGCATGCAGATGCCGATGGTCGCGCAGGCGATGCTGCTCGGCGGTCACGTGCGCGTCGGCCTCGAAGACAACATCTGGCTCGATCGTGGCGTGCATGCGACCAACGGCACGCTCGTCGAGCGCGCGCGCGAGATCGTCGAACGGCTCGGCGGCCGCGTGCTGACGCCGGCCGAAGGCCGCCGCAAGCTCGGCTTGCCGGCGCGCGGCGAGCGTCCGCTCGAACGCCGTGCGATCGCCGAGTTCGCGTGAGCGGTTTCGCCGACTGATTGACATGACGCGGCGGCACGCACAGGCGCGGCCGCCCACCGATTTCCCCTGATTTGAAGGATGCGTTGACATGGCTGTGAAGACCGACATCAAGACGTTCGCCGCCATCGGCACCGGCGTGATCGGCAGCGGATGGATTTCCCGCGCGCTCGCGCACGGTCTCGACGTGGTCGTCTGGGACCCGGCACCGGGCGCGGAAGAGCGGCTGCGCGCGAACGTCGCGAACGCGTGGCCCGCGCTCGAGCGCGTCGGCCTCGCACCGGGCGCCGATCCTGCACGGCTGCGTTTCGTATCGACGATCGAGGCATGCGTCGCCGATGCGGATTTCATCCAGGAAAGCGCGCCCGAGCGCGAGGCGCTGAAGCTCGAACTGCACGAGCAGATCAGCCGCGCGGCGAAGCCCGACGCGATCATCGCGTCGTCGACGTCGGGTTTGCTGCCGACGGATTTCTACGCGCGGGCGACGCATCCGGAGCGCTGCGTGGTCGGCCATCCGTTCAATCCCGTCTACCTGCTGCCGCTCGTCGAGGTGCTCGGCGGCGCGCGCACGTCGCCGGAAGCGGTCGAAGGCGCGATGGAGATCTATCGCAAGCTCGGCATGCGGCCGCTGCACGTGCGCAAGGAAGTGCCGGGCTTCATCGCCGATCGTCTGCTCGAAGCGTTGTGGCGCGAGGCGCTGCACCTCGTCAACGAAGGCGTCGCGACGACCGGTGAGATCGACGACGCGATCCGCTTCGGCGCGGGCATCCGCTGGTCGTTCATGGGCACGTTCCTGACCTACACGCTCGCCGGCGGCGACGCGGGCATGCGACACTTCATGCAGCAGTTCGGCCCCGCGCTCGAACTGCCGTGGACGAAGCTGGTCGCACCCACGCTCACCGATGCGTTGATCGACAGCGTCGTCGAAGGCACGACCGAACAGCAGGGCACGCGCAGCATCAAGGAACTCGAACGCTATCGCGACGAGTGCATCACCGAGGTGCTGAAGTCGATCGCCGCGGTGAAGGCGCGGCACGGCATGCGATTCGAAGACTGAGGACGAGAGACGATGACGGGCGATACCCCGCTGACGATATACCGCGACGTCGTGCGACCCGAATGGGTCGACTACAACGGCCACCTGCGCGATGCGTTTTACCTGCTGATCTTCAGCTTCGCGACCGATGCGCTGCTGGATCGCATCGGCCTCGATGACGCCGCGCGTCGCGAGCGGGGCCGCTCGGTCTACACGCTCGAAGCGCATGTGAACTACCTGCAAGAGATCAAGGAGGGCACGCAGGTGCGCGTCGACGCGCGTGTGCTTGCGCACGACGCGAAGCGGCTGCACCTGTATCTCGAACTGTTCGCGGCCGGGCATGACGGCGCGGTGTCGGCGAGCGAGCAGATGCTGCTGCACGTCGATACGCGCGACGGCACGAAGTCGGCGCCGTTCGACGACGACGTGGCCGCGCGTGTGGCCGAGCTGCATGCGTTGCAGCACGATTGCGCGGCACCCGCGTATGCGGGCCGCGTGATCGGGCTGCCGCCGCGCCGCTAGCCGGCGCGAACCTTCGACCGCGGAGCGCACACGATGCTCGAACCGGAAATCGCGACGTTCGTTGCAGCCGTCGACGCGTGGTATCCGGCCGACGCGGCGGCACGCTCGGCCAGCGAGCAGCGCCGTCTCTACGACCGCTTCGCGGCCGAATGGACCCCGGCCGCGCTGCCGGCCGGGATCGTGCAGCAGGACGCCGTCTGGCAGGCACCCGACGGCCGCGCGATCGCGCTGCGGCGCTACACGTCCGCGCACGGCACGCCGCGCGGCACCGTGCTGTTCTTTCATGGCGGCGGCTTCGTCGTCGGCTCGCTCGACAGTCACGCGCTGATTACCGCGCAACTGGCGGCCGATACGGGGCTCGACGTGATCGCAGTCGATTACCGGCTGGCGCCCGAGCATCGCGCGCCGGCCGCGCTCGAAGATTGTCTGGATGTCACGCGCGCCGCGCGCGATGCGCGCTGGCCGTTCGGGCCGTGCGAGCAGCCGCTGACGCTCGCGGGCGACAGCGCGGGCGGCATGCTCGCGGCAGCCGTGGCCACCGCGTTGCGCGATGCGGGCGAAGGCGGTGTCGACGGCATCGCGCTCGTCTATCCGATGCTCGGGTTCGAACCGCAATCGCCCGCGCGCGAAACGGAAGCGCACGCGCCGATGCTGACGCTCGACGACGTCCATCGCTATCGCGCGCTGTACTGGGAGGGCGACTTGATCGATGCGCTGGGAGACGGCAACCCGCTGTTGCGCGCATCGGTGCCGCTCGCGGCGGCGCGTTTCGACGGCCTGCCGCCCGTGCTCGCGATCGGCGCGGAACACGATCCACTGCGCGACGATGCGCGCGTGTACGTCGAACGGATTCGCGCGGCCGGCAGTGCCGCGCACTACTGGATGGGAGAAGGGCTGGTGCACGGCTGCTGGCGCGCGCTCGGAACGAGCCCGCAGGCGGCGCGGCTGCACCGGACGGTCGGCGGGTTTCTGCTCGCACCACACGCGTAGCGGGCGTTTCCGGGAGGCAACGATGCAGGCAGCGCAACACCGTATCGAGGACTGGCGGACGTTTTCGGCCGACGCGGCCATTGCAGCGGCGACGATCGCCGATGGCGCCGTGGACGTCGAGTGGAGCGACACGCGACGATCGCCGTTTCATTTCGACTGGCTGCGTGACAACTGCGCGTGTTCCGCGTGCGTGCACGCCGTCACGCGTGAACAGGTGTTCGAGATCGCCGACGCGCGCGAGGATCTCGCCGCGCTCACGGTGCACGTCGAAACCGACGGCGCGCTGCATGTCGAGTGGAACGACGGACATCGCAGTGCGTGGTCGCCGGGCTGGTTGCGCGCGCATGCGTATGACGACGCGTCGCGCGCGGAGCGCCAGGCGGCGCACGGGCGGCACGTGTGGACTGGCAACGACGCGACGGCCATCGGCGTGTTCGCGTGGCGCGACGTGATGGAGGACGATCACGCGTTGCTCGCGTGGCTGGCCGCGTTGCAACGCACGGGGCTGACGCTCGTCGAAGGCGTGCCGGCCGAGCGCGGCCGCGTCGATGAGATCGCGCGCCGCATCGGCCTGATTCGCGAGAGCAATTTCGGCGTGCTGTTCGACGTCGAATCGAAGCCGCGTCCGGACAGCAATGCGTATACGTCACTGAACCTGCCGCCGCATACCGATCTGCCGACCCGCGAATTGCAGCCGGGCGTGCAGTTCCTGCATTGCCTCGCGAACGACGCGACCGGTGGCGACAGCGTGTTCCTCGACGGTTTCGCGCTCGCAGATGCGCTGCGGCGCGAGCATCCGGCCGATTTTGAACAACTCGCGTCGACGCCGTTCGAGTTCTGGAACAAGAGTGCGCACAGCGACTACCGCTGCTCGGCGCCGGTGATCGGGCTCGATGCGCGCGGCAACGTCACCGAGGTGCGCGTCGCGAACTTCCTGCGCGGGCCGCTCGATGCACCGGCTGGTTCGGTCGCGGCCGTCTATCGTGCGTACCGGCGGTTCCTCGCGCTTGCACGCGAGCCGCGTTTTCGCGTGCAGCGCCGGCTGCGGGCGGGCGACATGTGGGCGTTCGACAACCGACGCGTGATGCATGCGCGCACCGAGTTCGATCCGTCCACCGGCCGCCGGCACCTGCAGGGCTGCTACATCGATCGCGACGAGCTGCTGTCGCGGTGGCGCGTGTTGTCGCGTTCGGCGCCCGCCGCGGCTGTGCCGCATTGACGGGGGCGCGCGGCTTCATCCTGCTAGCACGCGTACCTCGCAGATGAAAAAGCGCCCGGACGCGAGGCGCCCGGGCGAAGCCACCCGTTGCCGGGCGGCGGAGGTATGCGTTTCATAAAAAAGGACGAGCCCCGCAAGGGGGCTCGTCCTGATACGTCTTCATCGCGCGACGCGCGGCGCCCGCCGAGGGCGCATCGGCTTACTGGCCGAAGAAGATCGAGTCGCGAGCGTTCGACGACGCTGCAGCCGGGGCGCCCGAATGAACGAGCGGAGCCGGTTGCGCGCCGTAGCCGCTGGTGTCGGCACCATGAACACGCGCTTCGGCGCTCTGGATGTCGTTCGGGTAGTACGGGCTCGCCAGGCCCGGCTTGTAGCCGGCCTTTTCGAGCTGAACCAGTTCGTTGCGCACTTGAGCGCGGGTCACGGTGCTTTGAGCGAATGCGCCAAACGAAGCGGACAGGGCGGCAGCGGCAACGACTGCGGAAACGAGCGATTTCATGATGACCTCCGGTGTTTTATTGAGTTCGCTCGCGACACCATGTCTTAAGCGATTGATCAAATCTTAGTCATCGGAGGGTTCAGGGTAAACGCTGATTTTGACGATAGATTGTTTCCTGGGTGGTAACAGTAGCGCGTCAAATCAGGCTTTCAATCGACTTTCTTTTCGGGGGATGTAATAAGTATGAAGATTGTGACGGAGGGCGATGCGTGTTTCAGCGCACCTCGGCCGTCGTGTCGAACGGTCGTTCCGGCGCGCGTCCGGCCGGCGCGCCCGAACTGAGGAAACGCACGCCCGTCGCGGCTTCCGAGGCTTCCCACAGCAACGCCGCCGAGGCCACGTCGCGCGCCGCACGCGGCACGCTCGCGGGCGCCGGCAGCCCGCGCGACTCGAACCAGCCGGACGGCCCGAGATACGCGCCGCCCGCGAGATCGGGTGCGGTTGCCGCATGAATCGCGGGCAGCGCACCCTGGTCGGCCGGTTGGGCGAGATAACGGTTCGCGGCCCGCATCAGCGCGGCACGGGCGGGTGAGCTGTCCATCGCCGGGCCCGCGAACTGCAGGTTGGTCGCCGCGTAGCCGGGGTGCGCGGCCACGCTGATCCCGGCGAATGCCGCGCGCTCGAACCGGCGCTGCAGTTCGATCGCGAACACGAGGTTCGCGAGCTTGCTGTCGCAATAGGCGAGATAACGGTTGTAGCGGTGCTCGGCACGCAGGTCGTCGACGCGGATCCGTCCGCCGCGGTTGAAGCCGCTCGACATCGTCACGACGCGCGCCCGGCGGGCGGCGCGCAGCGCGGGCAGCAGATGGCCGGTCAGCGCGAAATGGCCGAGGTGGTTGGTGCCGAACTGCATCTCGAAGCCGTCGTGCGTCTGGCGCTGCGGCAGGAACATCACGCCGGCGTTGTTGCAGAGGATGTCGACGCGGCCATGGCGTTCGGCCACATCGGCCGCGAAGCGTGCGATCGACGCGAGATCGGCGAGGTCGAGCGCGTCGACTTCGACGCGGGCATCGGGATGGAGTCGGCGGATCGCGTCGGCCGCCTGCGCGGCGCGGGCGGCGTCGCGGCAGCCCATCACGACCGTCGCGCCTTTCGCGGCCAGCGTTTCCGCGAGTTGCCAGCCGAGCCCGCTGTTGGCGCCGGTCACGACCGCGACCTTGCCGCCTTGCGCCGGGACGTGGCGCGCGCTCCATGCATGCATGTCTGCCTCCATCGGCGCGACCGGGCGGCCGCGGCGCGTAATCGTTACATTGGGTGGTGTAACGATAGTGCGCGCGGGCGTGGCAGACAAGCGGGGGAATTAGACCGGCGCTTCTAGCGCTCGCGCATCGTATGGTGCCGCGTGCCGTGGCGCGCGGCCGGCAGGATTTACCTGCCGCCGGCCAGTGCGAGCACTTCGGCGGCGGAGATCATCGCGGCCGCGTTCGCGGGCGCCGGGCGTTCAGCCGGGCGGAAGACTTCGTCGCCGCGCTGGATCACCTGACGCGACAGCGCGCAGGTGCCGGTGCGTTGCGCGAAGCGGCGGCGCCAGCGCTGTTCACCGTAGTGACAGCGGCCGGGCTCGACCCAGCGGACGACGAGCAGCGTATCGGAACGTTCGAGGATTTCGACGTGGACGTCGGCGGGATCGAGCGCAGGCAGGGATTTGGAGGCCTTCATTTTGCCGTTTCCTAAAGCTCGTGCGGTTCGGCCGTGGCAGTGGATGTCACTACCCGATGGCGAATCCGTAGCGGTTTCCATGAGTGGTGCGCTAAATGTAAGCGTCTGTGACCGGAAAAAACATCCTGTCTGGCTCAAATTACCTTTTGCCGATTTAGAAACAATCCACGCTTATTTTCTTGGGAAACCACAGACAAAAACGCCCCGGACACGAAGTCCGGGGCGGAAAATCGGCCTGCGCGCCGTGTCTGCTCGCCCAGTCACGGAGCCCATCGCCGGGGGACGGAGGTGCCCGCAGGGATCGAACGCGGGCGAGGTGGCGATGGACCGGAAGCGCAGTCCGGTACGCCATGATGGCGCGCGCATCCCGTTGAGACCCTGACGCGAACATGACTTTTTTGTCAGTTTGGCGCGCTGCGGCGCCGGACGTCGCCGTCAACCGGCCAGGAAACCCACCGGTATTGGCGTTGTGCGGATCCCCGGGCGCGCTCCCGGGGACCGTCGAACGCCGAATCTTTGCGCAACCGCCCGATTTCCCCGCCCGGGTAAATACTGAATCCCGATTTCGTGACAAACGTGAAATCACTTCCTATGATTGGTTGGACCTTTAGTCCTTTGTGCCAATCGGCCGACGGGTGGCCGGCATTTTCGGGAGAGTTGCTCATGAGATTGCAGGGCAAACGCGCGCTGGTGACGGCGGCCGGGCAGGGCATCGGCCGCGCGACCGCGCTGCGGTTCGCGAGCGAGGGCGCCGACGTGCTGGCGACCGACATCAACGAAGCCGCGCTCGTGCGGCTCGAGGCCGACGCCGAACGCGCGGGGGGCCGGCTGACCACGCGGCGGCTCGATGTGACCGATGCGCAGGACGTCGCCGCGCTCGCCGCGAACGAACGCGCGTTCGACGTGCTGTTCAACTGCGCGGGCTTCGTGCATCACGGCTCGATCCTCGACTGCGACGACGATGCATGGGCGTTCTCGCTGAACCTGAACGTCACGTCGATGTACCGGCTGATCCGCGCGCTGCTGCCCGCGATGCTCGCAGCCGGCGGCGCGTCGATCGTCAACATGGCATCGGCCGCATCGAGCGTGAAGGGCGTGCCGAACCGCTTCGTCTACGGCACCACCAAGGCGGCCGTGATCGGGCTGACCAAGGCGGTCGCCGCCGATTTCGTCGAGCGGGGCATCCGCTGCAATGCGATCTGCCCGGGCACGATCGAGTCGCCGTCGCTGGAGCAGCGGATCGCGGACCAGGCGCGCACGCGCCACCTGTCGACCGACGAGGTGCGCCAGGCGTTCGTTGCGCGCCAGCCGATCGGCCGCATCGGCAGCGCGGAAGAAGTGGCCGCGCTCGCGCTGTACCTCGCATCCGACGAAGCGTCGTTCACGACCGGCGCGATCCACCTGATCGATGGCGGCTGGTCAAACTGACCGCGCCTTCCCCTTCACTTTCCGTTTCCGCTCAAGACGACATGAAACTGCTGAGATTTGGCGACAAACACCATGAAAAGCCGGGCCTGCTCGATGCGCAGGGCCGGATCCGCGACCTGTCCGGCGTGATCGACGACATCGCCGGCGACGCGCTGTTACCGGCCTCGCTCGCGCGGCTGCGTGGCATTCCACCGTCGTCATTGCCGCTGGTCGAAGGCACGCCGCGGCTCGGCGCGTGCGTCGGCCGCGTTGGCAAGTTCATCTGCATCGGGCTCAACTATTCCGACCACGCGGCCGAATCGGGGATGGAAGTACCGAAGGAGCCGGTCGTGTTCGGCAAATGGACGAGTGCGATCTCGGGGCCGAACGACGACGTCGAGATCCCGCGCGGCTCGGAGAAGACCGACTGGGAAGTCGAGCTCGGCGTGGTGATCGGCCAGGGCGGCCGCTACATCGCGGAAGCCGACGCGCTGTCGCACGTCGCCGGCTACTGCGTCGTGAACGACGTGTCGGAGCGCGAATTCCAGCTCGAACGCGGCGGCACGTGGGACAAGGGCAAGGGCAACGACACGTTCGGGCCGCTCGGCCCGTGGCTCGTGACGGCCGACGAAGTGCCCGATCCGCATGGGCTGCGGCTGTGGCTCGACGTCGACGGCCATCGCTACCAGAACGGCACGACCGCGACGATGGTGTTCCGCGTGCCGCACCTGATCAGCTACCTGAGCCGCTTCATGAGCCTGCAGCCTGGCGACGTGATCTCGACCGGCACGCCGCCGGGTGTCGGTCTCGGGCAGAAACCGCCCGTCTATCTGCGCGCCGGGCAGGTGATCACGCTCGGCATCGACGGGCTCGGCGAGCAACGCCAGCGCACCGTGCAGGCCTGATTTCCTTTCGCGGACGATTCGTCATGCCTATCATTCGATCGATGCGCGTCCTCGACGTGCGCTTCCCGACCTCGCGCCAGCTCGACGGCTCCGACGCGATGAATCCGGACCCCGATTATTCGGCGGCCTACGTCGTGCTCGAAACCGACTGCGACGGGCTCGAAGGTCACGGGCTCACGTTCACCATCGGGCGCGGCAACGAGATCTGCTGCGCGGCGATCGACGCGATGCGTCACCTCGTCGTCGGCCTCGACCTCGACTGGATCCGTGCGGACATGGGCCGCTTCTGGCGCCACGTCACGTCGGACAGCCAGTTGCGCTGGATCGGCCCCGACAAGGGTGCGATCCATCTGGCGACGGGCGCCGTCGTCAATGCGGTATGGGATCTCTGGGCGAAGGCCGAACGCAAGCCGCTGTGGCGGCTCGTGGCCGAGATGCGCCCCGAGGAGCTGGTGCGCGCGATCGACTTCCGCTACCTGACCGACTGCCTGACGCCGGACGAAGCGCTCGACCTGCTGCGCCGGCAGGCGCCGGGCAAGGCCGAACGGATCGCGCTGCTCGAGCGCGACGGCTACCCGTGCTACACGACGTCGGCCGGCTGGCTCGGCTACAGCGACGACAAGCTGCGGCGGCTGTGCCGCGAAGCCGTCGAAGCGGGGTTCGAGTACGTGAAGCTGAAAGTCGGCGCGAACCTGGAAGACGACATCCGCCGCGTGACGATCGCGCGCGAGGTGATCGGCCCGGACCGCAAGCTGATGATCGATGCGAACCAGGTGTGGGAAGTGGACGAGGCGATCGACTGGGTGCGCGAGCTGGCGTTCGCGCGGCCGTGGTTCATCGAGGAGCCGACGAGCCCCGACGACGTCGAAGGGCATCGCAAGATCCGCGAGGCGATCGCGCCGGTGCAGGTCGCGACCGGCGAGATGTGCCAGAACCGCGTGCTGTTCAAGCAGTTCATCGCGCGCGGCGCGATCGACGTCGTGCAGATCGATGCGTGCCGGCTCGGCGGCGTGAACGAGATTCTCGCGGTGATGCTGATGGCCGCGAAGTACGGGCTGCCCGTGTGCCCGCATGCGGGCGGCGTCGGGCTGTGCGAGTACGTGCAGCATCTGTCGATGATCGACTACGTGTGCATTTCCGGCACGAAGGAAGGGCGCGTGACCGAGTACGTCGATCACCTGCACGAGCATTTCGTCGAGCCGTGCGTGGTGCGCGGTGCGGCGTACATGCCGCCGACGGCGCCCGGTTTCTCGATCGAGATGAAGCCCGAATCGCTGGAGCAATACCGGTTCCGCGGCTGAAGCACGGCCGCGCGCGATGCGCGTCATGCGTGCCGACAACATGAACGACGGAGACGCGAAGTGGATTTGAATCTGCAACACAAGGTCGTGATCGTGACCGGCGGCGCGTCGGGCATCGGCGCCGCGATCTCGATGCGGCTGGCCGAAGAAGGTGCGATCCCGGTGGTGTTCGCGCGCCACGCGCCCGACGATGCGTTCTGGCGCGCACTCGTGCAGAAGCAGCCGCAGGCCACGTGCGTGTCCGTCGAATTGCAGGACGATGCGCTGTGCCGCGACGCGGTTGCGGACACGATCGCGCGTTTCGGCCGCCTCGACGGTCTGGTCAACAACGCGGGCGTCAACGACAGCATCGGACTCGATGCCGGGCGCGCTGCGTTCGTCGCGTCGCTCGAACGCAACCTGATCCACTACTACGTGATGGCGCACTACTGCGTGCCGCACCTGAAGGCGACGCGCGGCGCGATCGTCAACCTCTCGTCGAAGACGGCCGTGACCGGGCAGGGCAACACGAGCGGCTATTGCGCATCGAAGGGCGCGCAGCTTGCATTGACGCGCGAATGGGCCGTCGCACTGTGCGACGACGGCGTGCGCGTGAACGCGGTGATCCCGGCCGAGGTGATGACGCCGCTGTACCGGAACTGGCTCGCCGGCTTCGACGATCCCGACGCGAAGCTTGCCGCCATCGCCGGCAAGGTGCCGCTCGGCAAGCGCTTCACGACGGCCGAGGAAATTGCCGATACGGCCGTATTCCTGCTGTCGGACCGCGCATCGCACACGACGGGCCAATGGTTGTTCGTCGACGGCGGCTATACGCATCTCGACCGTGCGATCGGCTAAGGGCGGCGATCCATGCAACCCGACCTGAACCCGAACACCGTGCCGCCGCTGATTGCGCTGACCGGCATCGGCAAGCGCTTCCCGGGCGTGCAGGCGCTCGACGATTGCCGTTTCGACCTGCGTGCCGGCGAAGTGCATGCGCTGATGGGCGAGAACGGCGCCGGCAAGTCCACGCTGATGAAGATCCTCGCGGGCGTCTACCCACGCGACGAAGGCGAGATTCGGATGGACGGCCGCGCGGTGGAGATCGCCGATCCGCGCGCCGCGCAGGCGCTCGGGATCGGCATCATCCATCAGGAACTGAACCTGATGAACCACCTGAGCGTCGCGCAGAACATCTTCATCGGCCGCGAGCCGCGCGGCCGCTTCGGCGTGTTCGTCGACGAAGCGGCACTCAACCGCGACGCGGCCGCGATCTTCGCGCGGATGCGGCTCGATCTCGACCCGCGCACGCCGGTCGGTCGGCTCACGGTGGCGAAGCAGCAGATGGTCGAGATCGCGAAGGCGCTGTCGTTCGACTCGCGCGTGCTGATCATGGACGAGCCGACCGCCGCGCTCAACAACGCGGAGATCGCCGAGCTGTTCCGCATCATCGGCGACCTGCGCACGCACGGTGTCGGCATCGTCTATATCTCGCACAAGATGGACGAGCTGCGCCAGATCGCCGATCGCGTGACCGTGATGCGCGACGGCAAGTACGTCGCGACCGTGCCGATGGCGGACACGTCGATGGACGCGATCATCGCGATGATGGTCGGCCGCCAGCTCGCCACCGAATCCCGCACGCCGCCCGATACGTCCGCGAACGACGTCGCGCTCGAAGTGCGCGGGCTGTCGCGCGGCCGCGCGATTCGCAACGTCGGCTTCACGCTGCGGCGCGGCGAGATTCTCGGCTTCGCGGGGCTGATGGGCGCAGGCCGCACCGAGGTCGCGCGCGCGGTGTTCGGCGCGGATCCGGTCGACGCGGGCGAGATCCGCGTGCACGGCAAGACCGTGACGATCCGCACGCCGGCCGATGCGGTGAAGCACGGCATCGGCTACCTGTCGGAAGATCGCAAGCACTTCGGGCTCGCGGTCGGGATGGACGTGCAGAACAACATCGCGCTGTCGAGCCTGCGCCGCTTCGTGCGCCGTGGCGTGTTTCTCGATGCGCGTGCGCTGCGCGACACCGCGCAGTCGTACGTGCGGCAGCTCGCGATCCGCACGCCGTCGGTCACGCAGCCGGCGCGGCTGCTGTCGGGCGGCAATCAGCAGAAGATCGTGATTGCGAAGTGGCTGCTGCGCGACTGCGACATCCTGTTCTTCGACGAGCCGACGCGCGGCATCGACGTCGGCGCGAAAAGCGAGATCTACAAGCTGCTCGACGCGCTCGCCGCCGACGGCAAGGCGATCGTGATGATCTCGTCGGAATTGCCCGAGGTGCTGCGCATGAGCCACCGGATTCTCGTGATGTGCGAAGGGCGTGTGACCGGCGAATTGCGCGCGGCCGACGCCACGCAGGAAAAGATCATGCAGCTCGCGACGCAGCGCGAGTCGACCGTATTGTCCTGATTCAGCCCCTACGATCATGTCCAACGATACGCATCCCGTTCCGCCTCTCGCGTCCGGCGACACGCCGGCCGGCGCATCCGGCTTCCGCGCCCGCTTCTTCAACCCGGCCGCGCGGCAGAAGCTGCTCGCGTTCGCGAGCCTCGTGCTGCTGATCGTGTTCTTCAGCATCGCGTCGCCGAACTTTCTCGAAGTCGACAACCTCGTCGCGATCCTGCAGGCCACCGCCGTCAACGGTGTGCTGGCCGTCGCCTGTACCTACGTGATCATCACGTCGGGCATCGACCTGTCGGTCGGCACGCTGATGACGTTTTGTGCGGTGATGGCCGGCGTCGTGCTGACGAACTGGGGCATGCCGCTGCCGCTCGGGATCCTGGCGGCGCTGTTGTTCGGCGCGCTGTCAGGCTGCGTGTCGGGCTTCGTGATCGCGAAGATGAAGGTGCCGCCGTTCATCGCGACGCTCGGCATGATGATGCTGCTCAAGGGGCTGTCGCTCGTGATTTCGGGCACGCGGCCGATCTACTTCAACGACACGCCGGGCTTCACGTCGATCGCGCAGGATTCATTGATCGGCAACCTGATCCCCGCGCTGCCGATTCCGAACGCGGTGCTGATCCTGTTCCTCGTCGCGATCGGCGCGTCGATCGTGCTGAACCGGACGATCTTCGGCCGCTACACGTTCGCGCTCGGCAGCAACGAGGAAGCGCTGCGGCTGTCGGGCGTCAACGTCGACGCATGGAAGATCGCGGTCTATACGTTCAGCGGCGCGGTGTGCGGGATCGCCGGGCTGCTGATCGCGTCGCGGCTGAATTCCGCGCAGCCCGCGCTCGGGCAGGGCTACGAGCTCGATGCGATCGCGGCCGTCGTGATCGGCGGCACGTCGTTGTCGGGCGGCGCGGGCAGCATCGTCGGCACGATCATCGGCGCGTTCATCATGAGCGTGCTGACGAACGGCCTGCGCATCATGTCGGTCGCGCAGGAGTGGCAGACGGTCGTGACGGGCGTGATCATCATCCTGGCCGTCTACGTCGACATCCTGCGCCGGCGCCGCCGCTGACGCACGCATTCACGCAGGCATGTGCTTCATCGCCGGTTCCGGCCGGCGTCCCAGTCGTTCCAGTCGATACGAAAAAAGGAGACGCGAAGTGATCAGGAGCAAGGTGTTGAACGCGATCGTCGGGCTGACGTTCGCCGTCGGCGTCACGGCCGGCGCGCACGCGCAGGAAACCTACATCCCGCTGATCTCGAAGGGCTTCCAGCATCAGTTCTGGCAGGCCGTGAAGGCGGGCGCGATGCAGGCCGCGAAGGACTACAAGGTGAAGGTGACGTTCGAAGGCCCCGAGACCGAGGCAATGGTCGACAAGCAGATCGACATGCTGTCGGCCGCGATCGCGAAGAAGCCGGCCGCGCTCGGCTTCGCGGCGCTCGACAGCAAGGCCGCGCTGCCGCTCCTGAAGAAGGCGCAGGGCGAGAAGATCCCGGTGATCGCGTTCGACTCGGGCGTCGACAGCGACATCCCGGTGACGACGGCCGCGACCAACAACAAGGCCGCCGCGTCGCTGGCCGCCGACAAGCTCGCCGCACTGATTGGCGACGAGGGCGAGGTGGCCGTGGTCGCGCACGACCAGACGAGCCGCACCGGCATCGACCGCCGCGACGGCTTTCTCGAACGGATGAAAGCGGCGCATCCGAAGGTGCAGGTCGTGACCGTGCAGTACGGTGAAGGCGACCAGCTGAAGTCGACCGAGGTGACGAAGTCGATCCTGCAGGCGTATCCGAAGCTCAAGGGGTTGTTCGGCACCAACGAAGGCTCGGCGATCGGCGTGGTCAATGGCGTGCGCGAGATGAAGCGCAAGGTCGTGATCGTCGGGTACGATTCCGGCAAGCAACAGAAGGACGCGATCCGCAGCGGGCTGATGGCCGGCGCGATCACGCAGAACCCGATCGGGATCGGCTACAAGACCGTCGAATCGGCCGTGAAGGCGATCAAGGGCGAGAAGCTGCCGAAGGTCATCGATACCGGTTTCTACTGGTACGACAAGACCAATATCGACGATCCGAAGATCGCGGCGGTGTTGTACGACTGAACGTTGCGTCGAGCGGCGGTGGCGCGTGCCGCCGCCGCGACCGGACACGAGGGCATCATGGGCGCAGTGCGCATCGATTCGCATCAGCACTTCTGGCGTTATCACGCCGCCGATTACCCGTGGATCGGCGCCGGGATGGGGGTGCTCGCCCGTGACTACCTGCCCGACGCGCTATGGCCGCTGATGCATGCGCAGGCGCTCGGCGCGTCGATCGCTGTGCAGGCGCGCGCCGGGCGCGACGAGACGGCATTCCTGCTCGATCTCGCGCGCGACGATGCGCGCATCGCGGCGGTGGTCGGCTGGGAGGATCTTGCCGCGCCGCAGCTCGCGGATCGTATCGCCGAATGGCGCAGCCCGAAGCTGCGTGGCTTCCGCCACCCGGTGCAGGACGAAGCCGATGCCGGCGCGTTCGTCGCGGAGCCGGGCTTCAACCGCGGCGTCGCATGGCTGCAGGCGCACGGCTACGTGTACGACGTGCTCGTGTTCGAGCGGCAGTTGCCGGACGTGCAAGCATTCTGCGCGCGGCACGACGCGCACTGGCTCGTGCTCGATCATGTCGGCAAGCCCGCGCTCGCCGACTTCGAGCGCGACGACACCGCGCTCGCACGCTGGCGCGCCGCGTTGCGCGAGCTGGGCGCGCTGCCGCATGTCGCGTGCAAGCTGTCGGGGCTCGTGACCGAAGCCGACTGGCGGCGCGGCCTGCGCGGGAAGGACGTCCGGCATATCGAGCAGTGTCTCGACGCGGCGCTCGACGCATTCGGCCCGCAGCGGCTGATGTTCGGGTCGGACTGGCCCGTGTGCCTGCTGGCCGCGTCGTATGACGAAGTCGCGTCGATCGTCGAACGCTGGGCCGAATCGCGGCTGTCGGCGGCTGAGCGCCACGCGCTGTGGGGCGGTACTGCCGCGCGTTGCTACGCGGTGCCGGGCGCGGTGAAGCGCGGCATATAAAATAGGCGCGAACGGTCTGTTCGATTCGTCAGACCGTCCGGAACGCAACCGATCACCTGCATCAACGTATGTCCATCCAGCCGATTCAGAACCGCCGTCTCTACCAGCAGATCGCCGACAAGCTCAGTGCGATGATCGAGTCCGGCGATTTTCCGCCGGGCAGCTATCTGCCGCCCGAGCGCGAACTGGCCGAACAGTTCGGCGTATCGCGCACGTCGGTGCGCGAGGCGCTGATTGCGCTCGAAGTGAGTGGCCTCGTGAACGTGCGTGTCGGCGACGGCGTGAAGGTGCGCCATCCCGAAACGGCCGCCGCACCCGAGCCCACGCCCGACCTCGCGGCGAAGGCCACGCCCTTCACGATCATCGAGATCGATCCCGAACTCGGCATCGCACTCGACCTCGATACCGAAATCCCGCCGTTCGCGCTGTTGCAGGCGCGCCGGCTGATCGAGCCGGAAGCCGCGTCGCTTGCCGCGAAGCATGGCTCGGACGAGCAGATCGAAGGGATCCACGAAGCGTTCCTGCGCAACCAGGACGACAACCGCAGCGGCTCGCTCACGCATCCGGGCGACCGGCTGTTTCATATCCGCATCGCGGAAGCGAGCGACAACGCCGCGTATGCGCTGATGATCAAGCAGTTGCTCGCGCACAAGTACGACCTGATGTTCCAGCGGCTGCAGTCGCTGTACATGCCGAACGACATGCCGCACCGGTCGGAACAGGAACACCGCGCGATCCTCGATGCGATCCGCGCACGCGACCCGGACGCCGCGCGCCGCGCGATGGCCGAACATCTCGACGAAGTGATCCGCATCTTCGGCCGCGCGCTCGACTGAGCGCGCGTCGATGCGGTGCCGGGTCAGAAGCGATCGGCGCGATATGGCGCCGGATCGGTGAATGGCGCTTCGCCCGTCATCATCTCGGCCAGCAGGCGGCCCGTGACGGGGCCGAGCGTCAGCCCGTGATGGTTGTGCCCGAACGCGAACCACAGCCCGCGATGCGCGGGCGCGGGGCCGATCACCGGGCGCATGTCGGGCGTGCACGGCCGGAAGCCGAGCCACGGTTGCGGGTCGAGCCGCTCGCCGAAACCGAACACCGGCCGCGCGACGCGTTCCGCGCGTTCGAGCTGCACGCCAGTGGGCGGTACGCCGCGGCGCGCGATTTCGACGCCGGTCGTCAGCCGCAGCCCGCGCTTCATCGGGGCGATCACGTAACCGTATTCGCGATCGACGATCGGCGCCGACGGCACGCCGCGCGCGGACGGCGCGTAGTGCATGTGATAGCCGCGCTTCTCGCGCAGCGGGATCTTGTAGCCGAACTTGCCGAACACCGTGTCGGACCACGGGCCGAGCGCGACGACCACGGCCGGCGCGGCGGCCATGCCGTCCTGCGTCCTGACCTGCCAGCCCGGCGACAGGGCATCGAGGCTCGCGGCGTCACCCGTCAGCAGCGTGCCGCCGCCTTGCACGAAGAGGAGGGCGTACGCTTTGACGAGCGCGGACGGGTCGACGACGCTTTTCGGATCGAGCCAGTGCAGCGCGCCGCAGAAGCCGGGCGCGAGGCTCGGTTCGTGCGCGAGCAGCGCGGCGGCATCGAGCGGCGTGATGCCGAGCCCGTGACGGCGCGCGGTGAGTCCGGCGTCGGCCACGCCGCGTTCGAATGCGACCGGCGTGCGGAACGCTTCCAGCCAGCCGTTCGCGCGGATGAGCTCGCCGGCGCCGGCCCGCGCGATCAGCGCGTCGTGCTCGACGATGCAACGCTCGATCAGCGGCAGCATGTCGCGCGACGCTGCCGCGTGCCGCAGCGGCGCCGATTCCCACCAGAAACGTGCCAGCCATGGCGCGAATGCGGGCAGCGACGCGCTGTGCCAGTAGAGATCGGTCGAGCGGTTCAGCGCATAGCGCATCAGCGTGAACGGGCTGCGCGGGAACGGATACGGTTCGACCGACGAGCGCTCGATCAGCCCTGCGTTGCCGAAGCTCGTGCCTTCGCCGGGCGCGCCGCGATCGATCAGGGCGACCTTGCGTCCGCGATCCTGCAGGTGCAGCGCGGCCGATACGCCGATGATGCCTGCGCCGAGAACGATGACGTCGAAATCCATCGGTGGTGGTGAATGACGGTTAGCGAACTGCAAGCATACTCGCGGCGGCGTGGGGCACCAAGAAGACGTGCATGGCAGGTGGCCTGGGCACGACGATTCGCGATCGATGCGACGACGCGGGCAGTAGAATGCGCGGGTTCCGGCATTCGAGGGTGACACGCAATGATCGAGTTGACCGCACCGGTTTATGCGGCGGAGTTGAAGCGCTTCCGGGCGAGCGGCAGCGTCTGGCTCGCGGCGCACGAGATTCCGGCCGATGTCGAGGTGCCGCCTGCGTGGCGCGCGCTGCTCGCCGCGCCGGACGACGTGCTGGCGGATACGCTCGTGCAGATGTGGGCCGGCATCGTCGACCGATTGCCGGCCGTCGCGCAGTTCTTTCGCGACAAGCTCGCGCGTCCGGCCGTGTTCCGCTACGACGGCGGCGACGTCGTGCTGCTCTATCCGTACACGATCGAGCACGACGACCTGAATTTCTTCATCGGTCGTGCGCCGTTGCGCGAGCGGGCGCCGGTTGATGCGCCGTTCTGGGCCGCACTGCCCGAAGCGCTGCGGCTTTTCCATCAAAACGTGCATGACGGCTGGACGTTCTTTCCCGCGAATTCGATGGGACCGCTGGCGCTCGCCGACCAGGCTGCGCTGACGGACAAGCTTGACCTGACACCTGCCGAGACGCGCATGCTCGGCGTGAACCCGGATCTCGTGCGGACCGTGTTTCATAACGGCAGCGGCGATTGGCTGTGCATCGATTCGCGCGAAGGGGCCGATGATGGCAACCCGATGGGATGGATAGCGTGGCACGAACGTCCGACCGAGCTTGAGCACGTGGACTTCTGGGCCATGATGAACGCATGGTTCGAGATCTTCGTCGAGGACGCTGACGAACGGTAGTTGTTCGCCGCGTCTTCACGTCATCCCGAACAACGTCCCCGACGCCTTCACTGCGATGGGGCGGCGGTGACATCGCGCGACAGAACGTATGAAGTTTGGCGTACACGCGCGTCCAATCCGCTGATCAATTTCCCGCCGTCGACACCGGATCGACATCGGCAAACACGTTCGCGCGCCCAGCGCCGATTCCGCATACTTTCCAGCGTTTCTCGCGGGTGTTTCCCACTGGTTGGTCATGCGAATTTTTACCTAAGATGAAGCCATCATGCGCGTAATTCGGTGCCTGCACGCGCGTGGAGGGAGGCGGGAGGCAGCGCCGGAGCGACGCCAGCGGATGTTGCCATCATGGATGCGAAAGTGTGCGCGTCGGCTGCCAGTCTCGCGACTGCAGCGACGCCAGCGGGCGCGGCGACAATCGCCGCGCGAACGGCGCCCGGCCACCCCGGCCGAACCGCTCCGCTGCGCCACGCGCTGGTCGCAATCGTTTGCGTTCTGGGGGCGGCACAGGCCATGCTCGCCGGCGCTTCCGCCGGCGCCGACGATCCGGTCGACACGGTGCGCATCGTTGCCGCCGCGAGCCCCGCCGATCCCGCCGACGCGTCACACGACACGGCCGTGCGTCAGGTCGTGCTGGGCATCGTCAGCTTCACCCACTGGCCGACGACACCCGTTCGCCTGCATCTGTGCGTCACGGGCCGGCCCGACTATGCGCGCGGCCTGACCGACACGCTGCAGGCCGGCTCGACGCTGGTCGACGTGCAGCGTGTGCGCTTCGACGATCCCGCGCTCGGTATCGCCTGCGACGTCGTCTATCTCGGCAACCTGAGCGCAGATGAGAGAGCGCGCGTGAGAGCTGCGGTGGCCGGCCATCCGGTGCTGACGATTTCGGAACACGATCCATCCTGCACCGCGGGCGGCATGTTCTGTCTCAACGTCGACGGCGAACGCGTGTCGTTCGACATCAATCTCGACGCCGTCGCCCGCAGCGGGGTGCGCGTGCACCCGAACGTGCTCAATCTCGCGCGGCGGCCGGGGGCACCATGACACGGCACGCTCCGCCCGTTTCCCTGTCGCGCGTGCCGCGCCCGACGCTGCAAAGCGTGCTGCGCCGCGCGCACCTGCGCCTCGCGTTCGTCGCCGTCGCGATGGCTGCCGTGTCGTTGATCGTGGTGGCCGTGATCGCATTGCGTGCGTATGCCGGCAACAACCTGAACCTGCTGGCCCGCTCGCTCGGCTATACGGTCGAGGCGGCGCTCGTGTTTGGCGACCGCGTCGCGGCGGCCGAGGCGATCGGGCTGATCGCCAGCGACGAGGACGTCGCGCAGGTCGTGGTCACGGATAGCAAGGGCCAGCCGTTCGCGACGTGGCAGTTGCCCGCCGGCAGCGGGATCGCGCGGCTCGAGCGTGTCGTCGCCGATCTTGCGCTGCCCGGGCCCGTGACGGCGCCGGTGGTGCATGACGGCATCGTCGTCGGCCACGTCGTCGTGCGCGGCCGCGGCCATCAGTTCTTCGGATTCCTGCTGGGCGGCGTGGGCGGCATTCTCGGTTGCCTGGCCGTCAGCGTGATCGGCGCCTATATCAGCTCGAAGCGTCTGCTGCGCAACATCGTTTCGCCGTTGCGCGCGCTGGCCGGCGTCGCCCACGCGGTGCGGCGCGAGCGTGCGTTCGCGCAGCGGGTCGAGCCGGTGGCGATTGCCGAGCTCAACCAGCTCGGCGACGACTTCAATGCACTGCTCGACGAATTCGAAGACTGGCAGAACACGCTGCGCGACGAGAACGCATCGCTCGAACACAAGGCGACGCACGATGCGCTTACGGGGCTGCCCAACCGCGTGCAGTTCGAATCGCGGCTCGCGATCGCCCTCGGCGAAGCCGGGGTGACGGGGCAGCGGGTCGCGATCCTGTATCTCGACTGCGACCGCTTCAAGGAAATCAACGACTGCCTCGGCCACGACGCCGGCGATGCGGTGCTGATCGGCATCGCGTCACGGCTGCGCACGCAGGTGCGCGAAGCCGACCTGGTCGCCCGCCTGGGCGGCGACGAATTCGCTGTGATGCTGCCGGCCGTGCGCGAAGCGGGTAGCGTGTGTCGTATTGCGGACGAGATCCTGTCCGGCATGGCGCCGTCGATCGAGCTGTCCGACGGCCGCGTGGTGGCCACCATGATGAGTGCCGGCGTTGCGCTGTATCCCGATCACGCGTCGGATGCGAGCGGCTTGTTGCGGGCGGCGGATGCCGCGATGTACCGCGCCAAGCGCGCCCGGCCAGGCTCGTGGCAACTGGCGGAAGGGGTCGCGGGGGCGGCTTGAGGTTCATCGTTTCACGCTGCGGGCGAGGCCGCGGCAGTGGGTTGAAAAAGCGCTCGCGATGCGGGTGCAATCGAAGGGGTCAATGATGAACAACACGTATCCGGTGGGCATTGGGCGCTTGTGCGTCGGCAGCGCGCTGCTTGTGTGCATGCTGCTTGGAGGTTGCAAGGCGCCGCCGCTTCATCGTGGGTTGACGCAGACGCAGGTCACGGCGCTCAAGTCGGCCGGCTTCCAGGAAACCGAGCAGGGTTTCGAGTTCGGCTCGACCGGGCCGATCCTGTTCGATTTCGATCGCTACAACCTGAAGCCCGATGTGCGGCGGATCGTCGAAAGGATCGGCCGTACGCTCAGGTCGGCCGGAATCAACGGCGTACGGGTCTATGGATACTCGGACCAGGAAGGGGTGGACGAGTATGACCTCGAGTTGTCCCGGCGGCGGGCGGAGGTCGTTTCCCTTGAACTGATCGACGTCGGGCTGGATGCGAAGCGCATCGCGGTCGTCGGAAAGGGCAAGAGCGATCCGGTCGGGGATAACAAGACGCCGGGAGGCCGGGCGCAGAATCGGCGAGCGGCGATCGTGGTGTCGCCGCGGTGACGGGGCGGCTTCCCCGATCGGGGAGACCGGCGGGTGCCAGCGGCGGAAATCACGCGATCGAACGCGTTGATCGACTGAGTGTCGCCGCACCGCCGCGCCTTCGTGTGTCCGTTTCCTTCCCGAGCGATCGCGCAATGTCATCGTGACTCGGGGCGATGCCTCGCCCCTTGCGGATCTGTCACACGTTTCATGCAGATTGTGTCGTGTTCCGCGCGTGCCGGCGTGGTGCTTCGGCGCGGGCAGCCGCACGTGGCCGACCGGCCGCCGGTCGGTTTTTGTATGATCGGGGGCCTGAACGAAAACGTTTGCGCGCGGCTTTCACGCGGTCGGGTTTTGTCCTACATTATCGTGGCTTCGGGCCGGCCAGCCGGTCTACGGAACCTGAGAACACAAGAAAGGAACAAGCATGAGTTTCGCTCCGAACGGGGGTATTCCCACTGGATTGGGCGGCAGTGCGTTCGGCTCGTTGAGCGCGCTTGGCGGCCTCGCCGGCCCGGTTGCGTCGAGTGTGGCCGGCAGCCTCGGGCCGCTCGCGGGCCTGGCCGGGCACGTCGACACCGTCCAGCGCGCGATGCAGCTCGCGCAGACCGGCTTCTCGCTGATGGACAAGACGCCCGGCGCGATCGCCGAGGCGATCAACGGCGCCGCCAATCCCGCGCGCCTGACCCAGCTCAACCGCTACGTGACGCTCGACACGCCGCTCGGCCCGGATGTTCTCCTGGTCAGCGCCGCCGTCGTCGACGAGCACGTGAATCGCTTGCCGGAGATCCACCTCGACCTGCTGTCGCATCGCCACGACCTGCGCCCCGAGGATCTGATCGGCCAGCAGGTCAAGATCCGGTTCGACCAGCAGGCGCGCCTGTCGACGCTGGAGCGCGTTGTCGCGTCGGGCGCCGCCGACAACGATCGTTACTTCGACGGCTACGTCGCGTCGTTCGACCGGGCCGGCAATCCGGGCAACGTCACGCAGTACCACCTGACGGCGGTGCCGTGGTTCTGGTTCCTGACACGCTCGACCGACTGCCGGATCTTCCAGAACAAGACCGCGCAGGACATCCTCACCGAGATCTTCCAGGAGCACGGCTTCTCCGACTTTGTGTTCGATATCCGGACGAGCGAGAAGCCGCTCGAGTATGTCGTGATGTACCAGGAGAGCTACTTCAACTTCTGCGCGCGGCTGATGGAGCAGGAGGGGCTGGTCTGGACGCACCGCTACGAGAAGGACAAGCACGTTCTGGTGATCGGCGATTCGAACCTGCTGTTCCGCCCGATCGACGGACTCGCGACGGTGCCGTTCGCGGCCACCGAGGCCAGTGAGGACAGCGGCATCGACCAGCTGCACGAAGGCCGGCGCTTTGGCGTCGGCAAGGTCACGTTCCGCGACTTCAACCACCAGAATCCGTCGTCGCCGCTGATGCTGGTGGAGGCCGGGCCGCAGAACCTCAAGCATGCGCGGCTCGATGCGACCGAGCGGTTCGAGCACCAGTCGCTGTACGACCACGGCGACGACGGCAACCGCTACGCCCGTTTCGCGATGGAGGCCGAGGAGGCGCAGGCCCATCGCTTTACCGGCGGCGGCTATGCATGGCGGATGACCACGGCGGGCGCCGTGGCTGTCGCGAATCACCCGGTTCTCGAGAACAACCAGGAATACGTGATCCTGCACGTGCGTCACGAGGCGGTGAACGACTACACGCAGCACGGCGCCAAGCTGCCGTACCGCAACAGCTTCTCGCTGCTGCCGAAGAAGGTGCCGTATCGCGCGCCGCGCGGCACGCCGAAGCCGGTGATTCACGGCACGCAATCGGCATTCGTCGTCGGCCCGAAGGGCGAGGAAATCTATACCAATGGCAGTGCCGTGAAGGTGCATTTCCCGTGGGACCGGCGCGGCAAGAAGGACGGCTCCGATTCGATGTGGGTGCGCGTGTCGCAACCGTGGGCGGGCGACGGCTGGGGCGCGGCCGCGATTCCGCGGATCAAGCAGGAAGTGCTGGTGGCGTTCAACCAGGGCGATCCGGACAACCCCGTGATCGTCGGCCGCGTGTTCAACGGCGAGCAGGGCAACCCGTATCACGGCGCGGCCGGCCAGACGATGGGGATCAAGAGCCAGACGCACAAGGGGCAGGGGGCGAACGAAATCCGCATGACCGACACGAACGGCATGCAGGAATTCTTCATGCACGCGCAGAAGGACATGAACACCGTCGTCGAGAACAACGAGACGCACAAGGTGATGGGGCCGATGCGTACCGTGCTGGTCGCGACGGGCAGCGAAGAGAAGCAGATTCCGCAGGGCAACCTGACCGAGACGATCGCCGAGAAGCGCAGCACGACCGCGACCACCGTCGAGGTGATGACGCCGGCCAAGGATGGGGGCGGCGGCACGCAGGTGCACATGGCCGAGCGCGGCATCCTGCTGAAGGTGATGGACAGCTCGATCTCGCTCGCGCCGGAAGGCATTCGCCTCGAGCACAAGGGCTCCGTGATCCTGATGACCGACGACGGCGTGATGGTCAACGGCACGCGCATCGATCTCAACAAATAAGACGAACGAAACCAGCCATGCACTACGCAATCCACGAAGGCACCTTCGAACTGCCGGACGCGGCGCTCGACCGCACGGTCAACATCCTGGTGATGAACGCCGGCCCCGGCGGCCTCAATCTCGTGATCGCTCGCGGGCGGTTGCGCGACGGGGAGAATCTCGACGCGTTCGTCGCGCGCGAATGGGACGTGGCGTCGCGCGACGCCAGGATGCTGACCGAGAAGGCGCGCCGGCCGGTGACGGTCGGCGGGCGTGCGGGCGTCCAGATCGACTCCACGCACGAGCGGGACGGCCGGCTCTGGCATCAGATGCAGACCATGTTTCCGTCGGATGACGCCGGGCGCGTGCTGGTGATGACGTTGACCAGCGCGGCACCGCTGAACGAAGAACAGCAGGCGATCGCCGAACGCTTGCTCGCCAGTTTCCAGCCGCGCGCGGCCCGGCCGTCCCTGCTCGGGCCGGGTGACGCGTCGTGAGCGCGGAGAACTTCGCGGCCGCTCGCTTCAAGGATCCGATCCAGCACACGTCGCTCCTGGGTGAGCTGGTTGGCACGGTCGGGTCGGTGGTCGGCGGTGCTGTCGTCGGCATGCTGGTGGCGGAGGCGATGGAGGGGCTGGTGTTCGCGGGCCTCGCCGCGCTCGAGATCGGCACGATGGGGCTGGCAACGCCGCTCGTGATTGCGATCGGCGTGGGGGTGGCGGTCGGCTCGGGCGCGCTGATGGAAGCGAGCGGCATGAACGAGGCCATCGACGACGGGGCGAAGGCGATCGCCAATTCGATGGTGCCGCCCGTGATCAAAGGCAAGATCGCGAGCGGGTCGGGGAACGTATACGTCAACAACGAGCCGGCGGCACGCGCGGCGAAGCCGGGCGATCTCGATACCGTCGCGTGTACCGATCATCCCGGGCCGCAGATGATTGCCGACGGGTCGGGCAGCGTTTATATCAACGACCAACCGGCCGCGCGGGTTGGCGATAAGACGACGTGCGACGGGACGATTGCCGAAGGTTCCGACAACGTTTTCATCGGCGGCGGTACGCAGCGGGTGCGGGATGTGAAGTCGGCGACGCGGCTCGGGTGGCTGGGGGCGGCGCTGGGTATCGCGCTCGCGGTTTGCGGCCGCGGGAAGATGAGCTGGGGGCAGTTCCTGAAGAGCAAGGCGCCGTGTATCGCGATGAATTTCGCGGCGAGTGCTTTCGGGACGTGGCTGGGTAGTCTCGCGAGGCCGTCAGCCGGCCACCCGGTCAACGTCATTACCGGCGGCAAGATTCTCGATGGCACGGACGATACCGATTTCGCGTTGCCGGGGCCGCTGCCGATCGTGTGGCGGCGTTTCTACAGCAGCCACGATGATCGTGCGGACAGCCTGTTCGGAACGGGGTGGAGCGTGCCGATCAGCGTTGAACTGCGGCTTGCGCGTGAACATGGCGAGGTTGTGTCGATCACGTACTGGGACGAGCAGGGGCGCGACATCGTGTTTCCGGCTGTGCCGCCGGGCGAGAGTCATTTCAGCGTGCCTGAAGGCATTTACCTGATCTGTACTGCCGGCGGCCACTATGTGGTCGAAACGGTCGACGGGGTGTATCGCGATTTCGGCCGTGCGCGGAGCGATGCGGATAGTGAGGTGCTGAAGCTGTGGCGTCTCGAGGATCGCAACGGCAACTGGATCGAGGTGGAACAGGAAACCGCCGATGACGTTGTGCGGCCGGCCCGGCTGCATGACAGCGCTGGTCGTGTGCTGACGCTGGCCTACGATGAATCGCATCCCCGACGCATTGCGACGATCGCGCTGACGCGCGGTGTGGACGGCGAGCAACCCGACACGCTGGTGCGTTACGCGTACAACAGCGCTGGCGAACTGGTGGCCGTGACCGATCGCAGCGGTCACACCGGGCGACGCTTTGCATACGCGCACGGGCTGATGGTTCAGCACACGCTGCGTGGCGGGCTGCAGTGTTCTTATGAGTGGCAGGGCGTCGGCCGCAACGCGCGTGTCGTGCGCCACTGGACCGACGACGGCGAAGCGTACACGTTCAACGTGGACCTTGCGCAGCGTTCGGTGACGATTGCCGATCAGATCGGTCGCGTGACGCAGTGGACGTGGAACGAGGATCAGCAGCCGACGAGTCATACGGATGCAGAAGGCCATGTGTGGCAGTTGGAGTGGAACGCAAAGCGGCAGTTGATCAGCACGACCGACCCGGCGGGGAACACGACGCGCTTCGAATACGACGAGCGTGGGCGGCAGACTCAGCGCATCGATGCGCTTGGCCAGGTCGAGCGGACCGAGTGGAATGGGTACTACGACCTGCCTGTAGCGGAAACCGATCCGGCGAATTCGCGCTGGATTTACCGTTACGACGATCTCGGCAACCTGACGATGACGCGCGATCCGGCTGGCTTTGCGACCGAATATCACCGCGACGAGCACGGCCTTGTGCACACGATCCGTGACGCTCGTGGCAGCTACAAATTCCTTCAATGGAACGCGCGTGCGCAGTTGACCGCCTATATCGACTGTTCAGGCAAGACCACCCGCTTCGCGTACGACGCGCGCGGTGTGCTCGCGCGCGTGACCGATGCCGCCGGCCAGGCCACCGTGTATGAAGCCGATGCGATGGGCCGTGTCATGGCGATCACGACGGCCGACGGCTCCCGCCAGATGTTCCATTACGACGACGCCGGCCGGCTCGTCGAAGTCGTCGATCCGAACCAGCGCCGCACGCGCTATGAACTGAATCCGCGCGGCCTGCTGCTGTCGCGCACCGACGCGGTCGATCGTGTCGTACGCTTCGGCTACGACGATGCATTCCGGCTAGCGAGCCTGACGAACGAGAACCGTGAGACTTATCGCTTTCTGTATGACCGGCGCGATCTCGTTTCCGCACAGATCGGCCTCGATGGTCACAAGCGCACATACGAATACGACGTGTGCGGGCAAGGCACGCTCGTACGCGATGGGCAGATCGAGACGCGATACGAGCGCGACGCGATCGGGCGACTGACGGCTAAGCAAGCCAAGCATGAGCGTTGTGAGTACCTGTACGACAAGGCGAGCCGCATCGCATCTGCCGAGTTGTATACGCTGGCCGCTCGCGGCCCGTCGCTGAAGAATCGGGTCAGCCTGAAATACGGGGCGCGCGGTGAGGTGCTCGAGGAATACACACCGACTGGCTGGCTTGCACATACCTACGATGAGCTTGGTAACCGCGTCAGCACCACGATCTCAGGCGAGCGCACGATCGACTGGCTGCATTACGGTTCGGGACACGTGCATCAGATCCGCGTTGACGGTGCAGCCATTGCGGATATGGAACGCGATGATCTGCATCGCGAGGTGCTACGGACGCAGGGCAAGCTGACGAGTCACTTCGGGTATGACGCGGTGGGGCGCCGTGCTCGGCAAACTGCGCAGCGAGGTATGGCGGGCGGGGAGTTGCTTGCGAAGCAGTGGCAATACGATGCAGCGGGCGAGGTGATCCAGAAGCGCGATCTGCGCTACGGCACGACGAGCTATCGGTACGACCCGACAGGGCGTATCGAACAAGCGGCGGGGCCGGGATTGCCGTCGGAAGTGTTTCGCTGGGATGCCGCGGCCAACCTGGTGTCGAGCGATCACCCGGGCGGCTTCGTCGAGCACAACCGGCTCAAGATGTTCGAGGACAAGCGCTTCGAGTACGACGCGTATGGGCGGCTGGTTCGCAAGCTGAGTGGGCACGGGCCTGCTAAAGAGCTGGTTCTTGAATACGACGATTGGAACCAGTTGAAGACCGTCGTGACGAAGGATCGTCTTGGCATCGCGACAACGCATTTCGAGTACGACGCGTTCGGCCGACGGATCCGGAAGCTCAATGGCAGTTATGCGAGTACGGATTTCCTGTGGGACGGCATGCGGTTGGTGCAGGAGACGTATCACGATCGTCAGGGCGAGGAAGCGCTGACGTATTTGTATGAGTCGAATAGCTATGTGCCGCTTGCTCGGATTGATCACGGGAAGGCGGCGGCTAACGACGCCAGTGCACGGGATGCGGTCTACTATTTCCACAATGATGTGTCGGGGTTGCCGGAGGAACTGACTAACGCCGATGGCGAGTTGATCTGGCAGGCGCGCTATAAGGTTTGGGGCAATGCGGTGCAGGAGGAGTGGATCGCTCGGGCACCTCAGCGGCCGATCCCGGCATGGGGCGAGGTGCAGGAAGCTGCGCCGTCGTCAGTCCATGTACCAAGACCGCAGAACCTGCGTTTCCAAGGGCAGTATCTGGATCGTGAGACAGGGCTGCATTACAACACTTTCCGATTCTACGACCCGGACATTGGTCGGTTTATCACGTCGGACCCGATCGGATTGGCGGGCGGGTTGAATCAGTATCGATATGGGCCGAATCCGTTGGCGTGGATTGATCCGTGGGGGCTGACTTGCCTGAGTCAATGGAGTGGAAAGCGCGGTCGCGAAAAATCGATGTATGACTTGGAGCGAAACGGCTTTAATGTAGTTGCCGAAGAGGTGACAATGAAGGTGAACGGCAAGCGAATTCGCGCCGACTTCGTTGCGACAGACAGCCACGGTAACTATCATGTTTTCGAAGCTAAGCATGGGACGGGGCGTCTGACGAAGAATCAAAGCGCATCTGGCGTATTCGACATGGCGAGTCCGTCGAATACTGTCAATGGCATTGGTGGTGGGGTAATTACGCCATCAGCGGGAAAAACTGGGCAATTCGAAATCGCAACTGGTAATAGAGATATAGGCGAGGTGCTTGGGGTGCGTGGTACTTCGTACGATGCAACATTCCATGTTCTGAAATATTGAGGTGTGCAAGATGGGCGCGGAATTAAAGAAGATATTTGAAAAGAGATTGCAGGAAACTCTCAAGGAAAGTATAGATGGGAGCGGTGTCAAAGTATCAAGGGGGGAGATTGTTGTCGGTCGGGAAGGCGTTGGTAACGGGCGCATCGGATTCAGATTTCTGAGAAATGCGAATGGCTATATTCTTTCTGCTGCCGCTGATTCTCCCGATTTTCAGGATTTTTATAAAAAAAGTAACCCTCCGTATAAGCCAAAGATACCTACGGGCATGGTTTTTGCGATGAACACATCCATGGAGGTGGTAAAGTCGTTTTCTCCGAATATTGGTGGGGCAGTTGATTTGCCGCGGAATGAAGAGGAGGTTGAGTCGACATGCCGATGGATATGCGAAAAGGTGGTGAATATTTATTTTCCGAGAGTGATCAATGTGGTGGAGGTGAGGCCTGATTTGATTCGGGATGTGATGGATAATCCCAATTATTACTCGTACCCATTTCTGACGATCGTTTTTGCCGCGAGGAAGAATGGCATTGAGCTGAGTGGGCTTGATGTCGATTATTTGCTGGGAAAGAAGGTCTCTGGGAATAGATCGTTTGATGAAAATATTTTGAAGGAAAATTTTTAATTATCATTTGGGATGGAATTAATAAATGAAATTGATTGGCGATAAGATCTCATAAATATTTCCGAGTCATTTCGGATGCGACGTGGTTGGCCATCGAACTCGGCACGCTGCGCAGCGAGAAGAGGCGGTCGCTGAAAAGAAACGAAGAAATGCTGCTGCTCGATATGGAATTTGATATGTTGTCAAGTAAAATTGCTTCATTCAGCCAGGGTAAAAATTGATGGTTTGATGATGTTGATCTGGCATATAGAGATGCTCTCTTAAGAATGGGTTTTGATGTTTCGTCAGATTTTTCGCAATTTTATTTGCACGCCGAGGATGGTCCGACGTTCATGTCGAGAATACGGATTGTTCCGGGAAGGTCACGCGGTTCGGGTATGACGCACGTGGTGTGCTTGCGCGAGTGACCGATGCGGCCGGGCAGTCGACCGTGTACGAAACGGATGCGATGGGACGGGTCACGGGGATCGGGACGGCATGCGGTCGGTGCAGGAGACGTATCACGATCGTCAGGGCGAGGAAGCGCTGACGTATCTGTACGAGTCGAATAGCTATGTGCCGCTCGCTCGGATTGATCGCGGGAAGGCGGCGGCGAATGACGCGGATGCGCGGGATGTGGTTTATTACTTCCACAATGATGTTTCGGGACTGCCGGAGGAACTGACCGACGCTGGTGGCGAGCTGGTTTGGCAGGCGCGCTACAAGGTGTGGGGCAATGCGGTGCAGGAGGAGTGGGTTGCGCGGGTGCCGCAGCGGTCGATAGCCGCCTGGGGTGAAGTGTCGGTGGCCGCGCCGACATCGATACATGCCCCGCGACCGCAAAACTTGCGCTTCCAGGGGCAGTATCTGGACCGCGAGACCGGGCTGCACTACAACACCTTCCGGTTCTACGATCCGGATATCGGGCGCTTCATCAGCCCGGATCCGATTGGATTGCTGGGGGGGCGAACCTCTATCGGTACGCGCCTAACTCGGTCTCGTGGATTGACCCATGGGGACTGACTGGCGACGATATAACAACGCTTTACCACTACACAACCCAAGATGGTATGGAGGGCATTACGAGTAGTGGACTTTTGAATGCGTCGCATGGGCCCGTACATGCAAGGTTTGGAGATGGTCAGTATTTCACTGATATATCTCCCGATATGATTGGCGGTAGGACTACGGCCGATGCTGCTGGAACTGGAAAGATGTCACTAGGACAGCTTGCGGCAAATATTTACGGCGATGCACGAAAACTTAATAGCATCACGCATTTTGTGGAAATTGATGTTACGGGTTTGGATGTCAAGGAACCGCGTCCAGGAACTTTCTTGGTAGAAGGGAGTGGGCCACTTGATATTTCGAATCGTGTGAAAAGAAGTGGATCGAGTTGCTCATGAAAAGAGAATATTTTCATTCAAAAACAGAGTTTCCGTGTGGCGCAGGGGAGGTTTATACGGAATTTCTCGACGGCGTCGCGACGCGCCAGATTAGCCATCCCGATGGTGGAGTTATCTATGCATCTTCATCGGTAGGTGATTGGAATTCTGAGATAGGATTCTTGCTCTTTGATGGAATGAAGAGCGAACTTGAAATTTCTCCAAATGACGAAATCAAACGAGAAGATTTCGAGCATGTCTGGAAGGTGGCTGTAGGCAATCCTCCCAAAGGGCTGTCGATTGTCTATGAAGTTGGGGATGCGGCTGTGCCACGGGAAAATTCAACCTTGATTGCTCACGTGGTAAATAATCGTGGGAAATGGGGGCGTGGCTTTGTTGTTTCTCTTGGCAAGAAATACCCTGTCGCACGAGATGGTTATCTCGAATTGTTCCGAGATGAACGGCGGCCTCCACTCGGAGTGGTTCAATTTTTGTCTGTGGATGACGAAAAACGGATATTTGTCGCGAACATGGTTTCTCAGGACGGGATTCGCAAGAGTAGTCGCGACGTTGCTCAATACGTTTCGTACTCTGACCTCAAGATATGCCTCAGTAAAATTTGCGAATTTGCGTTAGCTAATCGGCTTTCGGTGCAAATGCCTATGATCGGCGCGGGACTTGGCGGCGGGGACTGGGAAGTCATTTCGGCGGAAATCGATGAAGTATTTTCGTATTATAAGCAGACTTGTAAAATAATTACCCTTTCTTAATGACGCTGGCGGTGAGTTGGTTTGGCAGGCGCGCTACAAGGTGTGGGGTAATGCCGTGCAGGAGGAATGGATCGCTCGGGCACCTCAGCGACCGATCCCGGTATGGGGCGAGGTGCAGGAAGCTGCGCCGTCGTCAGTCCATGTACCAAGACCGCAGAACCTGCGTGGCAACAAGCGCACATACGAATACGACGTGTGCGGGCAAGGCACGCTCGTACGCGATGGGCAGATCGAGACGCGATACGAGCGCGACGCGATCGGGCGACTGACGGCTAAGCAAGCCAAGCACGAGCGTTGTGAGTACCTGTACGACAAGGCGAGCCGAATCGCTTCGGCCGAGTTGTACACGCTGGCTGCTCGTGGTTCGTCGCTGAAGAATCGGGTCAGCCTGAAATACGGGGCGCGCGGTGAGGTCATCGAGGAATACACCCCGACGGGCTGGCGTGCGCATACCTATGATGAGCTTGGTAACCGCGTCAGCACCACGATCTCAGGCGAGCGCACGATCGACTGGCTGCATTACGGTTCGGGACACGTGCACCAGATCCGCGTTGACGGAGCAGCCATTGCGGACATCGAACGCGATGATCTGCATCGGGAAGTTCTGCGGACGCAAGGCAAGCTGACCAGCCATTTCGGGTACGACGCGGTCGGGCGTCGTGCGCGGCAAGCTGCGCAGCGAGGCAGGGCTGCTGACGACCTGCTTGCCAAACCGGGCTGCACTACAACACGTTCCGGTTCTACGATACGGACATTGGGCGGTTCATCAATCCGGATCCAATCGGGTTGATGGGCGGAGCTAACCTATACCAATATGCGCTCAATCCGATCTCGTGGATTGATCCGTTTGGATTGTCACCATGCTCAGCCAAGTCCACGCCGGAATCATTTGACGATTGGGTGGCACGTAGCCGTGGCAAAGCTGACGTGTACCTGAGAAGCGCTGGAGGTAAAGATCCAAATTATGTTGGAATAGCGCAAGATTCAGCTACACGATATGCTAAAAGCCTTAACTATCGCCTGGATTTACTTACCGAGGAAACGGGGCAGCTTCCGAGAAATCAGGCGAGATCGGGTGAGCAAGCGATAATTGACGAAAAGCGTGGCGAGTTTGCGAATATTGATAACAGTATTGATCCGAACCGTGCCTTGTATAGCGATGCGGTGGCATGGGGGAGAAACTGGTTGCAAGATAACGGATGGGGGCATCTACTCGAATGAAGCAAGTGAAAATGAAGGACATATCGAATCTTCTGGATGGCGGAAAAAAAGCCAATCCCAAGAAAGGAGATTTATTTGTTATGCACATGAGAGGCATTGGATTCATCCCTGGCCTCGTTGTGAGGGATGATTTCAAATATGGCGCAGAGAGGCTCTGCATCATTTATCTCTACAATGAGATTTCAGTCGAAAAAAATTCCAAATTTGTACTGGATAAAAATAATTTGATTGTGCCTCCCGCTCTTGTCACAACGATGGACTGGAGGGTGCGAGGTGGGTTTGAGAATGTGGGTCACTTGGATGACTCGGAGATGGATGTTTTTTTGAGTCACTGTTTTTATGATGGGTTAAGAAAGCGTTATGTTAATGAAAATAATGAGGTATGTGAAAAATTCGAGCCGTGTGGATCTCGATCGATTTCAAATGTTGGTGCGGAAGCTATAGATATTTATAAAAAATTAAATCCTGATGTTGATGTTGTCGAGTAATTGCGGCTCCGATGAAACCAAAATCTACTCGACAGGAGCACGGCGCATACATGCATTGGGCACAAGCAGGTCTTGCGTATCTGTCTTTGGTGGCTCTGTGGTCTGGTGGACGGTGTGATGAAGGACAATGGGATCCCGTTCCGGCATGCGTTGAATGCTGCGCGGAGGCATTCTTTCTTTAGTCGCTAAAGCGGGGCACGCACGACGGTGCGTGCGCTGAGCCATGCACCTATCTCACGAGTCAACGACTGGCTTTGGAGTGTGATCCTTAATTTTTGGGAAAATCGGTTTGGACCGGCCAGCCTTTCGTAGACATCTTCGAGCCATAATTTATGGCAACCGAGGAGGTCAGTATGAGCGGCAAGCGGTACACGGATGAGTTCAAGATCGAGGCAGTCAAACAGGTAACCGAGCGGGGTCATTCGGTGGCAGAGGTGGCCCAGCGTTTGGGCATCACGACCCACAGCCTTTACGCATGGAAACTGAAGTTCGGCAGGCCCGACGTCGTGCGGCAGGCGGAGCTGGATCAGAGCGCCGAGGTTCGGCGACTGAAGGCGGAGCTCAAGCGCATGACCGAGGAACGCGACATTCTAAAAAAAGCCGCCGCGTACTTTGCAAAGGGATAACGGCAAGGTACGCGTTCATGCGAGCCCATCTCGGCGAGTTCCACCTGCACTCGATGTGCCGAGTCCTTGGCGTGCATCGCAGCGGCTATTACGTCTGGCAGCGGCAGACAGTCGGAGCCCGCAAGCGCGAGGATGATCGATTGCTCGGTTTGATCAAGCATTCCTGGCTAGCCAGCGGCGGCGTCTATGGCTACCGCAAGGTCACGGTGGATTTGCGTGAATCGGGCGAAACGTGCAGTCGTCGCCGCGTCCATCGCTTCATGAAAGGCGAAGGTCTGCGGGCAGAAGTGGGCTATGGCAGCAAGCCCCGCTATCGTGGTGGTCCGGTCGGCGTAATCGCCAACGTGCTGTACCGTGAGTTCGCGCCAACCGCACCGAACCGGGTCTGGGTAACGGACATCACGTACATCCGGACTTACGAGGGCTGGCTGTATCTGGCGGCTGTTATGGATCTGTACTCGCGCCAAATCGTACGCGCTCGACGATGACCAGCGATCTGGTTTTACAGGCGTTGTTGGCTGCGGTTTGGAAACGCAAACCGGGATCCGGTGTCATGGTGCATTCCGATCAGGGCAGTCAATTCACGAGCGATGACTGGCAGTCATTCCTGAAGGCGCACCATATGGTGCCAAGCATGAGTCGGCGCGGTAATTGCCACGACAATGCCGTGGCCGAGAGCTTCTTCAGCGCCCTGAAAAAGGAGCGAATCAAGCGGCGCATCTATCCGAGTCGGGCGACCGCGACCTCGGACCTGTTCGATTACATCGAAATGTTTTATAACCCGGTTCGTCGGCATGGTTCTGCCGGAGATCTTTCACCGATTGAGTTTGAGCGGCGCTACGCGCTAAACGGCTCGTGAGTGTCTATGAAACTCTGGCCAGTCCACAATGGATCCCGATCTGAGTAGTCAGTTCTCGAAATCCAACGTGTCGAGAATGACAAATGGATTGACTCCGAAGGCATCGATTACTCAGGGAGTGGGTAAGAACACCTCGTATGTGCTTCATCATATAGAACCGATTCAGCATGGTGGGGGCGTCTATGACATGGATAATTTGCGTATCGTAACGCCCCGATATCACGCTGAAGTGCTGGATCCTTCGTATCATTTTTGAGAGGTTAAGTGATGAATAGGGATGAACTAATTGTTCTAGTTGGAAGGATGAGGGAGTCAAATTACACCTCTGATGAGGGGGCTGAAAACGATATCGAAATTCTGAATAAAAATGTATTGGATCCTTGTGCGATGGATTACATTTTTAAAAAGGAGTACGAGGATATGTCGCTTGAGGAGGTCGTGGACAAAATTCTCTCATATAGACCGATTCAATTGTGACTCGTGTAACTGAAGCTTGTAGGGGATATTCTCGGGAGTGGCGCGGGCAATCCGATGCGGAATACCATGAGGATGGTGGCAAATTCCGGGCTGCTACTCGTCCCCGATCGGAAAATTGGTGAGGATCTAAATTTGAAGAAGGAAAGCGTGTTTGAGGAGGGGTTTTGGAGGAGATTCGAAGGTTACTTAAGTAGATGGAAGGTGAGGTAAAAGGCTGAATTCGCATCTATGCTGGACGCGGAAGTGCTAACGAAGGCGCGGAGCGATGTCGAGGAATACACGCTGACCGGCCGGTTCGCACATACTGACGACGATCTTGGCAATCGCGTCAGTACCACGATCTCAGGCGAGCGCACGATCGACTGGCTGCATTACGGGTCGGGACGTGTGCATTAGATTCGCGTTGACGGTGCTGCAGTGGCGGACATAGAGCGCGATGATCTGCATCGGGAAGTTCTGCGGACGCAAGGCAAGCTGACCAGCCATTTCGGGTACGACGCGGTTGGCCGTTGTGCTCGTCAGGTTGCACAGCGAGGTCGGGCAGCGGACGAGTTGCTGGCGAAGCAGTGGCAATACGATGCTGCGGGCGATGTGATCCAGAAGCGGGATCTGCGCTATGGCACGACGAGCTACCGATATGACCCGACGGGGCGCATCGAACAGGCGGCCGGGCCGGGATTGCCGTCGGAAGTGTTTCGCTGGGACGCGGCGGCGAACCTGGTGTCGAGCGATCACCCCGGGGGTTACGTCGAGCACGTATGATGGTGCTGACTATGTGCTCGTCTTGAATAACGAAAGAATGGGTCAATTCTATAATGGGCATTTCCAAATTCCATCTCGGGATGAGTGGGTTGATCGCGCTTGTGATGAAATTTCAAATAAAATCATGGAAGATTATCTTCCGCGACTGGAAAGCCTGTTGAGACTCGATTTAAGTGTTGTCGAACTTGCTCGTTCTGAGCCATGAGATTTTTCCTATCCATTGGTAACGGCGCTGTATGTTGCGAAGGTGAATGGTTTAGGTGTGTCGGAATTTGACATGGAAAAATGTGTCAAGGAGAAAGTTTCCGGGGATATCAAATACGATAAAAATCTCATCGAAGCCAATCTGATATCGGAGTAGATTGATTGCTGCGGTTGCACAATGCTCTCAGGTCAGTGCATGATCGACTGGGGCGAATTGTGGTTCGAGAAATTTATACCCGATTCGCGTGGATGATGCTGCGGTCGGCAGTTTTGAGCAAGATGATCTGCATTGGGAAATTCTGCAAACATGAGAGATGCAATTAAGAAACAACTCCGGTGGGATGAGAAATTATCCCAATCAACAAACCAAGAGATAGCTCTCGCGGTGAAACAGCGCAACGACCTACCGTCATCACCGTTCCATAGAACGGAGGATGGACTTGTGGACTTTCGCGGTTTTCCACTAAAGGTTCAGCTTTCGAGGATGACGATTTCTGATGTTGATTTTTCTGATTCCATCTGTCTTTTGGCCGGGTCGTTGAATAATTGTAATGTCAGGCGGAGTAGATTTTCTGGGGCTAAATTTGATGGAAGGTTTGTCGGATTTTTGTTTGAGGATTGTGATTTTGAAAAGGTATCGTTGAAAAACGCAGCTTTAGGATCGACGTCTTTTTTAAATTGCAATTTTTCTGGTGCAAACATGACCGATGTGATGGCTCGAGGGGCTTCCTTCGTAAAGTGCTCATTTGATCGAGCAAATATGAAAAAGGCTGTTCTTCTTGCTTGTACATTCAATGAATGTACCTTCGATGCCGCGAAATTTCACAATGGATCTCTGGTTGGTTGTAAATTTTTCGGGAATCGTCCGGCTGATGATCAATTGGATAACGCAATGATTTAAATAAGGTAATTGTCGTTGGATATTTGTTGATTCTGTCAAAAAATGGAGACTTGTTTGTCATGTTTATGAGGGGAGTTGGGTTCATACCGGGCCTCGTAGTGAAGGACAATTTCAAGTATGGCGCCGAGAGGCTGTATGTGATTTATTTATACAACGAAATTTCGGCTGAGAAGGGTTCGAAATTTCTGCTGGATAAGAGCAACTTGATTGTTCCTCCCACCCTTGTTTCGTCGATGGACTGGAGAGCAAAGGGAGGATTCGAGAACGTCGGGCGTATCGATAGTTCGGCTATGGATGTTTTTTCGAATCATTGTTTTCATGATCAGTTAAGGAGGCGCTATGTTGATGAAAATAGTGTGGTGTGTGAAAAGTTTGAGTCGTGTGGAATTCGTGTGATTTCAAATGTTGGTTCGGTGGCTATAGATATTTTTGAAGAATTAAATCCCGATGTCGAGGTCGTGGAATAATGTCGATTTCGATGAAATCAACATCTACTTGATGGGAGCATGTCAGCATACTATCAAGGTCGTGAAAGGGCAACTGTGGAATCCAACGCCTCGAACAAAGCGCCGATAGAGCCTGGAACTGTTGCTCCTCGACGAAAGCAAGTAAGGAGGGTGCGTGGTGATAAAAATGCCGACGTTGCAGATCTTCATGACCATCGCCGATGAATCGGCGTTCTCGGATCTGCTAAAAGTACACATACCGAGTGTCAGGTTCGTCGACTCATTTCTCTGGAGTTCGCCGATTCCTCCGGTTTATGACAGCATGGCGGAATGCTGTGGGCATTCTTTTTCAAATGTCGTGATCATTGACGAGACGATCTGCACCGTCGAGCGGTATACGCGAGAGTTTGTTGGGCCTCATCCGGGGGGCGGTAGCTATTTGGGGGGCAACGTGGGCCCGGGAATGATTCAGTTTCATCGATCGAGAAAAGCTGACTATGCTCCTGAGTCCCTACGTAACGGCAGGATGGCGGCATCGTACGACCCGAGCGCTGATCAGGCAATGGACGCTTTTGTTAAGACGGTCTGGAAAGTGTTCAAGGAATTTGCGTACAAGACATACTTGGTCGACCGAGAGACTGGGGCAGTGAGCGAAAAAGCGGAAACCCGCTTCTTTGCAGGGCCGGATGCTGCAGTGCGATTCAGTGGTTCGAACGGAAACTATCTAACTAACAACGCACTCGTGTATTTTGTAGCTCATTCATCCAAGTAACCTAGGTCGATGTGCGCGAGCCGCGGCCATGTCGACGCGGGCTGCTTCGGTAAATACGCCAGATTCCGGTGACTTGCTTTGCCCCGATAGCTGTGGCGACCCGGGCAAAGCAAGATTCATCATCGACCCCAGGCCAAATGCGACTGAGCGGCTCTCGATGAGGGAAGGGCACATGTTGAATAATGTAATTGTTCCGGGGAAATCACTGGGAGGAATTCTTCTCGGTGAGGAAGTCAAAAATGTTGTCGATAGACTGAATGGGGCGCATCTAATTGAGTATCTGGATAAAAATACTTTGAAGGTAGATGGTGGAGTAATTACCATCTACCACGACTCTGTGGACGGGCGTATAGAAAATCTAGCGTGTAATGCGGAATTTCACGGGAGTTATCAGGGGAAATTGTGGCCCGGGATGACCGTCGGTGACGTGTTGAAAATGACAAAGAAGCAGATGGCATGGTGTGGATTCGTCCAGGTTGATGACATCCAGGGAGTGGGCCTTCCATTGCCAGGTGAATTTGATGACTTCGAAAAATTGATTGATTTTTTGGATCCAGAATTTATTTTCAATGAGTTGTGGGTGTGCTCTTTCTGAAATTAAGTGTGCTTTGTTGATGAAAAATAGGGCGCGCGGGGGGTATATTTGACGGCGATTCGGGATAAGTGTGGAAGGTGGCAATCGGTGAGTTCCGGAGGAATTTTGACCAACTATCAAGACTTGCATGCCATTTTTGAGAGGATGAAGTTGGAATGGTCGGTTGAGCGAAAGGTCATCCACTTTGGTCGGGAATGCCCATTCTTATTAAAATGTTGCATCTTTGACGGCATTGCGGGCGACGTCGCGATCGAAGGTATTCCGGATTCTGCATATGAGCTCGTAGCGTTTTGGCGAATTTCTGGTCACGCAGATTTGTTCAAGGATGTTGGGTTTGGACAATGGGGGATCGAGGTATTGTCGCCTTGGGAGGCAGTTGAGGCGACTTTGAAGCAAAAGCGAATTCGTGGTGGAGAGTTTCTGGACGGCGATATTATTTTCGCTCGTTTTTACGGGGATTCTGAATTGTTGTTGATGAATTCGGAGGGGGCTGTTTACGTCAGTTTGCCTTTGGACGGAAGATGTAATTGGCCACGATTAGCAGATTCATTGAAGATTTTTTTGGAACGGCTGATGGATTATCAAGGGGCCAAATACTGGGATGGGCCGAAAGGTGTCTCTTGAGAAAGAGTATTGTTCCAATATGGTGCCTTCGTGTGAATCGAAAGAGATGTCTGCGGAATTTATGGACAGCGTCGCGAGTCGCTAGATTTGCCCCCGCATAACGCACTGGTCTACGCATCCTCATCCGATGTGCCGCGTCCGCGCGTCGACCAGGGTAGGGCAGCAGCTAACGACACCAATGCGCAGGAATTTGACGGGCTCGCTACGAAAGTTTAAGGTAATTCGTTGCAGCCTTTTGGAAGTGATCGTGGTTTTGGATAATCCATATGAGGGAGGATATGCAATCTTACAATTCTCTGGTTGAGCTGGTTGAAAATATCCCATTCCTACCAGGAAAGGACTGGATCTATGCCAACTTGGATTCATGGAAAAATGATCCAGAGGGTTCAAGATTCTTCCACATCCCGTGGGAATACATTCAGAGTCTGGACGATGATGGAATTTATCTGGATGATGAGGATATGGAGATGCCGAAGGCGGTTGAGTCGTATAATTTGAGGTGTTGGATGCTGGTAAATCAACTGGATCATATTTTAAAAAATAAGATCGGGAGTGGAGGGGGCGTAAAGTGGTTTGTTGATGAAGTAAATTACTATCGTGAAAATGATCGGTTTAGGTCTTAGCTTTTGAGAATTGATTCATTTTTTATCCGAGTCGGAAAACTGGATAGCCCCGTGCCGCTCGTCTGTATGACCAGGGTGCGATGGTGGCGTGAAGCCGATGTGCAGAACTTTTATAACAACGTGAGAGGATGGCCGGAGGCACTGGCCAACGCGAACGGCGAGTCGATCTGGCACGCTCATCGAGTGGTTTAGGGTAGCGGAGCGCAGGAGGAGTGGGTCGTGCAGGCTCTGTAACCCGGATCCGAGTGCGATTGGTATCACGATTGTTTAGTAGGGATCGATCTCGCGACCGAGGGATTTGAATCCGACGATAGCGACACCCTGAACCGCCGCTACCAGATGAAAGAAAGGAGGCAATTTTGATCGCTAAGATGCCAACGTTGCAAACCTTCATGACACGTGTTGACGAAGCGGCTTTCTCTGATTTGCTGAGAGCGCATATTCCTCATGTCAAATTTATCGACTCGTACATATGGAATTCGCGCGTTCCCCCTGTACATCACAGCATGTCCGAGTGTAGCGGGCAGCTATTCTCCGATGTCGTGATTCTCGATGAAGCGATTTGTACTGTGGAGCGCTATACGCGTGAATTCGTTGCTCCTCATCCAAGCGGGTCCGGCTATATTGGATCTATGGAGGGGCCGGGGGCCATTCAGTTTCTACGGTCACGTGAAGCTAAATATGCACCGGGTAGCCTACGAGACGGTCGTTTGGCGGCATCCTATGACCCTAAATTTGATGAGACAACGGATCGGTTTGTTAAGACAGTTTGGAAAATATTCAAGAAATTTTCGATGAAGACGTTCTTGATTGACCGTGAGACTGGCGCTGTTAGAGATAAGCCAGAGACTCGATTTTTTGCTGGACCGGATGCAGCAGTGATGTTCGATGGGTCGAAAGGAAACTATTTAACTAACAACACGCTCGCCTATTTCGTAGCAAAATCGTCAAAATGAATTATGTGCTCGAAGCACCTGAAAAATGAGCGTGTGCGATTAGTATTGAAATACGAGGGCGCGTACTAGCGCTTCCGATTGGACGGCTTCCGTTTCGGGTGCCATTCTCTTATGGTTCATGCGACTCATGGACGCTTGTTTTTGCGATCACATAAAAAAATAATACTTTCACTCCAAGACAGAGTTTCCGTGTGGTATCGGAGAAATATTGACGGAGTTTATTGATGATGTCGGCATGTCGCCATGCCGCCTGATGTGTGAGTATGACTAGTCGTCGGTTGATTTCTAGAGAGGGTGGATACAAATGACTGATCACGATGAACCGAGAAGGAGTGTTTCCTTAAGCGTTGGTGAGATTTCTGCTCTGAAGAAGGCAATACTGTACTTGAAATTTTCTTGCGACGATGCGGAGGCGGATATTTTTGCCTCTAGTCCGCTAATTAACGGTGCGTTTGAGAGTCTTATTAAGGCGGGTGATCTCGGCGAGTTGGAAGTCAGGTTTTACCAGAAAGGTAACAAGGAAAACGAGAGCTATGTGATATCAAGGATAGGCGAAATTGAAGCTCGTGATGGGAAGGAAATGAGCGAGGAGCTGAAGAGGAGGGTATACGAAGCATGGGTGTATCCGTTCCGTTTGACGAGCGATCTTGATGAATAATTTAAAGAGAAAGCGGCAGGTGATCGTCGAAGCAATGACATGGGCGTTCTCTTTGCTAGCGGACGTGGTTGGACTTGTACCGGCGTTATGCGTCGATGCTATAACCAACTACAGGCCCTCGTACTTAGTCGGAGCGGCAGGAGTTGCCCGTGATCCTGACCCCAACCCCGACGCACAACCGGACTGCGCTACGCGCCGAACGATCGAACGGACACATTCAGCTCGAGCTGCCGACAGTGATTAAATAATTCCCCGACCTAAGCTCCGATTTTTTTAACAACGCCTCAAAAGATGTTCCTTTTGGCGGGATAGCACTTGACAAATCACAGTCATCAAACGCCACGTATTCGCCCAATATAGCACTGGAAAAATCAACTCCTTTCATAGAATTAAATCTAGCCCCTTCCGTCAAATCATCCGTGTATCTACCCCGAAAAACGACGTCCTGCAGCTTACCCGAGAATTTACAACGCTCCAGGTAACTCGCTTTAAAATCTACCCCCTTCCACTTGCAGTTTGAGAACGAGCACTCAATGAATTCCGGACGGAAAAACATCCCACCACGGAAATCACATTTGTCAAATTTACATTTTTCAAAAATACCACCCCTAGCCCCCAATGTTATGGTTCTCAGATCAACACCCAAAAATGAGCAATTTCGGAATACGCATCCATATGTCCTGGCGTCATTCAGAATAGAACGAACGAAAACGCAATCGTTGAATTCAACCCGATCGAAAACCGGATGATTAAAATCGGTCTCCGAAAAGTCAAACCCGTCAAATTTCTCATTGGAAATAGACGTCTTAAAATCCCACCCAACCCCTTTAAATCTTTCGTCCATTTTATCGGTCCCAGAATAATCCCGACCCACCATCTCCATACTTAGCCTGGTGCATGCCCCTGCTCCAATCATTTTCCGTTGTTAGATCCCACCAGCTCCCTGTCTTTCGATTTACGACGTCGGCGCCGAACTGCCCAGACTTCGTCACTGTGAGATGCGCCAATGACGGATCGTTGGCAACTCGCATCTTAAATTCTGCGTCCATTCGCTGTCCAACATACAACCGCTCTTTTGGCATGTTCGCGAGTATCCAGCCGCACGCGGCACGGCTGTCCTGAGACGATCGGACGACGCCTCATGAGTGTGGAAGACGTGTGTGAAGTGGCCCGGGAGCAGTGTCTGGCAACGGGTGCATATAGGAATTTATGACAATGAACTCGATGGATGTCTTGAAGAAATTTGTCTCCGGAGAAATGAGTCCACTTGAGTTTGAGAAAATTCTTTGTGTAGACAAGAATTTGGAGCGGATATTGTCCGAAAATCCTCCGATTCCTCCTTACGCGGAAGAGAGGGGGCTCTATTTGTTTTTGGTATCTAACAGCTACCAATCCTTGGGCGCCGTTTTGGATGCGCAAGATGCGGTGTATCTTTTTTTTTATGCGCGTGGGGTAGGCGTGACGCCGTCAAGCAAGATTCAAAACCAGATAGACGAAATGCGCAAGGTTTTGCCAAAATGGTTGAAGATCCCTGATGAGATGTATGGCGAGATTCGGCAGCGTGCCGCTGGATTGGCTGGCGCCGATCTAATTTCATTTATGAAGGGCGAAATAGAGCGGCGTTTTGTTTGCCTGAGTAAGCCCCCAAAATGGATTCAGGATGAGTTTTGGCCGATGTCGGATGGAGAGCCGTTGATTTTTGTTGGTCAGCTTGATGTCTCAAAAATTCGCCACGACACGTCATATGTTTACGTATTCTCAAGCAAATCTGGTAAGTACGTCACGATTGAACAGTCTATGTGAGTGTGTCATGGGGCAGGGAGGGGGGGGGCGACGCGGGGCACAGGATCCTAGTCGAGCCTGTTTGAGGAATCACGCATCGGATAGTTCTCAAGCTATCGGATTTTAGAATCTCGATGGCATTAGGCCGATACAATATGCGGTGCTCGAAGATTTCAATGATTTTAGATCGACCATTGTTCCGGGCAAGTGAGTCGAGTATTCGAGGTTCCAGGTTGACGTTGGAGGAGTCAAGTGCATTCCGTTCGCGTAGTGTGGCTATCCAAAGAAGATGGTGGAAGGAAGCGCCCTCCGATGGCCGGGAAATACTATTCAGTCTCTCGATTTCCCGAGGATGTTGATTGGCAAAACAATGCATGGAGTGTTGTGTTTGACCTGGAGGATCCTTGCCAGGATGATGTTGGCATGGTTAGCCTTGGAAGAGTTGGTTTTCTTGTAAAGGGTGCTCCTGAGGATCGAATGACAAGTAATAAATTATTTTATATCTATGAGGGCCCCAAGAAGGTGGCGGAAGTGATCTTGCTCGATTGACGTGAGACTGGTATCAATTGGATTCGACGGGGTAAGTTGCGTTTGAGGTATTGCGAAATAAATGTAGATGACCGTCGCGAGACGTATGGCCGCGAGTGTTCGAGTATGTCAACTCACTCGCTACGTATCAGAGGGGATGTGTGCGCATGTTCGAGTTGAGTGTGAACAAGCAATGCACACGCCGATCTTCGTGGTAGTAGTCACAATCGAGGAGGCGGCCAAGAGAAACAACGTCTCCGCGGAGAATGATGAGAAAGGCGCTAACTATTGGAGTCGATAAATGCTGGTTGAGAATTTATTCAGCGGTGATGGTTTCGATTTTTGTGATCAAGGCCCTTCGGTGTCGGCAGCAATAGTGAGGGAAGTGCTGTCCGGAGCTCGCTTTAACGGGGTGGATGATTTTGTCGGGTTCTATATAAAAAATAACGGCGGGTATTTTAATGGTGGGGCGTATTTCTATCGGGATATTTTCTTTGATCTGGCTCCTGGAGATTTTGATTCGATGGAGGTGGAGGGTTTTTACTACCTTGGTGAAAGATATTTCGATGAAAATGAGGTTAACCTCCGTTCTGCAGAGAAGGTTCGCGGACTGAGGGCGAAGTATTCCGAAAGGCGAGACAGGTTTTGCCGAACACACTTTCCATTCGCTGGAGATGCCGGGGATAATGACTTTTTGGTTGATCTGGAGACGGGTGAAGTAAAATATGTGTTGTGGGAATCGGATGGAGATGTGGATGACGTCGTTAGTATTGCGCCAACGTTTTCAGATTTCGTAAATAATATCGTGCCGCGTCGACGTAAGGTGCAACTTGATTGAATCGAGGTTAAGGTGTGTCTTTCTGAATGGTTCGTTGAGTGAGCTTTGTGGTTCGGATCGGCGGCATGGCTTTCGCATGTACTCATGCGAAAAACGATGAGGGCGATTGCAGGTCGGTCGGGATTCGTATCGGTAGTAACGAGGTTTTCTACTTCCTTTCGACGAAGGCATGGGGTGTAGCGATGGCTTCGCAATGGTCTCGATTTGTGATTGAGTGGTCGACTCGATCCGAGTCGATGGGTGCACGGATTTTCGTGCCGCCCGTATTGTCGCGAGGCCTGCGATCCATACGGGAAGGCAATGCGTCGAAGATGAGTATTCTCGACGAAATGAAGGTGTAACGCGGGTCCGACATTGAGGGGTGAAATTTGCTATCGAATGCGATCATCAAGTTTTGTAAAGATAGGAAATGGTGGTTTGATGATGTTGACCCGGCGTGTAGAAGTGCCATCTCGAGAATGGGATTGGATATATCGTCGGATTTTGCGCAATTTTATTTGCATGTTGACGATGGTCCGACTTTTACGTCCCGGAACGGTGAGATATATCAAATCTGCTGGTTTTTGAATAACTCTGACTATGACGGGAGATTGAGGGTCGTACGCGAGGTTCTTAAAATTCCAGCGCAGTATATTCCGTTGGATGCATTCCCCGGAGGGTGGGGGTATTTCTATGACACGAAAACGGGCGGAGTTTTTGATGTTGGGCTAGGGAATTCTTTGGAAGAGTTCGTGAATGGAAGTGTGGTGGCTCGATGGAGTGATTTTAATGAATTCATTGAGTGGTATTTCGATATTTGAGGGTTGTATAAATTTGAGGTGCGATGCGCCGCGGTGAAGCGTATTGCGCGTGATGCAGAAGGTCATGCTTTTGTTCAAATCGGGTGACTCATGATGCTGGATAGGCCAGGGCTTTATGTGACCGATTCGACCGAAGCGAAGTGCATTGCGAAAGAATGCGGTCGCGGTGATTGGTTGGTTGTTTTCTTGCCTGCAGGCATCGCATCGAAGGAACAGTTCTTCGACGCGATTCGTAGTACATGTCCACTAGATCCACCCTTGTACAGCAATCGAAGCTGGGACGCTTTGGCTGATTCCCTGTCGTCGGGATTGGATGAAATAGAGCACGAGAGAATCGCGATCTTCTGGCCAAATTCGGACTGTCTGAGAGCAGTGGAACCTGAAGCCTTTGCTATTGCGACGGATATACTCATCGATCTGTGCGTTACGCTGGCTGATCCGGACGTAACGGGATCCAGAGCGAAGACGCTGCTGGTTGTTCAAACCCCATGTCGGGTGTGAACAAACGGGCACGGGGAGTCCTTGTGATCACAGTTAACCGTCCGCCAGGTCGTACACGCTGTCCCTCGTGCTTCGTTGCTGAAGAATCGGGGCAGGCTGAAGTGCGACGCGCATGGCGAGGTACTCGACGAGTACACGCTGACCCGCTGGCTTGCATACACCTACCGATCTTGGCAACTCCGTCAGCACCACGATCTCAGGTGAGCGCGCAATTGCGACGCCGAAGGAGGTAGCACCCATGTACACAGGAATCGTCATTTACGGAACCGATCCGACTCAGGCGGCATCTGCGCTGGCAGTCGCCCAGAATCTCTTTTCCCAATTTGGTAGCAAGGCAACCAAGGCGTCCCTTTTGGAATTCGTCGTCCAGAACGGGGAGCGGCTTATTGGTGAGCGTGAGGTGTTGCTGGCTGACTTGGAAGGGAAGATCTCCGGTGGAGAAGCCTCGGCATTTCAGGTGTACAACGACGGAGAAAGTGATGGCGCTCCAGCCATTTCGTTTGGCTACAATGTCCCGGCATACGGCGGCCTGTCGTTCATCGATGTTCAGATAGGAATGTCAATTTATGGAATTGATAAAAAAGTAGAGGAATTTGCGAAAATTGTCGCAATGCACATGAGCTTTAAATATGCCATTGCTTATGGCGCTGAAAGCGCATCGATTGCATATAAGTATTCAACTGGCGTTAATTTGATTCGAATTTTCCCATTCGAGAATACGTCTCTTTTTACGAGAAATCTCCCTGGCAGATCGCCGGGAACGGCGAGCTACGAGCGCGGAAAGCTCAGGATGGTTTATCCCCTGAATGTTCTCAACGGGGAACACATGGAGATCCGTGTCGGCGATCTTTCGTTGAAGGAATGGATCAGATCTGATTCGTCTCGCGGATCATTGGAAAGCATTTCGAACCACATGTGGCTCTGGTCGGTCAAGGAGACGGAGTTGCTCGGAGTCAACCACGCGTGCGGAGAGTCCGGAATATTGCTCGCCTGGCAGAAAGCGCCCGTGAATAAGCCGTTGCGAAAGCTACCTTGAGCCTGTTTCCGAAGCGGCGCGCGTACCGTACGCCGCCGAGGCAATGGCCGGCACGCAACTAGAGCGCTTGGTGATGACGGACTCGCTCAGCGTGTCGACCGGACACTTCGGGTGCGATGTGTTTGTCCGTCGAATTCGCAAGCTAAACAACGGCTGGCGGGAAATCCTGCCGATTTGGGAGGTGTAGATGAAGATTTATCGCTCGGTCCAGAACCTGCTCGACGAGCTGGACAGTCTCGATTGGGATTCGGCTCTTTTTGTTGATCATGGGGCATGGATGGCTGACCCTTGGCGCGCGGAAATTCTCCTTCTGGAAGGAGATGACGAGCTCGAAGATGTTGCTCCTGGAACTCATTTGCCAAAAATTGCAAAGAGTAGAAATATGAGGCAACTGTTCGATATGCAGACGTTTCGAGGCATAGTTGAATTCGAGCGGCGTCGAAATTCGACGGCGTCTTTGGCGGATATTGTCTTTGCGGTCAACTATTACCGGGAAATGGATGATTTCTATGATCCTCAGGACTAAGTGAGCGGCAGGAATGGTTGCTCTTCAGTGGACAAGACTTGCGGGATGAAAATGGCTGCCGTGGCGATGCGTAAGCCGACGCTTGAGATAAAGGGGCGGTGATGGAGCTCACGATACGTCCGATGGAAGTTGATTTTGTCTATGACGAGCTGGATACGAACGCGATCACGTTCAGGCTGGCGGATGGCTATTTCTCCATTCAAACGTGTGTCTATCTTGAAGACGACGAACGGCTGAACGAGCCGATGGTTGAGTTGAGCGATCAGGGCGCGCAAAGTGGCGGGTTGGTGGGGGTTCTTGTTTGTCCACGCGAGATATCACTGCAGTTTCAGGAAAGCCTTTGCTTTCTCGATGAATGCTCGTCGATATCGATTGTGTTTGATGAACTTGTCGATGTGACGTTGGTGGATTTTTTTGTCAATCATCTGTTCCTTGGGGATATTTTGATCTATGGCGACGATTTCGACGCCTCGAAAAAAGTGATCCAGACCAGGAAGAGGGACTACCTTTGAGGTGCTCGAGGCGCGTCATCTCATGCCATTTTCCAATTGGAGCGTGGATGGCTTGGTGAGGAATCTGCGCCAGCAGGACTGGGCGAAGCGCGGACGAGAGCCTGCCGCGGTCCAGGCGTTCGACCGAGTCAAAGCGGACGGGAACAGGTAGGGGCTTGTACACGCGTGTGGCAGCCCGCGTGGGTGGGGAAATAGGCGTGTCTTGCACTGGATGCAGCCGCTGCAGACCGCCCCAACGCATCACCAGGCGATATTGCAGGACGACCGCGACGTCCCCGCACCGCCAGTGGCCGTGCAACGCGTCCCCGCGCCGTTGTCGTAGAACGTCCGCGTCTCCGGCTGCGGCACCGAAGGATCGAACGGATTCGGCGCGCCATGCGGACCACGCGCCGTGTCGTACGGCCGCTGCGGCGCATACGAACCGCCACTGGTAGCCGGCCGCGAGCCGTTCGCGCGCAGATATTCATTCCAGTTCTGCTCGCGCTGTTCATGTCCAGGCACGGCGCGACCAAAACTTTCGCTGCCGCCTGCGCCGAGCGCGACGCGGCTCGAGGGCAATGCCCAATCGGGCTCGCGCTCGGACGAAGGCGGCGGTGCCACAAGCGCATCGCCTGACACACGCAACGGCCGCGTATCCGGCGTATCGAACGGCGTGCGTTCCACGGGTGCAGCGTACTGCGCGCGGCGGTGGTTCATGCGCGCCGCATGCCCGTCATCCCGCGCAGCAGCCCACCGCTCCGAGCGAAACACATTGGCACCCGCCGGCCGATCGGCCAGCGAATCGCGTCCCGACGCATCGGCGGTGGAAACAGAAACAGAAAGAGCAAGCGCGCACGCGATCGCGGCGGCGGAAGAAAAGCGAAAGGGGTGATTCATCAGCGTTCCGAAGCAGGTGATATGCGATGAGAAAAAACGGCAGATCACTGGCTGGCGGCTGGGCGACGGACGGGCGTCGAAGCAGCCCTGAAGCGTCCGCGAAACGCGGCGTGCGCGACTCACAGGAAGGCTGGCTGGATTGCAGAAGCGAATTCGTATTATTTCATGAAAATAACAATCAGCTTCCAGATGTTTAGTTTTATTTGTAAACAGAAAGATTTGCCGCCTCGACCGAGCGCCCCGAATGAGTGCCCGCCCAGGTAATCATCAGTCGATTGATTTTAAACAATCCGACCCTGAGTAGCCCAAAAATGCAACGCTCGGCATCGACATTCGCTGAACCCCAAGCGCAGCAAGGCAACCCGCCAAACCGACCCACTTCATAGCAACCGAATTGCACTCCAGGCAAACGTTCTCGCGCTTCGCAAGGTTGCGCCCCAATCGCTACCGCCTATCCCGAAAACCTCCGTGTTTTCCCTCGGTCGACCGGCATTTTTGACAGACGATTTAAAAACGCCCATATAATTTCGACTGCCTTGCCAACGGCTGTCGGACCATCCCTCCGATCAAGCGGTTTGGCAAGCGGGGCAGGCGAAACGCTTGCGCAATGCAAGACGCATCACGATGTCTTTCCGAACCAGACGTCCCCTTTGGGGACTGCAAGAGCCGGGCCCCGCTACGCAACATTCCGCCGGAGTTCCGTCTTCTATGTGTCTCGGGCGTGTCCCATGTCCTCGCCCCGGGTGCTGTTCGATTGCGCAAGTCATGCCGCCTTTGCCCGTATGACTAACAACATCGAGGAGCTCCTGATGACGCTGTCCCGTCTTACGTCCATTTCCGTCGCCGCCGTGCTGTTCGCCGCCGGCGCCGCCGCCGCGCAAGCGGAAACCGTGAAGATCGCCATCGCTGGTCCGATGAGCGGTTCGGTCGCCCAATACGGCGACATGGTGAAGGCCGGCGCGCTGACCGCGATCGAGCAGGTCAACGCTGCAGGCGGTGCGGGCGGCAACAAGTTTGAAGTCGTGATGATGGACGACGCATGCGAACCGAAGCAGGCCGTCGCCGTCGCCAACAAGATCGTCAGCCAGAAGATCAAGTTCGTGATCGGCCACGTGTGCTCGGGTTCGACGATCCCCGCGTCCGACATCTACGAGAACGAAGGCATCGTGATGGTCACGCCGTCGGCCACCGCGCCGCAGCTGACGGAAGGCAAGAAGCGCCACTTCATCTTCCGCACGATCGGTCGTGACGACCAGCAAGGCCCGGCCGCCGCGCACTTCATCATCAACAACGTGAAGCCGAAGAAGGTCGCTGTGCTGCACGACAAGCAGTCGTACGGCCAGGGCATCGCATCGTCGGTGAAGAAGGACCTCGAAGCCGCGAAGATCCCGGTCGTGCTGTTCGAAGGCATCAACGCCGGCGATTCGGACTACTCGGCGATCATCACGAAGCTGAAGTCGCAAGGCGTCGATTTCGTCTACTTCGGCGGCTACCACCCGGAAATGGGCCTGCTGATGCGCCAGGCGCGCGAGCAGGGCGTGAAGGCCACGTTCATGGGGCCTGAAGGCGTAGGCAACAAGGACGTGACGGCGATCGCCGGCCCGGCCTCGGAAGGCATGCTCGTCACGCTGCCGGCCGACTTCTCGGCCGATCCGGCCAACGCGGGCCTCGTGAAGGCATTCGCGGACAAGAAGCGCGATCCGAACGGCCCGTTCCAGATGCCTGCGTACGCAGCGGTGAAGATCATCGCCGACTCGATCGCAGGAGCGAAGTCGACCGATCCGACCAAGGTCGCCGCGTACATGCACAAGACGACGTTCGACACGCCGATCGGCAAGGTCGCGTATGACGCCCAGGGCGACCTGAAGGCGTTCAAGTTCGTCGTGTACACGTGGCACAAGGACGCGACGAAGACCGCCGCCAAGTAAGACGGAGTACCCGCCCGCGCATTCCGCCCTGTCCGCGACCCGGACGGGGCGGGTGCGTATTGTCCGCGCATCTGCCCATTGCGCGGCCACGGGGCGGCCCGAGACGACACCGTGCGTTGCGCGCGGCCGCGCCGTGATCCGGCGACGGCAGGCGACATGGCGCCAACGGGAGCTTCCCGCACATGACTGACTTCTTTCCGCAATTCGCCCAGCAACTGGTCAACGGCCTGACGCTGGGTGCGATCTATGCGCTGATCGCCATCGGCTATTCGATGGTCTACGGCATCATCGGCATGATCAACTTCGCCCACGGCGAGATCTACATGATCGGCGCGTACGTGGGCCTCGTCACACTCACTGCAATCGGCATCTCCGCCGGCTATCCGCTGCCGCTCGTGCTCGGCGCCGCACTGATCGTGTCGGTGATCGTCACCGGGCTGTACGGCTTCGCGGTCGAGCGCGTCGCGTATCGGCCGCTGCGCGGCGGCCCGCGTCTCGTGCCGCTGATCTCCGCGATCGGCATGTCGATCTTCCTGCAGAACTACGTGCAGATCGGCCAGGGCGCGCGCGACGTGTCCGTGCCGGTGCTGATCTCCGGCGCGTTCGACATCCATCTCGGCGGCGACTTCGACGTGACCATTCCGTATGCGCGCCTCTTGATCGTCTGCGTGACGATCGTGCTGATGATCGCGCTCACGCTGTTCATCTCGCATTCGCGGATGGGCCGTGCGTGCCGCGCGTGCGCCGAGGACATGAAGATGGCGAACCTGCTCGGCATCGACACGAACCGCGTGATCTCGTTCACGTTCGTGCTCGGCGCGATGCTGGCCGCCGTCGGCGGCGTGCTGATCGGGCTGACGATCGGCAAGCTGAATCCGTATATCGGCTTCGTCGCGGGCATCAAGGCGTTTACCGCCGCGGTGCTCGGCGGGATCGGCAGCATTCCGGGTGCGATGCTCGGTGGCGTGCTGCTGGGCCTCGCGGAAACCTTCGCAGCGGGCTACATGCCGGCCGAGTACAAGGACGTCGTCGCGTTCGGCCTGCTCGTGCTGATCCTGCTCTTCCGCCCGACCGGCCTGCTCGGCAAGTCGGACATCGAAAAGGTTTGAGGGAGACGCAGATGAGTCAAGTCATTTCCGTTCGCCGCCCGGCCGCCGATGCTTCGATCGGCCAGACGCTGAAAAATGCCGTGGCCGCCGCGTTCCTGACGGCGATCCTCACGATTCCGGTGCTCGGGCTGCAGCTGAAGCTCGACGGCTATCAGGTGGTGCTCACGCCGCATTGGCGGCCGGTGTGGATCGCGGTCGCGGCCGTGTTCCTGTTCCAGTTGTTCAAGCCGTGGCTCGTGCGCGCGAAATCGGCGGTGAAGCTGCCGGCGATGCCCGCGATGGGCGCGCAGCAGCAGCGCGTGATCGTATGGGTGCTGCTCGCGGTCGGGCTCGTGTGGCCGTTCTTCGGCTCGCGCGGCGCGGTGGACGTCGCGACGCTCGCGCTGATCTACGTGATCCTCGGCCTCGGGCTGAACATCGTGGTCGGTTTCGCGGGGCTGCTGGATCTCGGCTACGTCGGGTTCTACGCGGTGGGCGGCTACACGTACGCGATGCTGAACCAGTATTTCGGGCTCACGTTCTGGGAGTGCCTGCCGCTCGCCGCGATCGCGGCTGCGACGTTCGGCTTCCTGCTCGGCTTCCCGGTGCTGCGGCTGCGCGGCGACTATCTCGCGATCGTCACGCTCGGCTTCGGCGAAATCATCCGCCTGATGGCGAACAACCTGACGAGCCTCACGGGCGGCCCGGACGGCATCTCGGGCATTCCGAAGCCGACCGTGTTCGGCTACGAGATGGCGCGCAGCGCGAGCGTCGAAGGCGCGAAGACGTTCCATGAGCTGATCGGGCTGGAATACAGCGGCGACCACGTCGTCATCTTCCTGTACCTGATCGCGCTCGTGCTCGTCGGCTTCACGCTGTTCGTCACGAGCCGCCTGATCCGCATGCCGATGGGCCGTGCGTGGGAAGCGCTGCGCGACGACGAGATCGCGTGCCGTTCGCTGGGCCTGAACCCGACCCGCATCAAGCTGTCGGCGTTCACGCTCGGCGCGGCGTTCGCGGGCATCGGCGGCGCATTCTTCGCGGCGCGTCAGGGCCTCGTGAATCCTGAATCGTTCACCTTCATCGAATCGGCGCTGATCCTCGCGATCGTCGTGCTCGGCGGGATGGGGTCGCAGCTCGGCGTGATTCTCGCGGCGATCCTGCTGACCGTGCTGCCGGAAGTCGCGCGCGGCTTCGCCGAGTACCGGATGCTGATCTTCGGTCTCGTGATGGTGTTGATGATGATGTGGCGTCCGCAGGGCCTGCTGCCCGCGAGCCGCCCCCACGTGGAGCTGCCGCAATGAGCGCGAATGCAGAACTGTTGAAGGTCGCCGGGCTGCAGATGCGCTTCGGCGGGTTGCTCGCGGTGGACGGCATCGATTTCGACGTGCGTCGCGACGAAGTGTTCGCGATCATCGGGCCGAACGGTGCGGGCAAGACCACGGTGTTCAACTGCGTCGGCGGCTTCTACAAGCCGACCGGCGGCGACGTCGTGCTCGACGGCCACGCGATCGGCGGGCTGCCGAGCCACAAGATCGCGTTGAAGGGCCTGGTGCGGACGTTCCAGAACATCCGCCTGTTCAAGTCGCTGACCGTCGTCGAGAACCTGCTCGTCGCGCAGCATCGCAAGGTGAAGGCGGGGCTGCTGCACGGCCTGTTCGCGACGCCGGCCTATCGTCATGCCGAGAAGGAAGCGCTCGAACGCGCGGCGGTGTGGCTCGACCGGATGGGGCTGACGTCGGTGGCCAACCGGCCGGCCGGCACGCTGTCGTACGGGCACCAGCGGCGTCTGGAGATCGCGCGCTGCATGATCACCGAGCCGCGCCTGCTGATGCTCGACGAGCCGGCGGCCGGTCTCAACCCGCAGGAGAAGATCGAGCTGCAGCACCTGATCGACAAGCTGCGCCGCGAGTTCGGCGTATCGGTGCTGCTGATCGAACACGACATGAGCCTCGTGATGGGCGTATCGGACCGCATCCTCGTGATGGAGCACGGCCGGCCGATCGTGATCGGCACGCCGGAAGCGGTCCGCAACGACCCGCGCGTGATCAAGGCGTATCTGGGGGAAGAGTGATGCTGAAGCTGGAACAGGTCCATACGCACTACGGCGCGGTCGAAGCGCTCTCGGGCGTGTCGATCGAGGTGAACAAGGGCGAGATCGTCACGCTGATCGGCAGCAACGGCGCCGGCAAGACGACGCTGATGATGACCGTGTGCGGCACGCCGCGCGCATCGTCGGGTCGCGTGATGTTCGAGGGCAAGGACATCACCGGGATGTCGACGCACCAGATCATGCGGCAGGGGATGGCGATCTCGCCGGAAGGGCGGCGCGTGTTCCCGAGCCTGACGGTGCTCGAAAACCTGAAGATGGGCGGCTTCTTCGCGAGCCGTCACGAGATCGACGACGGCATCGAGCACGTGTTCAAGCTGTTTCCGCGCCTGAAGGAGCGCGCGACGCAGCGGGCCGGCACGATGTCGGGCGGCGAGCAGCAGATGCTGGCGATCGGCCGCGCGCTGATGAGCAAGCCGCGCCTGCTGCTGCTCGATGAGCCGACGCTCGGCCTCGCGCCGCTCGTGATCGCGCAGATCTTCGACATCATCCGCATGATTCGCGACGAAGGCGTCACGGTGTTCCTCGTCGAGCAGAACGCGAACAAGGCGCTCGGCGTGGCCGATCGCGGCTACGTGCTCGAAACGGGGCGCGTGGTGCTCGCGGATACGGGCGCGAACCTGCTCGCGAACGACCGGATCAAGCAGGCTTACCTCGGCGGGTGACGCCGGATGCCGCCGGCCTGCAACGGGCCGGCGGTGCTTCTTCTTTCGCTTTCTCATGCAAGGCCGGTTCCCGGCCTTGTCTTCACAGTCCGATCCTGAACGTGCTTTTCAATATGTCGCGCAGATGCAGCGCGGCACGATTGCTGTCGTCCGTCAGGATGGTGATCAGGTGCGGCGGGAGATCGGGCAGCACGATCCCGTCGACGTGGCTCGTCAGGTTGCCGGACACGCGATCGTGTTCGATGAGGCCGACCGCGAGGCCGTTGGCGATACACGCCTCGACTGCCGGCGAACTGGCGCTCTCGAGCAGCATCCGGTGCGCGATCTTCGCTTTCTTCAGCGCGTTCAGCGCGGTCTCGCGGTACGGGCAGCCCTGCAGTTGCACGGCGATCGGCAGCGGCGCGTCGGGATTGAACTTGAAGGTTCGCGCGGCTACCCACACCGGATGCGTCTTGCTGAGCAGCTCGCCGTGCGGCGGCACTTTCGGCACCACGGCGATCGTGATGTCCAGCTGCCCGCGGGCGAACAGCGACTGCAGCTCCTCGCTGGCGCGCGCTTCGACGGTCAGTTCGAGCAGCGGCCGGTCGGCGGCGAAGCGCGGCAGGAATTCCGCCATGAAGTGCGCGGCGTACGAATCGGGGATGCCGAGGCGCAACTTGCCGGTCAGCATCTGCGGCGACAGCGATTCGACGAGCCGGTCGTGGCTCAGGAGAAACTCGGTGGTGTCGCTCAGCAGCTTGTGGCCGAACTGGGTGAGTTCGACGGCCTGGTTGTTTCGCGTAAACAAGCGCTGCGCAACCATTTCCTCGAGCTTCTGAATCTGCGCGGTGACCGACGACGGGCTGCGATTCACATGAACGGCCGCATCCTTGAAGCGGCCGAGCTTCGCGACGGCGTGGAAGGTGCGCAGCAGGTCGACGTCCAGGGTACGCGGCATGATTTGGTTTTTCCGAATCAGTGATTCAGGTAATGTCGATTGACGGAATTATTGGGCATCCCATATTCTCGGGTCAACAGGCAGGCAACGGCAGGGATCAGCTGGGCATGCGGCACACCGACGGCCCCCGCGTCGTGCTGAACATCGCGCCGTCGGATCGATCCGGCTACGACGGCGGAAACCTTCTGTTCTACGAATCGACCGCGGAGACGTTCGACCGCCACGATCGCGAACGCCGGTATTCCGCACACGATCGTCAACTGGCTGGCGCTGCAGCGCAGCCTTCAGGCGCGACGCCGAATGGCAGTACCGGCGCCTCGGGCTCGAACCGATTCGCCCGGAGGATCTGGAAGACCCGCGCCGGTCCCCGCTAACCTTCTGAGAACCGTCGCCCCATGCAGCTATTCCTGCTCCAGCTCGTTTTCGTGTTGTCGTGGAGTTCCGGCTTCATCGGCGCCAAGCTCGGCGCGGAGACGGCCGGCGCGTTCAACCTGCTGTTCTGGCGGTTCCTGCTCGTCACGCTCTGTCTGGCGATCGTCCTCAACCGGCAGCTCGGGCGCCTGACGTGGGAGAAGCTCCGCTATCACGCGGTGATCGGCTTCCTGTCGCAGTTTCTCTATCTGGCCTGCGTGTACGTGGCGATTCAGCATGGCCTGCCGCCCGGCATCGCCGCGATCGTCGCCGCGTTGCAGCCGCTCATCACGGCCGCGATGACGGCGTTGGAAGGCAGCGAGCGCAGCGGGGCGCGCCAGTGGGCCGGGCTCGTCGTCGGGTTCGTCGGCGTGGGGATCGTGATCGGCGGGCAATATGCGCTGCCGGCCGGGTCGGTCGGGCTCGTCATGTACCTGCTGCCGCTGGTGTCCGCGTTGGGGCTGTCGATCGCGACGATCTATCAGCGCCGCCGTGCGTTGACGGCCGCGCGCAGCGACGAGGACGGGCTGTTCCTGCCGCTGTTCGTGCAGGGCTGCGTGAGCCTCGTGCTGTTCGCGGCGTGCGGGATCGTCACGGGCGACCTGCATGTGCCGACCCAGCCGAACGTGTGGGTCTCCGTCGTGTGGCTGACGGTGTTCTCGACCTTCATCGCGTACCTGTCGTTGTGGGCGCTGCTCAAGCGCATGCCCGCGACGCGCGTGGCAACCCTCGTCTATCTCGAGCCGCCGGTGACGCTGACCTGGGCCGCGTGGATGTTCGGCGACCGGATCGAGGTGTCGACCTATCTCGGCATCGTCGTCGTCGCGATCGGCGTGTGGCTGGCCGGCAAGCAGGGCGAGCGGCCGGCGCGGGCGCGGCGGGCGGACTTGGAGGCGGCCGGCCGCTGACGCCCCTGGTTGCGCGTGCGGTTCCGGTGTAGCGTCGCGGTACTGTCACGCCCCGTGGAGGAACCCGATGAAGGTCAAACGGATCGTCGCCAACATCGACACGCGATCGGTCGACGACGCAAAGCGCTTCTACCAGCGGATCTTCGGCCTCGACCTGCTGATGGACCACGGCTGGATCGCGACCTACGGCAACGACGAGCAGATGGACGTGCAGATCAGCTTCGCGTCGCAGGGCGGGGCGGGTACGCCGACGCCCGATCTGTCGATCGAGGTCGACGACGTCGATGAAGCGCTCGCGCGCGTGCATGCGGCCGGGATTCGCGTCGAATACGGCCCGGCCGACGAGCCGTGGGGCGTGCGGCGGTTCTACGTGCGCGATCCGTTCGGCAAGCTCGTCAACGTGCTCGCGCATCGCTGATCCGCCACGCGAAGGCGGCTGCGGCGTTCACGCATGCAACGCCAGCCCCTTCACCGCTTTTTCCACCGCCTTCTTCGGCCCGCGCAGCGCCAGCCCGACGAGGTCGAGATGCTCGGCATCCCCCGCACGAAACACCTCGCGGTTGGCCGCGTCGTGTCCGGTCGAAAACATCGCGTGCACGTAGGGCACGATCGTGAGTTCGCGCGACAGCGCCTGCCGATGCGCGGCCTGCAGCCCGTTCAGATCGGCCGCGAACACCAGCATCGGCTGGCCCAGCATGCGGCCGTAGCGGCGGCCCGCCGCGTCCTCGTATGGCTCGCCGAGCGCTTCAGGCGCTTCGGCCGCGACCCCCGTCGCGAGAAATGCGACGACGTTGAGTTTCTGCCACGCCGCGAGATCGTCGCGCACGATCAGCGCCACCTTCGTATCGAACATGATTGCTCCTCATAGAGACGCTCATGATCGGATGCGGTGCGCGATCAGTCTGGAACGTTTGTGCAGAGTTGCCGGTACGCGGCCGGCGTGATCCGGTAGGCGCGGCGGAACCACCGGCCCAGGTGGCTCTGGTCGGCGAAGCCGACGTCCGCGGCCGCCTGCGCGGGCGTGCGGCCGGCGGCCAGCAGCCGGCGCGCGGCGCGCAGCCGCAAGCGCACCAGGTACGCGTGCGGCGACGTGCCGAACGCACGCTGGAACAGCCGCGTCAGCCGGAACCGGTCGATTCCGGCGACGCTGGCCAGCTCGTCGAGACCGACGTTGCCGTCCATGCGTTCATGCAGCAGATCGCGCACGCGCGCGATCGCGGGTGGCACGATGCCGATTTCCAGCGAGAGCGGGGTGCGCAGTTCGCCACCGAGCCGCATCAGCAGGCGGTCGAGCGTCTGGTCGCGCGCGAGCTTGCCTTCGTTGCCGTGGATCGCGAGAAACGCGTGCCGGATCGCGTCGACGAGGCCGCGATCGTCGACGAGCGTATGGCCGAACGACGCCTCGACACCGCAGAGCCCCGGCAGGTCGAGCCGGCGCGCGGCACGCTCGACCCATGCTTGCGGCAGGTACAGCATCCCGTAGGTGAAGCCGCCGGCTTCGGGCGCATGGCCGTCGTGCAGCGCGCCCGGCTCGATCAGGATCGCGCGGCCCGGCACGCTCGTGTGTACCGACCGATGGCACTGGAATTGCTGCACGCCTTGTTCGGTGAAGCCGACCAGCATGTCGTCGTGATCGTGCGCGTCGTACGCATGGCCGGTGAAATGCGCGTGCAGGCTCTCGATGCCGGTTTCCATATCGCGCCGCGCGACGAGCCAGTGGTCGGGCTCGCCGGCAGGTTGCGCCGCTATCGTCATCGCTTGCCTCACGGGTTGTCGTTGCCTGCCCGTCAGTGTACGCAGGTCGCGGGCGCCGGGCGGGCCGGCCACGCGGTTGCTTGCATCCTGCCGATCCTTCGGCTCGCCCCATGATAAGATCGCGCGCTTTCCGCGCCGGCACCGTCTGCCCGACGGCCGCGGGCCGCTAACGAACCCGCGAGGATTGCATGTCCCAGATCATCGTCGAAGGCCTGGCGAAGACCTACCGCATCGCGGAGCGGCAGCCCGGCATGCTTGGGCTGCTGCGCCGCCGCTGGCGTGAAGTCGAAGCGCTCAAGGACGTCAGCTTCAGCCTGCGGCGCGGCGAGCTGCTCGGTTTCATCGGGCCCAACGGGGCCGGCAAGTCGACCACCATCAAGATCCTGTCCGGCATCCTGCGGCCGACTTCCGGCAAGGTGGTCATCGACGGCCGCGTGCCGTTCGACGACCGCATCGCGCACGTCGCGCGCATCGGCGCGGTGTTCGGGCAACGCAGCCAGTTGTGGTGGGACCTGCCCGTCATCGACGGCTTCGACCTGCTGCGCGACATCTATCGCGTCGATCCCGGCGCCTACCGCCGCACGCGCGACGCGCTCGTCGCGATGCTGCGCCTCGACAGCCTGCTCGACCAGCCGGTACGCCAGTTGTCGCTCGGGCAACGGATGCGCGCCGAAATTGCCGCGGCGCTGCTGCATGAGCCGCCGATCCTGTTTCTCGACGAGCCGACCATCGGCCTCGATGCGCCGTCGAAGCTCGCGGTGCGCGAATTCGTCAAGATGCTGAACCGCGAGCGCGGCGTGACCGTATTGCTGACGACGCACGACATGCACGACATCGAGGCGCTCGCGGAGCGCGTGATCGTCATCGGGCATGGCCGCGTGCTGGCCGACCAGCCGTTCGACGCGCTGCGTGCCGGCGTGCTGTCCGACCGCCGCATCCTGGTCGATTTCGCGGACGAAGCACCGGCGCTCAACATCGCCGGTACGCAGTTGCTGCGACGCGAGGGGCGCACGGCCGAGCTCGCGTTCGATCCGGGCGTCATCGGTGCGCCCGCGCTCGTCGCGCGCATCGCGGCCGAGCATGCGGTCGAGGACATCCGCGTCGAGCAGCCGGCGATCGAGGAGGTCATCGCGCGCTTCTACCGCCTGCATGGCGCGACGGAAGCCTGAGCCGATGGACGTCCTGCGCCCGTACGCCGCGGCCTTCTCGGCACGCTTCAAGACCCTGCTCCAGTATCGCGCGGCCGCCCTCGCGGGCTTCACGACGCAATGCTGGTGGGGCGCGCTCAAGGTGATGATCTATGCGGCGTTCTATCGTCACGCGACGCACGCGCATGCATCGATGACGCTCGAGCAGGTGACGACCTACACGTGGATCGCGCAGGCGCTGTTCGCGCTGCTGCCGTGGGCCGGCGACCCCGATGTCGCGGCCGCGGTGCGGACCGGCGCGGTCAGCTATGACCGGCTGCGCCCGGTCGATACGTACACGTGGTGGTACGTGCGGGCGATGGCGTGGATGAGCGCGCGGGCGCTGCCGCGGGTCCTGCTGATGTTCGTCGCGGCGGCGATCGTGCTGCCGCTCGCCGGGTTCGGCGAATGGGCCTGGCAGCCGCCGGCGGACGCCGCGCGGGCCGCGCTGTTCGTCGTGTCCGTGATGCTGATGATCGGGCTCGCCGCCGCGTTCGTGATGCTGCTCAACCTGTGTATCGCGGCGACGCTGACCGATCGCGGGATCAACACGCTCGCGCCCGCGTTCGTGATCCTGTTCTCGGGCAACCTGATTCCGCTCGGCCTGTTTCCGGATTGGCTGCAGCCGCTGCTGATCGCCCAGCCGTTCGCCGGGATGCTCGACATCCCGTCGCGGATCTACATCGGCACGCTGAGCGGGGGCGCGGCCTGGGCCGGGCTCGCGCTGCAGGCGTTCTGGATCGTCGCCTTCGTCGCGCTTGGGCGCACGGCGATGCACCGCGTGATGGCGCGGCTTCACCTGCAGGGAGGCTGAACCGATGAATACCGCCCGCCTGCTGTCCCGCTACTTCGCCACCTCGATCCGCGCCCAGCTCCAGTATCCGGCCTCGAGCCTGATGCTCGGCGCGGGCACGTTCCTGACGACCCTCATCGAACTGGTCGGCATCTGGGCACTGTTCGACCGCTTCGGCGACGTGCAGGGCTGGCGCTTCGGCGACATCTGCATGTTCTTCGGGATGGTCAGCGTCAGCTTCGCGATCGCCGATTTCATCAGCCGCGGGTTCGACGTGTTCGGCAGCGACTTCATCCGCACGGGCGATTTCGACCGCCTGCTGCTGCGCCCGCGCACGGCCACGTTGCAACTGATCGGCCATGACTTTCGGTTGCGCGTGATCGGGCGGCTGCTGCAGGGCATCGTCGTGCTGGTCGTCGCGACGCGCGCGCTCGATTTCGACTGGAACGCCACGGCGATCGCGCTGGCCCTGTGGACGATCGCCGGCGGCGTCGCGCTGTTCTTCGGGCTGATGGTGCTGCAGGCCACGCTCGCGTTCTGGACCGTCGAGAGCCTGGAAGTCGTCAATGTCGTCACGTACGGCGGCGTTCAGGCCGCGCAGTTCCCGATCAGTCTTTATGCGGGCTGGCTCCGTCATTTCCTGACGTTCGTCGTGCCGATCGCGTGCATCGCGTACTTCCCGGTGCTGGCGATCCTCGGCAAGCCCGATCCGCTCGGCGCGCCGGGCTGGTTCTTGCCGCTCGCGCCGGCGGTTGCGTTCGTGTTCCTCGGCGCGTGCTTCGTCGCGTGGCGGTTCGGGGTGCGCAAATATACGTCGACGGGTACCTGAGCGGCGCACGAGCGCCCGTGATGCGCGACGCGCCACTGCCGGCGCGTCACGCGCGACTTGCGTCGACACCGAAGCGTGTCGATCGATCGGGAATCCGGATCTCGTTTCCGTCGCGCCAGGCCGTCGAACCGGCTCGACGGAACGTGCCGCAGCGGGGCAGGGCGTTGCCGCACGCCGTTACAACGCGCGTGCGATCGCCTGCTCGAGCAACGACAACCCGAGATCGATCTCCGCTTCGCTGACCGTCAGCGGCGGCGCGATCCGGAACACGCCGCCCATGCCGGGCAACTGCACGATGTTCATGCTGAGCCCGAGATTCATGCATTCGCGCGTGATCTTCGTGCCGAGCCCGTCCGCCGGTTCCTTCGTGCGGCGATCCTTGACGATCTCGACGCCGAGCAGCAGCCCGCGTCCGCGCACGTCGCCGATGCAGTCGAAGCGTTCCATCAGGTCGAGCAGGCCGCGCCGGAGCCGGTCGCCCATCAGGTTCGCCCGTGCGACGAGTCCGTCGCGCTGCACCACGTCCAGCACGCGCAGGCCGACGGCCGCCGGCAGCGGATCCGACACGTGCGTCGTGTAGAACAGGTAGCCGAGTTCATGCGCGCGTTCCTCGATCTGCGCGGACGTGACGATCGCCGCGAGCGGCAGCCCGGCGCCGAGCGTCTTCGATAGCGTCAGGATGTCGGGCGTCACGCCGTCGCGCTGGCACGCGAACATCGTGCCGGTGCGCCCGACGCCGGTCTGTGCCTCGTCGAGGATCAGCAGCATCCCGCGTTCCTCGCACTTGCGCTTGAGCGCTGCCATATAACCTTCCGGCAATTCGATGATCCCGCCCGAACTGAGGATCGGCTCCGCAATGAAGGCCGCGAGGTTGCCGCTCGACTGGCGATCGATCAGGTCGAACGCGTAGTCGAGTTCGGCGAGGAAGTCGGTGGTGCCGTTGCGCTCGAAGCGCGGCCGGTACGCGAACGGCGCCGGAATCGCGAACGAACCGACGGCGGCCGGGCCGACACCCTTGCGGCCGGCGCTGTACGTGGCCGACGCGGCCGCGCCCGTCATCCCGTGCCACGACTGCGCGAAGCCGACGATCTCGTACTTGCCGGTGACGAGCTTCGCCATCCGGATCGCCGCTTCGTTCGATTCCGCGCCGGTGCTGAGCAAGAGCGCGCGATCGAGCCCGGCGGGCGTGATGTCGGCGAGGCGCGTCGCGAGGTCGACGACCGGCCGCGACAGCATTCCGCTGAACAGGTGGTCGAGCTTGCCCGCGTATTCGCCGATCACGGACACGATCTCCGGATGGCTGTGGCCGAGCACCGCGCTCATCTGGCCCGACGTGAAATCGAGGATCGCGCGGCCGTCCGCGTCGTACACGAAGCTGCCTTTCGCGCGCTCGATGATCAGCGGCTCGAACGTGCCGCCGTAGCGGACCAGGTGCTGCCTGGCGTTGCGCCAGAAGGTCGGGTCGTCGTTCAGGGACATCGGGCGTCTCCAGACAAGGGGCAAGGGGCAGGGAACAGGGGGCGCTTGCAGTCTAGGCGCGCGTCTGATTTGATGGAAACGAATAGTTCTTATGCAAGGTAGAAAAGGAGCTAATACCTTGGCACTTTCGCTCGAAATCGACCTGCTGCGCTCGTTCGTTGTGGTCGCCGAGGTGCGCGCGCTCAGCCGCGCGGCCGCGCGGGTCGGCCGGACCCAATCCGCGCTCAGCCAGCAGATGAAGCGGCTCGAGGAGGTCGTCGATCAGCCGCTGTTCCAGCGCACCGGGCGCGGCGTGGTGCTGACCCATCCGGGCGAGCGGCTGCTCGTGCATGCGCAGCGCATCCTGCGGCTGCACGACGAGGCGATGGCCGACCTGTGCGGCACGGGGTTGTCGGGGACGATCCGCTTCGGGTGCCCGGACGATTACGCGGAGGTCTGGCTGCCTTCGCTGCTGCGGCAGTTTTCGAGCCAGCATCCGCAGGCGATCGTCGAAGTCGTATGCGGGCCGACCCCGCGGCTCGTCGAACAGCTGGAGAAACGCGCGGTCGACCTGGCGATGATTTCATTGCCGGACGATGGCGAGCACGACGACATCATTCGCCGCGAGCAACTGGTCTGGATCGGCTATCCGGGGCTCGAACCCGCGCATTTCGATCCGTTGCCGCTGGCGCTGTCCGATCGCGACACGCTCGATCACGTCGCGGCCTGCGATGCGCTCGATCGTGCCGGCCGCGATTACCGCGTCGCGTATGCGAGCAGCAGTCTCGCGGGGCTGATCGCGCTGGTGCGTTCGGGGCAGGCGTTCGCGGTGATGACGCAGACGGCGGTGCCGGCCGACCTGGCGATCGTCACCGGCGATCCGCGCTTGCCGCCGTTGCCGGCCGTGGGCATTGCGCTGAGGTTCGACCGCAAGCGGCCGTCGCATCTGACGGCGGCGTTCGCCGAGCATATCCGGCTCACGCTGCCGCTGTTGTGATCCACGCGGCCGCCGCGATGACGGATCACTCGACCGTCGACGAGGCCGATATCTTTGCCGAGCCGCGAGCATCGGCCACCGCCGCTACATCGCGCACGTGGATCGCGCTGCCTGCCCGACAACCTGACCGGGACGGCCGGCGCCACGGAGGACCGGAGGATTGCACGCACCGACCCGGGGTTCCGGCAAGTTGTCAGAAAATGTAAATGAGAGGTATTATCATTTGCGGCAAGTGCCGCGACCGCGTCGTTTCTTTCGATGTCGCGGCCATTTCATTCGATCGGGCGCCTGTCGTGCGGCCCCGGCCCGGCCGGACCATCGGCCGGTTGCCGCCGGCGCGCGCCGGGCTGCGCGTGCCGCCTAACCAACGGACCTCCGATGAGCTCGACCTCCTTCGCTTCGTCACGACGTCATCCGCCGGTGCTCGTCCCCGGTAATCATCCGGGCGTGATGCACATCGATGCGGGCATGAAACTCGTGAGCGGCACGCTGTGTTCGGACAGCCGCGATTGGTACGAGGAGCCGCTCGAAAAAGGGCTGAAGCTCGTCCTCGTGCAGAGCGGGCAGTTGCGCTGCCGCGTGCCGGGCCAGCCCGAGCAATGCATCAAGGGGCCGGGCCTGTGCGTGATCGCCAACGACGGCGAATTCACGACGCACCAGATCTACGATCGCGACATGCCGTTGCGTTACACGATCGTGCAGCTCGGTGTCGATGCGCTCGACCGCGACCTGAGCCTGCTGCCGGAGACGATGCTCGCGCCGGCGGGCAGCGATCCGCGCATCGTCAGTTGCCCGGCGTCGAAGGCGCTGCAGGCGCTTGCGGTGCAGATTGCAACGTGTCAGTTCGAGGGCGCGGTGCGCGAGTACTACCTGAAGGCCAAGGCCTTCGAGCTGACCGCGCTGAGCGCGCAGTTGCTGGCGACGCAGCGGCAGTTCGCGCCGGCCGACGTGCGCGTCACGTCGTCGGACGTGGAGCGCGTGTATGCGGCGAGCGACATCCTGACGCGCGAGTTGCAGCAGCCGCCGACGCTCGACGCGCTCGCGGGCCGCGTCGGGATGAATTCGCGCAAGCTGACCGCCGGTTTCCGCAAGGTGTTCGGCGCGAGCGTGTATGCGTACCTGCAGGAATACCGGTTGCGGACCGCACACGCGATGCTGTGCGCGGAGGACGCGAACGTGTCGACCGTCGCGTACCGCGTCGGCTACAGCCCCGCGCATTTTTCGATTGCGTTTCGCAAGCGCTACGGGATTTCGCCGAGCGATATTCGTGCGTCGTCGAACGCGATTGACGACGTCGAACCGGCGCGCGCGGCAATCTAAAGCAACTGACCGGCAGCCTAAAACAATCGACCGTGCTCATGGGTGTGGGTGAGATAGATTTTCATCCACGGGTGGCCGCCGCCGAGCGGATCCGCCATCGAACGACCCATGCAAGGCGTGCTCATGAGCCAGACCGCTGTCGATGCCGGAATCGATCATTCCGGTCCTTCCTGTTTTTCTCCCATTACCTTTCGCTCGCCGTTCGTCGCGATGATCGCGGCGCTGCCGCTCGCCCGTTCGCGGAAAACGTTCCGCGCACCGCGCTTCAGCCGCGTCGCGCATACACCGCGCATGGCCGAACTCGCGTGCCTGCCGACGCGCAGCCGGCCGCAGGCGGCCGTGCGCGCGGTCGATCGGCTCGTGTCGGGCGAAGGGCTGCAGGTGTGCAACCCGCGCAGCGGCGACGTGACGCGCGTCTGGCGGCACCTGGCCACGCAGCTCGGCTTTCCGGAGCAACTGCCGGGCAACGCGTGCGCGGCCAGGCTCGGCATGCTGCTGGAGCGTGCCGCATGAAGGGGCCGTTGCTTTCGATGTTGCGGCCGTTCGCGGTGCCGCTCGCGGCGGCGGTCGTGCTGCAGGCGCTGGCGGGTGTCGCATCGCTCGTGCCGTGGCTCGCGCTCGGCCGGGTCGCCGACGCGTGGCGCGCGACGGCGCAGCTCGACGCGACGGCACGCGGCTGGCTCGTCGCGGCCGTGGTGGCCGGTGTGGGCTGGCTGGGCGGCCAGACGATCGCGCTGCACCTGACGCATCGTGTCGACGCCGATCTCGCCGATCGCTTGCGCAGGCGCCTCGCCGATCATCTGCAGCGCTTGCCGCTCGGCTGGTTTGCGCGCGCGGGCAGCGATCGCGTCGCGCGTCACGTCGACCAGGACGTGCGCGCGCTGCACCAGCTCGTCGCGCATGCGCCGGCCGACCTCACGCAACTGATCGTCGTGCCGTGTGCAGCGCTCGCATGCCTGCTTTACCTGAATCCCGTGCTGCTCGCATGGGCGCTCGTGCCGCTCGTCGCGGGGGCCGCGCTGTTCCGCTGGATGCGTTCAGTGCGGTTCGCACCGGCCGTCGCGGCGCGCAATGCGGCGCTCGAACAACTGATGGGCGATTACGCACAGCTCGCGCAGAACCCGGCGCTCGTGCGGCAGTATCCGGGCGCCGGCATCGAGGCGGCCGCGCTGGCGTCGACCGGGCGCTTCGAGCAGGCGTTTTCAGCATGGGTCGGCCGCGTCGGCGGGCCGGGCGCCTGCACGCAGGTGCTGCTCGGCACGCCGTTCCTGCTTGCCTGGGTCGTATTCGGTGCGACGTGGCTGACGGCCGGCCGTCAGCCGGTCGGCGAACTGTGCGTGTTCGCGCTGCTGATCTGGGCAGTCGCCGCGCCGGTGCGTGCGCTCGGCCACGGTGCCGACGCACTGCGCGAAGCGCGCGCGGCCGCCGCACGCCTCGATGCGTTGCTCGCCCAGCCCGGCTTGCCCGAGCCAGTCGATGGCGCTGCACAGGTGCCACGCGACGCGTCGGTCGAACTGAGCGGCGTGAGTATCGACATCGACGGCGCGCCGATCCTGCGCGATATCGACGCGACGATCGCGGACGGCACGACCACCGCGATCGTCGGGCCATCGGGCGCGGGCAAGAGCACGCTGCTGATGCTGCTCGCGCGCTTCATGGATCCGGACCGCGGCACGGTGCGGCTCGGCGGCGCCGATCTGCGGCGGCTCGCGTCGGATACGCGGCGCGAGCAGGTGGCGATGGTGTTCCAGCAGGCCGCCGCACTCGACGCGTCGATTGCGACGAACATCGCGCTTTACCGGCCGGACGCCGATCGCAACGCGATTCGCGCAGCCGCGCGCGCAGCCTGCCTCGACGAACGCATCGACGCGTTGCCGGGCGGCTACGACTGCGTGTGCGGGCGCGACGTGCGGCTGTCCGGCGGCGAACTGCAGCGGCTGGCGATTGCGCGCGCGCTGCTGTCGCCCGCACCGGTGCTGCTGCTCGACGAACCGGCCTCGGCACTCGATCCGCAAACCGGGCGCGCGTTGCGCAATGCGTTGCGCGGCGACGCGCGCACGCGCGTGATCGTCAGCCACGATCTCGACGCGATCCGGCATGCGGACCAGATTCTCGTGATGGATCGCGGCCGCATCGTCGAGCGCGGCACGCATGCGGCGCTGCTGGCCGCGCGCGGGCTGTATGCGCGGCTATGGAGCGAACGCGGCGCCGCGGGCGGGGAGGCCGCCTGATGATGAAGTCGCTCAAACGTTTGCAGTGCTTGCCATCCGAAACGCGTCGCGCGCTGTGGCGCGGCGCCGGCTGGGCGGTGGCGGCCGCGTTGCTCGACGGCGCCTGCGGGTTGCTGCTCGTGCCGTTGATCCGCGCATGGTTCGCCGGCGTGCACGCGGCCGTGCTGCACTGGACGATCGCGCTCGGCGCGCTGACGCTGTGCCACGCACTCGTGCTGTACGTCGCGCAACGCGGCGGCTATCGCGCGGGCGGCGCGCTCGCGGCCGGTCTCGTCGAACGCCTCGTGCGGCACCTGCCGCGCATCGCGTCGTGGCAGGCCGTGCGCGACACGCATCCGGCCGGGTTGTTGCGCGGGCCGGTCATGCAGGCGATGGGGATTCCGGCGCACCTGCTCGGGCCGTTGATCGGCGCGGTCGTGACACCGCTCGCGGTCGTCGCGGGGCTCGCATGGATCGACTGGCGCATCGCGCTGTGCCTTGCGGCGGCGGCCGTGCTGTTGTTCGCGCTGCTCGAACGCGGTGGCACCCGCACGCTCGCGTTCGAGCAATCGCGCGCGTCAGGCGATCGCGGCATGGCCGTGCAGCTTCAGACCTTCGCTGCCCATCAGGGGCTGTTGCGCTTCGCGGGACAGGAAGGCGACGCGCGCGCGGCTTTGCAGCACGCGTTCGACGAGCAGCATCGCCGCACGCGTGCGCTGATGCGGCGCTCGCTGCCGATCGAACTCGGCTTCGCGGGCGCGGTGCAGGGCGTGTTCGTCGCGATGCTGGTCGGCGGCACGTGGGCCGTCTCGACCGGCCGGCTCGATGCCGCGACGGCCGTGGCGGTGCTCGTGCTGCTCGTGCGCTTCATCGAGCCGCTCGCGCAGCTCACGCAGCTCGACCAGGCGCTGCGCGGCGGTTGGCGCGCGCTCGACACCGTGCTCGCGGTGCTGCACGCGCCGCGTTTCGACAGCCCCGAGCGTGGCACGCCGGTACACGATGCGAGTGTCGACGCGGTTCGCGTCGGCTACCGGTCGGCCACCGGCGCGACGTTGCTCGACGGCGTCGACCTGCATTGCCCGGCGGGCGGCTTCGTCGCGATCGTCGGCCCTACGGGGGCCGGGAAGAGCACGCTGCTGGGCCTGCTCGCGCGGCTCGACGATCCGGACGCCGGGCGCGTGCTGCTCGGCCGCACCGACGTGCGGCACCTGAGCGAGGCGACGCTCGCCGCGACGCGCAATCTCGTGTTCCAGGATAACGGGCTGTTTCGCGGCAGCCTCGCGTGGAACGTGCGGATGGGCCGGCCGGACGCGTCCAATGACGAACTGCGCGCCGCGCTGGACGCGGTCGGCCTGCTGCGCGACGCCGAGCGATTGCCGGACGGGCTCGAATCCGGCGTGGGGCCGGGCGGCCAGTTGCTGTCGGGCGGGCAGCGCCAGCGTGTGTGCCTGGCGCGCGCGCTGCTGGCGCGTGCGCCGGTGCTGATGTTCGACGAGCCGACCGCGAGCCTCGACGAGCTGAGCGCGCGTCGCGTGCGCGACAGTCTCGTCGCGCTGCGCGGGCAGCGTACGCGCGTCGTCGTCACGCACCAGCCGACGCTCGCGGCCGCCGCCGACACGATCGTCGTGCTCGACGGGGGCCGGGTGCGGGCGACCGGCACGCATGCGCAGCTGGTCGAGACCGATGCGTGGTACGCGACATTCGCCCGCGCCGGGCGGCCGCCCGACTCGGTCCCGCTCACCGATGCGGATACGGACGCGGATGCCCGGCCGGCCGAATCCGCGCACTGACGTGAACAATGCGATCCGGCGTGCCCGGAATCGATAGGAAAAGCCCCTCGATCGAAAAATCGCCCGCCGGTTCTATTTGATAATGAGAACGATTATCAAATACGGGGGCGTGAATGCGGTACGAGGTGCTGGAACCTGGGAGATCAAAGACGAAGGGCGCGTGCGTCGCCCGCTTCGGGCGAGGGCGCTGGCGTCCGTCGCTGTATCTCGGCTTGCTGATCGCCGCGCATCCGGCGGCGGCGTTCGCCGATACGGTGCCGGCGTCGGCGGCTGGCACGGAAGTCCGGAAGGAAGAGGCGACCGCCGTGAAGCCCGCCGCGGGTGAGCTGAAAGCGATTTCGGTGACCGCGTCGCGCGGCGTGGCCGACGATCCGTCGGTGGCGACGGTCGGCAAGATGCCGCTGGCGTTGCGGGAAATTCCGCAGTCGGTCAGCGTGACGACGCGCGAGCGGATCGACCAGCAGAACCTGTACTCGCTCGACGAGGTGATGCAGCAATCGGCGGGCGTGACGGTGCAGCCCTACGTGCTGCTCACCACCGCGTACTTCGTGCGCGGCTTCAAGGTCGATTCGTTCGAATTCGACGGTGTGCCGATCGTGATCGGCGACATGGCGAGCGCGCCGCAGGACATGTCGGTGTACGAGCGCGTGGAAATCCTGCGCGGCGCGAACGGCCTGCTGCACGGCTCGGGCAACCCGGCCGCGACGGTCAACCTCGTGCGCAAGCGGCCGCAGTACCAGTTCGCCGCGAATGCGAGCGTGAGTGTCGGCAGCTGGGACCGCTATCGCGCGGAAGCCGACATCGGCGGGCCGCTCAATGCGGCGGGCACCGTGCGCAGCCGGCTCGTCGCCGCCTACGAGGATCGTCACTTCTTCTACGATCACGCGAAGCAGGATACGCGGTCGATCTACAGCGTCACGGAAGTCGATGTGACGCGCGACACGCTGCTCACGTTCGGCGCGCAGTACCAGACGACCCGATCGGTGCCCGACATGTCCGGCGTGCCGATGGCGCGTGACGGATCGAGCCTCGGCCTGTCGCGCTCGACGTTCCTCGACACCGCGTGGGGCAGCTTCGACTGGGACACGACGCGCGCGTTCGGTTCGGTCGAGCAGAAGCTCGGCGGCGGCTGGAAGGCGAAGGTGAGCGGCGAATACCAGAGCGTGCGCTCCGACCTGAAGTACGCGGGCGCGTTCGGCGCGATCGATCCGGCGACCGGCGCGGGCGGCGCGCTGACGGGCGGCGCGTACCGATTCAGCACCTACAGCCGCAGCCTCGATGCGAACGTGCAGGGCCCGGTGCATGCGTTCGGGCTCACGCACGACCTGATGTTCGGCGTGACCTACGCGAACAGCAGCAGCGGGCAGATGTCGGCGCAGCTGCTCGGCGACGTGTCCGGCACGCCGGTGAACGTGTACCGCTGGAACCCGGACAGCGTGCCCGAGCCGGGCGTCGGCCCGTACCAGCAGTCGCAGCAGAACGACGTTTCGCAGAAGGGCGTGTACGGGCTCGGCCGCATCAAGCTCGCGGAACCCGTCACGCTCGTGCTCGGCGGCCGCATGAGCTGGTGGAACCAGGACAGCCTCGGCGCGCACTACAACACCGGCCACCAGTTCACGCCGTACGGCGGGCTGATCTGGGATTTCGCGCGCGACTGGTCGTGGTACGCGAGCTATGCGGAAGTGTTCCAGCCGCAAACCAAGTCGATGTGGGGCGGCGGCATCCTGACGCCGGTGAAGGGGCGCACCTACGAGACCGGCGTGAAGGGCGAACTGGCGGGCGGCAAGCTGAACGTGTCGCTCGCGGCGTTCCGCATCGATCTCGACAACAACCCGCAGGTCGATCTCGCGCATCCGTGCGCGGGGCCGAACTGCTACTACGTTAACGGCGGCAGCGTGCGCAGCCAGGGCTTCGAGTTCGAGGCGAACGGCCGCATCACGCCGTGGTGGAGCGTGTGGGCGAGCTACACGTACGACACGATGAGTTATGCCGACAACCTCGCGAACGCGGGCTCGTTCGCGCCGCTGCTGAACCCGCGCCACCTGTTCCGGCTGTGGACCAACTACGACCTGCCGTGGCAGGAGCGGCGCTGGAGCGTCGGCGGCGGCGTGCAGGTGCAGAGCAACTACTCGGCGCAGGCGAACGGCGTCACGCTGAGCCAGGGCGGCTACGCGCTCGCGAGCGTGCGGCTCGGCTACCGCTACGACAAGCACTGGAGCGCGGCGCTCAACGTCAACAACCTGTTCGACCGCAAGTACTACCTGAGCCTGAGCCAGCCCGGCTGGAACAACCGTTACGGAGAACCGCGCAACGTGATGCTGACCGTGCGCGGGCAGTTCTGATGGCGGGCGGCTGGGGGACGCGGGCGGCGCTCGCGATCGGCGGCGTGCTGCCGGGCGCGGTCGCGCTCGCGGTCACGCTGGCCCGTCATTACCCGGCCGACGGCCTGAACCGGCTCTATGCGGCCGTGTTGCTGTCGCTTGCCGCGAGCGTCGCCGCGCTGCTGTGGGTGCTCGTCGCGCCCGGGCGGCGCCAGGCCGTGTGGCGCGCGGGTGCCTGGCTCGCGGTGCTCGTGCCGTGCGCGATGTTCTGGGGAGGGCGCTGACATGGACGCTTCATTGCGTTCGCGCTGGCGTGCGCTGCATCGCGGTGCCGGTGCGTTGTTCGGTGTGGTGCTGTTCGTCGTGCTGTTCAGCGGCACCTGGAGTCTCGCGACCGATTCGATGCAGGGCTGGTGGCGGCCGCCGCCGGTCGCCGTCGCACGGCCGTCACTGCCGCTTGATGAACTCGTCGCACGCGCGGCGGCACTCGGCGTGCCGCTGCGCGATGCGCGCATCGTGCTGCCGCAGCCGGACGATCCGGCAATCCGCTTTTGCGACGCGCGCCAGGCGTGCACGCTGGCGCTCGACCCGGCGACCGGCGAGCGGCTGGCCGACGGCGGGCGCGCGGCATTGCTCGTCACGTTGCACAAGACGCTGTTCGCCGGTTTTCCCGGGCGGATCTTCGTGAGCCTGTGGGGGATCGTGCTGCTCGTGCTCATCGTCGCGGGGGTGATCGTGCATCGCCGGCGCTGGCCCGATGCGGCGCGTATCCGGCTCGGCAAAGGGTTGCGCGCCGCGCTGTTCGACCTGCACGCGTGGATCGGCCTGTGGGGCTCGCCGTGGCTCGTGCTGTTCGCATTCACCGGCGCGTTGTCGGGGCTCGGCGCGCTCGGCACGGTGTCGCTCGCGGGTGTCGCGTATCCGGGGCAGCCGCAGCGCGCGTTCGCCGAACTGCTCGGCGGGCCGCCCCCTGCCGCAGCTGGCGGCGCGTGGCAACGCGCGCCCGATCTCGATGCGCTGCTGCGGCGCGACGCGGCGCGCGTGCCGGATTTCCGGCGCGAAGCCGTCGTGCTGCATCGCTGGGACGATGCGAACGCGCGCGTCGAGATTGCCGGCACGACTGCCGGCCTGCCGAGTACGGCCGTGTTCGAGCGTCACCTGTATCGCGCGGTGGACGGGCAATGGCTCGCGGATGCCACGTCGCGCGGCCGTGGTTTCTGGCTGCGTGCGTTCATCGCGGTGCAGCCGCTGCACTTCGCGCAATACGGCTGGGTGGGGGCGATGGGCGGCGTGCTGCGCGTCGTGCATTTCCTGATGGGGCTCGCCGCGTGCGCGCTCTGCGCGACGGGGCTGCATCTGTGGATCGAGCGGCGGCGTGCGCAGCACGATCGCTCCGCGAACGTGCTGGCCGCGGTTGCCGTCGGCACCTGCGGCGGGCTCGTGCTCGCGGGTGGCGTGCTGCTGCTCGCCGGGCGTGCGTTGCCCGATGGCGTGCACGTCGACCATGTGCTCGCAACGTTGTTCTGGGCCGTGTGGGGCGGCGCAGTCGCGCTTGCTGCCTGCGTGGCCGATCGCGCGGCCTGGCTGCGCAGGCTGATGCGTGCGGCCGGCACCGCGTACGGGCTGGCCGGCGCGGTGCATTGCGCGATCGCGCTGCTCGGCGCGGGCGCACCCGTGTACTGGCCGATCGACGTGGCACTCGTCGCATTCGGCGCATTGCTGCTGCGTGCCGCGCGCCGTCCGCGCCGCGACGCGATGCGGCCCGCGCGCGTGCCGGCCGGCGCCGAACCTTTTTAATGTCATGCAACTGGAGACTTCGATGCGCGATCTGCTCGAACATCGCCGCCTGGTCATCACGATCACGCTGCTTTACCTGTCACAGGGAATCCCGATCGGCATCGCGATGGACGCGATGCCGACCCTGCTGCGCCACGACGGCGCGCCGCTTCACGCGCTGGCGTTCCTGCCGCTCGTCGGATTGCCGTGGGTCGTGAAATTCCTGTGGGCGCCCGTCGTCGACAACCGCTGGTCGCCGCGCATCGGTCGGCGGCGCAGCTGGATGCTGCCGATGCAGATGCTCGTCGTGCTGTGCCTCGGCAGCCTCGCGCAGATCGGCATGACGGTCGCGACGGCCGGGTGGGCGGTCGGCCTGCTGGCCGTCGCGTCGCTCGCGAGCGCGACGCAGGACATCGCGAACGACGGGATGGCCGCCGAGCACTTCAGCGGCGACACGCTGGCGAAGATCAACGCGATCCAGATCGCGGGCGTGATGATCGGCTTCTTCGGCGGCGGCGCCGGCACGTTGACGCTGATCGGCCTGTTCGGCCAGCGCGCCGCGTTTCTCGCGCTGGCCGCCGTGCCGCTCGCGAGCCTCGCGTGCGTGCTGTGGGTGCTGCCGCGCGATGCGGATCGCGCACGCGTGCAGGCCGAACACAACGCGAGCCTCGTGCGCTTCGCAAAGCGGCCGCGTTCGTGGTCGCTGCTGTCGCTCGCGCTGCTGTCGGCGATGACGGCCGTATCGGGCTTCGGCCTGTCGAAGCTGTTTCTCAACGACGCGGGCTGGACACTCGACGCGATCGGGAAACTCGGGATGGCCGGCGGCATCGTGACGGTCGTGCTCGGTTGCGGCGGCGGCGCGTGGCTCGTCAGGCGGCTCGGGTTGTGGCGTGCGTTTACGGCCGGCGTGAGCTGTGCGGGCGCCGCCGCGCTGCTGTGGTTCGCGCAGGCGAGCGGGTGGCTGCCGGTGTCGCCGTCGTGGGCATGGCTGTGCACGGTACTCGGGTCGCTGGCGACCGGGATCACGTCGGTATCGATCATGACGGCCGGCATGCGCTTCGCGGGCGGCAGCGACCAGGCCGGCACCGACGTGACGGCCGTGCAGAGCACGCGCGATCTCGGCGAGCTGATCGCGTCGTCGACGATCCTGTCGCTCACCGCGAAGGTGGGGTACACGGGCGGGTTTCTGGCCGGTGCGGCGCTGGCGGTGTGTGCCGCGTTGATCGCGATGCGGCTGCGGCGGCGGGAGGCGGCGCAGCGCGGGGTGGCCGGCGACGTGCTTGCATAGCGGCGCGTGAGCGCTGAATGGCGGGCCGCGGCGTCGCGCATCGACTCGGCTGGCCGCGTCCGCCGACGGGCCGGCAGCGGCCGGATGCGGGGGTAAACATGTTCTTTGCGTGGGTTTTCCGGCTTGATATAAGGGAGCGTTGCCGCGATCGTGAGAATCGCGCCCCGCTTCCGGGCCGGATGCGGGCAGCCACCGGAGTCCCGCGCCGATGTTGCAGAACCTCTATTCCCCGTACCTCGATTACGATTCGCTGAGTCGCGATCTGGCCGTGCCGCCCGCGAATCCGTCGGTGCCGGACTTCCCGTCCACGGTGATCCGACAGATCGGCAACGGGCATCACTATCGCGTCGAATATGCGAACGCGTATGCGGACGGCCAGACCGAATTTCACGCGCAATCGCCGGCTTTCTGGATGACCTCCGTCGACGTCAGTTTCGCGGGCGTGGTGCGGCGGCGCACGCGCGGACAGAACACGTTGCGCATCCGCATCGGTCGTAGCGGGGCGGCGTCGTATGCGGTGGGCGGGCGCGAGATCAGCCTCGACGGCCCGTCGATGGTGCTGGTCGCCGAGCCCGATGGCATGCCGGCGGGCGACGTGACCGAGCGCGGACATCATCAGGTGACGAGCATTTGCCTGCACCGCAATGCGCTCAGCGCGCTCTATGCCGGCGCGGAAGAGGCGCTGCCGGTGCCGTTGCGACATTTCGTCGAAGGCACGTTGACGGAATCGTTCGTGCATGCAGGGCCGATTTCAGCGGCGCTGTTCGAGTGCATGCGGGACATCGGCGACTGCTCGCTCGACGGCCGCAGCCGGTCGATCTATCTGCACGGACGCAGCCTCGAGATCGTGGCGCGCGCAATCGATTCGGTATCCGATGCCTCGCGCCACGCCGATGACGAAGCCGGCCACGGCGAAGTGAGCCGCATGACGCGGCGTGCGGTGTCGAAAGCACAGATGGTATTGCAGGAGCATTTTGCGGCACCGCCTTCGCTCGATGTGCTGTCGCGGCAGGTCGGATTGAGCCGCAGCAGCCTGTGCGCGGGATTTCGCACGCTGCTCGGCAAGAGCGTGCACGAATACGCGCACGAGCTGCGCATGCAGCAGGCGCTGCGACTCCTGCGCGAGCCGGGCGTGCCGGTCACCGACGTCGCGTATGCAGTGGGCTACAACCATCCGAGCAGCTTCTCCGTCGCCATCCAGAAACGCTTCGGCATGTCGCCGCGCGAGTTGCGTGCGCGCGGCGGGGCGGTGATGGCCGACCGCGTGTCGACCATCGATTGAGCGGCGGTGCGCGTGCGTCAGGCGACGTACGCGCGCATGCGCAGCATGCGGCCGACCACCTGCACCACGAAGTCCGGCGATTCGTACGGGAAATTGTGCCCGTCGCCCGCCGGCGCGTGGATCAGCTCGCTTCGCGACGACGTCGACACATAGCGGGCGCGCGACGCGGTCATCAGCGCGAGATAGCGCTCGAAGCCGGCTTCGTCCACGCCCATGCGGCGATATAGCTTGTGTTGCTCGGTGGCTTGTTCGGGCCGCATCTCCGACGCGTCGCGCGGGGTGACGACGAACACCGGCAGGTCGCCGAGTTCGCCGTCGTGAACCAGCGTGTCGAAGCCGGCGAGCGGGCTGCGCGCGACACCCAGTTCGGCGAGGCTGGACGCGGCGCTGAAGCCGGCACGCGCATGCATCTCGATGCGCGTGGCGCCCAGCGCCAGCGCCTCGGCGAGCCGGCTCTCGACGAGCTCGAGCAATCGCTTGACGGCGGGCTGGCGGCGGCCCAGCACGTCGACGAGATCGATATGGATACCGAACAGATGCAGCAGGCCGCTCAGGTTGCCGGCCACCGTCATGGCGGTGGGGCGCAGGCACGGCGGTGCGTAGTTGAAGAAGTCGGGATGGGTTGCGTCGAGCAGCACGAGGCCGCAGGCGAGATGCGGATGGCGGCGCACGAGGTTGGCGACGAGCAGGCCGCCGAACGAATGCCCGACGAACACGAACGGCCCGCGTTCGCCGGCGCGGTGCAACGCTTCGGCCACTTCCTCCGCTTCGCGCGCGGTCGAGCGCGGATACGGGCCGGCGTCGCTCCAGCCGCTGCCGGGCCGGTCGATCAGGATCGAGCGCGTCGTGTCGCGCAATGCCAGATGCAGGTGATGCAGGACGAGGCCGCCCATGTGCGCGCCCGACATCCAGACGACCGGCGGCAGGTCGTTCGCGCGGCCTTCCGCGAGGACGTGGATGCGATGGCCGCCGACGTCCACGAGCTGGCCCGGCGGCGGGCAGGCCTTGCGCAAGCGGGCCAGGTACGCGAGGTGATGGAGCGCGCCGGCCGCGAGCGCGATGCCGGTGGCGAGCAGGATGCCGCCCGGCACGGGCAGGCCGGTGCAGGCGAGCCCGGCGCCCGCGACGCCGATCGCGAACGCGATGGGCAGGCCCGCCCAGTCGCGGCTCAGGAAGGCCGGAAGCCATTTGAACATTGGAATTCCCCGATTCCGCCAGTACGTGAAGAAACGGCGACGCGTCATGGCGAGCCGTCCGATGGACTTCACACCATACCCGACGCATGGATGGCGCGCTTTCGCCGTCCGCCGGGGAATTGTCGCGTGCCTCCGCGCTTTCGCGCATCTCGGTGCCGCGTGCATGCGACGCGGGCGACCGGCGGTGGCGGCGCGCGTCGGGCACGCGAGCGACAGTCGCACGCAAAAGCATTCCGGCCGCTGGCAAAAGGATGCAGGGTGGAACGCCGTTACATTGGCGACATGCGTGCCGGCCGCGCTTGCTGTCGCGGCGCCCGGCGACGTCCATCCTCTTACCATGGAATCCGGCTATGCAAATCCTGAGGCACCAGCTAGACGACCTGCTTGCGAACGCCGTGGCCGGCCCGGCCACGGCCGGCTATGTCGCCGGCGTCTGGCACCGCGGCGAACAGATCGAACTGGCGCGCGGCATCGCGAACCTGAACACGGGCGCGGAGATGACCGTCGATACGCGCTTGCAGATCGGTTCGGTAACCAAAGTGATGACGGCGCACCTGCTGATGCGTTACGTCGAGGCGGGGCATGTCGGCCTCGACGATCCGGTCGTCGCGCATCTGCCGTCGTTTACGCTGGCCGATCCGGCCCACGCGCAACGCCTGAGCGTGCGCCATTTGCTCAATCACACGAACGGCATCGATGCCGACAGCTTCAGCCCGATGACCGAAGCCGGCACGGGCGCGACCCGCGATTTCGTCGAGCGGCTGGCCGGTTTCGGGACGCTGTTCGAACCGGGCGAGACGATCCACTATTCGAACGCCGGCTTCGTGGTTGCCGCGCGGCTGATCGAAGTGCTGTCCGGCAAGCCGTACAACCAGGTGCTCGAAGAAACGCTGTTTCGTCCGTGCGGAATGAACGAGTCGTGCACGTCGGCCGAGCAGGCGATCCTGCATCGTCATGCGGTGGGCGTGTTCGCGAACGCGGCGAGCGGCGAGCTGCAGGCCACGCGTGCGTATCTGTTGCCGCCGTCGCTGGCGGGCGCCGGGTCGACCCCGATTTCGACGGTGCGCGACATGCTCGCGTACGGGCGCATGCATCTGGCCGGCGGCTCGATCGACGGCGCGCGGATCCTCGCGCCGGAGACGGTCGCGGCCATGCAGGCCGTGACCTTCGATGCGGGGCGCCCGTGCGTGCCGCCGATCTGCGTCGGCTGGTGGAAGGTGCCGGTGAGCGGCGCGACCGTGTACTGGCATGGCGGTACGACGTATGGCACGACGTCGAGCTTCGCGGTCTGCCCCGAACTCGATCTCGTGGTATTTACCGCCGGCACGGGCCCGGGCGCCAACGCGTTGCACGACCAGGTGCTGCTCGCGACGCTCGCGCACCTCGGGCACGAGGCCGTCATGCCGTTCGAGCGCGGGGCGTCGAGCCGGCCGCTGTCCCGTTATGCCGGTGGCTATCGGCACTATCCGATGCGCCTCGCATCGGTGGCGGGCAACGAGCGGCTGTCGGTCGAAGCGTACTGGACCGAGATGGACGCCGATAGCCGGCGGGCCATGTTGTGGCCGAGCGGCGGCGTGGAAACGGGCGACGGCGAAACCCGCTATGCATTCGACGGCGGCTCGACCTACGTCCTCGAACTGGCGCCGCTGGCCGAAGATCTGTTCGCGCCGCCAGGCACCTCCGATGCGCAGCTGTGCGGCATCAACGGGCGGCTGTCGCTCGTGTCCTTCCGCGGCGATGGCGACCGGCCTCACGGCGTGCATACACGCCTGCGCTATCTGCGCCGAGAGGGCTGACGCGCCCTCGGGCGGACACCGTTCCACTGCGACGCGTGCACGCCACCTGATCCAGTGAAACGAAATTGTTTCGTCATGCAAATTGTATCGACGGTTAGCCGGCAGGTGCCGGCGCGACCGCGAAATCCGCGTGCCCGTCCGGGCGCGTGTTGTCGACCGATATTTCAAACCCGAGCAGGAGTGACCATGCGTATCTTCGTTGCGGCGCTTGCGCACGAGACCAATAGCTTTTCCCCGATTCCTACCAGCCTGCACTCGTTCGAGGAACGCACGCTGTACCGTCCGGCCGGCGGTGTGCCCGACGGGCAGGCGGACGAACTCGTCGGCTACGGCACGTTCGTGCGCGAGGCGCGCGCACGCGGCCACGAGGTGAGCGCATCGATCTTCGCGTTCGCCGAACCGGGCGCGCCCTGTTCGAAGCAGGACTATGAAACGCTGCGCGACGAGATCCTGGACGGGCTGCGCGCCGCGCAGCCGGTCGACATCGTGTTGTATCTGTTGCACGGCGCGCAGATGGCGCAGGGGTACGACGATTGCGAGGGCGATCTGCTGGCGAAGACGCGCGCGCTCGTCGGCCCCGACGTCGTGATCGGTGTCGAGCTGGACCTGCATGCCAACGTCACGCGTGCGATGCTCGATCATGGCGACATCCTGCTGGCGTGCAAGCACTATCCGCACATCGACTTCGACGAACGGGCGGTCGACCTGATCGATCTTGCCGAACGCACCGCGCGCGGCGAGATCCGGCCGACGATGCACTTCGAACGCGTACCGATGCTCGGCATGTTCTTCACGACCGAACCGCGCATGGCGCAACTCAACCAGGACGCGATGGATCGGGAGGGGCGCGACGGGATCCTGTCGGTGTCGCTGATCCACGGATTCCCGTGGTCCGACTTTCCCGATACCGGCGCCGGGGTGCTGGTGGTGAGCGACGGCAATCCCGGTGCGGCCCGCACGCATGCGCGCGAACTGGCGCGCGGCTTCGTGGCCGTGCGCGACGAGACGCATGCGCTGCGCCTGCCGATCGCACGCATTCTCGACGAGATCGAAGCGACGCCGCCCGACGCGTCGGGCCTACCGTTCGTGATTGCCGACACGGCCGACAACCCGGGCGGCGGCGCCGGCTCCGATTCCACCTTCATCCTCGAGGCCATCCTCGAGCGCGGGCTGCGCGAGGTGGCGATCGGCATGATGTGGGATCCCGTCGCGGCGGTGTTCGCGCGCGATGCCGGCGTGGGCGCGACGATCGAGCTGCGCCTCGGCGGCAAGAGCGGCCCGCGCGCGGGCCGCCCGCTCGACGTGGTCGCGCGGGTCGTGGCGGTCGAAGAGGGGCTGGCGCAGCACGACGAGACGTTCAAGTTTCCGGGGCCGGGCCTGGGCCTGTCCGCGGTACTGGACGTCGACGGCGTACTCGTGGTGGTCAACTCCGTCCGGCAGCAGACCTACAGCCCGAGCTGCTTTTTCGATCTCGGCGTCGACCTCCGGCGTTGCCGGGCCGTCGTGGTGAAGTCGACGCAGCATTTCCAGGCGCTGTTCGGCCCGCTGGCGCGCGCCATCTACTACTGCGACACGCCGGGTTCGCTGAGTCTCGATTTCAGGGTCGACGATTACGCACGCCTGACGCGCCCGATGTGGCCGTTCGACGAAATCGCGGTCTGATCCGGCCCGTTCCATCGGGCAGTCGCGCGGACGCCGGCTGAACGATGCCGGCCGTCCGCGAAAGTTTCGCCGCCGTCGAGCGGCTATCGTCTGCAGGCTGGCTTTTGCGGCCGGCCGCCAATGAGCCCGGTGTCGGCCGGGCAGGCAGCATCGTCAGCGCAGGAGGCGCAGCGTGCGTAATGAAATCACCGGGGGATCGCCGTCGTTGTCACGCGCGTGGTTCGCGCTGGCCGTGCTCGCGCTGGCCGCGATACTCGGCATCACCGACCGTCAGATGCTGACGCTCGCCGTCGAGCCGCTCAAGCGTGACCTCCAGCTCAGCGACACCAGCCTGGGCGCGATCGTCGGCTTCGGCCCCATCCTGTTCGGGGCGTTGGCGTCGCCGCTGCTCGGCTGGCTGACGGACCGGGTCGACCGGCGCTGGCTGCTCGTTGCCTGCGTGCTCGTGTGGAGCGCGGGCACGGCGCTCTGCGGCCTCGTCACGCAAGGCTGGATGCTGTTCCTCTGCACGCTGACGCTCGCGGTGGGCGAGGCGGGGCTCGGGCCGGTCGTCTACAGCATGCTGCCGGACCTGTTTCCGCCGGCGCTGCGCACGGCGGCGAACACGATCTTCTTCGCGGTCGCGCTGTTCGGCGCGGGGCTCGGGATCGCGGGCGCCGGCGCGATCTTCAGCGTGGCCGCGCCGTTCGCGCACGCGCTGTCGATCGAACCCTGGCGGCTCGCGTTCCTGCTCGTCGCGATCCCGGGGCCGGTCGTCGCGGGCTTGTTCGCGCTGGTCGGGCATCCGCCGCGCGGCGGCACGGCCGACCTGCACGAACGTGCGCAGGAGACGCTTGCGCATTACTGGCGGCGCTCGGGCGCGATGCTGGCGTGCCTGATCGTCGGCTATGCGATGGCGGCCTTCTACGTGGGGGCAATCCTGGGCTGGGCGCCGGTGTCGCTGATCCGCGACTTTCACGTCGACGTCGCCCGCTCGGGGTTGTACAGCGGCATCGCGGTGGGCGGCGGTTCGGCGCTCGGCTTGCTGGCGAGCGTGGTGGCCGTGCGATGCCTGCGCGCGCGCTGGGGCCGGCTGCTGCCGGTCGCGATCGGCTGCGCGATGGCGCTGCTGGCCGCGTTGCTGCTGCTGATGCTGTCGTTCGCGACGAGCGCGGCGATGCTGCTCGCCTGCATGATCGGCATCATCGCCGCCTATATCGCCGGCGCGGCACTGACGCCAACCTTGTTGCAGGACATCGCGCCGCCGCATTTGCGCGGGCGGGTCGTCGGCACGTCGTCGCTCGTCACCTACGCATTTCAGGCGATGTCCGTGCCTTCCGTCGGCGCGATATCCGATGCCCTCGACGGCACGCCGTACGCGCTGCTCAAGGGGATCGTCTGGCTCGGCGTGCCGGCCGCCGTCTTCAGCGTGATCCTGCTGGGTCTCGTGTTGCGTACCTTCCGCACGCGCTTCGAACCGCACTGCGAAATCGGCGCGCAGGCGCTTTAACGCCGCCGTACGCCTTTCTCCCGCCGCTGCCGCGCCTTCCGTGCGAACTCACGCACGGAAGGCGCGTGTCGTTTTCCTGCTCCCGCATCCCGTTCGATTGCCGCGTGGTCCGGCGGCGCGTCGCCCGCGCCCGCGGCTTCGTTGCGCGCGTTTTTCGGCGCGTCGGCAGCCGAGGACGGTAGCCAATGTTTTTCGGCGTTTCGCAAAAGCAGCGGCCGATTTGGCTGCTTACCTTGGAGTCATTCGGGCGGGCGGTTCGCATGCGGGACCGCATCGGAAGACCGACAGGTCCGCTCACATTCAGACAGACAAGAGGAGTCGCAGATGGCAAGCAAGAAGGGCGGGGTCGCAGCGGAGTCGACGATCTTCAGGCGGACGCTGGTTGCCGTGACCGTGATGCGGATGTTTCTCGCCGCATCGGATGCGTGCGCACAGACCGAGCCCGCACAGCCAGGTGCCGGTACGTTGCCGCCCGCCGCCGCCACCACGGAGCGCGCGGCGCCCGGTACGGATCGCGACGGCAATGCCAGCGCCAAAGGTCGCGCCGGCGGTGCGGCGATCACGCTCAATTCCGTCGAGGTGACGGCCAACCGGCGTCGCGAGCCGGCGCGCGAGGTGCCGATGAAGGTCGACACGCTGTCGAGCGATGCGCTGCAGAAGTCGGGCGCCACGAAGCTGAGCGACTACCTGTCGACGCAGCCGGGCGTCGGTTTCAACAGCGGCGGCGGTCCGGGCCAGGGCACGATCTCGATGCGCGGCGTGACGGCCGGCAAGGACGTCGGGCCGACCGTGGGCGTGTATGTCGACGATACGCCGCTCGGCTCGAACACCGTGTCGGGTGGCGGGGCCGCGCTGGCCCTGGACATGGGCCTGCTCGACCTGAATCACATCGAGATCCTGTTCGGGCCGCAGGGGACGTTGTATGGCGCGGGCGCGATGGGCGGCCTGCTGAAATACGTGACCAACCAGCCGGATACCGAGAGCTTTTTCGGCAGCGTCGGGACGATGTTTTCGTCGACCTGGCACGGCGGCCTCAACAACACGACCAACGTCGTGCTGAACGTGCCGCTGAAATCCGACGTCGCCGCCATGCGCATCGCCGCCTTCAACAACCACGACGGCGGTTACGTCGATGCGACGGGCGCGGCCGCCGGCACGCGCATCAACCGGAGCGACACCACCGGCGTGCGTGCGTCGCTGCTCGTCACGCCGACCCGCAAGCTCACGTTCCGCTTCACGGCGACGCTTCAGAACATCAACAGCAACGGCCAGAACTACGTCGACTACGGGATGAACGGCCGGCCCGCATATGGCGCGCTGACCAAATTGCAGGATTCGCAGGAACCGTATCACCAGAGCAATCAGTTCTACACAGCGAATGCCGAATACGATTTCGGCTGGGCGCGCCTCAATGCGATTTCCGCGTACCAGTCGCTGCGCACGTCCACGACGCTCGATTTCACGCCGTTCTATGCGCCGATTCTCGCGGCGGGCGGACTCGACGTCAGCACCGTCACGCCCAGTTCCACCGTCGGCACCAACAAGGTGACGCAGGAGCTGCGGCTGACATCGCCCGGCAACCGCACGCTGGAGTGGGTCGCCGGCCTCTACTACGACCACGAGCACAGCAACACGTTGCAGGTGTATCGCGCGACGGCCGGCGGCCGCTCGCTCGGCGACCTGGAGCGGCTCGGCTATTCGGGCAGTTACCAGGAGTTAGCGGCCTACGGCGACGTCACCTACAACCCCACGTCGCGCATCGCGCTGACGGCCGGCATGCGGATCGCGCACAACAGCCAGGACTACCGGCAGGAGACGTCCGGCCTGCTCGTGCCGACGCCGTTGTCCGCGCCGGGCGCGTCGTCGGATACGAGCAAGACGTACATGTTCACGGCCAGCTACAAGCTCACGCCGACCAGCAACGTCTACGCGCGCGTCGCGAGCGGCTATCGCCCGGGCGGCCCCAACAGCATGGCGGTCAGCGCGGTGACGGGGCAACTGATCGCCGGCAATCCCACCTACAAGCCCGACACGCTGTGGAACTACGAGATCGGCTACAAGGCGGATCTGTTCGACAACCGCGTCTCGGTCGCGCTGTCGGCTTACGACATCGAATGGCACGACATCCAGCAATACGGCGCGGTGGACGGCGTCGCGCAGCTCGTCAACGCGGGCAACGCGCGGATCAAGGGCCTCGAGGCATCGGGCGTGGTGCGGCCGACGTCGGCGCTGTCGTTCAATGCGTCGCTCGCCGCGATCGACGCGTACCTGACGGAAGGGGCGCCGAGCGTCGGTGCGCGCACGGGCGACCGGCTGCCGAACACCGCGAAGTTCGCGGCGTCGCTGGGGGCGAGCTGGCGTTTCCCGCTCGGCCCATGGTCGGCCACGGCCAGTGCCGCCGAGCGCTTCGTGGGCGAGCGTCATGCGAGTTTCGCGGGCGCCACGGGCTCGCCCGATTTCATCCTGCCCGCCTATGCCGTGACGGATCTCCAGTTGGGCGTGGACCTGCGGTACGCGAGCCTGTCGTTCTTCGTCAGGAACCTGTTCAACCGCGAAGGGCTGCTGTCCGCCAATACGAGCTATGTGCCGCTGGGCGGCAACGTCTGGGCGTCGGTGATCCAGCCACGCACGATCGGTGTGCAACTGAGCGCGCCGTTCTGACGCGCGGACGATTCGAGGAGCTTCCATGTTTGCGCATTCCGCCCCGGCCCGCAGGCTTGCCGGCCAACCGCGCCCGTTCCGGCAGACCAGCCGCCATCCCGTGCGCCGCTACGGCGGTATCGCGGCCGTCCTGCTGCTGCATGCGGCGCTGATCTACGCGCTGCTGAACGGTCTCGCCAATCGCGTGACGGAGATCGTCCAGCATCCGGTCGACGTGCGAATCATCGAGCCGGTCAAGCCGCCGCCGCCCCCTCCGCCACCGCCGAAGCCGATCGTGAAGGCGTTGCCGTCGAAGGTTGCACCACCGGCGCGGATGTTCGTGCCGCCGCCGGAGGTGCCGGTTCAGGCGTCGTCGCAGGCGACGCTCGCGCACACGACTGCACCCGTAGTCTCCGCGCCGGCACCGGCCGCACCCGCGGCACCCGCTGCGCCGAGCCACGAAGTGGGCGTCGTATGCCCGAATTCGGATCAGGTGCGCGCGTCGCTGCGCTATCCGCGTGAAGCGCTGGAAAACAACATCGTCGGCAACGTGCTGGTGGAGTTCATCGTCGATGCCGATGGCCGCGTGTCGGGCGAGCGCGTCGCGCAGTCCGCCGACCCGATCCTCGATCGGGCCGCGCTCGCGGCGGTGAGGCGATTCAGTTGTATTTCGCAGGGGCAGGCGGTGCGCGTGCAGGTGCCGTTCTCGTTCAACCTGAACTGAGCGGTGCGCCGCCAGAAAGCCGGCAGCCAGGATGCCGGATGCCTAATCAGATCGATCAATGGAGCAGACATGACGAAGCAACTTATCGCCGCTTTCGCGGCCAGCATGATGATTGCCGGCGGTACGGCAGGGGTCCTCGTCGCGCCGCAGGACGCGCGAGCCGAGACGAGCACGGTGGCCGCACCGGTCGCGAGCGCAGTCGCCGTCGCGCCGGCAGCGCCGGCCGTCGCCGGTCCCGCACCGCAGGCGGCGCCTGCCGCGGCGAACGCCGCCACCAATCCCTACGGACTCGATGCGTTGTGGCGCGGCGGCGACTTCGTCGCGCGTTTCGTGCTGATCCTGCTGGTCGTGATGTCGATGGGGAGCTGGTACATCATGGTGACCAAGTTCTTCGAGCAGTATCGCGCGAACCGACGCGCGAAACGGGCGGACGCGCAGCTCTGGGCCGCACCGTCACTCGCGGAAGGCGTGCAGCAGCTCGACCCGGCGTCGCCGTTCCGCTTCATTGCCGAGACGGCGATCGAGGCCGGCGAGCATCACGACGAGGTGCTGCTCGAAGCCGTCGATCGCAATACGTGGATCGACACGTCGGTCGAGCGGGCGGTGACCAATGTGTCGAACCGCCTGCAGGATGGTCTCGCGTTTCTCGGCACGGTGGGGTCGACCGCGCCGTTCGTGGGCCTGTTCGGCACGGTGTGGGGCATCTACCATGCGCTGACCGCGATCGGCGTCGCAGGTCAGGCGTCGATCGACAAGGTCGCGGGGCCGGTGGGGGAGGCGCTCATCATGACCGCGATCGGCCTGGCGGTGGCCGTACCCGCGGTGCTCGGCTACAACTTCCTGGTGCGTCGTAACAAGGCGGTGATGGAGCGGGTGCGCGCATTCGGCGCGCAGCTTCACGTCGTGGTGCTGGCCAGCGGCAAACGGCCCGAGCGCAACGGCGCGCGCGTGCCGTCGCTGGTCGACTGAGCGGGGTCGGCCATGGGCATCAGTGTCCGTCAGGACGATGACGACGAGGTCATCGCACAGATCAACACGACGCCGCTCGTCGACGTGATGTTGGTATTGCTCATCATTTTTCTGATCACGATTCCGGTGGTGACGCACACGATTCCGGTGGACCTGCCGAAGGAGACCGTACAGCCGTTGCAGAGTAAGCCCGCGAGTATCGAAATCGCGGTCGATCGGCGCGGCGCATTCTTCTGGAATGCAGTGCCGGTCGATGCGCCGACGTTGCTCGCGCGCCTGAAGGGCGTGGCGGGGCAATCGCCGCAGCCGGACGTGCATGTGCGCGGCGACGAAAGCACACGTTATGAATTCGTCGGGCGTGTGATCGTGGCGTGCGAACGGGCGGGCATCGAGAAGGTGTCGTTCATCACGGAGCCGCCTGCGCGCGGCAGCTAGGAGACAGTCATGGGCATGAACGTTTCGTCGGGCACCGAGCCGGACGTGATGGTGGACATCAACACGACGCCGCTGATCGACGTGATGCTGGTCCTGCTGATCATGTTGATCATCACCATTCCGATCCAGATGCATGCGGTCAAGATGAATCTGCCGGTTGGCGACGCGCCGCCGGCCGCGAAGCCGGAGATCGTGCAGATCGACGTGGCCGCCGACGGTGCGGCGTCGTGGAACGGCGTACGCCTGCCCGATCGCGCGGCGCTCGAAGCGAAGCTCGCGCAGGTCGCGGCCGAACCGGTGCAGGCCGAGATCCGGCTCCGGCCGGACCGGCAGGCGCCGTATCGCGACGTCGCCGCCGTGCTGGCGTCCGCGCAGCGCGTGGGGGCAACGAAGATCGGGCTGATGGGTAACGAGCAATACATGCAGTAGGCGCGACGTGCGATCGAGGCGGCGTGCGCGTGAGGACCGATGCGATCGCTTTGGCGGCGGGAGAGACGTTTGCGAAGGCAGGTGCTCGCGGCGCACGCCTTTCTCGTCCGCCACGCGGTGTTTCGTGCAACCGAGGTGCTCGAGAACGGATACGGCTGGAGGCGAGGTCGCGACTGCGTCTGTTTCGCGCTGGAGCAAGTCCTGCGAAATCGATTGCGAGTCCAGCGAACGGGAGCGTACAGCAGAACACTGCGGAAGGGATGGCGCGTGGCCGGCCCGTACTTTACGGGCTGGAGCGCATCATTTGGTGCCGACGGCGAGACTCGAACTCGCACAGCTTTCGCCACTACCCCCTCAAGATAGCGTGTCTACCAATTTCACCACGTCGGCACTGCAAGGGGCGCAATTCTAGCGCGACGTTACGCGTTTGTGAAGGGGGTGTGACACGATCGTCGGATGCGCGCAGGCGATCCCGGTAGAATTCGGGCGATCGACCCGACGATCGTCGCAACCGCAACCCGTTTTCTTCGCGTGACAGACACCCTCGAACAACTGCAGGCCGGGCAACTCGCCGGCGCACGGCAACTCAAGCTCGCGTGCGGGTTGACGGAATTCCCGCGCGCGATCTTCGATCTTGCCGATACGCTCGAAGTGCTCGATTTGACCGGCAATGCGTTGTCCGCGCTGCCGGACGACCTGCCGCGGCTGCACCGCCTGCGCATCCTGTTCGCGTCCGGTAACCGCTTCACCGCGTTCCCCGGCGTGCTGGGCGCGTGCGAGCAGCTCGACATGATCGGTTTCAAGGCGAACCGGATTCAAACGGTGCCGCGCGGATCGTTGCCGCGCGCGCTGCGCTGGCTGATCCTCACCGACAACGCAATCGGCGAACTGCCCGCCGACATCGGCGATTGCTCGCGGCTGCAGAAGCTGATGCTCGCGGGCAACCGGTTGCGTGCGCTGCCCTCGGAAATGGCCGCTTGCCGCGCGCTCGAACTGGTGCGGCTGTCGGCGAACCGGCTGGACGAACTGCCCGACTGGCTGCTGCGCCTGCCGCGCCTCGCGTGGCTTGCCACCGCAGGCAACCCGTTCGGCACCGCACCGGAAGCGGCGGCGTCGGCCGGGCCCGAGGTCGCGGACGTCGACTGGGCGTCGCTGGCGTGCGAGCAGAAGCTGGGCGAGGGCGCGTCGGGCGTCATTTACCGCGCGCAGTGGCGCGCGGATGGGCATCCGCCACGGACGGTCGCGGTCAAGCTGTTCAAGGGGGCGGTAACGAGCGACGGCCTGCCCGATTGCGAAATGGCCGCGTGCCTGCACGCCGGCCGCCACCCGAACATGATCCCGGTGATCGGCAAGGTGAGCGGGCATCCCGACGGCACGCACGGCCTCGTGATGGAGCGGGTCGATCCCGCGCTCACGAACCTCGCCGGGCCGCCGAGCTTCGCGTCCTGCACGCGCGACGTGTATGCGGCCGACGCGAGATTCGAGCCGGCGGCAGCGATGCGGATCGCGCATGGCATCGCGTCGGTGGCGGGCCATCTGCACGCACGCGGCATCATGCATGGCGACCTGTACGCGCACAACATCCTGCACGACGGCGAAGGCGGCGCGCTGCTCGGGGATTTCGGCGCAGCGTCGCTCTACGATGCGAACGATCGCACGCGCGGCGCAGGGTTCGAACGGCTCGAGGTGCGGGCGTTCGGCTATCTGCTCGGCGAGTTGCTCGCGCGATGCGAGCCGCGCACGTGGGCCGGCAGGACGGCGCTCGATGCGCTCGCGGTAGCCTGCCTGGACGAAGACGTCGAGGCGCGGCCGTCGTTCGGCGAGATCGCGGCCGAGCTGGCCGCGCACGCACGCTGACGGGAGCGCGGCGCCTTACGCCTGCCGCGCAGTCAGCAGCTTGATTCCGAGCCCGACGAACAGCAGCCCGCTGGCACGCTTGAGCGCACGCACCGCGCGGCTCATGCCGAAGCCGCGATGGAACCGGCGCACGCCGACCGAATAGACGCTGTGAACGACCACGACGGTGCACGCGATCGTCGCGTACATCACGACGAACTGCAGCGCGAGCGGGCGGTCGTGCACGATGAACTGCGGCATGAACGCCGACAGGAAGATCATCGTCTTCGGATTGCTGCCCGAGACGAACAGCGCTTCGCGGAACAGTTTCCTGCGGTCGGGCATGGCGATCTCCGCCGCACCGGTCGAAGCGGCGGCCTTGCGGTCGCCGCGCAGTTGCCGGATCCCCAGGAACATCAGGTACGCGGCGCCGATCACCTTCATCGCGACGAACAGCGGCGGCATCGCGGCCAGCACCGCGCCGACGCCGAGCGCGACGAGCAGCACGACCACGCCTTGCGCGACGAGGTTGCCCGCGATCGTCGCGGCCGTGCCGTGCGTGCCGTAGCGCACCGTGTTGCGGATGACGAGCAGCACGTTCGGCCCCGGCGACAGCGTCGTGGCGAGATAGGCTGCGGCGAACAGCATCCAGGTCTGAAGGGACATGCGGCGCTCCGAGAGGCGGTTCCGGCGGTCGGGATGAAACGATGATGCCACGCCAATAATTGACGCAGGCTTCCGCCGGAACCGTGCCGTCGCAGCGTGTCAGCTTGCGTCGCGCATGCAGTACGCAGGGATCGACGGTGGCGTATCGATCGCGGCGGGCCGCGTCATCCACGCGATCCACCCGGCCCACATCCCGCAGACGATCATCACGGCGACGTTCAGCGGCGTCCGGTAGCGGACGATCAGGTCGGCCAGCGGCAGGCGGTGTTTCATGTGCGTCTCCTTCGATCGGGGGCGGGTGGCGTTACTGGCCGGCGTAGGTCGGCGCCTTCGCGTCGCAGGTCACGGACACCGTCGAACCGTCCGCGAAATGCAGCCGGAACGGCACCTTCGCGCCGGGCGCGACGGCCTGGCGCGGTTGCTCCAGCATCACGTGATAGCTCTTCGGCTTGAAGGACACCGTGCCGTGCGCGGGGACTTCGACGGTGTCGACATGAACCATCTTCGCGGTGCTGCCGTTCGTCTGCGTCTCATGCAGCATCGCCATCCCGTACGCGGGCGTGTCGAGGCCCGTCAGCGTGACGGGGGCGTCGCCGTCGTTCTTCAGCGTGAAGTAGCCGGACGACGGAACGGTCGCCGGCATCGCGCGGATCCAGCAGTTTTCTGCCTGCACGGCCGACGCGGCGAACGTGGCGGGGGCTTGCAGTGCCAGCAGTGCGAACAGCAGGGCGGACGGAATCGAGCGTTTCATGGTTGGTTCTCCTTATGGATGGATGCAGCGGATGCAGCGGATGCAGCGGGTAGGGGCAGCGACGCGACCGGCGCGGCACGCCGATGCGCATCGCGAACCTCATTTCAGCGTGAACGCGTAGTGGCCTTGCGTGCGATGGCCGTCACTGGCTACCGCGATCCATGCGACCGTATACGTGCCGGCCGTCAGGCTGGTCAGCGCGACCTGCATGCGCTTCCGGTTGCCGGCATCGACGGACGATTTGCCGTCGACGACCGACTGCCCGTGGCTGTCGGTGACGGCGATCGAGCTGAAAGCGGGCTCGAGCGCTTCGCTGAACCCGATCGTGACCGCGTGCGGCGCGGTCGACAGCGTGGCGTTGGCGGCCGGTTCCTGGGTTTTCGGGAGCGCGTGGGCCTGGGCGGCCTGGATGGCGACGAAGCCGAGTGCGGCGAGTGCGCCGCGAACGAACGTGGTGGTTTTCATGGTCGAGTGTGCGAGTGGCGAATCGGATTGAGCAACACGGATTCGACGGACGGATGCACACGCACCATCTCGGCAGCACCGATGGCGGCCGATGTCGGCGCGAGCATGTACGGCTTGACGTTCGCCCGCGGGCGAATGTCGGCGCGATACGCCGGACCGGAAGCAGCCAGCCGCACGCACGGCACGGCGCCGCGCGCAACACGGTGAGACATGATCGTCCTTCGAAACGTGACACGTCACGCACGCCGGCGGCGTGCGCGAGCCACGCGATGCGCAAGGGCATCACGGGCGTTGACGACGAATCAGGACGCGAACGGAGGGGCGCGCGGTTGCGCGGCCGTGAGCGGCAGCGCGCGGCGCAGGCTTTCGAAGCGGGTCGCTTCGCGGTGCTGAATGACGTGCACGTTGGCCGCGAACGTCAGTTCGGGCGCGGGCAGTGCGGGTGTGTGAGCAAGGAGGCTGCAATAGCCGCATGCCTGGAGGTGGGCCTGCAGGCTTTTCGGCGACGCATCGGCGGACCGGTCGCCGGTGGCCGGCGCGGCCGTGCAGTAGCCGGCCAGCAGCGTCTCGACGCGCTGTTGCGTCGTCAGTGCCTGCGAGATCGTCGGCGCGAGCGCCGTCATCAGGATGGCGAGCATCCCGATCAGACTGCCGATCTTCCGGAGGCGACGACTCAGCATGCGATGCGCGGCGACGTTTGGACGACGATGGAGCGGATTATGCCACGCACGTCGATGCGCATGTCGGCATGGACGTGCGGCGTGGCGGCGCGCTATGCATGCTTCGCCAGGTATTTCGTGATCAACGTCATCTGTGCGGCCCAGCCGTGATCGTTCATCTCGCGCGCCTTCGCGCGGCGCGTTTCGATCAACTGATCGAAGCCCGTTTCGGTGACGGTGAGCAGCGTGCCGCCGCCCTGTGCGGCGAGCGCGAACGTGACGAGCGTCATCGGCTCGGACGTGTAATCAAAATTCGGATCGATCGCGAACGGATGCCAGCGAAACGAGAGCAGTTGCTTCGGCTCGACGCGATCGACGACGATTTCGAACACCGTGCCGGCATAGGGCTCTTGTGCCTTGGCGACATCATCGTCGACGCGTGTCGGCGTGATGCGACCGAACAGCGGCTGGCCGGCCGTGAACGGCCCGTCGAACGTGACGCCGAACCACTGGCCGAATTCGCCGGAATTGCTGACGGCTTCCCACACGCGGTCGGGCGATGCGTTGAGCAGCGCCTGCTTTTCGATGCGATCGGTTTGCTGGGTCATGACGTTCTCCACACAGGATCAACCTTGGCAGGACGGCACGCGCGAGCGCGCGCCGCGTCTAGTCGAGCATGACCGCGTCGGGCACGTCGAGCACGAGGTCCGACGTCGCGACGGCCACGCACGGCAGCGTATAGCCGTCGGCTTTTTCCTCGCGGCTCAGCCCCGGCCATTCGATCGTGTAGCGTACGCTGCCGCTGACGATCCGGCAAAGGCAGCTTCGGCACGTGCCGTTGCGGCACGAACGCGGCAGCGACACGCGCGCGAACGCGGCGGCTTCGAGCAGCGTCAGCGAATCGGGCGCATCGAAGGTCGCGCCGAGCGGCTCGATGCGCACGAGGGGAGGGTGTTCCGGATCGGTCATGGCGGAGGCAGAGGCGGGCGGCGGCAACGCGCCAAGCATACCCGAACGGGCTCGCGGCCGGCGCCGGCCGGCGGCTGGCGTCAGTGGCGGCGCAGGTGCCGGTACACGGTATTGCGGGCGAGACCGAGCTCGCGCGCGGCCGCCGACACGTTGCCGCCATGCCGCGCAAGCGCGGCATCGATCACCGCGGCCTGATGGCTTTGCAGCGTCGCTCCTTCGCGCGCGCGGGCCGATGCGGGCGGCGTTGCGGTGGCAGGTGCGGCCGGTGCCGCCGGTGCGTCCTCGCAGTCGAGCCAGAAATCGTCGGGCAAATGGGCGAGCGTGATTTCCGCTTCGTCTTCGGCCAGCATGCCGGCCGTGCGCAGCACGTTGGTCATCTGGCGCAGGTTGCCGGGCCAGCGGTGGCGCGTGAACGCGTCGAGCACGTCGGCCGCGATGCGGCGCGGCATCGGTTCGCTGCGCGCGAGCCGCGCGAGAATCCGCTCGATGAGCGCGGGCAGGTCGGTGCGGGCGGCAAGCGCCGGCAGCGTGACCGCGAGCCCGTTGATCCGGTAGAACAGGTCTTCGCGGAACGTGCCTTCCGCGATCATCGCGCGCAGGTCGCGATGGGTCGCGCAGACCACGCGCACGTCGACCGGCACGGCACGCGCGCCGCCGAGCGGCATCACCGCGCGTTCCTGCAGTACGCGCATCAGCCTGACCTGCTGTGCGAGCGGCATGTCGCCGATTTCGTCGAGAAACAGCGTGCCGCCGTCGGCCTGCACGATCTTGCCGGGGCTGCCGCGCTTGCGCGCGCCCGTGAACGCGCCGTCCTCGTAGCCGAACAGCTCGGCCTCGATCAGCGAATCCGGCAGCGCCGCGCAGTTGACCGCGACGAACGGGCCGTCCGCGCGCGGCGATGCCTGGTGCAGTGCACGGGCGAGCCATTCCTTGCCGGTGCCGGTCTGGCCGAGGATCAGCAGCGGCAGGTCGCGCCCGCGGATCTTCGCGACGCGTTCGAGCACGGCGGCCATGCGTGCGTCGCCGGTGTCGAGCGTCGCGAACGTGATCGCGTCGGGATCCGGCGTGCGCACGCGTGCGGCCGGTACGGGCGGCGTGACGGCGACGGTGGTCTTGTGCGCGTCCGCGAATTCGCAGCGCGCCAGCACGCGTACGCCGGTCGACAGCGTGAGGCGGAACAGCGCGCCGGGGGCGCGTGCCGCCTGCTGCGCGAGCTGGCCGAAGCGCATGCCGAACAGCGCGTCGCTGGCCTGATGCTGCAGTGCGTCGAACGACGCGCCGAGCTGGAACTGTGCGCTGCGGTTCGCGGCGAGCAGCCCGCCGTCGGGCCCGAATGCGACGAGCCCGGCGAACAGCGAATCGACACATTCCTCGTGCGCGTGAAAGCGCAGCCGCAAGGCTTCCGCGCACTGGTTCGCGAACAGGTGGTTCTCGATCAGTTGCGCGGACATCCGCACGAGCGCGAGCGTATGCGGGCTCGAGCCGCGCGGATCGCCGCTGACGTCGAGCGTGCCGAGCGTGCGGCCGAACGGATCGAAGATCGGCGCGCACGAGCAGGTGAGGATATGGTTGGCGTGCAGGAAGTGTTCGTCGCCGTGCACGGCGACGGCCTGGCCCGATGCGAGCGCGGTGCCGATCGCGTTGGTGCCGCGCGCGCCTTCCGCCCACGAGACGCCCGTACACAGCGCGACGCGGTTGGCTTTCTCGATGAAGTCCGCGTCGCCGATGCTGTGCAGGATCACGCCGTCGGCGTCGGTCAGCAGCACGAGGCTTTGCGTGTCGGCGATTTGCGCGTGGAGGTTTTCCATCACCGGTCGCGCATGCGAGAACAGCGCGTGATTCGTGTCGAGCAGTTCGCGCAGCGCGATGCGCGACAGCGGCGAGAAATCGGGGCGTTCGTGCGCGCGCAGGCCGACCGCGGTCGAACGCGCATGCGCCTGCGCGAGCAGGTCGGTGCGACCCGCGGTGGCGGGCAGCACGAAGGGTTGCGGCATGACTTGTCTCCTGTCGGTCCCAGTTAGCGCTTTAGCGCTTACTGGGACCCCATGCTTCGCGGTCGGTCCCAGTTAGCGCTTTAGCGCTTACTGGGACCCCATGCTTCGCGGTCGGCCCCGGTTAGCGCTTTAGCGCTTACTCAGGTCCCATGCTTCGCGGTCGGCCGCAGTCAGCGCTTTAGCGCTTGCTGATGCCCCATGCTTCGCGGTCGACCCCAACTGGCACTTCAACGCTCACCCAGGCCCCATGCTCTTCGAAATTGGCCGATTCGGCACACGCACCCTCACCGAAATCCTCCACAGATTCCCGCCTCCGCGTGCGGCGCACCATCGGTGTGCGAACGGCAACCATCCGGGTACGCATCATCATACAAGCGCCGCGTACGATGTGCGACCGCGAACAAAATCCCCTTGCTTTTAAACGGCCGCCTGCAATGATGGAAAGGGAGCACGCACGCGCCGTGTTCCGCATTGCAACATGCATGCGACGCGACATGCATCCGTTCGGGAGAGGCATCATGGTTCGGACGGAACTGAGAGTCGTGCTGGCGGCCATCGCCACCTTCATCATGCTGGGCGGCATCGCCGTGGCGATCCACGGGCTGCTGTTCGATCTGACCGATGCGGTGCGATACGGGGCGGCTGCGATTGCGCTGGGCGCCACGACCGCTGCCATTGCGCTCAACGTCTGGCCGACCGATCCTCACTGACGCCGGTTTCCGAAACGGTGCCGGATGCCGCGCTGATCTGAGGAAATGCGCGTCGGAACGACGCATGCCGGAAAATTTGTCTCCTGCGCGAAACCGTCTAAAGTGGAAATCAACCGGCATGCATTGTCCGCGCCTATCCCCGCGGGCCGTGCCTCCGTCGGCGAGCCCGCGTACATTTCGTCCGGCCGGTAGCGGACGACGGACGCGGTCATTCGTTTTCTACCGGTCGAGGCGGCTCCCATGCAGATCCATTTCACGAACGAGAAGCCCGAGTATTCGGGGCGCGACCTGATGCTTGCGTTCACGGCGTTGGTCAATGGCGAGCGCGTCCAATGTCAGATCACCGCCGAGGCGCTGGAAGATCACTTCGGCGCGGCGTCGCCGCGTTTCGAGGACATGGTCGGTGCATTCGACCAGCACCGCGACCGTATCGAGGCGGCTGCACGACGCCTGCTGTCGGAGACGCGCGCGCAATGCGTGACGCTGCGCAGCGGCTACGTACGCTTCTACGAGGCCAACTGGCGCGGATGACACGACGCTCGTCTTGCGGCGCGCGTCGCTAAACGCGGCGCACACGAAGACGTTGCCTTTCACGCAATGCCGTTCGGCGGGGCCGGGCGGCATTTTCGTATGCGGGCCGCACCGGATTGCTGCTGCACCGGGGCGGCTGCTAGTGTGCCGACACGAACCGGCATCTCGATTCGTCAGGATCGCAGAGAAAATCATTCGAATACCAACACAATAAAAAGAGGGCACCGCACGTGGATACTCGTTCGGGATGGGGGAAGGCGCGCCACCTGCTGGCAGGCGCATGGTTGCTCGCAGTCGGCATGTCGATGGCCGATGGGGCGGTTCGATCGGATGACGACGCGATCGGTCAGCTCGCGCCAGGTGAGGTCAACGTCGTCGCGGGCGACATCACGACGGGCGGCATCGTCGTGGCGCCGGGCCGCGTTGCGACGCCGTGTCATCGGCTCGCAGGCCGGCCGGCATTCGACATCGCATCGGCCGATGGCCGCCGTCATCCCGCGCGTCTCGTCGCGGGCAACCAGGATCGGGACATCTGCATCGTCGAAGCGACGGATCTCGACGTCGCCGCCGTGCCGTTGACGGCGCGAAGTCAGGAGTCGGCCACGACCGCCTATCTGGCGGGCGCGCGATTCGGCCGTCGCGATCCCGTTGCGCTGCGCGCGTGCTGCCATGCATGGGCGGCGGACGACGGCATACATTCCGGTGTGCTCGCGTCGCCGAATCCGGCGGCGCCGCACCTGCCCGAACCAGGGGCCGGCGTCTACGACGAGCAGGGCAATCTGATCGGCATGGTGGGCACCCGCGCGGACAATGCCGCGTCGCTCTATATGGTGCTGCCGGTCGAGTGGATTGCGACCGTGGCGGCGCGGATGCCGGCCGTCGACCTGCCGCTCGAAGCGACCGCATGGATGAGCCAGGCGCGCGCGTACGCGGTCGCGAACGACGTCGACGGGTTGATTCGCCATGACCTTGCGTGGACGGTCGCGCGTCCGCGCAGCGCCTGGGCATGGAACAGCCTCGGCAATGCCTATCGTACGAGCCGGCTGCCCGATCGCGGCGCGCTCAGCCTGGCCGCCTATCGCCGTTCGGTCGAAAACGATCCGTCATACGCATTCGGCTGGGCGTCGCTCGGTAACACGTATGCCGAGCTGGGGCAGATGGATCGCGCGCTCGACGCGTTCAATGCCGGCATGCGTGCCGATCCGTCGGACGCGATGCTGCCGATGAATCTCGGCATCGCGTATTTGCGGCGTGGCGACAAGGCCGATGCGCGACCGTTGTTCGAACGGGGCGTACATGCGCTGTCCGGTTCGCGCCGGGCCGATGCGTGGACGCTGCTGGCCTCGACGCAGCCGGACGCCCAGGCGACCATCGGCGTGCTGAACGACGGGTTGAAGGCGTTTCCCGACGATGCGCGGCTTTGGTACGCGCTCGGCCGCGCGCAATACGATCTCGGCCACCTCGCGGACGCGATCGCCAGTTACCAGCACGCGCTGAAGGTGCAGAAGGCGGGCGATCCCGCCGCGACCGCGCTCATTCAGGGCGCGCTCACCCAGGCGTATGCGCTGCAAGGCCAGTCCGGCAATGCGTCCAGTGCGATGCACAGTGCGGTTGAAGCGGCGCCGGACAATGCCGAATACTGGTTGCGGCTCGGTGCGCTGTACATGACACAGTCGAACTATGTCGATGCGTTGAGCGCGCTCGACCGCGCCATCAAGCTGAACGACGGCGACGTGAGGGCATGGCGGATGCACGGCGTGACGCTGGCGCAACTGGGCCAGCATGCGCAGGCCGTTGCATCGTTCCGGCGCGCGGTTGCGCTGGACGACTCGCTGGCGGCAGGGTGGGTGGTGCTCGCGGGCGAACTGAACGTGATCGGCCAGCCCGACGAAGCGTCGGCCGCGGCTGCGCGTGCATTGAAGATCGATCCGTCGAACCGGTTGGCGCGGGAGGCGATGGGCATCGCGGCGATTCGCGGCAAGCGGCCCGATGCGGCGGTCGGGATCTTCGAGGAAATGAACCGCGCGTATCCCGACGACGCGCAAGTCATGGCGAACCTGGCGGTCGCTTATCGCCGCACCGGGCGGGTCGATGACGCGGTGCAGTTGTATCGCCGCGTCAAGATGGTCGATCCGACGCTGGCGCAGCGGCTGTACGACGACGAACTCAAGGGCGTCGCGACACCGTAATCCGCGCGGACAAGGCGGTACGGCAGTCATGGCATGCACAACGAAAAACGCCACCCGAAGGTGGCGTTTTTTCGTCGTGCATCCTGCATCGCGCCGAGGCGCCGCCGTCACTCGCTGCCGAGATAGAAGAAGCGGAACAGGAACACGGCGGCGATGACCCACACGATCGGCTTGACCGTGCGGGCCTGGCCCGTCAGCAGCTTGAGGCCACCGTACGCGATGAAGCCGAACGCAACACCGTTTGCGATCGAGTACGTGAACGGCATCAGCAGCGCGGTCAGCGCGGCCGGCACGGCTTCCGTTGCGTCGTCCCACGGTACGTCGACCATCTCGCGCAGCATCAGGCACGACACGTACAGCAGTGCCGGTGCCGTGGCGTACGCCGGCACGACGCCGGCGAGCGGCGCGATGAACAGGCACGCGAGGAACAGCACCGCGACGGTGATCGCCGTCACGCCCGTGCGGCCGCCGGCCTGCACGCCCGATGCGCTTTCGATATACGCGGTGGTCGACGACGTGCCGAGCACCGAGCCCGCGACGATCGCCGTGCTGTCGGCGAGCAGCGCCTTGTTCAGGCGGTTCATCTTGCCTTCGACGAGCAGGCCCGCACGGTTCGCGACGCCCATCAGCGTGCCGGTCGCGTCGAACAGCTCGACGAGGAAGAACACGAGGATCACGTTGATGATGCCGGTCGACAGTGCGGCGCGGATGTCGAGCTTGAACAGCGTTGCGTCGATCGACGGCGGCGCGGAGAACACGCCGTGGAACTGGTTGTCGCCAAAGAAGAACGACAGGATCGTGACGCCGATGATGCCGATCAGGATCGCGCCACGCACGCGCAGGTGGTCGAGCGTGACGATCGTGAAGAAGCCGATGATCGCGAGGATCGTGTCGTGCTTGTGCAGGTCGCCCAGCGTGACGAGCGTGGCCGGGTTGCCGACGATCACGCCCGACGTCTTCAGCGAGATGATGCCGAGGAACAGGCCGATACCCGCGGTGATCGAGATCCGCAGCGATTTCGGAATGCCGTTGACGATCGCCTCGCGCACGCGGAACAGCGTGACGAGCAGGAACAGGCAGCCGGAGATGAACACCGCGCCGAGCGCGGCCTGCCACGTGAAGCCCATCCCCTTGACGACCGTATACGCGAAATACGCGTTCAGGCCCATGCCGGGCGCGCACGCGATCGGGTAGTTCGCGTACAGCCCCATGATGATCGACGCCAGCGCCGCGACGAGGCAGGTCGCGACGAACACGGATTCCTTCGGCATGCCGGCGTCGCCGAGGATCGCGGGGTTGACGAAGATGATGTAGGCCATCGTCAGGAATGTGGTGACGCCCGCGAGTATTTCGGTGCGGAAGTCGGTGCCGGCTTCAGCGAAGCCGAAATACCGCTTGATGGATTCCATGAAGGCGTTTCTCCGGTCGGGTTGTCGTGTTGCTTGTTGTGCCGAATTGTTGTAAAGGCAGCGCGCGGCCGGCTTACTGTACCCAGCCACTATTGCCCGGCTATCGGCGGATTGTAATAGCGCGGATAGCTCGGACGATATAGTTGGAGGGCACGATCGCACGATCGCTTGGCTGCCTGCGCGCGAACGGTCTGGCAGCCCGGCCGCGCGGCGAAGGCGCGCATTTTACCGGTTCGGGCGGAACGAACCGGAAGAAATGGCGGAAACGGGAGCGGGACACGCGAACGAGGCCGGCCGATGCGTGCGCAACGGCATGCAACACGGCACGCACGGCGGATCGCGCGCGGCGGTTGCGAGATGACATCCGACTGAAACGGAGCGCCCGCATGCTGCACGAATGCGTGGCGGGCGGCGCGTGCGCGCAAACGCACGTGCGCGGCCGGTGCGGATGCCCGGCAGCGGCGTGCAGCGGCCATTCGTCAGTCCAGGCGGTGGCAGATATCGGGCTATCGTGCGCCGAAGCCGTCCCGCCCGCAACTGTCATTTCGCGAAGCGGGGGCGACTGTGGTTTCTGTGTAAAAGATTGCAAGACCCCATCGCGTAAACCGGCAAGTCTTTCTAGGATAGATACACCGCGCATGCACACGCCGGCCGGTAATTGCCGACGCGGGGGAGTCGCAGTCCGTGCAGGCCGGGCGGTGAAGTGCGGTCAAGGCCGTTGCGCGTTCGGGCAGGCACGGCCGATTGCGATTGCCCGATGCGGGTTCGTCCGTAAATCACGGAGGTCAGCATGTTGAACTGGATCAGCCGTTGGGCGATGCGACACGCCCCCACGCCGGAAAAAACCGCTGCGTCGATGCTCGTGACGGCGCGCATGGAACTGTTCGCTGCCGAACAGCGCGTCATCGACGCGAAATTACAAGCGGATTACTGGCGCGCACGTGTGTCATTCCTCGAGGAGGTGCAGAAGCAGGGCATCGATCCGTGGGTGACCTCGCAGGCAGCGCAACGCCCCGACCTTGATTCCACTCCCCGAAGCACGGGCCCGCGTCTCGCCGCCAGCACCTGATGCACCTGTTGCATCCCGTCGCTGCGCACGGCGCGCGATCGCGCGCGGCACGCACCGGCGTGCCGCGTCATTCGATGCGCACCTGCGGCGCGTTACGCCGCAGGTGCGTCCGTTTCCGGTCGCGGCCGTTCCGCGACTCGCGCGCCTGACGGCGCGTCGCTCATCCGCTCCTTCTCCCTGCCCCAAAGAGCAAACGTTGCACCAGCGCGAGCGTGCGCCTGAAGCGCTCACTGCGCTGCACGAACGCGGTCGTGATCGTCGCTTCCGCCGACCGGTCGGCATCGGTGCCGAGCCAGATGCGCTCGCCGCGTGCGATGCGCAGCACGTCGCCGGGCTGTACCCAGCAATCGTCGACGTTCGGCGGGCGCGTGACCCACAGCGCCGCGCCATACACGCGGAGCTCCGCGTCCTGCGGCGCGCGCCACGTCAGCGTCGCGCGCGGCGCGATCGCGAAACGGATCACGACAGTCGGTAACGCGATCGTGCCGGCGCGGCGCCGATCGGGACGGTCAAACAGCGGGCTTGCCTGGTCCATCGTCTTCTCCATTCAGTGAGCCGGACGGATGACGCGCACCAGAACAAAAAGGCCTCATCCGTTTCCGGTGAGGCCTTGTGTGACATGCGGTACTGCTCGATTGCTAACGCACAAGCGCCTCCCGTGAACCCTTCGATCGAAGGTTCATCGAGCAATGAATCGCGACGGCGATTAGCGTGTACGTAGGCATGCGAACGAGTTTGTCTGCGTGGTGCGGTGTTGTCAACGACAATTTTCGGGACAGGCGAGCGCGATGCATCGACATACGCGCGCGGAATGTTGTGACGCCGCCGCGCACCCGTATGCAGTGCGCAGCAGCGCTGTCGTCAAGATCGACTTCGACATCGCTCGCGTAGCAAGCTGCGTATTCGTGCGAGCCCATGCGCGAGCCACGCGCCGCGTCTCGTCGCGTATGCGGTCGTGATCGATGCTTCGGCCGGACGGTCGTCGTCGGTGCTCATCCAGATACGATCACCGCGCTGCACGCGCAGCACGTCGCCGGTGCGTATCCAGTAATCGTCGACGCTGCCCAGCCGCGTGACCCACAGCGTCGCGTCGTGCACGCGGATCTCGGCGTCGTGTTGCGCGCGCCACGTCAGCGTCTTGCGCGGCGCGACCGTGAATTGCATCACGACCCGCGGCAATGCGATCGCATCGGTGCGGCACCGATCGGGGCAGACAACCAGCCGGCTTGCTTGGTCCATCGTCATCTCCATCCGTTGAGCCGGGCGGGATGACGCGCACCAAAACAAAAAGGCCTCATCCGTTTCCGGCGAGGCCTTGTGACATGCGCAACTGAATCTCGATGCTAACGCACAAGCGCCCCCGGTGATCGCCCCGTATGGGCGTTCACTCGGTTTTTATGCGCGATGGCGGCGGGCTTGAGCGTAGGCATGCGAACGAGTGTGTCGCGCCGGCGCAGCAATGTCAACGGAATTTTCGAGATACGTGGCGGTCACGCGTCGCGTTGCGCGAGCCCGTTCACGAGCAGCTCGGACAGCAGGCCCGTCATCCCTTCCGGGTGCGTGGCTGCACGTGCCTTCAGCTGTTCGACGAGTTCGGCGTTGAGCTTGCACGCGAACGGCACGAGGCCCTGTTCCTGGTCGAGCTTGCGCTGCGCGCGGCGGTCGAGCTTGGCTGCGTCGTCGGCACCCTTGCCGAAACGCGCGGAGCCTGACTGCTTCATCGCGTGCGTCAGCTTGAGCGCCTTGTTCTTTTCGAGATCGGTTTTCTTCATGGCCATCGCGGCACCTCCGGGAAATTGAAGCCGCGATTGTACGCATTTCGGCGGGCGCCGCCCGCCGAGCCGGTTGGAAATCCGCTCAGGCGCCCTTCGCCGTGCCCCAGTTGCCGCCGTGCGCGGCCGCCTGCGCGGCCGGCGAGCGGGCGAGGTAGGCGAGCGCCTGCTCGGTCGAGCCTTCGTGGTGCGGCGTATAGCTCGGCTTGAAATAGCGCAGCGCCGCACCGATCACCTTCCAGAACGACGGCAGGTGCCCACGCCGCGAGCCATGCCACCACGCGAGCACGAAACCCGGGTAGCGGCCGGCGTCCGGGTCGCGCCGGTACATGAACTTCGCGCCCGTCGTGATGTAGTAGAGCAGCAGCAGGATCACGAACGCCATATGCACGCAGCGCTCCGGATAGGTGCCGCCCATGTGCCGGTAGATGTCGAACGCGACCGTGCGGTGCTCGACTTCCTCCGCGCCGTGCCAGCGCAGCAGGTCGACCATCGTCGGGTCGGCTTTCCCTTCGTCGAGCCCGTGCGCGTTGAGCACCCAGTTGCCGAGATAGCCGAAGAAATGCTCGAGCGACGCGATCACCGCGAGCTGCTGCCGCAGCCAGAAGCGCGTGTGGCCGATCTTCAGCCCGAGCGGCTGTTCGCCGAGCACGCGCGTGAAGAGGCGATTGAGCTTCTGCGTGAACGGCTTCGTGTCGATCCCGTGCCGGTCGTAGTAGTGCTTGAGCACGCCGCCGTGCGAGCGCGAATGCACGGCTTCCTGCCGCAGGAAGCCTTCGGCCTCGTCGCGCAGGCGCGCATCGGTGATCAGCGGCAATGCCTTGTTGTACACGCGGCAGAACCACAGCTCGCCTTCCGGGAACAGCAGGTTCAGCGTGTTGATGATGTGCGTGCTGGCCGGGTCGTTCGGCACCCAGGTAATCGGCGTGTCGCTGAAGTCGAACTTCACGTGCCGGGCCTTGATCTTGTGATAGTCGGCGGTATCGGTCATCTTTGTCTCCCTGTGCGGCGTCATGCGCCGTCAATGCGATGCCATGCTGACGCGGGCGATCATCCGGCCGAGCCACGGCATGAAGCGGCCGACGAAGCGCATCGCGTGCGCCTCGCCGCCGACCGCGACGACGGGGCGGTTGCGCAGCACGCCGTCGACCATCGCCTGCGCGACAGTTTCGGGTTTCAGGCCGCGCATCTGGTACAGCTTCGTCGCGCGCTTGCGCAGCCGCGCTTCGTCCTGTGCATTGGTGCCCGCGTATTGCGTCGACGCCATGATTCCGGTTTCCGCGAAGCCTGGGCACACGGCCGTCACGCCGATGCCTTGTTCCGCGAGTTCCGCGCGCATGCATTCGCTGAGCATCAGCACGGCGGCCTTCGTCGTCGCATACGCGGGCAGGTCGCGCGACGGCCCGAACGCGGCGGCCGATGCGGTGTTGACGATGTGCCCGCCGGTGCCGCGCGCGGCCATCTGCTGCGCGAACAATCGCGAGCCGTGGATCACGCCCCACAGGTTCACGTGCAGGATGCGCTCCCAGTGCCGCGTGCTGGTGTCGAGGATGCCGCCGGCCATGCCGATGCCCGCGTTGTTGATCACGACGTCCGCGCCGCCGAGTTCGCTGCCGACCCACGTCGCGAGCGCTTCCATCTCGTCGGCGGACCCGACGTCGACGCGTTTCGAGTGCGCTTGGGCGCCGGTCAGCCCGATCAGCAGCGCGGTGCGCTCGGCGCTCGCGAGATCGATGTCGCACGCGACGATCGTCGCGCCTTCGCGGGCGAACGCGAGCGCCGCGCAGCGGCCGATGCCGCTGCCCGCGCCGGTCACCACCGCGACCTTGCCGCTAAAGCGGCCGCTGGTTGCACGGCGGCGCGCGTTCGCGAGCGCGGGCGGTTCGTTGCCCGCTTCGACCGCGTCGATCAGTTGCCCGGCGAGATCCGCGAAGCGCGCCGGATCGGCGAGCGGCAGCCAGTGGCCGGCCGCGACTTCGCGACGGTAGTACTGCGGCACCCAGCGCGACAGGTTCTCGGACAGCGCGGGGCTCACGTATTTGTCGCCGAGCGGCACGATCGTCTGCACCGGCGCATGCGCGTAGCGTTCGCGCGGCGCGAACAGGCAGCGGATGAAGTTTGCGCGATAGAGGCGTACGCCGCGCGCGCCGTCGTCGGCCTGCGTCGGGCGCGGCGCGGCCGGCGTCTTCTCGAGCCGGCGCAGCAGGCGCGGCCACGCGCGGCCGAGCCACAGCCGCCAGCCGAGTTCGGGGATGAACGGCAGGTGGAACAGGTACACGTACCACGACCGCACGAGCTGGCCGCCGAGCTTGGCGAGCGACGCGGGCGTCGGGCGCAGCACGCGTTCGCGCAGCCAGAAGCCGACGTGGTCGAGGCACGGCCCCGAGCATGACGTGTACGACGCGATGCGGCCGGCGAGGCGCGGATCGGTGACGAATTCCCAGCCCTGGATCGAGCCCCAGTCGTGCGCGATCAGGTGCACGGCGCGGCCGGGGCAGAGCGCGTCGATAACCGCGACGAAGTCGTCGGTCAGCTTCGCGAGGTGGTAGTCGGCCGTGCGCTTCGGCACGCCGGACAGGCCCGCGCCGCGCACGTCGTACGCGATCACGAAGTGCTTGCGCGCGAGCAGCGGCGCGACGTGCTGCCAGACGCTGCTGTCGTCGGGATAGCCGTGCACGAGCACGACCGGCGAGCGGGCCGGGTCGCCCCAAGTCTTGATCGCGAGCGTCAGGTCGCCGGAGGCGACCGCCGTTTCGCTATGAACCGATTCGAACAGGGCCAGCGGCGCTTCGTCGGAAAGAGGCTGCATCGTGAGTCCGTCGTTCAGGGAGTCGGGAGGAAGGGCGCGTGCGTGTCAGGCGGCGGCCGGCACGGTCGCGACGGTCTGCGTACGCTCGGCCTGGCGGCGCTGCCAGCGACGCACGTGCGGCAGGTCGTCGTCGAGCCAGTACGCGTCGTCTTCGGTGATGACCAGCAGCTCTTCGAATTTCGCGCCGACGCCAGAGAAGCCGAGATGCGGCTCGACCGCCCACAGGCCCGGCACCGGTGCATGCTCGGAGCGGCGGTCGATCGACCACAGCGGCGACCAGCCTTGCTGTTTTGCCGCGCGGCCCTGGTCGAGCAGCAGATTGCGCGTCGCGTTCAGCCCGAAGCGCGCGACGAAGCGCGGCTTCGACAGCTTGTGGATCTTCGCGACGCGATGCGCGAGCACCTTGAACGGATAGGCCTTGTGGCGCGGCTCGACGCCCTGGCGGCGGCACAGCGCGTCGACTTCCTGCGCGACTTCGGCCATCGACCGGCGCTCCTTCACGAGCCGCACGATCATGTCGCGATGGTCCATCAGGTCGTCCTGCAGCTGTTCGAGGATCGGGTTGTGGCCGAGGCAGTGCGCGTAGCCGACGTCGGCGACGATGCCGTCGAGCACCGGCGCGACGTCGAGGATCACCGGCATGTCGGTTTCGAGCTGGCGGTTGCTCGGGAAGAATGCGAGATTGAAGCCGCCCATGTGCTTGAGTCCCGAGAAGCCCTCGAACGCGGTGCGGTCGCCAAACCACGCGAACGGCTTGTGCAGCCAGTCGTGCACGCCGTTGTCCTGCAGCCATTCGGTCAGCAGGCGCGCGGCTTCCTTTTCGGTGATGCCGGGGTAGAGCATCGCGCCGACGGTTTCGACGCAGCGGTAGGCCAGCTGCTGGACCGCGCGGAATTGCGGCAGCTCGTCGAGGTGGACTTCCGGCAGCGGGTGGTGGTCGGCCATGGCGCGTCTCCGTTTGGGGCGCTGATCCGGAACGCGCCCGTCGGCGTCACCGTCGCGGGTTATTCAGTCAGCATTTAATGTGTCATTGAGCGATGTAATGATCATAGACGGTTCCGCGCCGACGGACGTGAGGATTTGTCCTAATGGATCGGGGAAATGGAGGGGAAGCTCTAGAGGCGGGATGGGCGAGGTCGGCGTGGTGGCACACGTCATTCGCCGATGATACTTGTCGATAATTGGGCCGTAGTGAAATGATTTCGTAAGAATGGTCCGTGCCCGCACCGCGGTGCTTTAACTGCTCAACGACAACCGATTCAGGAAATGGGATCCGGCATGACTCATCCAATTTTTGACTTGCTGACGAGGCTGGATGGTGCACATCTGGCTTATGCACTCAGTCGGCATCGACCAGACGCCATTCTCGTGTCCGTGACGGTCGTCGGACAGCGTATCGAGATCGACGTGTTCGATGACGGGCACATGGAAGTGTCCCGGTTCGTGGGTAACGAGGACATTGAAGGCGGCGCCGAACTGATCGATTCCATTCTGGCGGCAGCGGGTTAGGGCGGCGATCGACGTACGCAAGGCTGTACACGGGACGATCCGATGGCCGCTGCGCGCGCTTACCCCTCCCGCTTCCCCCCCAACCGTTCCAGCAACGTCCCCAGCAGATCGATCGGCAGCGGAAACACGATCGTCGAGTTCTTGTCCGCCGCGATCGTCGTCAGCGTCTGCAGGTAGCGCAGCTGCATCGCCTGCGGCTGCAGCGCGAGCCGTTGCGCGGCCTGCAGCAGCTTCTCGGACGCCTGCAATTCACCTTCCGCATGGATCACCTTCGCACGCCGCTCGCGCTCGGCCTCGGCCTGCCGCGCGATCGCGCGGATCATCGTCTCGTTCAGGTCGACGTGCTTGATCTCGACCGTCGACACCTTGATCCCCCACGCATCGGTCTGCGCGTCGAGCGTCTTCTGGATGTCGGCGTTCAGCTGCTCGCGCTCGGCGAGCAGCGCGTCGAGCTCGTGCTTGCCGAGTACCGCGCGCAGCGTCGTCTGCGCGAGCTGGCTCGTCGCCTCGAAGAAGCGCGCGACCTGGATCACGGCCTTCTCCGGATCGACCACCCGGAAATACACGACCGCATTGACCTTCACCGACACGTTGTCGCGCGTGATCACGTCCTGCGCGGGCACGTCGAACACGACGGTGCGCAGGTCGATCCGCACGACCTGCTGGACGATCGGGATGATCAGCACGAGCCCCGGCCCCTTCACCTTCCAGAAGCGGCCGAGCATGAACACGACACCGCGCTCGTACTCGCGGAAGATACGGATCGACGACGCGACGAGCACGACGACGAAGACGATCAGGACGCTGCTGAAGCCGAACGTGTAACCGATCATGAAGGTTCTCCTTGGTGTTGTTCTTGCGCCGGCACGTCGTAGAGCGGGGCAACGGTGAGCAGCAGCCCGTGACGGCCGGTGACGCGCACGCGGCAGCCCGCGGCGAGCGGCGCACTGCTGGCCACGCGCCAGCGCTCGCCGCGCACGCGCGCCCAGCCGGCGGCGGACGGCGCGGCGCCAGCCGCACCGTGCGGCTGGTCGGCCAGCAGGCCGTCGTCGAGCACTTCGCCGATGCTGCCGACCATCGCCTCGGCACCCGTCACGACCGGGCGGCGCCGCGCGCGCAGCGCGACGCTCGATACGCCCGCGACGAGCAGCCCGCCGCCGAGCGCGAGGCTCGCGATCACGGGCCACGGAATCCCGTAGCCGGGCACGTCGGTGTCGATCAGCATCAGCGCGCCGATCGTGAACGACACGATCCCGCCGAACCCGAGCACGCCGAAGGTCGGCAGGAACGCCTCGGCGACCAGGCAGCCGAGACCGAGCAGCACGAGGCCGAGGCCCGCATAGCTGATCGGCAGCAACTGCATCGCGAACAGCCCGATCAGCAGGCAGATCGTGCCGACGACGCCCGGCAGCACGAAGCCGGGGTTCGCGAATTCGAAGAAGAGGCCGTAGATGCCGATCGTCAAGAGGATCAGCGCGACGTTCGGGTCGGCGATGATCGCCAGGAAGCGGCTGCGCCAGTCGGGCTGGAGCACGACGAGCGGCGCATGCGCGGTCGCGAGCCGCGCCGTGCCGGCGGTGGTCGTCGCGGTGTGGCCGTCGAGCTGGCGAGCGAGGTCGGCCGGATCCTGCGCGATCAGGTCGACCACATGTTGCGCGCGCGCCTCGTTTGCCGACAGGCTCACGGCCTCGCGCACCGCGCGCTCGGCCCATTCGGCATTGCGCCCGCGCAGCTGCGCGAGGCCACGGATATACGCGGAGGCGTCCTGCATCGCCTTGCGGATCTCGGTCGATTGCGTGTCGCTCGGCAGCGCGGCCTGCGTGGCGGCCTCGGACGCACCTGATGTCCCTGACGCCCCCGGGGTGCCGCCCGGCGCCCGCGGTGCGGCGGGGTTCCCGCCCGGCGGCGCAGCGCCGCCGATCCCGAACTGCACGGGCGACGCCGCGCCGAGATTGGTGCCGGGCGCCATCGCCGCGAAGTGGCTCGCATAGACGATGTAGGTGCCCGCGCTCGCGGCCCGCGCGCCGCCCGGCGCGACGAACGCGGCGACCGGTACTGGCGAGCCGAGGATGGCCTTGATGATTTGCCGCATCGACGTGTCGAGGCCGCCGGGCGTGTCGAGTTGCAGGATCGCGAGCGGCGCGTGCTGGCGTGCCGCGCGGTCGAGCGAGCGCACGATGAAATCGGCGCTGGCCGGGCCAATCGCGCCGTTGATCGGGATCACGACGACCGGGCGGGCCGCGGCGGGTGCTTCGGCGGGCGGCGGCGCGGCGACCGCGGCGCACACGACGAGCAGCGCCGCGAACAGCGCGGCGCGCGCGACCCGCGCAGACAGCGGGTGACGAGGGTGGCCGCCGGGCGTGGCAGGCGCCGGCGATGGCCCGTGACGGAGAAAGTGCATCGCGACGTCCGGGCGGCGCGCGGCCGCGTGCCGTCCGGCTGGCGGAAAGGGCCTGGGCCCGATGCTTAAAGATTAGGCGGTTTCGGCAGAAAGCGCGAAGCGACGGCCGTGCCGGCCGGTTTCAGCCCGCGCCGCCGCCCCGTGCGAGCACTTCGTCGCGATAGTCGGCCGGGCTGCGCCCGCTCCATTTGCGGAACGCGCGGTAGAACGCGCTCGGTTCCGCGAAACCGGTCGCGGCCGCGACGTCGGCGATCGTGCGCGCGGGGTCGGCCAGCGCCTCGAACGCGAGATCGCGCCGCAGCGTGTCCTTGATCGACTGGTACGCGTGGCCTTCCTGGTGCAGCTTGCGGCGCAGCGTGGCCTCGGCCACGTGCAGCCGCGCGGCCATTCCGCCCGCGCCGGGCCACGCGGCCGGCGGCATCCCGCGCAGCACCGCGCGCACGCGCTGCGCGAGCGCGTTCGGGTTGCGGTACTTGACGATGAAGCTGGCCGGCGCGTTGCGCAGGAACGTCTTCAGCGTCTTCGCGTTCTGCACGACCGGCAGCGTCGCGAATTCGGGATCGAAATCGACATACGAATCGGGTTCGTTGAATCGCATGTCGTCGCAGAACATCGACGGGTATTCGTGATCGGCGGGCGGCGTGTCGCAGCGGAAGCTCGCGTGCAGCAGCGGGATGCGCCGCCCGATCAGCCAGCAGGTGAGCCCGTAGACGATGATGAAATAGGTCGCGTACGTGAACATCGCGGGCGTCGCGCCGTTGTTGCGGTGCACGAAGCGCAGCCGCACGCGCTGCGGGTTCGCGTCGAGCTCCGCGTGCAGGTCGTCGAGCACGCAGTGCAAGAAATTCACCGCGCGCGCCATCGCGTGCAGCCCGTCGCGGGCGGACAGCGCCGCCTGGCTCATCGCGATGAAGCTGCCGCTGCGCATCGGGTGGCGATCCTGCCCGAAAAACTCGTCGTCCATCGTGCGCGCGATCGCGTTCCACAGCGCGCCATATTGCTGCGCGGATACCCGTGCGCGCGGCTGCCCGAGCAGCGCGGGCGTAATGCCGGCCTGCTCGAGCAGCGGCTCGGCCGCGACGCCGCGCCGGGTCGCGAGCGCGACACTGTAAGCGACGAGGCTGATCGCGACGGTTCCCTTGTCTTCCTGCTTCATCCGTGCCGCCGGTGTGGCAAAAACGCTCAGTGTAAATGAGCGACGCGAGCATCGAACAGTCGCGCCTGCTTGCCTACACTTGTTGCATCGAAACGCAAGGACGGTCGCGCCCGGCGGCCGCGGGAGACAGCAGCACCATGGACGAGCTTTACACCGAAGACCAGCGGATGATCCGCGATGCCGCACGCGCGTTTTCTACCGAGATGCTGGCACCGAACGCGGCGCAATGGGACCACGATGCGCACCTGCCCGACGCGATCGTCGCGCAGCTCGGCGAACTCGGCCTGCTCGGGATGATCGTGCCGCAGGAGCTGGGCGGCTCGTATACGGACTACGTGGCCTACGCACTGGCGATGGAAGAGGTCGCCGCCGGCGACGCCGCGTGCGCGACGATGATGAGCGTGCACAACTCGGTCGGCTGCGGGCCGATCCTCGGCTTCGGCACGCCGGCCCAGAAGGATCGCTGGCTGGCCGACATGGCGGCGGGCCGCGTGATCGGCGCGTTCTGCCTGACCGAGCCGCACGCCGGCTCCGAGGCAAACAACCTGCGCACGCGTGCGGAACTGCGCGACGGCAAATGGGTGCTGAACGGCGCGAAGCAGTTCGTGACCAACGGCCAGCGTGCGGGTGTCGCGATCGTTTTTGCCATGACCGACCCGGAAGCCGGCAAGCGCGGCATTTCCGCGTTCCTGGTGCCGACCGATACGCCGGGCTTCATCGTCGGCAAACCCGAGAAGAAGATGGGCATCCGTGCGTCGGATACCTGCCCGATCACGTTCGAGAATTGCGCGATTCCGGAAGAGAACCTGCTCGGCAATCGCGGCGAAGGGCTGAAGATCGCGCTGTCGAACCTCGAAGGCGGCCGCATCGGCATCGCCGCGCAGGCACTCGGCATCGCGCGCGCCGCGTTCGACAAGGCGCGCCGCTATGCGGGCGAGCGCGTGCAGTTCGGCAAGCCGATCGCCGAACACCAGGCGATCCAGCAGAAGCTCGCCGACATGGCTGTGCAGATCAACGCCGCGCGCCTGCTCGTGCATCACGCGGCGAAGCTGCGCACGGCCGGGCTGCCGTGCCTGTCGGAAGCGTCGCAGGCCAAGCTGTTCGCGTCGGAGATGGCCGAGCGCGTGTGTTCGGACGCGATCCAGATCCACGGCGGCTACGGTTATCTGGTCGATTACGAAGTCGAGCGGCACTATCGCGACGCGCGCATCACGCAGATTTACGAAGGCACCAGCGAAGTGCAGCGGATGGTGATCGCGCGGCAGCTTTGAGCCGCGACGGTTGCCCCGGCGACAACATTGCGCAGGGCACGAGGGCAGCGCGGCGAACGCGGCACGCAACGACGTGACCGTGCGCCGCAACAGAGGCAACCGGGCATGGGCTGCAGCGCGTGCCCGGTTCGACGCATGGAGACTTTCCAGGGCATGGGGCCAGCGTAAGTGCCAAAGCACTCACGCTGGCCGACAGGAGACAATGATGACGGTACAGGCATTCCTGGACGCACGCGACTTTCTGCTGCGCCATCGCACCGACTACGAAACCGCTTACCGCGAGTTCGAGTGGCCGGTGCTCGATGCGTTCAACTGGGCGCTCGACTACTTCGACCCGATGGCACGCGGCAACGACCAGCCCGCGCTGTGGATCGTCGACGCGGCGACCGGCACGGGCGATCCGTATTCGTTCGCGCAGATGTCCGAGCGTTCGTCGCGGATCGCGAACTGGCTGCGTTCGATCGGTGTCGTGCGCGGCGACCGGATCCTGCTGATGCTGCCGAACCGTGTCGAGCTGTGGGACGCGATGCTCGCCGCGATGAAGCTCGGTGCGATCGTGCTGCCTGCCACCACGCAACTGTCACCTGACGACGTGCGCGACCGCGTGCAGATCGGCGGCGCGAAATACGCGATCGTCGACGAGAACGAAACCGCCAAATTCGAACAGCCCGACCTCGGCCTCGCGCAGAAGATCGTCGCCGGCGCGCCGCGTGCGGGCTGGCTCGCGATGAACGACGGCTACGCGGCGAGCGCCGCGTTCGAACCGGACGCCGTCACGCACGCGAATGATCCGATGCTGCTGTACTTCACGTCGGGCACGACGTCGAAGCCGAAGCTCGTCGAGCATACGCACCGCACCTATCCGGTCGGCCATCTGTCGACGATGTACTGGGTCGGCCTGCAGCCGGGCGACATCCACTGGAACATCAGCTCGCCGGGCTGGGCGAAGCACGCGTGGAGCTGCTTCTTCGCGCCGTGGAATGCGCAGGCGTGCGTGTTCGCATTCAACTACGCGCGCTTCGAGCCGAAGGTGGTACTCGATGCGCTCGTCAAATACCAGGTGACGACGCTGTGCGCGCCGCCGACCGTGTGGCGCATGCTCGTGCAGCAGCCGCTCGCGTCGTTCGACGTGAAGCTGCGCGAGATCGTCGGCGCGGGCGAGCCGCTGAATCCCGAGATCATCGAGCGCGTGAAGAAGGCGTGGGGCATCGCGATCCGCGACGGCTACGGCCAGACCGAGACGACCTGCCTGATCGGCAATTCGCCGGGCCAGCCGGTCGTTGCGGGCTCGATGGGCCGGCCGCTGCCCGGCTACCGGATCGAGTTGCTCGACCCGGACGGCGCGCCCGTGACCGAAGGCGAGGTTGCACTGCCGATCGGTGCCGACGTCACGCGCCCGGTCGGGCTGATGACAGGCTATGCGAACAATCCCGATGCGACGGCCTACGCGATGCGCGACGGCCACTACCGCACGTCGGATATCGCGATGCGCGGCGACGACGGCTATTACGTGTACATCGGCCGCGCGGACGACGTGTTCAAGTCGTCCGACTACCGGCTGAGCCCGTTCGAACTCGAGAGCGTGTTGATCGAGCATCCGGCGATCGCCGAGGCGGCCGTTGTGCCGAGCCCCGACCCCGTGCGGCTGTCGGTGCCGAAGACTTTCATCATGCTGCGGCAGGGCTACGAGGAAAGCCCGGCGCTGGCACTGGAGATTTTCCGTTTCTCGCGCGAGAAGCTCGCGCCGTACAAGCGGATCCGCCGCCTGCAGTTCGCGGAGCTGCCGAAGACGATCTCGGGGAAGATCCGCCGCGTCGAGCTGCGCCGCCGCGAGATCGAGCGTGGCGACGATGCGTCTGCGCGGATGCCCGGCGAATACTGGGAAGAAGATTTTGCCGCGGAACTGAAGTGACGTGACCGCGGGCCGCGCGCCGCATGTCGCGGCCGCCGCCCGCAGCCGAATTGAACCGGCCGCGCGGCGATATCGCGCTTGGCGGCCCTCTGCAAGGAGATTGGATCGATGAACGCGAATTCGAAAGACGTGCCGACGGTCAAGCTGCTGATCGACGGCGCCTTCGTCGAGTCCGCCACGAACGAGTGGCGCGACATCGTCAACCCGGCGACGCAGCAGGTGCTCGCGCGCGTGCCGTTTGCGACCGTCGCGGAAGTCGACGCGGCCGTGCAGGCCGCGCACACCGCGTACGCAACGTGGAAGAACACGCCGATCGCCGCGCGCATGCGCATCATGCTGAAGTTCCAGGATCTCGTGCGCACGAACCAGCAGCGCATCGCCAAGACGCTGACGGCCGAGCAGGGCAAGACGATTCCTGATGCCGAGGGCGACATCTTCCGCGGCCTCGAAGTGGTCGAGCATGCGTGCTCGATCGGTTCGCTGCAGCTCGGCGAATTCGCCGAGAACGTCGCGGGTGGTGTGGATACCTACACGCTGCGCCAGCCGCTCGGCGTGTGCGCGGGCATCACACCGTTCAACTTCCCCGCGATGATTCCGCTGTGGATGTTCCCGATGGCGATCGTGTGCGGCAACACGTTCGTGCTGAAGCCGTCGGAACAGGATCCGCTGTCGACGATGGAACTCGTCGAGCTCGCGGTCGAGGCCGGCGTACCGAAAGGGGTACTGAACGTCGTGCACGGCGGCAAGGAAGTCGTCGACGCGATCTGCACGCATCCGCTCGTGAAGGCGATCTCGTTCGTCGGTTCGACGGCGGTCGGCACGCACGTGTACAACCTCGGCAGCGCGAACGGCAAGCGCGTGCAGTCGATGATGGGCGCGAAGAACCACGCAGTCGTGCTGCCTGACGCGAACCGCGAGCAGGCGATCAATGCGCTCGTCGGCGCGGGCTTCGGCGCGGCCGGCCAGCGCTGCATGGCGACGTCGGTCGCGGTGCTCGTCGGCAACGCGCGCGACTGGCTGCCGGACATCGTGGCGAAGGCGAAGGCGCTGAAGGTCAATGCGGGCGCGGAAGCCGGCACGGACGTCGGGCCCGTCGTGTCGAAGGCCGCGAAGGAACGCATCCTGTCGCTGATCGACGCGGGCGTGAAGGAAGGCGCGAAGCTCGAACTCGACGGCCGCGACGTGACGGTGACCGGCTACGAGCAGGGCAACTTCGTCGGCCCGACGATCTTCTCGGGCGTGAAGACGAACATGTCGGTCTACACGCATGAAATCTTCGGGCCCGTGCTGGTCGTGATGGAAGCCGACACGCTCGACGAAGCGATCGCGCTCGTCAACGCGAACCCGTTCGGCAACGGCGTGGGCCTGTTCACGCAGAGCGGCGCGGCCGCCCGCAAGTTCCAGAGCGAGATCGACATTGGCCAGGTCGGCATCAACATCCCGATCCCGGTGCCCGTGCCGTTCTTCAGCTTCACGGGCTCGCGCGGCTCGAAGCTCGGCGATCTCGGCCCGTACGGCAAACAGGTCGTGCAGTTCTACACGCAGACCAAGACGGTCACCGCACGCTGGTTCGACGACGACACGACGGCCGGCCCGGTGAATACGACGATCCGGCTGCATTGAGCGGCGGAGGACACGAACATGAAAATCGGTTTTATCGGCCTCGGCCATATGGGTGCGCCGATGGCGCTGAACCTGCTGAAAGCAGGCCATGAAGTACATGCGTTCGACCTGAGCGCCGACGCGTTGCGCGCCCTGCAGGACGCCGGTGCGCAGGTGGCTGCTTCGCCGCGCGACGCGGCATCGGGCGCGACGTTCGTCATCACGATGCTGCCGGCCGCGCCGCATGTGCGCTCGGTGCTGTCCGGCGAGAACGGCGTGCTCGCCGGCCTCGGCGCGGGCGCGACCGTGATCGATTCGAGCACGATCGACCCAGCGAGCGCGCAGGCGTTCGGCGCGCTCGTGCGCGAGCACGGCGGCGCGTTTGTCGATGCGCCCGTGTCGGGCGGCACCGGCGGCGCGGCGGCCGGCACGCTGACCTTCATGGTCGGCGGCAGCGATGCGGATTTCGAGCGCGTGAAGCCCGTGCTCGCGGGCATGGGCAAGAACATCGTCCATTGCGGCGCGACGGGCATGGGGCAGGTCGCGAAGGTCTGCAATAACCTCGTGCTCGGCATCTCGATGGCGGCCGTGTCGGAGGCGATGTCGCTGGGCGTCGCGCTCGGCATCGACCCGAAGGTGCTCGCCGGCATCGTCAACACGTCGACGGGCCGCTGCTGGAGCTCGGATACGTACAACCCGTATCCGGGCGTGATCGACACCGCACCGTCGTCGCGCGGCTACTCGGGCGGCTTCGGCACCGACTTGATGCTGAAGGATCTCGGCCTCGCGAACGACGCCGCGAAGCAGGCCCGCCAGCCCGTCTATCTCGGCGCGCTCGCACAGCAGCTGTACCAGACGATGAGCAGCCGTGGCGACGGCCAGCTCGATTTCTCGGCGGTGATCCGCCTGTATCAACCAGTAACGAAGAAGGACGCATGATGATCGAACTGGACTACGTCGACGACGGCGCGATCGCGTGCGCGACGCTCAAGCGTCCGCCCGCGAACGCCTTTACCGCCGACGGGCTGCAGCAACTGCAGGCAACCGTCGCCGAACTGAATGCGAATCCGCGCGTGCGCGCGCTGGTGATTACGGGCGACGGCCCGAAGTTCTTCAGCGCGGGCGCCGACCTGAACACGTTCGCCGAAGGCGACCGCGCGGTTGCACGTGCGATGGCATCGCGCTTCGGCGCGGCGTTCGAGGCGCTGCACGATGCGCGCGTCGTGACCATTGCGGCGATCAACGGCTACGCGATGGGCGGCGGTCTCGAATGCGCACTCGCGTGCGACCTGCGGATTGCCGAGACGCATGCGCAAATGGCGCTGCCCGAGCCGTCGGTCGGCCTGCTGCCATGCGGGCTCGGCACGCAGACGCTGCCCTGGCTCGTCGGCGAAGGCTGGGCGAAGAAGATCATCCTGACCGGCGCGCGTGTCGATGCGGCCACCGCGCTGCGGATCGGCCTCGTCGAGGACGTCGTGGAGTCGGGCGCGGCGCGCGATGCGGCGCTGGCGCTCGCACGCAACGTCGCGCGGCAGAGCCCGCACGCGGTCGCGTACAGCAAGGAGCTGATCGGCCTCGCGCGCCGCGGCGTGCCGCGCAGCGCGGCGCTCGCGGTCGAACGCGAACGCTTCGTCGACCTGTTCGAGACGAACGATCCGCGCGAAGGCGTGGCCGCGTTCCTCGGCAAGCGCGCGCCGCAGTGGCACACCGATGGAGAGTCGCAACGATGAGCACGCCGGTCATGAATCACGACGCGTTCGCGGAGCAGGCCCCCGAGGTGCTGTTCCGCGTGGTGAACCGCGTGGCGCTGATCACGCTGAACCGGCCGGCGGCGCTCAACGCGCTGTCGTACGCCATGATCGGCGAGCTGGCCGCGCTGCTCGAGCGCTGCCGTGACGACGACCAGATCGTCGCGGTCGTGCTGCGCGGCGCCGGCGAGAAGGGCTTCTGCGCGGGCGGCGACGTGCGCGCGCTGTACAAGATGGTCGCGCAGCGCGAAACCTGGCTGCCGTTCTTCGTCGACGAATACCGGCTCGACTACGCGATCCACACGTTCCCGAAGCCGGTGGTCGCGCTGATGGACGGCGTGACGATGGGCGGCGGCATGGGCCTCGCACAGGGCGCGGCGCTGCGCGTCGCGACCGAGCGCAGCAAGATCGCGATGCCGGAGACACGCATCGGCCTCGTGCCGGACGTCGGCGCGACGCATTTCCTGTCGCGCATGCCGGTCGAACTCGAACTGTACGTCGGGCTGACCGGCGCGATGCTGTCAGGCGCCGACGCGCTGACCGCGAAGCTCGCGGATCTGTGCGTGCCGTCCGCGTGGCTCGACACGTTCGAGACGCGCATCGAAAGCGTCAAGTGGGAGGGCGATGCGTTGCCGCTGCTGCGCAAGGTATTCGAGCCGCCGTGCAACGTCGTGCCGCATGCGGCGCTCGACAGCCAGATGCCGTGGATCGTGCGTCACTTCGACAAGCGCTCGACCGTCGAGCGGATCGTCGCGACGCTGATGCAGGATCTCGCACGCGAGGAACTGTCGCGCGAGCACCGTCAATGGCTGCAGGCGACGCTCGATGCGCTCACGGGCCACTCACCGACGATGCTGTACGTGACGCGCGAGGCGCTGCTGCGCGGCCGCCAGATGACGCTGGCCGAATCGTTCCGGATGGAGCTCGGCATCGTCGCGCGCGCGATCGAGGAAGGCGACTTCTGCGAAGGCGTGCGCGCGCATCTCGTCGACAAGGATCGCAAACCGCGCTGGGCGCCCGCGTCGCTCGTCGAGCTGCGCGCCGAACGCGTGCGGCATTTCCTCACGTCGCCGTGGAAGCTGTTCGCGCATCCGCTGGCGGCGCTGGGCGCGGATTGAACGGCCGGCACGCGGCCGATGACCTGCAAGGCGGCGCATGCTTCGGCATGCGCCGTTTTTCTTTTTCGAGGTCGGCACGCATCCAGCGCAGCACATGCGATGACGCGCGTTACCATCAGCCGCTTGAAATCACAACCGCCGGGAATAGACGAAAATATCAATAATAATTTGCGAATTTGAGCGCGGTGGGCGAGGGGCTCTGCTTGTCGCGGAATATGAAAAGCCATTAATATCGTCAAACAAAATTTGATTGTCAGTTTGATAATTTAAAGTCGCCTTATCGAAGGCGTGCATGAAAATGCCGCTATTCGATAAAGATCCGAGGCGAGCATGAGACAAAGGGGGCTATTCCGTCCGTGGTGCACGGGCTGAGGCGCTGAGCCACCCCGGATGCGCGGGCTCCGCGAGATGAATCACGAGTTCGGCTATCGGTCGGGGCATCTATTGGCGTCCGGGTTCGTGGCTGCTGCTCGATTGGCGGCATTCGTGCATCAACGGTTTTTCCTGATGGATTCGATGCGCACTCGGTGCTTCGACGTGAGTTGACACGCCTGTCATCGCGCCTTGACTGGATTCGTGAATAACGGGTGATTGAATCCGGAATAATCGCGCGATCTGTTTTCGAGTCTGAAATTTCATTTCAACTACTTCAAATTACATTTCCATGTGGATTTGCCGAAGCCTGACCGGCGGCCGGGGCGCTGCCCGATGAAGACGCTCGCGTATCTCGCCTGCCTGACCGCGGTCGGGCTGGTACTGCGGTATGCGGGCGTCCCGCATGGCCTGCTGCTCGGCGCGATTCTCGCCGCATCGATCGCGACCAGCCGGTTCGGTTTCGCGCCCAGGCTGCGCTTCGGCCTCGAGTTCGTGCAGATCGTGCTCGGCACGGCGACCGGCTTGATGTTCCGGTCGTGGGACATGCAGATGGTCGTCTCGATCGTGCCGAGCCTGGGTGTGCTGCTCGTGTGCCTGGCCGTGCAGATCGCGGTCGGCAGTCTTTGGCTGTCTCGCGTCTCGCGCTGGAACCTGGCCGATTCATTGCTGGCCGTCTATCCCGGCGCACTCGCCGCGGTGTTCGACCTGCTGGAATCCGAGCGCGCGTCGGCCAAGGTGATCGTCGTGCATCTCGTGCGGCTCCTGTCGATCACGGTCCTGGTCAGTTGTTTCATTCCGGCGCAGGTGGGCGCGCCGCAGCCAGTGGCTGTCGCTGCGCTGCCGGTCGAGACGTTGCTGGCGCTGACCGGGTTGGTGGTGCTGTGCGTGCTGGTCGGGCGGGCGTTGCTCGGGCTCGGTATTCCGGCACCGTTCATGATCACGGCCATCGTGCTGGCCGGCGTGTTCGTACGAGCGGGATGGCTGCATGACTTCGAGGTGCCGGCGTGGTGCGTCGATGCGGCGTCGGTCATCCTGGGCGCGCTGATCGGCGCGCAGTTCAGGCAGATCACGCTGGCGGAAGGGCTGCGATACGGCCGCACCGGCCTCGCATGCATCGCGCTGATGCTGATGGTGGCCGGTGCGTTCGCGTGGGGGATGGCGCGGCTGTCCGGCTACGGGGTGCTGCCGCTGTGGCTCTCGTATGCGCCCGGCGCCATCGAGACGATCACGATCGTCGCCTACGGCGGCGGGTTGAACGTCGTGTTCGTGCTGTCTCATCATCTGACGCGGCTGGTCGTGCTGCACTTCGCGCCGGCGGCACTCGCCCGCGCGCGCCGCCGGCGCATGCTGGCGATCGACGGCGGCAACGCGAAATAGCGCGGGCAGGGCGGAGTGTCGCGCGTGCCCGTGCGGGCGCGGCGCGATCCCCGGCGCCGTGCGCCGTCCCGCCTACCGCTCGATCATCGGCGGAATCGCCTGCGCGAACGCGTCGATCACGCAGCGCGTCTTGCGCGGCAGGTAGCGCGTCTTCGGCCAGATCGCGTGGATGTCGCCCTCGCAGACGAAGCAGCGGTCGAGCACGACCGTCATCTCGCCGCGCTTCACGTAGTGATCGAGCAGCCAGCTCGGCAGCCACGCGATCCCGAACCCCGATGCGCCGGCTGCCGCGATCGCCTGCACGTCGTCGAAACTGAGCTGGTGCGGCATGTCGATCCGTACCGTCGAACCGTCCGGCGCGCGCAGGTCCCACGGTTGAACCACACCCGAGCGGGAATACGCGATCGTCCGGTGGTGCTTCAGATCGTCGAGCGTCTTCGGCATCCCGTAGCGGGCGAGATACGACGGCGCCGCGCCGAGGCTGCCGTATTGCGTGCCGAGCCGCCGCACCGTGAGGCTCGTGCTGTCCGCGAGCGTGCCGATCCGCACCGCGAGGTCGATGCCTTCCTCGACGAGATCGACGAAGCGGTCGGTGATCGACACGTCGATTCGCAGATGCGGATAGGTGCGCGCGAGGTCGAGCACGACGGGCGTCACGCAGTGGTGCCCGAACGCGAGCGGCACGCTCAGGCGCAGCTTGCCGCGCGGCTCGTTGCGGCCGCAGTCGAGGTCGGCTTCCGCCGCCTCCAGTTCCGCGAGCGCGCGCACGCAGCGGTCGTAGTACGCCTGGCCGTCGTCGGTCAGGCTCTGGCTGCGCGTCGTGCGCTGCAGCAGCCGCGCGCCGAGCCGCTTCTCGAGCCGCGCGACCGCCTTGCCGACGGCCGAACGCGTCATGTCGAGCCGCTCCGCGGCGAGCGCGAAGCTGCCCGATTCCACTACCTGGACGAAGGTCGTCACGCCGTCGAGTCTGTCGGTCATGGAAGGGTGAATTGATTGAGTCCTGCAGTTCCCCAGTCTGGAGAAACAGCTGCGTCAATGGGGATGGAAATTCTCACTATAGTACCGATTCCCGTCCAGCGTGCGTCGCCGGCCGCACGCGGCGAATCCTTCTCACCTGGAGGCGCGCGGCCCGTTGCCGGGCCACGGCGCAATACGCATGACGCTATCCGACTCCCGCAGGAATGCGGTCGCGCTCGCGGCCGTCTGTCTCACGTCGCTGATGTTCGGCCTCGAAATCTCGAGCGTGCCGGTGATCCTGCCGACGCTCGAACACGTACTGCATGGCGATTTCAACGGCATGCAGTGGATCATGAACGCGTACACGATCGCGTGCACGACCGTGCTGATGGCGGCCGGCACGCTCGCCGACCGGTTCGGCCGCAAGCGCGTGTACGTGATCGGCACCGTGCTGTTCGGCGCGACGTCGCTGCTGTGCGGGCTCGCGCCGAACGTGCCGGTGCTCGTCGCGGGCCGGCTGCTGCAGGGCGCGAGCGGCGGCGCGATGCTGATCTGCCAGATTGCCGTGCTGTCGCACCAGTTCCGCGAGGGCCGCGAGCGCAGCCGCGCGTTCGGGATCTGGGGGATCGTGTTCGGCATCGGGCTCGGTTTCGGGCCGATCGTCGGCGGCGCGATCGTCGCGCTGGCAAGCTGGCCGTGGGTGTTTCTGGTCCATGCGCCACTCGCGGCCATCGCGCTCGCGATGATCGGCGGCGCGGTGCAGGAGTCGAGCGATCCGCACGCGGGCTCGCTCGACGTGGCGGGCATCGTCACACTGTCGCTCGCGGTGCTCGGCCTCGCGTTCTACATCACGCAAAGCGCGGAGCTCGGGCTCACCAGCGCCGCCGGCCTCGGCGTGCTCGGCGCGACCGTGGTGGCGCTGGCCGGCTTCTTCATCGCGGAACGCGCCAGCGCGCGGCCGATGTTCGATTTCTCGGTGTTCCGGATCCGCCCGTTCACCGGCGCGATCTTCGGCTCGATGGGGATGAACTTCAGCTTCTGGCCGTTCATGATCTACCTGCCGATCTGGTTCCAGGTCGCGCTCGGCTACGACAGCGTGACGGCCGGCCTCGCGTTGCTCGCGTACACGTTGCCGACGCTGGTCGCGCCGCCGTTCGGCGAACGGCTCGCGCTGCGCTACGGGCCGGGCGTCGTGATCCCGGGTGGCCTGTTCACGATCGCGGCGGGTTTCGCGTTGATGCGGATCGGCAGCGCGGCCGACCCTGCGAGCTGGATCACGATGCTGCCCGGCTGCGTGATCGCCGGCATCGGGCTCGGGCTCACGAACACGCCGGTGACCAACACGACGACGGGCGCGGTGCCGAGCTCGCGGGCCGGGATGGCGTCGGGCATCGACATGAGCGCGCGGATGATCTCGCTCGCGCTGAACATCGCGGCGATGGGCTTCGTGCTGGTCGCGGGGATCGTCGCGAGCCTGAAGGCCGGTGTCGCGGGCACGATCGGCGACGCGGCGCTGCGCCGGCTCGCGCAGGAGATTGCATCCGGCCGGACCGACGGGCTGCACGAGATCGCACCGGCGCTCGCGCAGGCCGACCCGACCGGCGCGGCATTGCATGCGGCGCTCGTGCACGGGTTCGGCTGGGTGATGGTGTACGGCGCGGCAGGGGTGGCCGTACTCGCGACGGCAAGCGCGGTGGCGTTCGCGCCGGCGCGGCGCGGGGCACCCGTGTGCGAATGACTGCGAGCGTGGCCGGCGCGGCCAGCCCGGCGCGCGCGCCGGTCAGGACATCCCGCCGCCGAGCGCGCGGTACAGCGTCATCTGGTTGTTGAGCCGGTCCAGCCGCGTCTGTTCGTCGGCACTTTGCGCGTCGCGCAGCCGCTGCTGCTGGTCGAGCCACGGCTGCACGGCGGTCGCGCCGGCCGCGAAGCGCGCGGCGGCCAGCCGCTCGGCGCGCTGCGCCTGGGCCAGCGACAGCGCGCGCTGTTCGGCTTCGCGTTCGAGCTGCACGCGTGCCGACAGCGCATTCTCGACTTCCGCGAGCGCCGTGTAGAGCTTCTGGCGGAACCCGACGACCGCTTCCTCGTACTGCGTCTTCGACACCTTGATCTGCAACTGCATCGTGTTCCACTGGATGAACGGCAGCGCAAGGCCGAGCCCGAGTGTGCCGACCGGATTCATCAGCACGCGCTCGAGGCTCGTGCTCGACGTGCCGGCCTGGCCGGTCAGCGTGAAGGTCGGGTAGAAGCTCGTGCGCGTCGCGTCGACGTTCGCGAGCGATTCGCGCAGCCGGAACTCCGCCGCGCGCAGGTCGGGGCGCCGGCCGAGCAGGCTGGCCGGCAGGCCGGCCGCGACCTCCGGCGGTGCCGCGACGGGCAGCGCCGACGGTTCGGCCGCGTGTTGCTGCGGCGGCCGGTCGAACAGGATCGCGAGTGCGTGACGGTTCTCGGTGCGCTGCTGGATCAGGCGGGTCTGCGCTGCACGTTGCGCGGCGAGGCTCTGTTCGGCTTGCGCCAGGTCGAGCCCTGACACGGCACCGGCCGTGTGCCGTGACCGGACGACCGCGAGCGTGCGTACCGCATATGCGATGTTCGCGTCGCCGAGCGCGATCTGCCGGTTCAGATAGCCGATCCGCCAGTACAGCGACGCGGTCGTGCCGATCAGCGACAGCCGCGCGGCTTCGAGATCGGCGGCCGTCGCGTCGGCTTCCCAGCGCGCGGCGTCGCGCAGCGCGGCCAGCCGGCCCCACAGGTCGATTTCATAGCTGAGCGAAACGCTCGCGCCGCTCGACCGGCTCATCTGGTGCGTATCGAGCGTGCGCGACACGGCGCCGTTCGCACCGAGCGACACGGTGGGCGTCAGGTTCGTATTCGCGAGGCCGGCCTGCAGTTGCGCGCGGTACACGCGGATCGCCGCGATCGCGAGATCGTTGTTGGCGCGCAGCGCATCGTCGATCAGCGCGTCGAGTTGCGGATCGCCGAAGCTGCGCCACCAGTCGCGCGTCGTGGCCGGCGCGTCGGCGGAAACCGGCGCCGCCCAGTTCGCCGGCATCGCGACGGCGGGCAGCGGCTCATGGCGCGCGCCTGCACAGCCGGCGAGCAGCGCGGCCGCGCAAGCGAATGCGCCCAGGCGGTGAAGCGGCGAGGAATGCGTCATGGCGGGCCTTGCGTCAGTCGCGCGCGAGCGCATCGATCGGATCGAGCCGCGATGCATTGCGCGCGGGCATGAAGCCGAATATCACACCGGTGAGTGTCGAGCAGACGAACGCGGTCACGATCGCGCCGGCCGAGAACACCATCTTCCACTGTGCGACGAACATCGAGAACAGCGCGCCGAGCCCGAACGACAGCGCGATGCCGATCGTGCCGCCGAGCAGGCAGACGAGCACGGCCTCGACGAGAAACTGCTGCAGGATGTCGGACTGGCGCGCGCCGACCGCCATCCGGATGCCGATTTCGCGCGTGCGCTCGGTGACCGACACCAGCATGATGTTCATCACGCCGATCCCGCCGACGACGAGCGAGATCACCGCGATCAGCGACAGCAGCAACGTGAGCGACTGGCCGGTCTTCTCGACGGTCTTCACCACGCTGTCCATGTTGTACGTGAAGAAGTCCTTGCGGCCGTGGCGCTGCGTCATCAGCTTTTCGAGACTCTTCTCGGCGGCGGCGCTCGGCTGGCCGTCGCGCACGCGCACGGTGATGCTGTCGAGGTGGTGCTGCCCGAACAGGCGCCCGCTCGCGGTGGTGTACGGCACCCACACGTTCAGGCTCTTCACGCTGCCGAACGCGCTCTTCTTGTCGGCCGTCACGCCGATCACGACGCACGGCACGTTGTCGACCAGGATCACTTCGCCGATCGGGTTGCGCGTCGCGCCGAACAGCTTGCGACGCGTGTTCTGGTCGATCACGGCCACCTGCACCTGGCGACGCACCGCGTCGTCGTCGAACGCGACGCCCAGCGCGAAGCGCATCCCGCGCGCCTGGAAGAAGCGGTCGCCGACGCCGCTCACGAGCGCGTTCACGTCGACGTTGCGGTAGCGCAGCAGCAGCGTGCGCGACGTTTCGGGCGTCGCGCTGTCGACGTACGGCTGCTCGGCGAGCGCGGCGACATCGGCGGGCACGAGCGTCTGGATCGAGTCGGCGCGGCTGTCGCCCCAGTCGGTGCCCGGATAGATGTTGATCGTGTTCGTGCCGATGCTGCCGATCTCGTCGAGCATGTAGCGCTTCGCGCCTTCGCCGATCGCGACGATCGACACGACCGACGTGATGCCGATGATGATGCCGAGCATCGTCAGCAGCGTGCGCAGCCGGTGCGACACGAGCGCGATCCATGCCATCCGGCAGGCCTCGGCGAAGCGGCCGGAGCCGGCCGCGAAGCGCCGCGTGCGGGCGCCGGAATCGGCATGCGGACCGGTGTCGACGGCTGCGGGCGGCGTCGGTGGGTCGTGGCGATCAAGTGAGGGTGACTCGCCGGCTGCTGCTTTGGTCGCCTCTGCCGCTTCCGCTGCGTCGACGCCCGCTTCCGCGAGGGCTTCCGCATAGTGCCGGTTCGGCCGGTCGGCGACGATCTCGCCGTCGCTGATCTCGATGATGCGCTTCGCATGGCGCGCGACGGCCTTGTCGTGCGTGACGATGACGATCGTATGGCCGAGTGTGTTCAGCTCGTGCAGGATGCGGATCACGTCCTGGCCGCTTTTCGTGTCGAGCGCGCCGGTCGGTTCGTCGGCGAGGATCACCTGGCCGCCGTTCATCAGCGCACGCGCGATGCTCACGCGCTGCTGCTGGCCACCGGACAGTTGACCGGGACGATGGTGCGCGCGATCCGCGAGCCCGAGGCGTGCGAGCAGCTCGCGTGCGCGTGCATGCCGCTCCGCGCGCGGGGTGCCGGCATAGATCGCGGGCATTTCGAGGTTCGCGACCGCGTCGACGTGCGGCAGCAGGTGATAGCGCTGGAACACGAAGCCGAAGTGTTCGCGGCGCAGTTGCGCGAGCTCGTCGCTGTCGAGCATGTGCGTGTCGCGGCCGCCGACCGTGTAGGTGCCTTCGCTCGGATGATCGAGGCAGCCGAGGATGTTCATCAGCGTCGACTTCCCGGAGCCCGACGCGCCGACGATCGCGACGATCTCGCCCGCGTGGATCGACAGGTTGACGTTGTTCAGGACAACGACATCCTTGTCGCCGGCCGGAAAGCGTCGTGTGACGGCAGCGAGTTTCAGCAGGGGCTGGCTCATCGTCACACCACGTCCGCCAGCGGCGCATGGTCGTCGCCGGCCGCTTCGCCGATCACGACACGTTCGCCGTCCTTCAGGCCGCTCAGCACTTCGACGCGCACGTTGTTGTTGATGCCGATGCGGATGTTGCGCGTTTCCGTGCTGCCGTCGGCACGCAGCACGCGTACCGCATAGGTGCCGTCCTTGCGTTTTTCGCCGAGCGCGGCGGCCGGAATGCTCAGCGCGTTGCGTGCGTTGCCGAGCACGATGTTGACTTGCGCGGTCATCGAGATGCGCAACCGATGCTCGGGATTCGGCACTTCGAACAGCGCGTTGTAGAACACGGCCGAATTCGGCTTCGTGCCGCCGCCCGCGCCGCCGCCGAGCGGGCTCTGTGCTTCGGCGTAGTTCTGCGGCGCCGGCTCGATCGCGCGCAGCTTGCCGTAGTGACGCTTGTCCGGTTCGCCGAGGATCGTGAAATACGCGGTCTGGCCGCCACTCACGCGGATCACGTCGGCTTCCGACACCTGCGCCTTCACGGTCATCGTGTCGAGATCGGCGAGCTTCAGGATCACCGGCGCCTGTTGCTGCGCGATCACGGTCTGGCCTTCCTGCGTGACGACCGCGACGACCTCGCCGTCGATCGGCGCGACGATGCGCGTGTAGCCGAGATTGGCCTGCGCGGTCTCGATCTGGATGCGGGCCGAGCGGATCTGCGCGGCGAGCGACGCGAGTGTCGCGCGCTGCACGTCGAGCGTCGCGCGGGCGGCCTCGAACGATTCGCGCGAGGTCGCATCGTCGGGCAGCATCGCCTGTTGGCGCTTGAACGCGAGTTCTGCCTGCGTGAGTTGCGCGGCGGTCGATTGCTGCTGTGCGCGCAGGCTTTCTTCGCTGGCGCGCGCCTGGCGCAGCGCGTTTTCCGAGATCACGGGATCGATCTCGGCAAGCCACTGGCCCTTCGTGACCTTGTCGCCGAGCTTGACCTTCAACGACTTCAACTGCCCCGACACCTGCGCACCGACGTCGACCTGCCTGAATGCCTGCAGCGCACCGGTGGCGAGCACCGCGTTCTCGAGATCGCCGCGCGAGACGGGCGCGGACAGGTATTGCGGATGCTTGTCGGGCGCGCACGCCTTCAGCGTGACGCCGATGGCGATCGCGACGATGGCAACGGAAGCCAGCACGATGCGCCGGCGGCGAGGGTTCTTCTGAGTCATGAGCGTGCGGCAAGGATGAAGCGATGCCGGCGATGCGTGCGGCCGGGCGGGACGATCCGGTCGGCGTCGCATGCCGGGCAGGTTGCCCGCGACGGCATCCGCGTACGCATCGCGCGGCCGTGCCGGATCGAATCAGCCGCTCATGGTAAGGGAGGACATCACGCCAAATCGTGTGGAAATTGTGCTGAATTGTGCGAACGCCGCATCGGAGCGGGGGCCGTGCGGCGTCATTGTTGCGATCTGTGAAAAGGCCGGGCGAAGGCTCGTGAGCGTGTTGCGGCCGACATTCAGGTGCGTTAACGCTGCGCGGCGACGAGCGCCATCATCGGCCGGTCGCGTTCCTCGTCGAGCGCGGGCAGCGCATCGACCTGCGCCTGCGTCGGCCCCCGTTCGTCCCGGTGCGTGAGCGTGAAGCCGCTGCCGATCAGCAGGTTCACGAGCGTGCCGAGCGTGCAGTGCTGCTTGACGACGCGGGACGCGAGCCGGTCGGTCACGCGTTCGCTTTCACGCTGGTGTCGAGCCTCGTGCGGGCAGGGTGCGCGGTGCCGCGCGCCCGACCCCCGAGCTTACGCGCGCTGCCCGCCCGAGTCGATCCGGCGTTGCGTGTCGGCGTCGACGATGTCGCGGATCGCGCTGAACAGCGGTGCGGCGTCGGTATAGCGGCGGCCGTAGCCGAGATTGAACGCGTAGTCGAAATCGGGCGGATTGCTGCCCTGGTTGTGCTGCAGGATCGTCTCCAGCTTGTCGAGCGCCTTCGCCGCGCGTGCTTCCGGCGACGCCGCCGCGTCGTATTCATCCCACAGCGCGATGATCTCGTCGCGTGGCCCGGGATCGAGCGATGCGGTCAGCGTCAGCAGGTCGTCGCGTTCGTGCGCGCTTTTGTCGGGATGCGCGGCCTGTTCGATTGCGGGAATGTCGCCGTGCAGCGCCTCGCCGAGATCGTGGACGACGCACAGCTTCAACAGTTTCAGCGTGTCGATGCCGGGCAGCGCGTCGGCGAACACGAGCACCATCAGGCACAGCCGCCAGCTGTGCTCGGCCGTGCTTTCCGCGCGTCCGGACGACGTGTGGCCGCTGCGCAGCACGTCCTTGAGGCGTTCGGCTTCGCGCAGGAAAGCGAGCCGTGCGTGGATCGTATCGGGGTTCATGGTCGGCTTCCGTGCGATGAGCCGTCCAGCGTAGTGCGGGTGGGGGCGGTTCGTCCACGCATGAAATATGCGTGGTGGGGGCGAGCATGGGGCGATGTCGTGGAGCGGTCGCGGGCCGGGTCGAACTCGCCGACGGGCATGCTTTGCCGTGCGCTTACTTCGGCCCAAGTCCGAACGTCAGCGCAATTCCGGACCAGCACAACAGGACGAGGAAGCCGATCTGAACAATCACGACCAGGGCGAATGCATGGGGGCGGCTGCGGCGTGCCACCCGTGTACCACCTGCGTTGGCGACGCCCGAGCGTAGCGCGTGCAGTACCGCGGCGCCGATGGAGAAAGCGAGCACGCCGAACACGAGGTCCAGCACGATTAGCCTCAACATCCGCCGCTCCCTGCGGCGGGACTGCCATTCACGATGAAGTCCTCCGCGTGGCGGGCGCCAAGCGTCGAAGCGCGCTGCGCCGTCACCGAATCGGATGGCGGTTGTATACCGCGCGTTGCGATCCAGCGCCTACGCATCCTCAAGCGTCTCCACGAGCCGTGCGGCCGAGCCATCCGACAGCGTCATCCGCGTCCACCGGCACATGCTGTCGCGGATCGGCACGACCTGCGACGCATTCGCGCCGGTGTCGAATTCGACGCTCGGCGGCCCCGCATGGTCGTGCCAGCCGAGCGTATCGAGCGCGGCTTCCATGCGGACGATCTCCGGGCTCGCGTAGCGCCACAGCGACGTGCCGAGCAGCATCGACAGCGGCTGTGAGAATTCGGCTGCACGTGCCGAAGATGAAGCAAGCAGGCGGTGCGTGAGATCGCACACGAGATGCATGCGGCCCGCGCTGCCCGAGACGAGCCGCGCGAGCGCGTAGTCGCCCGCGGAATCGAGACGCGCGGCGAGCAGCCGCTCGGCCGTCGCGCGTTCGTCGGGCGACATCTGCTGGCGGCCGGCTTCCCAGCGGGAGATCGTCGATTGCGCGACGCCGAACAGGTCGGCCGCATGGCTTTGCTTGACGCGGTGCAGCGCGCGCCAGCGCTTGAGTTGCGGGCCGAGCGCGGACGGATGAAGCGAAGGGTCACGCATGTCGATGCTCCTCGTTCGGGCGTTGGCCGGGTGCCATGACGGACGGGGCCGATCTAGAACCCGCCGATTGGCCGGTCCTTGAACGAAAAATACGCGACCGGCAGCAGCAGGACCCCGCCCAGCACGAGCACGCCGTCGGCTGCCACGGTGACCGGTGTGGCCAGGATCCGGAGTCCCTTCGCGAAGGCGGACGGCGCTTCGTCGATGCCGACCGTATAGCGCTCGTTGAACGGTTGTGCGGTGCCGTCCGGTTTCAACGTGAAGCCTTCGGTGGAATAGCGCTTGCCGACGACGTTGCCGTCGAGTTCGAGCCGGTCGCGCCAGTTCCTGAAGCCGTCGGCGGTTGCCGCCTGACGCTCGTCGTCCGGCGCATCCTTCGACAGCACGGTGTCGTACTGGCCGGTCACGTCGCTGCCGTCGGCGCGGAAGCTGATGAACGACGTATGCAGCGATTTGCGATAGCTGGCCGCCAGCACCGGGCGCAGCGTGTCCGGCAGATCGAAGATGTAGTGATAGCGTTCGCCCAGCACCACCAGCTTCTTGCCGTCTTTCGTGATCATGAAAGCGGAAACGTGCTCGACGTAGGGCTCGTCGTGGTTCTCGTACAGCGCCCGGGTGAAACAGCCCGACAGCGCGAGGCTGCTCGCGGCCACGCCGGCGCCCAGCAGGCGCCGGCGCGTGATCGATGTGCTCATTTCTTGTGGTCCCGTCTGATGCGGTTTGGTTCAGCGGCTCTCGCCCTCGGAAGCCGGATTCTCGCGTATCCGCCGCGCGTTGTCGAACGGGAAATCTGCCCTGGCAGCGGCCGGCCGGCCCCGTCCATGCCGTGCCGACAACGTTTTCGTCACGCTTTCAACCGTCACCGCCATATCTTATTATTTGGCCGGTGCGGACGCGTACCGGCCGCCATCGGTCATGTCGAGGCATGACGCGCCGGTACGAATTACCGCATTTTGGCTGCTACGTCGCACGACGCGCGGTTGAAACGGCAGGAAACGCGTGACCAGCGCGTTTTCCGAAAAAATGACGAGAGGGCGCGATGGTACGACTGGTCTTGCTGCTGCTGGGTATCGAATATCTGCGCACCCGCTGGCGCGGGCTGACCGTGTTCGGCTGGGTGTGGGTCGTCGCGGGCGGCGTGATCTTCGTCGATGCGCTCGACGGCGCGCTGCACTTTCCGATCCAGATCTTTGCATGGCTGTTCCTGATCGAGGGGCTCGCGACGCTCGCGGTGGCCGGCAGCGGCGTCGGCGGGCAGCGCATCCTGCGCTACGTCAAGGGGATCGCGGTCGTGGTCGCCGCCGGGCTCGTGTTCGCGGGCCATCACCACGGCCATTTCCTGCTGTCGATGATCTTCGGCACGCTGTTCCTCGTCGACGGGCTGCTGCAGTGCACTTCCGCGTGGATGGTGCGCTATCGCCGCTGGAACGTCGCCTTCGCATGGGGCGTCGTCGAGATCCTGCTGGCAATCTTCTTCTACCAGCCGTACCCGACGCACTACGTGGGCACCGTGCCGTACTGCCTTGGCCTGCTGCTGATGTTCGGCGGGATGCACATGCTGAGCCTCGCCGCGCGCGTGCGGCGGCTGACGCGCAATCCGGCGTTCGCGACGTCGCCGGTGCCGGCGCTCGCGCCCGATCTCGACGATGCGCGCGACACGCCGCATTTCGCGCAATCCGAATGGGACGGCCCGCCCGCCGACGGCGAGCATGCGCTCACCGTGCACGTGTGGACGCCGACCGGCACGTCGAAGGCCGAAGCGCAGCGCTATCCGGTGATCGACCGCTATATCGCGGCGGTGGACGTCAACGGCGTGATCTCGACCGGGCACGCGGCGCTGGAGTCGCCGGAGGGCATCTATATCAGCCTGTATCCGGGCGTGGAAATCGATCGTTCTCCGGACGAATTCACGCGCATCCTGCGCGCGACGCGCGAAAACGACGTGCCGGGCCTGTTCCAGCCCGACTACGCGACCGAGTCGAAGGCTTGGTGCCCGTCGACCGTGCGGGTGCGGATCCGCAACTACGATCCGGCGAAGCTGGACGCGTTCTGGTCGTCGTATCGGCAGAACGTGACGTACAACCTCACGCATCGCAACTGCTCGAGCACCGTGTCGAACGCGCTCGAAGCCGCGCTCGACGGCGCGGTGTGGCGGCTGAAGGGCACGCGTGCCGGGTGGGGCGCGTTCGTGCGGCTGCTGCTCACGCCCGAGCTGTGGGTCGCCGCACAGATCCGCAAGCGCGCGGTGACGATGGCGTGGACCCCCGGTCTCACGCTCGACTATGCGCGCGCGCTCAGCATGCTTGCCGACCCGCGGCCGTTCGCGTGGTGGAAGGTCGCGCGCTCGGCCGTGAAGGCGATCATGGCGTCGCGCCGCACGTGGCGTGAGCAGGACAATGCGGCGTTGTCGCCCGGTGGATCGGAGGCGGCGTCGATGAAGTGATCGCGTGCCGCCGGACGAGGGCCCGGCGTCACAGCGGCCGCCACCGCGCGGCCGCGCGATGTTGCCCGCCACGAGAACCCACCTACGCAAACAACAATGAACAAGACGAGCGCTTTCCGCATCCTGATTCCCGCCGCGCTGGCGCTGACGTGCGCCGGCTTCGCACAGGCGAGCGCGGACGAAGTGCCGCGCATGAGCAACGATGTGTACCGGACGTCGGTGTCGTTCTGCTCGAACGTCGCGGCCAGCGAGAAGATCGCGTGCCAGGGCGACATGATCGCCGCGGGCAGCCGGATCGTCGCGGCGATCGGCGGCCTGCCGCCGGCATCCGCCACGTCGATCGACGAAGGCGCGCGCAACAAGCTGCCGGCGGCGGAGCGCAAGGGGCTCGCGCCGGTCGAGCCGGATGCGATCGACAAGGACGACGACCTTGCCGGCCTCGCCGGCATGGTGCGCTTGTGCGACGTGTACGAGTCCGAGCCGGCGTCGCGTGCGCGGCATCACGCGGCGCTGAAGCAGCAGGCGCCGGACGCCGCGCCGCGCGTCGAGGCGTTGCTGGCCGATGGGTCGACGGCCGCGCGCCAGCGCGTCAGCATCGGCGTGTGGCAGATCCTCGCGCTCGAAGGCCCCGAATCGGTCGCGCGCGCGTGCACGCAGCTGGGCACCGGATCGTGAGCGACGGCGTGCCGCCGGCAGGGCGGGTCGCGTCGGCCGTGTGAAGCAGCGCGCGACGCGACGGTGCATGCACGCGCCCGTGCCGAGGGACATCATTCGTCCACCTTCACATTCATGCCACGTTGCGTCGGCAACAATCGCGGGCAGATAGTCGACAATCTTGCGGCGCATCCCGCGACCGCAAGCCCTTTCCGAGGAAACGCCATGCTCAAGACGCTCGCCCGCGCCGCTGCCGCACTCGCCGTCGCTTCCGCTTCACTGCCCGCCACCGCGCAGACCAGCTACGACTACCTGTTGCTCGCCGCGTCGTGGGAGCCCGGCTTCTGCGCGTCGCACGATACGCCCGAATGCACGAACCTCGCCGGCACGTATGCGGCGACGAGCCTGTCGCTGCATGGTCTGTGGCCGAACAACTACGACGGCAACCAGCCGTTCTACTGCGGCGTGCCGCAGAGCGACATCGACCTCGACAACGCGCACCAGTGGTGCAGCATGGACGCCTACCCGATCGGCAGCGCGACCCGCAACACGCTGTCGACGTACATGCCGGGTGTCGCGTCGTGCCTCGACAAGCACGAATGGTTCAAGCACGGCACGTGCTCGAACTCGGCATCGCCCGATGCGTATTGGAACCAGGCGTCCGGGATGATCAGCCGGCTCGGCAACACGTCGTTCAACGCGTTCCTGCAGGCGAACGCGGGCAAGACGGTCACGCGCAACCAGTTGCTGTCGGCCTTCGAAGGCGCGTTCGGCAGCAATACGCGCAGCGCGGTGTCGCTGAAGTGCACGAAGACGAACGGCGTCAGCTATTTCACCGAAGCGTGGATTGCGGTGAAGACGAATGCGACCACGCAGTTCCCGAGCGCCGCATCGCTCGTGACGGACGGCAATACGCAGGGCACGTGCCCGACGTCGGGCGTGTATATCGCGAAGTAACGCGGAAGCGGGGCGGCACGCAACGGCAGGGGCTGCGCGTGCCTGATCCCGCGCAATTCGACACGGCATCCGCGCGGATGCGCGACAACTTCGGGCCGCCTGGCCAATTCGCGGCGGGTGCCCGGCTGCATCCGCGCGATCCGGCCGACGCCGTTGACCCGTCACGCTCGCGCGTACGCTTGTTGCGCTTACTCGAGCAGCCGCAACGCGTCCGCGAGCGACAGCACCGTCGTGCGTGATTCGAAGGCGGTGGCGAACAGGTGCTCGTGGACCACCGGATCCGGGTCGTAGCAGCAATCCTTGACCGTATACAGGCGGAAGTCAGCGTCGCTCGCGTGGGCGATCGACGACAGCATCACGCCCGTCGACGCGATGCCGACCATGATCAGCGAATCGACGCCTTGCTCGACCAGCCGTGCCTGCAGATCGGTGCCGAAGAACACGCTGGCGCGGTGCGCGACGATCAGCGGTTCGTCGGCCTGCCGGCCGAGCTCCGGCGACGGGCCGTCGTCGATGAAGAGGCCGAGCTGCTTGATGCCCTGGCCGTTCTTGTTGCGCGGGCTGACCTCCGGATAGCCGGGGCTGAACCGGAGGTTCGCGAACCAGACGCCGATGCCGCTTGCCCGTGCCGCATCGCAGAGCCGGCGCGTATTGGCGAGCAACCCGGGCGCGACCGACGGAAACAGGCCGAGGATGTCGGTCTGGTAATGCATGACGAGCAGCGCGGTGCTTGCCGGCACGATCGCGGGAATCGGTGCGGACGGGCTGTCGTCGGGGTTCGTGCGGGCTGCCGTTGCGATATCCGGTGCGTTTTGCCGAGTCATGAACGAGGGTCTCCGATCGTCCGCGGGGAATTTCAGCGTCCCCGATTTGTACCGGAAAACCGGGCCGGCCGTCGATGCGATTTTCGTAGGGGCATGTTGCTGCGGCGCACGGTAGCTTCCGTCAAACCGGCGCCACGATTTCTCGCGGCCGCAATATACTGGCGTGCGTTCGATCGGCCAACGGTCGGTTCGGGGCAGTGCAACGCCGATGTCGATGGTCGGCTGCGACTGCCCGCCGCTGCCAGCCTGCCGCTTCGCGCGGATCGTGCCCGAAGCGGCCAGGCCCGGCGCGATGCCATTTCATGTCACGTTGCGCCAACACGAGCTACACGTCATGCCAGTTACCGGATTCAATCACTACAATCTGCGGGCGGATCGGCCGACACTCGATGCACTCCGCGATTTCTACGTCGACATCGTCGGCTTGCGGGAAGGGTTTCGCCCGCCGTTCAAGCGTTTCGGGTACTGGTTGTATGCGGGCACGCAGGCCGTGCTGCATCTGACGGAAGCGCGGCCGGACGAGTCTCGTCCGTCAAACGTCGTCAATACGTTCGATCACGTTGCGTTTTCCTGTGCAGACGCCGATGCAATGGCGCTTCATCTGACCGAGGCCAACGTGGCATTCAGGCGCGAGCACGTTCCGCTCACGGGGCAAGTGCAGATTTTCTTCCGCGATCCGGCGGGCAACGGCGTCGAGTTGAATTTCGCGCAAGCCGAATGACCGCGCCGGGCGTTTGCCTTCGAGCGACGCATGCGTGGTTGGTCGCGCGCCAGGGCTGATCGTTTCGGAACGGCGACCGCTCCGTCACCGGCGTGCCGGAAACAGGAAAAAATCGACCGGCACGTAATCGGTTCGGCAAACGCCGGCCGGGCTACCCGATCTTCGACGGCGGCTCGAATCCGGAGCTGACGCGGGCGATGCGACCGCAGCATCAAAATCGATGACATTCGGCGATCGGCTAGCGCTTGACGCTTCACAGCGAGCGCGCCAGATCGCAATGAATCTGCAGGCTTTCGGTGGCGTTGCGGTGAATCTGAAACCCGTGCCGCATCAGCGCGGCCTGGATCTGCGCGAGGGCCGACGCGCATTGCCGCACGCGGTGCTGTTGCCAGAACGGCGGCGTGAATACGCCCAGCGGCAACATCCGTACGCGCCGGCCGTTCAAACTGAATGAAACGTCGATATGCGTTCCATCGACATCGTGTCCGTTGCTGCCGAAAATATCGGCCAGTTCGTCGCGGCGGGCGGGATAGAGCAGGCGGAACGTGGCGATGCCCAGTGCGCGAAACTGACGACGGGCAAAACCGAGCCCGGACGCTCGCGGCTCGTAGCCGCGCGTCAGGATCAGGCTGATCCCGGCGGGCAACCCGGTCTGGATCGCCTGCAGCTTGCCGAGGACATGCGCATCCACGTGGACGTGTCGCGCAGGCCAGCGCGGCCGGATCTGCACGCCGGCGTGGACACCAGGCGGCAGCGTGAGCAGATTCGAATGCATCGTCAGGCTATCCATATCATGGGCTCAATGGGCCATAGGAGCGGGCCGCTGCGGGGTCATGCCGCCTTCGAGCATGCTGGCGCGTGCCGATATCAGCCAGCCGTCGGTTCAGCGGCTCAGTCGGGCATGGCGCCGGCGCGTCGGAAGATCGACCGCCCCGAATACGTCGGCAGTCACTCCAGCGGCGGCGTGCTGGAACGCCGGCAATATAAACCGACCATGTTATCCCGGCGCCGACCCGGCGGACGAGGGTCGCGCTGACTTCGACGATCGGGTTCGGCCATGAGCAGAAGGTCGACGTCGCCAGTTGGATCGTCGACAATGAGCGCCGCAACGCTTCCGTCCAACGCGCCGCACGGATCTTGAGGGTAGAGAGCCTGCGGCAGCACTACCCGCTACGAGAGGGAAAATGGGCCGCCTACGAATGACAATGGCATCGATTCGTATCATTGGCGACGATCTCCACCCGGATGAAATTACAAGCCTGCTCCGTTGTACCCCGACAGAGTCTCAATCGAAGGGTGACGAACTGGTCGGCAAAAAAGACGGGCGTTTACGCATCGCTGCATTCGGACGCTGGTCGTTGAAGGCTCCTGCACAAGAACCGGGTAACCTGAACGCACAGGTCGCTTGGCTGTTGACTGCAACAACGGGCGATCTCGATGCGTGGCAATCAATTGCCGCACGTTACAAAGTCGATCTATTTTGTGGTCTCTTCATGGATCAGTGGAACGACGGTGAATCCATCTCCGCTGCCTCCCTGTTAGCGCTAGGATCACGACACATTCAGCTGGATCTCGACATATACGGGGCCGCCATTGACGAGCCAGAAGGCTCGAGCAAAATGTCCAACGTCCGTTTATAGGCGACGCGACTGTCCCTTGTAGGTCGATCAGGGGCATCTGCGGCGGTCGATAGTCGGCCATGAAGAAACGTTCGACACCCGTGTCCAGATCGTTGACACCTAAGCGGTAGGCCTATGCCACCTTCAGCCAATCACGTGTGCAACCGACTGTTCGCCACCGAACATCGACAGCGCCTCGCGGTCAGCTATGCCCTGAAATTCTTGCCGAGACAGTTGCTCAGTGTGTAGTAGTGCCGGAAGACGTAATGCAGCGGTTGCCATCGTTCGATATCAATTCGGCCGGCTGGCGTGAGCAAACCAGTATGGACGTGGATTCGCAAAGGCTTCAACTCTGCGGCAACCAGCTCATGGCCGTTCCCGATCTTGTGCATGCGTACGACGCTTGCTTCGATCTGAATCGGACACTCCTCAACCCTATGGGGTGCTATACATTCACTTGCTTTCGCATTCAAATCTGCGCGTCGAAATTTGTCGCGCTCAAATCGGTAGCCCATCTGCTTTTTGTTGTCTGGAACATCTTCGGAGCCCGTCGTCGCGGCGATCGCTTCGACGTTCTTCCACAGCGAAGCATCCGGCAAGTTGAGCACCGCTTCTGGACGCTGGAGAATGTTGCTATAGCATTGGCCTGCCGTACTCAACCCGATCAAGAGCGTATCCGATAACGCCCAGTATGAAGAAATAGGACTCAGGTTGGTCGCCCCATCGGGATTCACGCTGGATATTAGCGCCACGGGAGTTCCGAAGTACAGGACAGGTAGTTCGACAACGTCTGTTCGCATTGCGCTCTCGCAAAGTTTGATTCCGCCCATTCTCGACGCGATACTCGGCGATACGTTTCAGTCCGCGATGAAATATCGGCGTCGAGGGCTCGTCGCACTACAAGAGAGGGCGCCGACGAATGTCCGCTCCGAGGAATATCGAAGAGCGGCTCAGGGTCGATCAGGGTCATCTGCGGAGGTCGACTGTCGGCCATGACGATTCACCCGCGACTTCCGAGGTCAGGACGCTCGGACGTCGCCGCATACTTCGCAAACGATCGTTGGACGTCGACGGTGGAGCGTCGCTCAATCGTCGTGTTGACGAGAGATTTCGCGAAAGGCCGACACCCTGCGCCGATCTCGAGCGCGAGATGACTTTCGCCGCGCGTCATGCGGTGCACCGGGTCACCCGGTTCCACCGTTCGGGCTGCGCTCATTCTCTTCACCTCGATACATGCGCTGACATGACACGCGATCTGCGGCGATGCGGGTATCGCACACGACGCAATCATTGGCCCGCTGGCGGCTGATTCGCTTTCTATACTGTTTATGTTGCCGAGTTATCAAGGGCATGCGTGCGTCAGCAACGCACACGTCCGACAAATCCCGGGGTAAACGAAAACTGCACCTGCCGCAAACGCTTGCGGCCGGTCGGTGAAGTTCGTCCCGTGCATGGACGGGATAACGTGGATGGGCTCCTTAACCATCGGAGGCAATATGGCGACATACATCGTATTGATGAATTGGACCGATCAGGGCGCGCAGTCGGTGAAAGACACGGTCCAGCGAGCGAAATCGTTTCAGGAAGGGGCGCAGGCGATGGGCGTCACCGTCAGCTCGCTCAAATGGACACTCGGGCCTTACGACATCGTCGCGACACTCGATGCGCCCGACGACGAAACCGCGACGCGGCTGGGACTGATGGTGGCGCAATTAGGCAATGTTCGAACCGTCAGTATGCGTGCTTTCGGCGAGGCGGAAATGGAGAGGATCGTCGGCGGCATGAAGTGAAGCCTTGACGCGCGAGATGCAACAGCCATCGACCGAGATGAAGCAGGCGTCCTGGAAGCCGGCCGGTTGCCGTCGCATCGTGGCGTCACGGGCATGGCTCACGCGCCACGCGCATCGTGCAGGCAAAGGCCAACGATGCGGGCGGCAAGCGTGTAGCGTGACGCCATTCTCGCGCGTCTCGACATGAGCCAGGTGCCTGCGCTGCGATGCTCCCGGTGGTCGATCAACGACAAGGAACGGCGCCGCTTATACGGGAGGGTTGTATGAGCGGGCAGCTTTTCTGCGCGACATCGGTAACCGGGTCACTGCCGGCATCCTCGCACCTCGCGACGAAACGTTCGAAATCATCCGTCTAATCATTGTTGCCATTACCGGGCCGCACTCGGGCTGTTTTCACGTCCGCGTCGGCCGCCGCTCAGGTGGGCTCAGGTGCTGGCATGCTGACGTTCGCCAGCGTTGGCGAGAAACGCGATCGCAGACGCCGCCGTATCGGCAAGACGATAGGTGTCCGCACCGAATACTTGTCCGCGAGTGGCCGTACCGAGCGACCGTTTGGCTCTGATATCTGCCGTCGTGCGTCTGACGAGCCGACCGTCGGCCAGGAACGGTCTTTCGACAGAAGCGTCTATTTCGTCGAAAATTGCCGATTGCGGACGGACATCGAAAAGGGGCATCTGATGCATCTCAATCCAGACCATTATTTGCAGACCGATGCCGGCCGGGTCTTTACGATTGAACGTAACGCTGCGGCATGGGAACAGTTGTACGCGGATTTGTCAGCGGCGCTCCTGACGGACCGGCGACGGATAGTCATGGTGATAGGGGTTCAAGGAGCGGGGAAATCAACCTGGACCCAGAACCAGGTATCGACATCAAACGACGCCATCTACGTCGATTCGACGTTCGCAACTGCGAATCGCCGCTCGAACGTTATTGCAATTGCAAAAGCAGCCGGGGTCCCGATCTCTGCGGTGTGGCTGAAGGTCGAGTTGGAGACCGCGCTTCGCCGTAACAGAAACCGACCGATCGACGAGATAGTTCCCGACGCCGCTGTCGAGAACGTCTTCAAAATCTTCGAGCCGCCATCGCTCAGCGAGGGCTTCCGTGAAGTGGTCATTCTCGGCGATGCATTCGATTCCATTCAGCGGATCAGCGATCACCGCCCCGGTTGTTAAAGGCCGGCTTTGGGGAAGCATGATCGGCCGCTTCGGGTCGTTTCGAGCCGATAACGGACCACCGGGGAGGTATCCGACGGCGTTCGGTCCGGCCACGATGAGCCGTTCACGACCGGTGCCCGCATTGGCGCTTGAGCGTCGGCATGACGCTTGCGGCGATACGCTCGAAACTTGTTCCGCGGTCTACCGCCCCCGATTGTCTTGATCGCCGTGCTTGCCGTGCAGCAAAATGCGTGTCCTGTCGCCCGGGCGGCCCCGATGCGTGGCGCGCGGGAAGGCGTGAACCTCCCGATCATGGGGCGCAAACGTCGGCTGCCAGGCGGCGTGTTGTGCCGTCCGGATTTGCGGCACCTGCCCGGGTGCGGCCCGTGCGACGATGTGCGATGACTGAAATGAGAGATGGAATGACGACACCATTCGACGAGGCAACCACGGCGGCGATCGCCGCGTTTGCCCAACTGGATTTCTACACGGCTGTGCAAGCGATGCGCGCCGAGGCCGATTACGACCGCGAACTGGATCAGTGGATCTCGCGCTACATCGACGAGGACGGCGGCGGCGTGGACGATGCGGCGTACGACGCCTTGCACGCGCAGGCCCAGGCAACCCCGGAATACGCGCAGTTCGTCGATGCGGTTCGCCGGGAAATCCTGGAATACTTCGGCGTGACCGACGATCAACTGGACTGGATGGTCGTGCTGCGCAATGACGACAGCGACGAGCTGTGGGCGGAAGTCAACCGGCAGCGGAGCGCACTGGGCACCGGTGAAGTGCGCGGCGATCTCTGATCATCGCTTGCCATTGAGGGCTCGAGTCGTGCCGGGTGCGGGGCTGGCGTCAGATCAGTCACGCGGTGCGCCGGGCGCTCCGTTGCTGCAACCGATCCGCTAACGGGGGAGAAGCCATAGGATCTCCGGAACGCGTGGCCGTTGTGCGTTGACACGTCCTCGGAGGTGCAACGGCTCGACTGGCAGCAATGGGTTGCGGATTCAACCCGCCGACGCCCCGATTTCTCATTGAGCGCGCCGGCACGCGCCGCTACGAATCGGCCGCCGTTGTGCCACATGACGCACGCTGGCCTTCGCCACCTCAAAAAATCGACCGTCCCGAATAAGTCGTCAGCCACTCCAGCGCCAGCTGGCCTGCCAGCGAGTTCCCGTTCGCATCGAGCCCCGGCGCCCACACGCACACGGCCATTTCGCCGGGCAGCACCGCGACGATCCCGCCGCCGACACCGCTTTTAGCCGGCAGCCCGACGCGGTACACGAAGTCCCCGGCCGCGTCATAGGTGCCGCAGGTCAGCATCAGCGCGGACAGTCGCTTCGCGGAACTCGAATCGACGATCCGCTCACCGGTGACCGGCGCTACACCGCCGTTCGCGAGGAACAACGCGGCGCGCGCGAGCTCGACGCAGTTCATCGTGATCGCGCACTGGCGGCAATACGCGTCGATCACCGTGTCGGGCGGCATCTGCATGTTGCCGAAGCTCGCCATGAAGTGCGCCATCGCGCGGTTGCGCTCCGCGTGCTGCAGCTCCGACTGCGCGACGCGCGAATCGTAGTCGATGTCGTTCGTGCCGATCAGCCGCCGCACGAATTCGACGAGTGCCGTCTCGGCCTTCACGAAGCGTCGGCACAGCACGTCGGTGACGACCAGCGCGCCCGCGTTGATGAACGGATTGCGCGGCTTGCCGCGCTCGCTTTCGAGCTGGACCAGCGAGTTGAACGCGTTGCCGGACGGCTCGCGGCCGACCCGTTCCCACAGTTCGTCGCCCAGCAGCTGGAACGCGAGCGTGCACGCGAACAGCTTCGAGATGCTCTGGATCGAGAAGCGCTCGTGCGCGTCGCCGACCGTGCAAACGTTTCCGTCCAGCGTGACGACGGCCATCCCGAACTTGTCGGCGGGCACTTTCGCGAGCTCGGGAATATAGTCGGCGACCCGCCCCTGGCCAATCCAGGGGGCAAGTTCGGCGTGGATGCGTTCGAGGATCGATTGATAATTCATCAAGTCAGGCGGGCAGGGCATGGCCCGGATTCAGGCGAGCCCGTATGGAACCGTCCCGGCGCCGATTCGTCAAGCATGGCCGTTATCGCACCCTTATTTTCAAGACCTCTAAACAGGCAATCGGCGGGCGCAGTATCATGCGGTACGTTTCGGCCGATGGCCGGCGTCCGGCACCGGCCGGCGCCGTCGCGGCTTCCCCGATGATTCGAACGCTGCCCATGTCTTTTCGCATCCTGCTCGTCGAAGACGACACCCGCCTGTCCACGCTGATCGCTGGCTACCTGCGCAAGAACGACTATGAAGTCGACACTGTGCTGCATGGTGACGCCGCGGTGCCGGCGATCCTGTCCATTCGCCCCGATCTCGTCATTCTCGACGTGAACCTGCCGGGCAAGGACGGCTTCGAAATCTGCCGCGAGGCGCGCAAGCAGTACGACGGCGTGATCATCATGGTGACGGCCCGCGACGAGCCGTTCGACGAACTGCTCGGCCTCGAGTTCGGCGCGGATGACTACGTGCACAAGCCGGTCGAGCCGCGCATCCTGCTCGCGCGGATCAAGGCCCAGCTGCGCCGCGCGCCGGCGCGCGTGGCCGAGAGCGCGGCGCCGCAACCCGAGCGCTACGCGTTCGGCAAGTTCTCGATCGACCGCACCGACCGTTCCGTCGTGCTTCCCGACGGCAGCACGCCCGACCTGACGTCGGCCGAATTCGACCTGCTGTGGGCGCTCGTGTGCCATGCGGGCGAAGTCGTCAGCCGCGACGACCTGATGCTGCAGTTGCGCGGCGTCGAATTCGACGGCCTCGACCGCACGATCGACGGGCGCATCTCGAAGCTGCGCCGCAAGCTGCGCGACGACGCGAGCAACCCGCAGCGGATCAAGACGATCCGCAGCAAGGGTTATCAATTCAGCAAGCACGCGTGGGAATGACGCGGCCTTCGTGCGACGCCGTCACGTTCCGCGCGGGTATTCCACCCGCCGGCCGGGAGCCGAGATGATCCGACGAACCCGTTCGCACCCCGATGCACCGCCGCTGCCGACCCTGCGCTATGTCAAATGGCGCTGGCTGCATTTCCGCCGCGCGTGGACCGACACGCGCGCCGACCGTATTCCGAGCTGGTCGCGCCTTTACGTGCGCACTTACCTGCATCTGCTCGGCCTCGTGCTGCTGACCGCGCTCGTGCCGGCGCTCGCGCTGTGCGTCGAATTGTCGCCGCAGGTCGTGTGGCATGCGTTCGACTCGCTGCCCGGCGACATCTGGATCGTGCTCGTGTTCGTATTCGCCGCGCCCGCGCTGGCGGCGTACCGGTGGATGCGGCCGGTGTGGTCGGATCTCGTGATGGTGCGCGAGCGCGCGATCGATTTCACGGGCGGGCGCTTCAACACCCGCGCACGCGAATCGCACAGCGTGATCATCGGCCCGCTCGCGCGGACGCTGAATGCGCTCGCGATACGCATGGAACGGCTGATCGCCGCGCAGCGCGATCTGACCAACGGTATCTCGCACGAGCTGCGCACGCCGCTCGCACGCGTGCGTTTCGCGCTCGAAATGCTGCGCGAGCCGGGTTCCGCGGCCGAATATCAGGCGGCGCTCGAGAGCATCGCGCAGGACGTGACCGAGCTCGAGGAACTGATCGACATGAGCCTCACGTTTGCACGGCTCGAATACAGCTCGCTGCAGTCGAACCTCGAGATGACGGCCCCCGTCGCGTGGTTCGAGCATCAGGTCAACGATGCGCAACTGCTGTATCCGGAACGGGCGATCGACGCGCACATCGCGATCGCGTCGGACCTGCGCGTGAAGATGGACCGGCGGCTGATGTCGTACGCGATGCGCAACCTGTTGCGCAACGCGAGCAAGTACGCGAAATCGCGGATCATCGTCGGGATCTCGCTCGTGCACGGCAACATCGGGATCTTCGTCGAGGATGACGGCCCCGGCGTGCCGGAAAGCGAGCGCGAGCGCATCTTCGACGCATTCGTGCGCCTCGACCGCCGCACCGGCGGCTATGGCCTCGGCCTGTCGATCACGCGGCAGGTACTGCATGCGCACAACGGCCGGATCGCAGTCGTCGATCCGGTCGAGCTGGGCGGCGCGCGCTTCGAGATCAGCTGGCCGGTCTAGCGATACGCCGCACGCGCCCCAACCGTCGACAGCAGCAACCGCACGACCGCACACAGCCGCGCGCGCCGGATTCGGGCGCGTCGCCGGCCTTTCCCGCCGTACCGTTCCCGTATCGATGCCTTCCCGCCGCGCCGTCGCATGACGATTCGTTTGCAGCGCGTGCGCGCTTTGCATTACGATTGCAATTGCAACTATATGGGCGGGCCGGTCCGTGCAGGCGGAGGCGGGCGGCCCGCGACGCAGCAGAGAAGCCGGGGCCGCCATGATGGCTGCCCCCTTGTTCATGCATTCCTGTCCGGGTCATACATCATGCGGCTTTTGAATATCGTGTCATCTCCTCGCGGCGCCAGGTCGGCTTCGATCGCGGTCGCCAATGCCTTTGTCGATGCGTACCGGGAGACGGGCGCAACGATCGACGTCGATACGCTGAATGTCTGGGAAGAAGACTTGCCGGATTTTGGCAGCGACGCGATCGGCGCCAAGTACAAGGGCGTCGCAAACGCGCCGATGGATGAGGCGGAACAGTCGATCTGGCGGCGCATCCAGTCGCTCGTGAAGCGCTTTCAGGAAGCGGACCGGATCGTCGTCGGCGTGCCGATGTGGAATTTCGGCTATCCGTACAAGCTCAAGCAACTGATCGATCTCGTCAGCCAGCGGAACATGCTGTTTACGTTCGACGGCAACGCCTACGCGCCGCTGCTGGAGATTCCGCGCGCGCTGGTCATCCATGTGCGCGGACAGAGCCAGGACGCCGGCGCGGGCGCCGACAATCCCGGGTTCCGGCATCAGGCCGACTACATCGAATTCTGGTTGAGGTTCATTGGCGTGAGCGAGGTCAGGAGCCTGACCGTCGAACACACGTGGGGGGCGCGGGCCAGCGACAGCCTCGAGCGGGCGCAAGCCCGGGCGGTCGCGATGGCCGCGGCGTTCTGATCCGGGCGCGCGGCGCGACGGATGGGCGGATGCCGCCGAAGCGGCATCCGCATACGCTCATCAATACGTGCGGCCGAGCTGCAGGTAGAAGTTGCGGCGGCCGCCGGGCGCGAGCGCCACGCCGATGTAGACGGGCCCGAACGCGGTCGACAGGCTCGTGAAGAACGTATAGCTCTGCTTGAGGGCGCCGCCGCCGATCTGCTGGCCGCTCGACCAGACGTTGCCGACCTCCGCGCTGGCGCCCACCGACAGCGCCTTGATCGGCGACGCGTTGAACGTCATCAACTGGTTCATGTAGGTCACCTGCGCGTACGCGAGCTCGTTGCCGTTCAACTGGTCGGCCGCATACGCGGACAGATGCTGGAAGCCCCCGAGCGTGAAGTTGAACGCGTTGATCAGGTTGGTGCCGCCGATGCTCTTGCCGCCTTCGATCGTCGCGCTGATGCTGTGCCGGCCGAACTGCTGCGCCACCATCGCCTTGCCGTAGATCTCGGTGTAGGGCGCGTTGTTGATGCTGTCGTCGAACGCCTGCGCCGAGCCCCCGTTGCGCGACACCAGCGAGCGCTCGATGCGCAGCTCGGTGAAATAGCCCTTGCGCGGGAACAGCGGATCGTCGAGCTGGTCGATGACGAGCCGCGCGCGCGCGATCAGCGCCTGCGACGTGAAGCTTGGCCACAGCAGCGTCTGGCCGCTGCCGTCGTCGAACGGCAGGTTGTAGGTCGGCGAGCCATGCCCGGTGACGTAACCGATACCGATCCGGAAATCGCCGAGCCGCGCGATCGGCAGGCCGAGATCGAGCCCGGCGCGCGTCGTCTGCATCAGGTACTGGTTCAGTTTCACGTTGCCGCTGTCGTCATACAGGTTCGCGTAGCGGCGCTGGTATTCCGCGTACGGCGACAGATAGACGCCATAGGCCATCGACAGCGGCTGGCGGAACTCGATGCGCGCCGATTGCAGGTCGCTGCCGATCGTCGTGTCCGCGCGGAATTCGAGCCCCGAATCGGTGAGCCACGGCCGCCGGTAGCCGACGTGCAGGCGGAAACCGCCCTCATCGGTCGAACTGCTCGACATGCCGAGCCCGAACAGCAGGAAATTCGGCCCCCAGTATTTCTCGCGCGCGTTGATTTCGAGCACGTTGTCGTCGCCGTGGCTCACGATCTGCTGCGTGACGCTTTCGAAGTTGCCGCCCGTCGTCAGCCCGAGCAGGTCCTGGCTGACTTCCTGCGGATCGTAGATGTCGCCGGGCTTCACGTGCAATGCGTTGCTGACGACCCGCTTCGGCACGCCGCCGCTCGTCTGGATCTCGATGCGCGTGATCCGGATCGGCGGCGGCAGCGGCTGCGCGTGGGCCGACCGGTACGCCGCGTACTGTTCCGGCGTGAGCGCGAAGCGCTGCAGTTTCGGCAGCGCCGCGGTCGCGGCGGCCGCGCCGGCGGCGATCGCCTGCTTCGCGTTCTGGAAATCGGTGAACGCGAGCGAGCCGAGGTCCGGCGTGAGCAGTACGTCCTGCGCGTCGAGCTGCTTGCGCTGCGCGGTCACGTTCTGGCGGATCAGGATGCCGACCATCTGTTGCATCACGTCGGCGGGCGATGCGAGCGCATCGAGCGGGCGCAGTTGCGAGCCGATGTCCACCGCGATCACGACGTTCGCGCCCATCTGCCGCGCGGTGTCGACGGGCAGGTTGCTGACGAGCCCGCCGTCCACGAGCGCGCGCCCGTTGATCTCGGCGGGCGCGAACAGGCCCGGCATCGCCATGCTCGCGCGGATCGCGAGCGGCAGCGAGCCGTGGTCGAGCACCACCATCTGGCCCGTCTGCAGGTCGGTCGCGACCGCGCGGTACGGGATCGGCAGGCGGTCGAACGGCTGGTTGGTCGGCACGGCGGCCGTCCAGTTCGCGAGCAGCGCCTGCAGCCGGTTGCCCTGAACGAGACCGACCGGCGCCTTCACGCCGTTCTTGCCGAAGCCGAGCGTCAGCCCGTTGATGTACAGGCGTTCGTCTTCCCGGCTGGTTTGCGGCAGGTCCGCGCGGTCCGTCACGTCGAACGCGATGTCCGCGAGGTTGACCTCCGACAGCCGCTTCTGCATCTCGCCGGCAGCCATGCCGCTCGCGTACAGGCCGCCCACCACGGCGCCCATGCTGGTGCCCGCGATGCAGTCGATCGGGATGCGGTTGTCCTCCAGGACCTTCAGGACCCCGAGATGTGCGTAGCCGCGCGCGCCGCCGCCGGACAGCACGAGACCGATCGACGGCCGGCCGGCCGGGCCGCCGTCGGCCTCGCAGGTGTGCCCGGATGCGGCGGGCGTGGCAGCCGGCGCGCTGGCGGCGCTGGCCTGGGCGGCGGCGGATTCGGCGGCCGGCAGCGGTTGTGCTGCGACCGTGCAGCACCAGAAGGCGACGAGCGTCGTGCAAAGCGGGCGCACCCGCGCCCAGCGGAAGGAAACGGTCGCTGTCATGGTGGAAATACCTGGCGTGATCGGGCGTCTGAGGCCTGCCGGGAGCAGGCAAGACCGAGAGATTACCGTGTTTTACAGACACCATGCGAGAGGCTGTTGCGTAGCGGGATGCGTCCTGACCGGCATTTTTGACAATTTCGTCGCGAAATAATCATCGGAATTGCCTAAAGTATCGGAACGATTTGCCGCTAAGGCCTTGATGGGGCTGCATGAACGCACTGCGGAAATGCGGCGCGGCTGTCCTGGTTCGTTCGCTTACAAAGGTTTGATATGTCGACACCGCTGTTCGGAAAGTTGTTTGCGCAACCCGTTGCGATCGACCCTGGAACGGCGAGTACGCGGATTTATACGCACGAACGCGGCGTGGTACTGAACCAGCCGTCGGTCGTCTGCTTCCGCAAGGCCGGCGCGACCGACGCGCGGCCGACGCTCGAGGCCGTCGGCGAGCTCGCGAAGGCGCTGCTCGGCCGCGAACCGGGGCATCTCGAAGCCGTGCGGCCGATGCGGCACGGCGTGATCGCCGATGCGCACGCGGCCGAGCAGATGATTCGCAGCTTCATCGACATGTCGCGCACGCGTTCGCGCTTCGGTCGCCGCGTGGAAGTCACGCTGTGCGTGCCGTCCGACGCGACCCCCGTCGAGCGCCGCGCGCTCCGCGAGGCCGCGTTCGCGGCGGGTGTATCGGAGGTCGAACTGATCGAGGAATCGCTGGCGGCCGGGCTCGGCGCAGGCCTGCCGGTGACCGAGCCGGTCGGCTCGATGGTCGTCGATATCGGCGGCGGGACGACCGAGGTCGCGGTGATCGCGCTTGGCGGCATCGTCTATCGCGAGGCGATTCGCGTCGGCGGCAACCAGTTCGACGCGGCGATCGTCAACCACGTCCGCAACCTGTATGGCGTGCTGCTCGGCGAGCAGACGGCCGAACATGTGAAGAAGACGATCGGTTCGGCTACCAGCGCGGTGCCGCGCACCTCGACGCGCGCGGTCGGGCGCAGCATCGGCGACGGCCTGCCGCGCTCGATCGAGCTGTCCAACCACGATGTGGCGGACGCGCTGGCCGCGCCGCTCAAGCAGGTGATCGGCGCGGTGAAGTCGGTGCTGGAAAATGCGCCGGCCGAGCTCGTGACCGACATCGCGCATCGCGGCGTGGTGCTGACGGGCGGCGGCGCGCTGCTCGCGGATCTCGAACGCCTGCTGTACGACGAGACGGGGCTCGTCGCCCGGATCGCCGACGAGCCGGCCACCTGTGCGGTGCGCGGCGCCGGCGAGGCGATGGGGCGGCTCGCGATGTGCCCGGTCGACTGATTCGGGCCGTGCCGGGCCGTGCATCGCGGCGCGGCCATTCATCTTCTTTCGATCTCCGTATTGCCTGCCCGCTTCGCCGGGCACGCTGTTCCGGGCGACCTGCCGGAAGGCCGGCTGCCGTCCGGCATCGGTCCGTCGCGTGGACACCCGAACGCGCACCGTGCTAGCGTTACGCGCCCGTCCGGGGCCGGGCAAGCCGATCCGCCCGACGACCTGAGAGACCGAAAACCTTGAAAAACCACACCAAACGGGGCTTGTTTGCCCGAGCAGGCCGCCTGCTGGCCGTCATCGCGTGCCTCTGGGTTGCCGCGGCCATCGCGCTCGTCGCGTACGGGATGCGGATGCCGAGCGAGCCGGCCGATGTCGCGGTGATTTTCGGCAACGCGCTTGACGAGACCGGCGCGCCGAAGCCCGTGCTCGCCGCCAGGCTCGACGTCGGCGTGCGCTGCTACCGCACCGGGCAGTGTCCGGCGTTCCTCGTCAGCGGCGCGATCGACGGCCCCGGGCTGAACGAGGCGACCGCGATGCGCGACTATCTCGTGGCGCGTGGCGTGCCGGCCGACCGGATCGCCGTCGACGACCAGGGCGACAACACGTTGGCGACTGCGCAGCACACGCTCGCGTACCTGCAGGCGCACCGCGTGTCGCGCGTGCTGATCGTGAGCCAGTATTACCACCTCGCGCGGGTGCGTCTCGCGTTCGAGCGCGTCGGCATTGCACGGGGGAACATCTCGGCCGCGTATCCGGGCCGTTTCCAGTTGCGCGATATCTATTCGAGCTGGCGCGAAGTGCCGGCCTACGCGGTGTATGCGGTGCGGTTGTGGGTGAATCCCGATGCGAAGCCTGTCTCGTTCCGGCCGATGCTTTATCTGATGAGCCTGTTTTCGTAACGCGGTGCGGTTTTTTGATCGACGTGATCGGATAAATGCCGGATATTTTTTGATTTAGTCTGATGAATGCCTGGGGGGTTATTTTGTTCCGATACTTCCCGGGTGTGAAGATATTGCGCTGCAAAAACAAGAATGATAATCAATTTTATATCAGTGTTTTCGCAGGGCAATTAATTACATTGGTTTTGGAAAGATTTAAATTGGCTGACAATGGGCATAAGAAGTTACCTGTTTGAAATGTGCCGATAAGTAAAAAATGCACGCCCGCCAAGCCCCGACCCGACGGGGAAAAGATCGACTGGAAAAGCCTGTTTTTTTGAACTAGCCTTGTCTGACAAAAAGCAGGGCGGTAATCAAATCAACCAGAAAGTCGCTGCAGAAAAACAGGGGCCACCATCATGTCATTCGACTAGTTTTGCATCTGCAATCCCGATCCCGGGATGATTAAAAATTCGCGTTTGAATAAACCGACGTCGCATCGTGACTGCCGGGGCGGATGCTTTTTTCCGTGACTTTCTGCTGCGCGCCGTCGGATGCGGCCGCAATACCAATATCAAAACCAAAGCCAAAAAAGAGGGAAAGCATGGACCTTGCGCGTTCGAAAAAAGCCGGTGAGCCGTTTCCGCGACTGCTGTTGCCCACGGGCGTTTTCCTGGCATTGTCCGGCGCGGGTATCGTGCCTGCCTATGCGACCTGCAGTTCGGCGGGCACGATCGTGACCTGTTCGGGCATCGCGAACCCGTTGGCGCCCAATTACTCGAGCAACCTCAACAACGTCAACGCGACGGTCAACCCGGGCGCGAGCGTCGGCGTGCTGCTTGGCGTTGGCGGCTCGGCGATGTCGCTGACCGGCAACAACGTCACGCTGACCAACAACGGCACGATCGACCCGTCCGCGCTCGGCTCGGGGCTCGGCGTGCTGTCGAGTGGCACGGTGGTCGGCAATGCGGCGGCGAGCCAGGTCTTCGTCACCAACAACGGCACGATGAACGGCTCGACCGGTGTCGTGATCAGTGGCGTGACGGGCATGGCGCTGTCGGTCCAGAACGGCACGGGCGGCACCAGCCACATCAACAACACCGGGTCGATCGGCTCCACCGCGCTGGTCGGTGCGACGCTCACCGGCGCGGATGCGCCCGTGGTCGCCGCGTACGGCGGCGGCGCGGTCGACATGACGAACAGCGGAACGATCACCGGCCGCGTGTCGTTCGGCTCGAACAACTCGCCCGGGCAAGGCAATACGTTGACCAACTCGGGCGTGATCAACGGCAGCGTGTCGATGGGCGCGAACAGCTCGAACACGTTCAACGCGCTGACAGGCTCGTCGGTCAACACGGCGGGCGGTACCGGGGGCGCGTTCAACATCACGGTCGGCCCGTCCACGCTCGGCATCGCGGCGACCGGTACCGTTGACGGCGGCGTGGGCGGCAACAACACCCTCAACCTGCAGCAGGGGGCCCTGGCGAACGGCACGATCGCGGTCAACAACTACATCAACTTCAATCATCTCGACGTGTCGAGCGGCAACTGGACGATCACCGGCGCGTCGTCCGCACAGGACGCGACGCTGTCGGGCGGCGTCGCGATCATCAACGACAACGCGTCGCTCGGCACGGGCCTCATCACCGGCAACGGCGGCGCGCTCCAGGCGGGCACGGCGGGGCTCAACGTCTCCAACACCGTGTCGATCGTCGGCGGACTGACGGTGCAGGGCGCGACCGGGATTACGCTGTCGGGCACAGTCACGGGCGGCGGCGCGCTGACGAAGAACGACGGCGGCACGCTGACGCTGACCGGCGCGAACAACTACACGGGCGGCACGAACCTGAACGGCGGCGGCATCGTGGTCGGCAACAATGCCGCGCTCGGCAGCGGTGCGCTGAACGTCAATGCGTCGGCATCGATCGACACGAGCACGAACGCGACGCTCGGCAACACGGTCAATCTCGCCACCGGCGCGACGCTGACGATCGGCGGCAGCAACAATCTCGGGCTGGCCGGGGCGATCAACGGCAACGGCGGTCTTGTGAAGAACGGCCCGGGGATCACGACGCTGAGCGTCGTGAACACCTACACGGGCGACACGACGATCAACAGCGGCACGCTCGCGCTGAGCGGAGCCGGCAGCCTGTCGGCGGCCGGCACGATCAACCTGACCGGCGTCGGCGCGACGTTCGACCTGAGCACCGCATCGGGTGCGCGGACGATCGGCGCGTTGGCGGGCGCGGCCGGCACGAACGTGGACCTCGGCAACAATTCGCTGACGCTCAACGGTGCCGGCAACGCGACTTATGCGGGCACGATCGGCGGCGCGGGCGGCATCACGATCGCGGGCCCCGGCACCCAGGCGCTGACCGGCACGAACGTCTACACGGGCGGCACGAACCTCAACGGCGGCAACCTCGCGGTTGGCAGCAGCACGTCGCTGGGCTCCGGCGCGGTGAACGTCAACGGCTCGTCGTCGCTCGATGCGACCACCAACGTGTCGCTCGCGAATGGCGTCAACATCGCCACCGGCACGACGCTGACGATCGTCGGCAGCACCAACCTCGGGCTCGGCGGCGCGATTGACGGCGGTGGTGGCATCGTGAAGAACGGCGCAGCGACCACGACGCTGTCCGGCGCGAACACCTACACGGGTGGCACGACGCTGAACGCCGGCGGCCTGGTGCTCGGCAGCAACACGGCACTCGGCACGGGTGCGCTGACCGTCGGCGGCTCGGCGACGCTCGATACGAACGCGACCCTGACGGTCGGCAATGCGATCGATATCGGTACGGGCAATACGCTGACGCTCGGCGGCAGCAACGCGCTCGGACTGAGCGGCGTGATTTCCGGCGCGGGTGCACTCGTGAAGGACGGTGCAGCGACGACCACGCTGACCGGCGCAAATACATACACGGGCGGCACGACGATCAACGCCGGCACACTGGCGCTCGGCGCGGGCGGCAGCCTTGCGGCGACGGGTGGGGTGAACCTGGCCGGCGCGGGCGCGGCGCTCGACCTGAGTGGCGCCACGAGCGCGCAATCGATCGGCGCGCTGTCGGGTGTCGCGGGGACGAACGTGAGCCTCGGCGCGAATGCGCTGACGCTCGGCGGCACCGCGAGCGGCACCTTCAGCGGTGCGATCGGCGGCAGTGGCAGCCTGACGCTGGCCGGCACCGGCACGCAGACGCTGAACGGCGCGAGCACCTACTCGGGCGGCACGAACCTGAACGCCGGCAGCAGCGTGGTGCTCGGCAACAATACGGCGCTCGGCACGGGCGGGCTGAACGTCGCAGGCACGGCAACGCTCGACACGAACGCGAGCCTGTCGGTCGCCAACGCGGTCAATCTTGCGAACGGTTCGACGCTGACGCTAGGCGGCAGCAATGCGCTCGTACTGAACGGCGGCATTTCCGGCGCGGGCGGTCTCGTGAAGAACGGCCTGGCGACCACGACGCTGACGGGCGTGAACACGTACACGGGCGGCACGACGATCAACGCGGGCACGCTGGCGGTGGGCGCGGGCGGCAGCCTGGCGGCGACGGGCGCGGTGAACCTCGCCAACGCGGGCGCGGCGCTCGACCTGAGCACCGCGACGAGTGCCCAGACGGTCGGTGCGCTGTCGGGTGTCACGGGGACGATCGTCAACCTGGGCGGCAACGGGCTGACGCTGGGCGGGACGGCCAGCGGCACCTTCAGTGGCGTGATCGGCGGGGCGGGCAGCCTGACGCTGGCCGGCACCGGCACGCAGACACTGACGGGCGCGAACGTCTATACGGGCGGCACGAACCTGAACAGCGGCGGCCTGGTGCTCGGCAACAGCGGGGCGCTCGGCGGTGGCGCGCTGAACGTCGGCGGCGCGGCGACGCTCGATACGAGCGCGAGCCTGTCGGTCAACAACGCGGTCAACCTCGCCACCGGTGCGACGCTGACGCTCGGCGGCAGCAACGCCCTCACGCTGAACGGCGGCATCACCGGCGCGGGTGCCCTCGTGAAGGATGGCGCGGCGACGACCACGCTGACGAGTGCGGCCAACTACACGGGCGGCACGACGATCAACGCGGGCACGCTGGCGCTCGGTGCCGGCGGCAGCCTGGCGGCGACGGGCGCGGTGAACGTGGCCGGCGCGGGCGCGACGCTCGACCTGAGCGGCGCGACGGGCGCGCAGACGATCGGCGCACTGAGCGGCGTTGCCGGCTCGGCCGTGAACCTCGGCGGTAACGGGCTGACGTTGAGCGGGACCGCCAGCGGCAATTTCGGCGGGACGATCGGCGGCACCGGCGGCCTGACCGTGGCCGGCACGGGCACGCAGACGCTGTCCGGCACGAACACGTACACGGGCGGCACGACGATCAACGGCGGCAGCACGCTGGCACTCGGCGCGAGCGGCAGTCTCGCGTCGACCGGTACGGTGAATCTCGCCGGTGCGGGCGCGACGTTCAACCTGGGTGGCGCATCCGGCGGGCAGACGCTCGGCGCGTTGACCGGGGTGGCCGGCACGAACGTGAACCTCGGCGCGAACGCGCTGACGTTGAGCGGCAGCACCAACGGCACGTTCGGCGGCGTGATCGGTGGCACGGGCGGTGTGACGTTCGCGGGCACCGGCACGCAGGCGCTGACGGGCGCGAACACGTACACGGGCGGCACGACGGTCGGCGCCGGCGGGACGCTGGCGCTCGGTGCGGGCGGCAGCCTGGCCGCAACGGGCGCGGTGAATCTCGCAGGTGCAGGCGCGACGTTCAACCTGAGCGGCGCATCGGGCGCGCAGTCGATCGGCGCGTTGAACGGTGCGGCCAGCACGAACGTGAACCTCGGCGGCAACGGGCTGACGCTGAGTGGAACCGCCAGCGGCACGTTCGGCGGCGCGATCGGCGGTACCGGTGGCGTGACGTTCGCAGGCACCGGCACGCAAACACTGACGGGCGCGAACACCTACACGGGCGGCACGACGATCGACGCTGGCAGCACGCTGGCGCTGGGCGCGGGCGGCAGCCTCGCATCGGGCAGTGCGGTGAATCTTGCCGGCACGGGCGCGACCTTCAACCTGAGTGGTGCGACGGGCGCGCAGACGCTCGGCACGCTGAGCGGCATCGCCGGCACGAACGTGAATCTCGGCGCGAATGCGCTGACGCTGAACGGCAGCACCAACGGCACGTTCGGTGGGGCGATCGGCGGCACCGGCGGTGTGACATTCGCGGGCACCGGCACGCAGACGCTGACGGGCGCGAACACGTACACGGGGGGCACGACGATCAACGGCGGCAGCACGTTGGCACTGGGGGCGGGCGGCAGCCTCGCGTCGGGCGGCGCCGTGAATCTCGCGGGCACGGGCGCGACGTTCAACCTGAGCGGCGCATCGGGCGCACTGACGATCGGCGCGTTGAACGGCGCGGCCGGGACGAACGTGAACCTCGGTGCGAATGCGCTGACGTTGAGCGGGACTGCCAGCGGTACGTTTGGCGGTGCGATCGGCGGCACCGGCGGGGTAACGTTTGCGGGTACCGGCACGCAGACGCTGACGGGTGCGAACGCCTACACGCGCGGCACGACGATCGATGCCGGCAGTACGCTCGCGCTCGGCTCGGGCGGCAGCCTCGCGTCGGGCAGTGCGGTGAATCTCGCCGGCGTGGGGGCGACGTTCAATCTGAGCGGTGCGACGGGTGCGCAGACACTCGGCACGCTGAGCGGTGTCACTGGCACGAACGTGAATCTGGGTGCGAATGCGCTGACGCTGAACGGCAGCACCAACGGCACGTTCGGCGGCGTGCTCGGCGGTACCGGCGGCGTGACGTTCGCGGGCACCGGCACGCAGACGCTGACGGGCGCGAACACGTACACCGGTGGCACGACGATCAACGGTGGCAGTACGTTGGCGCTGGGTGCGGGCGGCAGCCTCGCATCGGGCAGCGCGGTGAATCTGGCCGGCACGGGTGCGACGTTCAACCTCAGCGGCGCGTCGGGCGTGCAGACGCTCGGTGCGCTGACCGGCGCGGCCGGCACGAACGTGAACCTGGGCGCGAATGCGCTGACGTTGAACGGCAGCGGCAACAACACGTTCGGCGGGACGATCGGCGGCACGGGCAGTGTGACGTTCGCGGGCACCGGCACGCAGACGCTGACGGGCGCGAACGCTTACACGGGTGGCACGACGATCAACGGCGGCAGCACGTTGGCGCTGGGGGCAGGCGGCAGCCTCGCATCGGGCAGCGCGGTGAATCTGGCCGGCACGGGCGCAACGTTCAACCTGAGCGGTGCATCGGGCGCACAGGCACTCGGCGCGTTGAACGGCGCTGCCGGCACGAACGTGAATCTCGGCGCGAACGCGCTGACCTTGAGCGGAACCGCCAGCGGCACGTTTGGCGGTGCGATCGGCGGCACGGGTGGCGTGACGTTCGCGGGCACCGGCACGCAGACGCTGACGGGCGCGAACACCTACACCGGCGGCACGACGATCGGCACCGGCAGCACGCTGGCGCTGGGCGCGGGCGGCAGCCTCGCATCGGGTAGCGCGGTGAATCTCGCCGGCGCGGGCGCGACGTTCAACCTGAGCGGCGCGACGGGCGCACAGACCCTCGGCGCATTGAACGGCGCGGCGGGCACGAACGTGAACCTCGGCGCGAATGCGCTGACGCTGAACGGCAGCAGCAACGGCACGTTCGGCGGTGCGATCGGCGGCACGGGTGGCGTGACGTTCGCGGGCACCGGCACGCAGACGCTGACGGGCGCGAACACCTACACCGGCGGCACGACGATCAACGGCGGCAGCACGCTGGCGCTCGGCGCAGGCGGCAGCCTCGCGTCGGGCAGCGCAGTGAACCTCGCCGGCTCGGGTGCAACGTTCAACGTGAGTGGCGCGACGGGCGCGCAGACGATCGGCGCGTTGAACGGCGCGGCCGGCACGACCGTCAACCTCGGCACGAACGCGCTGACCTTGAACGGCAGTGGCAGCGCAGCGTTCGGCGGGACGATCGGCGGGTCGGGCGGCGTGACGGTTGCCGGCAGCGGCACACAGACACTGACGGGTGCCAACACCTACACGGGCGGCACGACCATCAACGGCGGCAGCACGCTGGCACTCGGCGCGGGCGGCAGCCTGGCATCGGGCAGCGCAGTGAATCTCGCGGGCACGGGGGCGACGTTCGACGTGAGCGGCGCGACGGGCGCGCAGACGATCGGCACGTTGAACGGCGCGGCCGGCGCGAGCGTCAATCTCGGCGCCAATGCGCTGACGTTGAACGGTAGCGGCAACGGCAGTTTCGGCGGGACGATCGGCGGGGCGGGCGGCGTGACGATCGCCGGCACCGGTATTCAGACGCTGACGGGGGCGAACACCTACACGGGCGGCACGACGATCGCGGCCGGTGGCGCGCTGCAACTCGGCAACGGCGGCACGTCGGGCAGCGTCGCCGGCAATGTCGTCGACAACGGCGCACTGATCGTCAATCAATCCGGCAACGTGACGATGGCAAGCGTGCTGTCCGGTGCGGGTTCGCTGACGCAGGCCGGCAGCGGGCAACTGACGTTGACGGGCACCAGCACGCTGAGCGGCCCGACCACGGTCAGCGCGGGCACGCTCGCCGTCAATGGTTCGCTCGGCCAGTCGACCGTGACCGTGCAGAACGGTGCGACGGTCACGGGCACCGGCACGATCGGCGGCCTCGTGGTGCAGGGCGGCGCGACGGCGGCCGCGCCGCAGCCTGGCGCGGCGCTGAACGTGGGCGGCAACGTCACGTTCCAGCCGGGCTCGACCTTCCAGGTCGCGGCCTCGCCGCAGCAAAGCGGCAGCCTCGCGGCGGGCGGCACGGCGACGCTGAACGGCGGTACCGTGCAGGTGCTCGCGAACCAGAGCGGCTACCAGCCGAGCACGACCTACACGATCGTGACCGCGGCGTCGGGCGTGCAGGGCGCGTTCAGCCAGGTGAATGCGAACTACGCGTTCCTCGCGCCGACGCTCAGCTACGACCCGAATCACGTGTACCTGCGGCTGGTCGAGAACGGCACGTCGCTGCCCGACGTCGCGACGACGCCCAACCAGCGCTCGGTCGCGACCGCGCTCGGCGGGCTCGGCGCCGGCAACCCGCTGTACGACGCGGTGCTGACGACCGACATGGCCACCGCACGCCGCGCCTACGGGCTGCTCGACGGCGAACTGCAGGCGAGCCTGAAGAGCATGCTGCTGCTCGACAGCCGCTATGTGCGCGACGCGGTGACCGATCGCGTCCGTCAGGGCCTCGCGCCCGGATCGGGCCCGCTCGCCGCGCTGTCGTCGGGTGGTGCAGCCCTGTGCGGCGACAACACGGGCGGCGCGGTCGACCCGACGCTGCCGCCGGAGCGCCGGATCGGCTCGCGCGAGGGCTGCTACGGCGGCACGCCTTACCAGCCGGTCGTCTGGGGGCAGGCGTTCGGCGGCCGCAGCCGGCTCACCGGCGACGGCAACGCGTCGACGATCAACCGCAGCATGACCGGCTTCATCGCCGGTGCCGACATGGCGCTCAACGACAAGTGGCGGGCGGGTCTGGCCGCGGGTGTCACGCACAGCTCGCTCGACAACGACCAGAGTTCGTCGGCGTCGGTGAACAGCTACTACCTGTCGCTGTACGGCGGCGCGCAGTACGGTGCGCTCGGTGTGCGCGGCGGCGCGTCGTACACGTGGTACCGGATCAACAGCGACCGTTCCCCGGGCTTCGCGGGCTTCTCCGATCACGACTCGGCCGGCTACGACGCGAATTCGGCGCAGGTGTTCGGCGAAGTCGGCTACGCGCTGCCGGTCGGGCCCGTGGCGATCGAACCGTTCGCGGGCCTCGCGTATGTGAACCTGCATACCGACGGTTATTCGGAAACCGGTGGCGCGGCCGCGCTGCGTGCCGGCGGCGAGACGACCCACGTCGGCTTCTCGACGCTCGGTTTGCGCGCGGCGTCGCAGCTCGGCGCGATCGCGAGCGGCACGTTCACCGCGCGCGGAACGGTCGGCTGGCGGCATGCGTTCGGCAACGTGCGGCCGTCGTCGGCGTTCACGTTCGCGAACGGCGGTACGTCGTTCCAGGTATCGGGCGTGCCGATTGCTCGCGACAGCGCCGTCCTCGAGGCCGGCATCGACGCGAACATCACGAAGCGCCTGACGCTCGGCGTCACGTACAGCGGCCAGTACGGCAGCGGCGTGCGCGACAACGCCATCCTCGGCAACATCCTGTGGAAGTTCTGACCGACGCCTGACGTGCCTGCGCGATGCCCCGCGGCGACGACCCTGTCGCAGGGCATCGCGTCTTTTTCGTCGCTGCGCACGTCCCCCGTTCTGTCCTATCCTGTGCGAAACACGCGACGCGACGCGACGCGCCGCGCGTTGCGACCCGACACAGGAGCATCGATGCCGAATCACGCTGAAGCCACGACGACCCAGGCGCCGCAAGCCGCGCCTGTTGCCCCGACCGCAGCGTCGGTCCCCGCATTCATCGCGCCCGAAGCCGATCCGCAGGCACTGGCGCGCAACAACCAGTACGTCCTGAAATCCGGTGACGCGTTCGTGGTCAGCGACGCGCTCGGCGACATCGGCGGTCACGACGACGGCCTGTTCGTCGACGACATGCGCGTGCTGTCGAAGTGGCGCCTGACTTTCGGCGGCCGCGCGCCGTCGCTGCTGTCGGGCGCGACGAGCGCCGACAACGCATCGTTCACCGCGCACCTGACGAACCGCCCGCTGCCGCCGCTCGGCGGCCACGAAACGCCGGAAGGGGTGATCCACATCGAGCGGATGCGCGTGCTCGCGGGCGACGTGCTTTACGAGGCGCTGACGCTGACGAACTACGGCGCGAGCGAAGCCGAGGTGCCGCTGTCGCTGTCGTTCGCGGCCGATTTCAAGGACATGTTCGAGGTGCGCGGCACGCAGCGCCCGAAGCGCGGCACGGTCGTTGCGCCGCGCGTCGACGCGGGCGCGGTGCGGCTGCGCTACGACGGCCTCGACAGTGTCGAGCGCAACGTAACCGTGCATTTTTCGCCGGCGCCCGACGCGCTGTCGGTCGATCGTGCCGATTACACGCTGACGATCGCCGCACAGGCCTGCGTGTCGATTTACCTGACCGTCGATGCGACGCTCGGTCCGGTGCATGCGGAAGCACCGGGGTGTGGCCGTGTCGCGCTGCGCACCGCGCTCGTCGGCGTGCACCGCGAAATGCGCGCGCGACGCGAATCGATGGCGCGCGTGAACACCGGCAATCCGCTGTTCGACGCGTGGCTCGACCGTTCGCTCGCGGATCTCGGGTTGCTCACGACACAGCTCGACACGGGGCCGTACCCGTATGCGGGCATTCCGTGGTTCTCCACGCCGTTTGGCCGCGATGCGGTGATCACGTCGCTGCAGATGCTGTGGCTGCAGCCGTCGCTCGCGCGCGGCGTGCTGCGGTTCCTGGCCGAGCACCAGGCGCGCGAGACGTCCGCATTCCGCGACGCGGAGCCCGGCAAGATCATGCACGAGTTCCGCCGCAGCGAGATGGCCGCGACGGGCGAGGTGCCGTTCGCGCTGTACTACGGCGGTGTCGATACGACGCCGCTGTTCATCGTGCTCGCGGGCGCGTATGTCGAACGCACCGGCGACGATGCGCTGATCGACGAGCTGTGGCCCGCGCTCGAGCGTGCCGCGCAATGGGTGATCGACAAGTGCGACCGCAATCCTTACGGACTGCTCGATTATCAGCGCACGTCGGAGCGCGGCCTCGCGAACCAGGGCTGGAAGGACAGCCACGATTCGGTGTTCCACGCGGACGGCCGCTTCCCGGACGGGCCGATCGCGCTCGTCGAAGTGCAGGCGTATGCGTGCGCGGCGCTCGATGCGATGTCGATGTGCTCGCACCGGCGCGGCCATGCGGCCGACGCCACGCGCTACGCGTTGCGCGCGAAGACGCTGCGCGAGCAGGTCGATGCGCTGTTCTGGATGCCGGAAGGCGATTTCTACGGCATCGCGCTCGACGGTCATGGCGACCTGTGCCGTGTGTTCGCATCGAACGCGGGCCACCTGCTCGCGTTCGGGCTGCCCGATGCCGAGCGCGGTGCGGCGGTCGCCGGTGTGCTCGGCTCGGCACTGTTCCAGACGGGCTGGGGTATCCGCACGCTTGCGGCCGGCCAGCCGCGTTTCAACCCGATGGCGTATCACAACGGCTCGGTATGGCCGCACGACAATGCGCTGATCGCGCGCGGGCTGGCGCGCTACGGCGACAAGACGGCCGCGGTGAACCTGCTGCGCGCGCTGTTCGAGGCGGCGGTGAGCTTCGAGATGCGCCTGCCCGAGCTGTTCTGCGGGTTCCCGCGCCGGCGCGGCGAACCGCCGACCGCGTATCCGGTCGCCTGCCTGCCGCAAGCGTGGGCGGCCGGTGCGCCGTTCATGATGCTGCAGGCCTGCCTCGGCGTGAGCATCGATGCGTCGCGCCACGAGGTGCGGGTCGAGCGCCCGGCGCTGCCGGAAGGCGTCGACTGGCTGCGGATCGACGCGCTGCGCGTCGGCGACGAAACCGTGTCGCTCACCTTCCGCCGCGTCGACGGCCAGGTTGTCGCATCGGCGGAGCAGCCGGGCCGCGTGAAGGTGGTCGCAGTGCTGTAACGTGGTGCTGCGCGAACGTTGCGCGATGTCGCGCCACGTTCGCGCGCAGCGGCATAGAATCGTGACATGACCCTTGAACGATGGCGGAGGTAGACGATGACGACCGACAACCGGCCCGACGACAGCGAGCACAAGCTCGAGAATCTGGAAGCGGCGGTCGACCACCTGCACAAGTCGATCGAATCGCAGAGCATCGCGGTCGGCGCGGCGAAGGGCATTCTGTTCAGCCTGATCGAAACGCTTGGCGCGCTGATCGGCGATCCCGACCTGCCCGAGCATGCGCGCTCGGGCTACGAGGCGCTGCGCGACAAGGCGAGCGAATTGCGCGGCGGGCTTGACCGGCATTGATGCGCGGATGGCGCCGGCGCTTGCCGCACGGGCTGCGCCGGTGCTGCCCGATTCTGCAGAAGAAGCACAAAACCCCGTGCGCTCAATGAGTTAGGCGGCCGATGCGCAGGATATCCACAAGCTTGCCAACACAATCTGTGGAGAACCGGCCGGCCTCCGGCCGGGTGCGCGGCGCCGGCCGGGCGAAAGCGCGTGCGCTGCCACACGGTTGACCGTGTAAGGTTCGTGTATTGAATCCCCTTTTGTATCAGGGTGTTACGCGTCGCACTGGAATGATATCCACAGGTTTGCCAACATATTCTGTGGATAACTCGCAATCGATTGCGTCGTGACAGTTGAGGATCGGGCGCGCCGGAGGCCGGCGTGCGAAGCCCGTGCACACGGGCTGCCCGATGTCTGCGTCGGTGCGCTAATTCGTGCGCGATCAAGGGCTTAGGTCCCGGGTACCCAGGATATCCACATCCTTGCCAACACTTTCTGTGGACAAGCAGGGCCGTGTCATTCGGCCTGCGCAGTCTCGGCCGCTTCGGCCACGATCCAGTCGCGAAAGAGCGTCATGGCCGGTGTGAGCGGCTTCGACTTCAGCGAGGTGAGCCAGTAGCCGCCGGCGCACACGTCGATGTCGAGCGGCCGCGCGAGCAGGCCGAGCTGCAGTTCGCGCTCGAACATGCGCGCCGGCGCGAGCGCGACGCCCGCGCCCTGCATCGCGGCCTCGACCATCAGCCGCGACGAATCGAACACGGGACCGTTGACCGCCCACGGCGCGAGCTGCGCGGCCTCGAACCAGCCGAGCCATTCGTCGGTGCGGTAGGAGCGCAGCAGCGTTTCGTTCGCGAGATCGGCCGGCTGCGCGAGGCGCCGCGCGATATCCGGCGCGCACAGCGCGGTGAGCGGCGCGTCGAGCAGGCGCTCGTTGCGCGTCGTCGGCCAGTTGCCTTCCCCGAAACGAATCGCGAAGTCGAGGCCCTCGGCGGCGAGATCGACGACGTTGTTGTTGGTTCGCAGCCGCAACTCGACAAATGGGTGCGTATCGCCGAACTGCTTCAAGCGTGGCATTAGCCAGCCTATGGCAAAGGTGCCGACGACACCGAGCGTCAACACCTCGTGGAAGCGCCCGCCGTCGAACTGCTTGAGCACCGTCTCGATGCGGCTGAACGCGTCGCTGAGCACCGGCAGCAGCGCGCGCCCCTCGTCGGTGAGCCCGAGGCCGCGCGGCAGCCGTATGAACAGCGTGCAGCCGAGCCGCTCCTCGAGCGAACGCACCTGCTGGCTGACCGCGGCCTGGGTCACGCTCAGCTCGAGGCCGGCGCGCGTGAAGTTCAGGTGGCGAGCCGACGATTCGAACGCGCGCAGCGCATTGAGCGGAAGATGAGGGCGGAGCTTAGTCATAAGAATATCTATCGTCAGCGCTCAATTATCGTTGCTTGTCAGGCAACCGTAAAGTGTCGATAGTGCTGTCTCGCCGGCCGGGCGTTTTTACCACCTTTTCGCCTTCATTCCACCACAAGACAACCGACATGACCCATTCTCCGAAACGTCGAACCCTGTTGCTGGCTGCCGCGACGGCGCCGCTCGTTTTGACCGCCACCGCGTGCGCGGCGCAGCAGACCGCCGCACCGGACCCGGCGAGCGAGGCCGCCGCGGCGGCCGCGGCGGCCACGGCCGCCTGGCTCGATGCGGAGATGTACGAGGCGCTGTCTGCGCTCGAACGCGACGCGGGCGGCCGTCTCGGGGTGTGCGCGATCGATACAGCGAGCGGCCGGCGCGCGGAGCATCGCGTCAACGAGCGCTTCCCGTTCTGCAGCACGTTCAAGGCGATGCTGAGTGCGGCGGTGCTCGTGCAGAGCGTCGACCGTCCGGCATTGCTGCAACAGCGCGTGACGTACGCAAAGGCCGACCTCGTCAACTATTCGCCGGTGACGGAGAAGCATATCGATGCGGGCATGACGGTCGCCGCGCTGTGCGAGGCCGCGATCCAGTACAGCGACAACTCGGCCGCGAACCTGCTGATGAAGCTGATCGGCGGCCCGTCGGCCGTGACCGCCTACGCGCGTTCGATCGGCGACGATGCGTTCCGGCTCGATCGATGGGAGACCGAACTGAATACCGCGCTGCCGGGCGACCTGCGCGACACGACGACGCCCGCCGCGATGGCCGCGAGCATGCGCGTGCTGATGGTCGGCGAAGCACTGCCGGCCGCGCAGCGTGCGCAGCTCGTCACGTGGATGCGCGGCAACAAGGTCGGTGACAAGCGGATTCGTGCCGGCGTGCCGGCCGGGTGGAAGGTCGGCGACAAGACGGGCACTGGCGACTACGGGACGACGAACGACGCGGGCGTCATCTGGCCGACGTCGAGCGCGCCGATCGTGCTGGTCGTGTACTACACGCAGGCGCGTGCCGATGCGAAGGCGAAGGACGACGTGATTGCCGGGGTCGCGCGCATCGTGGCCAAGGCGTTCGGTTGAGCAGGGCGGCGCGGCGTGCGTGACGAGATCCGCATGCAAGCCGTGCCGCTGTCGTGACCGGCGCTTCGAAACGTTGTGCGATCAACGACTTAGGTCACGCATGCTCAGGATATCCACATGCTTGCCAACAAAAATTGTGGACAAGCTCGTGCGCGGCCGCATTCGGCGCGGCGCGGGCCGCCGTGCCGCGTTTGAAGCGGCGCGGACAAAGTCTTTCGGATCAAGCGCTTGCCCGCGGTATGCGCAGGCTATCCACACGCTTGCCAACAAAATCTGTGGACAAGCCGGTTCGCACGCGCGGAAGGCGCAACGTCACGTGGCGAACGGGTGTGTGAGCAACACTTTCCCGGCCGCGTGCCGCATTTGAAGCGGCGCGGACAAAGTCTTTCGGATCAAGTGCTTGCCCGGGGTATGCGCAGGCTATCCACATGCTTGCCAACACAATCTGTGGACAAGCCACGCGGCCGCGATGGCGGCGGTCAGGGCTGCCGATCGTCGACGGTGGGCCAGCGCGCGAACGCGAACACCCACAACATGATGAAGTTCAGGACCGGGACGAACATCGTCAGGATCCACCAGCCTGAATGCCCGGTACGCCGCACGATGCGGACATACGGATAGATGACGACGGCGACGAGCACGAGTGAGACGACCCACTGCAACGCGGTGAAGTGTTCCATGGTCTTCCTCGGAGTGATGTGTCGTGGTGCGGCACCGGCGGAACGGCCGGGCCGTTGAGCCGTCGCGCGCGGCCGCGTGCGGCTCGCGTGATCTTGACGCGTGACGGGCGCGAGCGTCAAGGCGACGGTGGTGCGCTGCTGTTGCGCGGGATCGTCCGCCAGCGCGCCTGCCCGGGCCGCATGTTGCCGCAACCGTGACGCCGCGCATGAACCGTAGCTCGATCAACGGGTTAGCGCAGGCTTGCGCAGGATATCCACAAGCTTGCCAACAAAATCTGTGGGTAAGTGGCGCCGCGCATGGCGGGCACGTGTGCGCCGACTGCGGCGTGCATCGTCGTGGCGTCGTGACGCGAACTGCGGCGACGCGGTGTCCGTGACGGCCATCAACGGGGCCTCGTCTGCATCACGCGTGCCAAAGTCCATCGGATCAAGGGCTTAGCGTTGCGGTGCGCAGGATATCCACAAGCTTGCCAACATTTTCTGTGGAGAAGTCCGGGTGTGCGAGCGATGCGCAACACCCCCGCGAATGCCACGCGTTGCCTCGCTTCGAGCGTGCACTCACGCAGTGCAGATACCCGCCACGCCGACTTTCTGGAACAGGTGCGGGCTCGCGACCGCGGACGACGGATAGGCCGACAGCTTGGCGACGAACTCCGGATGCGTGAAGGCCGCGCGAAACGCTTCGGTCGATTCCCAGATCGCGTAGTTCAGGTAAGTCGGACTGTCGCCGAGCGCGCGATGCAACTGGGTCGAGATGAATCCCGGCTGCCGCTTCATGAATTCGGCATCGTCCTTCCATACGGCGAGAAAGTCCGCTTCGTCGCCGGCGGCCAACGTGAACACGTTGACGAGGACGACCGGTTCCGCGTCGATCGCGATCTGTTGCTGGATCGGAAAGGCCGGATCCATCGGCTTGAAATGAGGCATGGGAACTCCTTCGGGTGAGGGGGATTCGGCGCATCACGTCGGCGCATCGGCGCCATGCGCGCTGGACATCGCCGACAGGACGCGGATCGCCGCATCCAGGTCAGCCGAACTGAAGTCGCCGGCGATGTCGCGGACATGCTGTTGCCACTGCTCGACCACGGCCTGATAGGCCGCCTCGCCGCGAGGCGTCAGCGCGTACAAAGGGGAGCGCTTGTGCGCCGGGTTGGGCCGCGATTGCACCAGCCCTTCGTCGGTCAGCACGTTGATCTGTTTCAGCACGGCCTGCCGCGTGATGCCCATCGCGTCGGCGATCTGCGGGATGTTCGGGTTTTCCGGCGCCAGCGAGATGGCGCCCAGCACCTGCCAGCGCGCACTGGTCAGGCCGTGCGGCCCGGCAAAAGTGTTGCCCCATTCGATCAGCAGGCCGTTCAACCGGAATACGGACAGCGCGACGGCGGTCAACTTCGCGGATTTCGTCATGTTCGAGATGCGTGATGAATTGACAACTACTTTACGTAATAGACAACTAGTTGTCAATATGAGGAATAAAGGTCACTGAACGAGAGCGGGTAGGTAAACTGGCGACGCGATCCGGCACCGGTAACAAGTACCGCGATGTGCCGCGCCGGATGGCAGGCCGACAATAAAGAACCTGGAGAGAAATCAGTGAGAACGATCTGGAAAACGATCGCCGTGCCGTTGGTGGCGCTGGCATGCGGCACGCTTGCGCATGCGTGCATCCCGGCCAGGTACGAGACCGCGTACTTCGGCAAGACCGAACGCATGAAAGACGAACTGCGCGACAAGGTGATCGACGACATCCGCGCCAATCACTACACGATCATCGAATCGAAAATCGGCTTGCTGTTCTTCCCGATCGTCAGGAAGGGCGACGGGGTCTACCTGGGCGCTGACCGGATCGCGACGGGGAGCGATTCGTTCTGGTACCTCGGGAATGGCTATTACCAGCTGAACGGTCAGCTCTATTTCATGGGTGAACGTGTTGGCGCGTATCCGCTCAACGGTACCGTGATCGTTCACACCGAGGATCGGACCCGGCAAAGGCCGGACGACTATCCCAAGGGCCGGCTGTTTTGCGTCGTGAGGGAGCACGCCAGCATCCTCGAAACGTCGACCGGCCTGCAGGTCGAGCGGATCGTCACCGACAACTGATCCGGGCGCGGCGCCGCCCCCGGCTGGCGCATTTGCCGCGCACCACCGACAAACCCTTTCCGATCAATGGCTTGATGCCGTTAATGGAAGGTTGTCCACAAGCTTGCCAACACAATCTGTGGAAAAGCCGCGCGTCGCCCGCGCGTCAGGCCGGCAGCGGAAAGCGCACGGTGACGGTCAGCCCGCGTCCGCCGCGCGTGGTGCCGAGCGCCACCGTCGCGCGATGCTGTTCGGCGATCCGCTTGACGATCGACAGCCCGAGCCCGCTGCCCGACGACGTGACGGCCTGCGCGCCTTCGCCGCGATAGAAGCGCTCCCACACGTCGGTGCGTTCGGCTTCCGGGATCCCGGGGCCGTCGTCGGCGACTTCGAGCACGGGCGTCGTGCCGTCGATCCGCGCGGACACGTCGACGCGCGCGCCGTCGCCCGCATAGCGGATCGCGTTGTCGACGAGGTTGTTCAGCAGCACGCGCAGCGTGTCGGCATTGCCCGACGTCATCACGGGCGTCGACACGATCGCACCGAGATCGATCCGGTGCGCGTCGGCGACGCGCGTGCGATCCGATACCACCGACCGGCACAGCGCGGCGAGATCGACGGGCGTCGATGCAGAGGCGGCCGCCTGCGCATCGGGTTCGAGGCGCGCGAGCGTCAGCAGCTGCTCGGCGAGGTGGCCGAGGCGCGTCGTGCCGGCCTGGATCTGCGCGAGGATGTGCTCGCGCTCCTCGGCGGTCGACGCGCGCCGCAGCAACTGCGACTGGATCGACAACCCCATGATCGGCGTGCGCAATTCGTGCGCGGCATCGGCGATGAAGTGCCGCTGCAGCGTGAACGAGCGGTCGAGGCGCGCGAGCAGATCGTTGATCGCTTCGGCGAGCGGACGGACTTCATTCGGCATCGCACCGACGTCGACCGGTTCCAGATTATTCGCATTCCTGCGTTTGAGGCCGGATGCAATCGTGCGCAGCGGCCGCAACCCTGCGCCGATGCCGAACCACAGGCTGATCGCGAGTAGCGGCAGCATCGAGAACACCGGCCACAGCAGGTGTACGGCGATGGCCGCGATCGCTTCCCAGCGCGCATGGCGTGCTTGCGCGAGCCGGATCGTCGTGCCGCCGCGCTCGGTCACATAGGTGCGCCAGGGCTGGCCGCCGACGTCGACGCTCGCGATGCCTTTCTGCGCGGGCGGCGGCAGTTTCGAATCGCGGTCGGTCGAATACACGAGCGTGCCGTTGCGCCAGACCTGCAGCAGCACGGCGTCGGGGTCGCTCGATTCGAAGCCGTGCTTGCCGTTGGCGTGGTTGCTGAACGACAGCTCGCCGTTCGGGCCGACGACGATCTGCTTCGACATGCTGCGCATCTGGTCGTCCAGCAGGTCGTCGAGCTCGCGCAGCGCGCCCCAGTAGGTGCCTGCGCTCGCAACGAGGCCGATCACGCAGGCGGCCGGCAGCAGCCACATCAGCAGGCGCCGCCGCAGCGATGCGCGGCGCCAGCGTACGATCGCGCGTTGCATGTGCGTCATGCGCCGTCACCGATCCGGTAGCCGACGCCGCGCACCGTGCGGATCATGTCGTGGCCGAGTTTCTTGCGCAGGTTGTGGATATGCACCTGCACGGCGTTGCTCTCGATTTCCTCGCCCCAGCTGTACAGCCGCTCCTCGAACTGCTCGCGCGAAATCACCGCGCCCGGGTCGCGCATCAGCTCGTGCAGCAGCACGAACTCCTTCGGCGACAGCGGCACTTCGTCGTCATTGAGCCAGACCAGGTGCTTGACGGGATCGAGCCGCAGCGGGCCGATCACGAGCGTCGTCTGCGCGCGGCCGGCGTGGCGGCGGTTGACTGCGCGGATGCGGGCGAGCAGTTCGTCGAGCTCGAACGGCTTGACGAGATAGTCGTCCGCGCCGCTGTCGAGGCCCGCGATGCGGTCGGGCACGCCGTCGCGCGCGGTGATGATGATCGCGGGCAGGTTTTCGTCGCGGCGGCGCAGCGCGGCGAGCACCGACAGGCCGTCGCGGTTCGGCAGCCCGAGATCGAGCAGCAGCAGGCCGTAGCCGGTCGCGCGCAGCGCGAGCGACGCGGCGTCGCCGTCCTTCACCCAGTCGACGGCGAAGCCTTCCTGTTTGAGGCCCTGTTCGAGCCCGCTGCCGATCAGCGGATCGTCCTCGACGAGCAATACGCGCATGAATTGGTGTCTCTTCAACGGGGTGCCGTGGCACCCGGGGTTCCCATGATAAGCGCACGTGTCTTAGGCGGACCTTAAATGCGGGCGGCGCGCGGCGGGCTTTCGTACTCGTCCAATGCGGCGCCATGTCGCCTCGGCGCGACCTTCAGGTTTGCTTAATCTTACGGTCCGTAATCTGGCGCCGTCGCGTTCAACGGGGCGCGGCGTCACATCGAAGAAGAGGACCGAGATCATGAAACACCTGGCCAGAATCCTGACGGTTGCGCTCGCCACGCTGCCTGCCGCCGTCTACGCGCAATACACGGGACCGTCCACGCTGACCCCGACGACCGTGAAGGAGCTGCTCGCGAACGGCAAGGACGACCAGCACGTGCAGTTGCAGGGGCGCATCGTCAAGCATGTCGGCGGCGAGGATTACGAATTCGCCGACGCAACCGGCACGATCCGCGTCGAGATCGACCACAAGCTGTGGGCGGCCGGCCAGCCCGTCAGCGACAAGAACGAAGTGAAGGTGACCGGCGAATTCGAGCGCAAATGGTCGGGCAGCGTGAAGGTCGACGCCGATCACGTCGAAGTGCTGCGCTGACCGGTGCGCGCGGGGCCGGTGATACCATGGACGACCGGTTCCCGTTCCCACCAAGATGGCCGCCAATTTCGACGAACTCGCGTCCCGGATCCGGGCGCAATTTTCCGAGCTGAGCCCGCAATTCCAGGCGGGCGCTGCCTTCCTGCTCGATCATCCCGACGAAGTCGCCACCTCGTCGATGCGCAAGGTCGCGCAGCGCGCGCAAGTGCAGCCCGCGTCGCTCGTGCGGCTCGCGCAGCAATTCGGCTTCCCCGGCTGGAACGAGCTGCGCGACCTGTGCGTCGCGCGCGTGCGCACGCGCCCCGAGCCGCTCACGCAGCGGGCGCGCTCGCTCGTGCGGCCCGACGCGAAGGCGTCGCTCGCGCACGACCTGCTCGCCGCGCAACAACACAACCTGTCGGCCACCGCCGCGCAGAACGAGCACGCGCTCGCCGATGCCGCGAAACTGATCCGCAAGGCGTCGCATGTGCACGTCGCGGGGTTTCGCTCGTGCTATCCGGTCGCGTTCGGTTTCGTGTACGGCTACCGGCTGTTCCGCCCAACCGTGTCGCTGCTCAGCGGTGTCGCCGGTTCGCTCGAGATGGAGCTGCGGACGATCGCGAAGCAGAGCGTGACCGTGGTCGTCAGCTTCGCGCCGTATTCGGCGGAAGCGACGCGCGTCGCGCAGGCCGCGAAGGCGCAGGGCAGCCGGATCGTCGCGATCACCGACAGCGCGGTGTCGCCGATCGCGCTGCACGCGGATGCACAGCTGATCTTCACGCACGACAGCCCGTCGTTCTTCCCGTCGCTGGTGGCCGCGCATGCGATGGCCGAAGCGCTGGTCGCGCAGTTGCTGGCGCTCGAAGGCAGCGATGCGATCGCCGCGCTCGAGCGCACGGAAGCGGAACTTCATGCGAAGGGCGCTTACGTCGTCTGACGCGGTACGTGCGGCTTCAACGCCGCCTTATCATTTTCGATTCAAGCGGATTCAACCGATGGCGTTCACATACGAGGTGACGGACGCGGGCGACGCGAACGTTCGCAAGCAGATCGTCGCGCCGCTCATCCGGTTCAACGAAAGCCAGGCGGGCCCGATCGATGCCCGTTCGCTGGCCGTGGTCGTGACCGATGGCGAAGGCGCGGTGGTCGGTGGCCTGTGGGGCAGTACCGCGTACGGCTGGCTGCATGTCGACCTGCTCGTGGTGCCCGAGGCCGCGCGCGGCCAGGGTGCGGGCACGCGCATCATGGACCTGGCCGAGGCGGAAGCCGTCGCGCGCGGCTGCCACAGCGCGTGGCTCGACACGTTCGACTTCCAGGCGCGGCCGTTCTACGAGAAGCGCGGCTATGTCCGTTTCGGCGAACTGCCGGATTATCCAGCCGGACACTCGCGCATTTTCCTGACCAAGAAGTTGGCCGCGGGCTGAGTGCCGCCGCCGCATGGCGCGGCGCGGTTGACGAGGTCGCCGGCCGTCGCCTAGGATACCGGTCAGCGATGCAGGTCGCTTCCGGGTCCGCGGAAAGGGTTGAACCCACCTGTCGCAGCAAATTCAGCTTTCCACCTGTCCTTTGTGCTGGCGGTATTGCGGACCTTCGGCCAATACTGCACGAGGATTCGCATGAAAAAGCTGCCCCCCAGGGCCAATCCCGAACATCTGAAAAAGCAGGCCAAGGCATTGTTGCGCCTGTACCGGCAGGGTGACGCCGATGCCGTCGCGCACTTCATCCGGTTTCTGCCTGCCGCCGCGCACCGCACACACGACGAAACGCTCGCGCTCGGGCTCCGGCTGCACGACGCGCAATCCTGCATTGCGCGCGAGTACGGTTTTGCGTCATGGGCCGATCTCGGCGCGTTCGTCGAAACGCATGCGCTGGCGGGGCAACCGCGGTCGCAACTGATCCGGCGCTGGCTCGACCTGGCGTACGGCGGCGACGTGACCGGCGGCTACGACGCCCCCCGGCCGCGTGTTGCCGTGCAACTGCTGCTTGACCATCCCGATCTCGTTGCGGGCGATCCGACCGTCGCATGCGCGGCCGGCGATCTCGACGCGGTGAAGGCGGCGCTGGCCGCCGATCCCGGCTGGATCGCGCGCGCCGGTGGCGTGCTGAAGCTGCCGCCGCTGGTCGCCGTCACGCATTCGCGGCTCGGGCAGATTCCCGAGTTTGCCGCCAGACTGCGCGCCTGCGCGCGTCTTCTGCTCGATGCCGGCGCCGATCCGAACCAGCGGATCGGCAACCGCTTTCCGCCGGCTTCGCTCGCCGCGCCCGACGAAGCGGAGCCGCTGTCGGCGCTGTACGGTGCGGCGGGCGTCAATCGCGATCCGGTGCTCACCGCCATGCTGCTGGAAGCCGGCGCCGATCCGAACGACGGCGAATCGCTGTATCACTCGGTGGAAAATCCGGCCTGTACGCGCCTGCTGCTCGAACATGGCGCGCGGGTGGGCGGCACGAATGCGTTGCGGCGCGCGTTCGACATGCGCGACGCGGACGCGCTCGAACTGCTGCTCGCGCATGGCGGCGACCCGAACGAGCCGCCCGGCGCGGGGCTGGCGCAGACCTGGGGCGCGCCGTTGTTGCGGGCGATCGGCGTGCGCTGCTCGGCACGCCATGTCGCCGCGCTGCTGGCGGCCGGCGCCGATCCGCGCGCGCGGACCCCGACCGGCGTCAGTGCGTACCGGCTGGCGATGCAGACCGGGCTGTCCGACGTCGCGGCGCTGTTGGGGGCGGCCGGCGCGGACGAGCCGCTCGACGCGGCAGACGCGTTCGTGGCGGCCTGCGCGCGCGCCGATGCCGACGATGCACGGCGCATCCAGATGCGCCATCCCGAACTGCCCGGTGCGCTGCCCGGCGAGCGGCTGCGACTGCTGCCGGATGCGGCCGCGTGGGGGTCGGGCGACGCGGTGAAGGTCATGGTCGAACTGGGTTGGCCGATCGCGGCGCGGGGCGGCGACTGGGATGCGAGCGCGCTGAATCATGCGGTGTTCCGCGGCGATGCGGGCTTGCTCGCGTTCCTGCTCGCGCACGGCGCCAACTGGCGCGACCTGCACGGGTTCGAGAGCGATGCGCTCGGCACCTTGTCCTGGGCATCCGTCAACGAACCGGAGCAGGTCGGCGCGTCCGACTGGGAGGCTTGCGCGCGGCTGCTGCTCGCGCACGGCGTGCCGCAAGCCGCGCGGGACCCGTCAAATCCGGACGGCGTGCTGATCGACGGTCGCGCGATGCGTTTCTCCGAGGCCGTCACCGACGTGTTGCTCGGTATCGACGGCGGGGTAGCCGCCGCGAAGTAAGCGACGGCGGGCCGGCACCGGGCGGGCGGCGGCGCCCGCCCGCTCGTTGCCGGCTGCCGGCACGCAGTCGGCGCACCGGTTTTTTCCTGTCGCGCGACGACATTTCGATGAACGCTGAAACGTCGTGTGCACGACCGGCGTAAGCTCAGTCGTCAACTTCCTTCCGGAGTCCACGATGACCCGTTCCGACCTGCAAGCCCGCCAAGCCGAAGCGTTCCGCGCCCTGCATGCACGCCCTGGCGCCTTCATCATCCCGAACCCGTGGGACGCCGGCACCGCGCGCCTGCTCGCGATGGCCGGCTTCGAGGCGCTCGCGACCACGAGTGCCGGCTACGCGTTTTCGAAAGGTCAGCCCGACAATGCGATCGACCGCGACGCGATGCTCGATCACATCGCCGAGATCGTTGCCGCGGGCGGCCTGCCCGTCAGCGCCGATCTCGAGAACGGCTTCGGCGACGCGCCCGACACGGTGGCCGAAACGATCCGGCTCGCGGCCGAGGCCGGCGCGGTCGGCGGCTCGATCGAGGACGCGACGGGCCGTGCCGACGCGCCGATCTACGCGCGCGATGCGGCGATCGACCGCGTCGCGGCGGCCGTCGACGCGGCGCGCGCGCTGCCGTTTCCGTTCACGCTGACCGCGCGCTGCGAAAACTACCTGCATGGCCGGCCCGACCTCGCCGATACGATCGCGCGGCTCGTTGCGTATCGCGACGCGGGCGCCGACGTGCTGTATGCGCCGGGCATCACCGATGCGGACGAAATCGCGGCGGTGACGCAGGCGGTCGGTGCGCCCGTGAACGTCGTGATGGGGTTGCGGGGCGGGTTGCTGAGCCTCGACGCACTGGCGGCGCTCGGCGTGAAGCGCGTGAGCGTCGGCGGCGCGCTGGCGCGGGCCGCGCTCGGCGCGTTCCTGCGCGCCGCGAAGGAGATGGCGCAGGACGGCACGTTCACGTTCACGCAAGCGGCCGTGCCCGGGCGCGATATCAACCGCTGGTTTGCGTCGCCCGATAATTCACCGGGTTTGTTCGGGGAATGAGCGCAAATAAATCGTGGGATCGTTTCCAGCCGATATATTGATTGACAATAATCAACCGATTTCGCGTCCGAATTAAACGTCGGTGACGACGCAATATTCATCGTCTATTCTCCGCATTCCGCCCGTTCGACCGGGGCCGGCGCGCAAGCCGCGCCGGCTCGGGCGAGCGGGCGCCCGCCGTGCGCATCGATGCCGCGCATTGTTGCATTTTCCTCGCCGTGAGTTTTTTTGCGTGGGAGTTGCCGGCCGGTTTTTTGATTGATAATCTGCGGCACCTTCGCAAGAACGGTCGGTGAGCCGCCGAAAATATCGATATATAAAAATGCTGAGAGAGCGATGACGATCCGAGAAAATCAACGCGTCCGGTTTCGCGTCGGCGATGTCGTGACGCTGAAGACGGGCGGGCCGCGCATGACCGTCACCTATGCCGGGCCGGTCGTGTTCGACGACGGCGACTGGCTGATCTGCCAGTGGTTCGACGAAAACGGCGAATTCCGGCAGGAAATGTTCCATCACGACACGGTGGTGCCCGAGCCGCGCGCGATTTCGGCCGGGCGCGTCCGCATGCGCATGCAGTCGCATCGCTACCGGTCGGCTGCCTGACGTTCCCCGGTCGTCGCGATGCGGCCACGCGCGATGCCCGCGCCGCGACATTTCACGCCAGCCCGAAACATGCGGCGGCGCGCTACGCCGATACTGTCCGCATGAACCCGACCGATCCCATCGCAGCGGTCACGCACCGCGATCCCTATCCCTACTATGCGGCGCTCGTCGACGGGCCGCCGCTCGCGTTCGACGCCACGCTCGGCCTGTGGGTCGCGAGCCGCGCGGCCGCCGTGACGGCCGTGCTCGGCCATCCGGCCTGCCGCGTGCGCCCGCTGGACGCACCGGTGCCGCCCGCGTTGCGCGGCACAACGGCCGGCGCGCTGTTCGGCGAGCTGGTGCGCATGAACGACGGCACGTTGCGGCACGACGTGCCGAAGCAGGCGCTGCGCACCGCATTCGCGCCGATCGACACGGCTGCGCTGCACGCCCGAGCCGCGCAGCTTGCCGCGCGGCGCTTGCCGGCGCCGGGCGATGCCGGCGCGCTGAATGCGTGGTGCATGACGGTGCCCGTCTGCGCGGTTGCCGATCTGCTCGGCTTCGACGAGACGCAGCTCGACGATATCGCGGCGCGGGTCGTCGATTTCGTCGCCGCGCTGTCACCGTTGTCGGATACCGTCGCCCTGGCCCGCGCGAGCGACGCCGCGCGGCAGCTGCTCGACCGGATGACGGAGCGCGTCGCGCAGACGCATGCGCACGACGGCACGCTCGTCGCCGCCGTCCAGCAGGCGGCCCGCGCGTCGGGCTGGCAGGGCAGCGGCGCAATGGTCGCGAATCTCGTCGGACTGCTGTCGCAGACTTGCGAGGCGACCGCCGCGTGGCTCGGCAATGCGCTGGTGGCGTGGAACGGTGAGGCGGGAGCGGGCGCCGCGCACGCCGTGCTGGACGATGCCGCGCTCGACGCATTCGTTGCCGAAGTCGGGCGCTTCGATTCACCCGTACAGAACACGCGCCGCTTCGTCGCATCGCGCACGACGATCGAAGGCGTGACCGTCGAAGCCGGCGACGCGATCCTCGTCGTGCTCGCCGCGGCGAACCGCGACCCGGCCGTACATCGCGATCCGCACCGGTTCATGCCCGTCCGCACGGCCGGGCCGAATTTCGGCTTCGGCACGGGGCCGCATGGCTGCCCAGGCGAGCGGATCGCGCGGGCGGTAACGGCGGGGTCGTTCGGGGCGTGGCTGCGTGCGGGCGGCGGGCTGCCGCACGACGGGCTTGCTTGGGATTACCGCGCGTCGACCAATGTCAGGATGCCGAAGTTCGACGCGGTACGGTAACGGGGAAAGAGGGACTTAACGGCAGCCTTGCTTTTCCGCCCATTGCTCCTGGGCGGCGACACGGCGCTGCACGCGCTCGACGAGACCGGTGGAAAAGGTCCGCATGCTGATGCCGCGGCGCTTGGCGAGGATCGTCTGCGCGACATCGGTGCGCGGGTTCGGCTGGCAGGCCCAGTACAGCGTCATCAGCCAGCCGATGCCGGTCCACCCGAACAGCGCGTTGAACATCGCGACCGTCAGCTTGTCGTGCCGGCCGCGCCGGTCGGCAATGACCGCCGGCAGAAAATAGATCGCGATCGCGGCCACCGAACCGGCCACTTGAATCAGGACTGCGTTCTGCATGTTGCTGCTCCATCCGAACTGCAATGGGACCGATTGTCGCGCTTTTTTCGTTCGCGTGCAGGCCGTGCACAGGTAATTGATTGTTGCGCTTTTAATGACGATCAGCCGGCTTCGGCGTCCGCCGGCTGCACTTCGTTGCTCAGCGCGAAACCTTCGTCGCGCCAGCCCGTCACGCCGCCGATCATCAGCTTGACCGGCCGGCCGAGGCGCGCGAGCTGGATTGCCGCGCGCGCGGCGCCGTTGCAGTGCGGGCCTGCGCAGTAGACGACGAACAGCGTGCCGGCCGGATAGCCGGCGAGCTTGCTCTCGATGATCTTGCGGCGCGGCAGGTTGCGCGCGCCGGGCACATGGCCGGCGGCGAACTGGTCGGGGCCGCGCACGTCGAGCAGCACGAAATCGGGCGTACCCGATGCGAGCGCGTCGTGCACGTCCCAGCAATCGGTCTCGAAGCGCAGAGATGCCTCGAAATGCGCGAGGGCGGCGGGGCTGTCGGCGGCGGGCACATCGGTGACGTAGGACATGGGCAGGTTCTCCTGAAGGTGCGCAGAACGCGGTGGAATGAGGGGCAGTATCGCGGTTCCGCACGTTTCGCGGCAGTGGCGCGATCGACAAGTTCCGGTAACATCGCGCCATGCTCAATCATCTCGTCGTCGCGCTCGCCTACGATCGCCTCTGCACGTTCGAATTCGGCTGCGTGGTCGAACTGTTCGCCCTCGAACGCCCCGAGCTCGGGGTCGACTGGTATCGCTTCGCGGTCTGCGCGAGCGAGCCGGGGCCCGTGCGCGCGGCGGGCGGCATCACGGTCGCCGCGCCGTACCGGCTCGCGACGCTCGATCGCGCCGATACCATCGTGATTCCCGGCTGGCGCGATCCGGACGAACTGCCGCCGGAGCCGTTGCTGAAGAAACTGCGGGCCGCGCATCGCCGCGGCGCGCGGCTCTGCTCGATCTGCTCGGGCGTGTTCGTGCTGGCCGCGGCCGGCGTGCTCGACGGCCTCACGGTGACGACCCACTGGCGCTATGCGGAGAAATTGCAGGCGCGCTATCCGGCGCTGCGGGTGAATCCCGATGCGCTTTACGTCGACGAAGGGCAGGTGATCACATCGGCCGGATCGGCGGCGGGGCTCGACATGCTGCTGCATCTCGTGCGCCGCGATCACGGCGGCGCAATTGCGAACCGGGTCGCGCAGCGCCTCGTGCTGCCGCCGCATCGCGACGGCGGCCAGGCGCAGTTCGTGCCGCGCCCGGTCGCGCCGGGCGGCACCGACCGGCTCGCGAAGCTGATCGACTGGATGCGCGCGCACGCGGCCGAGCCGCACACGCTCGCATCGCTCGCCGCGCAGGCCGCGATGAGCACGCGCACGCTGCAACGTCAGTTCGCGGATGCGACGGGAATGTCGCCGCTCGCGTGGCTGATCCGCGAACGCGTGAACGTCGCGAAGGACATGCTCGAAGCGCATCCCGCGCTGTCGCTCGCGCAGGTCGCGGCGCGCGCCGGGTTCGGTTCCGAGGAATCGCTGCGCCGGCATTTCCGGCGCGTCGCGGCGACGAGTCCGGCCGCGTACCGGCGCGGGATGGATCGTGGCGTAAGATCGCAGGACGCGTGAGCACCGCGCATCCGCGCGGCGGCGACGGCTTTCGTACCCGGCGGCGCATCGTCTGACCGGGGCATTCCGGACGAAAGCGGAATCAAACAACAACATGACACTCAGAGAGAACCTCGGCTTCGGCTTCATGCGCGATGACGCGCACGTGTATTGCCATGACGACCCGTTGCGGGACCGCGCGGGCAACCTGATCGAAGGCATCGTGATCGACGGCTTCCGGCCGTTGTCCCAGTATCTGGCGACGGACGGCGTGCGCGCCTACGCGCGCACGTTCACGTGGTTGCGCTTCACCGTGCTCGACGTCGACGCCGCGACGTTTCGGCCGCTGGACGAATCGCATGCCGTCGACGCGAACCATGTCTATTTCCAGAACCGCAAGCTGGCCGGCGCGTCGCCCGCGCGCTTCCGGTTGCTGACCGATGCCTGGGGGCACGACGATCGCTACCTGTATCACTACGGCAAGCGCATGCGCGGTGCGGATCCCGCGACGCTGCGATGGGTCGGCGCGTATCTGGTCGATGCGCAGCGGGTCTGGTATGACGGGCGGGAGGTCGAAGGCGCCGAAGCGGCAAGCTTCGTCAGCGCGGACGAGGTGGCGCAGGATTACGCGACCGACCGGGCGCGGCCGTACCGTTACGGGCACGCGGCCGATCCCGGCTCGCGCGAGAAGTGGGAGCGCGACTGGTCGCCGTTTTTTGCCGCGCACCCCGAGCTGCAAGGCTACTGGTGGCATACCATCGTCGAGCAGACTGCGGTGGATATACCGGCGCAGGAACTCGGCGGCGGGTTCCGGGTAGTCGGCAACCAAGTGTATCTGCACGACCTGCCGCTGCTCGAACCGGATGCGGCGACGGTCCGGTGGCTCGGCGACTCGTTCATCGCCGACCGGTCGCGACTCTACTCATACGCGACGTACCACAAGGGTTTTCTCGACGGCGGCCCGCTTCCCGGCGATCCTGCCCGGTGGCGACATCTGGCCGGGCCGTGGTATCAGGCCGGTGACCATTGCTATCTGAAGCAGTGGCGCGGTCATTCGGAAGCCGCGAAGGTCGACGGCGAGACATTCGAAGTCCTGAACGACACCTACGCGAAGGATCGCAATGGCGTGCTGTGCATGCTGGTCCGCAAGCGCGGTATCGATCCGGCACGGATCGAAGCCGTCGGCGACTATTACCTGCGCGATGGCGACCGGTTGTTCTATTTCGGCAAGGAAGTGAAGGCCCGGTTCGATGGCGCGACCGCCGAAGTCGTCGGGCCCGGCTTCCTGCGCGACGGGCAGGGGCGGTTGTTGCACGACAACCAGCCATATCGGCGCGGTGTCGATGGCGCGACGCTCGCGTTCCTCTCCGAATATTTCGCACGGGACCGTGCGCGAGTCTACGTCTATTGCAACGGTGCCGAACTCGTGCCGCTGCCGGGCGTCGATCCGGCCGGCTTTCGCCTCGAGCAGCCGGATATCGGCACGGACGGTAGCCGCCGCTATGTGTATCAGGCGTGGCTTGCCGCATGGCGCGCGCGGCACCGGGCGCCGATGCCCGACTACGTGCCGCCGGATTACGTGGCGCCCGAAGCGGGCGCGCAGGCCGCTGCCGCTCCGGCGCTCGAATCGGTATCGGCGCATGCGTCGTCGCAAGTAGCGCTCGCCGGGACGCGTCGTGCGTGCGTGCTCGAATGGACGCGCGACGCAAAGGGGGATCCGCGCCTCGTCGTGGCTGGCGAAGGATTCTGCGACATCTGGGATCTTGCGCAGCGACGGGTGGTCGCGTCGTTCGAACTGCCGCGTCCGTTCGTGCCGGACGAAGCGGATGCGACGGCCACGGACCGGCTGCGCAACCTGCCGGTGAGCGCATCGGCCGATGCGGCGCTGTCGACGCTGATCGTCGCGTACTGGGACAACACGGCGCTTTACCGGGTCGACGCCGCGAGCGGTGCGGCGCACCTGTGCTGGCGCGCCGAAAGCCGGTACGACTATCTGGAGCGGATCCACCTGTCATCCGACGCGCGCGAAGCGTGGGTGCGCGTCCGCAACCGGCTCTACCGTGTGCCGCTCACCGACGGCGGCACGCTCGACGTGCTCGATTACGACCTGGCCGACCAGCGCTTCCACGATGCGCCATTCGCGGTGAGCGCCGGCCGGCGTCGCCGTGCGTTCGCACGGGACGAGGCGTTGACGGTGCGTACGGAGGGCGAGGCCGATTGCGAATTGCCGGGGGCGGACAACGGCTTCCCCTGCGCGTTTTCCGACGATGGCGCCCGCGTGCTGGCGCGCGATGCGAAATGCGTGTTGCGCGAGTTCGATGTCGGCAGCGGCAAGCGGCTCGCGTTGCATCGCGGCAGCTGGTGCGAGCGGAAGTGGTTCAAGAGCCAGGCCGGCTGGATCGACGGGCGTCCGGTGTTTGCCGGCCTGCCGAAGACCGGGCGCGGCGAGGTCGATATCTGGGATGCACTCGACGACCGGCTGCTGTTTCGCATTGAGGCCGCCACGTGCGTACCCGAACCGGACGCGGGCTGACGCGGTCGCGGCGACGTTTTTCCGGCGTTCGTGGAATGAATGTCGGGAGAGTCTGCAGGTCGCGCAGCCTGCAGACCCGATCGCACCGTGGTGCAACCAACGCAATGGCAAGCCCGATGATGGGATCAGGGGCGTCCTTGACCGAAGAGGCGAGACGCACTCGGCCTCTTCGCAAGACTGCCTTGTAACATGCTCTTTTGCGACATTCACATCTTCCCCAAGGACGATTCCGATGACGATGCTGCCTTCCCGTTTGCCGCTGATCCAGGCCCCGATGGTGGGCTCGCTGAGTCCGCTTGCGATTGCGGTATGCGAAGCCGGCGGGCTCGGCTCGCTCGCGTGCGCGGCGCTCGGCCCGCAGCAACTGCGCGACGAGATCGCTGCGATCCGCGCCCGCACGCCCGCACCGTTCAACGTGAACTTCTTCTGCCATACGCCGCCGGCGCCCGACGCCGAGGTCGACGCGCGCTGGCGTGCTGCGCTCGCCGGCTACTACGCGGAAGCCGGGCTCGATCCGGCCGGCGTGAAAGGCGGCCCCGGCCGCGCGCCGTTCGACGATGCGATGTGCGCGGTCGTCGAGGAATGCCGGCCGGCTGTCGTGAGCTTCCATTTCGGGTTGCCGGGCGACCCGCTGCTCGATCGCGTGCGGCGCACGGGTGCGCTGGTCGTGTCGTCCGCGACGACCGTCGAGGAAGCGCGCTGGCTGGATGCGCGCGGCGTCGACGCGATCGTCGCGCAGGGCGCGGAGGCCGGCGGTCATCGCGGGATGTTCCTGACCGACGACATCCACGCGCAACCGGGCCTGTTCGCGTTGCTGCCGCAGATCGTCGACGCCGTGCGCGCGCCGGTGATCGCGGCCGGCGCGATCGCCGACGGGCGGGGCATCGCGGCCGCGTTCGCGCTCGGCGCGCGCGCGGTGCAGATCGGCACCGGCTATCTGCTGACGCCGCAGGCCGGCCGCTCGGCGCAGCATCGCGCGGCGGTGCGTGCCGCGCGCGACGACGGCACGCGCATGACCAACCTGTACACGGGCCGCCCCGCGCGCGGGCTGCTGACGCGCTTCATGCGCGAGCAGGGGCCGATGAGCGCGCTCGCGCCGGCGTTCCCGCTCGCGACGGCCGCGGTCGATCCGCTGCGCGGCGCGTTCGAGCGGCAAGGCCGCGACGACTTCTCGCTGCTGTGGTCGGGCGAGGCTGCGGCGCTCGCGCGTGAAGAGGAGGCGGGCGAACTGACGCGGCGCCTGTGGCGCGACGCGCTGGCGTGCGCGGCAGGGCTGCGCGACGCGTTCCCGCAGACGGTCTGAACGACCGGGAAGGGGGCGCCGGCGCGGGTGCATCGGCGTATGATCTGGGTTTTCGTCAGCCCGATCCAGGCACCCCCACCATGACTTCCGTCGACACTACCCCCGTCCTCGACCATGACAAGCTCGTTACCTTCATCGAGCGCAAGTGGAACGATGAAATCCTCCACGCGTTGACCGACTACATCGCGATCCCCGCGAAGAGCCCCGCATTCGACCCCGACTGGGCGAAGCGCGGCTATCTCGAGCGGGTGGTCACCGATGCCGCGCAGTGGGCCAAGCGGCAGCCCGTGAAGGGCCTGAAGCTCGAAATCGTGCGCCTGCCGGGCCGCACGCCGGTGATCTTCTTCGAATCGCCCGCCACGCGTTCGGGCAGCACCGACACGATCCTGCTGTACGGCCACCTCGACAAGCAGCCCGAATTCGACGGCTGGCGCGCGGACCTCGGCCCGTGGACGCCGAAGTACGAGAACGGCAAGCTGTACGGCCGCGGCGGCGCGGACGACGGCTATGCGATCTACGCGAGCCTCGCCGCGCTCGGCGCGCTCGACGAGCAGGGCATCGAGCGGCCGCGCTGCGTCGGCCTGATCGAGACCTGCGAGGAGTCGGGCAGCTACGACCTGCTGCCGTACGTCGACGCGCTGCGCGACCGGCTCGGCCAGGTGTCGCTCGTCGTGTGCCTCGATTCGGGCGCCGGCAACTACGACCAGATGTGGCTCACCACGTCGCTGCGCGGGCTCGTGTCCGGCGACCTGCAGGTCGAGGTGCTCGAGGAAGGCGTGCACTCGGGCGTCTTCGGCGGCATCGCGCCGTCGAGCTTCCGCGTGATGCGCCAGTTGTTCGAGCGCCTCGAAGACGCGAAGAACGGCAACTTGCTGCCGGGCGTGTTCCATTGCGAGATTCCCGACAGCCGCGTGCGCGAAGCCGACGCGGCCGCGTCGATCCTCGGCGACGCCGTGTGGAAGGGGCTGCCGTGGGCGTGCGGCGCGGACGGCAAGCCGGTGCTGCCGACCACGACCGATCCGCGCGAGGCGCTGTTGAATTCGACGTGGCGTCCGTCGCTGTCGGTGACGGGCGCGGCCGGCATGCCGGCGCTGGCGGATGCCGGCAACGTGCTGCGTCCGCGCACCGCGTTCAAGCTGTCGCTGCGTCTGCCGCCGCTCGTCGACGCCGCGCAGGCCGTGCAGCAGCTGAAGGAACTGCTCGAACTCGATCCGCCGTACAACGCGAAGGTCACGTTCAAGCCGGACGCGGGCGCCGCGACCGGCTGGAGCGCACCGGATCTCGCGCCGTGGCTCGCGTCGTCGCTCGATGCCGCGTCGCGCCGCCACTTCGGCGCCGACTGCGCGTACATGGGCCTCGGCGGCACGATCCCGCTGATGAATGTGCTGCAGGAAGGATTCCCGTCCGCGCAGTTCATGGTGTGCGGCGTGCTCGGGCCGAAGTCGAACGCGCACGGTCCGAACGAATTCCTGCACGTGCCGTACGCGAAGAAGCTGACGGCGGCGGTCGCGGACGTGATCGCGACCGCGCGCTGAGCGTGACAACTGCCCGACCCGACTTGACGGAGCCTTGCCGATGACCGCACTGCCGACGCCCGATACCGAACCGCTGCGCATGCGCGCCGAACCGCTGCATGCATTCGTCGCGGCACTCTGGGAACGGGCGGGCAGCAGCGAGCGCGAAGCAACGCTCGTCGCCGATCATCTGGTCGGCGCGAATCTCGCGGGCCACGATTCGCACGGGATCGGGATGATTCCGAACTACGTCGCGTCGTGGCGGGAAGGGCAGTTGCAGTTGAACGGGCATGTGTCGATCGTCCGCGACGGCGGTGCGGTGCTGACGATCGACGGCGGGCGCGGCTTCGGCCAGGTGATCGCGTTCGAGGCGATGGTCGAGGGGATCGAGCGCGCGCGACGCATGGGCATCTGCGCGATCGGGCTGCGTGACGTGCATCACCTTGGCCGCATCGGGCACTGGGCCGAGCAGTGCGCGCGCTCGGGGCTCGTGTCGTTCCACTTCGTCAACGTGCCGGGCGACCTGCTGGTCGCGCCGCTGCACGGCACCGATCCGCGCTTCGGCACGAATCCGTTCTGCGCCGCGTATCCACGTGCGGGCAGGCCGCCGCTGCTGCTCGATTTCGCGACGAGCGCGATCGCGTACGGCAAGACGCGCGTCGCGTACAACCAGGGCAAGCGCGTGCCGGCCGGGTCGCTGATCGATCATCGCGGCCAGCCGACCGACGATCCGGCCGTGATGCACGAGCAGCCGTTCGGCGCGCTGCTGCCGTTCGGGCTGCACAAGGGCTATGCGCTGGCGGCGATGTGCGAGATTTTCGGCGGCGCGCTCGTCGGCGGGCATACGACCTACGGCGACACGCTGCAGAAGACGAGCGCGATCGTCAACGGGATGCTGTCGGTGCTGATCGATCCGAACGCATTCGATGCGGCCGATGCCGAGCGCGAAGCCGATGCGTTCGTCGCCTGGGCGAAGGCGTCGCCGCAGGCCGGTGATGCGCCGGTGCAGGTACCCGGCGAACCGGAAGAGGCCAGCCGCGCGGCGCGCGGTGTCGGCGGCATCCCGGTCGACCGCGCGACGTGGCGGCAGATTCGCGAGAGCGCGGCGGCAGTCGGCTTCGACGACGCGGCGCTCGACACGTGGACGCAGCGCTGCACGGGGCGCGCATGAGCTGGCAGTCGGAGAAGGCGCACGGCGAGGAGATCGCGTATCAGCTCGCGCCGCTCGGCAACGTCACGGTTGTGCGGTTCTTCAGCGGTGCGGCGATGCGGCTCGATGGCGTGATGTTCGGCTTCATGTCGCGCGGGTCGCTGTTCCTGCGTGTGGATGACGTGAACCGTCCAGCGTTCGTCGCGGCGGGGATGGGGCCGTTCTCGTATGAGCGGCCGACGCGCACGGTTTCGCTCGACGGCTATTACGAAACGCCGGCCGACGTGCTCGAGGACGCCGGCGCGCTGTTCGACTGGTGCCGCAGCGCGTATCGCGCGGCGTTGCTGGCGGGGCCGCCGAAGCGCAAGGCGAGGGCGGTGGCGAAACCTGTGGCCGAAGGGAAGGCGGCGGGGACACGGACTAAGAAGCCGGGGGCGAAATCGGTGGGGAGGCCGGTAGCGAAACCGGCGACGAAACCGGCAGCGAAACCGGCAGCGAAACCGGCAGCGAAACCGACGGCGAAACCGACGGCGAAACCGACAGCGAAACCGACGGCGAAACCGACGGCGAAACCGACGGCGAAACCGGCGGCAAAGCCGACAGCGAAACCAGCAGCGAAACCAGCGGCAAAGTCGACAGCGAAACCGATAGCAAAGCCGGCACCGAAACCACCGGCGAAACGCAAGCAAACTTAATACCGATCGTGCGAAGCGACAGCTTCGCGCATTTCGTTTTCCTTTCTTTCGATCTCGAACGCCGGCCGATACGCATGGTGCGCGGCGCACGATGCCCGGCGGCGCGCACCGCACAGGTGCGCAAAAACCTCCGGCTTGCCGCACCGCACATCCCCATGCTTCACAACGGCGGCCTCGGCGTTTATGATCGGCGCGGATCGCACCCGTGCCTGGCGCGACCCGTGCCGGCCTCGCCGCCGGCCCCGCGAACGGCGCATCGTACGCCGTGCGGGACGCTTCCCCACTCATCATTCCAGACGGAGACAACCGATGCTCGTCCTGATTCTCGGTTTAGCGATCTTCCTCGGTGTGCACTCGATCCGGATCGTCGCGGACGGCTGGCGGTCGGCGACGATCGCGCGGATCGGCGAGAAACGCTGGAAGGGCCCCTATGCGATCGCGTCGATCGTCGGTTTCGTGCTGATCATCTGGGGGTACGGCCTGGCGCGCCAGGGCGCGACGCTGCTGTGGGTGTCGCCGGTCGGTGTGCGCCACCTCACCGGCATGCTGACCGCGATCGCCTTCGTGCTGATCGCTGCCTCCTACGTGCCCGGCAACCGCATCAAGACGCTCGTCGGCCATCCGATGGTGGCCGGCGTGGCGGTGTGGGCGATCGCGCACCTGCTCGCGAACGGCACGCTGCACGCCGTCGTGCTGTTCGGTGCCTTCTTCGTGTGGTCGCTCGTCGATTTCGTCGTGTGGCGCGCGCGTGACCGCCGCGATGGCGTCCGCTATCCGGCGGGCAAGCTGTCGGGCGACGCCGTGGCGATCGTGGCCGGGCTCGTCGTGTGGGCCGTCTTCGCGCTGTTCCTGCACGGCTGGCTGATCGGCGTGCGGCCGTTCGGCTGAGCGGCCGAGAGGTTGAGCGATTGAGCGATTGAGCGGCGGCACGCCGGTGTGCCGCTCGTTCGCCGAGGGTAACGGTCAGCGCAGCTTCGCGCTGGCCGTGTCGCCGAGTTGTGCCGGTTTGCGGCGCAGGAAATACGCCGCGACGATCGCAAGCGCCGTCAATACCGTGAACCAGAACTGGAAGCGCGAATCCGGGTTGAACGCCTGCGAGCCGAGCACGGCGACCAGCGCCAGCAGTGCGATCCAGTTCGACACCGGATAAAACCACGCGCGGAACGCCTGCGGATCGCGTGGTGCGTGCTTCTCCTGCCGGCGCATCGCGAAGTGCGCGACGATGATGAAGATCCACACGATCATCACGAACGCGCCGCTGCTCTTCGCGAGCATCAGGAACAGGTCGCCGCCGCTCACGAAGTGAATGCCGAGGATCGACACGCAGATCGCCAGGCACAGCACGAGCGCGTTCATCGGCACGCCTTTCGCGTTGGTCCGGCCGAACATCGCGGGCGCGTGGCCGCGCTGGCTGAGCGAGAACAGCATGCGCGAGTTCGAGAACAGGAACGAATTCATCACCGACATGAACGACACGAACAGCACGATCTTCATCGCGACGGCCGCGCTCGTGAAGCCGGCCAAGCTGAACAGCGATACATACGGCGATTTCAGGTTGGCCTTGTCCGTCCACGACATGCACAGGATCAGGATCGACACCGAGCCGACGTAGAACACCATCACGCGCACGATCACGCTCTTGATCGCGCGGATCACGTTCTTGCTCGGGTTCTCGGATTCGCCCGCCGCGACGGCCGCGATTTCGCTGCCGCCGAGCGAGAAGATCACGACCATCACACCGGCGAGCACGGGCGAAATGCCGTTCGGCATGAAGCCGCCGTGATCCGTGAGATTCACGAGTCCGGGCGCGGGAATGCGCGGCTGGAAGCCGAGCAGGATCGATGCGCCGAGCGCCATGAACACGATGATCGTCGCGACCTTCGCAAACGACAGCCAGTATTCGGCCTCGCCGAACGAGCGGACCGAGTACGCGTTGCTCGCGATCAGCGTGACGAGCATGAACAGCGCGCCGGCCCACACGGGCAGCCACGGCAGGAAGTCGTGGAGGATCGCGCCGAGCAGGATCGCCTCGACGGTGATCGTCATCATCGACTTGAACCAGTACAGCCAGCCGACCGCGAAGCCGGCCCATTCGCCGAGATAGCTGCTCGCGTAGGTGGAGAACGACCCGCTGTCGGGATTGCGGGACGCCATTTCGCCGAGCATGAACATGACCAGCGTCACGATCACGCCGCCGATCAGGTACGACAGGATCGCGGCGGGGCCGGCGGTCGCGATGATGGCGCCGGAGCCGACGAACAGGCCCGCGCCGATCACGCCGCCAAGCGCGATCATCGTGATGTGCCGTTGCTTGAGGCTCTGCCTCAACGAGTTGTCCTGCATCTCCTACCTCTTTTTATTGTTGGCCTGTCGGCCGGAAACGCATCGGGCGGTGCGTCGGCAGGCGTTCTGCCGCCGCACCGGGCGCCGATGGCGAGGGAGCGTGTGTGACGCGATGGGCCGGGCCGCCGGCGGTGAATCGGAATGGCGGCCGCGAAGTGCCGGTCGGTGCCCGCGAGCGGGCGATGACGACGGCAATCCCCGATTGTGGGCGGACACCGCCGTCACGGCAAACGAGATATGCGAAAGACGTCTTGCGGTTTGCTCATCAATTGCCGCTGCGGCGGCGGCAAGGGGCGTGCGTCAGATCGGCTTGACGAACAGCCCGACGGTCAGCACCGCGCCGATGCAGACGATCCCGATCCGCAGAATGCGTTCGTTCACGCGTTGCAGCGCCCAGGTGCCGAGCAGCCCGCCGACGATCGCGCCGCCGCCGAGCGCAAGTGCCGAGCCCCAGTGCAGGTGCGGCGACGTCAGGAACAGCACGACGGCCGATGCGTTCATCACGCCCGCGAGCGCGTTCTTCGTCGACATCGCGTGACGCGGCGACAGGCCGGCCATCGTCAGCACGGCCATCATCAGGAAGCCGAGCCCGCCGCCGAAGTAGCCGCCGTAGATCGCGATCATGAACTGCGAGAGCGCCGCGGGGACGGTGCCGAGGTGGCCCGTGCCTTCGCTGGGCTTGCGGAAAAAGCTGCCCCACGCGAACACGATCGTTGCGAACAGCACGAGCCACGGCACGAGGCGCGAGAAGATCGACGACGGGGTTTTCAGCAACAGCAGCCCGCCGAGCGCACCGCCGACCACGCTGATGAAGAACAGCGTGCGAAACGACAGCTTGCCCACGCCGCGCACCATGTTGCGGCTCGCCCAGCCGGTCGTGACCTGCGCGGGAAACAGCGCGACCGTCGACGTGATGTTCGCCGCGAGCGGCGACATGCCCGACACGATCAGGGCGGGCAGCGTGACGAACGAGCCGCCGCCCGCGAGGGCGTTCTGCAGTCCGGCCCACAAGCCGGCGACGATGACGAGAGTGAGCATGGGGTGCAACGGGCGAGGTGGCGGGGCCCGCTTGCCGGAAGCGGGCAGGCGCGGTGGAGGCCCGATGATAATGCAGATCGCGATGGTCGGAAGCCGGCGCGGGTGCGCGGCCGTGCGGGCGACGTCACGCGTGCGGTGGCGTGCCGGCTTCCGGTGTGGCGGGGTCGTTTTCGACGTCCGGATAGACGATCGAGCCGTCGGGCCGGATGACCGCGCCGGCCGTGAGGCGCGCGGGTTCCACGCGGTTGCGGCCCATGATGTGCAGCACCGTTTCGCCGCGCGCGATCAGGTAGTCGGACACGATGCGCCGGTGGCAGCGCCACCACACCGCTTCCGAGCACATGATCGCGCAGCGCTGCCGATGCCCGTCTGCGATCAGCCGGTCGAGGCCGTCGCGAAACCCGGGTGACAGCGCGTAGTCGGCGTAGCGGTGAAAGCTCTGGTTGGTCCAGAAGTCGTTGACGTCGTCGGGCACGTCGTGCGACTTGCCGCGCAGGCCGCCGAGCTCGGCGATGTGCTCGTAGGCGATGCCGGTTGCCGCCAGCGCGTCCGGCAGCGTCGCTTCGTTGAATTGCGGATGGGTACGCGAACGCGTCATTTTGCGGATATCCGCGAGCAGCGCGATATCGACCGCGCCGAGCATGTCGACGAATTCGTCGAGCGTGCGGTTCGAATGGCCGATCGTATAGAACGGGAGCGTCATGCGTCGCCCTTGCCCGCAATGCGCTCGAGCACGCGGCCGCGGTGTGCGGCGATGTGGTCGGTGCGGTCGCTCTTGATCTCGTACTGCGGATCGTCGGGCGATGCGCGATGGCGGTGGCCCTTGTAGTCGAAGTCCGTGGTGTGGATCGCGATGATCGTGCCGGTCACGTAGCCGGCCTCCGAATTCCACCGGACGTGGTCGCCCAGCCTGAATGGTGTGGTCATGCAGGAGGCCCTCCTTGCGCGGTTGCGGTGTGCGTCGATCCTCGCGGCGCGTGTTGTCATGCCGCGAGGATTGGCGTGTCCATTATCGGCCGCGACCGCCCATGGAAAAAGACACAGACGGTGGCGCGGCGCTGTGCTGGCGGCGCAATGGGCGTGCCGGCACACGGTCAACCTTTCATTTTGACGACGGCAGGGATTCGCTCGGCCGCGACGGCGCGCGCCTGTTGTGGGACAGCATGCACTGGGCCGCGGCCGAGGTGCGCAAACTGCCGGCGCGTCACGGTTTCGACATCGGCTACCGGCCCGGCAGCCTGTGGGCGGCGGGGCGGCCGCGGCGCGTCGCGATGCGCGCGCAGGCCCGCGACGAAGCGGCCGAGCGCCGGGGCTACGACCGGCTGCGCGTGATCGGGCGTCACGAGAGGTCCGAATGGCCGGGCGGCACGCGCTACCTCACGCGGTTCCACGATCCGGAATCCGGCCACCTGAATCCGCAAAAGCTTGCGCTCCGGCCAGGGCAATGCCTGATTTAACGCTTCATTACGATGGACCTTCCGGAAAGGTGCTAGATTCGCCCATCGATATCTCGCAATCGGAGAGGGCAGACAGATGCTGAAGAAATTGGCAGGGATGGCCGTGGTGGTCGGTGCGGCGGCGGTGGCGTCGGTGCCGGCCGTGGCAGGCGACACGAACAACGCCCTGGGCGGCGCGCTGGGTGGCGTTGCCGGCGCGGCGGTCGGCAACGCGGTTGGCGGCAGCACGGGCACCGTGATCGGCGGGGCAGTGGGTGGTGGCGCGGGCGGTGCTGTGACGTCGAACAAACGCGAACGCACGGGCGCGATCGTCGGCGGCGCACTGGGCGGCGGCGCAGGCGCCGCTGCGGGCAACGCGATGGGCGGCACGGCCGGCGGGCTCGTCGGCGCCGCCGTGGGCGGCGGTGCGGGCGCGGCGCTGGGCGGCCACGTGTCGCGCAACAACTCGCGTTCCAGCGATCACCACCACGGCAACAAGCACAAGAAGCGCTACAAGCACGACTGACCGGCGGTTCCCCGGTGAGTGTCGACGGCGCCGGGGTGCCTGCATGAATGGCGACGGAGGCGGTCAAGCGGTCAATCCGTCTTTCCGTCCCCGGTGATCAGCGCGTTGAGTACCAGATTCGAGATGGTGCGGTAGGCCGCGTCGAAATCGTCGTTTCCCAGCGCACGCTTGCCGAGCACCAGCAGCATCTGCGGGGCGAAATCCGCATACGCCTGCGTGGCCGCCCAGATCAGGAAGAACAGGTGCTCGGCATCGACCTGTCTGACCTTGCCTTCCTCGATCCAGCGTTCGAGCACCCGGATGTCGTCACGCAACACCGGAATCAGTTGTTTGCGGATTTCCTTTCCGTAGGTCCTGGCCCCGCCGATGATCTCCAGCGCAAACACCCGCGATCCATGCGGGCGATTTCTGGAGAATTCGAGTTTGGCCCGGATATAGGCCGACATGGCTTCCGCGGGCTCGCGATCGGGCGCCGCAAACTCCCGCATCCTGCCGAGCCAGTCCCGCAATACGTCGTCCAGCACGCGTTGGTAGAGCGCCAGCTTCGTGGGGAAGTAGTACATCAGGTTCTGCTTCGACAGGCCGGCGGCCGCTGCGATAGTCGCAACGGAACTCCCCTCGAATCCGTCAATGGCAAACGATTCTTCGGCAGCGGCGAGAATGGTCGCCTCGAGCGTGTCGCGCAGCGCTTCGCGCCGGCCGTGAGGCCGGCCGGGCGTTCCTGCAGTCGGCTCGGACGGGTGCCTCACGATGTTTCCTCCAGCATGTCGGACCAGCGTCGTCGCCCGCTCAACGCGTGCCTGCTTCAGGATAGGTGATGCGTTCGGGCGCGCGCTGCATGATGACCTTCCCGGCACGGAGCGACAGGCGAACCTTGGCCTGTGTGCGAACCACTTCATAGTCGCAATCCGCGTCGAGAATCAGCAGATTGGCCGGCCGCCCGACCGCGATGCCATAGCGATCGCCCAGGGACATCGCATCGGCGCTGTGCTCCGTCACAAAGTCGAGGCATCGCTGCAGGTCTTCGTAGCCGAGCATGTGGCACACGTGCAGGCCGACGTCGAGGATACGCAGGATATTGCCGTTGCCGATGGGATACCACGGATCCTTGATCGAATCCTGTCCGAAGCACACGTTGATGCCGGCGCGATCGAGTTCCGCGACACGCGTAATGCCGCGTCGTTTCGGGAAGGTGTCGAAACGCCCCTGCAGGTGGATGCTTTCGGTCGGACACGAAACAAAATGGATTTCCGACCGCTTCAGCAACCGGAAAAGCTTCGAGCAGTAGGCGTTGTCGTAGGAACCCATCGCGGTCGTGTGGCTGGCCGTGACGCGCGTGCCCATCCCGCGAACCCGCGCTTCCTCGGCAAGCACTTCCAGGAAGCGCGATTGCGGATCGTCGGTTTCGTCGCAATGAACGTCGACCAGGCAGTCCTTGCGCTCCGCGAGCTCCATCAGGAACTTGATGGAGCTCACGCCCTGGTCGCGTGTGTTCTCGAAATGCGGAATGCCGCCGACGACGTCGGCCCCCATGTCGATCGCGCGCTCCATCAGCGCACGTCCGTTCTCGAACGACTCGATGCCTTCCTGAGGGAAGGCGACGATCTGCAGATCGATGAGATCGCGCGCTTCGTCCCTGACCTCGAGCATCGCCTGCAACGCGGCAAGCGTGTGATCGGTGACGTCCACGTGCGTGCGCACGTGCTGGATGCCGTTGTCGCGCAACATCCCGATCGTGGTGTGGGCGCGGGCTTTCGTATCCTCATGGGTAATGGTGGCCTTGCGCTGGCCCCACCGCTCGATACCTTCGAACAGCGTGCCGCTCATGTTCCACTCGGGTTCGCCCGCGGTCAGTGTCGCATCCAGGTGGATATGCGGCTCGACCAGCGGCGGGATGACGAGATTGCTGCCCGCATCGATGATGTCGTCCCCTTGTGACGTCAGCGGCGACGGCTGGAGGTCGATGCCGCGAATCGTGCCCGCATCGATGTCGATCGTGAAGAGGCCGCTACGGCCGCGCAATCTGGCGTTGATGATTTTCATGAGTATTCCTGTGGTTCGGGGGGAGCGGGAGGGCGCGCAGCGGAATCAATCACCCTGAACGGACGGCTCGCGCGCGAACGCGCGGGCAATCTGCAGCAGCACGACGTAGGCGGCCGCGGACGCCGCGATGCCGACGATCGGCGCGATCCACGGCGAGGTATAGGCGAGTCCGGCGCCGATTGCATACGCGGCCAGGCCGACCAGGTTGAAGCGCGGAAGGCGGGCGGTGGCAAGCGACGGGTATTGCCCGCGATGGCGGTACCAGTAGTCCGCCATGATCACGCCGCCGACCGGCGGAATGATCGAGCCCAGCAGCACCAGGAACGGAATCAGCAACTCGTACATCCCGCCGACCGCGAGCACGATGCCGATCGCCGCGCCCACGAGTACGAGCGTGCGGCGCCGTTCGGTGCGCAGCAGATGGCATCCGGCGGCCGCCACGTTGTACATCGTCGGCCCCTGGATGGTCCAGAGATTGAGGCACAGCATCACGACCGCCGCGATCGACAGGCCCTGCAGCATCATCACCTCGACGATGTCGGCTTGCTGATAGACGATCGCGCAGTATGCGCCCGCGATGATCATCAGGCCGTTGCCCGCGAAGAATCCGATCATGCTGGCCGAGACGGCGCTGCGCGCGCTGCGTGCGAGGCGGGTCCAGTTGGTTGCCTGGGTCGCGCCGCTGGCGAAGGTACCGATGACCATGGTCACGGCGGCCGAGAACTGCATCGGATGAGACGGCGCGATATGCGTGAGGCCGGCCCACCCGCCGATATCGCGGGTGGCGATCCACATCGACGTCATCAGGAGCACGAACATCAACGGCACGGAGACGCGCGACAGCACATCCATGCCGCGATAGCCGATGATGGCCGTGATGGAAAATCCGAAGCCGAAGAGGATCATCAGCGGCGTGGTCACGGAGGCCGGCCAACCCAACAGCTTGACCAAGACGATCGCCACCGTCGCGGTTCCCCATGCGTACCAGCCGAGTTCGGCGAAGCCCAGCAGGAAATCGGACAGCTTGCTGCCGACTTCCCCGAAGCAGAATCGCCCCATCAGTACCGCATTCAGGCCGCTGCGGGCGGCAATCAGCGCAAGCGATGCCGCATAGGCGGCGAGCAACAGGTTTCCGATGACGGCGATCTGGATCATGCTGACGACGTCGAAGGCGACACCGATCTTGCCGCCGGCAAACATCGTTCCCGTGAAGAACGTGAAACTCAACAACACCATCGTGATGGACAGGAATCCGGTGCGTTTCTCGAGCGGAACTTCGCTCAGCGAGAATTCTCCGTGATCCGATTCGTCCATCGGGTTTGCATCCCGGTTCGTAGGCATCTTGTCTCCCGTCAGCGATTGGGTTGGGTCTGAAAGGGGTTACGGGGGCCGTGCTTGGATGGGTGACGCGCTGTTTCAGCGGGTTATTCTCTCAGTCCAAAATTTTTACAAGGGTAAAAATTTCGTCCGAGTGGATGGCAGGAACATTCACCGGGCCCGTGCGGTTCACGCGCGCGGCGTTTCGGGTATCGGCCGGTCCGGCGCGCGTCATGCCGCGGGCGGGCCGCATGTCGAGCCGATGTTTCCGGTTTCTGCACCATGGGCAACGCAGGTACGTGCGGCTGGCGGCAGGCCGGCCGACCCGTCCGACAACGGCGATCGAGGATGGAAGCACGAACCCGCCAGACCTGGACGCCATCGATCTTCGCGGTTTTCGCGAACGTCGATTTCGGCGCTGGCTGAGTCTGCCTAGGCTGCGAATCTTCAGCGAACCAGACTAACGGCGCAGCGTTGATTCGTCAGACCGATACGCCGTTTTTTTGCTCGCTTGCTTCCGTGAAATTGCCGTGCTAATTTTTCATGAAATTTCTCGGCGAAAATTTCACTGGAGTCCGCATGTTCGCGCAGTCCGACCGCCACGTCGCAAGCTACTACGCCGGCACCTATCCGGCGCCGATCCCGCATCGTCCGGAACTGGACGAACGCATCGACGCCGACGTGCTCGTCGTCGGCGCGGGTTTCAGCGGGCTGCATACGGCGTTGCGTCTCGCGCTTGCCGGCAAGCGCGTCGTCGTGCTCGAAGCGAGTCGCGTCGCGTGGGCCGCGTCGGGCCGCAACGGCGGACAGGCGCTGCTCGGCTGGTCGTGCGACATGCAGCCGCTCGAGGATTCGCTCGGCCGCGACGGCGCACGCCTGCTGTGGGACAGCATGCGCTGGGCCGCGGCCGAGGTGCGCGAACTGCCCGTTCGGCATGGGTTCGACATCGACTACCGGCCCGGCAGCCTGTGGGCGGCGGTGCGGCCGCGGCGCGTCGCGATGCTCGAACAGGCCCGCGACGAGGCGGCCGAGCGCTGGGGCTACGATCGGCTGCGCGTGATCGGCCGTGACGAGATGCCCGAATGGATCGGCGGCACGCGCTATCTCGCGGCGCTGCACGATCCGGAGGCCGGCCACCTGAATCCGCTGAAGCTCGCGCTCGGCCTCGCGCAGACGATCGAGCGCGCGGGCGGCCGCATCTTCGAGCAGAGCCGCGTGCTCGACTGCCGCGAGGCGGCCGGCGGTCACATTGCCCGCACGGCGCGCGGCGAAGTGCGCGCGGACGTGCTCGTGTTGGCCTGCAACGCGTATGTCGACCGGCTCGATCGCGACCTCGCGCGCCGGTTGCTGCCGGTCGGCACGTATCAGGTCGCGACCGCGCCGCTCGCGCCCGACGTCGCCCGTGCGCTGCTGCCGCAGAACAGTTGCGTGATCGACAACCAGTTCGTGCCCGACTACTTCCGCCTGAGCCCCGACCACCGGCTGCTGTTCGGCGGCGGCTGCACGTATCTCGGCGGCATCCCGGCCGATATCGCGGCGGCGACGCGCCCGCACCTCGAACGCGTGTTCCCGCAACTGGCCGGCGTGCCGCTCGACTACGCGTGGGGCGGCCATATCGACATCAGCATGCGCCGCACGCCGGACATTGGCCGCCACGGGCAGCGTTTCTGGCTGCAGGGCTTCTCGGGGCACGGCGTGCTGCCGACGCTCGCCGGCGCACGCGCGGTGGCCGACGCCGTGCTCGGCGACGAACGCCTGCTCGCGCAGTACCAGCGCATCCGCAACCCGCGCTTCCCCGGCGGCGACCGGCTCGCCGCGCCGCTGGAAGCGATCGGCAAGGCCTGGTACCGTCTGCGCGATACCGTCTGACTGCACCGGAACCCACCATGAACGAACAGGAAGAGATAGAAAGCCTGGCCATCCTGATCCGCGACCTGCGCAAGCATCGCAAGGTCACGCTCAACGATCTCGCGGAACGGATCGGCCGCTCGGTCGGCTTTCTGTCGCAGGTCGAGCGCGGGCTGTCGCGCCCGACGGTGGCGGATCTCACCGCGATCGGCGAGGCGCTCGGCGTGCCGACCACCTATTTCTACAGCCTGAGCAAGCCGCGCAGCGTGCCGTGGGTCACGCGGCCCGACGAGCGGCGCACCGTGTATTACGCGGCCGGCATTACCGACATCCTCGTGTCGCCGAACATGCGCTCGCGCTTCTCGATTCTCGAAAGCCATCTCGCGCCGGGCGCGAGCAGCGGCGAGCGGCCCGTCGACGATAGCGACGAGCAGGGCGGTTTCGTGCTCGAAGGCGAACTGACGATCTGGATCGACGGCGACGATATGCCCATCACGCTCGGCCCGAACGACGCATTCCAGCTTCCCGCGCACAAGCGTTTTCGCTATGCCAACCTGACCGACGCGCCGACGCGCGTGATCTGGGTGTTCACCTGAGTTGTCGGCGGGGCGGGCGGTGATGCAGGCCGCCGCGCCACGCAGCCTGTTTGCAGTACTGATTTAAATGCGGCGCTCGTGGTCCGGCGTGCCGCGTGAATCCGGTTCGCCGCGCTGCGGCACCGCCATACAAGACATGGAAAGGATGAGACATGGCTGACGTCGTTCCCGCGCTGGTCGATGAAGTCCGCGCATTCCGGCAGGCGTACCCCGAGATCCGTTATGTCGACCTGATCTGCCTCGACCTGCCCGGACATTTCTACGGCAAGCGCTACCCGATCGATGCGCTCGAAAAGGTCGCGGCCGGCTCGCTGCTGAAGCTGCCGCAGAACTGCATCCTGCTCGGCACGCAGGGCGGGCTCTACAAGATCGGCGACTACTGTTTCAACGACGGCGACCCGGATGCCGTGCGCCGGCTGATCCCCGGCACGCTGAAGCCGGTGACCTGGGAGAAGCAGCCGCTCGGGCAGATGCTGATCACGACGGACGGCACCGACGCGCCGGTCGAGTTCGAGCCGCGCGAGGTGCTCGCGCGCGTGCTGAAGCGGCTCGCGCGGCGTGGCATCCGGCCGGTCGTCGCGTTCGAGCTCGAGTTCTACCTGTTCGACGCGCAGCTCGAGGAGGGGATGCCGAAGTATCCGCGCGATCGCCTGTCCGACGATCGCGACGATCAGCCGAACATGCATATCGAGCGGCTGTCGCGCTTCTCCGACGTGCTGCACGAGATGGTCGACGTCGCCTGCAAGCAGGGGGTCGACGCGACCGTGATCACCGCCGAGCTCGGGCCGGGCCAGTTCGAGATCAACTTCGGCCATTGCGACGACGGGCTGCGCGCGGCCGACTGGTCGGCGATGTTCTGCCGCAGCACGCGCGGCGTCGCGTTGCAGCACGGCTATCGCGCGAGCTTCATGGGCAAGCCGTACCTGCATGCGCCGGGCAGCGGGATGCACGTGCACGTGAGCCTCTACGACGATGCAGGGCGCAACCTGCTTGCGGCGGACGGGCAGCGGCCGCTGCGGCACGCGGTGGCCGGATGCCTCGCGCTGCTGCCGCATTGCATGCCCGTGTTCGCGCCGAATCACAACGCGTTCCGGCGTTACGGTTCGATGGTGAACGCGGCGAGCCGCGCGAGCTGGGGCTTCGAGGATCGCGATGCGTGCATCCGGATTCCCGAGTCGGATGCGCGCAACCTGCGGATCGAGCACCGGCTCGCGAGTGCGGACGCGAACCCGTATCTGGTGCTCGCGGCGATTCTCACCGGGATGGAGCACGGGCTCGATGCGAGGATCGAGCCGATCGCGCCGCTCAACGAGAATCGCGGCAGCGGGATCGATTTTCCGAAGGAGATGCTGTCGGCCGTCGCGGCGATGCAGGATCATGCGGCCGTGCGCGAAGGGCTCGGCAGCGAGTTCGTGATGGTGTATTGCGAGAACAAGCGGCAGGAGGAGCTGGATTTTCGCAATGAGATTGGCGCGCGGGAGTATCGGTGGTTTTTGTGATCGGTAACGGGGCGGCGGTTCCTGTGCGGTTGCGTGTTTGATAAGCTGCGGCGTACACGGCGGCCGGTTCCGGTTCCGCCGCGGGCGACCGGCTGCCCCGACGCGCAGCGGATGGGCAGATTCGGATCCCGGCTTCGCTCGATAATCAAAAAGAGAGGGCCCCGTGACGACCGATCACCGAGATACCGAACCGCCGTCCACGCGCGTCGATGAAGTCGTGAGTGAGCATGCCGTGCCACCGGCCGGCACGCCGCGTCTTCCGGCCGTGTTGCTGTGGGTGTCCGGCATTCCGCTCTGGGGGCTGCTGGCAGCCGCCGTGATATGCGTGTCGCGGATCGATCGCGACCTGTCGGTCATTGTGTTCATGGGTGCGCTGATCTTCCTCAGCGAGGTCGGCATCGTGCTGTATGCCGTGGTCGCCGTCGTGCTGCTGGCCTACGCAGTGAGTCGCAAGCCATGGCGTGCCCCGCGATTTGCGTGGGCGTTCTGGCTACAGGTGCTGCTGTTGGTTCTGGCCATAGCGCTGATTGCCACGTTCAAGATCGACGATTACCAACGCCATCACCCGGACCCTCGGGAGGCGGCCCGCGGTCAGCAGATCAATGACGACTATGCCCGTATGGCAGCCGCATTGCGCACCGACGATGCAGTCGCGTTTCGGCAGGCGTTTGCCGACTGTGCGGACGATTGCGATCGCGCGACATGGGTGAGCGAGGCGGTCCGCAAGACGGCGCCGCGCAGCCTCGCGGTCACGCTCGAAGGCGTCAGGCATGCGAGCGAGGTACGCCTGGGCGGGAGCGATCCGCCGACGTTCTGCAAGGACGGGGTGGCTTATGTGATGCCGCCCGACATCGCGCTGCGCGTCGGTTTTCGAAACGTGCCGGCGATCACGGCTCAGTTCCTGCCGTTGTGGGGCCCCGACGAGCGGAGCGCCGCGCTGCACGGCGCTGTCATGAGCGGGTCGATCGCACTGATGAACCAGCTCGTTGCGCTGGGTGTCGATCCGCAGCATCTGCAAGGCGACAGCCGCTTCGAGAGCCTGTATGCGAGCGCGGCGGCGGGCGCGGCAATCGCATCGGTCGACTGGCTGGCCCATGCAGGCGTCACGCTCCATGCCGCGGAAGATGTGGGCGAGGTCTGGTATCGGTTCGCGAAGTGGACCGACGTGAATCCGCCGGAAATCGCTCGCAAGGGCGCGGAGGCGTGGCTCGTCGCATCCGCGAAGATACCGATGGATGGCGCGGCGGCACAGAACCGTATCGAACCGCTCGAGCGGGCGGTGGATGTCGAGGCGCCGGTACTCGTGCAGGTGTTGTTGCAACACGGATATCGCGTTGCCGATCTGGCGCCGGAATATCGGGCGCGTTTCGATACGATGCAAGACCTGATCCGGCATTCTTTGATGCCGGTACCGGATACGGTGTGTGACGACGATGCAAACTGATCGCGCCGTCGAGCGACGCCTCGGGTGCTTATCGGTCCCGCGCGGGCGTCATCGGCAGGCCCGCTCCCCACGCGCTCGCGAGCGCTTCGATTTCGGCGATCGGATCAGCCTGCCGGGCGGCTTCGTGCGTGTCGTTGCCGAACAACCGCTGCGCGAAGTCGCGTGCGCGCAGCGTGATTGCCGCGGTTTTCGGGCTGCGCCGCAGCGTGAACGCTGCGAGCGCAGCGTCGAGGTCGCGGACGTTGCCGTTTCCGTTCCCGTGTTCATCGAGGCAGCGCGCGAGATGCCACGCGTCCTCGAGCGCCTGGCATGCGCCCTGTCCGGAGGTGGGGAGCGGCGCGTGCGCGGCATCGCCGATCAACAGCACATTGCCGCGGTGCCACACGTCCACCGGGTCGAGATCGTGCACGCGGATCTTCGCGATCGTGCCCGGTGGCGTCGCGCGCATCACGTCCGCGATGGGCGCCGGCCAGCCGTCGAAGAGCCGTTCCAGCAGCGGGCCCGGATCGTCCGGCGCCGCGTCGTCGTGTTCGCTATCGTCGAATTCGGCCTCGGCCCGGGCCGCCGCCCAGTACATGCGATGCGAGTCCAGCGCGACGATGCCGAATCGTTCGCGCCGGCTCCAGTAGTCGAATATCGATACGTCGTCGACGAGCGGCACATCGCTCTGCGCCACGCCGATCCAGTTGACGAAGCCCTGGTAGACGGGTGTGGCGTTGCCGACCACATGGCGTCGCGCGATGGAGTTCATGCGGCCGTCCGCGCCGATCACGAGGTCGGGGGCGATCGTCGCGCCGTTGTCGAAGCGAACGACCGCGCGACCGTCGGTGCCGGTGTCGATGGCCGTCGCGCAGTGGCCGAAGCAGATTTCGATGTCGTGCGCGGCGATGTGCCGGGCCAGCACGGCCTGCAGGTCGCGCCGCAGGATCGAGCGCGTCGGGAAACCCATGCGGCGGTCGAGCGTGCCGATGTCGACGCGCTTGAACGGGGTGCCGTCACGGTCCATGCACCGCATCGCGCGCAGGTGGCCGCTGACCTTGACGATGTCCGGCAGGAGGCCGAGTTGCTCGAGCACGAAGCCGGCATTCGGCCAGAGCACGACGCCCGCGCCCATCGTCGTCTCGGACGGCCTGCGTTCGTAGAGCCGTATCCGGTGCCCCTGCCCGGCAAGCGCAAGCGCGGTGCTCATGCCGGCCACGCCGGCGCCGAGAATGGCGATATCCATGTTGATGCTCCCGTAGGTTCGTGCGTGCGCTCGCGTCGGCGCGGGTTCGTGCGTCGGCGGCCACGCTTGACTGGATCCGCATCGTAAATTACGGTCTCGAACGGGATAAGCCGTGAAAAACGGCGAGCTTTGATACCTGAAACGGGATAATGATGCGCAGCAAGCTGGATCTGAACGCGGTGCGCGTGTTCGTGTCGGTCGTCGACGAAGGCAGCTTCGCCGGTGCCGCGCGCGTGCTGTCGATACCCGGTTCCAACGTGAGCCGCCATGTGGCGCAACTGGAGTCGCGGCTCGGCGTGCGTCTGCTGGAGCGCAGCACGCGGCACCTGCGCATGACGGAGGCCGGGCGCCTGCTGCACGAGCGAGCGAAGCCGATGCTCGACGCGCTGACGCTCGCCGAGTTCGAACTGACCTCGCAGCAGACGGAGCTGCGCGGCCTGCTGAAGCTCTGCGTGCCCGGTGAAATCGGGCCGCGCATGCTCGGGCCGATCGTCGCGGAATTCGCCAGCCGGCATCCGCGTGTCGAAATCGATTGCGATACGAGCCTCGCAGGCGTATCGACGCTGCGCGACGAGTTCGACCTGTCGATCATCGTCAATCGCGGCAAGCTCGACGACAGCACGTTCGTCGTCAGGCCGCTCGTGAACTTGCCGAGCGTCGTCGTGGCCGCGCCGTCGCTGATCGAACGCACGGGCATGCCGACCCGGACGGAGCAGCTCAGGCAACTGCCGTGCATCACGACGTTGAGCACGCTGAAAGGGCAGCCGTGGCAGTTCGCCGACGGCGACGGGCGGGTTCACAAGATTCCGGTCGCGAGCCGGTATCGCGTCAACAGCGGCGAGATGGCGGCGCTGGCGGCGGTGAACGGGATCGGCTTCGCGATTCTCGTCGAACGCGGGTGCGCGGCCGAGCTGGCCGCCGGGCGGCTGGTGCGCGTGCCGCTGGAGATGGCGCCGGCGCCGCTCGAACTGCTGGCCGCGTATTCGAGCCGCAACTCCGTCAACGCGAAGATCCGCGAGCTGCTGCAGTTGATGCAGGCGCGTTTGGCGGCGGCAGGGGCGATGCCGTCATGATGATCATTTCTGCAATGCGCGCCAGTAGCGCACTTCGTCGATGGGCGCACCGTCGATCTCGAACGTCTTGATGTCGTCTTCGGCGACGAAGCCTTCGCGTTCGTAGAACGCCCGTGCGCGGCGGTTCTTGACGAGTACCCAGAGCGACACCCACGCATGGCCCGCGTCATGCAGCGCACGGCAGGCATGGTCGACCAGTGCCGCGCCGACGCCTTGCCCGCAATGCGTCGGATGCAGATAGATCGCTTCGATTTCGCCCCAGGTGCGGTCCTTGTCGGTGTCGCGCGTCGGGCCGTAGGCGATCCAGCCTGTCGGCCCGCTTTCCGAGAACGCGAGTGCGACATGCGGCCGTCCTGCGTCGAGCGCGTGACGCCACGAAGCGGTGCGCTTCTCGACCGACAGGCCGGCGAGGAACGGGGCCGGCATGATACCCGGATAGGTGGCCTGCCACGACGCGACGTGGATCGCGGCGATGGCCGGGGCATCGGCGAGCGTAGCAGGGCGGATGTCGATTTTCATCAGGTTCGCTGGTCGGCGCCGTAAAGCGAGTAGAACCGATACGGCAGGTCGCCCAGTTCGCTTTCGACGCGCTCGTACTGGGCAAGCGACTGGAGCCACGTGAGAAAGGTGGCCTCGGTCATGAACGATTGCAACGTGTCGACGACTGCTTCGCGCTGCGCGGGATGAATGAAGTCAAACGTTGCGGTGTTGCGGCCGGGCGAGCCGGTCAGGCAGCGGGATCCCTGCCAGTCGATCCGCGGGTAGTCGGTGGGGCTGAATGCCGACGGATGCCGGATACGGCCGGAGAGCAGGTCGTTCGCACCGACACACCAGAGCATGAGCTGCGCGCGCCAGAGCGGATCGTCGATGTCCAGCACCGAGGTCAGCCACGCGTGGATGTCCGATGCTTCCAGGTATTTGATGCACAGGAACATCGACGCCGAAAATTGTCCGCTCGCATGGAACCAGTCTCCGCTACCGGATGAGGGTTCGTGAGCGTGATTGAAGCATGCGGCCGTATCGAGCGCGCCCGATGGCCAGCATCGGGCCTCCATCAGGCATTGCCCGAGCGTGTCGAGCACATCGCGGCGGAACCCCGGGTACGGTTCGGGCGAGATGCGATCGGGGTGCTGCGAAACGAACCCGGTGATCAACCACTCCAGCAATGCGTGGTGCTGCCCATCGTGGCTGCGCGCGGTCAGGTGCGCCAGCAAGTAGTGGTACCACCGCTGCCATTCGTCGCTCAGGCCGAACGACATCGTGCCGACGACGATTTCTTCGAGCGGCGTGTCGAGCTCTGCGATGTCGATCGATTGCAGATCGCCTTGCAACACGGCGAATAGCCGTCGCGATTCTCCCATGAACCACGCTTCGCCCATCGGCTTGTCCGGGCGCGGAAATGCCGATCGCAGTCTGGCCAACGCGAAAGGGGAACACCCGCTTTCGGGGATCCATCGAAACGGGGCGGACTGAGTACGCATCAAGAAGCCATGAAGTCGTCACGCGTTGCTGCCGGATTCATTTCGCCGGATCCAGGCTGCCGTCGATCGAAAAACGGTAGTTGATGTCCACCTGCGATGCATCGCCCGGTGCGGCGGTTTTCTTCAGCACGAATTCGAACGCAGGCTCGAACCAGCCGTTGCGCGGGACTTCTCCGCCGAGGATGTCGACCTGATACCAGCCGTTGTCGATCTCGATCACGGGCCTGCCCGGCTCGCGGTAACGCGCAAGCAGTGCGTCGACCGTTGCGTCGTTGAAGCGTTCGAGAATCCGCCACGTGTAGAGCATGATCGAACGATGTTCGACGCGCAGCACGTACCCGCCACGCCGATGCTGCAGGCGGCTTCCCGTCTTCAGCAGTTCGGGTGTTGCGCCATCGAGCGTGAAGATCACCGTGTACGGATGGTTCTCGATGCCGGCCAGCGGAATGACGACGCCTTCCAGCACGGCGCGGTCGCCGCTGTCGCTCGTCGTGAACGCCGTTGCGACGTCGTCCGACAGTCCGTGCTGCTCCTGGTAGCGCTTCAGCAGCAGGAGATCGCCGACGAGAAAATAGTCGACCAGATCGTTGAGGACTTCCGGGAATTCATGTCGCATTGCCGCTCCTTTCGCGGTGCCGACGCGCGGGGATCGCAAGGGCATGAAGCGCCGCGTCGCGAAACGCTTCGCGGCGCGGCACGCGCGAAGCCCTTAGTCGCCGAGCTTCGACGCCACGCAACCGGTGCTCGTGCACTCGCGCTCCCGCTCGCGCAGGAACGACAGCCGCGACTGCGTCATGTCGGTCGCGCACTGGAGATCGACGAGGTAGCCGTTGTTGCGCGTCTCGCTGCACTGCGCGTCGCGCTGCCTCAGCCACGCGAGCTGGCCGGCCTTCAGCGTCGCCTGCTGGTCGCTGCTCAGTTGCTTGCGCAGGCGGCCGTACTCGTCGTTGAGGTCGCGGTCGGATTGCGAGAATTGCGTGCTGCTGCAGTACACCTGGTCGAACGCGCTGTGCGGCTTCGCACAGCCGGCCGCGTGCGCGGCGAACGGAACGGCAAGCGCGAGCAGGGCGCAGGATGCGAGCAGATTCTTCATTTTCATGGTGATGCTCCTGACTGGGTGAAAACCGTTGGGCCCGACGGGCGTCATCGTCGTTTATTTCGGCGCGGTGCACGCGTCGATGCCGCCGGCGATCGCGGTGGACAGCTTCCGGATCGTCTCGCGACGCGCAAGCCGCGCTTCCTCGTCCGGATTGACGATCACGCCGGCCTCGACGAGCACGGCCGGAATCGGCGCGGTGCGCAGCACGACGAGATCGTCGAAGCGGTGGATGCCGAGTTGCGGGTCGATCAACGGGCGATTCTCGCCGCGGATCGGCTGCGCGTGATACAGCGACGGCCGTTCACCGGCCGCCACCAGCCGCTCGGCGATCGCCTTTGCGCAACGCAGGCTTTCCGCATAGTGCGGATTGCGTTCCGACACGAACACCGAGAAGCCGCGGAATTCGCGCTGCCGGCCCGCGTCGATGAACTGCTGCTGCATCGAGTCGTGATGGATCGACACGAACAGGTTCGCGTCGGGTGCCTGCGTCGAACGCTGGTCGAGGGCGATCTCGCGGCCGTCGGCCGACGTGCGCAGCACGCGGTCGCCATGCGCGGCGAGTTTTTCGGCGACCGCCGTGGACAGATCGAGGTTGTACAGGTATTCGACGCGGCCGCTCGCGCCGGTGGAGCCCGGGTGCGCCGGCGTATGGCCGGTGTCGACGACGATGTAGCGCCCGGCGGCGGGCGTGGTGCCGGCGGGGGCTGCGGTGTCGGCCGCATGCAGTGCCAGCGGCGCGCCGAGCAGCGGGGCGCAGGCGAGCATGCGCGCGGCGGCGCGCGCGAACGGGCGAAGGCGTCGGATGGTTCGGTTCGTCATTGTTGTTGTCGAGGCGGGCATACGGCGCGTCGGACGGCGCGGCACCATCGGCCTGCTCAATGCAGTCGGAATGTCGCGCGATTATAGCGGGTGGCGGCGCCGCCGCAATGACGGATGACGGCCGTCAGGCCAGCACGCGTCGGGCGGCGAGCATGCCCCAGTACGACGCTTCTTCGAACAGCGACAGCCCGGACAGGTCCGCATGCGCAAACACGACGGGGCCGTCGGCATCGCGCAGCGCGAGCAGCCCCGGCCGGCTCAGGAAGCCGACGTCGGGCGTCGCCATCGCGTGGCCGCGCACGGTGATCTCGAGCGCCGTCGCGTGTTTCCACAGGTCGCGCCCGTAGACGGCCTGCAGGTCGATCGCCGCCTGTTCGCGCAACGCATCGGGCTTCGCCTGCGCGAGCCAGCGGCGCGTGTCGTCCGGCGCTTGCGTGCTCAACGCCTGGTACGCGGAGAACACCGAGCGCGTCGGCGGCGACATGCGGATCAGCTGGTGCGTCGACACGACATAGCCGAGCCCCGCGCCGTCGTAGACGACGTTGTCCCACGCGAGCGGCACGCCCGCTGCTTCGGCCGGCATGCCGTCGAGCAGGAAGTTGGACACGAGCCACGGCGCGCGTGGCGGCAGGTCGCGCGCAGGGTCGAAGCCATACGCGCCGAGCTGCGGAAACACGCGCGCCGCGACGAACAGCGGCATCGCGCAGACGACGCGTCGCGCCTTCAGCGTGAACGTCGACAGCGCGCCGTCGTCGCCGATGCGCGCGCACAGCACGTCGACGCCGCTCGCGCGCTCGGTCGCGCGCACCGCGAAGCCGTCGCGCGACCACGCGTTCGAACCGGTACGCGCGGTGATCGAATCGGTGAGCTTGGTCACCATCGTGTGCAGCCCGTCGGGCCAGGTCAGCACCGCGCCGTCGCTCGCGTCGCCCGCGTGGCCGCCGCGCGACGAGAAATAGTGCAGGCCGGCCCACGCGGACACGTGCTCGTATCCGGCACCGTAGTCGTCGCGGCAGCAGTAGTTCAGATACCAGTGCAGGGCCTTCGCGGTGTAGCCCTCGTCGAGCAGCCACTGACGGAACGAGCGCCGGTCGAGCGCGCGCCAGCGCGGGTCGCGCGACGATTCCGCGATCGGGATGCAGAACACCTTGCGGCCATCGGCGCCGCGCGCGGTGCGCAGCGTGTCCGTGTACGTGAAGAAGCGTGCCTGTTGCGCGAGCGCGTCGGCGCCGAGGCCGGCCGTCGGCACGATGCCGTCCCGCCACTGCCCGGCGATGAAGAGCCGTTCGTCGGGCGCATGGACGAGCACGCGCTCGTCGTACACCGGGTGCGCCGAGAACGGCGCCGATTCGATCACGCCGAGATCGGCGAGCATGTCGCGCAGATGCGTGGATTCGAGCGACGGCAGCGGCAGGTAGTGCGCGCCTTTCGGATAACCGAGATCACCGAAGCGGCCGCCGGCCGCGTTGCCGCCGAATTCGGGGCCCGCGAGCACCGTGAAGTGCTGGTGTCCGGCGCGCGCGAGCTGCCATGCGCACGACAGCCCGGCGGCGCCCGCGCCGAGGATCGCGACGTCGGTCTCGAGCGTGCCGGACGGCGGCGGCAGCGTCGCATGGTCGCGCAGCGCATGGCCTTCGCGCATGCCGGGGTAGCCGACCTGCGGCGTCGTCTCGATCCAGCCGGTGCGCCCGCAGGCGGCGAGCGACGCGGCTGCCGACGCGACGAGGAACGTGCGGCGGTCCATCAGCGCAGCACGTGCTTCCAGTCGTCGTCGAAACGGCGCACGAGCGGCTGGTCGTTGAGTTCGTTCGGCGACATCGGCAGCGCCGGCATGTCGGCGGGGAAGTGGAACATCTCGGCGGCCGTTTGCGCGTCGAGCCAGCGCGTGGGCACCGAGTAGTGCGTCGGCACCGTGAAGTCGCGGCGCTTGCCGGCGATCACGAAACCCCAGTCGCCGAACGACGGCACGTAGCAGTGGTACGGCCACGTGTTGAGCCCGGCTTCGTGCAGCGTCGCGATGATGGTCCAGTACGCGTGCGGCGCGAAGTACGGCGAGGTCGACTGGATCACCGCGTAGCCGTTCTCCGACAGGTGGCGCGCGAGCAGCCGGAACACCGGCACGGAATACAGCCGGCCGAGCCCGAAGTTGGTCGGGTCGGGGAAGTCGACGACGATCGCGTCGTACACGTCGGCGTTCGATTCGAGCCAGCGCACCGCATCGTCGTTGATCACGTGCACGCGCGGGTCCTTCAACGAGCCCTGGTTCAGCTTGACGAGCGGCGCGGACGTGGAAAACAGCTTCGTCATCGCGGGATCGAGATCGACGAGCGTGATCTGTTCGAGGTTGCGGTGCTTGAGCAGCTCGCGCACCGCGAGACCGTCGCCGCCGCCGAGCACGAGCACGCGCTTCGCCCACGGCAGCGCCTCGATCGTCGGGTGGATCAGCGCCTCGTGATAGCGATGCTCGTCGCGCGACGAGAACTGCAGGTTGCCGTTCAGGTACAGCCGCATGTCGTCGTGCCACTGCGTGAGCACGATGCGCTGGTACGGCGTCGTTTCCGAATAGATCGTCTCGTCGCCGTACACGCCGTGTTCGGCCCAGTGCGTGATGCGATCCGACAGCGCGAAGCCGGCGATGAGCAGCCCGATCACGAGCGACGCGCGCATCAGCTTGCCGCGCACGTTGCGGATCTCGTCGCGGAACAGGTGCGTCGTCCACAGCGCGACGAACGCGTTCAGGAGCCCGAACAGGAAGCTGGTGCGCAGCAGGCCGAGGCGCGGCGCGAGCACGAGCGGGAAGATCAGCGATACGGCGAGCGAGCCGAGATAGTCGAAGGTCAGCACTTCGCTGACGGTATGGCGGAACGCCTGGCGCCGCTGCTGGAACGCGCGCATCACGAGCGGGATCTCCATCCCGATCAGCATGCCGAGCGCCAGCACGAGCGCATAGAGCGCCGCGCGGAACGGCGCGGCGAGCCAGGCGAACACAGCGAACAGCAGCGCGGCCGACACGCCGCCGAGCAGGCCGACGAGCAGCTCGATGTCGACGAAGCGGTCGAGCACGTCGTCGTCCTCGACGAACTTCGCGAGCCACGAACCGATCCCCATCGCGAACAGGTAGCAGCCGATCACCGACGAGAACTGCAGGATCGAATCGCCGAGCAGGTAGCTGGACAGCGCGCTGCTGATCAGTTCGTAGCCCAGCCCGCACGACGCGAGCACGAGAATCGACAGGACGAGCGCGCGCTTATGCAGCATGGTGCGTCCGTTGTGCAGCGGTCGGCAATGTGGATATACTGGCGCGGAATTTTGACTGCTGGCCCTGCGCGGGCCGGCCAGCGACGGGGCGGCGAACCGAGCACAAAATCCGAGGGAAAGAATGAATAGTGCCTATCTCTATGCGGTTCATTTACTGTCGGCGTTCGTGCTGCTTCTTGTGTTCGCGGCAGTGTACCTGAAGGTCACCCCGTTCGACGAACTGGCGCTGATCCGCGACGGCAACGCGGCCGCGACGCTGTCGTTCGGCGGCGCGCTGATCGGCTTCTGCCTGACGCTCGCGTCCAGCATCGCGCACAATTCCACGCTCGGCGAAGTCGTGATCTGGGCCGTCGGTGCGATGGTCGTGCAACTGATCACCTATGCGGCGCTGACGCGCCTGATGCCCGGCATGAATCATGCGATCGAGGATCGCAACGTCGCGATGGGCGGCCTGATGGGCACCGCGTCGCTCGTCGTCGGCATCATCAATGCCGCCTGCCTGACCTGACACGCCACGCGTTTCGAGGAGACCGACATGAGTCTGGGATCGTTTATCCGCAAGCAGTTCGTCGACGTCCTGCAATGGACGGAAGACACCGATGGCGTGCTGGCCTGGCGCTATCCGATGGAAGACATGGAAATCCGGTACGGCGGCAAGCTGACCGTGCGCGAAACGCAGGTCGCGATCTTCGTGAACGAAGGCAAGGTCGCCGACATCTTCCAGGCGGGGTTGTACACGCTGGAGACGAACACGCTGCCGGTGCTCACGTACCTGAAGAACTGGGACAAGCTCTTTCAGTCGCCTTTCAAGTCGGACGTCTACTTCTTCAGCACGCGGCTGCAGCTCGGCCGGCGCTGGGGCACCGCGCAGCCGCTGACGATCCGCGACCGCGAATTCGGCTTCGTGCAGGTGCGCGCGTTCGGCATCTACTCGTACCGGATCGTCGACGCGGGCGCGTTCTATCGCGAGGTCAGCGGTACGCGCGCGCAGTACACGGTCGACGATCTCGAACAGCAGCTGCGTAATCTGGTCGTCACCGCGATGAGCACGACGTTCGGCTCGGCCGACGTGCCGTTCGTCGACATGGCCGCGAACCAGTCGCTGCTGTCGCAGCGCGTCGCCGACGCGCTGGTGCCGGTGTTTACGCGCTATGGCCTCGCGCTCGACGCGTTCGCGGTCGAGAGCGTGTCGCTGCCGGCCGAATTGCAGAAGGCGCTCGACCTGCGGATCGGCGCGGGGATGGCCGGCGATCTCGCCCGCGCCACGCAATACCAGACCGCGCAGGCGATTCCGCTCGCCGCGCAGAATCCGGGCGGCATCGCGGGTGTGGGTGCGGGGCTTGCCGCGGGCGCGGTGATCGGGCAGGCGATGGCTGGTCAGATGGCGGGTGCCGCGCAACCGGCGCCGGCTGCACCGCCTGCGCCCGCCGCGGCACCGGCGGCCGCCGCGCAGCCTGCCGCGCCGGCGGAAGGCACCGATTACGTGCAGCGCCTCGAACAGTTGAAGGCGCTGTTCGACAAGGGCCTCGTGACCGAAGACGAATATTCGCGCGCGAAGGCCGAGATCCTCGCGAAGCTCACCCGGTAAGCGTCGCGCATGTACAGTACCTCGTGCCCCCAGTGCGGCGCGCCGGTCGAGTTTCGCTCGGCGGCGGCGGTGATGGCCGTCTGCGCGTTCTGCCGCAGCACGCTGCTCAAGCGCGGCACCGACGTCGAACGTATCGGCGAACTGGCCACGGTGCTCGACGATGCGTCGCCGATCCAGATCGGCGCGGCCGGGCGCTACGGCAAGCGCACGTTCACGGTGCTCGGGCGCATCCAGATGACCTACGACGCCGGCGCATGGAGCGAGTGGTATGTCGTGTTCGACGACGGCGCGTTCGGCTGGCTGTCGGATGCGTCGGGTCAGTATGCAGTCACGGTGCGCGAGCCCGACGATGCGTCCGGCGGCGCGTGGCCGGCGTTCGGCACGCTGGAGCCGGGCATGCGGATCGACCACGGCGGCCGCGCGTTTCTCGTGTCCGACGTGCGCACCGCGCGCTGCACGGGCGGCGACGGCGAGCTGCCGTTCCGCGTCGATGCCGGCTGGGAGGCGCGCGTCGTCGACCTGCGCACCGGCAACGCATTCGCGACCTACGACTATTCCGACGCCGATTCGAACGGCGGGAGCCCGGCCGTCTATACGGGCGAAGCACTCGAATTCGATGCGCTCGCGTTCACCGGGCTGCGCGATACCGAACACGATACGCGCGAGAAGCGCAGGGCGGAGATGGTGCCGTTCGCGTGCCCGAGCTGCGGCGCGCCGCTGTCGTATGCGCCGAACGTCGCCGACTACGTGGTGTGCGGCAGTTGCCACGCGGGCGTGCAGTGCACGGCCGAGCAGCAGACGGTGTTCGCGGCGCAGCGCAAGCTCGAAGCGGTGAAGGGTGCGCTGGAGCTCGGCGCGATCGGCACGTTCGACGGCGTGAAGTACACGGTGATCGGGATGATGCGTTGCCGCGTGCAGGACGACGACGAGACGTGGGACGAATACCTGCTGCTGAACCCGAAGCGCGGCTTCCTGTGGCTCGTGCAGAGCGAAGGGCGCTGGGAGCGTGTGCAGGTGCTCGATCAATGGCCGACGATCGGCAGCAATGCCGACGTGACCGACGGCGACAAGACCTACCGCTTGCGCGAGGAATACGACTCGGAGGTCGTCTACGTGGTCGGTGCGTTCAACTGGCGCGTGCAGGTCGGCGATCGCACGTCGATCATCGACTACGGCTGGCAGAAGGACAAGCTGACGCGCGAGCGCAGCGACGCGGAGATCGTCTGGTCGCGCGCGCGGCCGCTGTCGGGCCGCACACTCGCCGAACGCTTCGGCACACCGGCGCTCGCGACGGCCGCGGCGGCAGCGGCAACGGGCGCCACCGAGTCGACGGGTCTGTTCGGCCGGAAAGGCCCGCACAGTTTCGCGCCGCTGCCGCTGGTGTTCAGCGCGCTGTTCGTGATCCTGAACATGGGTTCGCTGTTTTCGTTCAGCGGCCGCTCCGTCTACGTGCTGGTCGGCCTGCTGGTGCTGTGGCTGCCTGAATGGCTGTGGAAGAGTTTTGCGTCGGACGGAGGCAACGCGTGATCCGGTACATCCTCTACGGCATCTATGGCCTGATCGTCGTCACGCTGTTCAGCTGCGCGTCGATCGGCGGCAGCGGGGCGGGCGGCAGCGGCTGGGGCAGTTCGTCGGCTCGCAGCGGCTACTCGTCGTACGGATCGCACAAATGACCGCACGCGACGGGATCGCGTCACCGCGCGCGACGTTCGGCTCGCACGTGCTGGCCGACCTGGCCGGCATCGATGCCGCGTTGCTGCGCGACGCCACGCGGCTCGAGGCGCTTCTCACCGAAGCGGCGCGGCAGGCGGGGGCGCGCGTGATCGGCGCGCATTTCCATCATTTCGGCGGCGAGCATGGCGTGACGGGTGTCGTGCTGCTCGCCGAGTCGCACATCACGATCCACACGTGGCCCGAGCATCGCTTCGCGGCCGTCGACGCATTCATGTGCGGTGCGGCGCGTGCAGCCGATGCGGTCGATGCGATCGCCGCTGCGCTCGGTGCGCAGGCACAAGTCAGGCAGCAGGTTGCGCGCGGCGGCGCGCCGACGTGAGGGGGCGATTCACTCCCTTTATCGATATGCGTAACAGAATCCGGTTTGCTGCGTGGCTCGGCTGGGGGCTGCTCGCCGGCAACGCCGCTGCCGATGTGCCGCCGAAGCCGCCCGGGCCGGTCGTGATGGTTCACTTCGATTACTACGAGAAGGACAAGGCACGTCTTTACGCGCTGGAGCAACGGCTGGATCGCGCAGTGAGGCGGGCAGGCGCCGGCGAACTGGGCGAGACCGAACTGCATCGCGACGGCAACGACGGTTATCTGTACCTGTATGGCGCCAGCCCTGACCGGCTGTATGCGGTGGCGCGACCGATCCTGAAATCGTCAGGATGGCTGACCGGTACGGAGGTCACGTTGCGCCGCGAAACGGGGGCGGAAACGTTCCCGTTGCGCGGGGACGGCGCACGTTAGCGCGGATGCGGTTCGAATGGCGCGGCTGATGGAGTGAGCGTTGCGGATCGGGCCAGACAGTGCGCTTTTACTCTTGCGGATGTTGGCGACAGGCTGCCGAGGCTTCGTTGCGATGACGCATCGCACGCCGGTTCAGGCGCCGGGCGATCGACCGTCGCGACGTTCCCGCTAACGGTCGAACCGGAACGACGATACGCTGTGCAACGTCGCGTCGTCGGTGCCGACGTAGCCCTGCGTCGTCGCGACGACCGCACGCTTGCCGTTGCTCAGCACGGCCCAATAGCACTCGCCGGCCGCCGAGTAGAAGCCGGTTTTCGGATCGTTGATGCGACACATGATCGTCGCTTGCATGCCGCGCCAGCCGGCACCGGAGAAACGCTCGACTTCCTGTGCGATGCCGGAGCCGTATGACGTCACCCACTTGCCGTCGTCCTGCTTCTCGAATCCCGCTTCTTTCTCCGCGACCGGCTCCAGCGCGCCGTCGACGATCTGGAACGCGATGAGGTAGCTGCTATAGGTCATGTTGCGGCCGACGATCGCGATGCAGCGGTTGCCGCCGATTTCGGGGCAGGGCTTCTTCACCTGCCGGTTCGCGAGGTATTCGAACGAGACGCCGAGCGCCGGGTCGCGATAGGTTTTCCAGCCCGCGTGTTTCACCTGCTTCAGCGCCACGGTACGGTCGCGGTAGGCCGTGGCGATGCAGGCGGCGTCGGTGCAGGCGTCGCGCTGCGCGAGCCACGCGCGTTGCGACCGGATCACGGCCTGCTGGTCGGCGGCGATGCCGACGGCGTCGTCGTACGCGCTCGACAATGCGCTGTCGGCCGACAGGAGCGCCTCGTCGGCACAGATCAGGCGATCGGTGCGCGTCTTCGAATGCGCGCAGTCGATGCTGTCGGCATGGGCCGACAACGAGAGGCCGATGGCGGCCAACGTGAGACCCAGGCGAATACCGAACACGGGCGGTTCCTCAGCGGGTTCGAGCGGGGCGGTCACGCCGCCGTCAGGTGATGCCGCGGCGCACGCGGTTCGCGAAGCGTCGAACCTGGCGCCGTGCATCATGGTGCGAAGCGGTGTGACGGGGCCCGCTCAGCGATTGATCTGGTCCGCCGAGATCAGCTCGGCCACCAGCACCGGTGCCGGCCCCTGCAGGTAGTACTCGTGCTCGAGCGGTTCGCGCAGCTTCATGAACGTTTCCGCGCCGATCTGCATCGTTTCGCCCGCGTGCATCTGCGCGCCGCTTTCCAGCAGGTAGTGCATCACGTTGTTGAAGATGCCCGAATAACGTTCGCCTTCGTGATGACCTTCCGCAAGCGCGGCGAAATCGGGCAGGCCGAACACGTCGGCGCCATAGGTGCGCATCCACACGCCGTCGACGCCTTCGACGTCGTATTTCACGAAGCCGCAGAAGAACAGGTTCAGCGGGATATCCCGCAGCACTTCGAGGCTTTCCTCGCCGAGTTCCTTCGCATTGAAGACGCCGGCCGGCAGCGACGTGTGTGCGTGCTCGTTCAGCACCGCGAGGCCGTTCTGTTCGGCCAGCGCGCCGGCGACGGCTGCCAGCGCGACATACTGTTCGAGCGGATCCGCTTCGTGCCCGGCGTAGTAGAGGATCACATGGCTGCGGCTCGCGCGGACCTGCTGCTTCAGGTCCTGCCCGTAGTGGGCCGGCGCGACGCACGCTTCCAGTGCTTCGGACGGATAGGGCGCGTCGAAGCCGACGAGCTGGACGACGTGGTTGCCCCAGCCGGCGAGCCCGAATACGTGCTCGAGGGTCGGCTCGGTCTCGACGCGCGCCTGCTTCATGCTCGGGTGGTACGCGCGCAGCGCGGCGGTCAGCGCGGCGATATCGACCTGCAGCGGGCCGTCGAAGACGACCGTCACGTTCGGCGGATTCTCGATGTCGGTTGCCGCGACCAGCGCGACGGGGTGTTCGGGTTCTTCCTTGCGGCCAAAGAATCGGGATATCAGGCTCATTGGATTATGGTCGTGTCGAAGCCGTTTCAGGGAGGGAGCCCCGTTCTCTCGGTCGGGGTGCGCCGTCGGAATGGCGGCCGCCCGTAGTTTCCCCGGGTTCGGCGAATCTGGCAAATGCGCGGGGCATGCCCGATGGCGCGGCGGTGGCGCGTTCGAACACGTTCGGGAGGCGATGGCGCGGACACGCCGGGCCGTGCGGCCGGTGGCCGCCGGTCAGTGCGGCAGTGCTTCGGCTTCGGCCCAGCGCTTGAACGAATCGAGCCGCCGGCGTGTCTGCACGAGATAGAACGCGCCGATCAGCGGTTCGAGCAGCCAGCGCAGCCAGGCCGGCTGTGCGCGGAAGTGGTACGTGAATTTCACCTCGGTCGTGCCGGGTGTGTGCTCGGTGAAGTTCCAGCTGCCGCTGAAACGTTCGAGCACTTTCGGCCCGTCGACCATTTCGACGGCGGCGACTTGCGGCGGACGGTACGAGATGTAGCGCGACACCATCGTCGCGCCCGACTGGCTGCGGCAGAACGCGTCGACGCCGACGTCGGCCGTCATGCCGTCGAGCAGATAGGCGTCGGTGAGGAAGCTGTCCCACACGAGCCGCCGCGCGTAATCCTGCGACCACGTGAAGAGGCGTCTGCGATCGACGCCGACGGTTCGGCTGACTGAGATCCTCATGATGGCGGGCGCACTGGCTCGGATTGGGATGAAATCGAGTGTAACCCGCCCATGCCGCGCATTTCTTCAGACTTCGTCAAGTCGAGGATGGGCTCGATTGACGCACCCCGGGATTTCCCCTAGGATTTATTCCAACCCTTCGGGAAAGACCCGAAGCGTTTCAATCTCTTGAGGGAGCCTCATGAGTACGCAACAGAACCGGCGCTTCGACGCGCTCGTTTTCATTGGTCGTTTCCAGCCTCCGCATCGTGGTCACCTGAACGTGCTGAAGTCGGCACTGAGTCGGGCCGAGCGCGTGTGCGTGCTGATCGGGTCGACCGACAAGCCCCGCACCGTCAAGGATCCGTTTTCGTTCGACGAGCGCCGCCAGATGCTGGCTTCGCTGTTCGACGCGTCCGAGCGCGACCGCGTCACGATCGCGCCGTTGCAGGATTCGACCTACAACGACGGCGACTGGGTGCGCTGGGTACAGGACGCTGTCGCGTCCGCGCTCGGCGACATCGCGCAGCGCAAGGTCGGGCTGATCGGCCACGAGAAGGACGCCACGTCGTATTACCTGCGGATGTTCCCGCAATGGGAGCTCGTTGACGTCGACGCGACGGAAGACATTTCCGCCACCGAGATCCGCGACCAGTATTTCGCCGAACGCACCAACAGCTTCGTGCAGTGGGCCGTGCCGGAACCCGTGTTCGGCTGGCTCGAGCGTTTCCGCACGCAGCCGGAATTCGCGCAGCTGAAGTCGGAAGCCGAATTCATCGCCGCGTATCGCAAGGCGTGGGCGGCCGCCCCGTATCCCGTCACGTTCGTGACGGTCGACGCGGTAGTCGTGCACTCGGGCCATATCCTGCTCGTGCGCCGCCGCAGCGAACCGGGCCGCGGCCTGTGGGCGTTGCCGGGCGGGTTCGTGAACCAGGACGAGCGGCTCGACGCAGCCTGTATCCGCGAGCTGCGCGAAGAAACCGGCCTGAAGCTGCCGGAGCCCGTGCTGCGCGGTTCGATCAAGGATCGCCAGGTGTTCGATCACCCGACGCGTTCGCTGCGCGGCCGCACGATCACGCACGCGTGCCTGTTCAACTTCCCGACCGGCGAGCTGCCGCGCGTGAAGGGCAGCGACGACGCCGACAAGGCGCGCTGGGTGCCGCTCAACGAATTCGCGCAGATGCGCAACGTGATGTTCGAGGATCACTTCGACATCGCCTATCACTTCCTGGGGAAGCTGTGATTCGCTGATTCCCCGCACGACGGTCCGCCGCGACAGACGCGGCGGCACTTCAACGGCCTAGAGGAGCTCTAGCCATGCAAAACGATCTCGGCGGCTTTGCCGCGGTTCTCGCCAATCCGATTCTCAACACGGATTCGTACAAGGCTTCCCACTTCCTGCAATATCCGCCCGACGCATCGGCGATGTTCTCGTACGTCGAATCGCGCGGCGGCCGCTACGACCGGACGGTGTTCTTCGGCCTGCAGATGCTGCTGAAGGAATATCTGTGCAAGCCCGTCACGCACGCGATGATCGACGAAGCGCGCGATTTCTTCACGGTGCACGGCGAGCCATTCAACGAAGCGGGGTGGCGCACCATCGTCGAACGCTACGACGGCTACCTGCCGGTGAAGATCCGCGCGGTGCCCGAGGGCTCGGTCGTGCCGGTGCACAACGTGCTGATGACGGTCGAATGCGACGACCCGCAGGTGTTCTGGCTCGCGTCGTATCTCGAGACGATGCTGCTGCGCGTGTGGTATCCGGTGACGGTCGCGACGCGTAGCTGGCACCTGCGGCAGACGATCCGCCACTACCTCGAAAAGACCGACGACGATCTCGCGCAACTGCCGTTCAAGCTGCACGACTTCGGCGCGCGCGGCGTGTCGAGCGCGGAGTCGGCCGCGATCGGCGGTGCCGCGCACCTCGTGAACTTCATGGGTTCGGACACGGTGCTCGGCGTACTGGCCGCGAACCGCTTCTATCGTGAGCCGATGGCTGCATATTCGGTGCCCGCGGCCGAGCACAGCACGATCACGTCGTGGGGGCGTGAGCACGAAGCCGATGCGTACCGGAACATGATTCGCCGCTTTGGCCTGCCCGGTGCGATCGTATCGGTCGTATCGGACTCCTACGATCTGTTTGCCGCGCTCGATCTGTGGGGCGGCGAGCTTCGGCAGGCCGTGCTCGATTCAGGCGCGACGCTGGTCGTGCGCCCCGATTCGGGCGACCCCGTGACGATCGTGCTGCAGACCGTTCGTGCGCTCGACGCATCGTTCGGCTCGACCCTGAACGGCAAGGGGCGGCGCGTGCTGAATCGCGTACGCGTGATCCAGGGCGACGGCGTCGACGAGCTGTCGATCGAAGCGATTCTTTCGGCGCTCGACGACGCGGGCTATGCGGCCGGCAACGTCGTGTTCGGCATGGGCGGCGGGCTGCTGCAGCAGGTGAATCGCGATACGCAGCGCTTCGCGATGAAGTGCTCGGCGATCCGGCGCGGCGGCGTGTGGCACGACGTCTGCAAGGATCCGGTCACCGATCAGGGCAAGCGTTCGAAAAAGGGGCGGCTCACGCTGCTGCGCAGTTTCCGCACCGGTGAGTATCGGACGACGACGCTGCCTGCTGCGTGGGACGACCGGATGCTGGAAGGCGAGTGGGAGGAAGCGCTGGAAACGGTGTTCGATACGGGGCGGTTGCTCGTCGATACGTCGTTTGCGGAAGTGCGGGCGAGGGCGCACGCGGGAGAGGTGTGAGGTAGACGGGCGGGGGGCACGCGGTGTGTGTGCCGCCCCGCGCCGACCGGTCAGCCGCCCGGCAGGCCGCAACTGCCTTTGCACATCATCAGTCCAAACGGTGCGATTGCATGTCCGATGAATTCACCCGCCTTCTTGAACGGCGCCTTGACGACCTTGGCCGCTTTTCCCATGGTCGTATCCGGTACATGAACGGTCAGGCTGTCACTGGCCGGTCCGCCGATCGAGAACGACGCCATGTCGTTCTGTTTCGCCAGCGCGCCAAGCGCCGCGTCGCTCAGGAACGGCGCTCTCGTGCCGACCATCGGTGAGTTCTTGCAGAGGATGTATTCACCGTCAGGCTTGAATCCTGCGTTCAGCAACGTCAGGCGCTCGGCGGGCGACGGCCTGCCATTGTCATGTCCGAAGCAAATGACGAGGTTCGTCGTAAACGAGGCCTGATTCGCGTCGGCGTAGATGTCCGACAGATAGGGCCGCCAGACTGTGTCCGGATTGTGGATGGCATTCAGGTCTTCGGTGATGTCGCGCGTGCTTTTGAATGTATATGTGTACGCATAAGTGGCGACAAGCAAGGTTTTGCCGTCGTGACCGAGATAGGACGATGCCCTGGTTGCCTCGACGTACTCGTTGTGGTTCGCGTACTCATAGACCGCATCGGCGTTCGCATGCGCGGTGGGTAGCAACGCCACGACGAGCCAGAGTGCTTTCCCGGAAATGGATCTCATGATTTTTGTTCGGAACGGGGATTTCGGCATTGTGTGATCCGCGATCGAGTTCGGCAAGCTTTGTCGGCATTGCCGAACAGGATCATTGGCAACTCGTCGGATGCGATTCCGGGGCGTGTGCTGCCCGCGCCGCGTCCATCGCCCGCGCCAGCGCATCGAACACCGCCGGCCCCTTGCAGCGCGACACATTGAAGCGCAGGTACGACGTCGCGCTGTGCGACGCGCTGAACACATTGCCGGGCGCGAGCACCACATCGTGATCGAGCGCATGGCGCGCGACGCGCGCGGCGTCGAGACCGTCGGGCAACGCCGCCCACACGAACAGGCCGCCGCGCGGCTCCGTCCAGATCCGGAGCCCGGCACGCGTGACGCGTCGGAGCGTTTCGCCCATCGCATCCGCGAGGCGTGCGCGCAGACTGTCGACGTGGCGTCGATACGTGCCGTCGATGAGCAGCCGGTGGACGACGTTCGCGCCGATCTGCGCATGGCCGAACGACGTCGCGAGCTTCAGGTCGACGAGCGCCTCGATCCATTCCGGGCGCGCGGCGACATAGCCGCAGCGGATCGCGGCCGACAGCGTCTTCGAGAAGCTGCCGATCGACACGACCCGCGACAGCCCGTCGAAGGCCGCAAGGCGCGGGGCCGGCGTACTCTCGAAATCCGCGAAGATGTCGTCCTCGACGATCAGCAGGTCATGCTCGGCCGCGAGCGTCAGCAGCCGGTGCGCGACGGGCGCCGCGAGCGTCGCGCCGGTCGGGTTGTGCAGTGCCGAGTTGGTGATGTAGAGGCGCGGCCGGTGTTCGGCGAGTACCTGCTCGAAGCGCGCGAGATCGGGGCCGTTCGGCGTGTACGGGACGCTGACGATCCGCGCACGGTGCGCACGCAGCAGCGCCTGGAAGTTGAAGTAGCACGGATCGTCGAGCACGACCGTGTCGCCCGGCTCCAGCAGCAGGCGGCAGACGAGATCGAGCGCGTGCGAGCCGCCGTCGGTCAGCATGATCTGCGTGGGTTCGGTCTGGACGCCGTGCTGCGCGAGCCGCCAGGCGAGCTGCTGGCGCATCGCGGGCAGGCCGAGCGGCGTCGCGTAGTCGGTCAGCGCGTCGGATTCGTCGCGCGACGCGGCGCGCAGCGCGCGGCGCAGGCTCTCGTCCGGCAGCCACGACGGCGGCAGCCAACCGCAACCGGGCTTTACGGAGGTCGGCGCCGCCTCGAGCGACTGGCGCGACAGCCACAGCGGATCGAGCCCGCGATCGAGCTGCGGGCCGAGATCGGCGAGCGCGAGCGGTGGCGCGTGCCCCGACACATAGAAACCCGAGCCGCGGCGCGCGACGAGCACGCCTTCGCTCGCGAGCCGTTCGTATGCATCGACGACGGTCGATTTCGACACACCGAGCGCGTCCGCCATCATCCGGATCGACGGCACGCGCGCGCCGGGCACCAGTGCGCGGCTCGCGATTCGTGCGCGCAACGTATCCATCACGGTTTCCACGCGTGTGCGCGACGGGGTGGGCGGAACGGGAAGCGGGGTTGCCTGGCTCATGGCGAAGAATGAACTGTACGGTCAGTTGTCCAGTACAGTTTGTCAGAATTGTATTGGGCTGTAGCTTACGCGCTTTTCGCGGGCGGCGGATCATCGGTCATCCACTTATCCCATTCAGGATTTCCCGTGCAAAAGACGACCGACGGATGGCTCAGCGGCTTGCTGGGCGTGATCATCTTCAGTGGCTCGCTGCCCGCGACGCGTATCGCGGTGCAGGGGCTCGACCCGCTGTTCCTCACGTTCGCGCGCGCGACGATCGCCGGCGCGCTCGGCCTGCTGCTGCTCGTCGTGCTGAAGCAGCGGCGGCCGACGCGTGCCGAGGCCGTGTCGCTGGCCATCGTCGCGCTCGGGGTCGTGATCGGCTTTCCGTTGCTGACGGCGCTTGCGTTGAAGCACGTGACCTCCGCGCACGCGATCGTGTTCGTCGGGTTGCTGCCGCTCGCGACCGCACTGTTCGGCGTATGGCGCGGCGGCGAACGGCCGCGGCTGCCGTTCTGGATCTTCTCGATCATCGGCAGTGGCGCGGTGGCCGCGTTTGCGTTGCGCAACGGCGGCCAGGCGTCGGTGGTCGGCGACGCGCTGATGCTGGCCTCGATCGTCGCGTGCGGGCTGGGCTATGCGGAAGGCGCACGCCTGTCGCGCGAGCTCGGCGGGTGGCAGGTGATCTCGTGGGCGCTCGTGCTGTCGCTGCCGCTGATGCTGCCGCTCACGTTGCTCACCTGGCCCGTGTCGTTCGACGGCGTCGATGCCGCTGCGCTGTGGGGGCTCGCGTACGTGTCGCTGTTCAGCATGCTGATCGGCTTCGTGTTCTGGTATCGCGGGCTCGCGCTCGGCGGAATCGCGGGCGTCGGCCAGTTGCAGCTGCTGCAGCCGTTCTTCGGCTTGCTGCTCGCGGCCGGGCTGCTGCACGAGACGGTGCCGCCATCGATGGTCGTGGTGACGGTCGTCGTGGTCGGCTGCGTGGCGGGCGCGAAATACTTCTCGAAAATAGCACCCGTGCGGCGTATGAGCTGACGTGCGAGCCTGAGCCAATGCGCGGGCGCGACCGGTCGAAGGTCGCGCCCGCTCGCGCTTGACTTGAGACACGGTTACTCAGTCGTCCGGCGTGCACACGCGCAAGCGGTGGCCGTCCGGGTCGAGCGCGACGAACGTCAGGCCGAATACCGCCGTCATCGGCGCCTGTTCGAACGGCACGCCGAGTGCCTTCCACGCGTCGTACAGGCGCCGGACTTCGCGATCGTCGTCGACCATGAAGGCCAGCTCCGAGCGGTGGCCGGCGCCGCCCGATACGAAATCGCGTGCGCTGGTCGACCACAGGCCCAGATGCAGCCCGTTGTCGAACGTGAATGCCGCATAGGTGGGAAACACGGCGACCGGCGGTCGCCCGAACAGGCGCTCGTAGAATTGCGCGCTTTGCGCCGGGTCCTCGACATACAGAAGAACGAGATTCGGGGAAGTCATGCGGAGCCGTCCTGGGATCGATTAAGATGCGTTCCATTCTATGAATGGATGCTGTCAGAAAGTGGCAGCATGGAACGATGACGCGTGCCGAACGATTGCTCTCGCTGCTGCAGGTGCTGCGGCGCCACCGCCGCCCGGTGAGCGGCCGCGTGCTGGCCGGGGAACTCGGCGTCAGCCTCCGGACGGTCTATCGCGATATCGCGTCGCTGCAGGCGCAGGGGGCCGACATCGACGGCGAGCCGGGTGTCGGCTATGTGCTGCGCGCCGGGTTCATGCTGCCGCCGCTGATGTTTTCGCAAACGGAACTGGAAGCGCTGATGCTCGGTTTTCGCTGGGTCGGGAAGTTTGCGGATGCGCAGCTCACGACGGCTGCCGCCGATGCACTCGCCAAGATCTCCGCCGTGCTGCCCGCCGAGTTGCGTCGCGAGATGGAGTGCACGACGCTGCTCGTCGGCCCGCGCACGATCGTGGATCGGGAAACCATCGACATGGGTGTCGTGCGCGCGGCGATCCGTACCGAAAGCAAGCTCAGGATCCGCTACACGGGCGAGGGCCGGAAAACGATCGACGAACGGATCGTGTGGCCGTTCGCGCTCGGCTATTTCAATGACGTGCGGATCGTGGCGGCGTGGTGTGAAGGCCGGAACGATTTCCGGCATTTCCGGACGGATCGCATCGTCGGGCTCGAACCGCTGGAGGGGCGCTATCCGCGGCGGCGTGCGGCGTTGCTGAAGGCGTGGCGCGCGGCGGGCGCCGACGTGCGCGTGGCGGTGAAGTAGCGCGGCCGGCGGCGGGGCGGAGAACGGGCCGCGCATCGCGCGCCCCGTTCCGTGCGGCCGCTCGACCGCACGCGCCGGTGCGCTTAGGCGACGTGCGCCACGCCGTATTGCGCCGACAGGTACCGCCGGATATCGGCAGGCGAATCGATGAAGCGCCTGCCGTTGTGCTCCCGAATCGCAAGGGTGTCGTCGTCCGGCGCCCGTCCGTCGCCGAGCACGAGCACCGGTGCCGACTGGTTGTCCGCACCTAGCAGTGTGACGATCGGCTGGCGCGGACGCGGGGCGTCGATGTATTCGACGTCGACGGCGTCGCGCAACTGCGGATAGAAACTCAGCAGCCCTTCGACGGAAACCGAATCGCCGCAGTAGAACGGACCTTCGGAGTCCTTGAAGAAACCCGGGCGGAGAATGAACAGTGTGTCTTTCATGATGGTCTCGCTATGACAGAGGGAAAAACGTCGAAGAAATCGTGATGTGGGGGGGGCGTGACGTCGCGGAATGTCACGCTTCCGCGAGCGCGGCGGCGCGCATTCTCGCGAAGCCGGCGGCGAGGTCGGCAATCATGTCGTCGGGATGCTCGAGCCCTGCATGAATCCGCAGCAGCGGGCCGGTCGCCGCCCATTGGGTGGCGGTGCGGTTACGAGCCGGATTGGACGGGATGATCAGGCTCTCGAAGCCGCCCCAGCTATACCCCATGCCAAAGCACGTCATGCCGTCGAGCAGGGCGCGCACGGCTTCGTCGGCCTGCGGATGCAGCACCACGCCGAACAGCCCGCACGCGCCCGTGAAATCGCGCTGCCACAGCGCATGGCCGGCGTCGCCGGGGCGCGCCGGATACAGGATCCGCGCGACTTCCGGCTGCCGCGACAGCCAGTCGGTCAACACCTGCGCGTTGCGCTGATGCCGCTCGAGCCGGACCGACAGCGTACGCAGGCCGCGCAGCGCGAGATACGCGTCGTCGCCGCTGACGGTCATGCCGAGTTGCCGGTAGAAGCGCGTGACCTTCGGCGCGAGCGCCTCGGTCGTCAGAATCGCCCCCATCAGCACGTCCGAGTGCCCGGCGATGTATTTGGTCGCGGCATGAATCGACACGTCGACGCCATGCGAAAACGAGCGGAAATTCAGCGGTGTGCCCCACGTGTTGTCGAGCAACACGACCGCGTCGTGCCGGTGCGCGACGCGGCAGATGGCCGGAATGTCCTGCACTTCGAAGGTCAGCGAGCCCGGCGATTCGGCGAATACCGCGCGCGTGTTCGGCTGCATCAGCGATGCGATGTCCGCGCCGATCGTCGGATCGTAGTAAGTCGTCGCGATGCCGAGGCGCGCCAGCGTTTCGTCGCAGAACGACCGGGTCGGGTCGTACACCGAGTCGGCCATCAGCAGATGGTCGCCCGGATTCAGCACCGCGAGCAATGCGGTCGTGATCGCACTCAGGCCGCTGGGTGTCAGCAACGCGGCGTGTGCGCCTTCGAGCCGCGCGAGCGCTTTCTCGAGCGCGCGCGTGGTCGGGCTGCCATGACGCCCGTACGCGAGCGGCGTGCCGCGTACGGCGTCGAGTGCGTCGGTGCCGTGAAAGAGCAGCGTCGACTGGCGATAGACCGGCGGGTTGACCGGCGAGCCGGGCTGGCCGTGCGAGCGGCCTTCATGGGCGAGAACGGTGTCGGGCGAATGCAGGTGGTTCAAGATGTCTCCTTTGGGTGTCGATCAATCGAAGCGGGGCAGCCGTTGCGCGGTCAATGCAGGATCTTGTCGAGGAAGTCGCGCGCGCGTTCGGAATGCGGCGCCGCGAAGAACCGGTCGCTGGCCGCGTCCTCGACCACCGCGCCCTGGTCCATGAAGATCACGCGATGCGCGACCTTCCGCGCAAAGCCCATTTCATGCGTCACGCATACCATCGTCATGCCGTCGCGCGCGAGCTCGACCATCACGTCGAGCACTTCGGTGATCATCTCGGGATCGAGCGCGGAGGTCGGCTCATCGAACAGCATCGCGACCGGGTTCATCGACAGCGCGCGCGCAATCGCGACGCGCTGCTGCTGCCCGCCGGACAACTGCCCCGGATATTTGTGCGCGTGCGCCTTCAGGCCGACACGGTCGAGCAGCTTCATGCCGTTTTCGACGGCCTCGTCCTTGCGGCGGCCGAGTACCTTGATCTGCGCAAGCGTCAGGTTGTCGGTGATCGACAGGTGCGGGAACAGCTCGAAATGCTGGAACACCATGCCGACGCGGGCGCGCAATTGCGCAAGCTTCGCGGCGGGATCGCCGAGCCGCGTGCCGTCGACGGTGATGCTGCCTTTCTGGAACGGTTCGAGACCGTTGATCGTCTTGATCAGCGTCGATTTTCCGGACCCGGACGGCCCGCACACGACGACCACTTCGCCCTTCGAGACGGCCGCGCTGCATGCCGAGAGCACCTGGTGCTTGCCATACCATTTCGATACGTTGTCGAGCGTAATCATGTTCTGTCCGTCGATGGAGTTCATGTGAAGGTCGGGCGCGTTCAATGCGTGGACGGCAGTGCGAGGCGCGTCTCGACGCGACCCTGAAGCCGCGTGAGCAGCGTGCTGAGGACCCAGTAGATCGCGGCGGCGGCGAGATAGAGCGGCAGCGGCTGGAACGTCGCGGCGATCACCTCCTGCGTCGAGCGCAGCAATTCGGTGACGGTGATCACGGAGACCAGCGACGTGTCCTTGATCAGGCTGATCAGCGTGTTGCCGAGACTCGGCACCGCGAGGCGCAGCGCTTGCGGGCAGACGACGTAGCGCAGCGTCTGCACGTGCGTGAGACCGAGACTGTGGGCGGCTGCCCATTGCCCGCGGCCGATGCCGAGAATTGCGCCGCGCATGCTCTCGGACAGATAGGCGCCTGCGTTGAGGGTCAGCGTGAAGATGCCGGCCGTCGTGGGGTCGAGCGTGATACCGAGATCGGGCAGCCCGTAGTAGACGACGAACATCTGCACGAGCAGCGGCGTGCCGCGCATCAGGCTGACGTAGCCTTGCGCGAGGCTGGCGGCAAGCCGGTTGCTGCCGATGCGCATGATCGCGATCACGAGCCCGACGACGAGACCCAGCGCCATCGACGCGACGGCAAATTTCAGCGTGAGCATGGCGCCCTTGACCATCACGGGCAGCGTATGTACGACCAGTTGGAGTGCTTCCATTGCGTGTCTCCTGATTGTGTGCCGGACGCCCCGCGCGTTCATGCGTTCGTGCGCGGGGCGGGCTGCGTTATTGCGTCACCGGCTTGGTCGTGTCCGCGCCGAACCACTGCATCGAGATCTTCTTCAGCGTGCCGTCCTGCTGCAGCGATGCCACGGCGTCGTCGATCGCCTTCGCGAATTTCGGATTGCCCTTGCGGAACGGAATGCCCATCCGGTCTTCGCCGCCCGCGAGCACGGAGCCCGGGCGCAGCGGCAGGTGCGAGTTCTTGATCAGGTAGCTGAGCATCAGGCGATCGTTGACCGCCGCGTCGATCCGGCCGGCCGCCAGGTCACGCAGGTTTTCCGGCGTACCGGGGTAGACCTGCAGGTCGATCGCGGGCACGGTCTTGACCAGATCGACATAGTTGCTGCCCATCGTCACGCCGACCTTCTTGCCCTTCAGTTCGTCGAGCGACTTGAATGCGCGCGCATCGTTTTGCCGTTGCAGCAGCTGCGCGGACGAATACACGTACGGCGCGCTGAAATCGAGCGCCTGCTGGCGCGATGGGGTGATCGCGACCTGGTTGACGATCACGTCGAACTTGCCGGCCTGCAGGCCGGCGAGAATCCCGCTCCATTCGGTCGTCACGAACTGCGGCTTCACGCCGAGGCGAGCGGCAACCGCCTTCGCGACGTCGACGTCGAAGCCTTCGAGCTGGCCGTCGGCATTGCGATAGTCGAACGGCGGATAGGTGCCTTCCAGCGCGATCTTCAGCACACCGGCCTGCTTGACGGTGTCGAGCAGGTCAGCCGCGTGCGATGTCGCGGTCGCGATGCAGAGGAGGGCGGCCGCGATGCCTTGCTTGAACGTCGGGGTGAAGTGCTTCATGGTTGTCTCCGGGGTTGTTGTCGAAAATTCAGGGTGTGCGACGCCGCGGCGACGGGCGGCGTCGCCGTGAGCGGGAAGTCGATGAAGCGTGAGGCGGCGGGCGTGGCTGTCCGCCGTGCGCGATGCCGTGCGTTACGGCATGCGCTCGTGGGCGATGAAGGACGGGTGCGCGTACGGATGGATGACGCAGGCGCGTGAGCAGCAGCGAAGGCCGGCGTGCGCGGCGAAGCGTTCAAGCGTGCGATTCATGATTGCCCGTGCAGCATTGCGAGTGTGGTGGACCGGATGCATCGTCGATGCGTATCCGGCGACAGGAATGCGGTGCGACTGAGGGCAATCTTAGTTTTGTCAAAAGGGAATGTGTTTCCAAAGATGCGTGCACTTTTCACGCGACGTGGAATGTTTTTCTCTGCGTGCGAAAGGTGGCGCATGCGATCTGCTGCGGTTGCGCACGATGAGAGGGATCAGGTGCTACGGTGCGGGCGGACGGTTGCTCCGGGCTGCGATCCGGCCGGGCGTCGCAAAGCAAAACGGCCAGGCTGCCGTGAGTGGCAAGCCTGGCCGTTGGCCTTCGTGACGCGGGGTGCGCGTTACTCGAACGTTTCGAGCGCGAGCAGTTCGTCGATCGTCTGCCGGCGGCGGATCAGCCGCGGCGTGCCGCGATCGACGAGCACTTCCGGCGCGAGCGGCCGGCTGTTGTAGTTCGAGGACATCGACGCGCCGTACGCGCCCGCGTCGTGCAGGAACAGCAGGTCGCCGATCTGCGGCTGCGCCAGCTTGCGGTGCGTGACCACACCGCCCGCGTCCTGCGTGAACACGTCGCCCGATTCGCACAGCGGACCCGCGATCGCGAGATCGACGAGCGGCCGGCCGGCCGGCAGCGCGCCATCGTGCGTGTGCACCGACACCGCGTGGTAGCTGCCGTACATCGACGGGCGCATCAGGTCGTTGAAGCCCGCGTCGATCAGCACGAAGTCGTGCTTCGGCCGGCGGTTGACGGCCTGAACTTCGGTGACGAGCGTGCCGGCCTCGGCGACGAGGAAGCGGCCCGGTTCGATCTCGATGCGCACCGGGTGGCCGAGATGCCGTTCGATCCGCTTGCGCGCAGCGTCCCACTGGCTGAAGTAGTGGCCGACGTCGACACGCGGCTCGCCGTCGCGATACGGGATCGACAGGCCACCGCCGGCCGAGATCGCGTCGATGTCATGGCCGAGCGACGAGACGAGATCGACCATCGCATCGCACACCTGCGACAGGTGGCCGTAGTCGACGCCCGAGCCGATGTGCATGTGGATGCCGACGAGCTTCAGCCCGTACTGGCGCACGATCTCGATCGCGCGCGGTACGTCGTCGATCCAGATGCCGTGCTTGCTCTGCGGGCCGCCGGTATTGGTCTTGTTGCTGTGGCCGTGGCCGAAACCGGGGTTGACGCGCAGCCACACGCGGTGGCCGGGTGCGTGCTCGCCGATGCGCGCGAGCATGTCGAGCGAACCGGCGTTCACGGTCACGCCGTGCTTCAGCACGGCCGCGAGCGTCGGGCGGTCGATCAGGTCGGCCGTGAACACGACGCCTTCCGGCTCGCCGGCGGGGCTGAACCCGGCCGCGAGGCTGCGCTCGATCTCGCCGAGCGATACGGCGTCGACGCACGCGCCTTCTTCGCGCATCAGCTTCAGGATATGGACGTTCGAGTTCGCCTTCTGCGCATAGCGGATCACGTCGAACTGACGCAGTTGGGCGATGCGGTCGCGGATGACGTCGGCGTCGTACACCCACAGCGGGGTGCCGTATTGCTGCGCGAGCGTCGCGAGCTGGCGGGAATCGAGAGACATGGCGGATCAATCGGGTCGAATGAATGGATAGCGTGAATGATGCGCCCGATCAGCTATACAGTAAAATGCCTGTTTATCGAGATTCGATTCATATTTGATATAGAAGATCATGCTCACGCACCGCCATATCGAGGTCTTCCGCGCGCTGATGGTCACCGGCAGCACGACGCGCGCCGCGGAGATGCTCTATACGTCGCAACCGACGATCAGCCGCGAGCTTGCGCGCATGGAGCAGGTCGTCGGCTTCGCGCTGTTCGAGCGTGCGCACGGCCGGCTGCGGCCGACGATGGCCGCGCTCACGCTGTTCGACGACGTGCGGCTTGCGTATGTGGGGCTTGAACGCGTCGCGGCGACGGCCGCGCGGTTGCGCGAATTTCGTGACGGTCAGTTGTCGGTGATCGCGCTGCCGGCGTTCTCGCACGCGATCCTGCCTGGCGCGTGCCGGCGTTTTCACGAGGCCCACGCGGGCGTCAGCGTGTCGGTGGCGACGCAGGAATCGCCGGTGCTCGAAGAGTGGCTGACCGCGCAGCGTTACGACCTCGGGCTGACCGAGCACGACGTCGCGCCGGCCGGCACCGTGCTCACGCCGCTGCTTGAAGTCGACGAAGTGTGTGTGTTGCCCGACGGCCATCCGCTGCTCGCGCAGGATGCGATCGATCTGCTGGATCTCGCCGATCGCCCGTTCGTGAGCCTGTCGCTGAACGATCCGTACCGCATCCTGATCGACGAGGCGTTCGCGCAGCTCGGCGTCGCGCCGCGCTCGGTGGTCGAAACGCCGTCGGCGGTGTCGGTGTGCGCGTTCGTGCGGCAGAGGCTCGGTGCCGCGATCGTCAATCCGTTGACCGCGCTCGATTTCGTCGGGCGCGACCTGCACGTGCGGCCGCTCACGCGATCGTTTCCGTACCGGGTCAGCGTGATCGTGCCCGAGCACCGCCCCAAGAGCCTGCTCGTCGATGCGTTTGCCGATGCGCTGCGCGGCGAAGCGAAGGCGATCCGCCGCCGATTGGCAACGCTGCTCGGCTGACGCGGCCGTATGATGGGCATTTCGCCGCCATCGTCGCCTCTTTCCGGAACCCTTCATGACCGACACTTCCGCTTCCGTCGAACCACCGATCCTCACCGGCGAACGCGTCGAACTGAGGCCGCTCGATCCATCCGACCGGCAGGCGCTGCTGGACGCGGCTGCCGATGGACAGTTGTGGAACCTGAAGGTCACGGTCGTGCCGGGCCCGGAGACGATCGACGCGTATATCGCGACCGCATTGCAGGGCCGCGCCACCGGCACCGTGATGCCGTTTGCGATCGTCGATCGCGCATCGGGCCGCGTGATCGGCAGCACGCGTTTCTGGAAGATCGATCGCAAGAACCGCAAGCTCGAGATCGGCCATACGTGGCTGAGCGAATCGGCGCAGCGCACGCGTGCGAATACCGAAGCGAAATGGTTGCTGCTGGGCTATGCGTTCGACGTGCTGCAATGTGTGCGCGTGCAGTTCACGACCGACGAGCTGAACGAGAAATCGCGCGCGGCGATCCTGCGGCTCGGTGCGAAGCAGGAAGGCATCGTGCGGCATGAACGGATCATGCCGGATGGCCGCAAGCGCAATTCGGTGCGCTTCAGCATCATCGACGACGAATGGCCGGAAGTGCGTGCGCGGCTGTTGGCGAAGCTCGCGACGTAACGCGTGAAGCGTGACGTCGGATGTGCGTCGCGCCGCCGGAAGGGGAGCGGCGACGCGACGGCAGGGGAAGCAGCGCGCCGCACATGATGCGCGGCGCTGCGGCGCGTTACTGCGCCGAGGCGAGGTGGTGGCGTTCCGCGAGCTTCTGCGCGTCGGCGTAGTGCTTCTGCAGGATCGGCAGCGACTGGCGGGCGACTTCCTTCAGCTTCGTGTCGCGGCCCGACGCGATTTCGGCCTGGAATGCCGAGATGGCCTTCTGCTGGCCGGCAAGCGCGACCTGCTCGATGTACGCCTTGTCGAACTCGGCGCCGCGCAGGCTCTTGATGCTGTTCAGCACCGACGTGTCGGGGTCGTTGGCCGGCACGTCGACGCCGCGCGGGCTGGCTGCGCGCATCGCCTGGATGATCTTTTCATCGTCGGTCGATACGCGTTGCGCGAACGCCTTGACCTGGCTGTCCGACGTGCGCGAATCGGCGATACGCGCCGCGTCGTGCTGCGTCGACACGGTCTTCGTGCCGTCCGTGATGAAGGCCTGGTCGGCTTCGTGGATGCGCGTCGCGGCGGCGGCCGGTGCGTTCGGTGCGGCCGGTGCCGGTTGTGCGGTTTGTGCAGTCGCCGTCACGGCGACGAGAAGCAGGCCAGCGGCAGACAAAGCAAGGCGCGAGACTTGGGGAAAGCGGTTCATGGGACCTCCTTTCGATCGGGGCTCTGGTTGAAAAACGGATCACGTGATCCGTCGCTGTGCGAGAGACCGGGCGCGCCCGGGCCGGATTCGACCGCCGCTCTGCCGCGGCGCCGGTCGACGTGTTTCCCGACCCGACCGATTCTAGGAGAGCGATCCGGTAGCAGGTGCAACCGCGCTGTGGTTTGTGTAACGGTTGGTAAGACGAATCGATGAGCAAGCGCGCCGACAGGTATTGCATACCTGTCGGGTGTGCGATGGCGGCAATTTTTGCGTGCAGGCGACGTGCGAAAGGCACGTGCGTGTCATCGGTTTTTCATCATCGTGCTGCCGTGTCATGCGAGGTCGCTTGCATCGAGCGATGACTCGAAGCGGATGCACGCAGCGCTCGAATGCGTCACACGCGATCGAGCAATGCGTCGAGACGCGGCAGCAACGGTGTCGCGCAATGCGCCTGCAACGCGTCCGGCGCGGTGTAGCCCCACGCGACGCCCTGGAATGCAATGCGTGCGCGTCGTGCCGCGTCGGCGTCGCGGATTTCATCGCCGACATACAGCACTTCATCGTTGCGCACGCCGGCCTCGTGAACGAGTGCGCGCAGGCGACGTGCCTTGCCGAACAGCGGAATGCCGCACGCGAAATGCTCGACACGGCTGCTGGCGTGCGGGCCGAGCCGGTCGCGTACGATCGCCTCGGTATTCGACGTGGCGATCGCGATGCGGATGCCGCGCGCGGCGAGCGCGTCGAACGTTTCGTCGACGCCAGGGAACAGCGTCACTTGCGCGACGCGCGGCTGCATCAGGCGACGCATGTCGATCGTCACGCGCGGTACTTTCCACATCGGCACCTCGAGTGCACGGATGATGTCGCGGGCCGACATGCCGCGCAGCGCCGGGCGCAGTTCGGGCGTGGCGTCGCGAAAGCCGTGCAGGCGCGACGCTTCCGACAGCGCCGCGAGAAAGCTGTCGAGCGAATCGGCGAGCGTGCCGTCGAAGTCGAATGCGATGAGACGGTAGGGCATGAAGCGGCGTGGCAGGTTTATCGGGCAGGCGACATTGTCACCGAATCGAGTCCCGTCGTCCGCACGGTTGGTTGCGCCCGCCTCGACCTCGAAATCGATCTCGATCTCGATCTCGACCCGCGCACGCGCGGATCGTCTCGGCCCGGCTGCTGCCGTTGAAGCGTTGCAAGGCAGATCGGACGTTGCGGGCGCCGTGAGCCGGGCAAGTGGATGCCTGTTCGCTGGGGGGTAGCCGATAGGTGTCGCCGCTTGTCGCCCCTCGCGCCGCGCGGTATCGTCAGCGTTTCGCCTGCCACCACACCAATCGGAGACCGACGTGCCCGCTGCCACCCCTGCCACGCTGAGATTTTCCACCGACAAGCGCGAACTCGACATCGACGCGATCTTCGACTTCCTGCATCGCGACGCATACTGGTCGCAGGGCATTCCGCGCGACGTGGTCGAGCGTGCGATCGAAGGCTCGCTGTGCTTCGGCGCCTACGTGGGCGACCGGCTCGTCGGCTTCGCGCGGCTCGTCACCGATCACGCGACGTTCGCGTACCTGTGCGACGTGTTCGTGCTGCCGGCCGAGCGTGGCAACGGCTACGGCCGCGCGCTGATCGATCACGTGTTCGCGCAGGAGATGGTGCAGGGCCTGCGCCGCATCATGCTCGTGACGTCCGATGCGCACGAGCTGTACCGGCCGGTCGGCTTCGGGCCGTCGGCGAATCCCGAGCGGGTGATGGAGATCCGTCGCGCGGACATCTACGCGAAACGCTGACGCGCGGCGCAGCGCATACAATACGCGCTTTCCGTTTTTGCCGAAGAGAAGCCCATCATGACCGAACAGGAAGCCGAACAGCTCGCGACGCATCGCCATTACAAGGGCGGGCTGTATCGCTACATCGGCGTTGCCCGCCATTCCGAAACCGAGGAATCGGTGGTCGTGTACGAACATCTGTGGCCGCATGCGCGCGGGCTGTGGGTGCGGCCGGAAGCGATGTTCAACGGGAACCTCGAAGACGGCACGCCGCGTTTCCGCAAGCTGCGCGACTGATTGACGGCCGGCGGCGCGCGACGCCGCCATGCCAGCCGGCTGCGTGACCGTCTACGCGCCGGCCAGCGCCTTCACCAGCTCCGGCGGGGCCTGCCCGACCGTGACTTCCGGCGTGCCGTGCCACGCCGCGAGCTTCTTCACCGCTTTCGCGACATCCGCTGCGAGCCCCGTGCCGAACCGCACGCCCGGCTCGACATGCACGACCTTCAGTTCGAACGTGCCGAGCGTGCGATGCGCCTTCGCGTCGATGCGCCCGACCAGCCGGCCGCGATGCAGCACCGGCAGGCAGAAGTAGCCGTAACGCCGCTTGTGCCCGGGCGTATAGCATTCGATCGTGTAATCGAAACCGAATAGCGTCGACGCACGCCGCCGGTCCCAGACGACCGGGTCGAATGGCGACAGCAGCGTCGTGACTGTCGAGCGCAGCGTGTCGGCCTGCGCGGCCGGCAGCAACGCTTCGAGCGAGCGATGCACGTAGGCCGGCTCCTTCCAGTCGTCGATCGCCACCGGGATCAGGTCGCCCGCGTCCGCGAGCTGCTCGAGCTCCGCGCGGTACGAACGGCGCGGCAGTCGATAGTAGTCGGCCACCCAGTCCGCACGCACGACGCCGAGCGCGCGGCACGTGTAGTCGAGCAGCGCGGGCAGCACGGCGTGGCGGGGCGGCAGGTCGCGCGCATCGTCCCAGTCGGGTAGCACGCGCTCGCGCACGTCGTACACGCGCTGGAAATTGCGGCGTTCCGACACCATCAGGTCGCCCGTCGTGAACAGCACTTCCAGGTGCTGCTTCTCGGGCTTGCGATCCCACCAGCCGTTGCCTTTCACGCCATCCTCGCGGGCGAAATCGGCCGAGCGTACGGGGCCCCCGTCGCGAATCCGCGCGAGCAGCCGTTCGATGTCCGGACGATTTTGCTCATGCCACTCGGCCGCGTACTTCCAGCCCATCCCTGACGGATCGAGCATCTTGTAGCGCATCAGGCCGAACTGCTCGACCGGCAGGAAGCACGCTTCGTGCGACCAGTATTCGAACAGGCGTGCCTCGGCGAGATGTTCGTCGAGCCACCGCGGCGAGAAATCGCCGAGCCGGCTGAACAGCACGAGATACGGGCTGCGCGCGACGACGTGGATGGTGTCGATCTGCAACTGCGCCATCCGGCGGATCGTGTCGAGCACGTCGGACTTGGTCGCCTTGCGGCGGGGCGGGGTCAGCAGGCCCTGCGCGGCGAGATGCAGCGCGCGGGCGGCGGCGGGCGAGAGCGTAAGCATCGGAAGGGCGGCCGGGAGTGATGGTCGGGAACCACTTTAGCGCGAAAGCGGCGCGCGCGTGCGGCGTGCCGATGCATCGTGTCTGACAATGGTTGACAGATGCGTTTCGCAAGTTTCCCTATAGTGCAGTTCATGGCGCGACGATAAAGACGCGCAACGATTTTGCTTCCGACGCACATATGTCCATGGCACGCAGGAAGCGAATCCGGGATTCTCAACCCCCATCGGGAGACCCGGAGCCCTGAGCGGACATCCATGCGGCTGTGCACCGGCCCCGTGTGGATGTCCGCTGATTTTTTTGTTTTTCCGGTTTGCTTCGCGGGCGGTTTTTCGTTCTGCCCCTTTCGTTATTTCCCGCTCGCCTGCCTGATCGCTATTGCCGCTTGCCGCGCGCGACTTCGTCGCCGGCGCCGGGCGGCAACCGCCGCGTGATCGGAATCGATGCGAACGAGCACAGCCCGACCACGAGAAACGCGGGCCAGAAATCCGACCACACCATCTTTTGATGACCTTGCAGCCAGTGCGAGATGTGCAGCACGAGGCCGGCCACCGTTACGCCCAGGCCGAGCGACATTTGCTGCACGACGCTGCCGAGGCTCGTCGCGCGGCCCGCATCGCGCGGCGAGATGTCTGCGTAGATCATCGAGTTCAGGCTCGTGAACTGCAGCGCGGGGAAGATGCCGCCGACGAGCACGATCAGCCAGATCGCCCAGGTCGCCATGCCGGGATGGAACACGCCGTACGCGGCGATCGCGAGCCCCGCGAAGGCCGCGTTGTAGATCAGCACCGTGCGGAAGCCGAAGCGGCGCAGCGTATGGGTGGCCGTCGAGCGGCTCATCGCGCCGCCGAACGCGGACGCGCACGTGATGAGCCCCGAATGGAACGCGCTCATGCCGAGCCCTTCCTGCAGCGCGAGCGGCAGCAGGAACGGTACCGCGCCGAGGCCGATGCGGAACAGCGACCCGCCGACGACGCTCGCGTGATACGTGGGGATCTTCAGGAAGCTGAGGTCGAGCACCGGCCGCTCCTTGCGGCGCGCGTACGGCACGTAGAGCGCGAGCAGGACGGTGCCGGCCACGCACATGACGAGCGCGTTCGAGCGCGACGTGAGCGAACCGTCGATCAGCGTGAGGCCCATCAGCAGCAGCGCGGCGCCGCTGGCCGACAGCAGGAAGCCGAACCAGTCGAGCGGGCCGGGATCCGGTTCGCGCGTGTTCGCGATGTGCTTGCTCGCGAGGTAGATCCCGTAGATGCCGATCGGCACGTTGATGAAGAAGATCATCCGCCAGTGCAGGTAGGTCGTGATGAAGCCGCCGACGAGCGGCCCGACCGTGGGCCCGAACAGCGCGGGAATCGCGAGGTAGTTCATCGCGCGCACGAGATCCGAGCGCGGCACCGCGCGGAAGATGATGATGCGGCCGACGGGCACCATCATCGCGCCGCCGACGCCCTGGATGAAGCGTGCGAACGTGAGCACGCCGAGGGAACTGGATGCCGCGCACATCAGCGAGCCGACGACGAAGATGCCGATCGCGGTGCGGAATACGGAGCGTGCGCTGAAGCGGTCGGCCAGCCAGCCGCAGATCGGGATGAATACGCCGAGCCCGACCACGTAGGCCGTGATCGCAATGTTCAACGTGACGGGGCTATGCCCGAAGTCCCTCGCCATCGCGGGGAGGGCGGTGACGATGATGTTCGCGTCGACGCTTTCCATGAACAACGCACAGGCAACGATGAGCGGTGCTAGAAAGACGGGCGACATGGGCTGGGCGCGCGGTAAAGGCGTCATTATGCCCACAATGTGACCGTTGAGTCACGTACGACAACAGTTGTTCCGCATGTTGCAACAGTCGTCTTTTTTGCGGGCGTCATGGAAAGAACGACTGCGCAAATGCGGCGCTTGCATCGCGTCTGCGTGCCGCATGGGTCGGGACGGCGGACGGTGCGACCTTGCCGTCGTTGGACGCATTCACATGCTCGACACCCGACAGGATCTCGACGATGTCGCCGTCGCGATCCAGGGGCGGCATCTCGCAAAGCGCCTCGATCACGTGTTCGCATGTGTGGCGATCCTGCGCGTCCCTGATCCACACGTCGGTCACGCGCGCCGAGGAGAACCCGGTGTCGTCGAAGCGCGGCGACGTGCTTGCGCCGTGAGTCTTGCGGATCGGTGTGATGCGTTCGCGCCGCAGTCGTAAGCGCTCCGGCACGGGGCGGCCGGGCCATTCGGGGCGCGTCTTCACGAGGACGCACTGGGTGGGCGGGGGCGCAGTGAGCTGGGGCACGCTGATTCCTTTTGACGGCGTGGAAGGGCGTTTCTAGAATATGAGCGTTTGCTCATATTGGAAACTCGCGTTCCAGCCATGTCCGAATCGTCTCCACGAATCCCGCTGTCACCACGCAAGGCGCCGCGACAGCGCCGCTCGGTGGTCACCGTCGACGCGATCGTCGAGGCCGCTGCTCGCATTCTGGAGCGCGACGGCTTCGACGGGTACACGACGAACGCGGTCGCGGCGCTGGCCGGCGTCAGCATCGGCTCGCTCTATCAATACTTCCCGAACCGCGATGCGCTGACGGCCGCGCTCGTCGAGCGCGAGAGTGCGCATTTGCTCGGCGACGTCGACCGGGCCGGTGCGCTGTCGTCATGCGACGACGTACTGCGCGCACTGGTACGCGCGGCCGTCGCGCACCAGATGCGCCGTCCCGTGCTCGCGCGGCTGATCGATTTCGAGGAGGCGCGGCTGCCGCTCGGCGCGCGCACCGCACGCGTCGCGGACCGCATCCACGCGACGCTGCTGCATGCGCTCGCGCAGCGCGATGCGCCGCGTGTCGCTGCGCCCGACGTCGTCGCGCACGATCTGCTCGCAATCGTGAAGGGGATCGTCGATGCGGCGGGGGCGCGCGGCGAGACCGATGCGGATGCGCTCGATGCGCGGGCGTGGCGCGCCGTACGCGGTTATCTGCGCGAGTCGCGCGAATCGAAACTTGCTTGATGTGCGCGTTTCGTGCGACAGTCGGACCCACTCGCAGCACAAAACGACGCGCATCGATCGAGGGCCATCGAGACGAGCGCGCGCGAACGAGACCTCGTGCCGACCCACTCACCATCGAAAGGAGGGGACACGTCATGACGTCACGTCGTGCCGCATCGATTGCATCTCGCTTCGCTAGCCGCTTCCCGACGCGCTTCTCGCTCCGTCTTTCACCGCCTCTCGCACCGCCCGCATCGCGTCTTCGCCGGGCCGCCGCGCTGGCCGTCGCGTATCTCGCGGTGGCCGGCTGCGCCGCGCAGGCCGACAACGCGAACCAGGCCGCCGCGCAGGCGGCTGCCGGGTCGGCACCGCCAACTACGGTCGCGGTTGCCGGCCCCGCGTCGGGCACGCTGCTGACGCCGCCGAGCCAGCTCTACGGCGACCTGTTCGTCGCGGTGCAGACCGCGCAGATCTATCCCGACCAGAAGACCTTCGTCGATGCGACGCCCGACAGCGATCCCGCGACGATCGTGCAGTTGTATCAGCAACAGAAATCGCAGCCGGGCTTCTCGCTGAAGGCGTTCGTCGGCCAGCATTTCACGCCGCCCCCGGAAAGCGGCGTGACGCCGCCGCCGAATCAGACGCTGCGCCAGCACATCGACTGGCTGTGGCCGCAGCTCACGCGCACGAGCGCGACGGTGCCGCCCTACAGTTCGCTGATCCCGTTGCCGAAGCCGTATGTCGTGCCGGGTGGCCGCTTCCGCGAGGGCTACTACTGGGATACCTATTTCACGATGCTCGGGCTGCAGGTGTCGGGCCGCGAGGATCTCGTCGACGACATGCTCGACAACTTCGCCCATCTGATCGACACGATCGGGCACATCCCGAACGGCAACCGCACGTACTACGCGAGCCGCTCGCAGCCGCCGTTCTTCGCGTACATGGTCACGCTCGCCGCGCAGGCCGAAGGCGACAAGGTCTATCAGAAATACCTGCCGGAACTGCGCAAGGAGCATGCGTACTGGATGCAGGGCGAAACCACGACGCCGCGCGGGCAGGCCGCGCGCCACGTGGTCGCGATGCCCGACGGCGCGGTGCTGAACCGCTACTGGGATGCGAGCGATACGCCGCGCGACGAGTCGTATCTCGAGGACGTGACGACCGCGAAGTCGGTGCCGGCGCGTCCGGCGAACGAGGTCTACCGCGACCTGCGCGCGGGCGCCGAAAGCGGCTGGGACTACAGCTCGCGCTGGTTCGGCGACGGCAGGACGCTTGCGACGATCCGCACGACGTCGATCGTCCCGGTCGACCTGAACAGCCTGATGTTCCACCTCGAGACGACGATCGTGAAGGGCTGCTCGGTCACGCGCGACGTGGCATGCGTGACCGATTTTTCAGGGCGCGCGGCGCGGCGTGCGGCCGCGATCAACCGTTATCTGTGGAACCGCCGCGGCTACTACGGCGACTACGACTGGCAACTGCGCAAGCCGCGCGACGCCGTGACGGCCGCTGCGCTGTATCCGTTGTTCGCGGGCGTCGCGTGGCCCGAGCGCGCGAAGGCGACCGCGCGCGAGGTGCGCAAGACGCTGCTGCAGCCGGGCGGCCTCGCGACGACCACCGAGAACACCGGGCAGCAGTGGGATGCGCCGAACGGCTGGGCGCCGTTGCAGTGGATCGCGATCGACGGGCTGCGGCGCTATGGCGAACCGGCACTCGCGAAGGACATCGGCACACGCTTCCTGTCCGACGTGAAGCACGTGTATGCGACCGAGGGCAAGCTCGTCGAGAAGTACGTGGTCGAAGGGGCCGGCACGGGCGGCGGCGGGGGCGGCGAGTATCCGCTGCAGGACGGTTTCGGCTGGACCAACGGCGTCACGCTGAAACTGCTGGGGCTGTACGGCGAGTGACGCGCGGCGCGGGCCGCGCGCTTGCGCCGCAAGAGAACGCACGGGCCGGACTGTCGCGCAAGCGGCCGTCCGGCCCGTGCGTTGCATCCGGTTTGCGTCAGAACGTGATCGTCGTGCGCACGCCGACCACCGTTTCGTCGCCGATGCGCGCACCGGGCGCGTTCGGATTCGGGATGCCGCCGCCCGGGCGGAAGAAGTGTTGCAGGTCGGCCTGCATCTGCCACCACGGCGTGACCTGGTACTGGTAGGTCGCTTCGACGACCGTCTCTGCGCGGCGCACCGGATAGCCGGGCGTCGTGTAGACACCGGTGTCGCCGTCGAGGCCGCGTGCATGCGAGCCGATCTTCGCGTAGCCGACCGCGATGCCCGCGACGTCGTTGTCGCGTCCCTTGAACGGCGCCTTCAGCGTCACGCCTGCGTTGGCGGCGAAATCGACGATATTGCGATCGCCCGGCGAGCCCATCAAGCGCGCGAACACGCCGACCGAGCGCGGGCTGTCGGCCGACGGCCGCCACACCATTTGGTCCGCGACCGCATAGAACCCGTAGTTGCCGCGATGGGTGGCGGCAATGCCGTTGCTATCCGGATTCGCGAGCGACAGGCCGTCGGTGCCGTAGCGCGGGTCGCTCGCATGCTGCGACTGATACCAGAAGCCGAGCTTGTACGTGCCCGGCAGGCCGGCGGGTTGCGGCGCCTTCGGATCGGCGGGCGGCGCGTTCAGCGCGTACTGCACTTCGCCGATCACGAATGCGCCGCTGCGCAGGTTGAAGTTGGTGCCGTGCGCGTTCAGCACTTGCGCATCGCCGTCGGTGCGGCCGGCCGGGTTGCCGTCGAACACGCCGACCATCGCGGTCCACGCATCGGCCGGCTTCACGCGCAGCCGCACGCCGAGCGACGACAGCGGATACGCGGGGCCGCCGGCCGGCAGGTCGGTCGACGGCAGCACGGGCCAGCCGAACGTGGCGTTCATGAACGTCGCCGCGTTCTGGCTCACCATGAATTCCTGGTCGACGCTCTGCTGGCCGACCTTCACGTCGACCTTGCCGTCGAGCAGCGACTGCTGGTACCAGAGTTCCCACAGGCGCGTGGTCGAATTTGCCTCGATGCCGGTCGCGGTCTGCAGCGTCTGCAGATAGCGCTGCGTGAGGTTGGTGCCGTGAATCTGCAGTGCCGATACGTTGAACGTGCCGCCCGGCAGCCCGACCGCTTTGCCCGTGTCGACGTTGAAACCGAATTGCGTGAGCCCCTGGTACGCGCCGCCGCGATTCGTGCCGCCCGACGTGTTGTACAGGTACTCGCTGGTTTCCTGCAGGCTCAGCGTGACGCCGTGATCGCCGAGCACGTCGCGCAGGCCGCCCATGTTGCCGAGCAGGTTCGAGCGTTCCCAGAAGCCAGTGGGAGCGGGCGCGGCAGCATCGGCGGCCTGTTGTGCGGGAGCGGCGGCGTCGTTGGCGCCGGCCGCCGGTTCGGCCGCGGCGGGCGGCGTCGATTGCGCGAACGCGGGCGCCGCGGCGAGCGACAGCAGCAGCGTGGCGAGCGCATTGAGGCGGAGCTTGCGCGGGACGGGTTCGAGATAGTTCTTCATGTGGGTTCCGTTGACGGTTTGATTAGTTAAGCTGAAGAAGAGAAAACGTGATGCGAGAAGCGTGGCGTGGTGGTCGCGCGGCGGTATGGGGCACGTCGTCCCGCCGCGCAGCAGGGCTTACGGCAGCCAGCCGCCGATGCGCCACACCTGTGCAAAGCCGAGGCGCGGCGCGGCCGAGCACAGCATCGCGACGAGCGCGACGGCGGCCGCCATTGCGGCGACCAGCAGGCAGTCGAGCGGGCGGGGCGTCGCCGGCACATGGGCGAGCGCCGTGCCGCGCCAGTTGCTGAACGCGTGGGCGAGCGGCGAGAGGCCGGAAACGAACGAGCGGTCGCATGCGATATGCACGATGCGCTTGAGTCTGACCGCGAACGATTGAAGAAACATGACGCTGCCTCCGTCCGGTCCGGCTCGGGCCGGACGACGTGATCGAGCGCGGGCGCACGATGCGACCTGCGATCGGAGGGTGGAACGTAATGGAGCGTGCGACGGACGAACCGGCGATGGCCGGCCCGGAAGGAAGCGCGCTAACCCGACGAATGCGAGCTAGCGGCGAAAGACATGCGTCTGGCTGCTATCTCGCGATGGCTTGGCCGGCCTGGACCGGCATCGAACTGCAACTAGAGCATGTGTCCACGGAGGGACTCCCTTGATGAATTGCGGCGGATTGTATGCGTGTCGTTTGCTGCAGCGCAAGTAAAAAACGCATAAAAGTGGCGCACGGTGCGCGGGCACCTCGGCAGCACGTTCCGGCGCGGGACGGGCAACGAATGGACAGCGGACGGGCAGCAGATGAGCACGACGGGAGGCGCCGCCCCGTTGTTCATACGCATCGGCCACCGACCGCGCGATACGCCCTGAAAGGTTGCGCCGCTTGTTTTCAAGGGCAATTCTTTCAGTGATGTGACGCGAGAAATTTATTTCGGGAAATGGGGTTTCGAGGGGTTGACTTCACTTTCGGGCCGTCCATAGAATCCGCCATCTTCACTCTTGGGGCCGCCGCCTTGGACGCCTGCAGTAGTCGATCTTCGAACGAAATTTCCGCCTGAGCGACCGACGTCCGCGCCTTATCGAAGCCGCCGTTTGTCTCCCAGGCAAACGGTGCGCGCAGCAGTATTCCGCAGTAACCCCCTACGTGCACCCTGATTCGCGCCGGTTAGCGTGATGCGTTTTCGCATGCGCCGTCCGGTTTCACCGCCGCCTGGCAGGCGGCCGCGTTCGCGCACGCTTTTCCCGTGCTCGCGAATCCCGGCCCGCAGGCCTGACGGCGGTCAACCGTGTTCTCCCGAACACCGTACAGGAGCCGCCATGAACGACAGTGACAGTTGTCCCTTATGCCCGTTGCACACACCGACCCTTTTGAACCCGGGTCGCAGGGACAATCCGGCGCACTAGCCTGACACGTCGTTCAGGCCCCGGACTGGCCCCGCGCCCACCACGCGGCCGGCACGCCTGCCGTCGCCGCACGGAGCCAGATCATGAACTTCGGCCTTCTGCTGTCGAATCTCCCGCACGTCACGGAATCGCGCAACCACTACGACGCGATGCTGATGCTCGACGCCCGTCCGCGGGTGTTCTCCCGCCTGTTGAACCATCTGAAATCGTTGCTCCGCTGAAGCAAGATGCACCGCGCGTGCCTCGGCATGCGCACGTGCGGCCGCCATCGAGCGGCCGCCACGCGCGCATTCCAAGGTCACACGCTTATCAGATAACCCTTAGCCGTACGGAATAAATCATGTCCACGCCATCCAACGTTTCTCCACCAATCGCCGCCGAACGCAGCGCCGTGCTCGACGAAGCCCACCTGGGCGACATCCGCGGCGCGCTCGGCACGATCTCGCGCCACGACACCGGTGCACGCAGTACGTGGTGGGCGCGCCTGCGCACGCTGCTCGCCATCATCGGCCCGGGCCTCATCGTGATGGTCGGCGACAACGACGCCGGCGCCTTCGGTACCTACACGCAGGCGGGGCAGAACTACGGCACGACGCTGCTGTGGACGCTGCTGCTGCTCGTGCCCGTGCTGTACGTGAACCAGGAAATGGTGCTGCGCCTAGGCGCGGTGACGGGCGTCGGCCATGCACGCCTGATCTTCGAGCGCTTCGGCAAGTTCTGGGGCGCGTTCAGCGTGATCGACCTGTTCCTGCTCAACGCGCTCACCATCGTCACCGAGTTCATCGGCATCACGTTCGTGCTGGATTTCTTCGGGCTGCCGAAGGTGGCCGGCGTGTGCGTGGCCGCGGCGCTGACCATGGCCGCGGTGAGTACCGGGGATTTCAGGCGCTTCGAGCGGTTCGCGATCGGACTGTGCCTGCTGAGCCTGCTGCTCGTGCCGGTGCTCGTGTCGATCCATCCGCCGGTGGCGCAGATCTCGCGCGACTTCTTCGTACCGAACTGGCCCGCGCATGCGAAGCTGTCCGACGTGATGCTGCTCGTGATCGGTATCGTCGGCACGACGGTCGCGCCATGGCAGTTGTTCTTCCAGCAGAGCTACGTGATCGACAAGCGCATCACGCCGCGCTTCATGAAGTATGAAAAGGCGGACCTGTGGATCGGCATCGCCTTCGTGCTGGTCGGTGCAGTCGCGATGATCGCGTTCTCGGCCCAGCTGTTCTCGGGCCATCCGGAGTTCGGCAACTTCACCGACGCCGGTGGCATCATCGCGGGCCTCGAGAAGTATTCGGGCCGCACGAGCGCGACGCTGTTCGCGGTCGCCTTGCTCGACGCGTGCATCATCGGCGCGGCGGCCGTATCGCTGTCGACCGCCTATGCGATCGGCGACGTGTTCAAGATCCGTCACTCGCTGCATCGTAACGTGTCGGACGCGAAGGGTTTCTATCTCGTCTACTTCGGCATCGTCGCGGCCGCCGCGGCGCTGGTGCTGATCCCGGGCAGCCCGCTGGGCCTGCTGACGGAAGCCGTGCAGACGCTCGCGGGCGTGCTGCTGCCGAGCGCGACCGTGTTCCTGCTGCTGCTGTGCAACGACAAGCAGGTGCTCGGCCCGTGGATCAACTCGACGAAGCTCAACGTGTTCACGGGCGCGGTGATCTGGGTGCTCGTGATGCTGTCGATCATCCTGACCGCATCGGTGATGTATCCGGACATCAGCGGTGAAGCGATCCTCGACGTGCTGGTGGGCGGCAGCGTGTTCGCGATCGTCGGCTATCTCGCGACGGTGCTGATTCGCCGCAACAAGCGCGTCGTCGAACCCGGCGTCGACCGTACGCAACGCGATACGTGGCGCATGCCGCCGCTCGACACGCTCGAGCCGCAGAAGATGACGCTGACGACGCGCGTGTGGATGGCCGTGCTGCGCGGCTATCTCGTGATCGCGGTCGGTCTCGTGATCGTCAAGGTGGTGCAGATGATGCTGCTGAAGTAACGCAGGTCGTCTTCCAGGAAGCGGCGCCGGACCCGGCACCGCGCCGCAACCCGCACATGCCGGCCCTCGAGGCCGGCATGTGCGTTTACGCATCCGCTTGCGACGCGACGCGACGCGCCGTGCCGTGCCGTGCCGTGCCGTGCCGCGCACGCGGTACGGTGCGGCCGTCAGATCAGTTCGAGTTTCGACGTCAGGTACGTGAGCTGGATCCGGTTCGCGACGCCGAAGCGTTTGCGCAGCTTGCGCAGGTGATAGTCGACGTTGTGTGCGCTGGTGTCGAGGCGCCGGCCGATCTCCTTGTCGGAGGCGCCTTCGGCGATGCCGAGCAGCAGTTCCTGCTCGAACGGCGTGAGCCCGTTCACCGCGCGCTCGCGCGACGTCGAGATCAGTTGCGGCGACGCGAACTTGTGGACCGACAGCCCGATCGACAGCGCCTGTTCGATCGTCGCCGGCGTGATCCATTCGCGTGTGCGGCGCGGCGCGGTGAAGCTCATGAACGCGTGCAGCCGCGTGCCGGGCACGGCCATCGAATACATGACGCCGCTGCACATCCCGTCGTCCTGCATCGTCTGCAGGAAGCCGTCGAGCGCGGCCGGCGTCACGCGCGGACCCGCGTCGCGCTCGCGGTGTTCGCGGCGCAGCTGCTGCAGGTCCCACACGATCGGCATGTTGCACACGCGCGCGCCGAGCGTGCGCGGATCGATGTCGTGATGGTGGTGCCGCACGTAGTCGCCGCGATAGGTGGCCGGCGTGAATGCTTCGTGCAGGTAGAGACTTTCGACCCGCTCGTGCGCGAATTCGAGCGCGAAGTACGCGAACGTCGAGAAGCCCGTCAGATGCAGCAGGCTCGCGACGATCCGGCTGCGCTCGGCCGTGCTCTGCGCATGTGCGAGCGTATCGGCGACGCCGAGCTTCGGCGCGTGCGGCTGCGTGAGCTCGCCGTGTTTCACGTCGTCGCACCAGACGACCTGCACCGGGCGCTCGCGCAGCGCGTCCGGGCACGCGTTCAACCCGTGCGACGGACCGGGAAAGGTTGGGGCGACCGCTTCTTCATGCAATGCAATATCGGACATGAGCCATCCCTCGGAATCGACGCGCATCGCCTGGCGGCGGCCGTATCGTGTACGGCGTTCGCGGCGGTGCGATCGAGCATCGGTGTGATATGCGCCGATCGTCATCCCTGACGAAACGCGGGGGCATTGTACAAAAATGCCGGTGTACGCGTAATATGCCGTAATACTAATGGCGGCGAAAGATTCCTATTCGCACGCCTATAACGAAGACCAGAAAATCCATAAAGAAAAGACCAGATCGTGACGGGGCGCAGGTTCACATATTGGGAAAGGGCGGGCTCCTCATGGCATATGCTGACGGCGCACCACGCGTCGAGTGGTTTTCGCAGGCCGATATCGCAACGGCTGCGGCTTATTCGAATGAATATCAGGCAATCGGGCATGACGTTTTTACCGGCATTCAAATTGAACCCGGTAAAACCGACCTTGCTCCGGTCGATTTTGCGCAATGCCATGCGCGATTGCGGCAAATCGGTTTCAGTACGCTCGGTTACGGCGCTTTCGAAATGATCGGGCGGCGCATCCTGTGCGCGCATTTGCTTCGCGACCTCGCGCCCGCGACGTTCATGCAGCCGTTTATCGAAGGCATGCTCTACGAGAGCGACCCACGGTTCGCGCAGGTGCGGCAGAGCGGCTTTCCGGTCGCGTGGCGGCTCGACGAGATCGAGGCGGCCGCGCAGGGCAGCGGCGACCGCAAGATGCTGGCGCTCGCCGGCCATCTGCGCGCGCATGCGATGAACAGCGGTGTGCTGTTCGGTCTGTCGGCGCCGCGCCTCGACCTGCGCGTCGCGGTGAACGTGACGTCGGAGACGCACGGCACCGAATGGATCGACGATCGCGTGATCGGCGGCGCGCTGTCGGTCAGCCTCGCGGTGCATCGCGTCGCGCTGCCGTTCCTCGAGGCACGCATCGCACGCATGCGCGGCTTCGCGCTCGGCGACGAACAACAGCAGGTGCTCGACCGCCTCGTGCACGGGCTGTCCGACCAGGAGATCGCGAGCGCGCTGCGCACGTCGCTGCACAAGGTCGGCCACCATATCCGCTCGCTCGAGAAACTCTTCAACGTGCAGAACCGCGCGCAGCTTGCGTATCTGGCGGCGCGCCGGCTGCCGTCCTGACGCAGTCCGTCCCCTGTTTTCTCCGCGTGATCCGATGACCGTCGGGTCGGCCCGCCTGTGGTCGGCCGGACGGGCCGATTCGGCCGGACGCACCGCCGCGATGCGCACACGATGCTTGACAGCGGTTTTTTCGAGTGATTTCAGCATTCACCAGTGAATTATTGCTGATTTATTTCTTCGTAATATGGCTCGACCGTCACGCCGGACGGCGGGCCGCGAGGTTGCGCCATGCGTGACGGAACTGGTCAACAGGGGCGGAAAAATCAATGTGCGGAATCGACGGCTTTCTGAATAGCGTCGCCATCGATGAGGAGACAGCGCGCGGCACGCTCGCGCGCATGACGGCAAGCCTCGCGCATCGCGGGCCGGACGGGCAGGGGATCTGGGTCGATCCGGAAGCCGGCATTGCGCTCGGCCACCGGCGGCTCGCGATCGTCGACCTGTCGGTACACGGCCGACAGCCGATGGCATCCGCGTGCGGCCGCTACGTCATGGTCTTCAACGGCGAAATCTACAACCATCGCGAACTGCGCGCCGAGCTCGAGCGCGCGGGTCGCGCACCGGCGTGGCGCGGCCACTCCGACAGCGAGGTGCTGATCGCGGCGATCGTCGCGTGGGGTGTCGAAGCGACGCTGCGGCGTGCGACCGGCATGTTTGCGATCGCGCTGTGGAATCGCGAATCGCGCGTGCTGACGCTCGCGCGCGACCGGATCGGCGAGAAGCCGCTCTACTACGGCCGGATCGGCGACGCGCTCGTGTTCGCGTCCGAGCTGAAGGCGCTGCGCGGCTACCCGGGCTTCGACGGCGCGATCGACCGCGATGCGCTGTGCCTGTATCTGCGCCAGTCGAGCGTGCCCGCGCCGCACACGATCTATCGCGGCATCCACAAGCTGCCGCCGGGCACGTATATCCAGTTCGAGCATGCGCGCGACATGCCGCGCCTGCGTGCGTACTGGACGCTCGATCAGGCGATCGAGGACGGTCGCGCGCAGCCGTTCGAGGGCAGTGCCGACGAAGCGGTCGGTCAGCTCGACGTGGTCTTGCGCCAGGCCGTCGCGCGGCAGATGGAGGCCGACGTGCCGCTCGGCGCGTTCCTGTCGGGCGGCGTCGATTCGTCGGCGATCGTCGCGCTGATGCAGGCGCAATCGGCGGCGCCGGTCGACACGTTCACGATTGGCTTCCACGAAGCCGGCTATGACGAAGCCGGTTACGCGAAGGCCGTCGCGCGCCATCTCGGCACGCGCCATACCGAGCTGTACGTCACGGCCGACCATGCGCTCGGCGTCGTGCCGAAGCTGCCGTCGATCTACGACGAGCCGTTTTCCGATGCGTCGCAGATCCCGACCTTTCTCGTGTCGGAGCTGACGCGCCGGCACGTGAAGGTGAGCCTGTCCGGCGACGGCGGCGACGAACTGTTCGGCGGTTACACGCGCTACTTCCTGACGCCGCGTCTGTGGCGCAAGCTGCATCGCGTGCCGGGCGCCGTGCGCGCGCGGATCGCCGCCGCGCTGCATGCGTTGCGGCCCGATCACGCGGACCAGCTCGCGGCCGTCGCACAAGGGGCGTGGGGCGGCGTGGAGGCACGCGAATCGGCGACGCGCATCGGCGATCGCCTGCACAAGCTCGGCCACGTGATGACGGCCGAGAGCCGCATCGGGCTGTACCGGCTGCTGATGTCGTCGGTGCATCATCCCGAGCGCCTTGCGCTGTCGGGCCAGGAGCCGGCGACACCGCTCGACACCGTATCCGCATGGCCCGCGCACCTGAGCTTCGCCGAGCAGGCGATGGCGATCGACACGCTCACGTACCTGCCGACCGACATCCTCGCGAAAGTCGATCGCGCGGCGATGGCCGTGAGCCTCGAAACGCGCATGCCGTTCCTCGACCATCACGTCGTCGAATTCGCGTGGCGCGTGCCGGCGGAGGTGCGTTTGCCGGAAGGGCAGTCGAAGGCGCTGCTGCGCCGGCTGCTCGACCGGTACGTGCCGTCCGCGCTGATCGACCGGCCGAAACAGGGCTTTTGCGCGCCCGTCGATCACTGGCTGCGCGGCTCGTTGCGTGACTGGGCCGACGCGCTGTTGCGGCCGTCGCGGTTGCGCGAGGAGGGCTTCTTCGATGCGGCCGCGGTCGAGCGCCTGTGGCGGCAGCACCAGACCGGCCGGATGAACTGGCAGCACCAGCTGTGGACCGTGCTGATGTTCCAGGCGTGGCTGGAAGCGCAGCGCGCCGCATAAGCGGGCGCGCTGCGCGTCGTCACTGATCGAGGCAGCGCGTGCAGCGCTGCTTCGCGTCGTTCGCTTGCGGGCCGCGGCACCGCGTCGTCGTGGGCCGCGCATGGCACGAAGGCGGATCGGCGGAGGCCGCCGGCGACGCTTGCCGACGTGCGCGATCAGGCGGCGTGGTCGCGACGGCATCCATCCGTCGCTGGCGTGCGGGCGGCGTGTCGCGCCCGGCGCTGCCTTCATCCGGATTGCCCGGCGTCGTCGACGCGACGTGAAGCGCGTGGTCGTTCGCCGCGTGCGCCACGGGCGGCGCGGCGCACGCGAGCGCAACCAGTGCATACAGGCAGGCGACAACGGTTCGCGAATCGCACATCTTCATGGTCGTTCCGTTCGTTTCGGGGCCGGTGGCGCGGAGGGCGCGCGGCGGCTGCGTCGATTGTAGGGACGGCAATGATCGTGTGTCACGCCGAATTCCGTAGTCGCCGGCATTGGCGGCGGCCGGAGCGGAAGCGACGAAGCGTGACGATGCGCGGACGCGGGCGTCCAAAAGCGACCGCCGCCCGGAGGCGGCGGTCGGGTCGCGACTGGCTGGCGGGCCGGGCGGCATGCAGGCCGCGCCCGACGGGCGGGCCGCGAGGCGCTGCGGAGCGGCGCAGCGCGGTGGGGGGAGTGTGGCCGGCGCGCCGCGTGGGGCGAAGCGTCAGGCGTAGTCGGCGGCCATCGCGGCCTGCGGTGCGATGCGCAGGAGCGGCGCCGCGTCGTGGCGCTCGACGTGCGTCATCGCCGCACCGAACAGCACCAGGCGATAGCCGACGGCGTAGATCGGGATGATCCGCAGGTTCTTGTCGTGATCGAGCTGCAGCTTCGAGCGGATACGCGAGATATGGGTGTCGAGCGTGCGCGACGACACGCCGAGTTCACGGCCCCACACGGCTTCCTGGATTGCCTGCCGCGGCACGATCTTGTTCATGTTGTCGAGCAGGAATTCGACGACGTCGAATTCACGCGGCGTGACGTCAACGACTTTGTTGTCGATTTCGATCGTGCGGCGCACGAAGTTGATTTTTATGTTGTCGATGTACAGGTATTTGCAATCCATGGTGGCCCTCGCATGTCCGTAAAGGAGTGTTTGCGGGTCCTGTGCTGCAACTTTCGGGCCAGGGAGCGGATCGTCATGTATCGACGGGGGACGGCGCCGGTGCAAGCGGCGTGGCGGCCTTGAATTTAAAAGAATTTTTAACGGGAGGCACAGGGCGGACAGAAAAAGGGTCGGGGCAATAGTGAAGGATTGTTACGTAGCATCGGCGGGCGACGTTACGGGCGTTACGTCGGGCGTAACGTGTGGGGGAAGCTGGGAGTGGCATGGGTAATGCGTTCGCAGTGCGAGTAGGAGGTGGGCAAATCGAACCCTACATGGAACCCTACATTCAACCCTACACGATAAACAAAAAAGTTTATATAAATCATAAACATAAGTAACTATAATTGCCGACACCGAACCCTACATTGAACCCGACAGAGAAGTATGGCCACCGTCGCTACCTTCGAGCCGTTATTTCCTGAGGATCGCGTACTCGATCCGCTGCTTGAGCAAGCCGCGGAACTCGTCGATTCATCACATCGACTGCTTGCCGTACGCGATACTCCGCTGGCCGCCGCGCTCGTGCCGCAGTTGCGCGCCATGAATTCGTACTACACGAACAAGATCGAAGGGCAGCACACGACGCCCGCCAAGATCGAGGCTGCGCTGCATCGGGATTACTCGACCGATATTGTCGAGCGTAAGAAACAACGCTTCGCGGTCGCGCATATCGCGACGGAAGCGGCGCTCGAGGAGGAATGGCAAGCGCTTCCGGTTACAGCGCTCTTCGAGCCGACGCGAATTTCGGCCATTCACGATCGCTTCTTTTCCGGTTTGCCCGTCGATGAACGACTTACCGGTGACGGAAAAGTCATTGCTCCCGGCGAATTTCGCCGCCTGGATGTGACGGTAGGGCGTCATCTGGCACCGGAGCCCGAGATGGTCGAGCCGTTGCTTCAGGCCTGGGCGACACGTTATGCCCGCATTCGTGCCAAAGAGTATCAACTGATCGGCATTGCCTGTTCGCATCATCGTTTGACCTGGGTGCACCCGTTCATGGATGGCAACGGCCGGGTGGCGCGCCTGCATTCGCATCTCGGACTGTGCGCGGCGGACCTGACCCATGGTCTTTGGTCGCCTCTCCGGGGGCTGGCGCGAGAACATGAACAGTATTACGCCAGGCTGAGCGAGGCCGATCAGACGAAGCGCAACGATCTGGATGGCCGGGGCAATCTGTCCCAGGAAGGGCTGGTCAAATTTGCCCGGTTCTTTCTCGACTGCTGTCTGGATCAGGTTGGTTTCATGGTGCGTATGACGGAGTTCGATGGGGTGACCGGGCGATTACTGGATCTGCTGCGATACCTGGAGGCCAATCCGTGGACCATCAGTTCGGAAAAATCGGTCATCAAACCTGAAGCCGCGGCGCTGGCCATGGAGTTCGTGGCACTGCGCCGAACCGTCTCGCGAGCGGAATTTGCCCAGATGCTTGGCGTGAGCGATGTCCTGGCGCGCCGAATCGTCCGGTCGCTGCTGGATTGCGGACTGCTGACCTCGCCGTCGCACCGCGGTGAACTGTCTTTTGGAGTGCCGCTGAGCGGTCTCCGTTTTCTCTTTCCGAGGCTCTGGCCGGAAGTCGAGCTGGAGTGAGCGTGGCCGGCGGGGTGTGCCATTAGGCTTCGAGGCTTCAGCGCCGGTCGGTGTTACGTCTTCCTCGATGCGCCGACAAACGCCGGCCGCAAGACGTCTTCCGTCCCGCAGCCGGCGTTCCGTCCCGTCGTCACGCCTTCGCGCTATCCGCCGAATCGAACGGCAGCACGTAATGCCGCTTGCCCGTCGCCGCGAAGATCGCGTTCGCGACAGCCGGCCCGACCGGTGCGACGCCCGGCTCGCCGACCCCGGTCGGCGCTTCGGCCGACGGCACGATATGCACTTCGACCTTCGGCATCTCGGCCATCCTCAGCACGTGGTAGCCGTCGAAGTTGCGCTGCTCGACCTGGCCGTCCTTCAGCGTGATCGCGCTGTGCATCACCGCGCCGAGCCCGAAGCCGATGCCGCCCTCCATCTGCGCGGCGACGATGTCGGGATTGATCGCGATCCCGCAATCGACCGCGCACACCACGCGCTCGACCTTCACCTTGCCGTCTGCATCGACCGACACCTCGGCCACCTGCGCGACATAGCTCTTGAACGCCTCGGCGACTGCGATCCCGCGCCCGCGGCCCTTCGGCAGCGGTTTGGCCGGATCCCAGCCGGCCTTCTGCGCGGCCAGGTCCAGCACCGCGCGCATGCGTGGCTCCTTCTCGAGCAGGTCACGGCGGAACGCGTACGGATCCTTGCCAGCGGTGTGCGCGGCTTCGTCGATGAACGCCTCGACCGCGTACGCCGTGTGCGAGCTGCCGACCACGCGCCACCACAGCACGGGCAGGCCGACCTTGGTGGTGGTGAGCTCGACCGACACGTTCGGCACGGCGTACGGGAGGTTCGCCGCGCCCTCGACCGACGTCGCATCGACGCCGTTCTTCACCATGAATGCTTCGAACGGCGTGCCGGCGAGGATCGACTGCCCGACGATGCGGTGGCGCCAGCCGACCAGCTTGCCGTCCGCGGTCAGCCCCGCATCGAGCTTGTGGAAGTACATCGGCCGGTAGAAGCCGCCCTGGATGTCGTCCTCGCGCGTCCACTGCAGCTTGACGGGCTTGCCGTCTGCGCCGAGCGCTTTCGCGATCGACACGGCCTCGACCACGTAGTCCGACCACGCGTTCGCGCGCCGGCCGAAGCTGCCGCCCGCGTACAGCGTGTGGATCTGCACCTGCTCGGGCTTCAGGCCCGCCGTCCTGGCCGCGTTGGCCTGGTCGACCGTCTGGAACTGGTCGCCGGCCCAGATCTCGCAGCTGTTCGCCGTCAGCTTGACGACCGCGTCGAGCGGCTCCATCGGCGCGTGCGCGAGATACGGGAATTCGTAGGTCGCGCCGATCTTGCGTGCCGCGCCCGCGATCGCCGCATCGGCATCGCCGTCCTTGCGTGCCGATGTGCCCGGCTTGTCGGCGAGCTGCCGGTATTCGCGCATGATCTCGTCCGAGCCGCGCTTTTCGGCGTTCGTTTCGTCCCATTCGACTTTCAGCGCGTCGCGGCCCTGTTTCGCGGCCCAGAAGCCGGTTCCGACGACTGCGACGCCGCCCGGCACCTGCACGACCGACACGACGCCCGGCACGGCCTTGGCCGCCGTCGCGTCGAACGATTTCACCTTCGCGCCGAAGCGCGGCGGGCGCTGCAGCAGCGCGACGCGCATGCCGGGGAAGGTCGTGTCGAGCGTGAAATGCGCGGTGCCGTTCGATTTCGCCGACGCGTCGACGCGCGGAATCCGGTGACCGATCAGCTTGAATTCGGCCGGCTGCTTCAGCGTGACCTTGTCGGGCACGGGCAGCTTCGACGCATCGGCGACGAGCGTGCCGTACGCGGCCGTCTTGCCGCTCTTCGCATGCGTGACGACGCCATTGGCCGTCGTCAGCTCGCTGGCCGGTACCTTCCAGCGGGCTGCCGCGGCCGATACCAGCATCGCGCGGGCCTTGCCGCCCGCTTCGCGCAGTTGCTGCCACGAGTTCGACATGGCCGAGCTGCCACCCGTCCCCTGCATCGTGCCGAACGCGAGGTTCGCGTAGCGTTTCGCGTCGGCGGGCGCGCTCTCGACGCGCACGTGCGACCAGTCGGCGTCGAGCTCCTCGGCGACGATCGTCGCGATGCCCGTATACGCGCCCTGGCCCAGTTCGACGTGCTTCGCGATGACCGTGACGGCGCCGTCGGGCGTGATGCGCAGGAACGCGTTCGGCGCGAAGTCGGCGGCGGGGGCCGTCGCCGCCAGCGCGCGGCGGCCGAGGCCGGCCCATTCGAAGCCGATGGTCAGGCTGACGGCGGCCGCGGCGCCCGCGGCCTTCAGGAACGTGCGGCGCGACGGACGCACCGAACCGGTGTTGTCGAGTTCGATCGTCATGGTCACGCTCCCAGCGTTGCGGCCGCGTCGTGGATCGCCGCCCGGATGCGGGCGTAGGTCGCACAGCGGCACAGGTTGCCGTTCATCGCGGCGTCGATGTCCGCGTCGGTCGGCTTCGGGTTCTGTTCGAGCAGCGCGGTGGCCGACATGATCTGGCCCGACTGGCAGTAGCCGCATTGCGGCACCTGCAATTTGACCCAGGCGGCCTGCACGGCCTGCGCGGGCTTGCTCTGCACGCCTTCGATCGTCGTGATGTGCTTGCCCGCGATGCCGGCGAGCGGCAGCACGCACGAGCGGACGGCCTGGCCTTCGAGATGCACCGTGCACGCGCCGCACTGCGCCATGCCGCAGCCGAACTTCGTGCCGGTCAGTCCCGCGTGTTCGCGAATCGCCCAGAGGACGGGCATCGACGGATCGGCGTCGAGCGTGACGTTCTTGCCGTTCAGGACAAACGAGGTAGGCATTGTGATTGTCTCCGTGGGGAAAACCCGGCATGCGCCCGGTTAGCGGGCAGTGTGCGCGAGCCGCTGGTTTTTTCGTCTACCCAATCCTGCAAATTTATTGAACAATCCTGCAAATCCCCGGCAGGCCGCGGGCAGTTTCGCTATGCTCGCGCGACGTGAGGAAATTGATCGAGGAAGGGTCATGGACATGACCGATATCGAGGCGTCGCGCGAATCCGGGCGGCGCGAGCTGGCGATGCTGATCGGCCGTTTCGCGCCGGCGGACGGCTCGCATTCGACGGCCGTGCCTGGCCTGATGCTGCACCGGCACACGCGGCCGGTCGATCTCGGCTGCGGCGTGTCGCGGGCCGCGCTCGTGATCGCCGCGCAGGGCGCGAAGCGCGTGATCGTGGCCGGCCACGCGTATGAGTACGACACGCAGAATTGCCTGATTACATCGATCGACTTGCCGATCCTGTCGCGCGTGACGCGCGCGTCGCCGGACGCGCCCTACCTGTGCCTGTCGCTGACGCTCGATCCGCAGCGCATCGTCGAGCTCGCGGCCGAGATGCGGCTGCCCGAGCCCGACGCGGGCCCCGAAGGCGAGGGGATCGCGCTCGCCGAGCTGACGCCGCCGCTGCTCGATGCTGCACTGCGGCTGTTACGGCTGCTCGATACGCCGGCCGACATTCCGGTCGTCGCGCCACTGATCGAAAAGGAATTGCTGTACCGGCTGATGACGAGCGGGCAGGGCACGCGGCTGCGGCATATGGCGATCGCGGGCAGCCAGACGCACCGGATCGCGCGCGCGATCGAATGGATCCGCGATCACTTCGCGGAGCCGATGCGCGTCGAGTCGCTCGCGCAGGCGGTCAATATGAGCGTGTCGTCGCTGCACCATCACTTCAAGCACGTGACGACGCTGAGCCCGTTGCAGTACCAGAAGCAGTTGCGGCTGCACGAAGCGCGGCGGCTGTTGCTGCGGCAGGGCGGCGACGTCGGGTCCGTGGCCGCCGTCGTCGGCTACGAAAGCGCGTCGCAGTTCAGCCGCGAATACAGCCGGCTGTTCGGCGCGCCGCCGATGCGCGACGTCGTGCAGTTGCGGAAGAAGGAGCTACTCGGCTGACGGCAGCACTGCCGACACGCCACCGGCCACCGGTCATGTCACTTGGCGACCACCGTCGTCTGCAGGAACGTCGGCGCGATCCGCCAGTCCGGCACGTAATGCGCCGGCCACGCGCCGGGCGTATCGACCGCGTTGAAATACACCACGGCCTTCAGTAGCGGATAGCGCCACAGCGACCGCTGGAATTCGTCCAGCTCCTCGCGCTTGCGCGAATTCGACCCGTCGACGCCGAGTTCCGTGACCATCACCGGCAGCCCGTAGTCGGTCACCCGCTCGTACTTGGTCCGCAGGATGCTCGCGGCGGAGGCGTGGCCGCCGGCCGGCCAGATCGCGCAGCGCGGGCAATCGAACACGGACAGGCCGACGTCGTCCACATAGCCGCGGCCCGGGAAATAGTCATCGAGGTTCCGGTTGCCGGCCGGCGACCACACGAAGCGGATCTGGTCGGTCATCGTGCGGCAGGCGGTCACGACCCGCCGGTATGCATCCACGTAGGCCGATGCATCGCCGATGGCCCACGGATAGCGTCCGGTGTCGGCCTCCATCTCATGGCCCCAACGCACGAACACGGGGCCCTTCAACGCGGCGAGCGCCGAGCAGGTGGCCGCGATCCGCGCGTCGTAGCGCCCGTGCGCGATATCGTCGAGCAGCGCGCCTTGCCGCGTATCGCCGGCCGCCCAGGGCTCGATGGTCAGCATCAGCGAGCGGTTCCGTGCCTGTGCGCTCCGGTAGGCATCGTCGATTTCCGCGCGGATGTCGGGCGCGTTCCACGACACGAACACATGATCGAACGCGAGATCGCGATCGGCCGCGAGCGTCTTCCCGGGATCGTACGCGCCGAGCTCGGGCTGCTTCACCGGCTCGCCCGGCACGGGCGCGACCACGGCCGGCAAGCCCGAGCGCCACATCATCGCCTGCCAGCCTTTCGGCGCGCGCAGCCCGATACCCGACAACAGCATCGCGAGCGCGAACACGAACAACGCGTTGCGTACCGGCAGGCGGCTGAAGAACATCTGCCTGAACGCCGACGCGTCGAGCCCTTGCTCCCGGCCGTGATTCACCGCGATGACCGCCGCGATCGCGAGATACAGGATGCTCGTCAGCGTCGAGAACAGATAGAAGCCGGCGGCGTTGCGCGGATTCTCGACCGTGACGACGGGCAGGCTGCAGAACAGCGAGATCAGCAGATACGGCGCGACCACGCGCAGCGGCGCATCCTGTTCGATCGTGCCGCCTTTCGGCGTGACCTTGAATGGAAATTCCTTGCCGCGCACGCAGTCGAATACCGCCGACGCGCAGCCGAGCACGACCCACGGCCAGCGCGCGAACACGAACGACAGTCCTTCCCACGACAGCAGCTTCGTATTCAGCGGGCGGCACGACTGGGTCGAATGCGTGGCCCAGGTCACGACGCACAGGATCAGCACGGACAGCGGCAGCGCGTAGGTGAGGTACGTGAGGTAGTCGACGTGTGCCCACACGCGGCCGGTGAGCAGCGCGACGACCGGAATCACGACGCTGCCGGCCATCGCGAGCGCGCACAGCGGGTACCACAGCTGGCAGAACAGGAACTGCGCCTTCAGCTTCAGCGGCAGCCCCATGAAATAGTGGCGCGTGTAGCGCAGCATGATGATCATCACGCTCTTGGACCACTGGAATTCCTGCGTGGCCAGGTCGCCGAACGTGCGCGGCCCTTCGCCGTTCGCGATCGCGTTCAGCGCATGCATGCCGCGCCAGCCCTTCGAATTGAAGATCATCGTGGTCGAGTGATCCTCGGCGAGTTCGGGCCCGAGCCCGCCGATCTCGCGCAGCGCGCGGCAGCGCACCGCATAGTGCGAGCCGATGCACAGCGGCGCGAGGCCGCCCGCATAGCCGGCCTGCATCGTGCCGTGCAGCGGCCCCTCGACGTTCACGCGCCCGCGTGCGCTCCAGCTCGCGGCCGCGTTGCTGTCGCAGATGCTCGGCGCCGACACGTAGCCGACTTCCGGATCGATGAACGGCCGCAGCATCTCCTCGAGATAGGTCCGGGTCGGCACGTGATCGGCATCGAGCTGCGACACGAAATCGTAGTTGTCGTAGCCGACCATATCGTAGAAGTACGCGAGATTGCCTTCCTTGCACTTGGTGCGGCGCGGCCAGCTTGCGCGGTGGTACGCGGCAATGCCGCGCCGCGTCGACACGAATACGCCGTGCTCGCGGCACCAGTCGAGCGTCTCGGGCGACGGGTCTTCATCGGCGAGCCACGTATCGTGCGGGTAGGTCTGGTCGAGCATCGCGAGCAGCGTCGTGCGGACGATGTCGAACGGCTCGGATGGCGCCTTGGTGACGACCATCGCGACGCGCCAGTCGCGCGGCACCGGCAGCGCGGGGTTCGGCACGACCGCCGAGCGGATGATGAAGATGAAGTAGCCGGGAATGAAGGTGGTCCAGAACAGCACGAAGCAGTTGACGCCGAAGCGGAATGCGTCGACATAGTGCTCGTCGCGCAGCCACCAGCGCCAGAAGATGCCCAGCGCGACGAACCAGCACAGCGCGAGGATATGGAAGACGATTTTGGTCCCGCTGTCCATCAACGGGACGAGAAGCGGGACGTCCGCGTGCAGCGGTGCGGCACGATCCACTTCCGGGGCGGTGGTGTCGGCCGTATCCGGCGCAGGGCCGCCGGCAAGCGACGCAACCAGCTTCTTCATGGTGTTCTCCCGTCAAGGTCAGACCATCAGTCTTGAAGCAGGCCGCGCTGCGGCCGGATGTCCCCGCTCAGGTGCGGGTGTTCCGGTGCCGGGTTGGCCGGCGTGTGTTCGCCGCACGAGCGGCCCACGCGTTCGTAACGTCGAAAGCCGCTGTCGACGGCCAGCCGTTCGCTGAACAGGTTGCGCATGTCGAGCATCACGGGATCGGCCATGTGATCCGCGAGGTCGGCGAGATCGAGTGCCTCGAACGCTTTCCATTCGGTCATCACGACGACGGCGTCCGCGCTGCGCACCGCGTCGATCGCGGAGCCCTCCATGAACACCTGCGGCAGCAGCCGCGACGCCTCGTGCGGACGCGCCGGGTCGTATGCGCGGATATGCGCGCCCGCGCCGACGAGCAACTGGATCACGTCGATGCTCGGGCTTTCGCGCACGTCGTCGGTCTGGCCTTTGAACGTGAGGCCGAGCACCGCGATGCGCTTGTCCTTGATCGAGCCGCCGCACGCCTTCTCGATCCGGCGCAGGATCTGTTCCTTGCGCAGCGCGTTCGATTCGATCGCCGCGCTGACGATGCGCAACGGCACCGCATGTTCGGACGCCGTCGCCTTCAGCGCGCGCGTGTCCTTCGGGAAGCACGAGCCGCCCCAGCCGGGGCCGGCCTTCAGGAACGACGCGCCGATGCGGCGGTCGAGGCCCATGCCGTTCGCGACCAGTTCGACATCGGCGCCCACTGCTTCGCACAGGTCCGAGATCTCGTTGATGTAGCTGATCTTCACCGCGAGGAACGCATTCGCCGCGTATTTCACGAGTTCGGCCGTTTCGATCTCGGTCGCGAGTACGAGATGGCCGGTCGCTTCCAGCGGCGCGTAGATGGTTTTCATGATCTCGATCGCGCGCGGATGCTCGGCGCCGAACACGACGCGATCCGGATGCATGAAATCGTCGATCGCCGAGCCTTCGCGCAGGAACTCCGGATTCGACGCGATCGCCGCGTCGACGCCGTCCGGCGCGCAGCGTTCGACGATCTGCTTGACGATCCGGTTGGTGCCGACCGGCACCGTCGACTTCGTGACGACGACCGCGAAACCGGTCAGGTTCGCCGCAATCTCCCGCGCGGCCGCCTCGACATACTGCAGGTCCGCCTGGTCGGTGCCCGGCAGCGTCGGCGTGCCGACCGCGATGAATACCGCGTCGCGATCGCGCACGCTTGCCGCGAGGTCGCTGCTGAAGCGCAGCGTGCCGCGTTCGACGTTGCGTGCGACGACGGCGTCGAGGCCCGGTTCGTAGATCGGTATGCGGCCTTCGTGCAACGCGTCGATCTTGCCGCGATTGTTGTCGATGCAGATGACGTCATGCCCGAGATCCGCAAAGCACGCGCCGCTGACCAGCCCGACGTAGCCCGTGCCGACGATGGCGATCCGTACCTTCATGGTGATTCCCCTGCGTGGCGTTCAAGGAAACTTGCTCACTTGCCGGATGCGAATTGCAGTTCTTTCTGAAACCATGCCGCGGCGTGTTCGACCATCGGTTCGATCGCGGTGAAACGCGGCCGCCAGCCGAGCACGAGCGCGGCTTTCGTGGCGTCGGCGTACAACGCGGGCGGATCGCCCGGGCGGCGCGCGGCCGTCACCGTCGGCACGCGGCGGCCCGTCACGGCTTCGACGGCGCGCAGCGCGTCGAGCACCGACGTTCCTTTGCCGGTACCGAGATTCAGCGCGACGCTGTGGCCGCCGCCGCACAGATAGGCGGTCGCTTTCACGTGCGCATCGGCGAGGTCGCTCACGTGCACGTAGTCGCGAATCGCCGAGCCGTCGGGCGTCGGGTAGTCGGTGCCCATCACCTGGAACGCGTGGCCGGTGCCGAGTGCCGCGCGGATCGCGAGCGGCAGCGCGTGCGTTTCCGGTTCGTGGCATTCACCGATCGTGCCGTCCGGGTCCGCGCCCGCCGCGTTGAAATAGCGCAGCGCGACCCACTTCAACGCGTATGCGCGCTCGAAATCGGCGGCCATCCGTTCCATCGCGTACTTGGAAAAGCCGTACGGATTGATCGGCAACTGCGGCGTGCGTTCCGAGATCGGCAGCCCATCCGGAATGCCGTACGTCGCGCACGACGACGACATCACGATCCGGCCGACGCCGGCTGCGCGCATCGCGCTCAGCAGCGTGCAGGTGCCCGTGACGTTGACCGTGTAATAGCGGTCGGGCGCGAGCACCGATTCGCCGACATAGGCGAGCGCGGCGAAATGGATCACGACGTCGGGCCGATGCGTGGCGAACGCGTTCGACAGCGCGTCGCGGTCGAGAATGTCGGCCGCGACGAGCGGCCCCCATCGCACCGCGTCGCGATGGCCGGTCGACAGATTGTCGTAGGCGACCGGCTCATGTCCCGCTGCCGCGAGCGCCTTGCAGGTATGGCTGCCGATATAGCCCGCTCCGCCTGTCACGAGCACTTTCATGCCGTGGCCCCGGTCATGCGCAGCACCGGCTCGAGCCACAGTTCCCGGCTGAAATAGTCGACGGTCCGGCGCAGGCCTTCGTCGAGATCGATGGCCGGCCGCCAGCCGAGCTCGGCCGACGCGATCGAGATGTCGGGCCGGCGCTGGTGCGGATCGTCGATCGGCAGCGGCCGGAACACGAGCTCCGATTTCGAGCCGGTCATCGCGAGCACTTTCTCCGCGAGCTCGATCATCGTGAATTCGCCGGGGTTGCCGATGTTGACCGGCGTGCCGACGTTGCGCTCGGCGCGCATCAGGCAGAAGAAGCCGTCGATCAGGTCGCTGGCGAAGCAGAACGAACGCGTCTGCCGGCCGTCGCCGTAGATTTCGAGCGGCGCGCCGTTGAGTGCGCCGACGATGAAGTTCGACACGACGCGGCCGTCGCGCGGCGACATCCGCGGGCCGTAGGTGTTGAAGATACGCGCGACGCGCACGTCGATGTCGTGCGTGCGGTAGTAGTCGTAACACAGCGCCTCGGCCGCGCGCTTGCCTTCGTCGTAGCACGCACGCGGGCCGATCGTGTTCACGTTGCCGCGATAGGTTTCCGTCTGCGGGTGCACGCCCGGGTCGCCGTAGATCTCGCTGGTCGATGCCTGGAACACGCGCGCGCCGGTCTTGCGCGCAAGCGCGAGGCAGTGGTTCATGCCGAGCACGTTCGTCATCATCGTATGGACGGGATCGATCTGGTAGGTGGGCGGCGATGCCGCGCACGCGAGATTCCAGATTTCGTCCACCTGCAGTTGCGGCAGGCCGAGCGAGACGTCGCCCTTCACGAACTCGAAGCGGCCGGACGCTTTCAGGTCGGCGACGTTGAGCTTGCGTCCCGTCAGCAGGCTGTCGATGCACGTGACGGATGCGCCTTCCATGACCAGGCGCTCGCAGACGTAGCTGCCGAGGAAGCCGGCGCCGCCCGTCACGAGGACGCGCTGACCGGCGCGCGTCTCGAGCGCGACCCTGTCATTCATGGCTTTCTCCTTCGTCGTTCAGCTCCGGGAACCCCACGTCGATCTGCTCGACGGCGGCGCGCGCGCGTTCCATCCCGCTGCACGGGTAGCGTGTCGGCAAGCGCCGGTTCGCATGTGCTGAGGTCGACGAAGCGCCGCGACAGGCGCTTCGATTACGTTGACTGCCACGTTGATGCTTGAACGACGCAAGCGTCGCTCGATCGGTGGTGATCTTCATCGCCTTTTCCCCGATACGCTGATTGGCGAGCAGACCGCCGCCCGTGATCTTGTGCCCTGGCGTGCCGCTCGGTGAGAGCCGGAGATCAGGCAATCGGCATGCCATGAACGATGCCGTCGCGATGCGCGGGAGGCGTGGTGGCGTGATTGCCGCGCGATAGGCGCGCTTTTGTTTCATGCGTGTATCGTGGGGACAGGAAAGCGCGCAGGCCCATTGCCGGATCGATACGATTCGATACGACGAAACGCACGATAAATCAGGCTTTTGCGGGAATGGATTCATAAAAAATGTGTTGAATTTGAATGTTTCATCAATGAGAAATGCATCGATAGCGGATTAAAGACGTTTCTCGGATGCGTAGCCCATCGGATGATTCGGTGCATGAAAGGCAGGGCGAATGAAAGCGAAAAAGGGTTGTGGGGAGTCCTGGTGAGGGCGCACGTTTTCATTTGTTTTAATGATTGCGCGAGTACGAAAGTCTTATTTTTTGCCCGATTTCGACGCTCGATCGGCATGTGATCGCGTTGGTATTTTCACGGATGAATCAAATTCGTTTCGGCCATCAGGGGAAACGCGGGTCGACGACTTGTCGGAGGCTGCTGTGTCGGGCCATCGGCGCCCGATATCGGGCGAATCGATTCTCGTTTGTGGTGGTGCGGGAGGGGGGCGCAGATGCCGCGAGCCACGGTTCGCAAGCGGAAATGGCCGCGCCGCCCGCCCTGTACGGCCGTGCGCTTCTCAAGTTTGAAACACCCGTTCATCTGGCCATCCGGCGCCGGCCTGCGAGCCGGATTCGTCCGTCTAATCCGGCTATTGCTTCGCGGCGCTCAACGATCGCGGAGGGTGCCAAACCGTTGTTGCGATACATTCCTGAAACAAAAAATGTCGATCCCGGCGCTGCGGGCCGCCGTGGCGGCCGTTTGCCGTGCGCAATATGCGGTGGAATATCACGTGGCACGCTGCTTGCGGTATTGGACGCACCGGCGGGCGGCCGACACGAAGTAACGAAGAGGTGGGGCGGCCAACTCGTCAATAAGCAGTCGGGGAAACGGCGATGAAGACCATAAGCAGTAGCTTGATCGGCGCGTACTTTGCGCATCAGTGGGGGAGTCGGAAAGATCGGGGAGTCGCTCGCGACGCTGTGCCAGCTTCGCGGGCTGCTCCGTACCGGTTTCTTGCCCGCCGCGCGCTTCGCGTGCTGGCGCGGTTGTCGCGCCGCACGACAGTCGGGCGACAGCGGGGCTCGCTTTCATGCAGTTCACCCGGATGGATCAGGCTGTTCGTGCCGGACAGCGTGATGCCGATTCGTTCTCGACTGTGCAGGGTTGCTTCGATCGCGCCAGGCCCATGCCGGCGCCGGCCGGATTAGATCGAACGCGCGTCGGCCGGATTATCCGGAAGACCTTTCGTCGACAGTTCAGGGAGAAGCCATGCCACCTGGCTGCAATGCAGGCCCGTTGTCGCCCGGGTAAAGGGTGTATTTTCAACGGCGCTGCATTTTTCGGTGGTTAATGTATTCGCGAAATTTCGATTCCGGAATGACGTGCCGCGTGCCGGCATGCCGTCCGGCGGGGTGTCGAATATCGCGGGCCGGAAAGGTGTGCGCACCGTTCCGGCTTGTCAAGCAATGGTGTTTTCGCCATAAGGCGAATGTTCACAAAAATAATCGAAAACACCTATCAAAAAAATTTGGATAACGAAAAATCGCGAAGCTAAGCTTCGTCTGGAAAAAATAACAAAGAATCTGAATTGAAAAGGCAACATGTTTTTCTTAATTGGATAGTGATCCTTATTTTTTTAGGATTGCTCAAGTCAGGAAGGTTGATGGCGTGCGATCTTCCTGACTCACTCCGTTCACGCCGTTTTGGAGTCGACCATGAAGAAGCTTCTGATTGCAGCAGCAGTTCTGGCGGTTTCGGGTGCAGCGTTCGCTGGCAGCGGCACGGTATCGACCAGCAATTCGTCGAGCAACGGTTCGACGATGGCCGGGGTCGTCGGGTTCGGCGTTTTCGGCGCGACCGATTCCGGTGCAGCGCTCGGCGCAGCTGGCGCAACGGCCGGCCATGGCAGCAGCGGCTCGATCTCGTACACGAACCACACCAACACCTCGCAAGTGGGCGGCTTCGGCTTCGGCGGCGCACAGGCTGGTGGCAACAGCGGCGCGAATGCCGGCTCGATCGGCTGGACGACGCACTACTAAGCGGCGGAGCGTAGCGTTCGTCAATGGCTGGCGGTACGGACGCCGGGTTTCGCTCGATGGGGGGCAGGCCCGGCTCCGCCACCGCCGAACTTACTCACAGCAAGGAATTGCTATGAAAGCCAACGTCATATTTGCGACAGCGCTCACCGTCTTATCGTCGGCTGCATTGGCAGCGGGTTCGTCCACGACCAACCAGACGCAATCCGTTGCGGCTGGTGTTTCAGGGTCGGTGCTGGTCGGTTCCGGCAGCTATACCAGCAATTCGACTTCGACGGCGGGCGCGAATGCAGGCAGTACCGTAACACCCGCTGGTTCCGCCGGCACGGCATCCGCCTTCCACAACTCGACTTCGACGGCCAGCGGTTCGGGCACGAACGGAGGCGCGTTTGCGGCAGGCGGCGGTATCGGTGCCGCAGGCTCGTACGGTGGAAACAGCAGCACGAACGAGAACGCGAATGCGCTATCGGGAGGGGTAACCGCCACGATCGTACTCGGCGCGAACCACTATACGGCTGCGGGCGGAAACGACCAGGGCATTGCCAACGCGGGTGCCGCTGGCCTGACGGGCAGTGGCGGTTCGGGCGCGATTGCCGGCTCGGATCACTTCAACTCGTCGACCGTGTGGAGTACCGGTCCGGCCGGCTCGCCGTCCGCGGCGGGCGGAAGCCTGGGCAGTTCGAGCGCGACCGGAAGCAGTCATTAGTCAGGTGTGGGGGGACCAGTTTCCCAGCGACGCTGGTCTCTTTTCCCCACATTGTTGTCACGTAAGGAGTTGGCATGAAGCAGAAACTGATTGCCGCCGCTCTGATGCTCGCGTCTCTGACGGCGTATGGCGCTGACCGTATTGCCAACGACGTGCAATCGAATTTGCAGACGTCAAACAACCCTGACCAGACAACCAAACCGTCAGAACAACAAACGCTTTCTTCGGGAAGTGCCATCGGTGGACCAGACGCCCAGCAGTGGCAGGGCATGTCGGCCGGCTCATGGTCCCAGCTGGGCAACGGCTGGAAACAGTTCGGGGAAGCAGGCAAAGCTGAAGGGAATCAGGGGAATTAGTACGGTTGCCTGGGTGGGAGGTCAAACCTCGTCCGGAGAGTGAAATGAACAGCAACAGGATCAAGGTGGCATGCGCAGCGATGTTCGCGATGACCACGATTGGCGCCCAGGCGCAAACCGCCGATTCGACTTCGAGCGCGCAGTCGTCGACGTCGTCGACGGCGATCAGCCAGGGCGGCGGCTCGAGCATGAACTCGAACACCACGAGCTCGCGCGGCGGGAACGCCACCAGCTCCAGCGGGGTTCGCAGCAGCGGCAATTCGAGCGTGAACGTGAACGTGACGATGCCGTCCAGCACGAGCGGCGGCACGAGCGTGACGCCGCAGTCGCTGCAGTCGTCCGGCGCGCCCGGCACCAACCCGTACAACACCCAGTCGGCGGAAAACGTCAATTACTCCGGGACGCAGACGATCAAGACGAACCCAGCGATCCAGGCGCCGGGCCTCACGACCACGCTGTCCGATACCTGCATGGGATCGGTGAGCGTCGGCGTGTCGTTCCCGGGGTTCGGCGCGACGGGCGGCACGACACTGGTCGACCAGGCCTGCGTCCGGCGTCTCGATGCGCGTGAATTCCGTGCGATGGGCCTGACCGACGTGGCGCTTGCGCTGCTCTGCCAGAGCGACGCGAACCGGCGTGCGGTGGAAGCGACCGGGCACCTGTGCCCGGGCACGACCGCGCCGCTCGCCCGTTCGAACGTGGCGCCGAGCGCAGAGGCGACCGTCGCCGACGACGTGAAGTATCACGATCCGATCGTGCGCGACCGCATGGGCCTGCCGCCGCTGGGTGCTGCCGCGCCGGCACCTGCGCAGCCCCGCCCGGTGGCGACGACCTCGGTGCAGGCGGCACCCGTGTCGGTGCCGGTACCGGTGCCCGTGCCGACGATGGCGCCGGTTGCGGCCGCACCGGCTGTTGCAGCACCGGCGGTTGCAGCTGCCGCACCGGCAGTGGCGACGCCTGCAGTGGCGGCCGCACCGGCCGTCGCAGTCCCCGCCGTTGCAGCCGCGGCACCGGCCGCAGCCGTAGCGCCCGCGGTGGCCGCCGCGCCCGCTGTCGCCGCCGCACCCGCAGCGTCGGTCGTACCGGCGGCCGCGATCGCAGCCGTACCGGCTGCCGCCGTGATCGCCGCACCGGCAGTGGCGGACAAGGCATCGCCGGTGCCTGCCGCGCCGGTTGCCGACACGAAGGCACCCGAGCCCGTGCAGCCCGTGGCCGACAAGGCACCGGAGCCCGCACCGGCGGTTGCCGACAAGGCCGCCGAACCCGCACCGGCGGTTGCCGACAAGGCCGCCGAGCCCGCACCGGCGGTTGCCGACAAGGCGCCCGAACCTGAACCGGCAGTTGCCGACAAGGCCCCCGAGCCCGTGCAGCCCGTCGCCGACAAGGCGCCGGAGCCGATCCCGGCGGCGACCGACAACGCCGCGCAGGCCGCTGCCGCGCCGGCTGCCGACACGACGCCGGCTGCTGCCGTCGTCGCGGCGCCCGCAGCCGATACCGCGATGCCCGCCCCGGCAGCCGATGCGAAGGCCGCCGAGCCGGCTCCGGTCGCCGCGGAAGCGCCCGCGCCGGAAGCCGCGCAGCCTGCCGTCGCCGCTGCGCCGGCCGACCAGCCGAACGCCGACGCGAAGGTGCCGGACGAGGCCGCTGCGCAGCCCGCCGACATGCCGGCGTTGTCCGATCCGGCGCAAGGATTGCCGCCGGCCTCGGTCGACCAGCAGGCCGCCCCGGTTGCCCCGGTCGTGCCGGCTCCGGCTGTCATCTCGACGAGCACGTCGTCGTAAGCACGCGGGTCGGACTCCCGTGCGACCGGAGCGCCGGCCGCACGGGCGTCGTTCGGACCCGATGCCCGACGGTCGTTTCCTGTTTGACGGGTGTTGGTCCCATCCCCGAGGTCAACACCTCTTTTTGCCCGACGAGGATGCAAGGAGGCCTCAATCATGAGGATCTTTTTGGTCGCTCTGTTGTTGTACAGCGCGCAAGCCGCAGCGCAGGCGGTATTTCAGAACCCGGCGGTCTTCGTGATCCTGGGCGAGCAGACCGCCGCGAACGCCGTGAGCGTCGAGCAGGCGCTGACGACGCTCGGTCGTGCCGACAACACGGCATGCGCGCCGATGATGATGATCGGCGATCCGCAGATGATCTACATGATGCCGGAGGAGGGGCACGCGCCGTCGTGGCAATCGCCGGTGTACGGCCGTGGTGCGCCGTTCGAAGCGCAGAACGGGCCGACGCCGACCGGCAAGACGATCGGCGCGATGCAGCATGCCGAGGACATGCAGACGCAGCCATGGAGCGACGGCAGCGCGATCACGCAGAAGATCGCCGGCGAGTCGAGCGTGACGGCGGCGGATCGGGTGAGCGGGTGGCAGCGCAACGGGCTCAATTCGATCGAGACGGCCCGTGCGACGGAAGTCACGGTGAACGGCAAGACCTATCGCGCCTATCGTGACGACCTCAACGCTTCCACGAAGCCGGTCGTCGAGCCGCAAATCTACACACAGCGCGTCGTTTTCTGCCGATAACGAAACGTCAATTCGAGGACGGCCGGGCGCCGCGCCGCGGGACCACGATGTCCCGCCCTGCGCGATCCGGCAACGGCCGTTTCGACAACCAACCCAAGCGACGAGGCCATCGTGAACTATTGCTGCCAGATCAGGGTATCGGGCCCGCAGGATCTCGAACGCGATGCGGGGACGGCGCCGTTCGTCGCCGTCCGGCGCAACCATGTCGTACCGTCGCGGCCGCTCGTCTACCTGTCGCAGCAGCCCGATGCCGCGCTCGTCGACTGTCTCGCGTCGCGTGGCTGGGACGTGTGGCGCGCGAAAACCGTTGCGGACGCACTGAATCTCGTCAGGGCGAACCGTCCGCATGCGGGCATCGTCGATTTCGGCGGCTTCGCGTCGCCCGACGTCATGTCGTTCGAGGCGCTGCTGCGCGACCCGCGCGTCGGCTGGGTCGCACTCGCCGACGACGAGCGGCTGCGGGATCTCGCCATCGCGCGCCTGATTCGCCACTGCTGCTTCGACTACGTGCGCAACACGACCGCGTACACGACGATCGGCTATCTGGTCGGCCATGCATACGGGATGCTGAAGCTCGCGGACGGCAGCCAGGACGCCGATGCGGCGCCCCCCGGCGGCACGATGATCGGCTCGTGCAACGCGATGCGCCGGCTGTTCGCGACGATCCGCAAGGTCGCGAACACGGATGCCACCGTCTTCATCGCTGGCGAATCCGGCACCGGCAAGGAGCTGACGGCGGCAGCGATCCACCAGCAGTCGTTGCGCGCCGAGGCGCCGTTCGTCGCCGTGAATTGCGCGGCCATTCCGTCGACGCTGCTGCAGGCCGAACTGTTCGGCCACGAGCGCGGCGCGTTCACGGGCGCGCACCAGCGCAAGATCGGGCGGATCGAGGCTGCGCACGGCGGCACGCTGTTTCTCGATGAAATCGGCGACATGCCGTTCGAAAGCCAGGCAAGCCTGCTGCGCTTCCTGCAGGAAGGCACGATCGAGCGGCTCGGCGGGCACGCGTCGATTCCGGTGGACGTGCGGATCGTGTCGGCGACTCACGTCGATCTCGAGGCCGCGATGCAGGCGGGGCGGTTCCGTGCCGACCTGTACTACCGACTGTGCGTGCTGCGCATCGACGAGCCGCCGCTGCGCGTGCGCGGCCGCGACATCATGCTGCTCGCCGACCACGTGCTGCGGCGCTATCGCGGCGACAGTTCGCACCGGATTCGCGGCTTCATGCCGTGCGCGATCGAAGCGATCCACAACTATCCGTGGCCCGGCAACGTGCGCGAGCTGATCAACCGGATCCGGTTCGCGGTCGTGATGACGAACGGCCCGATGATCTCGGCCGCCGATCTCGAACTGCAGCAGTACACGTCGCGGCAGCCGCCGACGCTCGCGGAAGCGCGCCGGCAGGCCGAGCGGCACGCGATCGAGGAAACGCTGCTGCGGCACCGCCACCAGCACGCGGACGTGGCGGCCGAGCTGGGCATCTCGCGCGCGACGCTGTATCGGCTGATGACCGCCCACGGGCTGCACGGCTGACGCGCCGCGGCGCAGCGCAGCCGCTCAAGACCGCCCGACGGCGGCCGTTAAGACAGGCAACGGCCCGTCCGGACCGCCGGCGCAGCGATGCGCGCGCGGCCGGCACGCGGCGCATCACGCTTATCCGAGGTTACCGTGGCAGAGTGCAGTCACTGCGGCAGGACGTTCCTGGTCGGCGGGCGGTCGATCGACGGCCGCCGCTATTGCCGTCCGGCGTGCGCCCGGGCGCATGCGATCGTCGTCGAGGCGGAACGGGTGCCCGACGCGAAAGTCTGGGAGTACGTGCACGACTGGCGTTACGGGCCATGCCCGATCTGCCGTCGCGACGACTGGCCGGTCGATGTCCATGCGTCGCATCGCGTCGTGTCGTTGCTGTTCGTCACGCGCTGGGCGACGCGGCGCCATGTGTGCTGCCGGCGTTGCGGCCGCCGGAAGCAGGCGGTCGCGCTGCTGGCGTCGGCCGCGTTCGGCTGGTGGGGGCTGCCGTGGGGCCTCGTGCTGACGCCGATCCAGCTCGCGCGCAACGCGCTCGGGCTGGCCGCGCGCGATCCGGAGGTCGCGACGCAACAGTTCGAGCAGCTCGTGCGGCGCAAGCTGGCGGCGCGCCGGCTGCGGCGCGCGAGGCAGGGCGTCAGCGCCTGAGCGCGTGGCCCGGCGCGCAGCGTCAGGAGGCCGGCCGCTCGAAGCCCGATGCGACCCAGCGCTCGGCGCTGGCCTTGTTGAGCTTGAACCCGGCCGACACCTTCGCTTCGGCCAGCAGCTCGCCGTACGGATCGAATGCCTTGAGCTGCGCGTACGGCTCGAACTCGTCCGGCACGATGTCGAGCGTCACCGACACATCCTGGTCGTCGTCGCCCTGAACCGTCACTTCCTTGTGCAGCATCGCGCGCCGCTGCTGCTCGTGCCGCATCAGCACCTCGGTCGCGGTCTTCACGAGCGTGCGGAACGCGTTCGCGTCCATCGGTTTCGGGTTCTTCTTGTCGCGGCCCATGGTCCACGGCCCGACGAGCGCGGGCTCGGACTCGCCGTCCTTGATCATCTCGACGGCCCAGCCGTCGTCGTCTTCGTTCTTGATGATGCGGGCCGTCCAGCCGTTGTCGCGCCAGAGGCCGTCTTCGTGGATGGAGGTGTCGTCGGATTGCAGGTCGGATTCGGTCATGGGGGAAGCGGGGGAGTACGGGCAGCCGGCGGATGGGCAGCCGGGAACCGGGCGGTGGCGCGCGGCCGGCATCGGCGCGTCGCTCGCCGCCGGTGGCCCGGCGCGGCATGCAAAGGGTGCAATTTTACCTGCTGGCCGGCCGAGTGGCCCGCACGGCCCGCCACGTTGGCCATCCGGCCGATGCCTGCCGATGCCGGCTGCCATGTGTCGGGCGCTCGAACCGGCGCAAATATCAAACTCGTATTACGTCCCGGACGGCCGATCTCGATGCCGTCCGATATCCTGTCCGCGCGCGGCTTCGTAGAATCGACGTTCGGGCTAAAAATAGCCTGAACGTCCTTTCAATGCCAAACCGGCCATGCGCGCTCCGCGCCGTCTGGCCGGCGAACCCCCTGGAACTGCGCATGAGGAAATTCAATGTTCGCATCGTCTTCGCGTACGACTGGCCGTTGACGCTGGCCGGCATCGAGCAGGTCGCCGGCAGCGGCTGTGCGATCGAGCTCGTTGCGGTCTACCGGAGTGTGGCCGAACTGGTCGCGTCGTTCGGCAGCGTCGACTGCGATGTCGTGCTGGTCGACTATGCGGTCCGCGGAGACGCGCAGATGGACGGCCTCGCGCTGTTCGACTGGCTGCGGCGCATGCGTCCGAACGTCGGGATCGTCGCGCTGGTCGCGAACGAGAATCCGCTGATCTTCGGGTCGATCCTCGCGACCGGCAGCTTGAGCATCGTCAGCAAGTTAGACGAGGTCGGCCATATCGTGACGGCCATTCATTCGAGCTACAGCGGCGGGCGCTACCTGTCGCCGCTCGTCAGGCGCGCGGTCGACGCATGCGGCGACCGTGGCGAGGCGCCCGCGAAGCTGACGACGCGCGAGATCGAGGTCATTCGCCTGTATCTGTCGGGGGTGCCGATCAAGACGATCGCGCACCGTCTGAGCAAGGGCAAGCAGACGGTCAGTGCGCAGAAGATCAGTGCGATGAAGAAGCTCGGCGCGAACAACGACATCGAGCTGATCCAGCGGGCGGCGGGGCTGGGGCTCGGCACCGGCGCCGCGTGAGCGTGCGTGCGTCGGGCTGCCGCCGTCAGGCCGGCAACGCAAACCGCGTCACGGCGTCCCGCAGCGCCTCGGCCTGATCGCGCAACGAATGCGCGGCGGCCGCGGCTTCTTCGACGAGGGCCGCGTTCTGCTGCGTGACCTGATCCATCTCGCCCACCGCACGATTGACCTGTTCGATCCCGGCGCTCTGTTCGCGCGATGCATGGCTGATCTCGTCGAGGATCTCGTTCACGCGCCGCACCGACTGCACGATTTCGGCCATCGTCTCGCCCGCATTCGTGACGAGCGCCGCACCTTGCTCGACGGTCTCGTTCGACGACACGATCAGCGTCTTGATCTCCTTCGCGGCCGTCGCCGAGCGTTGCGCGAGCGAGCGCACCTCGGCCGCGACCACCGCGAAGCCGCGGCCCTGTTCGCCCGCCCGCGCGGCTTCGACGGCCGCATTCAGTGCGAGGATGTTGGTCTGGAACGCGATCCCGTCGATCACGCCGATGATGTCGCCGATCTTGTGCGAGCGGTCGGTGATCTCGTTCATCGTGCGCACGACGTCGTCGACCACCGCGCTGCCGCGCGTCGCCACTTGCGCGGCCTGGTCGGCGAGCGAGGCGGCCTGTGCGGCGCTGTCCGCGTTCTGCTTCACGTTCGCGGTCATCTGGTCCATGCTCGACGCGGTCTGCACGAGCGCGGCCGCCTGTTCCTCGGTGCGCTGCGACAGGTCGGTGTTGCCGGACGCGATCTCGCTCGCGCCGACGTTGATGTTCTCGGTGCCCATCCGCACGCGCGACACCATGTCGATCAGCCCGCCCTGCATCGTGTGCAGTGCATGCAGCAGGCTGCCGCGATCGTCCTGCTTCACGGCGACGCGCGCGGTCAGGTCACCCTGCGCGATGCGCTGCGCGGCGTCGAGCGCCACTTCCAGCTCGCCGCCGAGGTTCGCACGCACGCTTTTCAGCACCAGCACCATCACGGCGGTTGCGATCCCGCCGAGCACGGTCGTCATCGCGAGCCAGCGGCCGATGCTCTCGAGCACGGCCGAGCGCACGTCGTTCATGTACATGCCGGTCACGAGATACCAGTCCCACGGCGCGAAGCGCTGCACGGCGCTGGTTTTCTCCTGCGGCTTGTCGGCGCCCGGCTTCGGCCACAGATATTCGACGAAGCCCTTGCCGCCTTCCACGTTGCCGGCTTTCACGATCTCGACGAACAGGTGCTTGCCGTTCGGATCGGTGAAATTCGACACGTCCTTGCCGTTGAGATCGGTCTTGATCGGATGCATCACGATCACCGGCTTCGAGTCGTTGACGGAAATGTAGCCGTCGGCGCCGTAGCGCATCGCGGCGATCGCCTCGAGCGCTTTCTGCTTCGCATCGGCTTCCGGCAGCGCATTCTGCTGCGACAGCTTGTAGTAATGGTCGGCCACGCTCGTGGCCTGCGCGACCAGCGACGCGAGCTGGTCGCGGCGGTCCGTGACCATCGATGCGCGCGTCTGCCAGGCGCCGAGCCCCGCGATCACGAGCAGGCCGAGCCAGAGGATGACGATCATCGAGGCGAGTTTCTGATTCAGGGAGAGGTTGCGCATGGTGTGTGGTCGGTCGGTCTTGGAAGCTCGCCGAAACGGCGTGACGGGATAAGTGTCTTGACGGCACAAAACGCGCAGCGCCGTAGACGGGAAATCCCTTAGAAGGTGTTGCGAAATTAAACGGGCGCTGTGTCGGACTTTTTCAGCAAGTCAAGCAGCAAGGGGCTGGAAGGGGCTCGATGTCAACGGGAATGGATAGCCGACGGGAGCAGCAATGAAAGTGGAGATGATTGAGTGACCGGAAAGTATGGCGATCCATGTCAGGAAGTTAAGCGAGTTGCTTGCCAAGGCGCATATGGTCAGCGTGGCAATCGGTACGTTAAACGCCCACGGCGAAGCATTGAAAGGTCTCAAAGAGTCGCGCGCGAAGTTTGAGGATGAGTGGATTCGGGCGACGGACGACGGACGACGGGATAGCGCATGCCGATGAACAAATGGACGCTTGCGTAGGAGCGGCGGTAGACATGATCGGCACGTTGATCGAAGACATGTTCGAAATCGGCATCGTCGATCGCGCCGACGCCGAACGCATCAAGTCGATGATGGATCGCAATATCGAGAAGGCTCGCAAGGGCGAACCATGACGACGATCGATCGCACAGCGCGATGTGCCCGCGCGGCTCGGGCGGGCTACGTCATCGGCGCGACGCCACGCGAGCCACGGCTGACGAATTAATCGTGTAAATACCTATCTCAAAATTTTGCACTCCAGATTGATTTTGTAACTTTGGTATGCTGGCGATCAAATTCCGAGTTTCGCGGCGTGGTCCCCGTGACCGCCCGCTTAAAAGACCAAGTCACGAAGAAGAATGATGAGAGCGTGGATATGTCGATAGCTGCAACCCTGCGAAGTTTTTCGTCCGGTCTGGTTGACTGGAACCAGCGGCCCGTCGCCCTCAATTTCGGGCAGGCGCAAAGCGCGGTCGGTCATCTACTGGCGCTCCATCACGCCGATATCCACGAAGGGCTGATGACCGGTATCGACGGCTATCTGAACTGCGTTTCGACGCGCGATAACCTGTCGCCCAAGCTGCTTCTCGGTTTGCCGGTGTCGGTGCGCCTGACGACCGACCGGGGCGGCTTGCAGACGATCAACGCGATCGTTCGCGATGTGCAGGTGGGCCAATCGGACGGCGAATTGACCGTCTATCGATTAAACGTTTGCGACGCTTTGTCGCTGATGGACCGCCGCACGAACTCCCGCATATTCCGCTCGCGCAACGTGATCGACATTGTGTCGACGCTGATGCACGAATGGCGGCAACGTAGCGCAGCGCTTGCCCGGGCGTTCGAATTCGACCTGTCCGGCCTGCGTAGTGAACGCTACCCCGCGCGCGAACTGACGCGGCAGGTCAACGAGTCGGATGCACGATTTGTTCGCCGTCTGCTGCGGCGCGAAGGGATCACGGTCTTCGCGAAGACCGGGCCGGTCGGTGGCGCACGCAGCGTCACCGACGAGCGACCGATTCACACACTCGTCTTTTGCGATGACCCGATGCGGCTTGCCGAAGCGCCGGCCGGTGCCGTGCGCCTTCATCCCCGCGATGCCGGAACGGAACAGCGCGACACGGTAACGCTCTTTGCGCACTTTCAGAGCCTTTCCGCCGGTAAGGCGAGCCGCCCATCGTGGGACTACAAGAAAGCCCGTTTGGACGATTCCGCCGTCGCTACCGGCATCGATCAGGGCGAGTCCGGCAACGACCTTGCGCAATTGTTGACCGACGTTGCCATCGATATCCCGCACGTCGGCGATTCATGGACCGACCATGAACGCATCACGCGCGACCGGATGCTCGCGCACCAGTTCGACGCCGAGCGTTACGACGGAATCGGCAGTGTCCGCGATATGCCGGTCGGCTCGTGGTTCACGCTGACGGGCGACCCAGAACTCGACATGAAGCCGGCCGATCAGCGCCAGTTCGTCGTTACATCGGTTCGTCACGATATCTGGAACAACCTTCCGAAAGACCTGACCGGCCGCGTGATCGCGCTATTCGCGGCGAGCCGAAACATCGCGCAGCCCGCGCTGCCCGCGCCGGCCGATGTGTCGGGACAGAAAGACACGCGTTACGAGAACAGTTTCACGTGTGTCCGTCGCGGCGTTCCGCTCAAACCATCCTACGATCCGAAGATCGATTTGCCGCCCGTACACCTGCTGACCGGAACGATTGTCGGCACGGAGGGAGAGGAAGTGTTTTGCGACGCAGACGGCCGTGTGCGCGTGCTGATTCACGGCCTCGATCCGGCGGACCATGCGCACGCGCAAGGCGTCGGAACGAATGGGCTGGCGGGCGACAGCGCGCCGATTCGTGTCGGGGCGAGTTTGGCGGGCGGCAACTTCGGCGCGCTCTTTCTGCCCCGCGTCGGAATGGAAGTCTTATTGGGCTGTCTTTCTGGCGACCCGGACCGTTTGATCATCATTGCGGTCTTGAGTAACGGTGCGAATCCGCCTGCGACGTTCACCCATACCGGCGCGCTGCCGGGCAACCGGTACGTGTCCGGGATCAAGACGAAGGAAATCAAGGGCCGGCGTTACAACCAACTTCGTCTTGACGATACCCCCTCGCAAATTTCCGCGCAGCTGGCGAGTGAACACGCGCATACGCAATTGAATTTGGGGTATCTCACGCAGCCCCGGAAGGACGGACACGGGACCGACCGGGGCGAAGGTGCGGAACTGCGCACCGACGCTGCCGCCGCGTTGCGCGCCGCCCAAGGCATTCTGTTGACGACCTACGCGCGCTCACAGGCGAGCGGCGGCCAGCTCGACCGCGACGAACTCGTTAGCTTGCTCGGCCAGTGCACGGAACTCTTCCAATCGCTTGGCGACTATGCCGGCCAGCACGGCGGACAAGCCGCCGATACGGCCGGCCAAACGACCATCGCTGACGCGTTCAAGGGCTGGAAGCCCGGTGACGCGGCCGGCGATGCGTCCGCGCTGATGGCGTTCGGCGCGCTGGCCGGATCGCTCAACGTCACGCCGAAAACCCACGTGATCTATGCGGGCGTGAACATCGATCAGGTAGCGCAGCAACACGTGCAACTCACCAGCGGCGAGCGGATCAACCTGCACGGCGGGCATGGTGTCGCGATGTTCGCGCACAGCGAAGGCGTGTCGGCCATCGCAAATCAGGGCAAGGTCACGATTCAATCGCAGAACGACGATACGCAAGTCGATTCGGCGAAGAACATCCAATTGACTGCAGCCGGCGGCAAGCTCGCGGGCATGGCGAGCGATCAGGTGGTGTTCATCACGTCGGGTGGCGCATATCTCAAGCTGCACGGCGGTGACATCGAACTCGGTTGTCCCGGCACCTTCACGGTGAAATCGGCCGGGCATTCGTGGGACGGTCCCGCCAGCATGTCAGCCGACATGCCGAAATTCGATCATGCGCCGCTCGGCCGCGTGCCGAAGCTCGTTCGTGCCACGGACGGTAACGCGGCGGTAGGGTTCGACGGACAGGTACAGAAGGCGTCGGGGGCGCTGTCGAATTTGAAGACCGATGCGGCCGGAGAGCTGTCGGCTGTGCATGCCGACCAGTTCGAAAAACTGGCGGTGCAGTTCGTCAAGAAGAACGTATAGACCAGGGCAGGAGTTTTGATGACCCATTCCTTTCTCGATCCTCGATCGGTGGCGGATGCGCGCACCGGCGAATCGATCTCAAAATCCGATGCGGCGGGCGCAACTGCATCGCGCGGAGAACCGCCGCCTATTGTTGTGGGTCGTGCCGAAGGGCCGACCTTGTACGACAAGAACAACCGGCTTATCTGCATCAAGCAAATGCCGTTGCCCGGCATCGTTATCTTCGTGCATGGCGTGAACTCCGAAGGCGAATGGTTCGAGGCGGCGGAAGAAGGACTGTGCAAAGGCTTGAATCGTCGGCTCGGGCGCTTGGACGATCAATTGAAGTACCAAGGCATCGACGCCGGCCAATTGACACCCGCGAAGTACACCGAAAGTCTGACGCCGGACGGGTTTCTGAACCCCGATTTGCTGGCAGACAATTACGTCAAGGCCGATCCGTCGTTCTCGAACGTGATTCATTTCAGGTGGGGTTACAAGGCGACGGCCGAAGAATTGAAAGAATACGGCGACAAGATTTTTCTGAACGAACAGGACTACTGGGGTGGCGGTCCGTTCACGAATGGATGTTCGAGTCTCCCCGATCTTTGGCATGGCGGACTTGATGATCGTGCATTCGGTTGGACAAGCGTGCAGGCCATCAACCCGACCAATCGGCCGTTGTATCGCGCGCCACCGCGTGCGTATGGTGTGCTCGCAGCCTTGCGCCTTGCCAAACTGATTGAGTCGATCCGACGAATGCAGGCTGGCGTGCCGATTACCGTCGTGTGCCATAGCCAAGGCAACATCGTGGGCCTCACGGCAGCGTTCTTCGGCGATGCGCTGCCCGACGTTGAAGACCCGTGGGGACGCAAGGGACGATGCGTGGCGGATGCCTATGTGCTGGCAAACGCGCCATACAGCTTTGCGAGGGGAGAAGGTCCGAATAAATCTTCGACGGGAATGGATGCGTGGTCGCAACGTGAGACGAAAGATCCACACGGGAAGCGCGGACGGCAGACCTACGCAGCGCGCACGCAGACGTTTGGCAAGTTTCTGTCGATCATCGGCACGCGCAAAGCCTACGAACTTCCTGCCGACAAGATCGATGAAGACATGGGGAACAGTCGAGTATCCCCGACGAGCAACAAGTCGTATGCAGCGCAGGAAGATCGCGTGCGGCATGGTCTGAATGAATCGACGTATGGCCGCGTCACGGCGTACTGTTGTCCGCACGATCAGGTGATTTCGGCGGTGACTGTTCAAGGGATTGGCTGGCGCGGTATCAGCAAGCTTGAAATCAACGATATCGGCGTTCCCGGCGTACTGACGCAGCGTGTCTTCGCATCGGGTTTCGATGTTGGCGTGCAGAAAGACTATCGATATTGGGAAGACGACTGGCGACGTGTGCAGAAAGGGTCGACTCCGGGATTCTGGTATCCGCCGTCGCCGCCGGCAAAATTCGGTCTGATTGGTGCGCTCAAAGGAAACGAGTCGGTCTGGGGGATGATGGGGACACTAATTACCGCATCCCTCATGTACGCGGGAACTGCTGCGACTTCTGCAATGAAGATGTTCCGCGTGAATGAAGATCCGCCGAAGGGCTGGACCGTGACTGCGGATGCTCCCGCGCTGGATCAACCGTTCCCGCCGAAGGCGATGCGATTCGGCAAGCCGATCGTGCCGACGGAAGATGGACCAGCCAAAAGCGACTTCAACGAAGGAAATGATCCGCCGTCCGCATGGCGCGACGCGAGCAAGGCAGATGCGGACAAGCGAGCCGACGATCCCTACGACCTTTACAAGTCGAAGAAAAAGGACGGTGACGCCCAAGGTACGGCTGAGAGTGAAACCGGACAGCGCTACGAGGACCGCGCGCTGATGCGCCTGGAAGCACGACGGACGATTAATTCCGATTGGGTTGATAAGGCCGGTCACGTGATAGGCGAAGACGGGAAAAGTGCCGTGCCTGAAGGATACAAGGAATGGCGCGACAAGCAGATCACGGACGGGATGGATCGCGGCCAGACCAACAACCCGACAAACCACTCGACGACGATGACCAATCCCGACCATGCCGAAATGGCGCTTGCGTATGATGTGGCGGTGGGCCTGTGCTATCTGACGGAAAAGCAAATCAAGGCGCTGCGCATTGAAGCTGATTGGCGGATGGGTAATGGTGTTTCGGGCGACAACCCGCACAAGAAATACTATGACTATTTTGCACTTGGGAAAATTGACGATCTAGCGATGCACGAATGGGTCCACAAAAAGGACGGTGAATGCAACATGCCAAGCAAGATTGTTGACGAGCGAGAAGGTCAGGCTTATCTGAAGGTCGGGGGTGGGGTATGAAGGCGTTGATTGCCACATGGCCCCGACGTGTCGCCGTCGCCGCTTTGGTTTGGATGATCGCGGTCTTATTCATGGCCTCGGTGATGGCACACGTCGAACAACCGGACCCAGCACACTTGGAAATAGGAGATTGGATGAAACGATTCGTCGTCGCGCCCGGCTTGCTGGCGCTCGTAGTGTTTTTGTTCACCACGGCCATGATGCAGCCCGTACAGGCCGCTCCGACCCCGACACCCATAGGCAATGCAGCGCCAGTAGTCGAAGAACCGGCGAAACCCTTTATCGCTCAGGTCGTCGGCCTGATTTGGTTGAATCCTCTAGAACGTAAGGACTACCCAACGGAATGGCAATTGTTGTGGACGCAAGGGCTTGTAGCGCCGAACAAGAACGACGATATGGTGCGTACAAAGCCCGAAAAGTTTTCGTCGCTTCGATCCATCGGTGCCTTAGTGTACGGGAACGAAGGTGAAGAAACGTTCAAGGGCTTCTATCACAAGTACGTCGATGAATTCCTGTCGCTGCTACGGACGCGCTACGCGAGCAACGCGAAATACTTCTACACGGTTAGTTCCGAGAACTCGAAGGACTGGCGCGAACTTGCCGGTATTCGAATCGAACTTGCGATTCCGAATCGACTTGAACCCAAAGAGGCTCAAGCCCGCTTGCGAAAGCGGGCCATGAGTTTCTTCGAGATTGGTGACCCACATCCCAAATCTGTTTGGAGCCGCGACACCCCCCCCCGATGTGCAGATCACACAGGGCGGCGCAAACGCTGGCTTCACGTCGCTGAACAATGCGTTGAGCTACTTGCAGGCGAACCCCGACAAGAGCGCGTGGGTTATGAATTGGGACGCACCGAGTTTCCCGCCCACGGATGCGCAGATCAACGAGAACCTTGTCGTGCTGTTCCTCGCTGGTCCGACCTTCAACACGGAGCGCGAACCGCTCGCATGGATCGGCAAGGCAGCGACGGGCGACACGAAGGACTTTTCGCCGAAGGTCGGCACGACGCGCACTGTTCAGGCGTGGAAGGCGACCATCGATCACGCGGCCCGCAATGCGGGCGTCGCGGTCACGGACCTGAAATACATCGTCCACGACGCAGGTAAAGGCAGTGATGCGGCCTCTAACCGCCTTGTCGGCCTGTCGCAAACGCTTACCGAAGTCTTGCCGGAATACGACCACTCGAAGCAGACGTTCAACACGGCGGCACTGCTCGGCGACATGGGAACCGGTAGCGCATTGACTGACGTTGCACTGGCAATCGGCCGGATCAATCACTTAGGCGGTAATGCACTGGTTGCTGGCACAACCGATGCCGAGCATCCCGTCGCAGTCGTCGTGCTGCCGCCGTCGAAGCTGACGCCGATCGATCCGAACAAGGACTGGTTTCGCGCGCGTGGCGGGAACAATGCTTACCTGCCGTGGTGGGGTCGCCGACACGATACCGATTACGGTCAGCAGGGTTATTCGTGGTGATGTAGTCGGCGCGGCGGCGCGTGCACATGTCGCGCGCTGCCGCGCCGGGTCATTCAGGGGATGGAGATATGCGGGGAATTGTCCGGGTAGACGATGCACATACACACGGTGGCCGAGTGGAAACCGGGGCCGGTACGAGCAACGTGATGGGGCGCGCGGTCGCTCGCATCGGCGACACGTGTTCATGTCCGATTCACGGCGCTTGCGTGATCGTCGAAGGTGACGCGGAATTCAAGGTTGAAGGCCAAGCCGCCGCGTTCGATGGCCACAAGACGTCATGCGGTGCCGAATTGATTTCATCCCTTCCGGCTTCCGGACGTGTTTGAATGCAGAAGCCCCGACGCATGACCGCCAAACAGTTCCACCGGATCAAGCCGTTGAACCAGTGGGCGTTGTACGAGATTTGCGTCCGGCACCTGGACAGCGGCGCGGCACCGCATGAAACCGAAAGGAGGCAACGATGCGAATTCTGGTGGTAGGGGCCGGCGCGGTCGGCGGATACTTCGGCGGCCGGCTGGCCGCGGCGGGGCGCGACGTGACGTTCCTGGTACGCGACGGCCGCGCGGCCGCACTGGCGCGTGACGGGCTGCTGATCCGCAGCCCGCGCGGCGACCTGACGCTCGCGAACGTGCAGACCGTGCGCGCGGGCGACGCGGATGCCGGCGTCGCGCCGTTCGACCTCGTGCTGCTGAGCTGCAAGGCGTACAGCCTCGACGATGCGATTGCGTCGTTTGCACCATTCGTCGGCCCGCAGACGCTGATCCTGCCGATGCTCAACGGGATGCGTCATCTCGACGTGCTGCGCGACCGGTTCGGCGCCGCGCAGGTGCTCGGCGGGCTGTGCGTGATCGCGGCGACGCTCGATCGCGAGCAGCGCATCGTGCACCTCAACGACACGCACGGGGTCACCTTCGGCGAACTCGCGGGCGGCGAATCGCCCCGCGTGCGGGCGGTGGCCGACGTGCTCGGCGGCGTGGGTTTCGATGCGACGCTCAGTGACAACGTAGCCGCGCGGATGTGGGAAAAGTGGGTGTTCCTCGCGACGCTCGCCGCGAGCACGTCGCTGTTTCGCGGCTCGGTGGGCGACATTCTCGCCGCGCCGGACGGCCGTCACCTGCTCGAGACGATGCTCGCCGAATGCAGCACGATTGCCGAGCACAACGGCCACCGGCCCGACCCGGCCGCCATCGAGCGGATGCAGCGGATGGTGCTGACGCCGTCGCCGCTGACCGCGTCGATGCTGCGCGACGTCGAGAACCACGCGCGCGTCGAAGCCGATCACGTGATCGGCGACCTGCTCGCGCGCCGCGACCCGCAGGCGGCCGATGCACTGTCGCTGCTGCGGATTGCGTACAACCACCTGAAGGCATACGAAGTGCGTACCGCGCGCGAGCACGCGGCCGCGTAGGCACCGGAGCGGGCGGTCGTGCGGCCGCCCGGCGGCTAGACCGGATCCTTGCTCGGCGGTCCGTCCGGTTGCTGCGGGTTGTCGTGATGGCCGGGCGGTGACGACAGCGGGTCGTCTTCCGGGTCGCGGTTCGGGTCGGCCGGAGGTTCGGGTGTCGGGGTCGTGTGATCGGTCATGGAGAACTCGCGGAGTATGTGACGGCGGTGGCGCGGCGGGGGCGCCTCGTCTCCGTTATAGCCAATCGGGCATGCGTTTGCAGCGGGATTGTTGCGGCGGCGGTCTTTCGTCTGCGCAATCCGTGCATGGGCGGTTTTCGTGCAGGAATCTGCTGCGCCGGCGCGGGTCATGCGTTGCAGCGCGAACGCTGCGTGATCGCGGTCAGCGCAAATCCGCCGGCGTGTCGACGTCGCGCACGATGCCGGGATCGTCGACGTCGAGCAGCTTGACCGGTGCGCTGGCGAACAGCGCGCGGGCGCCCGTGTCGCCGTCGAGGGCGGCGAGCGCATCGAAGTGGTGCGCGGAGAAACCGACCGGATGGCCACGCACGCCGCGATGGGCGGGCGCGACGATCGACGCGCCGTCGGCGTCGAGCGCGCGCGTGACGGTTTCGTAGGTGGAAGCCGCGATCCACGGCATGTCGCCGAGCGCGACGAGCCAGCCGTTCGCCTCGGGTGTCGCGCGCACGCCGGCCGAGAGGCTCGCGCCCATGCCGCGCACCGCATCGGGCGCGTAGACGACGTGGCAGCCGGCTTCGTTCAGCAGCATCGCGAGTTTTTCGGCGCCGGGACGCACGACGGCGATCACGTCGGACGTGACCGCCGCGAGATGGCGGGCGGCCGCGACCGCAACCGGCGTGCCGTCGGGAAGCGGCGCGAGCAGCTTGCTGTGCAGGCCGCTCGGGTCGAAGCGTTGACCGAGGCCGCCGGCGAGAAGGACGCCGGTGGCGAATGACGCGTAGGACATCGGCGCGGGGGAGAGTGAAGCAGGTGCTGCGATTGTGCGGGAGCGAGCAGGGATCGACAAGTGAGGATGTTACCGAGACGGGCGTGTTTCGTCGGAAAGAATGTCAGCGCGCGGCTTCGTCGAGCATGTTTTCCTCGACGGGACCGTAAATTGCGTGCGATTGATGGTACATGACGGCCCAATAGCGGTCGCCGAACGACCAATGCCACCATTCCGACGGGTAATTCGTGAAGCCGGCGCCCGTCAGTGCGGCGATCAGCATCTTGCGATTACGGGCGGCCGCGCGGCTGATGAACGGGTTGTGCGTGTAGCACGCGCCGGACGATTCCTGGTCGGTGGCGTCGAGCGCGCAGCCCATGTCGAGCTCGGTGCCGTCCGGCGAGATCAGTGTGAGGTCGACGGCTGCGCCCGTCGGATGCGCGGCGACTTCCGGCGGTGCGACGTAGTGGCTCGTGAGTGCGACCAATGTGTCTTCGTCCAGCAGCGGATTCAGCGTCCGGCGCAGGTGCGCGAGATGCCTTGTGAAGTAGTGGCGCTGCAGGGCCAGCGGACGATAGCCTTCCTTGACATACAGGCGCAGGCCGTCGGGCAGCGCGTGCGCGGCGGCGATCAGCCGGTCCGCCACGCCACCGCGCACCTTCAGGAAATGCGGGCTCTTGTTGGCGACATCGTCGGGGCCGGGAACGACAACGATGCGGTCATGGAAGCCTGCGAGATCGACAAACCCTTCGTGCGACTCCAGCAGGGCGATCGACCGGACAACGGGATCGGAGAGCGATATCACGATAGCGGACGAGGTGGCGCGATGACGGTTGCGGGCCACGCGCCGGCGGTGAGGCTGGCCGGCCGAGGTCATTTTTGTCAGACGAATCGCCAATATGCCAGAGTCCGGCGGAGATGGTGTTGCGGTTTGGCCCGCAGGAGGGCGGCGCTTACCAGAGCGTCTTGACGTGCGCGTAAGCGCGGATTTTTTCGTCGCGCGTGACGAGCGGCGCGCCGAGCCGCCGCGCGGTCGCGACGATCATGCGGTCGGCCGGATCCTTGTGGAACGTGCCGGGCAGGTCGGTGGATTTCGCGGCGATGTCGGCATCGACGGGCACGAAGCGCATGCCGTCGATCTGCGCGACGGTGGCGAGCCATGCGTCGACATCCATCGTCAGTGCGAGGCGGTCGTTGCGCACCAGCATCGCAATCTCCCACGCGGAGATCGCGGATGCGACGAGCGCGCCTTCGCTCCGAGCGCGATCGATCGCGCTCCTCGCCTTCTTGCTGAGCGAAGGATCGCCCGCCACCCACCACACCAATGCATGCGTATCCAGCACGATCACCGCGACGCCTCCCAATCATCTTCCGCAATCGGATCGAGAGGATTGTCGTAGCGCATGACCGAGCCGCGCAATATGTCCAACGGCTGAGCCTCACGTGCGCGATACGGCCGGATTTCGAGCGTCGGCTTGCCGTGATCGGTGACGATCAGGCTTTCACCGGACGCCTCGACGAGCCGGAAGTATTCGAGTGCGCGAGCCTTGAATTCGGATTTCGATACGGGGTCGTGCGGCATCATGATGTGATCATGGTCATTTGACGATGGTCATTTTAGTCACGGATGCCGGCGTGGCGCAAGCGCCGGGGCAAGCAGCGCTACCCGTTCGCGCTACGCATCCGCCCACTTCCGCAACAGGTTGTGATAAATCCCCGTCAACGCAATGACCATCGGATCCTTCGCGCCTTTCTCGGCGGACAGCGCCTGAATCTGCGTATCGAGCTGAAACAGCAGCGTGCGGTCGCCGTCGTCGCGCACCATGCTCTGGATCCAGAAGAACGACGCGACGCGCTCGCCGCGCGTCACGGGCGTGACGTGGTGCAGGCTCGATGCCGGATACAGCACGAGGTCGCCCACCGGCAGTTTCGCGCGATGCGTGCCGTACGTATCCTCGACACACAGCTCGCCGCCGTCGTACGCATCGGGTTCTTCGAGAAACAGCGTCGCCGACAGATCGCTGCGCACGCGGAAATCCGTGCCGCGCAGCAGCCGGATTGCGTTGTCGACGTGCGTGCCGAACGTCTCGCCGCCTTCGTAGCGATTGAACAGCGGCGGAAACACCTTGAGCGGCAGCGCCGCCGAAAAGAACAGTGGATGGCGTGCGAGTGCGTCCTGGATCGCGTCACCGACCGCGCGCGCCGCTGGCGAACCTTCCGGCAATTGCCGGTTGCGTTTCGCGAGCGCCGACTGCGTGCCGGACGTCGCATTGCCGTCGACCCATTCGGCTGCATCGAGCAACTCGCGACATTGCGCGACCTGCGCTTTCGTCAGTACGCCGGGGATATGAAGCATCATGATGCGGATTCCATGCAGTGCGGCTGCGGCTGGGGTGGCAACTGCATCGCCGCCGCACGAAACGCGTCGATCGGCGACGACGCGAGATACGCGTGCATCTTCGCGACGAACGCGGGGGTAGCCGTGGCCGGTACGCGCGCGAGCCAGGCGAGCGCTTCGTCGATGCGCCCGCGCTCGGCGAGCAGCCGCGCAAGGTTGAACTGGCCGCGGAAGTCGCCGGCCACGGCGGCGCGGCGATAGTGGTCGAACGCGGCGTCGGGGTCGACCGGGACGACCCAGCCATCCTCGTAGAAGCCGCCGATCAGGTTGATCGATTTCGCATGGCCGAGCGCGGCCGCGCGCTGGAACCAGTCGAGCGCATCGGCGCGGTTCTCGTCGACGCCGTTGCCGAGCGCGAGCGCCGTCGCGTAGTTGTACATGCCCCAGTCGAGCCCCGCCTGCGCGGCGAGCCGGTACCAGTACACGGCGACCGGTGCGCACGCGGCCGTGCCCCAGCCGAACTCGTAGCAGCGGCCGAGCATGTTCATCGCCATCGCGTGGCCGGCCCGCGCCGCGTGCCGGAACCAGTTGAACGCGGCCGCCGGATCGCGCGCGACGCCATGCCCGTCGAGCAGGTACTGCCCGTAGACGGCCTGCGCATCGACGATGCCGTTGTCGGCCGCCGCCGCGACCCACGCGGCGGCACGCTCGGGCGGTCCGGCCAGGATGTCGGCGAACTCGCGCGGCGATACCGACGCGAGCGCCTTCAGCGACACGGCCTCCATCGATCAGTAGCGCGCGTTCAGCGTGACGAACGCCGAGCGGCCCGGTGCGATCGACGCGTAGTGCGCTGGATACGCCTGGTCGAAGTAGGTGCGGTTGAACAGGTTGTTCACGTTCAGCTGCAGGTCGAGCTTCTTGTTGATCCGGTACTGCGCCATCGCATCGAAGCGCCAGTACGACGGCACCGCGTGCTGGTTCGCGGTATCGCCGAACACCTGCGACATGTAGAACGCGCCGCCGCCGACGGTGAACTTCGGCGTCACGTCGTAGTTCGACCACATCGTGAAGCTGTGCTTCGGCGTGTTCGGGAACTGGTTGCCGTTGCTCGTCGTGTCCTTGCCGTTGTCGCGCAGCTCGCTCTTCATGTACGTATAGCCGCCGAACAGTTGCCACTGCTTCGTGATCTGGCCCGCGACGCCGAGTTCGAGCCCCTGCACGCGCTTGTTGCCGACCATCGCGTACTGGTTGTTCGGCAGCGTCACGCGTGCGTTCGTCGTGTCGATCTGGAACAGCGCGGCGGTCAGCGCGAGCTTGTCGTTCAGCACGTTCCACTTCGTGCCGAGCTCGATGCTGCGGTTCTTTTCCGGCGACAGCTGATCGGCGTTCGAGCCGACGCCGCCACGACCCGGCGTGAGCGACTGCGATTCGCTGCCTTCGCCGAGCAGCATGCCGGCCGGCGTCGACGACGTCGCGTACGACGCATAGATGCTGCCGTTCTGCGCCGGCTTGAACACGAGGCCGGCCTGCCAGTTCACGAGCGTGTCGTCACGCGTGGTGGTCTTGCCGCCGTTGGCCTTGGTGTCGGTGAAGCGGGTCGAGTAGTCGTCGATGCGCACGCCGCCGTTGACCTGCCAGCGCGGCGTGATCTCGATCGTGTCGAAGCCGTAGATCGACTTCGTCACGGTGCGGGCATGCGAGTAGTCGTTGTTGCGCGTGATCGAGCCGGCCCACGGGTCGTTGGGATTCGGCGACCACAGGCTCGTGCAGTTGTAGCCCGACGCCGCGCCGATGCCGTTCTGGCAGATCTTGCCGTTCGCGGTGGCGACGTTGTACGTGTCGCGCTTGCCCCATTCACGTGACAGCTCGATGCCGGTCGTGAAGCTGTGCTTGAACGGGCCGGTGCGGAATTCGCCGAACAGCTCGGTCTGGTTCGCGATGCTGTTGATCGCGCTGTTGCGGGTGTTCGCGCGCCGCCAGACCTTGCCGTTGACCACGTTGCCCTGGCTGTCGTCGGGCTGCGTCCAGATGTAGTCCTGGGTGGACTCCGTGTAGCGCGTGGTGTTGCGGATCGTCAGCGACGACGTGATGTCGTGCTCGATCTTGAGCGTGCTGATGTCCGACGTCGTCTTGCGGAAATCGCGGTTGATCAGCCCGTAGAAGTTGTGGCGGTCGACGGGCGCCGGGCCGTCGGTGGCGACGCCCTTCGGGAGGTTGAAGCCGTAGTAGTACGGGATGCCGCCGTCGGGCAGGTCGTCGGTGGACAGGTGGTAGTAGCTCGCGACGACGCGCGTCGACGTGCCGAGGCCGAACGCGATCGACGGCGCGACGCCCCAACGCTCGTTGTTCACCGCGTCGCGGCCGGCCACGTCGTTGTTGTGGCTCATCAGGTTCAGGCGGAACGCGGCGTGATCGGCGAACTGCCAGTTGCCGTCGGCCGTGAAGCGGCGATAGCGGTCGGTGCCGAGGCCCGCGCTCGCAGCAGCGGTGGTGCCGAGGTGCGGGGCCTTCGTGATCAGGTTGATGCTGCCGCCCGCGCCGCCGCGACCGCCGTACGCGCCGTCGGAACCCTTGGTGATCTCGATGCGCTCGGTGTTGAAGATCTCGCGCGTCGTGGCGCCCGTGTCGCGCATGCCGTCGACGAACATGCTGCCCTGCGTGTCGTAGCCGCGGATGAACGGACGATCGCCGAGCGGGTTGCCGCCTTCGCCGGCGCCGAACGTGATGCCGGGCACGGTGCGCAGCGCTTCCGTCAGCGTCGACGCGCCGCTGTTCTGGATCAGTTCCTGCGGGATCACGGTGACGGATTTCGGCGTGTCGACGAGCGGTGCGGTGAATTTCGCGGAAGCGGAGAAGTCGGCCTTGTAGCTGTGCTCGGCCTTGCCCTGGATCTCGATCGGCGCGAGATGGCCTTCGGTGCTCGCCGGGGCGGGCGGCGGCGTGCCGTCCGCCGCGAATGCCGGACTCGCGGCGAGCACGCTGCACAGGGTGGTGAATTTGCCGAGCTTCAGCTCGTCGGAACGTGACTTCATGGTGCGCTTCGACCTCGCGGTGTGGCCCCGGGGCGGTGCGCTGCGGAAATGTGCATGCCGTCGGGAATTATTACGATTTGTTTTCAGGCGGCATTCTATGTAATTTTTAGTTAAATGAGAAGCGTTCTTGTTCGCGTTTGTTGGGAAATTGTTGAGGAATGTTGCGGGGTGGTTGCGCGGTCGACGGGGCGGTGGCGGATGGCCGAAAGGCCAGGTGGGACGGGCTTGCCGGGCGGGTTAGAGTGGTGCTGTTGCGGATCACCCGCCATGACATCAAGGTGCTAATATGACTGCATTGAAAGCAAATGTGGTGAGGTGCATCATGCCCGTGATTACCGTTCGAAATCTGCCCGATGAAGTGCACCGTGCGCTCCGGATTCGCGCGGCCCAGCATGGGCGCAGCACCGAAGCCGAGGTGCGAGACATCCTCGAGCAGGCCGTTTTGCCGGGTGGCCGGCTCAAGCTGGGGACGCTACTGGCGGAAATCGGACGGGAGGCGGGCGGCGTCGATTTCGACGTTCAGCGCGACAAGACGCTAACCGACCCGATGAGCTTCGAATGATCCTTCTTGATACGAACGTGATGTCCGAACCGCTGCGGCGCGAGCCGAGTTCGGCCGTGATCGAGTGGCTCGATGCCCAGAACGTCGAAACGCTGTTTCTTGCAGCGATCAGCCTTGCCGAAATGCGCTTCGGTGTGGCGGCGTTACCGGAAGGGCGCAGGCGCGACTGGCTTCACCAAAGCATCGAGCAGCGTGTCGTGCCGCTGTTTCGCGGTCGAATCGTGCCATTCGACGATGCAGCGAGCAAAGCGTATGCGGGTATTCGCGCGCGGGCCCGTGCCGCGGGCACCGCGATCGCGCCCGCCGACTGCTTTATCGCCGCGACGGCCGAGGCGAACGGACTCATCATTGCGACACGCGACGTCGCGCCATTCGAGGCGGTCGGCCTGCGGGTGATCGATCCGTGGGCGTCCTAGGCGCCGATTGCGCACCCGTTCACCGCGCGCAAAAAATAAAGCGCGTCGGGTAACCCGGCGCGCTTTCTTTTGAACGTAGGGGCGCCTGACTGGCGTGCCCCCGCAGTTCCTGCTCAATCCACCCCGTGAAACACCGCGTCCTCTGGCCCGAGATATGCCGGCGGGCGCCACGTCGCGTCGCGCATCGAATGCTGGACGAGGTTCTCCACACCGAGCAGTACCGCGAAGATCGCCATCCGCACCGGAATGCCGTTGTCGGTCTGGCGGAAGATCGCGAGGCGCGGGTCGCGGTTCAGGTCGACCGACAGGTCGTTCGCGCCGGGCCGGCTGTCACGCGGCAGCGGGTGCATGATCAGCGTGTCGGGTTTGCATACCGAGTCGACGAGCGCCTGGTTGATCTGGAAATCCGGCGTGTAGCCTTCGAACGACTCGTCGGTGAAGCGTTCCTTCTGGATCCGCGTCGCGTAGACGACGTCCGCGCCGCGCAGCCCGGCCGCGAGGTCGGTCGTCTGCTCGATCACATGGCCGTTCGTGGCGATCTGGTCGACGATGTAAGCCGGCATCTCGAGCGTCGGCGGCGACACGAGCGTGAACTTGAGCCCGCGGTACAGCGCGAGCAGCTTGACGAGCGAGTGCACGGTGCGGCCGTACTTGAGGTCGCCGACCAGCGCGATGTGCGCGCCGTCGACGATCTTGCCGAGCCGCGAGAACTCGCGCTGGATCGTATAGAGATCGAGCAGCGCCTGGCTCGGGTGCTCGCCGGGGCCGTCGCCACCATTGATCACGGGCAGGTTGGTCGCGCGCGCGAACTCGGCCACCGAGCCTTTCTCCGGATGGCGGATCACGAGCGCGTCGACGTAGCCGGCCATCACGCGGCTCGTGTCGTAGATCGATTCGCCCTTGGCCATCGACGAGAACGTGAAGCCCGTCGTGTCGCACACCGAGCCGCCGAGCCGGCAGAAGGCGGCACCGAACGACACACGCGTACGCGTGCTGGCCTCGAAGAACAGGTTGCCAAGCACCGCGCCCTCCAGCACGCGCGAGATCTTGTGGCGGCGCGCGATCGGCTGCATCACGTCGGCCACGCGGAACAGCGCCTCGACCGAATCCCGCGAGAACTGGTCGACCGAGATCAATTGCGGCTTGCCTTCGAACAGGAACTGCTTCGAGAGCCCTTGTTTGTCTACGCTTTGCGTATAGTCCCCGCCATCCGGTGCCGAGCGCTCGACGATTTCCGACACGAAGCGCTCGACGATCTCGGGCATCCCGCGCGATTCCTGCGAATCGTCGGGCAACAGCCAGGTGTCCAGCGCGCGCCGGCTGACACCGATACGATTGGCGAACGCTTCGCGGGTCATGTTGAGGCGGCGCATCGCGTCGCGAAGGAAGGCTTGCTGGGGAACGGTCATCGGCGGCTCCTGACAGAAAATATACGCGGTGCGTATATTAGATCGTGGCGCGTTGAAGTCAAGGAAAATCTGCGCGACCCGGCTGGGTGGCCCGTGTGACAGGCGGCGGGTTCGTACTGGCGTGCGGCGGCTGTCTCCGTATAATCAGGTCAGGCCCCGTGCCCGGCATCTTGCCGGGCACCGCGCCACACATGATTCGCCCGTCGGGCTTGATGATTCGAAGGAGAATGGGAATGACGCGTACGATTGCTGCAATGCTGCTGGTGGTGACCGCCGCGCTTGCCGGTTGCAACACGGTGGCCGGCATGGGGCAGGACATTTCGAAGGGCGGCCAGGCGATCAGCGATACGGCTGAAAAGGCCAAGTAAGCCGACTGGTTCAGGAATACAGAAAGCGCCGGGCCGTCCCGCGATCGCGGGGCGGCCCGGCGTTTTTTTTGCGTCTGATGTCCGATGCCAGTGGCGTCAGGCGTGCTCGACGAACGCGTAGCGGCCTTCGACCTTGCGCGGCGTGAACCCGCCGTAGTCGGGGAACATCCGGTTGCGGACGAACCAGACATAGCCCACCAGCAGGACCGTGACCACGAGGCTCGGCAGCGCGGTCGACGGACTGCGTCCGAGCTCGGCGATGGTCTTCGGCACCTGCACCAGCGACAACAGGATGAACGCGTGATAGGCGCCGACGCGATGCGTCGCGAAGCCCCAGATGAACAGCAGCGACAGCAGTACGTTCAGCGCGAGCAACAGCATGACGAGGCCATTGCCGAGCGCGCCCGAGACGCCGAGGTCGCCGCCGGATTGGGCGACGCCATAAGCGAACGTCAGGCCGTTCGCGAGCTGGACGACAGCGAGTGCGACCAGGATCCGGACGTGCACCTTGTTCTTGCGGCAGCGTTCGGGATCGGGGCGCGACGCAATCAGGCCGGCGAGCACACGATCGTCGAGCCCTTGTCCGGACAGATCGGCCAGGACGTCGGCCTTCCTCGTTCCAGCGGACATCAGCACCGCGATTCTTGTTTTGGCTTCCTTCCTGTTCATTGCGCGGCGGCGTGTCGTTCGATGGTCGTCAAAGGTCCCGGTCACGCGAATATTGCATCTCGCCGGGTGCCACGCAACGGTTTTGCGGCGCGCGGACACATTCCTACAATCGCCTGCGGCGGCGCGGGAACGCGGCGGAGCGACAGGGCCGAACGATCTCCCATGTTGAGATGACGCGACGAACGCCGATCAGTCGGTCGCGGTTGGTGCGGGGCGGGCTGGCCGTACCGGCTTCGCCGGCCGCGCATCGCGTGCCTGAGCGGGCGGTTCGCGCCGCCGTGTTGCGCCGACGGCCATGCCCGCGACGACGAGCGCGATGCCCGCGACCCGCGTGCCGTTGAGCGTTTCGCCGAACAGCGCGACTGCGAACAGCACGGCGGAGACCGGCGCGACCGCCGTGAACAGCGCGGCCTCGGTGCCGCTCGTGCGCGCCGAACCCGCATACCAGCACAGGTAGCCGAGCACGGTCGGCACCAGTGCGTAGTAGGCGATCGCCGATACGGCGCCGACGGTCCAGCCGGTCGCTACCGCGCGCCATTCGAACGCGGCCGGCACGAGTGCGAGCACGAAGCCGAGGCCCGACATCGCGGTGGACAGTGCCAGCGGCGGCAAGGGTGCGGCAAGCCGCCGGTTGAGCAGGATGAAGACGGCTTCGCACGCGACGGCGGCCAGCACCAGCGCATCGCCGGCAAGCGTGCGGAACGACGGCAGCGCCTGACCGGGTGCGAACGTGACGAACAGTACGCCGGCCGTTGCGAGCGCGGCGGCCAGCCAGTCGCGCGGCGTCTGCCGCTCGCGCAGTACGATGGCCGCGATCAGCGTCGACATCGCGGGCAGCGTGCCGAGCATCACGCCCGCATCGAGCGGCGACGACAGCTTCGTGCCGCAGATCAGCAGCACCGTATAACCGACGCCGCCCGCCGCCGCCTGGATGACGAGCAGCACGGCGTCGCGTGTGGAGATGCGTGGCCAGCGCATGCGCTGCGCGCGCATCAGCGCGAACAGCAGCGGTGTCGCGATCAGGAAGCGCAGCGCCGTGGCCGCGAACGGCGGCAGGCCGCCTGCCGCGAGACGGCTCGCGATGACGGTGCTGCCGACGCCCGCCATCGCGGCGGCGAGATAGAGATAGCCAATCAGTCGTGTCTTCATGCGCCGCATCGTCGCGCACGGCGGCAGCGTGCGTCTTGAACGAAATTGCAGCGCACGCGGGCGTGTCGAATACGGCGCACGGGATTCGGCATGCGTGCGCCACGGGCATCGGCTGCCGCCGCTGCGGTCATGTGTTACTGCGGTCGCTGTGGCCGTGCCGTCGACGGCGGTTTGCCTGGTGGCCTCGCGCGGGAGGACGGCGGCGTCAAACGGCCTGCGTGAACCGCCCGGGCGTGATCCCGAACTGGCGCGCGAATGCACGCGTCAGGTGGCTCTGATCGGCAAAGCCGGCTTCGGCCGCGGCATCGGCGATCGGCAGGCCGCTGGCGAGCAGCGCGCGCGCCAGCCGTGCGCGCGACTGGATCAGGTACGCGTGCGGTGTGATGCCGAGTTCGCGGGCAAACCCGCGCAGCAGCTGGAAGCGGCTGACGCCGCTCAGGTCGGCCAGCTCGGCGAGCGAGACGGGGGCGGCCGGCGCCGCGTCGAGCCGCTCCCGGGCGATGCGGATCGCCGGTGCGACCCCCGCCGCCGGCAGCGTGCGGTTCGCGTGCCGGGCGAGCAGCCCGGCGACGAGCATCACGAGTGCCTCGTCACGGGCGAGCGGCTGGGATGCCCCCGCGACGATGCGTGTATGCAGCCGGCCGACGGCGGCCGTGAGCCGTGCGTCGCGCACCGCCGGGTGTGCCAGTTCGACGCCGCCGAGACCTTCTTCCGCCGCGACGCCCGCGACCAGCGCGGGCGCGAGGTACAGCATCCGCCAGCGCCGGCCCGTACCGGCCTCGATCGGCGAGCCGTCGTGCATCTCGCCCGGGTTGACCATGATCGCGTCGCCGGCCAGTGCGTCGACCTGCCCGCGGCCGCTCCACGACCGGTGCGCGCCGCTGACGATCACGCCGACCCCGAATTCGTCGTGTGCGTGGCGCGGAAACGCGCGATCGGATTCGAGGCTGATCGCCTCGATGCCTTCGCCGGTTCGTCGGTAATGGGTGATGCGGTGCATGTGCGCTCCTCGCGCCGGTCGCGGCGCGGATTTCGTGCACTTTAGCGCGTTCCGGCGCCGCGCGCCCTTCATCCTTTTGGCCGATACCGCGCGGCGCACGCAGCCCGCACCATGTGCACATGAGCAGCGTACACGGCCCGCCGGGCCTGAAGCTGCGCGGGAGACGGCAGGTGGAACGACAGGATCCGGTATTCATCCAGGTTGGCGCGCTCGCGGACGGCTTCGCGCCCGAAGCGAACATCCTCGCATCCGTCGATGCGCTCGCGGGGCGGACGCTCACGCTCGGCGACGCATCGGGCGTGTGGCGCGTCTATACGTTCGAGCCCGGCGCGCTGCAGTGGCGCGATGCGGCGACCGGCGCGAGCGGCCGCGAGCCGTGCCGCGTGACGCGGCTGCGCGACGCGCTGTACTTCGTCGACTACCTCGATTCGGCCGCCCGTGCGACTTCGGTCAGTCTCGTGATCGATCTCGACAACGGCGTATGGACGTCGGTGGTCGGCACGCTGCCGATCGAAGCCGACACGCGCATCGACGCGTTCACGCGGGTTGCGCGCGGGCTGCCGCTGACGGCCGTCGAGGCCGGGTTCCGGCACGGCACGCTCGGCGGCCACACGCAGCCGGGGCCGTTGCACGGGCCCACGCGCGCGCTGATCGGCAAGCGGACGATGTACCGCTACAGCCCGACCGAATGCTACGAGCACATCTACCTGAACGAGAACTTCTATGCGTGGCAGTGCCTGCTGGGTGTCGAGCGCGGGCTGGCCGATGTCGACCGCTGCCATTACTTCAGGATTGCAGACGAGCTGTATCTGTTCGTGTGGCGTGAAAAGGTGGTGCCGACGCTCGGTGTCGTGCTGATCGACCTCGCGCAGCGCAAGACCGACGGCAAGATCTTCGGCTATCAGGGGGGCGATTTCGGCACGCTGTCGAACTTCCCGATCGGCGCGCATGCGCAGGTGCTGAACGACACCGTGCATCCGCTCGACGGCGAGGCGCCGCGATGAATGCCGCCCCGGGCAGCGGCCGCCTGCGGGCGGATTTCAGCGGGCGTGTCGTGCTCGTCACGGGCGCCGCGCAGGGGATCGGCGCGGCGATCGCGCGCCGTTTCGCGGAATCCGATGCGTTCGTCGCACTGGCCGACCTGAACGGCGAGGCCGCCGCCGCACAGGCCGACGCGCTCGCGAGCACGGGCGGCGAGGCACGTGCCTATCGGGTGGATGCCGCCAGCCGCGACGAACTGGTCGCGCTGGTCGCGGCGGTCGAGCGTGACGGCGGCCGGCTCGATGTCGTCGTCCACAATGCCGCGTATTTTCCGCTGACGCCGTTCACGCAGATCGACGAGCCGACACTCGACCGGACGCTGTCGGTCAACCTGTCGGCGCTGTTCTGGCTTGCACAGGCCGCGCTGCCGGCATTCGAGCGCGCGGGAACCGGGCGGCTGCTCGTCACGTCGTCGGTGACGGGGCCGCGCGTCGTGTATCCGGGGCTCGCGCATTATGCGGCGTCGAAGGCCGGCGTGAACGGCTTCATTCGCGCGGCGGCGCTGGAACTCGCGCGTCGCAACGTGACGGTGAACGGCGTCGAGCCGGGCATGATCCGCACGCCGGCGGCCGGCAATCTCGGCGACGCGTCGGTCGCCGCGCAGATCGCGCGCGACATTCCGCTCGCACGGATGGGCGAGCCGGAAGACATCGCGAACGCGATGCTGTTTCTCGCATCGGCCGATGCCGCGTACATCACGGGGCAGACGATCGTCGTCGACGGCGGTGCGACCTTGCCGGAGAGCGGGGCGGTGCTGGGCGGCGAATGACGGTTTACTGCGTCACGCTCCGGTGGAACGCGAGCGGCGGCGCCGGCCTGCTGTGCGTTTGCGCAGCAGGCTCTCCATGGTTCCCGCAGGCGGTTGCCGGATGGCTTCTCCGTAACGCGGCAAGCGGTGGCCGCCTAGGCGCTGCTTCGCGCCCCTTCGTTCCGCGCAATGCGGGACGTGCCGCCGACGTCTTGGCCGATGGCGGCCAGTGACGGCCAGCGACAACAGTCGACAAGCGATTAGCCCCAAGCCCCAAGCCCCAAGCCCCAAGCCCCAAGCCCCAAGCCCCAAGCCCCAAGCCCCAAGCCCCAAGCCCCAAGCCCCAAGCCCCCCAGCAACACTTGCCGCGCCCAATCCCGACTCGTTTGCATCGCGATCCGCGGCGCCTTGCCCGCATCCGAAACCCGGGCCGTCATACCGAGTGAATCGATCGCCAGCGTCCTTCCTGTCTGTCTGCTGGCCACTGGACGCCAATCTTACCGACCAGCCGTCCCGTCTCGCCGTCTCCCCATTGCCCGACAAAAAAATCGCTGATTTGTGGCGAATCTACCCGTGCCGGAACGAATCGCGCGGTAACGCCACCGGTTTCCACCTTCTCCGAGACGAATCATAGGATTCTTCCGACAATGTATTCGCACGAGCAACGCGATCATTTTGGAAAATGAAGAATTGGTTATTGGCTGAGCGATAAACCTGTCTTCATTCCGGATTATTTTTTCGGTTCTAGGAATATTCCGATTGTGTGCCGGGAATTTTTTCTGGATCATTACTGTGTGTAAAGAAAGCGAAAAGCAATCCGAGGCCACCAACATGCATTTCATCGAATAAATCGAGTCCGCGAGCGGGGAAACGAATCGCGGATTAACGACATCACAAGACATCATAAAGGGAAGGGCTCCGGCAGGCGCTGAGCGCGATGCCGGGCGGGCTTTGTCGTCCCTGAAAAATGCGAATGGAGCGAAGCGCCGATATCGATCGGTATCGTTCCATTTCGCTGTCTCGTGTCGCCGGGATATTCCCTTTTCAATCGTTTGCACCGGCCCGAATGGCCGGAATTCCAATGGGTTAATCAATTGCGCGGCAATGGCGGGTAATTGCGCCGTAATTGTGCGTGCGCCGGAGGCCAGCATGGTCAAAGCGATTCGGAAGACGGTCTGGCTCGGGCTGATGCTGGTTCCGTTCGCCGGCATTCAGGCCGGGCAGGTCAACGGCACGGTGAACGTCAGCCTGCAGGTGCGCAGCGGTTGTCAGGTCGGCGGCGGGCCGATCGGCGCGGATTTCGGCGCGCTCGACTTCGGCACGCGCGGGCCCACGTGGGCCGAGCCCCTGACCAGCGACACGCGCCCGTCCGGCAGCGGCCCGCTGCACGTCGTGTGCAGCCCCGATATCGGCGGTTTCCTGGTGTCGGTCGACGAGGGCCGGCACGGCCTGCAGTCGACCCGCTATCTGGTGCGGCGCGATGCGGCGGGCCGGAGCGTCGCGCGCGTGCCCTACAACATCTATCGCGATCCGGCGCGCAGCGTGGCGTACGTCCCGCAGATACCCCAATCGTTTCGTGTCGACGAGCGGCGCGATGCCGTCGCGCTGCCGCTGTTCGGCGTCGTCGGCACACAGATGCAGTTCGTCCCGGCCGGGACTTATGAAGATTTGCTCGGGATCACCGTCAACTGGTGAGCCCGGGCGGATGCGTAGCAACCTCACCTCTCATTCGTCAAAGGAACACGCGTGAAAACTCAATGGAACACCCTGGCAGCGGTTGCTCTGGCGTCGGCATGCATGACCGCCGGCGCGCAAACGAGCCCGATTACCGGCTCCGTCAATTCGAAGCTCGTGCTGACGACCGGCTGCGCGATCGATGCCGGCTCGGGCTCGACCGGCAACTCGACCAACCTCGGCACGCTCGACTTCGGCACGCAGCCGTCGGGCTTTACCGGGGCACTGACGGCCCAGGCCGCGGGCGGCGGCAGCGCCGGCGCGACGCAGGTGACCTGTTCGCCGGACGTGACCGCGCTGCAGGTGACGATCGACGGCGGCCAGAACCTCGGCAAGGGCGTGGCGGTCGGCGCCGGCACGCGCGCGCTCGCGAGCGGCTCAAGCTACGTGCCTTACGAGGTGTACGCGGATTCCGCGCGCTCGGTCCAGTACGTCGCGGGCACCGTGCAGTCCGTCCCGGTGCCGGCGCCGGGTTCGGCGTTCAACCTGCCGATCTACGGCGCGATCAACAAGACGAGCCGCGGCGCACTGTCTGCCGGCACCTACACGGACACGCTCAACGTCACGCTCGGCTGGTAAGCGCGCGGCCGGCGCCGCCGCCTGGCGGCCCGTCGGCTGCGCTGCCGCGACCCCCTTCGACTCACTTGCCATCATGCGGATAGCTGAACCTCTGGTCTTCCTGATGGGCGCGCTCGCGTGCCCGATCGCCGGCCTCGCGGATACGGCGGTGCCGACTACCCGAACCTTCGCGGTCAGCGCGCAGATCGTGTCCGGCTGCGGCGTGGCCGGCGGCGGGTCGGGCACGGGGCTCGATTTCGGCACGCTCGATTTCGGCGCGTATCCCGCGGTCGCGACGGGGCAGGCCGTCGCGACGTCGGGCGGCAGCGCGCTGCAAATCGAGTGCTCGCCCGGCACGACGCTGAAGATGTCGGTAGACGGCGGCATGCATCCGACGGGCGGCAACACGCAGCGCAACCTCGCGAGCGCGGGCAATGCGCTGATCGCCTACCGGCTCTATGCGGACGCGAGCCGCACGACCGTGCTGGCGGTCGGGCAATCGGTGTCGATCCCGGCGTCCGGTGTCGTCAGCCTGCCGATCTACGGCGCACTGACGCTGCCGGGTGGTGCGACGCCGCCCGGCACCTATACCGACACCGCGCAGGTCACGCTGAGTTATTGATTCAATCAGGATTCCGACATGAATGATGCCCTTTCAGGACTTCGCCGCGGATGCGCGCGGCGCAGGCGCACGAGGGTGCGCGCGGCCGTGGCGCTGGCCATGGCGGTCGCGGCCGGCGCGGCCCGCGCGGCTGCGTCCGTGATGATCTGGCCGATCGATCCCGTCATCGAGAGCGGCCAGCGCGCAGCGGCGCTGTGGCTCGAGAACCGCGACATGAAGCCCGTCACGCTGCAGGTGCGCGTGCTCGGCTGGCGCGAGGCGGGCGGCGAGGACCTGTATGCGGAAGATCAGATGCGCGTCGCGGGCAGTCCGCCGATGACGACCGTGCCGCCGGGCAAGCGGCAACTGATTCGCCTGACGCGCTTGACCGACGTCACGCCCGGCACCGAGGACGCGTACCGCGTGTTGATCGACGAGATTCCGCAACCGGACGACGACACGGCACAGGCCGGCGGCCAGGCGTCGCTCGGCGTGAAGTTCCAGATGCACTACTCGATCCCGCTGTTCGTGTATGGGGCGGGGCTGCGCGCGAAGGCGCCTGCGGAGCCGTCGTCCGGCCAGGCTGGCGTCGGGCAGCCGCGGCTCGGCTGGCGCATCGAGCACGAGGGCGGCAAGCGCTGGCTCGCGATCGAGAACCGCGGCCCCGTGCACGCCCGGCTGACGCAGGTTGCGCTCGTCGCGCGGGGCGAACGCAGCGACGTGGCGCGCGGGCTGCTCGGCTATGTGCTGCCCGGCGCGCGGATGCGCTGGGTGCTGCCGGATGCCGTGCGGGAGACGCCACAAGCGCGACTGGTCGCGACGGTCAATGGAGAGCACGACGTGGCCATCGAGCCGGAGCCCGCCGACATGAAGCGCTGACGCTTCGCATGCGCGCAGCGACGCGAGGTCGTCGCAGGGGATCGAGCAGGAACGGACGGGATATCACGGCAAACGGGGGCAGTCTTGGAGCGGTTCAATCGACAGGGACGCAGGCGGCCGCGCCTGCGCGGCGCCGCGTGGGCGATCGGCATCGCCGTTTCGGTGACCGGTGCGGCACGTGCGGACGACGCAATGAAACTCGCCGACAACTTCGGGCGCGCGTTGCCGACCTCCGACCCGGCGCTGCGCAGCGGCACGCTGTATCTCGAACTCGTGGTCAACGCGCTGCCCACCGGGCAGGTCGTGCCGGTTCGCTATCAGGACGGCGCGTACTACGTGCGCGCCGGCGATCTCGCGAAGGTGTCGGTGCGAACCGACGCCGAGCCTGACCGGATGGTCGATCTCGCGAAGCTCGCTCACGTCGAGGTCGAATACGAAAGCACGTCGCAGCAGCTCAGGCTCACAGTGCCGCCCGACTGGCTGCCGGCCCAGACGATCGGCACGCGGCGGCTGTACGACCGCACGCCGGCGGCGGCGGATTTCGGGCTGCTGTTCAACTACGACGTCTATACGAACTCGCCGACGCTCGGCCGCAGCCAGACGTCCGCGTGGACCGAGCAGCGGCTGTTCGACCGCTGGGGCACGCTCGCGAACACGGGCGTCTATCGACGCACCTACGGTATCGGCGGCGCGCCCGGCGACAACCGTTACATGCGTTACGACACGACCTGGCGCTATGCCGACCAGGACCGGATGCTGAGCTTCACGGCCGGCGACCTCGTCACGGGGGCGCTGTCGTGGACGAGCGCGGTGCGGCTGGGCGGCGTGTCGGTTGCGCGGGATTTTCGTGTCCGGCCGGACATCGTTACCTATCCGCTGCCGCAGTTCGCGGGGCAAGCAGCGGTGCCGACCGCGGTCGACCTGTTCATCAACGGCAGCAAGGCGACGTCGGGGCAGGTCAACCCGGGCCCGTTCGCGCTGAACGACGTGCCGTTCATCAACGGCGCGGGCGAGGCGACCGTCGTGACGACCGACGCGCTCGGCCGCCAGGTTGCGACCACGGTGCCGTTCTACGTCGCGAACACGCTGCTGCAGAAAGGGCTGTCCGACTATTCGCTGTCGGTCGGCGCGATGCGCCGTGACTATGGCATCCGCTCGTTCTCGTACGGCAAGTTCGCGATGTCCGGCACCGCGCGCTACGGGCTCACGGACTACCTGACGCTCGAAGGGCATGCGGAGACCGGCGAACGGCTCGCGCTCGGCGGGCTCGGCTTCGACGTCGCGGCCGGCCGCGCGGGGGTGTTCAACTTCGCGGCGACGCAAAGCAGCCTCGCCGGCACGTCGGGGCAGCAATACGCATTCGGCTACAGCTACACGTCGCGCCGATTCAGCGTCGCGTTGCAGCGCATCCAGCGCACCGACGGGTTTCGCGACCTGTCCGTGTACGACCAGGCGTCCGGCGTGACCTACCGGCTCGTGCGCAGCAGCACGCAGGCGACCGGCGCGCTGAATCTCGGCATGATCGGCGGCACGCTCGGGGCCGGCTATTTCGACGTGCACGGCGGCGACGGATCGCATACGCGGATCGCGAACGTGTCGTACACGCGGCCGTTGTTCGGGCGCGCGACGTTCTACGCGTCGCTGAACAAGACCATCGGCAATCACGGCGTCGCCGCCCAGATGCAGCTGATCGTGCCGTTCGGCGGCGGCGGCACGGTGACGGCCGGCACCGCGCGCGACGAGCGCGACAACTGGACCGAGCGCGTGCAGTACAGCCGCTCGGTGCCGAGCGATGGCGGGCTGGGCTGGAACCTCGCGTATGCCGGCGGCGGTTCGCGTTACCAGCAGGCCGACCTGACGTGGCGCAATCGCTACTTCCAGGTGCAGGGCGGCGCATACGGCGGCGGTGCCGGCCAGGGCTACACGCGCTGGGCCGACGTGCAGGGCTCGTTCGTCGTGATGGGCGGCGCGGTGCTCGCGGCCGACCGCGTCGACGATGCGTTCGTGCTGATCGACACGCAGGGGCAACCGGGCGTGCCCGTGCGCTACGAGAACCAGGTGGTCGGCAAGACCGACGGTGGCGGCCACTTGCTCGTGCCGTGGGCGCCCGCGTATTACGCGGCCAAGTACGAGATCGATCCGCTCGGCCTGCCGAGCAACGTGCGCGTCCCGACGGTCGAGCGGCGTGTTGCGGTGCGCCAGCGGGCGGGCGCGATCGTACGGTTTCCGGTCGAGCGCATCGTGTCCGCCAGCATCACGCTCGTCGACGCGCAGGGTCGGCCGCTGCCGGTCGGCGCGCGTGCGACGCATCGCGAATCGGGGCAGACGGCGCTCGTCGGCTGGGGCGGCGAGACGTATTTCGAAGGACTGTCGGACATCAATCACGTGGACGTCGCGTTGCCGGGCGGCCGGACTTGCGAAGTGACGTTCCCGTCCGACGCCGGCGCGGACCGGATGCAGCGCATCGGGCCGCTGCGCTGCGGCAACTAGACGGAAGGGAAGGGAGGGGACGGATGAAACAGTTCGGCTGGATCTTGAAATGGGTGCTGACGGCAGCGATGGCGGCCGTGCTCGCGCCATCGGCCGCGTATGCCGGATGCGCGGTGACGCCGGCGAACGGTGCGTCGTTCGGCACGGTCACGTCGTTCGCGGCGCTAAACCAGGCGCAGTCGACTTCGACGACGAACAGCGGATTGACCTGCTCGGGCGCCCTGTTGTCGCTGCTGCAGGTCGGCGACCAGATCGACGCCACCATCACGTCGGCCAACGGCGGCCAGTTGACCGGCCCGACCGGCGATGCGATTCCGTACACGATCTTCGCGGATTCGGCTTATTCGGTGGTGCTGAACAGGGGGCAGCAATACAACTGGTTCAGCGGCGCGCTGCTCAACCTGCTCGGGATTTTCGGCGGGCCGGCCGCCTCGCTGCCGCTCTATTTCCGCACGAGCACCAACAGCAACGTCGCGGCGGGCGTCTATACCGACACGCTGACGATCAACTGGACCTGGAACTATTGCGCGGGGATCGGGATTCTCGGGATCTGCCTCGGCCGCGACCAGGGCAGCGGCGTGTCGACGTTCCAGGTCACGATGACCGTCACCAACGACTGCACGATCACCGCGCCGGACGTGAGCTTTGGCGCTGCGCCGACCGTGTCGAGCTTCCAGCCCGTGTCCGGTGCGATTGCGCTGACCTGCACGAAGGGGATGATCTACACGGTTGGGCTGAGCCCCGGCAACAACGCGGCCGGCAACGGGCGCCGACAGATGGCGAGCGGTGCGAATCGTCTTCAGTACGACCTGTTTGCCGGCGGCGGCGCGACGGTCTGGGGGCAGGCGAGCAACCGCGTCGCCGGTAGCGGTCCGGCGGACGGAACGTCGGTGAATACGATGCCGTACGTGGCTAGAATCTACAACGACCAGGCCACGCCGCCCGTCGGCACCTATACCGACAGCGTGATCGTCGACGTCCGCTACTAGCGGGCGCGCGAAGGCATGCCTGGTTGGCGCCCCGAATGACGACAAGGATGAGGATGACCACGAGTGACGAACCACCGGGATGCCGGCGCGGTTCCGGGGGCGTGAAGTGACACCGAACGACCGCGCCGGTTCGGCGGCAGGGAGATGACCCGTGGTGCTATGGTCGGTGTTTGCCTCATGTGTCTGCAGCGCCCTCGCGGGGGTGGCGGTGTGGGCCTGCATGAGACGCGAGCGGCTGCGCCTCGAAGCGGCGCTGCGCGCGTCGAACGATGCGCTGGCGTTGGCCGGGCACGAACTGCGCACGCCGCTCGCGGCGATGCTCGCGCTCGTCGACGTCGCGCATCGCGAGGCGCCCGCGCACGAGCGCCGCGGCCTGCTGGCGCTCGTGCATGAGACGGGGTTGCGGCTCATGCGTCTGCTGGACGACATCCTCGTGCATGCGCGTGTCGACGCGGGCCGGCTGCCGATCGCACCGTCGGCGGTCGATCCGCGCGCGCTGCTCGACGACGTGTCGGCGTTGTTCTCGGCGCGCGCGGCCGCGAAAGGGCTGCGCCTGCAGGTGCAGGTGGCCGGCGCGGTGCCCACGTGCGTGACGACGGACGGCGAGCGCGTGCGTCAGATCCTGTCGAACCTGGTCGGCAATGCGATCGCGTTTACCGCGCACGGCGCGGTGGGGTTGCGTGCGGACGTGGTATCGCGGGCACGCGATGGCGTCGTGCTGGAGATCGTCGTCGAGGATACCGGGCCCGGTATTCCGGATGCGCTGAAACCGGGCCTGTTCACGCCATTCGTCACGCATGCCGGTGTCGAGCGCGATGGTGGCGCCGGCAGCGGGCTCGGCCTGGCCATTTCGCGCAAGCTCGCGCGGGCGCTCGGCGGCGACCTGCGGTTGCTCGATACGCATCGCACCGGTGCGGCGTTTGCGTTGACGCTGCGTTGCCCGGTGGCGGCGCCAGCACGCGCGAATGCGACCACGTCTGACTCCGGCGCTGCCGTTGCCGCTGCCGATTCACCGCACGATAGCGGGGGCACCGAGGCGCCCCAGCGGCCGTTGTGCGTGCTGATCGTCGACGATCGCGAGGTCAACCGCATCGCGCTCGCGCATCAACTGGCCCGCCTCGGGCATCGTGCGATCGAGCGTCACGACGGGCGCGCGGCGCTCGATCTGCTGGAGACGGGCGCGATGCCGATCGACGTCGTGCTGACCGACTGCCGGATGCCGGGGATGGACGGGTTCGCGCTGGCGGCCGCGTTGCGCGATCACCGCGATCCACGGCTCGCGCGCATACCGGTCATCGGCCTGACGGCCGGCGACGGGGCCGACCCTGATGCGTCCGGCTGGGCCGGCGCCGGCATGGTTGCGTGCCTGCGCCGGCCGGTCACGCCCGGCGAACTGCGCGACGTGCTCGATGCACGCGACACGCGCGTATCGCACGATGCCGGCGACGCGCTCGGCTTCGACGCCGCGGCGCTCGATTACGCGACGCTGTTCGATGCGTTCGGCGTAGCGGGGGATGGCGGCGCTGATGCCCGAAACGTGCTCGCCGCGTGCCGCGCGTCGCTCGATGCCGACTGCGCGGTGCTGTCGCGCGCGCTGCGCGCGGGGGATCGGCAAGCGCTGCAGGCATGGAGTCATGCGGCGCGCGGCACCTACGCGCTGTTCGGGCAGCGTCACATCGACTGCCTGCTCGACCGCTTTCACGCGGCCCTCATGTCCGGCTCGGCGGCGGCGATCGGCAACGCCGGAGCAGAAGTATCGAAGATGACGGATCATCTGCTGACGCACGTCGGCGAACGGGCACGCGCAGCGGGCGCCTGACGGCATTGAGTTGATGGCGAGAGACGAAGGAGGGCGAAAGTGAGTATCAGGGTTGTGATAGCGGATGACCATCCGCTGATGTTGTACGGCATTCGTCATGCGTTGGCATCCGAGACGAGTATCAGCGTGGTCGGCGAGGCCCTCGAGCCCGGCGCGCTGCTGAGCTGCATCGCGCGCACGCACTGCGATGTCGTGGTGACCGATTTCGCGATGCCGGGGCGTGCGCACGCGGATGGTCTGCTGATGCTCGAGGCGATCCGCGAAGCGTTTCCGCTGGTGCGCGTGGTCGTGCTGACGATGCTCGACAATCCGGCGCTGATGCAGAACATCTGCAATACGGGCGTGCTGACCGTGCTCAACAAGCGCGGCGTGGCGGCCGACCTGGCGCGCGCGATCGTCGCCGCGCATGCGGGCCGCCCGTTCCTGCCGGCCGTGCGGCCGATGCCGACGGCCGTGAACGACGACGTCTATGCGCTGAGCCCGCGCGAGATCGAAGTCGTGCGGATGTGCGCGAGCGGGATGACGATGACCGATATCGCGCATTACTACGGCCGCAGCATCAAGACGATCAGCACGCAGAAGCACAACGCGATGAAGAAGCTCGGCATCCGCAGCGACGCCGAGCTGTTTCTGTACGTGTCGGGAAACGGGCTGGCCTGAGCGGGCCGGCTGTCCATCCCGTGCCTCGATCCCGCACGATCGGGATCGCTTGCCCTCCAGCCTGGATCGACGGCGGAGGGATTTTTTTGCGCGTCGCGCCATGGCGAGGTGGGCGCCGGTAACGGTTGGCCCGGATCACTGCTGGCCTTTCGGCCATGCACTCGGGTCGACCGTCGAGCGTCAGCGACGCCCTTATGGCGTCCGTCAGAACACGGGTTCGATGACCGTCGCGGGCATCTTCGCGCGCGTCAGTCCGGCATCCCGTTGTGGCCCCCGAGCGGCCGGTCGGGCCAGTCCACCCAGCGGTCCGCGCGGGTAAGCTCATACGCCTGGTTCATCGGGTAGCGGATGCGGTTGTCGTCGCGCGGACGTTCACCGATCACCATCAGCCGGACTTCGTCCTGCGTGTTGTTGATGAAGGTGTGGCAGATGCCGGTGCCTGCCGGAAACGCGACCGAATCGCCTTCGGCAACGGGGTGCAGCACGCCGTCGATCCAGACATCCGGCTTGCCTTCGAGCACGTACACAAACTCCTGCTCGGTACTTTCTGCATGCGGATAGGACGTCCGCCGGCCCGGCGGAAGCCGCACGTGATGAATGCCGATACGGGTGATGCCGAGCTCGGCGGAAAGCGGTGCGTCCAGCGCCATCGGCTCGGTGTCGCCGCGATAGCAATGCGCTTCCGGTTCTTCGAGCTCGGTCCAGTGCTTGATGAAATCGGGGCGGCTCATCGGTTGCGCTCCTTTCGGGGAGATGGTGACGGTAGCGGTTCAGGCACCGAAGTCGGCGGTGACTCGCGCGCCCTCTCGGCGAATGAACCTCGCCCGATAACTTACCAGCGAATGCGGCGGGACGATTGCTCGTCGGATTTCTCGAACGGCCGTGGCGGCGAAGCCGGCTGGCGTGATCTTGACCGCCGGCCACGCGGGACGTCAGGTGCCGGTCGGCGAGATTCATGGCGGCCCGGATGTCGCGGATCGGGCGGTCGACGGCATCTGCGGAAATCGGCACCGCACCGTTTCTTGCGTTGTGCAAAAAAGTCTGCGACGCGATGCACGGATGCTCGCCGCCGCGTATCGCCGCGATTACAGCCAGCCGTTGCGGATGAACTCGACGATCGAATAGCGGCGGTGCTCGAGATCGTGCAGCCGGACGGCATCGACGATACGCGACACGCCGTCCGCGTAAGGCGTCGCGCCCACTACGCGCGATTCGAATTGCAGGCTGCACGCACCGTCGTCGATGCGGATCCGGTGAATCGCGTGGCGGCCGAGCTGATCGTCGGCGACCGCGAATTCGCTGCCCTGTACATCCGGGTCACGCACGGAGCGGATATCTTCCGGCCGCACGCCGAGCGACTGGCCGATTCCTACAGCCGTGCCGGGGACGGACGTCTTGCCGGCCTGATGCGACTCCGTCAGGCTGATCTGGCAGTCATGAAACAGGTGACCACTGGTTTCCAGCATGCTCATGAACTTGAGCATCAGGATGTTGGTGTTCGGGCACAGCACGACCGGGAACGCGTGCGAGCCGGTCTCGAGCTCGGAGCCGGTGGACAGCTCGACGAGTGGCGATCCGGTGGCTTCGCAGAACGCGATCACGTCCGGGAGTTCGCGGCCGGAACCGGCGTGCACGACGATCGTTCGGGCGTCGCTGCGCTGCGCATCGTTGCGCGCGCTGTCCGACCAGGGAATCACGCGACAGGTTGCCGGGTCGAGCCGGTGCGCGCCGAGCAGCTCGCTGGCCAGCTTGCCGGTTCCTACGACGAGTACTTGCATGGAATTGACGGGTTGAGGTTCAGGATTCAGGGCGAGAACGGCGCGGGCTGTCGGGTCGCCCGGCTCGGTCGCGGCGCGTGGCGCCGGAGCGGCCTCGCGCATTATGCCCGGCCGGGCGCCTGCGTGCCCGCCGGGGCTGTGCAGGCGGCGGCGCGGTGCGTCAGCTCGCCGACACCGTCGGCAGCCACGCGTTCGCGGCGTTCTGCGTCGCGAGCTGCTTCGCGATCGAGCGCGCGAGGCGGTCCGTATCGGACGCCACCGTGTCGTGCTTCGCTTCCGACACGCCGTGCAAGCCGGCGCCCACCGCTGCCGACGTCGCGAGGCGGCCGGCCGCCGCGCCGACTCCGGCGGTTTCCACCATGCCCGGCAGGTGGCCGCTGTTCGCGCTGGACGAGAACGTGCCGAGCGGCTGCGGTGCGCCATGCGCCGGCTGGAACAGCACGGTGACCGATGCCTTCACTTCGCTCTTGCCCGCGCCGAGCCCGATCAGCGTGCGGCGGCGGCGGTTGCCGGCGTCGATCGACTCGAAGCGGCCCTCGACCACCAGCGCGTCGCGACCGTCGGGCACCGGGCCGCGCAGCGCGGGGATGCCTTGCGACCGGAGCTCGCGCACGAGGGCGTCGGCGAGCTGGTCGCGGGTCTTCAGCGCGCTTTGCTGGCGCTGCACGTCGGCGGACGATCCGCTCGCGAGGGTCGCAAGCTTGCTGATCATCCCGCCGTCGACCTTGACGTCGGTCGTGGCCACGTCGAACGCGGACACATAGACGACGTCCGCACGAACCTGCGGCTGCGTGCGGGCGGCCGGCGCGGCGGTCATGGACGTGGTCGCGGTCGATGCGCAGCCGGTCATCGCGAACGTGCCGGCGATCAGCGCGGCACTGGTCAGACGTTTGGCGTGGGCGGCGAGTGCGTGAAGGGAAGGGAACATGTCGATCTCCGTGGCCTGGATGAAGTTGCCGATACTGTCGCGGCATTCAGGAACGCGAACGATCGGAAGCGGGGCGTGATCGCTGGCGAGGGAGAGGGTTCATGCCGTTGCGCAACACGCAGGCGCAAGTATGCGGAGGTCGGGCGGGATGCGCCACGCAGGAATTATGTCGGCGGATGTCACGCAAGGCTGCGCGCTGGCGCGGATGGTAGGTAGGCCGTCGGGCAGATGGACGAACGGGCGGGCGTGCAGACGCGCAGACGTGCAGACGTGCAGATAGGCAGACGTGCAGATAGGCAGACGTGCAGATAGGCAGACGTGCAGATAGGCAGATAGGCAGATAGGCAGACGTGCAGATAGGCAGATAGGCAGATAGGCAGATAGGCAGATAGGCGAGCAGACAAACGGGCGAACGGACAAACGGACGAACTGACGGTGGACGGTGAGTGGTGAGTGGCAAGTGGCAAGTGGCAAGTGGCAAGTGGCGAACGGCGAACGGCGAACGGCGAACGGCGAGTGGCGAACGGCGAACGGCGAACGGCGAACGGGCGAGCCGTCGGGCAGTAAGGTAGGCCATCAGGCAAACAGTCCGTCAGGCCGACAGCGACCGCCGCACCGCTCCGGACGAATCGAGCGGCAACGCGACGACGGCCTCCAGCCCGCCGCCATCGCGGTCGCGGAACGTCAGCGACCCACCATGCAGTCGGGCGATCCGCTCGACGATCGCGAGGCCGAGGCCCGTGCCGCCCGCATGGCTGCGGGCGTTCGCGCCCCGGCTGAACGGTGCCTTGAGCCGTTCGAGTTCGGCGGCGCCGATGCCGTTGCCGCGATCGCTGACCACCGCATACGCGATGCCGCGCTCGGTCCACGTGCGCACGCCGAGGCCCGTCCGGCCGTAGACGACCGCGTTCTGCATCAGGTTCATCAGCAGCCGCATCAGGGCGATCGGACGGAACGCGAACGCGGGCACCGCGCCTTCGTCGAAGTCGAATTCGTGGCCGAGCCCCGCGAAATCCGCGACGAGCTGGCCGATCAGCGCATTCAGGTCGCCGGTTTGCGGTGTTTCTCGTTCGCCGCTGCCTGCATAGTCCATGAATTGCTGCAGGATCGTATCGATCTGGTCCAGGTAGTGCTCGGTCGACGTGGTGAGCGCGTCGTGCGTGCCCCGCGGCAGCGCCATCGCGATCGCCAGGCGCAGTTTGGTGAGCGGCGTGCGGATGTCGTGCGACACGCCGGCGAGCATCAGCGAGCGGGTCGCTTCCGCCTGTTGCAGCGCGTCGGCCATCTGGTTGAATGCGCGGCTCACGTCGGCGATTTCGGTCGGGCCGTCGGTGGGCAGCGGCGGCGGGCGCTCGCCCGCGCTGACGCGTTGCGCCGCGCGCGCCAGTGCGTCGAGCGGCCGGTTCAGGTGGAGCTGGATCAGGTAGCCGGTCAGCGCGGCGAGCAACGCCAGCCCGACCGACAGCATGAGTGCTGTCGTGATGCCGCTCGCCTGCGCGTCGGCGGCCATCGGCAGCGGCAACCACACAGGCGAGCCGGCAACATGCAACCGGATCCAGAGACGCTCGTCGTCGCCAGACTGCCAACGCGCGGGGAGGTCAGGCGGCAGGTGGCGTTCGAGTGCCTGCATGAACACGTCACGCTGCCAGGTGCGGAAGAAGGCCGCCAGGTTCGGTGCTTGCGGCGATGCGGCGGGCGGCAGCGCGGCCTGGCCGCCGAATTGCGCGATGACCGTGCGGCCGGCGTCGGGCGGCAGGCTGGCGAGCGTGCGGTCGAGCAGCCTGACGTAGTCGGAAAAGACGATCGACGCCCGCTCGATGCGCGGGCGCTGCACGTAGTGCAGCAGCACGGTGAGCGAACAGGCGAGCGACAGCGCGACGAGTGCCACCAGCAGTGCGATGTTGCGCGCGAGCAGCGAGCGCGGCAGCGGGATGCGCATCACGGCTCGACGCCGGCCACCAGCATGTAGCCGATGCCCCAGACGGTCTTGATGAAGCGCGGCTTGCCGGGATCGTCCTCGACGATCTGGCGCAGCCGCAGGATCTGCACGTCGACGCTGCGGTCGAGTGCGGCATGGTCGCGGCCGCGCGCGCGGGCGAGCAGGTTTTCGCGGCTCACCGCGCGGTTCGGCGACGAGCCGAGCGCATGCAACAGCAGCATCTGCGCCGAATGGATCTCGACGGGCGTGCCGTCGCGCATCAGCGTCTGCTGGCCGACGTCGAACGTGAATGCGCCGAAACGCAACCGCTGCAACGTGACGGTCGGCTCGCCGGCCGCCATCTTCTGCCGCCGCAGCAATGCGCGGACACGGGCCACGAGTTCGTCGGGGAGAAACGGCTTCGCCAGGTAATCGTCGGCGCCCGTCTCGAGGCCGACGACCTTGTCGGCGGCGTCGCCTTTCGCGGTGAGCATCAGGATCGGCAGCGTCTGGCCTTCGGCGCGCAGGCGCCGGCACACGCTCAGGCCGTCCTCGGGCTCCATCATCAGGTCGAGCACCAGCAGGTCATACGGTTCGCGCTGTAGCAGGCGGTCGAGCCGCTTGCCGTCGGCGACCGCGCGCACCTGGAAGCCGTGGCCGGTCAGGAAGCGCTGCAGCATGTTGCGCAGCTCGGCTTCGTCGTCGAGCACGACGATCCTGCAGGACTGTTCCATCGCTTGCCTCCCGGTGCGTGCGCGGCCGGATTCTCGTGCGGGTTCAACGGGCCGCCATGCGCTGGCGCATGAAACCGGCGAGCTGCTCGAGCGTGACGTAGCCGTTGTGCTGCGTGTCGATTTCGTCGAAATGCTGCGCGACCATCGGCATGCCCGCGGCGGCCTGCTCGCGGGTGAGCTTGCCGTCGTGCGTCGTGTTCGCGCTGGCGAAACGGGACTGCAACTGCATCAGCGCACGTTCGACGCGTGCACCGCCGTTCGCCGCGCCGGGCGGCACCTGCTGGGCCGACGCTGCTGCTGAGACGATACACAAAACGACGACGGCAATCATCTTCTTGATGGACTTCATGGGGTTTCTCCGTGCGTGGCCGACGGTCTGCGCCGGCCGGGTGGTTGATGAAACAAGCGGATGGAAAACGAAGCGAAACGAAGCGGCGCCGGGTTATGCCCAGTGCGCGGGTACCCATACGCGGCCGGCCCAGTGGGCGGGCACCCAGATGACGGCGCGCGGCGGGTGGGCGACATACACGGCACGCGGGGCGACGTACACGGAACGCGGCAGCGGCGGCGCGAGGTACAGGACCTTCGGCGGCGGCGGTGCGACGTAGACGACACGCGGCGCGGGTGCGACCACGACAGCCTTCGGCGCCGCAACGCGCACGACCTTCGGCGGGGGCGGCGGGACGATGACAGCGGCAGGTACGGGCGGCGGGGGCGTGACCACGGCGGCGGCCGGGGCAGGTGCCGCGACAGCGACCGCGGCGGCGGGCGGTGGGGTCGTCACGACCACGGCGGCCGGCGGAGGCGCCACGACAGGCGCCGGCACCGGGACGGGAACCGGCACCGTTCCGCCGGCCACGACCACCGTGCCGCCCACTGTCGTGCTGCCGTGGATCACGGTCGTGCCACCGGTCGAGACCGTGCCGCCGTGTACGACCGTCGAGCCGCCCGACGTCGTCACGACACCCGGCGCCACGCGCGTCGCGCTGCCGGAATGCGTGACGGTTCCGCCGTCGGTGCCCGTCACGGTGCCGGAGCGCGAGCAGGTCGAGCCCGCGCAATTCGTCGACGCCGTGTGGCTGGCCGTGTTGCCGTTCGCGCCCGTGATCGTGCCGCTCGACGAGTACTGGCCCGGGCCGTTGCGCGTCACGCTGCCCGACGTCGTGGCGCTGCGGCCGTCCGAGCCCGTCAGCGAACCGGTGTGCGAGCAGGTGCCGTCCGCGCAGCTCGTGTCGCCGCTGTGTTCGACCGAGCGCCCGTTCGGCCCGACGGCCGTGCCGCTGTTCGAGAACTGGCCGGGCGCGGTGCGCGTGACGGTGCCCGTGTTGGTCGCGATACCGCCGCCGGGGCCGATCACGCCGCCCGCATGTGAGCAGCTGCCGCCGCCGCACGAGCCGGCGTGCGCGCCGTTGTAGGTGCCGCGCGGCGTGTACGCGGTGCCGTGGCCGGCCCAGCCGGCGAAGGCCGGTGCGCAGGCGAGGGTGAGAGCAGTGGCGGTGACGAGGAAGCGGGTTTTCATCGGGTGTCCTTGCGGTTCGTTTCGGTGCACGCAGTGGCGTGGCGACGGGACGAACTTTAGGGCGATGACACCCGCCCGTCGCGTCATAAAAGATGTCGCGGTGTTACACGTGGCGTGCTGTTTCGAAGTACGACGAATGCGTGCGCCGGCCACGGCGATCGCGGGCATGCCACGCCGGGCAAGGCTGTCGGCGATGCGGTCGCGTGAGGGCACGGTGCCGCGGCACGCGAGCGGACCGTGTCGTGCGCAGCGCGAAAGCGTGTCGCGGCGACATGCGGCGACATATTTGCCGGCCGATTCATGCGTGTTTTGTGTCGAGCCGCGTCACGCGAATTGAACGCATGCAGTACGCCATGTGCGACTGGAACGTGCTTCGCCGTAACAGGGCGCGACCGTCGCCAACCATCCGAAGAATCGATTTCCTTCCGATCGGTAACGACAGGGTTCATCTGCCGCGCAGGGCTTGTCCGTCGGCCCGTGTCATGCCGTGTACGACGCCGTCGACCGGCTTCGTCGCGGGCGACACATTTTCCGCAGGACAGGCGTACGCGCAGCCCCAAACCGGCTCGGCTCCAGTCCACAAGCGCCCACGCCCGCAACGCACCAGCTGAACGCGCCTTCCCGCACGACATGCGGCGACACATTCCCCGCCGGTCACACATACGCTCAGCCCCAAACCGCCCCGGCTCCAGTCCACAAGTGCCCGCGCCCGCCATGTAGCACCTGATCGCCTTTCCCGCGACACGCGGCGACACATTTCCCGCCGGACACACATACGCGCAGCCCCAAACCGGCCGTCCTCCAATCCACAAGCGCCCTTGACCGCCACACACCACCCGAACACCTTTCCCCGCGACATACGGCGACACATTTCCCGCGTGGTCTTTCCATTCCGCGCCCACTACAGTGCGTTCCATTCGACGCGATGGCAGCCCGTGCCGCCCATGACGCGTCCGACTCAACCGAAGGAAAGGCCCATCATGCTCACCACCACAGGAAAGCTCACGTACTACGTCACGCTCTTCATCGTCGCCGTCTCGCTCGTCGAGGCGGCCGTGCTCACCTGGCGCCGCGCCCGCGGGCCCGAACCGTTCGACTGGAACGAGGTGTGGCTGTCGCTCGCCGATCTCGCGGGCCGCAAGCTGCTCGCGCTGGTGCCGCTGTCGCTCGCCACGCCCCTGTTCGACCTCGCGTGGGCGCACCGGCTCTTCACGATCCCGCTCCACAGCGTCGCGCTCGCGCTGCTCGTGTTCGTCGGCCAGGAGTTCTGCTACTACGGGTATCACCGCGCATCGCACCGCGTGCGCTTCTTCTGGTCGACCCATGCGGTGCATCATTCGCCGAACCAGTTGACGCTGTCGTCCGCATTTCGCCTCGGCTGGACCGGCAAGATCGCCGGCGCCGCGATGTTCTTCACGCCGCTCGTGTGGCTCGGCGTGCGTCCGGAAGCCGTGCTGGCGATCCTGTCGTTCAACCTGATGTACCAGTTCTGGCTGCACAACACGTGGATGCCGAAGCTCGGCTGGTTCGAATACGTGTTCAACACGCCGTCCGCGCACCGCGTGCACCATGCGTCGAACCTCGACTATCTCGATGCGAACTACGGTGGCGTGCTGGTGGTGTTCGACCGGCTGTTCGGCACCTATGTCGCCGAGCGTGCTGACGAGCCGTGCCGCTTTGGCCTCGTCACGCCGACCCGCTCGCGCAATCCGTTCGTCGTCGAGCTCGAGCACTGGGCGAGCCTCGCCCGCGACGTCGCCACGGCCCGCGACGTGTGGACCGCGATCCGCTTCGTGCTGCTGCCGCCGGGCTGGCGCCCCGACAACCAGGGCGAAACGACGGAGGAATTGCGCCGCCGCAGCCTCGTCGCGGTGCGCACGGATGCGTGAACGGCGCTACGCTGTGGCGCATTGCCGGCCGCGCCCGCATGTCGCGGCCGGCATGACTCATGCAACACGCATCAAGCAACCCTCGATCCAGGAGAAAACATCGATGGAACACGAACTCAAAGGCAAGGCAGTCGCGATCACCGGCGGATTCGGTCATCTGGGCGTCGCGACGGCCGCGTGGCTCGGCGAGCGCGGCGCACGCGTCGCGCTGATCGGCCGCGGCGCGGCCCCGGCGGCGCAGGCGCTGCCCGGCGTGCCGGCCGACGCGCTGCGCATCGGCGGCATCGATCTCGTCGATCCGCAGGCCGCCGCGCAGGCGCTCGATACCGTACAGCGTGAATTCGGCCGCGTCGATGCGCTGCTGAACATCGCGGGCGCGTTCGTGTGGCAGACGATCGCCGACGGCGACGCCGCCACGTGGGACCGGATGTACGAACTGAACGTGAAGACCGCGCTGAACGCATCGAAGGCCGCGCTGCCGCACCTGCTGGCGAGCCCGGCCGGGCGCATCGTCAACATCGGCGCGGGCGCGGCGTTCAAGGCCGGCACGGGGATGGGCGCCTACGCGGCCGCGAAGGCCGGCGTCGCGCGGCTCACCGAGGCACTGGCGGCCGAGTTGCTCGACCGCGGCGTGACGGTGAACGCGATCCTGCCGAGCATCATCGATACGCCGCCGAACCGCGCGGACATGCCGGATGCGGATTTCACGCGCTGGGTGCGGCCGGAACAGATCGCGGCGACGATCGGCTTCCTGCTGTCGGCCGACGCGCAGGCGATCACCGGCGCGTCGATTCCGGTGACCGGCCGCGTGGCATAGCGCGGCGGGGGTAAGGGCAGGGGCTCGCGCCGTGGCCGGCCGTGCGTACAATGTCGCACCGGATTGCGCGAGCCCAGCCAGAGACCATGCATCAGCCCAATATCCTGATCGTCGAAGATGAAGTGGCGATCGCGGACACGATCGTCTATGCCCTCGGTACCGACGGCATGCAGACCGTCCACTGCACGCTCGGGCAGGCGGCGCTCGACCATCTGCGCGACGCGCGCTTCGATCTCGTGGTGCTCGACGTCGGCCTGCCGGATCTCAGCGGCTTCGAAGTATGCCGGCGGCTGCGCACCTTCTCCGACGTGCCGGTGATCTTCCTCACCGCGCGGCACGATGAAATCGACCGGATCGTCGGGCTCGAAATCGGCGCCGACGATTACGTGGTCAAGCCGTTTTCGCCGCGCGAGCTGGCGGCGCGCGTGCGCGTGATCCTGCGGCGTTTCTACCGGACGGCCGCACCCGAAGCGGCGCCCGCGCCGGCTGCGGCCATCGCACCGGGTTTCACGCTCGATACCGACGGCGCGCGCGTGTCGTGGCTCGGCCACGCGCTGGATCTCACGCGCTACGAATTCGGGCTGCTGGCGCTGCTGGTCCGGCATCCCGGGCGCATCTATTCGCGCGAGCAGTTGATGGACCTCGTGTGGCACGAGGCATTCGACTCGGCCGACCGCACGGTCGACACGCATATCAAGACGCTGCGCGCCAAGCTGCGCGCGGTCGACCCCGAGCGCGACCCGATCCGCACGCATCGCGGGATGGGTTACTCGCTGCAACCGTAACGAGCGGTACCGCCCATGCATATCGGCCTGCGCATCTTCTTCGGTTTTTTCCTGATCGTCGGTCTGGCCGCGCTGATCACGCTGCGGGTCTTCGTGCAGGAGGTGAAACCCGGCGTGCGCGAGGCGATGGAGGACACGCTCGTCGATACCGCGCAAGTGCTCGCGACACTGGCCGCCGCCGACATGGCGAACGGCCACATCGCCGATGGCGCGTTCGCGCGGCAACTCGCGAACCTGCACGAGCGCCCGGTCAGCGCGAACGTGTGGGGCGTGCAGAAGAACACGATCGGCTACCGCCTCTACATCACCGACGCGCACGGCATCGTGCGCTACGACTCGTCCGGCAAAGCGGTCGGGCAGGACTATTCGCGCTGGAACGACGTGTATCGGACGCTGCGCGGCGAATACGGCGCGCGCAGCACGCGCAGCGATCCGAACGACGACAGCAGCACCGTGATGCACGTGGCGGCGCCGATCCGGCGCGGCAACGAGATCATCGGCGTGTTGACGATCGCGAAGCCGAACCAGACGGTTGCGCCGTTCATCGCGCGCAGCCAGCGCAAGATCATGCTGTACGGCGCGCTGCTGATGGGCGGCGCGATCCTGATCGGCGTGGCCTGCACGTGGTGGCTGGTGGTCGGGCTGCGGCGCCTGCAGCGCTATGCGCGCGCGATCGCGGCGGGCGAGCGGGCCGACATGCCGCTGCAGGGCGCGAGCGAGCTGGCCGAGCTCGGGCGTGCGGTGGAAAGCATGCATCAGCGGCTGGAGGACCGGCAGTACGTCGAGACCTACATCCACACGCTCACGCACGAGATGAAGAGCCCGCTGGCGGCGATCAGCGGCGCGGCCGAACTGCTGCAGGAAGACATGCCGGTGGCGAACCGCCGGCGCTTCACCGGAAACATCCGCCGCCAGGCCGGCCGCCTCGAACAGATGATCCGCAAGCTGCTCGCGCTCGCCGAAGTCGAGCAGAAGCAGCGCCTGTCGGTGCGCGAACCGGTCGCGCTGCGGCCGGTGCTCGAACAGCTCGTCGACGATATCGAGCCGCGCGCGCGGCAGCGCGGCGTGAACCTGGCGATCGACGCACACGACGCGGCCGATCCGGCGATCGTCGAAGGCGATCCGTTCCTGTTGCGCCAGGCGCTCGGCAACCTGCTCGACAACGCGCTGGATTTCGCGCCGCAGGGCAGCACGATCCGCATCGTGCTCGAACGGCAGCCGGCGGGCAGGGCGCACGTCGCCGTCGTGCGCGTGGCCGACGACGGCCCCGGCGTGCCCGACTACGCACTGGCGCGCGTGTTCGAGCGCTTCTATTCGCTGCCGCGCCCCGACGGGCAGGATCGCAGCACGGGTCTCGGGCTGTGTTTCGTCCGCGAAGTCGCGATGCTGCACCGCGGCCAGGTCGCGCTCGCGAACCGCGACGAAGGCGGTGCGTGCGCGACGCTCACGCTGCCGTCGGCGGGCTGAGCGCGCTTCACGTTCGCCACACATTCGCTTCACACCGGCTTCAATCGCCCTTCACCGGGGCTGCTCATGCTGACCGTACCCTTTTACTCCGGTACCCGTCGGCCATGAATCGAGTCCTGTTGTTCAAATTCGCGATCACCGCGTTTCTCGCGCTGCTGATCCTGATCCCGCTGCACATGGTGCAAAGCATCGTGCAGGAACGCTCCGCGTATCGGATGGATGCACTGCAGAGCATCTGGTCGAGCTATGCGGGGCCGCAGACGGTGGCGGGCCCGGTGCTCGTCGTGCATTACACGGAAGTCACGCGCGTGCGCGACGACACGCCGGCCGGCGGCGCGACGAAGACGAGCCTCAGAAGCGAGACGAAGCGCCTGCTCGTGTTCCCGAAGACGCTGAACGTCGACGGCACGCTGACGACCAGCGTCCGCTATCGCGGCATCCACAAGGCGCTGGTGTACGAGCTGGCGAGCCGGCTGAACGGCACGCTGCCGTTGCCGGACCTGAAGAAGCTGCCGCAGGCGGACGGCCACGTGAGCTTCAAGGTCGACGACGCTTACGTCGCGATCGGCATCGGCGACATTCGCGGGCTGACCGCGCAGCCCGACCTGCGCATCGGCGGCGCGCGCTTCGACGTCGAGCAGGGCACGCGGCTGGACAGCCTGCGCCAGGGCGTGCACGCGAACGTCGATCTCGCGGCGCTGGCGGACGCAAGCGCGGGGGCGGCCGTGCCGTTCAGCATCGACCTGCCGTTGCGCGGCGCGGATTCCGTCGCGTTCGCGCCGGTGGGCGACCAGAACGATTTCTCGCTGAAATCGACGTGGCCGCATCCGAGCTTCGACGGCGCGTTCCTGCCGAACACCCGCACGGTCGATGCGCACGGCTTCACCGGCAACTGGCGCGTGACGTCGTTCAACACGAAGGCGCGCGAGCAGATTGCGTCGGGCAACGGGGAAGGTGCGATCGAAATGGCGTCGGTGTCGGTGATCGAACCCGTGAACGTCTATCTGCAGGCCGAACGCGCGACGAAGTACGGCGCGCTGTTCGTGATGCTCACGTTCGCGAGCTTCTTCATGTACGAGCTCGTGAAGCGGTTGCGTATTCACCCGATCCAGTACGCGCTGGTCGGCCTGTCGCTCGCGCTGTTCTTCCTGCTGCTGCTGAGCCTGTCCGAGCACATCGCGTTCGCGTATGCGTATCTGGCGGCGAGCGGCGCATGCATCGGGTGGCTCGGCTTCTACCTGTCGTTCGTGCTGCAAAGCGTGAAGCGCGGTGCGGTGTTTGCCGCGCTGCTCACGGTGCTGTACGCGGCGCTCTATGGGCTGCTGCTGTCGGAAGACAATGCATTGATGCTCGGCTCGCTGCTGCTGTTCGCGATCCTCGCCGGCATCATGACGCTCACGCGCCGCGTCGACTGGTATTCGCTCGGTGCCGCGTGGCAGCCGCTGGCCGACAAGGCGGGCGCGGGCGCCGCGAAGCCGGGTGCGCAGGCGAAGTAAGCGCGCGGGTCGAGTGCAGCGCGCCGGTCGGCATGTTCTGGCCGGCGCGTCAAACGGCGCGGCGTCGCGTCGCCGATTCACGCACGCGATGCAGGCCGGCGAAACCGCTCCAACGGAATTTCGGCGACGGCGGTGATCTCGATCAGCAGATCGGGATGGTAGAGGCGCTCGACCTGGACGGTCGTCGTCACGGGATAGGGCTCGGCGAAGTACGTCTTGCGGATGTCGCCGGCCTGCATGAACGCATCGATGTCGGTCGCGTAGTGCACGAGCGAGATCACGTCCTGCATCTGCCCGCCCATCGCAAGGAGCACGGCGCGGATGTTGTCGAGCGTCTGCCGCACCTGCGTGCGCATGTCGCCGTGGCCGACCACCTGGCCGTCGCGGTCGAGCGCCACTTGTCCCTTCAGATGCACGATCCGGCCATTGCCCTGGATCACGGCCATCGAGAATGCGCCGAACGGCGCCCAGACTTCCGGCGGGTTCACTGCTTCGGCCATGATGCAGCTCCATTGAGTCGAGAATGGGTCGGGCAAAGGGGATCGATGCTGTCGACCATCGCGCCATTATGGATGAGTTCGTTTTTGCCGCCGCTCGCGGCCTGTGCAACCCGCCTGCCCTGTTCGGGCGGCGCCCGGACGGCCACATTTTTTCATTCGCGGCGTGAATCGATTCGACTGTTGACGTAGCAGTAATTCCGCAGTGATTTGCGCCTGTCGCACGTATGCACCGTTATGATTCACACGCGCTTTCGTCAGTTGGAAATGCGCACATTCCGAGGGGCGGGACGATCACGCGCCCGCTATTGCTTCTCGTCAAAACAAGGAAAACAACATGTGTACGAGTTTTGTGATCCGCACGGTGGATGAGCACGTCGTCTATGGCAGAACCATGGAGTTCGCGCCGGATCTGGGTTCGGTCCCGGTCGTCGTCGAGGCCGGCAAGACGCTGAACGCGTCGGAGCCGCTCGGCAAGCAGGGCTTGAGCTGGACGACGAAGTACAAGGCGATCGGCATGAACGGGCTGCAGATGCGGATCCTGGTGGACGGCATCAACGAGAAGGGGCTGGCCGGCGGGATCCTTTACTTCCCGGGGTTCGCCGCGTATCCGGCGCTGACGCCGGAGAACACCGCGCGCGCGTTGGCGCCGTGGGATTTCCTCACGTGGGCGCTGACCAGCTTCGACAACGTGAGCGACGTCAAGCAGGCGCTTGGCGGCATCGTCATCGCCGATATCCCGCATCCCGCGTTCGATGGCGCGCCGCCCGTGCATTACACGCTGCATGACGCGAGCGGCGCGTCGCTCGTCGTCGAGCCGGTCCACGGCGAACTGCGCGTCCACGACAATCCGCTCGGCGTGATGACCAACTCGCCGCCGTTCGACTGGCATCGCACCAACCTGCACAACTACCTGAACCTGTCGCGCGTCACACCGGCGAGCAGGACGCTGTCGCTGTCGCGCGATGCGAAACACGTGAAGCTCGAGTCGTACGGCCAGGGGTACGGGATGCTTGGCCTCCCCGGCGACATCACGCCGGCGTCGCGTTTCGTGCGCGCGGTCGGCTATGTGACGTCCGTCGAGAATCCGCACGGCGGTGCCGACGCGATCCGGCTGGCCGAGCACATCGTCAATACCTTCGACATTCCGAAAGGGTGGATCAAGGAGGAGGTCGATCACGACACGCCGGTCTACGAATACACGCAGTGGATCTCGATCGCCGACCTGGAGGCGCGCAAGTATTACTTCCGGACGTATGACGATACGGTGATGCGTGTGATCGACCTCGCGACGTCGAAGGTGTCGACGGTCGAGTCGTCGACGCGGGTCGAACTGACAGTGATCTAGCCGTTCGGTCTGCTGAAAGCGGCGGTGGCCCGGATCGACCTATACTGATCGTCTTACTTCACCGGACCACGCCGTGCCGAACCAACCTTCCGGGGATCCGTCCGTCGACGATCCCCGTCCGACCCCGCCCATCCAACCCGAACTGGAAGACTGCTGCAACAGCGGCTGCTCGCCGTGCGTCTTCGATCTCTACGACGAAGCACTCGCGCGCTATCGCGTCGAGCTGGCCGAATGGGAAGCGCGCCAGGCGCAACGCAAGCATCACGCGTGAGCCGGATGCGGGCGTGCGCCTACACCTGCGTCTGCGCCGTTTCCGCGTCAGACCCTGCCGTCGCAACGATTCCCGTCCCGCTTACGTGCCTGCATGCAGCCGCCGATGCAGCGGCCCAAGCATGGCCGACAGCGCGATGCACACGAGCAGCACCACCGTCAGCGCGAACATCGACGTCCTGAAGCCCTGCACGTAATCGAGTGCGGCCGGATGCGCGCCGAGCCGGGCGAAGAACATGCCGCCGAGCGTGGCCGCGCCGACGGCCGCACCGATCTGCAGCATCGCGGTGACCATGCCGGATGCGACACCCGCGCGTGCCGTGTCGACTTCCGCGAGCACGATCCGCACGACCGACGGCAGCACGAGTCCCTGGCCGATTCCGATCGCCGCAATTCCCGCGTAGAAACCGGGGCCCGGCGCGGCCGCGCCCGCTAGCGCGGCGGCCGTCGCGACGCCGGCCGCGAGCATCGCGAAGCCGAGCGTGAGCACGCGATAGCCGCCGAACCGGCCGACGAGTCGCGGCATCAGCAACGGGCTCGACAGGAAGCCGAGCCCGAGCGGCAGGATCGCGAGCCCCGTCGCGAGCGGCGACCAGTTCAGGCAGCCCTGCAGGTAGATCCCGTAGCTCAGGAAGAACGCGCTCAGCGTATAGAACAGGAACGCCAGCACGAGCCCGAGCGCGACGACGGGGTTGCGCAGCAGGCGCACGTCGAGCAGCGGATCGTGTCCGCTCGTGAGACGGCGCGCTTCGACCGCCAGCAGCGCGCCGAGCATCGGCAGCGCGCCGACGAGGCACGCGATCATCCACAGCGGCCAGCCGGCCTCGCGCCCGTGCGTGAGCGGGTACACGAGCATCAGCAGGAACAGCGACAGCAGCGCCATGCCCGGCACGTCGATGCGCTGGCCGCGCGGCGGCCGGCTTTCCGGGATGAAGCGCCAGCTGCCGATCAGCGCGAGGATGCCGATCGGCAGGTTGACGAGGAAGATCGCGCGCCAGCCGAGCCCGAACGGATGCAGGCTGATCAACGCACCGCCGCCGAGCTGACCGATCACGGCCGCGAGGCCGAACACGAAACCGTAGAAGCCCATCACGCGCACCTGCTCCTGCGGGCTGAACACGCTGCGGATCGTCGCGAGCACCTGCGGCGCGAGGATCGCGGCGAACAGGCCCTGCAGCACGCGGCCGCCGACCAGCACCGCGCCGCTGCCGGCGAGCCCGCACAGCGTCGACGCGACGACGAAACCGGCCATTCCGATCATGAACATGCGCTTGCGGCCGTACAGGTCGCCGAGCCGGCCGCCGGTGATCTGCACGACCGCGTTCGCGCACGCGTATGCCGACACGACCAGCTGCAACTCGGCCGGGCGCGCGCCGATGCCGTCGCGAATGGCCGGTAGCGCGAGATTCACAATGAAGTAGTCGAGCGGCGGCAGAATCGCGCCAACCAGCAGGACCACCAGCGCCCAGCCGTGGTGGCTGCGCGGCGTCGCCGCGGCGGCCGTGCCGGCCGGCACGCAGGGGGCAAGGGTGTCGTTCGTCATGGAAGCAAGTCCGAAAGAATGAGTGCCACATTCACGCCGGACGTGACGTCAGGGGCGCCGGTTCGGCCGTGGATGGGCGATTGACCCCCATTCTGGGTGGTGGTAATGAATCGGAAAAGCGGGAATTGGTGGTAGCATCCATCGGGTTAATCGATGGATGGAGAATGGCGATGCGCGGTTTCGATCTGGATCAGTTGCGCACTTTCGCGGCGGTCGCGGATGCCGGCAGCCTGACGGCCGCGGCGCCGCTGCTGCACCTGTCGCAGTCGACGGTCAGCGAGCAGGTGCGCAAGCTTGAATCGCGCGCCGGCGTGCCGCTGTTCGTGCGCAGCAAGCGCGGGGTCGAGCCGACCCCGGCCGGCTCGCGGCTGCTGCAGCACGCGCGGCGCATCGTCGCGCTGAACGAGGCCGCGTTCGACGAAGTGCGCGGGCAGGCGATCAAGGGCGAACTGCGCGTCGCGATCACCGATTACTACCGGACCAACGAAGTCGCGGGCCTGCTCGCGCGGCTGCGGGAGTGCTACCCGCAGTTGAGCCTGCACGTCAGCGCGATGAAGAGCGCCGATATCGAGGCCGCGCACGCGCGCGGGCAGGTCGATCTCGGCGTGGTGATGAACCTGTCGAGCGGGCCATTCCGGCCGGCGTCGGCCGATACGCGCTGGGTGCTGCGGCGCGAGCCGCTGTCATGGGTCGCATCGCCCGCGCTCGCCGAGCAGTTGCCCGAGCCGTTGCCGCTCGTGCTGCTGCCGGACGACTGCATGATGCATCAGGTCGCGGTGCGCTCGCTCGACGAGCAGCACACGCCGTACCGGCTCGTGCACAGCGCGTCGGGGGTCGCGGGGCTGCAGTCGATGCTGGCGGCGGGGCTCGGGGTGGGCTGCCTGTGCGCGTCGGCGATCGGCGAGGGCCTGATGCGGCTCGGCACCAAATACCGGCTGCCGCCGCTGCCCGACGCGGTGTTTTCGCTGACGCCGCCGATGCCGGGCGAACGCGAAACCGTCACGCAGGCGCGCGAGGTGCTGTCGCGGCAATTGCTGATGTAAAACCGGGCCGCACGACCTGCGGCGGCGCGTATCTGAGAGGCGCGCGAAGGAACATAAAAATGAACGACGAACTGCAACGCCAGATGGCCGCGAAGCTGCAGGATGCGCTGGAGCGCGTGGTCGACGAACGCTCGCTGATCCACTTCCTGCGCGTGCTTGGGCACGACTGGAACAAGGAGCGCCAGCTCGAGGCCGACGTGCCGCCGTCGCCGTACGCGCGCGCCGCGCTCGGCTGGGAAAACCACTCGATCGGCGAATACCTCGACGCGATGGTCGACTGGGCCGAAGCGTCGGAGGAAGGGCTGCGCTGCTACGACCTGCCCGACAATCCGTGGCGGCGCATGGCGGACATCCTGTTCGCCGGGAAAATCTACGAATAGCGCCGCTCGGGCGCTTCGTTCACTTCGTTCGCGTACGCCGCCGGAACCGTCTATTCGACGGCTTCGCCGTTCACATACGCACGCAGCCCGTCGGCCAGCGCATCGAACACCGCGCGGCAGCGCGGGCTCGTCCGCAGGTCCTCGTGCATCACGACCCAGGTTTCCAGTTGCATCGCGGGCCCGTCCGGCAGCACGCGCACGAGCCGTGCGTCGCGTTTCGCGAGCCCGGTCTGGCAGAAGCCGATCCCGTACCCGGCGCGGATCATCGCGAGCTGCGCGAGGTTGCTGTCGGTGCGCAGCGAGAACGCATCGCGCTTCCACAGCGGCATGCTGCGGCCCACCGAGCGGATGAACGGCGTGACCGTGTCGAAGCCGATCAGCGCGTGATGCGCGAGTTCGTCGGTCGTCGCGGGCACCCCGTTGCGCGCCAGGTAGTCGTCGCGCGCATACATCCCGACATCGATTTCGCCGATGCGCCGCGCAACCAGCGCCTCCTGCACGGGCGGCGCCATCCGGACCGCGATGTCGGCCTCGCGCTTGAGCACGTCCTGGATGCGGTCGGTCGGCACCAGTTCGATGACGAGCCCCGGATGGTTGCGCCGCAATTGCGCGAGAATCGGCGGCAGCACTTCGACGGCGATCACGTCGCTGGCGGAGATCCGCACGATGCCGCGCACGCCGGCGCCGTGGCTCGCGGCCGCGCGCTCGAACGCGGCCGCCGCGCTGCGCAGCGCCTCCGCATGGCCGCGCAGCGCGAGCGCCGCCTCGGTCGGCAGCAGGCCGGACGGCGAGCGCGTGAACAGCGTCTGGCCGAACCCGGCCTCGAGCGCCGCGACGTGGCGGCCGGCCGTCGGTTGCGTGATGCCGAGCGCGCGGGCCGCGCCGGACAACGAGCCCTCCGTCAGCACGGCGAGGAAGGTGCGGTAGCGTTCCCAGTTCAGATCGGTGGTCATACATAAATGTATAGCTGATCAACTAGGTTCGGCAATTCCTTGATAGCTGAAGGCGCGCCAGAATGCGTGTCATCACGGAAGTTCATTCAAGGAGAGCGGCAATGACGACCCACACAGGCGGGACCCAACGACAGGCACTCGTGCTCGGCGCGAGCGGCGGGATTGGCGGGGAAGTCGCGCGGCAGTTGCGCGATGCGGGCTGGCAGGTGCGTGGGTTGAAGCGCGGGCTCGACGCCGAGGTCGTGGAGCGCGACGGCATCGCGTGGATGCGCGGCGACGCGATGGACCGCGACGCGGTCGTCCGGGCCGCGCGCGGCTGCAGCGTGATCGTGCACGCGGTGAATCCGCCCGGCTATCGGAACTGGGCCGGGCAGGTGCTGCCGATGATCGACAACACGATCGCGGCGGCGAAGGCGGAGCAGGCCACCGTCGTGCTGCCGGGCACCGTCTACAACTACGGCGCCGATGCATTTCCGGTGCTGGTCGAAGATGCGCCGCAGCATCCGTCGACACGCAAGGGCGCGATCCGCGTCGAGCTGGAGCGCCGGCTGCAGGATGCGGCCGGGCAGGGCGTCCGCACGATCATCGTGCGTGCCGGCGATTTCTTCGGGCCGAAGCTTACCGGCAACAGCTGGTTTGCGGCGGGGTTCGTCAAGGCCGGGCGGCCGGTTGCGGCCATCAGCGTGCCGGGGCGGGACGGCATCGGGCATCAATGGTCGTATGTGCCGGACGCCGCGCGCTCGATGGTCGAGCTGATCGAGCGGCGCGACACGCTGGAGCCGTTCGCGCGCTTTCATCTCGGCGGCCATTGGGACGCGGACGGCACGCAGATGGCGGAAGCCGTGCGCCGCGTCGCGCAGCGGCACGGGCTGCGGCCGACGGTGCGCAAGTTCCCGTGGTGGTTCGTGTGGGCGGCGGCGCCGTTCGTCACGACGCTGCGCGAATTGCTCGAGATGCGTTACCTGTGGCGCGAGCCGATCCGGCTCGACAACACGCGGGTGACCGCGGTGCTCGGCCGCGAGCCGGTGACGCCGCTCGACGCGGCGGTGGAGGCGACGCTGGCGGGGCTCGGGTGTCTCAACTGAGCAACGGCGGTCGCGAACGGAATCGCGTTCTGCTATGATCCGCGCTCCCTTCCTCGACGCTGCTGCAGGAAGGTACCCACGACCGCCGGAAGGCCGGAGGTCGCGTCGTACCTTTTTCATTTCCAGCAGCGATGTCTACTCTTCCTCGCTTAAAAAAGGCCTTGCAACGGCAAGGCATCCATGTCGACTATCACGCCGGCATCTATCACCTGCGCAATGAACTGACGCAGGCATCTGTCCTGTTGCCCGCTTCGCTCCCGCTCGAGGAGAAGGCCGTTCAGCAGTTGCTCGCGTTCGCGGCCGTCCGTTTGCCGGACGGTCATCAGCGCGTATGCAAGGCGTGCGCGACGCCCGATTTTCATCCGGGCGGGGTCGCGCCGGTCGGCTCGATCGTCGCGACCGACGACGCGTTCGTGATTCCCGCCGCGATCGGCACCGATATCAATTGCGGGATGCGTCTCGTCACCACGGGCCTCAAGCGGTCGGCGCTCGCGCCGTTCGAGACGGCGCTCGTCGAGCGGCTGACGCGCGCCATTCTCGCGGACCGGCGCGACGTGCCGGTCGGCAGCGACGCATTCCGCGCGCTGTTCGATGCGGGCCCGGCGGCATTCGTCGATCGCGTTGCGCCGCAGGGGCTCTGGCAGCACGTCGACCGCGACCGGCTCATCGACGAACTGTCGGCGTGCATCGGCCTCGACCGGTTCGACGGCAGCGCGAAATACGCGCCGGACGCACACGTCGGGTCGCGCGAGGTATTTCGCGATCCGTGCCTCGGCACCCCCGGGGCGGGCAATCATTTCGTCGAACTGCAGGTGGTCGACGAAGTGTTCGACCGGCATGCGGCCTACCGTGCGGGACTCGCGAAGGACGATGTCGTCGTGATGATCCACAGCGGGTCGCGCGATGTCGGTTTCTACGTCGGGCGCCGCTGGATGGACCGGGCGCGCGCGGCGTGGCCGGCGGGCGTCAGGCATCCGGAAAGCGGCCTGTACGGTCTTTCCGGCGAACTGGCGCGCGAATACCTCGTCGCGATGGGCACGGCCGCGCGCTATGCGTGGCTCAACCGTGTCGTGCTGGCCGAGATGGTCCGCAAGGAACTGGCGGAGCTTACCGGCGAGACCCGCTCGGCACTGGTGGTCGACGTGCCGCACAACGTCGTGCTGCGCGAAGACGGGATGAACATCCATCGCAAGGGGGCGACGCCCGCCCGCGACGGCGATCTCGCGCTGATTCCCGGATCGATGGGCGATGCGTCGTTTCTCGCGACGGGGCTCGGCCATCCGGACTGGCTATGGTCGTGCAGCCACGGCGCCGGCCGCAGCGTGCGCCGGCAGGCGGTGCGGCGGATGCGCACGGAGCAGGCGCCGGGCACGTGGCGCTGCGTCACGCTGCGCGACGAGCGTCGCATCGAGGAAGCGCCGGAAGCCTACAAGCCGATCGGGCCCGTGATCGACGCGCAGGAGCAGGCCGGCCTCATTCGCAGCGCGGTCCGGTTGAAGCCGTGGGTCACGTTCAAGGCGTGACGCGCGGCGGCGTGCTCCGCGGCCGCCGTCATCGCTTGCGCGAGGACCGGCGACCCGCCGTCCGCCTACCCGTGCCGCGGGCTGCGCCCGGGCACGGGGAACGCGTCATCGCGAACCGCGGAACCCCCGCGACAACAATTTTCCACATAACCGGGCGCGTCCGATGCGCATCATGGCGGTCAACGTCGAAACAGCGAAAACGGGGGCGCCATGTTGCAGATCGGATGGAAAGTGTCGGTTGTGGGGGCAATCATGTTTGCATTGAGCGGGTGCACCAACCTGGTCGGTGTGCTGTATTGCGGCAACTCACAGTTCAACTTTCCGGACTATCACTGCTTTTAGCCGTACCGGCAGGGACACGCGCGGCGACAGACAGCTGTCGCGCCCGTGTGCCGCGCGATGGCTCATGGCCGTCACGCGACGACCGGCAATACCTCCACCGCGTAGCGGTGCCGAAGGCTGCGCCCGAGCACCGGATCGTGCAGTTCCATCTCGAACGCATCGCCGTCGCCCATCGCCGCGATCGCGCCATGCACGGCGACCGTGCCGCCATACATCGCGCCGCGCGCGGGCATCGTGCGGCGGTCGTCGAAGCGCTGCCACAGCACGTCGGGCGCGAGCAGGCCGCTCACCGCGCCGTGCTGGTATGCGGCCCGCTCGCCATCGCGCGAGATCAGCCACGAACGCATCTCGATCGCATCCCAGTGATCCGCGACTTCCGCGTAAAGCCACGCGTCGCGGCCGAGCGGTTTCGCGCACACCTGCTTCGACACCGCGACGCCGTAGGCTTCGACTTCGCGATCCGTATGATCGGAGCCGACGGTCACGAGCGTGCCGGCCGGGCTGTCGACCAGCACGCATTCGATCTCGCCGCCCGAGCGCGCGCCGAGCACGCCGATCGACGGCGCCTGCGTGAGCAGTGCGGCCGACACGCGATAGAAGCACGGCGTGGTCGACGGCGGCGCGACGCCGAGCGCCGCGAGTTCGTCGATATGCGCGCGGATCGCGGCCGGATCGCGGCCGGCCCAGCCGGCGATCACGACGCGCTCGATCTCGACCTCGACGGCGGCCGGCGCGTGTTGCCGGGACATCACGTTGAACGACAGGGTTTGCATGCGGGTATCCGTTTGAAGTACGAAGGAATGAAACGGCGGGCGGCGACGTTCAATCCGCGAGCGGCTGGTGCGCGGTTTCGCGCGCGGCGAGGAGCGCGATCGACGTGACGACCAGCGCTGCGGCGACATACAGCGATACGGCCGTCGTCGTGCCCGTCTGCCGGAACAGCGCGGCGATCACGAGTGGCGCAAAGCCGCCGCCGACGATGCCGGCCAGCGTGTACGCGAGCGACGAGCCCGCATAGCGCACGCGGGTCGGGAACTGTTCGGTCACGAACGCACCCTGCGGGCCGTACATCACCGCATGGATCACGAGGCCGATCGCAACGGCCGAGACGATCGCGCCCGGGCGCGCCGAATCGAGCAGCGTGAAGAACACGAACGCCCACACGATGCCGGCGAGCGCACCGGCGAGATACACGGGCCGGCGGCCGAAGCGGTCCGACAGCGCGCCGAAGAACGGCACCGCGAGCGCGTTGCAGGCCGTGCCGATCATCACGGCCGTCAGGGCGACGGGGCGCGACAGATGCAGCACGGTCGTCACGTAGGTCAGCGTGAACACGACGATCAGCGCATACAGCACGTCCGAGCCGATTCGCGAACCGCCCGCGATCAGCAGGCGCTTCCAGTGGTATTTCAGCACGTCGGCGACGGGCACCTCGGCGGTCGCGTGCGATTCGGCGAGCTGCTCGAACTGCGGCGTTTCGTCGACGCCGCGACGCAGCCAGAAACCGAACACGACGAGCAGTGCGCTGGCCGCGAACGGCACGCGCCAACCCCACGACAGGAAGTCACCCGACGTGGTCGACAGCGTCACGAGCGCGATGCAGCCGGTGCCGAGCAGCGTGCCGAACGACGGGCCGATCTGCGTCCACGATGCGGACAGCCCACGCCGTTTCTGGTCGCCGTGCTCGACCGACAGCAGCACCGCGCCGGCCCATTCGCCGCCGAGCGCGACGCCCTGCACGAAGCGCAGCGCGACGAGCAGGATCGGGCTCAGGATGCCGGCCTGCGCGTAGGTCGGCAGCGCGCCCATCAGCGCGGTCGTCACGCCCATCAGCACGAGCGTGAGCATCAGTACCGCGCGGCGGCCGATGCGGTCACCGAGATTGCCGAACACGAAACCGCCTAGCGGGCGCGATACGTAGCCGACCGCATAGGTCGAGAACGCGAGGATCGTGCCGGCCAGCGGATCGACCGACGGGAAGAACAGATGGTTGAAGACAAGCGCGGCGAGCGTGTTGTAGATCGTGAAGTCGTACCACTCGAGCGACGTGCCGATCATGCTCGCGGTCGCGAGTCGGCTGTTGCGGACGCGGCGGGGCGCGTGGGCGGCGGGCTGGGCGAGAGTGCTCATGGTGTCGGGCATGTCGTGACGGGGAACGGGATGAAACGCCGGGCCGATGCGCGGGTGTGCATCGCGCATCCGGTGCGGCCGGCGTGGGCGATCAGGCCGGCAGGGCGGCGGCAGCGCCAGCGGGCTCGGTTTCGACGTCGTCGCGCACCGCATGCAACGGCGCGGCGGCGCGCCACAGCAGGTCGAAGGTGCGCACGTCGTCATGCCCGGCGAGCGTGGCGGCCACGCGTCGCGTCGCGGCCGCATCGCTGCCTTCGATCAGCACGAGCGCATCGGCGGCCGGGCGGGCAGCCGCATCGGCGCCGATCGGCGCGGACAGGTCGGGTGCGGTGCGGAAGAGGCGCGCGGCGTGGATGCCCGGTTCGTGCAGCACGTCGTCGAAGCGCGCGCGCAGTTGCGGCACGTCGATGCGATCCGGCGGCAGCACGAACAGTGCGAGATGCGCGCCTTCGCCATCGCCGGCCTCGATCGTCAGTTCGCCGACGCGCCGCTGCGTGCCCGTCATGAGCTCGAAGTTCGCGAGCGACCAGGCGGTCTGCTGCGTGAACGCACGCCGGTACGCATCGCCGCGGAACACGTCGAGCGCGTCCGTCACATACAGCGCGAGGTACTTGCGCGGGCCGCGATCGGTCGCGCAAAAGCGCCGTGCATGCGTGAAGCCGGGAATCGCGACACGTTCCTGCATGTGCTCGCGGTCGTACCACGCGTTGAAATCGGCTTCGTGCGCGGGGTCGATATCCGTCCAGACGCAGAGTTGGCCGTGCGGAAGGGAAAGGCGGGTCATCGCGGGGTTCCTCGTGACGGGGGGGTGTCAGGAACCGCAGTTTCCCGAAGATGGGCCGCGCCCGTCCAACAAGAAAACAAATTCGCGGTGAACAGGTTTTCTTATGAGCGGCGCGGGCGGCGTTTCGCGGGGGGCGTGGCGGATTGCGTCGTGCGCTTCGCTTGCGCCGGCGCGTTGGCTTTCGTTTTCGTCGCGGGACGGGCGGGTGGTTTGTCGGCGCTATCGGGCGTGGCTGGTGGCGCCGGTTTTGCGTGATTCGCGGCGGCCGACATCGCGCGCGCGACTTCGCTGGCCAGTTCCGCGATGCGCGCGGCCACCGGCTGGCCCTGGCTGCGGTACGTCGCGACGAGCGGCAGCGCGGGGAATTCGGGGTCGACGTCGAGCAGTTCGAGCGCCCCTTCGTGCAACTCGCGCCCGATGATCGCGGGCGGTAACGCGGCCACGCCGAAGCCGTCGGCGACCAGGCGGATCATCGCGGCGACCGACGTGATGCAGTTGATGCTGGCTGGCCGCTCGACGGCCGCGAACAGGCGCTCGATCGTCGCGTGCGGCCCCGAGTGGCGCGAGAAGCTGATGATCGGGAATTCGGCCAGGCGCGCAACGTCGAGCGCCTGGCCGCCGAGCCCGAGGCGCGGGCTGGCCGCCCAGCGCACCGGGAATTCGCACAGCGGCAGGTTCGTGAAATCGGGGCCCGGCACCGGGTCGGTCTGCAGGATCAGGTCGACGCCGTCGGTGCTGAGCAGGCGGATCAGGTGCAGCGTCGTGTCGCTCGTGATTTCGACGTCGAGGCGCGGATAGCGCTCGCGCAGTTGCGCCATCAGCGCCGGGAACCAGCTGTGCACGATCGATTCGATCACGCCGATGCGGATCAGGCCTGCGTCGCTCGCCGCGTCGATGTCGCGGCGCATTTCACCGTCGAGCCGCACGATCCGTTCCGCATAGGCCAGCATGCGCCGGCCCGCGGGCGTCAGCGTGGCCGAGCGCGTGTTGCGGTCGAACAGGCGCACGTCGAACGCTTCCTCGAGCGACGCGATGCGGCTCGATACCGCGGCCTGCGTCGTGTGCAGTTTTTCGGCGGTGAGCCGGAAGTTTTCCAGCTTCGCGAGCCAGACGAAGGTTTCAAGAAACCGGATGTTCATCGACGTTCGAACCGTGAGGCGGTGCCGGGCGGAGCGGCGGGATCGGTCGATGGTAGCGGATTTTCGCGGGCGGGAAATGAGCGGGCGGCACGGAGAGCGTGCCGTAATGGGTGCCGGGACGGGCGACGAAGTGACGGAGGACCCGCCCGGCACGCCGCCCGCAGCGATGGGTCACGCGGGTGGCGTGACTCCGCTCATCAAAGCCGGTCGAACGCGAGCGTCGGGACATCGACGACCATCGCGCCGCCGTCGGCGACGAGCGTCGTGCCGGTGACGAACGATGCGTCCGGCGACGCGAGGAACGCGCAGACGGCCGCGATTTCGTCCGGCTCGGCCGCGCGCCGCAGCGGCACGTCGGCGCTCACGCGTGCGTATGCGCCGTCGAGCGTGTCGCCATGCGCGGCCATCAGCGGTTCCATTTCCGCGTCGGCCATCGGCGTGCGGACCCAGCCCGGGCAGACGGCGTTCGCGCGCACGCCGTGCGGGCCGTAGTCACGTGCGAGCGACCGCGTGAGCCCGAGCAGCGCGTGCTTGCCGACCGTGTAGCCGCACACGCCGGGCCCGGCCGCGAGCGCGGCGATCGACGCGACCAGCACGATGCTGCCCCGCTGCGCGATCAGGTCGGGCAGGCACGCGCGCGCGCTGACGAACGCGGTGTCGAGGTTCGCGTGCATCGCGTCGCGCCACTGCGCGTCGTCGGTTTCGTCCGCGCGGCCGAGCCCGTGGCCGCCCGCGCACGCGACGAGCGCATCGACGCGGCCGAAGCGTTCGGCGATCTGCGGCAGGAAGCGGGCCCAGTCGGCGGCACTCGCGGCATCGCCGGCGAGCGCGAGGCCGCCCGTTTCGGCGGCCAGCGCGTCGAGCGGCGCTCGGCGGCGCCCGATCAGCACAACGCGGTCGCCGCGGCGGGCGAAGCGGCGCGCGCAGGCGGCGCCGATGCCGGTGCCCGCGCCGGTGATCGCGATCGTGCGAGGTTGCGGGTGCGTCATGTCGTTCTCCGGAAGGTGTCGTTGCCGGTCACTTTAGGCGGCGTCGGCGAGCGCCGGTATCAGCCGAAAGGATGAACGCAAACGAGGGATGACAGTCGGCAACGACGCACGGCGACGCGCCCGCGTTGCCGCCGTTCCGGATCCGGGGCGAGCGTCCAACCGCGCGCCGGTGGAGCCGACTGATATTCGGACACCGGACCAGTCCGGAATCCGGCCGTTCGCCGGTGCGTCACCTGTCCGAAGCAACCCGCTCCACCCGATGAACGCCCCGCCTGGCCTGGCCGGGGGGAATCGACCCGCCGGATCCACCGAATGGCACGGTTGTTGCCTCACTGCAGATGAGCCGACGCCCGGGATCGAGCGATGACCCCGCTCGAACCGGAACCCGGCTCATCACGACTTCAATCATTGGAGACATCACCATGGAAGGACTTTCGCAAGTCCAGGTCTTGGGCATCGACGCGGGCGGCACGATGACCGATACCTTCTTCGTGCGCGAGGACGGACGGTTTGTCGTCGGCAAGGCGCAAAGCAATCCGGAGGATGAATCACTCGCGATCTTCAACTCGTCGCAGGACGCGCTCGCGCATTGGCAACGCGACGTCGACGACGTCTATCCGGAACTCGTCACCTGCGTGTATTCCGGTACGGCGATGCTCAACCGCGTCGTGCAGCGCAAGGGGCTCGACGTCGGGTTGCTCGTCAACAAGGGCTTCGAGCACGTGCACCTGATGGGGCGGGCGATCCAGAGCTACCTCGGCTACGCGCTCGAAGAGCGCATCCACCTGAATACGCACCGCTACGACGAGCCGCTCGTACCGCTGTCGCGAACGCGCGGCGTCACCGAGCGTACCGATGTCCAGGGCGAAATCGTCATTCCGCTGCGGGAAAACGAAGTGCGGCAGGCCACGCGGGAGCTCGTCGCCGCCGGCGCCAAGGCGATCGTCATCTGCTTGCTCCAGTCGCACAAGAACGCGACGAGCGAGCGTCAGGCGCGCGACATCGTGCGCGACGAGCTGGCTGCGCGCGGCGTCGATCTCCCGGTGTTCGCATCGGTCGACTACTACCCGCAGCGCAAGGAAAGCCACCGGATGAACACGACGGTGCTCGAAGCGTATGCGGCCGAGCCGTCGCGGCAGACGCTCAGGAAAGTCAGCGACCGCTTCCTCAAGCACGGCGCGAAATTCGACCTGCGCGTGATGGCGACGCACGGCGGCACGATCAGCTGGAAAGCGAAGGAACTCGCGCGCACCATCGTGTCGGGGCCAATCGGTGGCGTGATCGGCTCGAAGCTCCTCGGCGAGGCACTCGGCTACGACAACATCGCCTGCTCGGACATCGGCGGCACGTCGTTCGACATGGCGCTCATCACGAAGGGCAAATTCGCGATCGCGTCCGATCCGGACATGGCGCGCCTCGTGCTGTCGCTGCCGCTCGTCACGATGGATTCGGTCGGCGCGGGCGCCGGCAGCTTCGTGCGGCTCGATCCGTACAGCGGGGCCATCAAGCTCGGGCCGGACAGCGCCGGCTATCGCGTCGGCACGTGCTGGCCCGACAGCGGCCTGACGACGGTGTCCGTGTCCGATTGCCACGTCGTGCTCGGCTACCTGAATCCGGACAACTTCCTCGGCGGCCAGATCAAGCTCGACGTGAATCGTGCCCGCGAGCACATCCGCGCGCAGATCGCCGAGCCGCTCGGACTCTCCGTCGAGGATGCGGCGGCCGGCGTGATCGAGCTGCTCGACCTGCAGTTGCGCGAATACCTGCGCTCGAACGTCAGCGCGAAAGGCTACAACCCGACCGAATTCGTGTGCTTCTCGTATGGCGGCGCGGGGCCGGTGCATACCTATGGCTACACCGAAGGTCTCGGCTTCAAGGATGTCGTCGTGCCGGCGTGGGCGGCAGGCTTCTCGGCATTCGGCTGCGCGTGCGCGGATTTCGAATATCGCTACGACAAGAGCGTCGATCTCGCGCTGCCGCAGCACGCGTCCGACGCCGAGAAGGCGCGGGCCGCGCAGACGATCCAGAAGGCGTGGGCCGAACTGACGGCCAAGGTGATCGACGAGTTTCGCATCAACGGCTTCAGCGAGCGGGACGTGATCCTGCGGCCGGGCTTCCGGATGCAGTACATGGGCCAGCTCAACGACCTCGAGATCGAATCGCCGATCGCGGGCGCGTCCGGTGCGGACGACTGGGACAAGATCGTGACGGCCTTCGAGGATACCTACGGCCGCGTGTACGCGAGCTCCGCGCGCTCGCCGGAATTGGGTTTTTCGGTCACGGGCGCGATCATGCGCGGGATGGTCGTCACGCAGAAGCCGGTATTGCCGGAAGACCCTGTCGCCGGCCCCACGCCGCCGGCGGACGCGCGTGCCGGCACGCGGCGTCTGTATCGGCACAAGCAGTGGCATGACGCGGTGGTCTGGCGAATGGAGTCGCTCAAGCCGGGCAACGAGATCGCGGGGCCCGCGATCATCGAATCCGACGCGACGACGTTCGTCGTCCCGAAGGGCTTCGCCACCACGCTCGACAAGCACCGCCTCTTCCATCTCAGGGAAGTCAAGTAAGGAGACATGCGATGAACATGATGTCCAGCCAGGAAGTCGGCTTCGCCGATCTGCTGAAGAACGGCCAGACGCTCAAGCAGTTTCGCGACGGCATTATCGAGCGCACCGCGCAAACCGGCCATTACAACGGGCTCGAACGGCTCGAGCTGCGCGAGCGCGATCCGATCCGCTACGAGAAGATATTCTCGAAGCTGCGCGGCGGCCTCGTGCATGCGCGCGAAACGGCCAAGAAAATTGCCGCGAGCCCGATCGTCGAGCAGGAAGGGGAGCTGTGCTTCACGCTCTACAACGCGGCGGGCGATTGCGTGCTCACGTCGACCGGGATCATCATCCACGTCGGCACGATGGGCGCGGCGATCAAGTACATGATCGAGAACAACTGGGAAGCCAATCCGGGCATTCAGCCCGGCGACATGTTCACCAACAACGACTGCTCGATCGGCAACGTCCACCCGTGCGACATCGCGACGATCGTGCCGATTTTCGCGCACGGCAAGCTGGTCGGCTGGGTCGGCGGCGTCACGCACGTGATCGACACCGGCGCGGTGACGCCGGGCTCGATGTCGACGGGTCAGGTGCAGCGTTTCGGCGACGGTTACATGATCACGTGCCGTAAGACGGGCGTGAACGACACGCCGCTGCGCGACTGGCTGCACGAGAGCCAGCGCTCGGTTCGCACGCCGAAGTACTGGATTCTCGACGAGCGCACGCGTATCGCCGGCTGTCACATGATCCGCGATCTGATCGAGGAAGTGATCGAGGAGGAAGGCCTCGACGCGTACGAGGCCTTCGGCTTCGAGGTGATCGAGGAAGGGCGGCGCGGTCTGCAGACGCGCATCAAGGCGATGACGCTGCCGGGCAAGTATCGCAAGGTCGCGTTCGTGGACGTGCCGTACAACCATCCGGACGTGCAGACCTCGTCGGCGTTTGCGAAGCTCGACTCGATCATGCATTCGCCGGTCGAGATGGAGATCCGCAAGGACGGCTCGTGGCGTCTCGATTTCGAAGGCGCGAGCCGCTGGGGCTGGCACTCGTACAACGCGCACCAGGTCGCGTTCACGAGCGGCATCTGGGTGATGCTGACGCAGACGCTGGTGCCGACGCAGCGCATCAACGACGGCGCGTATTTCGGCACCGAATTCCACCTGCCCAAGGGCGCGTGGATGAACCCGGACGACCGCCGCACCGGACACGCTTACGCGTGGCACTTCCTGGTGTCGGGCTGGAGCGCGATGTGGCGCGGGCTGTCGCAGGCGTACTTCAGCCGCGGCTATCTCGAGGAAGTCAACGCGGGCAATGCCAACACGTCGAACTGGCTGCAGGGCGGCGGGATCAACCAGGACGGCGACATCCATGCGGTGAACAGCTTCGAGGCATCGTCGTGCGGCACCGGCGCGTGCGCGATCAAGGACGGCCTGAATCACGCGGCCGCGATCTGGAACCCCGAAGGCGACATGGGCGACATCGAGATCTGGGAGATGGCCGAGCCGCTGCTGTACCTCGGCCGCAACGTGAAGTCGAATTCGGGCGGCTACGGCAAGTACCGCGGCGGATGCGGATTCGAGACGCTGCGCATGGTCTGGAAGGCGCAGGACTGGACGATGTTTTTCATGGGCAACGGCTACATGAACAGCGACTGGGGCCTGATGGGCGGCTACCCGCCCGCCACCGGCTATCGATTCGAAGCGCATCGCACGGGCATCCAGGAACGCATCGCGCTCGGCGAGAGCCTGCCGCTCGGCGGCGATACGAATCCGGACCTGCCGGATTACGAAAACCACCTGAACGCCGGCGCGGTCGTCAAGCGCGACCAGCAATGCATGACCACGGAGGACTGCTACAGCAACTACGATCTCTACCTGAACTACCTGCGCGGCGGCCCCGGCTTCGGCGATCCGCTCGACCGCGAGATCGACGCGATCGAACGCGATCTCAACAACGCGGTGCTGCTGCCCGAATACGCGCAGAAGGTCTACGGGGCGGTCGCGACGCGGGATGCCAACGGCATCTGGACGGTCGATCCGCAAGCGACCGCGCTGCAGCGCATCGAGATCCGCAACGCGCGTCTCGCACGCTCGCAACCGACCCGCGAATGGATGAAGGGCGAGCGCGAGCGGATCCTGCTCAAGCACGCATCGACCCAGGTGCAGCACATGTTCGCGACGAGCTTCGGCCTGTCGACGAAATTCGAGCAGCAGTTCCGCGTGTTCTGGGAGCTGCCCGATACGTGGACGCTCACCGAGGACGAACTCGACGTACCGACCTACGGCTCGAAATTCCGCATGGACCTGTCGAAGATGCCCGACGTCAATACGGTGGTGCTGGTCGAGGAGTGAGCCGGACCCCGCGCACTATCACCCATATGGAGGACTGGAAATGTCTACCTACACCAAGGAACAGATCAGGAACATGGTCGACGGCAAGCTCGACTGGGACACGACGTTGCGCATGCTGTCGATGCCGAAGGACGGCGAGCGCTTCCGGATGTATGTCGATGCGCTGCAGCAGAAACTCGGCTGGAAGGACCGCATCGTGCTGCCGCTCGGCCCGCACCTGTACATCGTGCAGCAATGGGCGACGAAGCACTGGGTCACGCAGTGCGACTGCGGCCACGTGTTCTGCGATTACCGCGACAACTGGAAGCTGCACGCGAACATCTTCGTGCGCGAATCCGAAGAGGCGATGGACGAGGTCTATCCGCGCCTGATGGCGCCCGACACGCAATGGCAGGTCTATCGCGAATACTACTGCCCGACCTGCGGCGCGATGCACGACGTCGAGGCGCCCACGCCGTGGTACCCGGTCATTCACGACTTCGAGCCCGACATCGATGCGTTCTACGCGGAATGGGTGAAGCTGCCGGTTCCGGAGCGCGTGCAATGACCTGACATTTGAGGCTGTCTGCGGGGCTCGGCGGTCGCCGGCCCTGCTTCGGCTTCGTCAGCGGGAAGCGTTCGATTTCCGGCCGTTCGATTGTCGAACGGCCGGTTTCTTTTCGGCCATCGGTTCCCGGCGGCGTGCCGGGCCGCGCGACGACTGGCGGGCGATCGCTTGCTGGCGCGCGCATTGCTTGCAGCGGTTTGTGTCCGGACGGTCGTCGAGGCGCCGGGACGGAGTACGATAGTCGCTACGCTCGCCGCCGGCTGCGGTCGGGCGCCCCACAAAGTCGACAAAAAGGCCGCTGCGACGGCCTTGCGGTTCGTGCCCTCACGAAACCGCCAGGAGACAGATATGCAACAGAGAGGCACGCCGATGGACTGGTTTCCCAGTCCACGCCATGACGCAAGCATCATGGCCGCATGGGAGCACCTGGTGACCGGCAGCGAGTGGCGTTCGCCCGACGTACGCGGCGTGGTCGACGATTCGTGGCAGCGCTGTCTCGTCAGCCGCGTCGATCCCGGCGTCGACCGCGCGCCGCCGCCGCTCGACGAAGACGGGCTCGTGCAGTGGCGCACGTCGAACGGTCGCCTCGTCGACGCCAGTCTGCCGCTGATGCAGCAGACCCGTGATTTTCTGTCGCAGACGGGCACGGTGATGCTGCTGGCCGATCCGAACGGGATGATCCTCCAGCAGGAGGGCGACCTGCGGATCGTCGAGCCTGCGCGCGAGGTCGGCCTGGTTCCGGGCTGCGAGTGGACCGAGCTGAATTGCGGCACCAATGCGATCGGCACCGCGCTCGCGCTCCGGCAGCCAGTCCAGATCCATGGCGCGGAGCACTTCTGCGCGGGCATCAAGCGATGGACCTGCTCGGCGACTGTCATCCAGGATCCGCGCGACGGGCACGTCCTGGGCGTGATCGACATATCGGGGCTCGCGCAGACCTACAACCCATACAGCCTTGCGCTCGCGGTATCGCTTGCGGGCCGTATCGAAAGCCGGCTCGCGAAGGATGGCATGGCACGCCGCCTGAGCTTGCTTGACCGCTGCGCGTCGCGCTTCGGTGCGTCTTCCGCCGATGCGGTGATCGTCGTGGACGAACGCGGCCGACTCGTCAAGGCCAACGCGCAGGTCGTTCCGGTATTGCGCCGGCTGGGATTCGATATCCGGTGCGACGCGGCGTTCGCGCTGCCCGAACTCGAGCACTACGCGGGCGACGGCCGTCTGCCCGCAAGCGCGCCGGCATGGCTGGCGCGCAGCCACATCGAAACCGTGCGTGACGGCGCCGACGTGCTCGGCTACATGATCGTGACGCCGGGCATCGCGAACCCCCGCGGGGCCGTCCCGATCGCGCGCGGACGGGAACGGCACGGCGGCGAGCCGCGCGGGTTCGAGCGCATCGTCGGCGACAGCGCTGCATTGCGGGAGGCCGTGAATCGTGCGCGTCAGCTCGCGCCGTCCAGGGTGCCGGTGCTGCTGCTCGGCGACACCGGCGTCGGCAAGGAGCTGTTCGCGCAGGGTATCCATCAGGCGAGCGATCGCGCCGACGGTCCGTTCGTTGCGCTCAACTGCGGCGGGTTGTCGAGAGACCTCCTTGCCAGCGAGTTGTTCGGCTACGCGGAAGGCGCATTTACCGGCGCCCGCAAGTCCGGTGCGGCGGGCAAGATCGAAGCGGCCGATGGCGGCACGCTGTTTCTCGACGAGATCGGGGAAATGCCGCTCGACATCCAGCCGCATCTGCTGCGCGTGCTGGAGGAGAGCGAAATCTATCGCCTCGGCGAGAATACGCCGCGCAGGGTGAATTTCCGGCTGGTCGCGGCGACGCACCGGAATCTGAAGGATGCCGTCGTGAAAGGCCAGTTCCGGATGGATCTGTACTACCGGATCGCGGTCACGACCGTGTCGATTCCGAGCTTGCGCGAGCGCGGCGAGGATCTGCCGGCGCTGATTGCGCATTGGCTCGGGCATCTGTGCGAGTCGTATGGCCTCTCCCCGAGGTCGTTCGACGACGATGCGTATGCGCGCCTGTTGCGCTATCCGTGGCCCGGCAATGTGCGTGAACTGCGGAACGCGATCGAGGGGGCGCTGCTGCTGTCGGACAGCACGGTGATCAAGGCCGACAAGCTGCCCGCCGAGATCGGCGCGGGGGCGTCGATCGATACGTGTGCCGCGCGGCCCGTCGACGCGCTCTCGCCGGATACGGGCGACTCGTTGAAGATGGCCGAGGCGGAATCGATTCGCCGCGCGCTTGCGCGTCATGCCGGCAACCTGACGAAGGCGGCGAGTCAGCTCGGCATCGCGAAGAGCACGCTCTATGAAAAGATCCGCAAGTATCGCCTGCTCGACGCAGTGAGCGATGTGCGCCGGGGTCGCGCGAAGTAAGTCGCGGCAGGCCTGGCCGTCCCCTGATCATCGCGTCCTCCCGGGCCGCACGTGCGGTCATTTTGCAAAGAATGACGATGTCGCCGGTCCGGTCGCACTATGCTCCATATTTTTTGCGATAAGACACCCAGATCGGCAAAATGGCGCGTGCGCCGGCCTGTCATCCGGGTGCCGCGTGCGTCGTGTATCGACAGGTCTGCACGGGTCTGCATGCATGACCGGGCGGGGCCGCCGTGCGATAGCGAGCCGGACGCTGCCCGTCGCAACGGGAATCAATCGCCTGCCGGGGTCTGTCCGGTCAGCACAACGACAAGGAAGGGAGGGCCGGCAATGAGGCTGGACGACGAAAGGGAAAGCACGAACGTCGAGGATCGCCGCGGCGCCGGCGGGTTCGGCGGCGGGCGCGGCGCGACGATCGGCATCGGCACGATCGTGGTTGCGTTCGCCGCGTCGTATTTCTTCGGGATCGACCCGCGCGTGATACTCGAAGGCGCATCGGCGCTGCAGGGCCGCCAGCAGCAGGCGCAGCCCGCGCCGGGCCAGCGGCAGGGCGCGGCGGCGAACGAACCGGGCGCGGTGTTCACGCGCAAGGTGCTCGCCAATATCGAGGACACGTGGTCGGGCATTTTCTCGACCCAGTTGCATGCGCAATACCAGCCGCCGAAGCTGGTGATGTTCGAGAATTCGACGCCAACCGCATGCGGCACGGGCCAGAGCGCAATGGGGCCGTTCTATTGCCCGGGCGACCGCAAGGTGTATATCGATCTCGGCTTCTACGACGAACTGCGCAAGCGTTTCGGCGCGGGCGGCGATTTCGCGCAGGCTTACGTGATCGCGCACGAAGTCGGCCATCACGTGCAGAACCTGCTCGGCATTTCCGACAAGGTCGACGCCGCGCGCCGGCGGGCGAGCCAGGCGCACTCGAACGCGCTGTCGGTGCGGATGGAGTTGCAGGCCGACTGCTTTGCCGGTGTATGGGCAAACAACGCGCAGCGCGCGAACCAGCGGCTGATGGAACCCGGCGATTTCGAGCAGGGGCTGAAGGCGGCCGCCGCGATCGGCGACGACCGGCTGCAGCAGCAAGGGCAGGGCTATGTCGTCCCGGAAAGCTTCACGCACGGCACCAGCGACCAGCGCGTGTACTGGCTGCGGCGCGGGATGCAATCGGGCGAGCTGAGCGCCTGCGACACGTTCGCGGCGAACGCCCGCTGACACGAGAGCGCGCGCCGTCGCGCGCCCGCCTCGTTCCGGCCGAACCCGCGATGCCGGCCGGGCCGGGACGGGACGATTTGCCGATTTGTGCTCACCGGCGCTTTTCGGCGCCGGTAGGCTGGCCCGAACTTCGATCTTCGATACGTTCGCTCGTCAGCCGACTCCACCATGCCGACCCCATCCGTTCCCGCCGACCCGGCCGCCGCCGACTGGCCACGCGCGCTGCGCGCGTGCGTGGACGCGTTCGACGCGTTCGCGAGCCCGTCCGCGATCGTGTTCTACCGGCTCGACCAGAGCGGCGAACCGGCCGATTTCGAGCTGTTCGGGATGCCGGAATCGATGCATCGCACCTATGTCGCGCGCTACCGGATGCTCGATCCGCTGCATCCGTCGCGTTGCGCGGCGGGCGAACGCGCGGTCGTCACGCTCGCTTCCCAATTGCCTGACGAAAGGCGCGACGCGTCCGCGTACTGGACCCGTTTCCTGCGGCGGCACGACGTGGCCGACGTCGTCGAGATCTGGCTGCGCGACGCGGGCCGGACGGTCGGCGCGTTCTCGCTGCTGCGCTTCGGGTCGGGCGAAACGCGCGGCGGCGTGGCCGGCAACAGCACGGCCGGGCGGTTCGCGCCCGGCGAGATCGATGCGCTCGCGCGGCTGCAGCCGGTTGCCGAAGCCGCGCTGAGCCCGCTGCTGCGCGCGCGGCGCGGGATCCACCGGATCGGCTGCGAGGAGCGGCTGACCTACCGCGAGGAGCAGATCGCGCGCCTCGTGCGCGACGGCCGCTCGAACAAGGAGATCGCCCGCGATCTCGCGCTCGGCCAGCCGACCGTCAAGACGCACCTGATGCGGATGTACCGCAAGCTCGGCGTGTCGAACCGCACCGAACTGGTCGGGGCGCTGTTCCTGTAATTCATCGGATAATTGCGATCCGGAATTCAAACCTTTCGCGATTGCCGATTCATGAATATCAAGGCGCTGCTGGCTGGGCTGCTCGTGTTGCTGGGTGTTTCCGCGGCCTCGACTGCGTTCGCGCAAGAGAGCGAACCCGATTCGTGCGCCGTACTGCAACCGCTCCGGATGCTGGCCGATGACGTCGGCGACGCTGGCACTGATCTCGGCGACGGATGGCTCGCACTGGCGCCGGACGGCAATCGCTGGAAGCTCGCGCCGGCACGCATCCGGCTCGAACCGGTGCAACCGGATGGCATTGTCGTCGACGTCACGCCCGACGTGAAACGTGCCGTTGCGCTGTTGCGTTGCACATCGCTCAGGCCGGGCCGGGTCGACGCGGTGAACCTGGCGTTCCCGAACGGTGGAAGGGTGATCGAGCCCGGCCCCGAACCGCTGCGTTTCGCGTTTCACGGCCACCGGTACGCGTTGCGCTACACCGCATCCGGCGCGGTGATTGCCGAAGGCGGGGGCAAGCGGTCGGTCCTGCATGATTTCGGCGGCGACCCGCCGCCGTTTCGCGTCACCCTGATCTGGGCGGGCGACCTCGATCGCGACGGCCGACTGGACTTCCTGATGGAATTCGGCAGTGAAATCGGCACGAATTTTTGCCTGTTCACGTCGGGCAATGCCAAGGAAAACGAACTGGTCGGTCCTGCAGGCTGTCTGGATGTCAGCGGCTGACCGGCCGGACGCCTCTGTCAAGCATCCACCTCGCAAGCCTGATCGGTCGAACCGTACCGAACCGGTTGGCTCGCCGCCGCCGCAATCGTTCTGCTCGCGGATTTCCGCCGTCGTGCAGTACCATGCGCGATCGTCGTTTCAATAACAACCAGGGGCCGGGAACATGGACGTCACGATCATTGCAGTTGCGCTTGTGGTCGCCGCCTTGAGCATTGCACTGCCGATTTTCATCATCAGGACCGTGAGAAGCGGGATATACGATTCGCTGTACTTCCTGATTCCGCTGGCGCTCGGCATCTACTGGCTGGATTACCAGGCGTACGACTTCCTTGCGTCGATGGGGCACGGCTTCAGAAACTAGCCCGGTACCGGCGCGGGCATGCCCGCACCGGTCGAGTAGGCCGGCCGGTCTGCCCGTGCGATACCGAGCCGGCTTCCCGTCTCGACACTCGACCCGCCACCGCGGGGTTCGAACCCGCCACCCTCAGCGCCCACGCGCTGCCAATTTGCGCTCACCGGGCGCGAACCCTCGTCGATACAGTGGAACGACGCCCGCGTGCCCATGCGCACGCGGTCCAGCCACGACAATCCTCGAGACGCCCATGAGCACCACGAATTTCGTCGCCGTCAGCGACACCGTGCGCACCTTCGTTGCGCGCGACTTCGGCCTCTTCATCGACGGTGAAATGCAGCCCGCGCACGCGGCCGCACGGCTCGACGTGTACGACCCCGCGACGGGCGAGCGGCTCGCGACGGTCGCGGACGCCGACGAACGCGACGTCGACCGCGCGGTCGCCAGCGCGAAGCGCGCATTCGACTCCCGCGTGTGGCGCGGCCTGCGCCCGGCCGACCGCGAACGCATCCTGCTGAAACTCGCCGACCTGATCGAGCGCGACGCCGAAACGCTCGCGCAGCTCGAAACGCTGAACCAGGGCAAGTCGATCCACGTGTCGCGCGCGGTCGAGGTCGGCGCGAGCGTCGAATACGTGCGCTACATGGCCGGCTGGGCGACCAAGATCACCGGCCAGACGCTCGACGTGTCGATCCCGTTCCCGCCCGGCGCGCGCTATACGGCCTATACGCGCAAGGAGCCGGTCGGCGTGGTCGCCGCGATCGTGCCGTGGAATTTCCCGCTGATGATCGCGGTGTGGAAGCTGATTCCCGCGCTCGCGGCCGGCTGCACGATCGTGCTGAAGCCGTCGCCGGAAACGCCGCTCACCGCGTTGCGCCTCGCCGAGCTCGCGCTCGAAGCCGGCGTGCCGCCCGGCGTGTTCAACGTCGTCACCGGCGGCCGCGTGTGCGGCGCCGCGCTCGCGAGCCACCCGTCGATCGCGAAGATCTCGTTCACGGGCTCGACCGCGACCGGCAAGCTGGTCGGCGCGGCGGCCGTGCAGAACATGACGCGCTTCTCGCTCGAACTCGGCGGCAAGAACCCGATCGTGATGCTCGACGACATCGACGTCGCGCAGGCACTCGACGGTGTCGCCGCCGGCGCGTTCTTCAACCAGGGGCAGGTGTGCGCGGCCGCGTCGCGCATCTATGTGCATCGCAGCAAGTTCGCGCAGCTCGCCGACGGCCTCGCGGGCGTCGCGCAGTCGATGAAGCTCGGCGCGGGCCTCGACACGACCGCGCAGATCAACCCGCTGGTCTCCGCGCATCACCGCGACAAGGTCGTCCAGCACATCGAAGGCGCGCGCCGCGCGGGCCTCACGTTCCTCGCGGGCGGCACGCCGGCCGACGATTTGCCCGGCTATTACGTGAAGCCGGCCGTGATCGCCGATCCGCATCCGGACAGCGCGATCGTGCGCGACGAAGTGTTCGGCCCGGTGATCGTCGTCGTGCCGTTCGACGACGCGGCCGACGCGGTGCGCCTCGCGAATGCGTCGCCGTACGGCCTCGCCGCGAGCCTGTGGAGCAACGACCTGAAGCGCGTGATGAACCTCGTGCCGCAGATCGAGGCCGGCACCGTGTGGGTGAACTGCCATATCCCGCTCGACCCGTCGATGCCGTTCGGCGGCTACAAGCAATCGGGCATCGGCCGCGAATTCGGCCAGTACGCGATCGAAGGCTTCACCGAAACCAAATCCGTCTGCATCGCGCACTGACGCGCTGCGCCAATTGCGAAAACCTCGAACCTCGGCGATCGAGGTTCAACCGATCCGACAGTGGAGACTGCAATGAGCTACAACGAAGCGAAATTCTGGCATCCGATGGTGCACCCGAACGACATGAAGCAGCGCAAGCCGATCCGCATCGTGCGCGGCGACGGCTGCTACGTGTTCGACGAACAGGGCCGCAAGCTCGTCGACGGCGTCGCGGGCCTGTGGAACGTGAACGTCGGCCACAACCGCCAGGAAGTGAAGGACGCGATCGTACGCCAGCTCGACGAGCTCGAATACTTCCAGCTGTTCGACGGCATTTCGCATCCGCGCGCGGAAGAGCTGTCGAAGCAGGTGATCGACATGCTCGAACCGGAAGGGATGCGCCGCGTGCTGTACAGCTCCGGCGGTTCCGACTCGATCGAGACCGCGCTGAAGATCGCGCGCCAGTACTGGAAGGTGCGCGGCCAGGCCGACCGCACGAAGTTCATCTCGCTGAAGCAGGGCTATCACGGCACGCACTTCGGCGGCGCGTCGGTGAACGGCAACACGGTGTTCCGCCGCAACTACGAGCCGAACCTGCCCGGCTGCTTCCATGTCGAGACGCCGTGGCTGTACCGCAACCCGTTCACGCAGGATCCGGAGGAACTCGGCCGGATCTGCGCGGAAATGCTCGAGCGCGAGATCCAGTTCCAGAGCCCCGACACGGTCGCCGCGTTCATCGCGGAGCCGATCCAGGGCGCGGGCGGCGTGATCGTGCCGCCGGCCAACTACTGGCCGCTGGTGCGCGAGGTGTGCGACCGTTACGGCGTACTGCTGATCGCCGACGAGGTCGTGACGGGCTTCGGCCGCAGCGGCAGCCTGTTCGGCAGCCGTGGCTGGGGCGTGCGCCCGGACATCATGTGTCTCGCGAAGGGGATCTCGTCGGGCTACGTGCCGCTCGGCGCGACGGTGGTGAACGCGCGGATCGAGGACGCGTTCGCCGCGAACGCGGACTTCGGCGGCGCGATCATGCACGGCTACACGTACGCGGGCCACCCGGTGGCATGCGCGGCCGCGATCGCGAGCCTCGACATCGTCGTGAAGGAAGACCTGCCGGCGAATGCGGCGAAGCAGGGCGCGTATCTGCTCGAAGCGCTGAAGCCGTTCGCGGAACGCTTCGCGGCGGTCGGTGAGGTGCGCGGCAAGGGGCTGATGCTCGCGCTCGACCTCGTCGCGAACAAGGACACGCGCGAGCCGATCGACCCGCTGTCCGGCTACGCGAACGCGGTCGCGGAAGTCGCGCGCGAGAACGGCGTGCTGGTGCGCCCGGTCGGCACGAAGATCATCCTGTCGCCGCCGCTCGTGATCCAGCGCGAGCAGCTCGACCGGATCGTCGACGCGCTCGCGGCGGGCTTCGAGGCCGTGCCGTTCGCGTGATGGCGTGATCGCGTGACGGCACGCCGGCGGCGGGCAGCGCGGCTGCCGCCGGTTTGCCGATTTGCGCTATGACCGGATTATTTTGCCTGCGTATTTTTTCGACATCGGATCAAGGTGTGATCGACAGGGGGTCCGGGAATCGAAGCGCTGAAGCGCCGCCCCGGGCCGACCGCAATGCCATGGAACCCCGGCCGCCGACGAAGCGGCGGCACGGTTCGACACAGGAAGGAGACAAGGATGTCGGGATGGTCTGGAGTTACCGGCGCAGCGGGCGACACGCCCGCCGGCGCGCCGGCTGAAGCGGGTGGCGGCACGGCGCTGAACGCGGGTGCGGTCGGTTTTCCGACCGCGCTGGCGAGCGCCGTCGGCCTCATCATGGCAAGCCCGGTGATTCTCACCGCGACGTCGGGCTTCGGGATGGGCGGCTGGGCGTTCGCGGTCGCGATGATCATCGCGTTCGTGATGATGCAGGCGCAGGCGACGACCTTCTCCGAAGCCGCCGCGATGCTGCCGACGGCCGGCTCGGTTTACGATTACCTGTCGTGCGGGCTCGGCCGCTTCTGGGCGATCACCGGCACGATTTCCGCGTATTTCCTCGTGCACGTGTTCGCCGGCACCGCGGAAACGATCCTGAGCGGCATCATGGCGCTCGTCAATTTCGAATCGCTGAATGCCGCGTTCGAGAAGCACAACAGCTCGTGGCTCGTCGGCGTCGGCCTCGTCGTCACGTTCGCGATCACCAACATCATCGGCATCAAGGTGTTCAGCAAGCTCGAGATCGTGCTGACGGCCGGCATGTGGCTGTCGCTGATGATCTTCGGGATCCTCGGGCTCGCGGCCGCGCCGGCCGTGCATCTCGACGGCTGGTTCGGCGGCTCGGAAGTCGGCACGTCGGTGCCGGCCGTGCTGTCGCTGGTCGGGATGGCGATGTTCATGTTCGTCGGCTGCGAGTTCGTCACGCCGCTCGCGCCGGAAATGAAGACGCCGGGCAAGACGATTCCGCGCGCGATGGCGCTGGGCCTCGTCGGCGTCGCGATCTGCATGTTCCTGTACGGCGCGGCGATCCGCCGCCAGGTCGCGAACGTGCCGGTGAGCCCCGACGGCCTCACGCACCTGCTCGATACACCGGGCGCGATTCCCGCGTTCGCGCTGCAGGTGCTTGGGCCCTTCGGCCGCGTGTGGTTCGGCATCGCGTTCCTGTGCGCGGGCGCCGCGACGATCAACACGCTGATGGCCGGGCTGCCGCGCATCCTGTACGGGATGGCGATCGACGGGGCGCTGCCGCGCTGCTTCGCGTACCTGCATCCGCGCTTCAAGACGCCGGTGGTCGGCATCGTCGCCGCGGCGATCGTGCCGATCTTCCATGCATGGCTGATCAACGGCAATCTCGACAGCATCCTGCACCTCGTGCTCGCCGCGACCTGCGCGTGGGGGACCGCGTATCTGCTCGTCACCGCGTCGGTCGTGATGCTGCGGATTCGCCGCCCGGACCTGCCGCGCCCGTACCGTTCGCCGCTGTTCCCGCTGCCGCAGATCGTGTCGAGCGTCGGAATCGTGCTCGCGATCTGGTACATCACGCCGCCGGGCATGAATGCGCGCGACATCTACGTGCCGTTCGGCGCGATGCTCGGGCTCACCGCGCTGTACGCGCTGTTCTGGACGCTCGTCGTGCAGCGCCGGCATCCGTTCAAGCCGGTGCCGGTCGAGGAAGTGCTGCGCAACGAGCACGTCGCGTCGTGAAGGCCGTGCTTGCCCGCTGGCGCGCGGCGCCCGATGCGCCGCCGCCCGGCCATCGGCCCGGCGCGATCGCCGCGCGCGTGCTGGCCGACTTGGGCGCCGAGCGCGATGCCGATCGCGTCGGCAGTCTGACGGCGAGGCTGCCGAACGGCGTGCGCGTGAGCATCGACGAGCGGGTCGACCGCCAGTTCCTGATGCACACGGTCAGCGTGAAGGTGGCGGCAACCGTGTGCGGCCCGGCCGTGCAGGGCAGTGCGCGCGTGCGGCAGACCGGCTGGCTGCGCTGCACGGGCATCGACGCGCTGGCCGCGCCGGGATGCGACCCCGGATTCGCCGACACGCTGGCCGCACTGGTGGCCGAGCCGTCGCTGGCCGACGCGCTGCGGCCGCTGCACCTGACCGACTGCACGATCGACGCGCGCGACGGCCGCTGGACGCTCGCGATCGTGCCGTTCGGTGGCAGCGAGGTCGTGAACCGGATGCCGTCGTTCCGCCGCTACGTCCGTCTGACGGGTGAGCAGGCTGCTGCATTGTCGGCGGCCTGTCTTGCGTTCGAAACCGCACTACGCAGGATTTTGCACGGGTAAGCTGTGGCGTTGCGCACCGGGGGAACCCGGCGGCCGCGTTTAGGGGTTTTACCGGAGATGCCGATGCTGTTCCAGTCACGCTCACACGAAGACGTGCACGATCACGGGCTCGCGATCGCGGGCTGGCATCAGGTCTATCGCCAGATGACGCCGGGCCGCTTCAAGGGCACCGTCACGCAGGTGCTGTACGACGATTTCCACTTCTTCCGCGAAACGACCAACCGGCGTGTCGCGCAAACCGGGCTCGCGCCGGCCGGGCGCACGTCGCTCGCGGTGCCGCTGTCCGTGCCGCTCGCGGGCACGTTCCAGGGCCAGCCCGTCGACGGCTATGCGCTGCTTGCACTGCGCGCCGGCGAGGATTTCGAATTCCACACGCCGGAAGGGATGGGGCTCGTCGGGATCAGTGCGGCGTCCGACATGGTCGACGAGCTGTGCGAAGCCGAATTCGGCGCATCCGGCGCGCGCAAGCTGCGCCACGTGACGCGGCTGTCCGACGAGCAGGGCGTCGCGCTCGGCGTGCGGCTGTCGGCGCTGATCGACGACGCGCAGCGCAACCCGGGCCACCTCGAATACGCGGCCACCCGCAAGATGTTCCGCGATGCGATGCTCGGCATGTTCCTCGACGCGCTCGAGCAGGGCATCGGCGTCGAGCGCCGCGACATCACGCACGCCACCTACAGCGACATCGTGAGCCGTTGCGAGAAGCATCTGCGCGACCGGCCCGAAGAACCCGTCACCGTGCTCGAACTGTGCCGTGCGCTGCGCTGCAGCCGCCGCACGCTGCAAACGAGTTTCCAGCGCGTGGCCGACGTCACGCCGGTCGGCTATCTGCGCACGATCCGGCTGAACGCGGTGCGCCGCATGCTGCGCACGACGTCGGTGCAGCAACTCGGCGTCGGCGAGGCCGCTGCGAGCTGGGGTTTTACGCACCTCGGCTATTTCGCGCGCGAGTATCGCGACCTGTTCGGCGAGCTGCCGTCCCAGACGACGCGCCCCGAATGACGCACGCGCGCCGCAACGGCGCCGCTGGGCACGGTCGCGGGCAACGCGTGCGACTGTTTGCCGATTTGCGATAGAGGTCCTGAATTTTCGCTGGATAGAGTCCTGTCACCCATATCGATAACCCCATCGATCTGCACTGCGAATCGATGACAACAGAGGGGCGGGACATGAAGATCGGACGACGACTGGCCGCGGCTGCGGCGACGCTGGGTTGCATGCACGCACACGCGCAAACCTCCGGCAGCGTGACGCTGTACGGCACCGTGGACACCGGCATCATCTACTCGACGAACCAGCAGTTCACGCGCGCCGACGGCAGCACGGGCGGGGGCCATGCGTGGCAGATGGGCGGCGGCAACCTCGTGCCGTCGCGCTTCGGCTTCCAGGGTGCCGAGCCGCTCGGCGGCGGGCTCAATGCAGTATTCACGCTCGAGCAGCAGTTCCTGTCGGCGAACGGGCAGGCGCTGCAGGGCGGCACGGCCTTCAGCCGGCAGGCGTGGGTCGGGCTGCGCCAGGACGGGATCGGCACGCTCGGCCTCGGGCGCCAATACGACTCGTACACCGACATGCTCGGCGCGTACGTGTCGAGCAACAACTGGGCGACGCCGTACGGCTCGCACCTCGGCGACGTCGACAACCTGAACGCCGCATTCAACTTCAACAACGCGGTGAAGTTCACCAGCGCCGATTTCAACGGCCTCACGTTCGGTGGCACGTTCAGCTTCGGCGGGCAGGCCGGCGACTTCTCCGCGAAGCGCGGCTATGCGGTGGCCGCGACGTACGCGCGCGCGCCGGTCGCGTTCTCGGTCGGTTACCTCGACCTGCATCAGCCGCTCGACGCGGCGCTCGGCGGCGCGAACGGCTATATCGGCGATTTCGCGTGCAGCAACCCGGGTGCGATGTACTGCCTGCTGCAGGATGCGGGCTCGATGCGCGCGTTCGGCGCGGGCGGGTCCGTCACGTTCGGCGATGCGACGATCGCGCTCACCTATACGCATACGCGCCTCGGCGACAGCCGCTATTTCTCGACCACCGCGCAGCCGCGCACGCAGGCGTTCACGTTCGACATCGGCGAGTTGAACGCCACCTACCTGTTCACGCCCGCGCTGCAGGGTGGCGTCGCCTATATCTTCAACGCCGCGCATACCGACGGGCGGGGCACGACGCGGTTCCACCAGGTGAACGTCGGCACGAACTACAGCCTGTCGAAGCGCACGGCGCTGTATGCGGTCGCGATCGGCCAGATCTCGAGCGGGAAGGGGCTCGGCACCGACGCGGACGGCAACGCGGTGAACTACGCGCAGATTCCGGTGCTCGCGAACAGCAATTCGAGCCGGCAACTGGCGGTGATGGCCGGGATCCGCGTGAACTTCTGATCCGGCCGGGGAGGTCTGGCCGGGAAGGTCCGGCCGGGGAGGTCCGGCCGGGGAGGCCGCACGGGTGGGGCGGCCGGGCACGGCGGCCGCCTCTCCCGCCGTGTGCCATAAATTCTTAACGATCGGCGTGAACAATGGCGTTCGCTTCAGGCGGCCAGAAGCGTCGCCCGCGTTGCACACGTGTGCAACGCCTGGCCGTCCCGCCACCACGCCGAACGAGAGAGACCTCATGACCTTGCTGAGCCGCCTGCGCGCGCTGTCCGCCGCCCTTGCGCTGTCCTTCGCCGCCACGCACGCCGTTGCCGCGGATCTCGTCATCGCGGGCCGCGACGACATCTACGGCAAGGGGCTGGCCGACGCCGTCGCCGGCTTCAACAAGCTGCACCCGGGCACCGAGATTGAGCTGCTCAAGCTGCCGAACGCGAACCTGTACCAGAAGCTCAAGCTGTCGATGCGCGAAGGCACCGGCGCATACGACCTCGTGATGATGGACGACACGTGGGCACCCGAGTTCATCGGCAACGGCTGGCTCAAGCCGCTTCCCGCGTCGCTCGCGGACGCCGATCTCGTGCCGTCCGCCGTCGCGCTCGGCCGCAACGCGACGGGTGCGCTGTACGCGCTGCCGATCGTCGGCAACGTCGAGATGTTCGCGTACCGCAAGGACCTGCTCGCGAAGTACAAGCTGCAGCCGCCGCGCAACTGGGACGACGTGCTGAAGATCGCGCAGACCGTCGGCGGCGCGGACAAGAGCGTGTCGGGTGTCGTATTCCGCGGCACGAAGGGCAACCCCGTCGTGACGGGTTTCCTGCCGATCCTGTGGGCCTACGGCGGCGACGTGTTCGACCATGCCGGCAACGTGACGATCGATTCGCGTGAGGCGCAGGCCGCGCTGAAGACCTTCCTCGCGCTGAAGGCGTCCGCGCCGAAGGACGTCGACGTGTATGGCGCGGCGGAAGTGCGCGACGCGCTGCAGCGCGGCACGGCCGCGCAGTCGATCGAGGTGTGGCCGGCGTGGGTGCCGGCGCTCGACGATCCGAAGCAGTCGCGCGTGGTCGGGCAGATCGCGCTGCAGCCGCCGCCCGGGCAGACCGCGGGCCCGGCGCCGATGCTCGGCATCTGGCAGATGGGCATTCCGAAGGACGCGCCGCACGCGAAGCTTGCACAGGATTTCCTCGCGTACCTGACCGCACGCGACACGCAGACGCGCCTCGCCGGCATCGGCATTCCGCCGACCCGCCGCAGCGTGTTCAATGATCCGGCGCTGGTGCGCCAGTACCGCTGGTATCCGGATCAGCTGAAGGCGCTCGAAGCGGGCCGTGCGCGGCCGCGCGTGAAGGACTGGCAGCAGGTCGAGAGCATTCTCGGCGACCAGCTGCAACTCGCGCTGACGGGGCAGGCCGCACCCGACGCGGCGCTGCGCCAGGCGCAGCAGAAGATCGCGCAGGCGACGGCCGCGGCGGGCAAGTGACGGCGCGCGTCGAACCTTCGCCGGGACACAGCGCATGAAAGCCTTCGGTCGCAGCCTGCCGTTCGTCGCGCTGCTCGGGCCCGCGCTGCTGGTGCTCGCCGCGCTCGCGCTGTATCCGGTCGCGCAGGTGCTGATCGATTCGTTCTGCCAGGTCGACTATTCGGCCGGCCGCCGCGCATTCGCCGGGCTTGCGAACTATCGCGCGGTGCTCGGCGACGACGCGTTCACGGCCGGCTTCGGCAACACGTTGCGCTTCACGGTCGTCGCGTCGCTCGCCGAAGTCGCGCTGGGTTTCGGACTCGCGCTGCTGTTCGTGCGTGCGTTTCCGGGGCGGCGTATCGCGCTGCCGCTCGCGATCCTGCCGATGATGCTGTCCACGCTCGTGTGCTCGGCGATCTGGCGCAACTGGCTGAACTTCGACGGCTTCCTGAACGCGCTGCTCGCGGCGTTCGGCATCGAAGGCGTGCGCTGGCTGTCCGATCCGCATCTCGCGCTGTGGTCGCTCGCGCTCGTCGACGTATGGCAGTGGACGCCGATGGCGTTCCTGATCGTGCTCGCCGGGCTGCAGTCGATTCCGCAGGAGCTGTACGAAGCCGCGCGCACCGACGGCGCGAGCGAGTGGCAGTGCCTGCGCGACATCACGCTGCCGCTCGCCGCGCCGCAGATCGGCCTCGCGCTGCTGCTGCGCTCGATCGACACGTTCAAGCTGTTCGACAAGGTCTATGCGCTGACGGGCGGCGGCCCCGGCAACGCGACACAGACGCTGTCGACCTATATCTACGACACGGGCTTCCGCTTCTTCAACGTCGGGCCGGCGAGTGCCGCGTCGGTGCTGATGCTCGCGGCGTCCGCGCTGCTGGTCTCGGGGTACGTATGGCAGACGGTTCGCAAGCGGCGCGCATGACGGCGCAACCCGCAGTCATCACGGGCGCACGAACGGGCGCCGCATTCGGTCGCGCACTGCCGTGGGCGTTGCGCATCGTCGCGCTCGCGCTGTTGCTGCTGCCGTGCCTGTGGATGGCCGGCGCGGCCTTCATGCCGACGCTCGAACGCCTCGATCATCCGTTGCGGATCTGGCCGGCCGCGCCGACCTTCGAGCATTTCGCATCGGTATGGTCCAACGGCATCGGCGCGCCGCTGTTCAATTCGCTGCTGGTCGGCTTCGGCACGACGCTGCTCGCGCTGGCGCTTGCGTTTCCAGCCGCGTACGCGCTCGTGCGATTGCGGTTTCCGGCACGGCTCGACCTGCTGTTCCTGGTGCTCGTGCTCGCGTTGAAGCTGATGCCGCCGATCACGATCGCGGTGCCGCTGTTCGCGCTCGCAAAGCGGCTGCACCTGCTCGATTCGACGCTCGGCCTGATGCTCGCGTACCAGATCTACGCGCTGCCGATGGCGATCTGGATGCTGCTCGCATTCGTGCGCGACGTGCCGATCGAATACGAGGAAGCCGCCTGCATCGACGGCGCGGGCCTGGCTCGACGGCTCGTGCAGATCGTGCTGCCGCTGTGCGCGCCGGGGCTGATCGCGACCGCGATCTTCGTGTTCATCGCCGCGTGGAACGAATTCCTGATCGCGCTGCTGTTCGTATCGACGCCGAGCCGCTTCACGCTGCCGCTCGCGATTGCCGGCTACGTGACGGAGAACGGCATCGACTGGGGCGACCTGATGAGCGCGGGGCTGATGGCGTCGCTGCCCACGCTGGCCGTGGCCGGCTACGTGCAGCGCTACCTGTTGCGCGGGTTCGCGGGCGGGCTGAAGTGACGCGCGGCAACGCCGCGCCCGATCTCCCCGCGTTACTCGCAACTGGCCCGCACCACCTGCGTGACCGGCACGACGCGCGTGCGCGACGGGCCGTCGAACGTCTGCATCCGGTCGGCGAGCAGGTCGACTGCCGCCTGCGCGAGGCCGCGCGTGTCCTGCCGGAGTGTCGTGAGCCGATACGCGTCGTATTCGGCGGCCGGGATGTCGTCGAAGCCGATCACGCGCACGTCGTCCGGCACGCGCAGCCCGAATTCGCTGCGCGCGACGTCGATCACGCCGAGCGCCAGCAGGTCCGACGAGCAGAACACGCCGTCGGGCCGCTTGCCGTTCGCGAACAGTTGCCGCGCCGCTTCGACGCCGCTCGCATGGGTGTCGGACGGCGCGTCGAGCACGTGCGCGAGCGTCGCGTCGAACGCGTCGCCGCGCCCGATCGCCTGCTCGAACGCGGTGGCGCGCGATTGCGCGCTGTAGCTCGCGCCGCGCGGGCCGACGAACGCGAGCCGGCGCGCACCGGCCCGCACGAGCCGCTGCGCCGCATGGACGGCGCCCGCCGCGTTGTCGCTGACGACGATGTCCGCGCCCGGCAGGTTCGCCTCGCGGTTGATCATCACGACCGGGATCCGGTGTTCGAGATACTGCTGTGCAACCGACAGCGGCGGCGACGCGGATGTCATCACGAGGCCCGCGATCCGGTAGCTGAGCAACTGTTCGAGCGATTGCCGGACCTGGCGCGGATCTTCCGCGTTGGTCACGAGCGGCGTGAGCGCGCGCTGCCCGAGCGCGGCCATCAGGTCCGACAGCAGCCGCGCGCGGAACGGATTCTCGAACCCGGCCGTCACGACGCCGATCATGCTGCTGCGCTGCGTGATCATGTCGCGCGCGATCAGGTTGACCTGGTAGCCGAGCGCGCGCGCGGCGACCATCACGCGCTCACGCGTCTGCGGCGCGATGCTTGCCGTCGGCGAGAACGCGCGCGACACCGCGGAACGCGAGACGCCCGCGCGTGCCGCGACATCCGACGCCGTTACCCACGGTTTTCTTTCCTTGTCATTCATCGATTCATGAATCCTTCGAGCCACGATACGTGCACGCCGCCTGCCGACTGGATGTCGGCGCTCGACGACGCGCGGCCGCTGCATACGCTGACCCTACCGGGCAGCCATGACACCTGTGCGTATACCGTCGACGATCCGCTCGTGCGCACGCAGCGTGCGCCGCTCGATGCGCAGCTCGCGCAGGGCGTGCGGCTGCTCGACATCCGCTGCCGGCACGTGCGCGATGCGTTCGCGATTCATCACGGCGGCATCGCGCTCGGCATGACGTTCGACGACGTGCTGGTCACCTGTGCGCGTTTTCTCGATGCGCATCCGCGCGAATGCCTCGTGATGTCGGTGAAGGACGAATGGCCGGCGCACGCGTGCACACGCAGTTTCGATGCGACGTTCGACGCGCATCGCGCGCGGCACCCGCGGCTGCGCTGGCATGCCGGCGGCCCGCTGCCGGCGCTCGGCGACGTGCGCGGCGCGATCGTGCTGCTGCGGCGCTTTCGCAGCAGCCGGCCGCTCGGCATCGACCTGACCGCGTGGCCCGACAACGCAACGTTCACGATCGATCATCCCGATGGTGCGTTCGTGATCCAGGACGAATATCGCGTGCCGGTGGCCGCGTCGATCGGCTGGAAGTGGCGTGCGATCGACGCGTTGCTGACGGACCTGCCGTTGCCGGACAGCGGCCGCTGGGCGATCAACTTCTGCAGCGGGACCGGGATGGGTGCGAATCCGTCGGTGGTCGCACACGGCGACGGCAGGGTGCGAGGCATTCATGCGCGGCTGGCCGAACGGTTGCGCGCGCAGCGCGGCCCGTACGGCGCGATGCTGCTCGACTTCTGCGATGACGACGACTGGGCGCTGGTGCGCGCGCTGATCGCGTGCAACGACCAGGCACCGTCGCCGGGCGTCTGGCGCAAGACGTTTCGCTGTTAGGGCCGACAATGCGCGGACTTCAGTCCTGGTTTGCCGGTCAGGTACCGCTGCGCGGGCGCGACGATCCAGGCGCGTCGCCGATCGTCACGCAGAAATGCAGTTTGTCCGTGGTTTCGGGATTTTCGTTCTGCCACACCTCGGCGTCGGACACCATCGTGCGTCGACAGAACGCGGCGGCCTCCTCGAGCGGCCAGTCCGCGAGGCAGACGGTGCCTTGCGGCGCGCTACCGTGTCCAACCCGTCCGTCGATGGTCAGGACCCAGCCTTCCCAACCGTAGATAGGGATGCGATGCAGTACACAGAAGTCGATGCATTCGAGCGCGGCGGCAAGCGGCAGCACGATTTCGCGACGGGAAATCGACTGGGCGGCGAGCGCTGGAGGCATTGCGCCGAGTTGCGACATGGCGGGCCGGCCGGCGACGGCGTGGCGTGCGACGGGGCGCCGCTCAGCGCGTTGCGATCGCCACTGCCGCACCGGCCATCGCGGTCGCGCTCGTGCGGTTGGCGATCCGCTTCGCGCGCGCCGACGTCAGGAAAGTCCGTGCGCGCGATGCAAGCAGCGACCAGAAGCAGTCGGCCAGGATCAGGACCGCGAGCATCGTGCCGACCAGTTCGGCCCATGCGGTCACGCCGACGTGCGCGAGATCGACGATGGTCGGCAGCAGCGCGAGATAGAAAACGGCGATCTTCGGATTGCCGAGCGTCACGGCCATGCCCGCGACGAACATGCGCCACGGCGACTGGCCGCGCGGCAGGTCGTCGGCGCCGGTCTCGGTAGGTGCGGTCCACATCTTCCATGCGAGGAACAGCAGGTACGCGACGCCGAGCAGCTTCAGTACGATCAGGCCCGTCTCGAACGTGCGGGCGAACGCGGACAGCCCCGCGACCGCGAGCGTGAGCCACAGCGCTTCGCCGAGCCACATGGCCGCCAGGAACGGCAGCACGTCCCGCACGCCGTTCGTCAACACGCGCGCGACCAGCGCGGCGACGCTCGGCCCGGGCGTGCCGGCGGTGACGAGCAGGGTGACAGCGAAGACGGCGAGCGCGGACAGCGTCATGACGGACCTCGTGGGCGGGCGTTCGAAACGTATGAAGTTTCGATTATAGTGACGGCCGTTCCAGACTGTCTGCCTGAGTTGCCGTCATGACTGCACCGATCCTGATCCGTCCCGCCACGCGGGACGACGCGGCCGCGATGGCCGCCATCGAAGTGGCTGCCGCGCAGCGGTTTCGCGAAATCGGCATGACCCACATCGCGGAAGCCGAGCCGACCGATACGGCCGCCGTGCTCGTGCGCATCGATGGCGGCCGGGCTTATGTGGCGGTCGATGCGCACGGCGCGTGCGTCGGGTTTGCGTTCTACCGGCTGCTGGATGCGCAGCGGCTTTATCTGGAAGAACTGGATGTCGCGCCGTCGCATGCCGGACAGCGGATCGGCGCGCGGCTGATCGAACAGGTGATGGCGCGCGCGGCGCAGGACGGCATCGCGGAGGTCGTGCTGTCGACGTTTCGCGAGGCGCCGTGGAATGCGCCGTACTACGCGCGCCTGGGTTTCGAGGTGCTCGACGACGCGATGCTCGACGATATGCTGCGTACCATTCGCGCGTATCACGTGTCGCTCGGGCTCGACGAGACACAGCGCGTATTCATGCGGTTGCGCGTTTCGGGCTGAGCAGGCCCGGCGAGTCATGGTGTCGGCTGCAGCCCGATTCGTTGTCAGCGCAATGCGTCGCTCCCGGTCAGCGGCAGCGACGCGAACGCGGCTTCCACGTGCGCCAGAAAGTCCGAAGCGGGCCGCGTCAGTTGCAGCCCCGGCGGCGTAAGCCGGTACAACTGCAGCGGTGGCGGCGACAACGGTAGCGGCAGCGGCGTCAGCTTCTGGCCGAACACGGTTTCCGCGAGCGAGAGCCGGGTCCACGAGAAAATCGCATCGTTGGTCATCATCAGGCTGTAGAACAGCGCATACGACGTGCAGCGCGTGATGCAGCGCGGCGGGGGCAGGCCCGCGTGCGCATGCAGGTCACGGATATACGTGGGGAAGTTGTCGCTTGCGTCGGCGTGGATCCATTCCGCGTCGCGCAGCGCCTCGAGCGATGTCGCGCCGGCGAAGCGCCCGTTCTCGCGGGTGACGAATGCGGTGTCGAACGTGCGGATCGCCTTGATGTCGACCGACTCGGCAATGGGGCCCGTGACGGCGACGAAGGCGAGATCGAGCGTGCGATTGCGCAACTGTTCCGAGAGCAGGTTGAACGTCAGTTCACGCAGTTCGCACTCGACGTTCGGCCAGTGGCGGCGGAACGCGGCGTAGGCCTCGGCAAAGCCCGTCACCGCGACGATCGGCGTGAAACCGATCACGAGCCGTCCGTCGCGCAGCCCCTTCATGTGCGCCATGTCCTCGCTCGCCCGTTCGAGCTCGCGCACGACGGCCTGGGCGCGCCCCAGCAGCGCGTCGCCTTCCGGCGTCGGCGCGACGCCCCACGGCTTGCGCTCGAGGAGCGGTACGCCGAATTCGTTCTCCAGTTCCTGGATCGCCTTGCTGATGGCCGGCTGCGTGACGTGCAGGGTCCGGGCCGCGGCCTTGATGCTGCCGGCCGTCGTGACCGCGACGAGCGCGCGCAATTGATGGATTTTCATGATGCGGAAGATATTACCAAAAGTTATCCGCATCAAAATTCGTGAGTTTTTTGACCCGAAACGCGTCTCTATGCTTGGCCGAGACGGTCGCGACGCGGCCGATTCCACGGAGCCATTCATGACGCAGAACCTTGCTCACGTACTCGCGGCAATTCGCGAGTCGGAGTCCCGATTCGTGGCGATCCGCCACGACATCCACGCCCATCCCGAACTCGGTTTCGCCGAGACCCGCACCGCGCAGCTCGTCGCCGAACAGCTCGCCGCATGGGGTTACGACGTGACGACGGGCGTGGGCGGCACGGGTGTCGTCGGCCAATTGCGGCGCGGCGCGTCGGCGCGCACGCTCGGCCTGCGCGCCGACATGGACGCGCTGCCGATCGAGGAGGCGACGGGGCTGCCGTATGCGAGCACGGTGGCGCGCACGATGCACGCGTGCGGACACGACGGCCATACGGCGATCCTGCTGGCCGCCGCGCACTATCTCGCTGAACAGGGCCGGTTCGACGGCACGCTCAACGTGATTTTCCAGCCGGCCGAGGAAGGGCTCGGTGGCGCAAAGCGGATGATCGACGACGGCCTGTTCGAACGTTTCCCCTGTGAACGCGTGTATGCGCTGCACAACGCGCCGGGCGTGCCGGTCGGCCATTTCGCGCTGCGCTACGGGCCGATGATGGCCTCGTCCGATTCGGTGACGATCACCGTGACGGGCAAGGGCGGGCACGGCGCGATGCCGCAACTCGCGAGCGATCCGATCGTCGCGGGCGCGCAAATCGTGACCGCGCTGCAATCGATCGTCTCCCGCAACGTCGATCCGCTGAAACCGGCCGTCGTGACCGTCGGCACGTTCCATGCGGGCACCGCGCCGAACGTGATTCCGGAAACCGCGACGCTGCAGTTGTCGGTGCGTGCGCTCGATGCGGCGACGCGCGACGAAATCGAGGCGCGGATCCGCCGGATCGTCGACGCGCAGGCGCAGGCGTTCGGGATGACCGCGCAGATCGAATACCAGTCGATCTCGCGCGTCGTGGACAACGACCATGCGGCGTCGGATCTCGCGGTCGAGACGATCTCGGCGCTGGCCGGCGAGGGCGCGCTCATGCTGTTGCCCGACGGCGTGATGGGCAGCGAGGATTTCTCGTGGATGACCGAATGCGTACCGGGCTGCTACGTGCTGATCGGTAACGGCGTCGATTCCCGGGGCGGGTGTTCGGTGCACAACCCGGGTTACGACTTCAACGACACCGCGCTGAGCTGGGGGGCGGCCTATTTCGCCGGTATCGCCGAACGCTTCCTGAAGGCGGGCTGACGACGGCGCACAGGAGACGCGCCGGCCGGAGATGGATCGAATTGACAATAAGGATAGCGAATGAAGAAGCGATTTGCATTTGGCGTGGCCTGTCTCGCGCTCGGCGCCGGCAACGCGCGTGCCGTGCCCTATCAGGACGTGTTGCTGGCGGCGGTGCCCGAGTACAACGGTCGACTGACGGAGGGTGTCGCGTTGTACGGCTCGGTCGACATGGGGATCAACTACCAGACGGTCGGCGGCCATTCGCTGTGGCAGACGCAGAGCGGCGGCGAGTGGACCTCCAAATTCGGCTTCTTCGGCCGTGAGAACCTCGGTGGCGGCTGGCGCGCCGAGTTCAACCTCGAAAGCGGGTTTCTCGCGAACAACGGCGCGCAGCAGGACAAGCAGTCGACTTACAACCGGCAGTCTTGGGTCGGCCTGACGTCGGACAGCTACGGGCGGCTGCGTCTCGGCAAGCAGATCGGCACGGCGCTGCCGCTGTTCATCGACGTGTTCGGCACGGTGGGCACGAACTCGGTCTATACGTGGCTGGGTGCGGCAGCCGTGCAGACGAGCCGCGGCGTCGGCTACAACTCGGACCTCGGGCCAGGGGCGACGCAATTGCCGGCGCGCGTCGACAACGCCATCACGTACCGTACGCCGATCGTCGCGGGCACCACGTCGCTGATGCTGATGGTTGCGCCGAGCAACGTGGCCGGGCGCGCGCCCGCGGCGTCCGCGCAAGGCGCGCTGCTGCAGTGGTACAACGGCTCGACCTATCTGGCCGCGAGCTACAACCAGGTGTGGGGCGTCAACGGGGCAAGCACCGTGCGCAACGACCTGTACGGGCTCGGCGCTGTTTATGACACGGGGCGGATCGTGCTGTCCGCATCGTTCAACCAGTACGCGCCGAAGCTGGCCGGCGACGGCATCGCGCGCGTCTACACGGTCGGCGCGATCGTGCCGTTCGGCGTCAATGCGATTCGCGCGTCGGTCGTCTATCGCGATACGTCGGGCGTACGCGACGCGGCCGGCCAGCCGGCCAAGGACTCGGCGCTCGGCGCGATGCTCGGCTACGACTACCTGCTGTCGAAACGCACGGGCCTCTATGCGCGCGCCGGGTTCATCCGCAACTACGGCATCTCGACCGTGTTGCTGAACGGCAACCCGCTGCCGACCGAACCGGGCGGCACCGCACCACGCACCGGGACGACACCCGTGACGCTGTCGCTCGGCATGTATCACAACTTCTGAACGGGAATTTTCCGATGCATACCCTGAATCGCACGGCCGCCGCGCCGGTCGATGCCGCGCCGCGCGTGACGCGCCGCACGGTCGTTGCGGCCGCACTCGGCAACGGGCTCGAATTCTTCGACTTCACCGTCTACAGTTTCTTCGCCGCACTGATCGGCAAGCTGTTCTTTCCCGCGTCGAGCGACGTAGGCGCGCTGATGCTGTCGCTCGCGACGTTCGGTGTCGGCTTCGTCGCGCGGCCGCTCGGCAGCGTCGCGATCGGCGCCTATGCGGACCGTGCCGGGCGCAAGCCTGCACTCGTGCTGACGGTCGCATTGATGGCGCTCGGCACCGGGATCATCGGCTGCGCGCCGACCTATGCGCAGATCGGCATCGCCGCGCCGCTGCTGATCGTCATCGGGCGCTTGCTGCAGGGCTTTTCGGCCGGTGGCGAAGTCGGCGCCGCGACGACCCTGCTGATGGAGTCGGGCGACACCGGCCGGCGCGGCGAGCGGGTGAGCTGGCAGATGGCGAGCCAGGGCGGCGCGACGCTGGTCGGCGCGTTCGTCGCGCTGACGCTGTCGCGCGCACTGTCGCCCGAAGCGCTGCACGCGTGGGGATGGCGCGTACCGTTCGTGCTCGGTCTGCTGATCGGCCCGGTCGGCTTCTATCTGCGGCGTCACCTCGACGATACGCTGCCGCACGCGGCGGCCGGCGCACCGCGCGAGCGTGCGCGCATTCCGTGGCGGCAGGTCGTGGCCGGCACGCTGCTCGTGATCGGCGGCACGTCGACCACCTATACGATCGTGTTTTTCCTGCCGTCGTTCCTGACGCTGACCGTCGGCATGCCGGCGTCGGTATCGCTGCTGTCGGGCTGCGCGGCGGGCGCCGTGCTGTTGATCGGTTCGCCGTTCGCGGGGCGGCTCGCGGATCGCGTGCGTCGTCGCAAGCGGCTGGTGGGCGTGACGTGCGTCGCGTCGGCCGTGCTCGTGCTGCCGGCGTTTTACGCGATGAGCGTGTGGCCGTCGGTGGTTACCGCGGTCGCGGTCGTGATCGTGCTGATCGGCTTGATGACGCTGTCGAGTCCCGCCGGTTTCGTGATGATTCTCGATGCATTCCGGCCCGAAGTGCGGGCGATGTCGCTCGGGATGATCTATGCGCTCGGCGTGACGATTTTCGGCGGGTTCGCACAACTGATCGTCGGTGCGATGTGGCGCGCGACCGGCAGTTTTTACGCGCCTGCGTGGTATGTGCTGGGATGCAGCGCGGCGAGCCTGGTCGGTCTGGCGTTGTTCGTGGACGCGCCCGCCGTGGACGGCAGGCGGTGAGCGGGAAGGGCGAATGCGTTGCATGCCCGCCCGGTGGTGTGCGCGACGAACGGACGGGCGAGGCCGGTCCGTTCGTCGCACGTGGCCTGCGGTGCGATCAGGCCGCGTCGCTCAGCGCCGGGTAATCGGTGTAACCCGTTTCGCCTTCCGCGTAGAACGTCTCCGGCACCGGCCTGTTGAGCGGCGCGCCGAGTTCGAGGCGGCGCGGCAGGTCGGGGTTCGCGATGAACAGCTTGCCCCATGCGATCGCGTCGGCGCTGCCGTTCGCGAGTGCGGCCTGCGCGGTGTCGAGCGTGAACTGCTCGTTCGCGATCAGCGGGCCGCCGAACGCTTCCTTCAGGCGCGGGCTCAAGTGATCGCCCGAATACGATTCGCGCGTGAAGATGAACGCGATCTTGCGGCGGCCGAGTTCGCGCGCGACATAGCCGAACGTTGCCGCCGGATCGGAATCGCCCATCGTATGCGCGTCGCCGCGCGGTGCAAGGTGCACGCCGACACGGCCGGCGCCCCACACGTCGATCGCGGCATCGACCACTTCGAGCAGCAGGCGTGCGCGGTTCTCGACCGGGCCGCCGTACGCATCGGTGCGGCGATTGGTGCTGTCCTGCAAGAACTGGTCGAGCAGGTAGCCGTTCGCGCCGTGGATCTCGACACCGTCGAAGCCGGCGGCCTTCGCATTCTCGGCACCCTTGCGGTACGCTGCGACGATGCCCGGGATTTCGTCGAGTTCGAGTGCGCGCGGCGTCACGTACGGGCGCTGCGGGCGCACGAGGCTCACGTGGCCGCCCGCGGCGATCGCGCTCGGCGCGACCGGCAGGTCGCCGTTCAGGAACACCGGGTCGGAGATCCGGCCGACGTGCCAAAGCTGCAGCACGATGCGCCCACCGGCCGCATGCACGGCCTGCGTCACCTGCTTCCAGCCCTCGACCTGCTCGTCGGACCAGATGCCGGGCGTGTCCGCATAGCCGACGCCCTGCGGCGTGACCGACGTTGCCTCGGTAATGATCAGGCCGGCCGTTGCGCGCTCGGTGTAGTAGCGGGCCATCAGTGCGTTCGGCACGCGTGCCGCACCCGCGCGGGAGCGGGTGAGCGGCGCCATCACGATGCGGTTCGGCAGGGTCAGGTCACCGAGGGTGACGGGATCGAACAGGGTGGGCATGGCAAATAACCTCTTCACGAAAGGCGGGCAGCCGTCGCGTCATGGGCGACCGCAACCCGCATGGCCGGTTCGGCCGTGTTGGCTAGAGTTCGCGGCGCAGGGCGTCGTGAAATGCGTCGATGACGGCCTCGTTGCGCTGAAAAAACGCCCACTGGCCGATCCGCGTCGACGTCACGAGCCCCGCGCGCTGTAGCGTCGCGAGGTGCGCGGAGACGGTCGATTGCGACAGCCCGCAGCGCGCGTCGATCTGGCCCGCGCAGACGCCGTGTTCGTACGGCAGCGTCTGGTTCGGGAAATGCACGTCCGGCGTTTTCAGCCAGACGAGGATTTCCCGGCGCACGGGGTTCGAGAGCGCTTTCAGGATCGCTTCGATGTCGAGTTCGGTCGGCATGGATAGGTGGGGTGTTTCGGTCGGGCAACCAGGTATCGTCGATGGGCGAATCTTATATCGGAATGTGACGATATATTTGAAAGCATTGTTGCCAATGGGGTTGATAGAGAACGGCTGTCGCGGGGCGTCAAGGCTGGCTGGGCCATCTGACGCCAGAGCGAACCGGTGGCTTGCCGAATCGACGCAGGGTCGGCAGGCCCCCGCCGCACGTTGGCGGGCGTCAGCCGTTCGAGCGCGTCATCGCCAGCAATTCGTCGATGAATGCCTCGCGCTGCGTCGGGTCCAGCGGACGTACCCCACATACTTCATCGAACCACAATCCTTCGACGGCAAAGCGGATGATCCGCGCGGTCCGTTCCGGCAACGCATCCCGGCTCAGCAATTCCGTCCAGCGGGCAGCGTGGCCCGCATAGACGGGGAGCAGGCTCGGCTCCAGGAGCAGGCTGCCGATCACGGCCGACAAGCTTCTGCCCTGGAGCGCTTGCTCGGAGCTTGCGATGATGTACGCGCCACCAGCATGCTCGCGGCGATCATCAGCTTCAACAATGCGACCGTGCGTTACGGGTATTCGCTCGGCCGCGACGGCATTGCGTTCAAGCGGCTCGCGCAATTGAGCGAGAAGAAGGGCCTGCCGGTCCGGGCCGCGAACCTGCAGTCGGTGCTCATGGTCACGCTGATCGCTTTGTGTGCCGCCCGTCGCGTCGATCCGGTGATGGTGATTGCACCGTATCTCAGCATTCCGTCCGCGATCGGGATCGTGTGCGTTCAGGCGTTGACCGCGCTGGCGGTCATCCGCTTCTTCGCGGCCCGCCGCGAGCGCGAAACGCGGTTCATCCGGTGGGCCGTGTTTCCGGCCCTGAGCTTTGCCGGATTCGCTTACTTCCTGTACGCAATGATCGGCAACGTATCGCTGATGGCCGGCACGGCTTCGACCGTCGTTTCGCTTCTGCCGTGCACGACGCCGGCGGTTGCTGTCGCGGGTGCCGGCTTCGCGGTTTGGCTGCGACGTGCGCGGCCGTCGGCGTACAACGGCCTGGGGCAATTTCTCAGCGATAGCTGAGCATGGGGACACATTCCTGAAACGGGCATGGCTGAATCGTTAAGGTATCCACATGGATTTGCGTGACGAAGGTGTTCCGGATTGACGATCCAGGGGGCGGGTTCGGTTCGACCGACGGGCCCCGCATCCATGCACGTCGGCTTCAGCCCGGCTTGCCGACGATCTCGTACCGCCCCTGCGTCGCATCGACATGCGCGATCGTGTCGAGCACGCGTATCACGGGCGGAAAGCCGTACACGCGCTCGACCATCGCCTTGTATTCGTCGCCGTGCCAGTGCGCGGCGGCTTCGCGCGTGCGCCACACGTACACGCCGCCGCCTTCGTGCGTGGCCGCGTCGTAGAAGTACCACTTGTGCAGCAGGTCCGGGTTCAGCGCCCACTTCACGGCGGTCGCTTCATAGCGGTCTCGCAGCGTGGGCAGGTCGACGTCGGGCCGCAGCTTGAAGAAGACGATTTCGGTGATCACGGCAGTGCCTCCATTCGCGAATCGTGGCGATGCGGCGGGGATGCCCCCGGGAGGCGTTTGAGTCGGACGACGGACCCCGGGAGGCAGCGTCTTTCAGTACGGCGACGGCCGGTTCTCCGTGCGCCACTTGAGATCGGCCGGTGTGCCCGGCTGCGGCGGGCGCAGCCCCTCGATCGTCCACAGCCCGAACGGCGTTTCGCCGATATGGATTTCCCAGCGCAAGCCACGCTCGCCGATGAACGGCGCCAGGCGCCGGCCGACATGCTGCATGAACCGCGCCTGCTCGGCGGGATCCTCGATCTGCCGCGCGATGTGGTCGACCCGGATCCGCACGAAGTCGTCGGTCGGCTTGCCGCCGATCAGGAACGACGCGGGCGGCAGCGGCTGGAACAGCACGTTCACGTAGAAGCGCGGCAGAAATCCGTCGTAGAGGCCGACGATGCGCTCGGCGATCTCCAGTTTGTCGGTATCGGAATAGGCGTGTTCGGGATGGTAGATGTTCCAGAGCGGCATGTGTGTTCCCCGGTTCGTGAGAGAGCAGGTGTCGTGTCAGATTGCGCTGTAGCGCGCGGCGGGCTGGCCATCCCGCGTGACGGCATGAAGGAGGGTGCCGCGCGCGCCGTCGAACTGCTGCCATGCGCCGAGATCGTGGAGCGTCGGAAAGCACACCGATTCCTCGTGATCCAGTGCATGCAGCGCGGTGTCGACAAGCGTTTCCGGCGTCATGAACAGCGAATCCGGGAACGGCGCGGCCGCGTTGCCGAAAAACGCCGTGCGCACCGGCCCCGGCATCACGGCCTGGACCGCGACGCCGCGCGACGCAAGCTCGGCGTGCAGCGAGCGCGTGAAGTTGAGCACGTATGCTTTCGAGCCGCTGTATCCGCCCGCACCGGGCACGGGCATCAGCGTGACGATCGACCCGATGTTCACGATCATGCCGCGTCCGGTCGCACTGCAGCGGCGCGCGGCCGCGAGCGAGAGCCGGGTCAGCGCGAGCACGTTGACCCGGATCATCGTGTCGACGGCGGCCGGGTCGACCGATACCGACAGGCCCAGTGCGCCGAGGCCGGCGGCATTGACGATGCCGGCGAAATCGGCGGTGCCGTCGATCAGCGCCTCGACGTGCGCGACGCCGTCGGGGCTCGACAGGTCGGCGGCGACGGCCTGCGCATCGCAGCCGTATGCGGACCGGAGCCGGTCGGCGAGCGCCGCGAGCCGTTCGCGCCGGCGCGCAACCAGGATCAGGTCGTATCCGCGAGCGGCGAGACGATCCGCATAGACCGCGCCGATCCCCGACGACGCACCGGTTACGACGATCACGCCTCGATCTTCTTGCTTCATGTTCGAACCTCCAAAGGGTTGGACTGACAAGGTTTCTATTAACTCTTATTATCAGAGTAAGTCGAGGGCGACACGCCGTCAAGCGTTGCCGGATGCGATACGATTACCGCCGTGCGCGCACCGGCATGGGCTGCGCATCGAAGTCAGGAAAGGTGATTTGCGATGAAATCCAAGAGTTTTGACGGCATGACCTGCTCGATCGCCAGCGTGCTCGATGCGCTCGGCGATCGATGGAGCACGCTGATCGTGCGCGATCTGGCGCTCGGGCTGGCGCGTTACGACGATCTGCGCCAGTCCACGGGCGTGACCCATGCGACGCTGTCGGATCGGCTGAAGGCGCTCGAAGGCAGGGGGCTGATCGAGCGCCGGCTGTATCAGTCGCGCCCCGACCGGTACGAATACCATCTGACGCCGCGCGGCCGCGACATCGGCATCGTGCTGATGGCGCTCGCGCAGGTCGGCGATGCATGGGGGCAGGCGGAATCGAAGGCGCCGCCGCTCCGTTTCATGGAGGCGCGCTCGGGGCATGCGGTGCGGCTGGCGTTGGTCGATGCCGAGACGGGCAGCCCGATCGACCTGCCGGACCTGCGCGTGGAGGCGGGGCCCGGCGCGGACGAGATCATGCACTGGCGGCTCGAGAAGACGCGCGCGCGGCGCGGCGAATCGTGACGCGCGCATCGCCGTCGCGCTGCCGGTTCACGGCTCATGCCGGAAATCGTGCTGTGCCTGCTTCCGGCGGCAGGCGCAGCCCGTTCGTGAGGTAGCTGACGGTCCGGTAGAAGCCCGCGAGCATCAGCAGTTCGAGCAGCGCCTCGTCGCTGAAATGCGGGCGCAGCGCGTGCCACAGCTCGTCGTCGATGTCGCAATGCCGATGCAGCGTGTCGCACAGCCGGATCAGCAACCGGTCCGCATCGCTCCAGCATGCGTCGTCGGCCGAGCCGCGGGCCAGCGAGCGAATCTGTTCGCTGGTCAACCCCGCGGCTGGCGAAAACACGGAAACATGCACCCCCCATTCGTATTCGGAACCGCACAGCGCCGTCGTGCGGTCGATGACGATCTCGCGTTGCCGGATGTCGAGGTGGCCTTTGTCCAGCAGCCCGGCGGCGAAGAACTTCGTGAACAGGCGAGTGTCGCGCGCCAGCGTGGTGAAGAGGCGCAACGGCGGGCGGCCCCGCATGATCCGGTCGATCGACGCGGCAATGTCGGGGGCAAACGGCGGCACTGCGCATGCGATACGCTGAGTCATGTGAACTCCTTCGTGCCCGTGGCGGGTGCGTGTGAACGCTCGCATTCGCCGATGGCTGAGCCGGTAGCGTAGGTGGCGTGCTTTAAAAAGTAAAGCATGAGTGACGAAAATTCATCGACATCGGGCGATGCCGCATACGTCCGACATTGCATCGATTCGTTGACGTCACGCGGCGTTTGCTCTAAAAAGTACAGCATGACCACACCCAAAATCGGACAACGCGTTCGCGGATCGAAGACGGGACGACCCATCATGGTCGTACTGGATCTGCTCGGGCGGCGCACCACGCTGCGCATCCTGTGGGAGCTGCGCGGCGAGCCGCTCACCTTCCGTGCGCTGCAGGAAGCCTGCGAAACGAATGCACGCCTGCTCAACACGCGGCTGGCGGAGCTCAAGGCGTCGGGCCTCGTCGAGCATGGCGAGGGCGGCTACTGCATGACCGCCGAAGGCCGGCGGCTCGAGGCGGCGTTACAGCCGTTGCTGGGGTGGGCAAAACAATGGGCAAAGCGCGACCCCGACGGATTCGATGCGGCCGATCGCGAGCAATCCGGTCAGGAACGCTGATCGATCGACGCACGGGTTTGCATCGCCACGTCATGCCGGTTCGCGCATCGCGCACGCGCCAATATTTTGCGGAGTCCTTTCATGCCTGTTCGGGCCGTCCTTTTCGATTTCGATTTGACGCTGGCGGATTCGTCCGCCGCGATCATCGCGTGCACGGAGTACGCGTTGCATCGGCTGGATGCCGCCGGCGCGACGCCGGCGCAGATCAGTGCCGTGATCGGGCTGCCGCTGCACGAGATGTTCCGCTCGCTCACGGGGGAAACCGAGCCGGCGCGGGCTGACGCGTTCGCACGTCACTTCGTGGCGCGGGCCGACGAGATCATGGTGCACGGCACGCGCATCTATCCCGAGGTTCCGTCGCTGCTCGCGCGTCTGCGCGAGCAGGGTCTCGCGGTCGCGATCGTATCGTCGAAGTTTCGCTACCGGATCGAGGCGATCCTTGCGCTGAACGAATTGCAATCGCTCGTCGACGTGCTGATCGGCGGGGAAGACGTGCAGCGTCACAAGCCCGATCCAGAAGGGCTCGTGCTGGCGCTGGCGCGGCTGGGCGTGCCGGCCCGCTCGGCAATCTACGTGGGCGACCACGCGGTGGACGCGCAGGCGGCCGAGCGTGCCGGCGTGGCGTTCGTCGGCGCGGTGAGCGGGATGACGTCGTTCGACGGATGGGCACGCGCGGGCAAGCAGGCGGTGGCCACGCATATCGGCGAACTGGACGCGATCGTGCAACGGATGCAGCGCGATCCGTCCGAAGCATCGGGCTGACGCTCCGCCGCGCCGCAAGCCAAGGCGACCTCGGCCTGTCGATGATCCCGGCGGTCTGCTTTCGGGCCAGTACGATCGACCTGCCGGCGGCTGGCAGGTCAGATGAGGGATGCCGGGAATCGGTGTCCGCGAAATGGCGATTTCGCCTGCTTCATCCCGGCATCGCGGGTTCGTCGGGTTGACGAACCCCTTGAGGCTGCATGTCGCTCAGGATTCAGGAAATATCATTTTCATTAAATCCCGCTTTTCGGAATAAATGCAGCCTGAATCGCGTGTCAGCTGATCGAGCCGATCACGACGAAGCTGAAATTCCGGTCGCTGTATTTTCCATAAGAGTCGCCGGTTTGAATCGTCGCGCCGCTGCCGGAAAGCGCAGGGAAGATCACGTTGTCCAGCGTGTTCTGTCCGCCGCCGTATCCCCATTGCGACCCGACAATCGCCGGCGTCTTGGTGAAGGCGGTGCTGAACGAGAGCTGATACGTGCCCGTGCTTTCACGTTTCACGGCGAATCCACCCGAACCATCCACGACCGTACCGTTGCCCTGAACGCTACCCCACAACGTAACTTGAGCCATGATCGCTTCTCCTTATCCATTGTTGAAACAATGTCGATAATTGAAACGGGATGTCGACCCAGTAATGTCTTGGTTATCCGGGTCGGCAGTTGTATTTTATGTTATGGATTTTTAAAGTTTGATCCGGGGTAAATAATTTATTCTGATTTTTATTTTAAATATGCGGAATTTGTAATCGGAAGAGAATACTGTTGCGTAAAGTTCGCATTCGGTCGTTGGCCGGGTAATCAAGCGCTGGTCGACGTCGTGACCCGGGGGATGCGCGGGTGGCCGAACGCGAAGCAGAACCGGCCGGCTGAACCGCTTTCGGCAACAGTCCGGCAGCGCGCGACGGATTCTGCGACCATCGCCGTTGAAGTCATACCCGCTACTCGATCCGTCGCCATGTCACTCATTTCCGTCGCCTTCGCCAGCCTCCGGTTCGCGCGCGTGCTGCCGGCCGCCCGAACGCTGTCATACGCCATTTCGCTGGCGGCCGCCGGTGCGGTGCTCGGCGTGCCGGGCGGCGTGCGTCCGGCCGAAGCCGCCACGCAGCGCGAACGCCTCGATGCGCCGGTCAAGGCCGTCGCCGGCCAGCGCGTGGCCGTCGATACACCGCGGGGCAGCGCGGTGCTGCCCGTCTACGCGGATCGTCCACTCGACCAGGCCGCGCCCGATGTCACGCGCGTCTTCGTCGTGATTCACGGCACGCTGCGCAATGCCGACGCGTATTACGCGTCGGGGCTCAAGGTCGTCGAGCAAGCCGGTGCGGTTGGCAAGGGCACGATGGTCGTCGCGCCGCAGTTCCTGACGCGTGCCGATACGCGCGCGTTTTCGTTGCCCGCGCAGACGCTCGCGTGGACGCAGGAAGGATGGAAGGGCGGCGACGCGGCCCGTCAGCCGGAGCCGGTCAGTTCGTTCACCGCGGTCGACGCATTGCTCGCGCATTTCGGCGACCGCAGCCTGTATCCCGCGTTGTCGAGCGTGGTCGTGATCGGCCATTCCGCCGGCGCGCAGTTGCTGCAGCGCTATGCGGTGGCCGGACACGAAGGCGATGCGCTGGAGCGGGCCGGCATCGCCGTGCGCTATGTGGTCGCGAACCCGTCGAGCTACCTGTATTTCGACGACGCACGGCCGGACGGCCAGACGATCGCAGGCGGAACCTGCCCGCGCGCGACGCAATGGAAATACGGGTTGCAGTCGGCGCCGCCCTATGTCGCATCGCAGGACGTGCGCGCGCTCGAAGCACGCTACGTCGCACGTCGTGTCGTGTACCTGCTCGGCCAGGCCGACACGAACCCGTACACGCATTTCATCGACCGTTCGTGTGCGGCCATGGCGCAAGGCCCGTACCGTCTCGCGCGGGGGCTCGCGTATTTCGACTACCTGAAGAAGCGGCACCCGGCCGATCTCGTCCAGCAGGTCGTCGAAGTACCGGGCGTCGGGCACGACAATCTCGGCATGTTCACGTCCGCCTGCGGGCTGGCCGTGCTGTTCGACCAGGCATTGCCGTCATCGTGTCCGGTCGTTGCCGGCACCGCGCCGGGCGTGCGCGCGGCGTTGCCGTAAGCGGGTGCGGGAGATCCGCGCCGGCCGGCATCGACCGATCGGAACGATCCACGAACCGGCCGGATCGATGCGTTTCGCTGTCGGTCACGCCCGCGTTCGGGCCGATCGCGATCGGCGCGCGATTGCCGCGCCGCGCGTCATGCCGTTTTTTCCGTGCCGGGCGGCGCGCTTGCATCGAATACCGTCAGGCCTTCCATCGGGTCCGTCGGCGTGTCCCACGGACGTGCCGCGATGGCCCGTTGCGCGGCCTCGTAGCCGGCCTGCCGGCGGGCCGCGATGCCGTCCGGCGTGAAATCGATGTCTTTCAGCTGATTGTCGCCGGCGAGTCGCGGCGCCGCGAGCTTGACCAGGTGCATCGTGGTTTCGCATCCCCACGCGGCGAGCCGGCGCACGGCCGGCGACGCGCGTTCGGCTTCCGGCACGTGCCGGGCCAGTTCGCGGATCACGTGGCGCAGCCGGTGGATCTGCTGCTGGCGCGCGATGTGGCTGTCGGTGCGGCTCGCATACTGGATATCCTTCTGCCGCTCCGACACCTGCCAGATGCTCTCGGGCTCGGGGCCGGCCGGATTCCACATCTGGACGGAGAAGATGATCGAGCTGCGGCGCGGGTTGTCGTCGAGCACGACCTCGACCGGCGTGTTCGAATACACGCCGCCGTCCCAGTACGGTTCGCCGTCGATCCGGATCGCCGGGAACGCGGGCGGCAGCGCGCCCGAGCTCATGATGTGCTCGATCCCGAGCCGCGTATCGCGCGAATCGAAATAGCGCATCGTGCCCGTGCACGCATTGACCGCGCTGACGGTCAGGCGCGGGTGGCCCGCGTTCAGCAGGTCGGGATCGATCAGCGACGCGAGCGTGTCGCGCAGCGGCGCGATCCGGTAATACGACGCGCGATCGACGCCGAGGCGGGCCATCGGCCCGAGCCACGATGCCGGATTCGGCTGGAAGAATCCCGCGATGCCGCCGCCGATGATCATCAGCTCGGCGAGCGTCCGGTCCCAGCCGGGCAGCAGCGGTGCGGCGTCGAAACGGGTCCGTTCGGTCACGCGGCGCCAGAACGCCGACAGCTTGTCGTAACGCTGCTCCGGCGGATTTCCGGCGATCAGCGCCGCGTTGATCGCGCCGATCGACGTCCCGACCACCCAGTCGGGCCGGATACCGGCTTCGTCCATCGCCTGAAAGACGCCGAGCTGGAACGCGCCCAGTGCGCCGCCGCCCTGGAGTACGAGCACGACTTGCCCGGGGAGATCCATGCGTGCCGGCTGGCTCGCGGTCATGGCTGGCCTCGCTGCGTGTGACGGTGGTTTGGATCCGAACGGTTCGATTCAGTTTAGGCGATCGGCGGCGGGGGACCGCCCCCAAGTGCAACGGGCCGCTGCGTCTGCGTTGCCTGCCGCTTCCGACCCTCAAGTGCGTTAGCCGTGGTGCGCTTGCATGCGGCAGCTCGCGTCGTTTTGGGCCGCGCATCCGCAGGCGTGAGCTGCAGGCGTCACGCGTCCGAGTACGGCGTGCCGTCCTTGTGCAGGAACCGGCCGTCGCGGCTCGGGCTCATCATGTCGATGTCCGGGCAGGTGATCACGTCGTCCGGCGAGCGCGAGCCGACCTCGAGATAGACGGCGACCGCATCCGACCGGTTGACCAGGTGATGGCCGTTGCCCGAGCCTTTCGGAAATGCCGCGCAGTCGCCGGCGCGCAGCACGGTTTCGCCGTCGTCCTCGATCATCACGAGTTCGCCTTCGAGCACGTAGACGAATTCGTCTTCGTCGGAATGCCAGTGGCGCTGGCTCGACCAGCCGCCCGGCGGCACGCGCATCAGGTTGACGCCGAAATCGCGCAGCCCGCCGGCGTCGCCGACGCGCTGGCGGATGCGCTGCGCACACGGCGCGTCGAACGGCCGCGGATAGCCGCTGCCGCGGCGTTCGGGCACGGTGCTGAGGTCGATCCTGGGCATGGGCGGCTCCGTCGGCCACGCGGGCGAATGGGATGGGGGCATTGTAGGCGGGCCGCCCGCCATTCGTCCGCGCGTGTCGCGGCGCGCCGCGTCATTCGACCGTGATGGTCTCCTTCATGAACGGGTGAATCCCGCAGAACACCTTGTAGACGCCCGGCTTGTCGAAGCGGAACGAGTACGTCTCGTCCTGGTCGAGCGCCTTCGAATGAAAGATGCCGGCGTCGTTGACGACGGTGTGCGGCTCCGCGTCGAGGTTCTTCCACGTGATCGTCGTGCCGGCCTTGATCGTGGTCGACATCGGCGAAAACATGAAATTGCGGATCGTCACGAGCGTGCCGTCCGGGCCCTGCGCGAGTGCGGAAAGCGGGGCGGCGGCGCACAGGATCAGCGCCGCGACGACGCTGAATGGCTTGAAGCGGGTCATGTCGATCTCCTTGCGGTTCGGTGCGTCACGCCAGCGTCGCATCGTGCAGCGACGATGCGACCGGATGACCCGCGAATTCGACGGTCGTCACGCCGAGCATCGACGGCAGCCGGTCGCGCGGCACGGTGAGCGGCACGGGCCCCGGGCCGTTGCCGGCCGTCGGCTGCGGGAACGCGGTGGAGCGCGCGGTGTGGAACGTCACGTTGCCCTCGACCTTCGACACGATCTGGTGGATGTGCCCGTTCAGCACGGTGACCGAGCCGAAGCGGCGCAGCAGCGCCATCGTCTGCGGTGCGTCGCCGGTGCCCCAGCCCCACGGCTCGTAGATGGTCCACATCGGCATGTGCGAGAACACGACGATCGGCGTGCTCGACGAGCGGCCCTTGAGATCCTGCGCGAGCCACGCGAGCTGGTCGTCGCCGAAGCTGCCGAGCCCGTTCGGCTTGAAATGCATCACGTTGACGAGGCCGATGAAGTGCACGCCCGCGTGATCGAAGCTGTAATACCCGCGGTTGTCCGACGCCTTGCCGAACCGGCTGAAATATTCGGCGCCGGAACCGTCGGTGACGTCGTGCTCGCCGGGCACCGTATGCAGTTCCGGCACGCGCAGTGCGGACAACAGTTGCGACGCATGGTCGAACTCCTCGGGCTTGGACAGGTGCGTGATGTCGCCGGTATGGATGGCCAGCGCGGGCATCGCCGGCATGCCGTTGACGAGGTCGATCGTCTGCTTCAGCGTGGCCGACACGTCGGGATTCGCGTCCTTGTTGAAGCCGATGTGCGTGTCGCTGATCTGCACGAACAGCGGGCGGCCCGCGTTGGCAGGGAGCGTGTCGCCGGTCTGCGCGAGCGCAAGGTCGAACGGCGTCAGGACGCCGCCCGACAGTGTAAACAGCGTGCCGAGGCCGCCGAAGGCCATGCACTGCAGGGCCTTGCGTCGCGACGGGTTGGTGGGGGTCGATGAAGACATGTGAGCCTCGCATTCGTGTGACGAAACCGGACGGCCGGATCGTCCTGGAAGAAACCGGCGCCTTCGCGTGCCATACCGGCGAAGCGGCGGATTTATTCCCATGCGTTACAAGGTCGACCGCCCGTGTTTGCGGCTTGCGCGGTGCGGCGCGATTCCTGACAGATGGCTTGTCAATGTCTTGTAAGTGACACGTCACATTTGCGTCACGACCGGTCGATAGCCTGCCACTCCGAGTCACCTCTCCGGAGCCCCTTCATGCCGAATCTCGCGGCAACGGAAATCAGCGGTGCGGTCAGCAACCGCACGCGCGCCATCAGCCTCGCGCTGTTTTTTCTGATCATTGCCTGCGGCATCGTCTATGTCGGTATTCATCTCAGCGCCGACCTCAGTCCCGTCAAGGAAAGCTCGGTCCTCCCGTTCCTGCTGCTGATCGTCGCGCTGCTGATCGCGCTCGGCTTCGAATTCGTCAACGGCTTCCACGACACCGCGAACGCGGTCGCGACCGTCATCTATACCCATTCGCTCGACCCGCACCTGGCGGTCGTCTGGTCGGGCCTCTGGAACCTGTGCGGCGTGCTCGTGTCGAGCGGCGCCGTCGCGTTCGGCATCCTGCAGTTGCTGCCGGTCGAGCTGATCCTGCAGGTGGGCAGCGGCTCGGGGTTCGCGATGGTGTTCTCGCTGCTGATCGCGGCCGTCACGTGGAACCTCGCGACCTGGTATTTCGGGCTGCCGTCGTCGAGCTCGCACACGCTCGTCGGCTCGATCATCGGCGTCGGGCTGATGAACCAGATCGTCAGCGGCCCGTCGGGCACGAGCGGCGTCGACTGGAACCAGGCGCTTGGCGTCGGCAAGGCGCTGCTGTTTTCGCCGCTGATCGGCTTCGTACTGTCTGCGCTCGTGCTGCTGCTGTTGAAGGCGCTCGTGCGCGTGCCGGCGCTGTACCAGGAACCGAAGGGCAACAAGCCGCCGCCGTTCTGGATCCGCCTGCTGCTGATCCTCACCTGCACGGGCGTGTCGTTCGCGCACGGTTCGAACGACGGGCAGAAGGGCATGGGGCTGATCATGCTGATCCTGATCGGCGTGATGCCGACCGCCTACGCGCTGAACAAGGCCGTGACGCCCGACCTGACGAGCACGTTCGTCGCGGTGGCGCGTCACGCGTCGACGACGCTCGTCAAGTACGCGGATCCCGCCGCGCAGTCGTCCGACCCGCGCGCCGACGTCGAGGCGTACGTGCGCACGCACAAGCTGTCGCCCGCGACGATCCCGGCATTGGGCAAGCTCACCGACACGATCGCCGACCAGGTCGCGCAGGCCGGCGGCATCTCGAGCGTGCCGCAGAACCTCGTCGACAACGTGCGCAACAACATGTATGTCGCGTCCGAGGCGATCCGGCTGATGGAGAAGGCGAAGACGCCGGCGTTCTCGGTCGAGGACGCGAGCGCGCTCGAAGCGTTCAAGAAGCAGATGGATCGCGCGACGAAATTCATCCCGACGTGGGTGAAGGTCGCGGTCGCCATCGCGCTCGGCCTCGGTACGATGGTCGGCTGGAAGCGGATCGTCGTGACGGTCGGCGAGAAGATCGGCAAGTCGCATCTCACATACGGGCAGGGCGCATCGGCCGAGGCCGTCGCGATGCTGACGATCGGGATGGCCGACGCATACGGGCTGCCGGTGTCGACGACGCACGTGCTCGCGTCGGGCGTGGCCGGCACGATGACGGCGAGCGGCTCGGGCCTGCGCTGGGATACCGTGCGCAACCTCGTGCTCGCATGGGTGCTGACGCTGCCCGCGTCGATCGCCCTGTCGGCCGTCCTGTACTGGGCGCTGCACGGACTGTTCTGACCCGCGCCGGGGGGCGCGACGTCCGGCCGCGCGACGCGCGGCCGGTCCCATCGATTTTCAATTCAACACAAGACGCTACCGATGGATATCAGTTTCGATCCGAATCGCACCGCGAACGCCTCGGCGTGGCGCGTGCTACCCAACCGCTGGGATGCCGTCGCGTTTCCGCTGATCATCTGCCTGCTCGCGATGACGATCATCGGCTTTCACCAGACGATGGCGCCGATCGGCGTGCTGCAGACGCAGAAGATCTCGCTCGACCCGTCGAACCTGCCTGAATACGCGCTGCGCACCACGCTGCGGATGCTCGCCGCGATGGTCGCGTCGCTCGTGTTCACGCTCGTCTACGGCACGCTCGCCGCGAAAAGCCGCCGCGCGGGCATGGTGCTGATCCCGATCCTCGACATCCTGCAGTCGGTGCCGGTGCTCGGCTACATTTCGTTCACCGTCACGTTCTTCATCGCGCTGTTCCCGGGCCGCGTGCTCGGCGCGGAGCTCGCGGCGATCTTCGCGATCTTCACGAGCCAGGCGTGGAACATGACGTTCAGCTTCTACCAGTCGCTGCGCACGGTGCCGCGCGATCTGCATGAAGTGTCGCGCGGCTTCCACCTGACGGCGTGGCAGCGCTTCTGGAAGCTCGAGGTACCGTTCTCGATGCCGGGCCTGATCTGGAACATGATGATGTCGATGTCGGGCGGGTGGTTCTTCGTCGTCGCGTCGGAGGCCATCACCGTCGGCAACCAGACGATCACGCTGCCGGGGATCGGCGCGTATCTCGCGCAGGCGATTTCGGACAAGAACCTCGGCGCGGTCGGCTGGGTGATCGTCGCGATGACGGTCGTGATCCTCGCGTACGACCAGTTGCTGTTCCGCCCGCTCGTCGCGTGGGCCGACAAGTTCCGGATGGAGAACACCGCATCGGGCGACGCGCCGCAGTCCTGGCTGCTCGACATGATGCGTCGCACGCACCTGATCCACCAGTTGCTCGTGCCGGCCGGCTGGCTGCTGTCGCAGGCCGCGCGGATTCCGTTGCGCCTGCCGTCGTTCAAGGGCACCGGTGCGCGCGGCGCATCGCGCCGCCGGTCGTCGCGGATCGGGGACATCGTCTGGGGCGTGCTGGTCATCCTGTTGACGGTGTATGTGGTGTGGCGCGTCGTCAGCTTCGTGTCGACCGGCGTGACGATGGCCGAGGTCGGCCATGTGCTCGTGCTCGGGCTCATCACGCTGCTGCGCGTGCTGCTGCTGATCCTGATCGCATCGGTGATCTGGGTGCCGCTCGGCGTGTGGATCGGGCTGCGCCCGGCGCTGGCCGAGAAGATCCAGCCGCTTGCGCAGTTCCTCGCCGCCTTCCCGGCGAACCTGCTGTTCCCGGTGTTCGTGATCGTGATCGTCCGCTTCCACCTGAATGCGGACATCTGGCTGTCGCCGCTGATCGTGCTCGGCACGCAGTGGTACATCCTGTTCAACGTGATCGCCGGGGCGATGTCCTATCCGAACGACTACAAGGAAGTGACGAAGAACTTCCATATCCGCGGCAAGCAGTGGTGGCGGCAGGCGATCCTGCCGGGCATCTTCCCGTACTACGTGACCGGTGCGATCACCGCATCGGGCGGCGCGTGGAACGCGAGCATCGTGTCCGAATTCGTGCAGTGGGGCGATACGAAGGTCGTCGCGCACGGCCTCGGCGCGTACATCGCGCAAACGACTGCCGCCGGCGATTTTCCGAAGATCATCCTGGGCATCGCCGTGATGTCCCTGTTCGTTACCCTGTTCAACCGTCTGCTGTGGCGTCCGATGTACGCCTATGCGGAAGCCCGGCTCCGTCTCGATTGAGAGTAAGCGCGATGCAAAATCCGAATGTCATGAATGCCCCCGTCCAGACGAACCAGGCGGCCCAGCCGCCGCGTCTCGGCGACGAAATCCTGCGCGTCGAGCATGTCAGCCGCGGTTTCAACAAGTCGCAAGGCGAACTGCTGGTGCTCGACGACGCGAACCTGTCGCTGCGCGAAGGCGAGATCGTCGGCCTGCTCGGCCGTTCCGGCTCGGGCAAGTCGACGCTACTGCGAATCATCGCCGGCCTGATCGAGCCGACCGGCGGCGAGGTGTCTTATCTCGGCAAGCCGCTGGACGGTCCGGCCGAAGGTGTTGCGATGGTGTTCCAGACCTTCGCGCTGTTCCCGTGGCTTACCGTGCTGCAGAACGTGGAAGCCGGCCTCGAGGCGCTCGGTGTCGACGCCCGCCAGCGGCGCGAGCGTGCGCTGGCCGCGATCGACCTGATCGGTCTCGACGGCTTCGAGAACGCGTATCCGCGCGAGCTGTCGGGCGGCATGCGTCAGCGCGTGGGCTTTGCGCGCGCGCTCGTCGTCGATCCGACGATCCTGCTGATGGACGAGCCGTTTTCGGCACTCGACGTGCTGACCGCCGAGACGCTGCGTACCGACCTGCTCGATCTGTGGACGCAGGGCCGGATGCCGATCAAGTCGGTGCTGATCGTTACGCACAACATCGAGGAAGCGGTGTTCATGTGCGACCGGATCCTCGTGCTGTCGTCGAACCCGGGCCGCGTGATTGCCGAGATCAAGGTGCCGTTCAAGCATCCGCGCAACCGGCTCGACACCGATTTCCGCAAGCTCGTCGACGACATCTACGCGAAGATGACGGCGCGTGCGACCAACGAGGCGACGAAGAAGGGGCTCGAGCTCGGCAGCTGGCTGCCGCGCGTGTCGACCAACCTGATGTCCGGCCTGATCGAGACGCTCGCGATGGCGCCGTACCACGGCCGCGCGGACATGCCGGAAATCGCGCGCACGCTGCATCTGGAAGTCGACGAACTGTTCCCGATCGCCGAAGTGCTGCAGTACCTCGGTTTCGCGGACGTGCGTGAAGGCGACGTGTTCCTCACGCCGCCCGCCCGCGTGTTCGCGGAATTCGGCACGCAGGAGCGCAAGCTGATGTTCGCGGATCACCTGCTGAAGCACGTGCCGCTGGCCGCGCGGATCCGCAAGGTGCTGAACGAACGTCCGGGCCATCGTGCGCCGCGCGTGCGCTTCGAGCAGGAGCTGGAGGATGTCCTGTCCGACGAAGCGGCCGAGGAAACGCTCGACGCGGTGATCGACTGGGGGCGTTACGGGGAAGTGTTCTCGTATAACGACAAGACCGAGGTGTTCAGTCTCGAGGATGTCGAGAGCTGAAGCCCGCGGACGGATCGACCGAACAGCCACTGCAAAACGAGCCCCTTGCCGAGTGTTCTAACCCGGGCAAGGGGCAAGCAGATGAGCAGGGCCGGGCAGGAAGGGGGGAGCCCTGCGGAGGCAGTGCGAAACCAGTCAGTCCGAAGCCGACGGAATGGTCGAGACTGCGTGCCGAAGCGGCGCGTCTGAAGCGGGCGCGCGACATCCTTTGGAACGCGTGCGCGTACTGCCCGGCAGGCGCGACACGACGTGCACGTTCATCGAATGCAATCGTCACCACTGGCCGATCGTACGGTGACGGGAAATGCCGGAAATCGGCATGGCCGATGTTCGGGCGAATCAATGCCTGCGGCGATACCGGATCAGTTGCCGGGGCGGAGCGATGAAAAAGATCATCGACGCCGCCTTCGCGTCATGCTTTCCATTCCTGACGCATCCAGCGTTGGCTGCCTCCCTTTCCGACAAGAAAATAATTTCGTGTCGCTCGTATGCCCGTCATTCTGGAAAATATGGAGCAGTCGCGATAAATGCTCGCGATTCCCGCGGTATCGACACCCCTTGGCGGAATTCGCTACCTTGCCGCGGGCGGCCACGCTTTCTATCAGATCGATAATGGATTGCCGGTCATTGCATTCAACCCGAACATGACAGCGCGGACACGGATGGGCGCGGCGGAGCGGAATAACGTTCGCACCGAGGCGGTTGCCGGCAAAAGGTAAGATGGCGGTTTGTGGCCGGCAGGCAATCGGGCCTGTATGGAAGGCCCACACCGGCATGCATGTGGCGCGTGATGGCGTCCTGCCTGTCCTGGCGTCGCAGGCCAGATTGCGGTTTGGCGTTTCTCGTTGATCAATGACCATTCTGCTGCGGGAGCGGGGTATGCCGTGTAACCGGATCGCCGGCATTTTTTGTGTATCGGGAGTCGTGCATTGAAGAGCCGGAGAATAGTGTCGATCGGGTTGGCCGTGGCGACATTGCCTTTTGGCGCGGTATCGGCAAGCGCGAGTGAAGCCGTGACTTTCACCGTTGAAGCGCGCGCATTGCGCTATCAGTACGCGAGTCCTTCCGACAATCGAAATGCCCTCGATGAAATGCTGCAGCACGCGAGTATCGTCGGCCACTATTGGAAGCCGACCACGGTCGTGGAAATGTCGCGATGCATGACCGGTGTGGTGTGTTATCCCTCCCCGCACCTGGAGAGTGAAACGAAAGATCATCCTGTTACGGTGCAGCCCCGGGTCATGCCCGGCCCGCCCGGGCAGGAATCGATCCAACTGCGGTTCGAACTGCCGGTCAGTCACCGCGGCGCGTCTCTGGACGGCGTGTCGCTGGTGTTGCCGCTCAAGTTCATGTTGCAGCAGCCGAGCGCGCAGCTTGTGCTCAAGCAAGCGGACGCGGCGCTGGCAGACTATCAAAAGACCCGCCGTGCATTTGAGCGCGGGGCGTCGGTGACCATCAATCTGGCATTGCCGAAGGTGTTGGGAGAGCCGGGCCCCATGCTGGATCACTGCACCGGGATTCCGAACCCGTTGAGCTGGAGCAGCTCCGGCGTCGTCGCCATCCGGACCTCTGCGCAGCTCGGGGCGCAGCGAAACGTGCCGTGGTCGCCGACGCGGGTCAATGAGGATGCGAGCAGGCTCGGAACGGAGGAAAGCTGTGCCACCTGGCGGCCGGATGTGGAGAACACCTACCGGTGGCGCGCGGAACCTTGAACGTGTCGACGATCGGGTTTCGGCGCGTCCAGCCTCGGTGAATGGCGCTGTTGCGCGCAGCGCCCCCTCACTCCGGCAAATCCCGCTGACTGATATCCGGCTCGCTCCCCCCGGAATTGAGATGCTCGATCTTCTCCATCCGCTGCCGCGCCAGTTCCGGCAACTGATTCGTCACGCCGATCACGAGTGCTTCAGCGAGCGCGAGCGCCGGCACGTTGGTCTGCAGCATCGCGAACGGTTGCCCCCGGATGCGCAGCACGATCTCCGCGAACTCGCCGATAGGCGAGTGCCATTCGTCCGTGATCAGCAGCACGCGGGCGCCGAGCCGATGCGCGGCCTGCGCAAAGCGAATACTGTCCCGTTGATAGCGGCGAAAATCGAAAATGACGAGCACGTCGCCGGGGCCCATGTCCGCCAACGCGACCGACGCGAGATTCACATTCGGTTCGATATACTGAACATGTGGCCGCGCGTACGCGAGCGTGAATGAAAACAGCGACGCGAGCGGCGCCGTGTAACGCCCGCCGCCGCAAAAGACACGCACATCCGGATCGGCCAGCAACGCCACGGCCGCGTCGAATGCGGCCGCATCGAGCCCGTCGATCGTGGTGGCGAGCGATTCGGACAGCCGCTGGAAAATCGCCGCATGGCTGTCGCGCATGCCCGTTTCCGAGTGGAACGCGTCCATCCGCGCGAGCGGCGAATTCATCGCGGTGTCGATCTCGCCATACAGCGCCTGCTGGAACGACGAGTAGTTGGGAAACCCGATCCGGACGACGAAGCGGAACACGGTCGGGTCGCTGACTTCCGCCTGCTTCGCAAACTGGGCGATGGGTCCGAGCCCGAGGCTGGGATAGCGATCCAGCAACGCCTGCGCAACCTTCTGTTCCGACGGCGTGAAGCTATCCATCTGGGATAACAGCAACGCCCTGATGCTCGTCCCCATCGGGCACTCCAGCTTTCTGATCTGAATGACAAACGGCAGACGGGTGTCTGCCGGCGACTCCATGCATGTTAGCCGATCGACGTGCGGCAGGCCGTCTGCGGCTCGAAATTAGAGGGACGCATCATCCGGTCGCATGGCACGTCGGTTTATGTAATGAAATAAACATACATCGAAAAGCATTCCCGGGGGCAGTCGCCATATATTCAGTGATTACCCTAGGTTTTAGCGTAAAAAAGCGAGTGCTATGATCGCGGCCTCGCCGGAATGTATGGTTTATTACATTCCGGATTGGCAGCGTCGGCACGTGATGACGCGGTGGCGCATCCCGGCCTGGCCCGGTTTTTTTGTCTGGAGGATTCCGTCATGAGGCGGCTCGTAGTACTCACCCTGTTGTCGGCCATGAGCGTGTGCTCGTTCGCCGCTTCGGACCCCGCGGTTGAAGCGAAGAACGGCATGGTCGTGTCCTCGCAGCATTTCGCGTCGCAAATCGGCGTCGATATCCTGAAGGAAGGCGGCAACGCGGTGGACGCCGCGGTAGCAGTCGGCTATGCGCAGGCCGTGACCAACCCGTGCTGCGGCAACATCGGCGGCGGCGGCTTCATGACCGTGCACCTCGCCGACGGCCGCGACCGCTTCATCAATTTCCGCGAGACGGCGCCGGCCGCGGCATCGGCGAACATGTATCTCGACGCGAAGGGCAACGTCATTCAGGACGACAGCCTGTACGGCTATCGCGCCGTCGGCGTGCCGGGCACGGTCGCCGGCCTCGATCTCGCGCAGCGCAAGTACGGCAAGCTGACGCGCAAGCAGGTGATGGCGCCGGCAATCCGGCTCGCGCGCGACGGCTTCGTGCTGACGCGCGCCGATACGGACATCCTCGACACGACGATCGACCGCTTCAAGACGGACCCGGATGCGGCCCGCATCTTCCTGCGGCCGGACGGCACGCCGCTGCAGCCGGGCGATCGCCTGGTGCAGAAGGACCTGGCCCGCACGCTCGAGCGCATCGCGGAGCAGGGCCCCGACGCGTTCTATCACGGCGAGATCCCGAAGATCGTCGAGGCCGCGGCCAGGAAGGGCGGCGGCCTGATCACGGCGGCCGATTTCGCGTCGTACCGCGCGCAGGACATGGCGCCGCTGACGTGTACGTATCGCGGCTACGAGTTCGTGTCGGCTCCGCCGCCGAGCTCGGGCGGCGTGACGATGTGCGAGACGCTGAACATCCTCGAAGGGTACGACATGCGCAAGCTTGGCTACCATTCGGCCGCGGCGGTTCACTACATGACCGAAGCGATGCGCCATGCGTATGAAGACCGCAACACGCTGCTCGGCGACCCGAACTTCATCGACAACCCGGTCGCGAAGCTGACGAGCAAGGACTACGCGGCGCAAATCCGCAAGAGCATCCATGCCGATACGGCAACGCCGTCGGTCGACGTGCAGCCGGGCGTCGGCGTGCACGAGAAGCCGGAGACGACGCATTACTCGATCATCGACAAGGACGGCAACGCGGTATCGACGACCTACACGGTCAACGGACGCTTCGGCGCCGTGGTCATCGCGCCGGGCACGGGCTTCTTCCTGAACGACGAGATGGACGACTTCACCGTGAAGGTCGGCGCGCAGAACCTGTTCGGTCTCGTGCAGGGCACGCGCAACTCGATCGCACCGGGCAAGCGTCCGCTGTCGTCGATGGCGCCGACCATCGTGAAGAAGGACGGCAAGGTGTTCATGGTGGTCGGCTCGCCGGGCGGCTCGCGCATCATCACGATCACGCTGCAGACCGTGCTGAACGTGATCGACTACGGGATGACGCCGCAGGACGCGGTCACCGCGCCGCGCATCCACCACCAGTGGCTGCCCGACGAGGTCTATTACGAAACCTACGGACTGTCGCCCGACACGCTCGCGATCCTGCGCAACATGGGCTACAAGATGGTCGAGCAGACGCCGTGGGGCGCCGCCGAGCTGATCATGGTCGGCTTGCCGGGTACCGAAGCGGCGAGCCGCCAGAGTTCCGGGAACGATTCGTCCGTGTCCGGCAACGTGCGGGTCGGCTTCATCTACGGCTACAACGACCCGCGCCGTCCGGCCGGTTCGGCGATCGGTTACTGACCTGATCTGATTGCATCATGCTGAATCGCTGCCGCCGGCGTTCGCCTCCGAGCGAATGCCGTTGCGGCGGCAGTACGTCAGTTCGCGGATCTCCGCGAGCCTGACCGGCGCCGGCACCCGTGCCCGACACACCGGGCACGACCGGCTTGCCACGCGCGCCCCCTGGCACGGCACGGGATGCGCGCCTTTCATCCGTCAACATCTTCCCGTGCGTCGAATTCCGTTATGAACAAACGAATGTCCGCGGCAGGCTGGATCCTGCTCGCGATGGCGGCCGGCATCCTGATCGGCTACATGATCTATACGCAACTGCCGGACAAGCAGGCCGCGACGGAGATCGCCGGCTACATCTCGCTGGTGTCCGACGTGTTCCTGCGACTGATCAAGATGGTGATCGGCCCGCTGGTGTTCTCGACGCTGGTCGTCGGCATCGCGCACATGGGCGACGCGTCGTCGGTGGGCCGCGTGTTCGTGAAGGCGCTCGGCTGGTTCGTCACCGCGTCGTTGATCTCGCTGCTGCTCGGGCTGCTGATGGCGAACCTGCTGCGCCCCGGCGAGAACCTCGGGCTGCCGCTGCCCGATATCGGCGCGTCCGCGCATCTCGCGACGTCGAAGTTCACGCTGAAGGATTTCGTCGGTCACATGGTGCCGAAGTCGATCGCCGAAGCGATGGCGAACAACGAGATCCTGCAGATCGTCGTGTTCTCGATGTTCTTCGGCGTGGCGCTCGCGTCGCTCGGCGAACGCGGCAAGATCCTCGTCGCGGCGATCGACCAGCTCGCGCACGTGATGCTGAAGATTACCGGCTACGTGATGAAGCTTGCGCCGCTCGCGGTGCTGGCGGCGATGGCGTCGACCGTCGCGATCAACGGCCTGTCGATCCTGCTGAAGTTCGCGGTGTTCATGGGCGACTTCTACCTGAGCCTGTTCCTGCTGTGGGGCACGCTCGTCGCCGCCGGGCTGCTGTTCCTCGGCCGCCGCGTGTTCAAGCTGCTGGTGCTGATCAAGGAAGCGTTCATGCTGTCGTTCGCGACCGCGAGCTCGGAAGCCGCGTATCCGAAGATCCTCGATGCGCTCGACCGGTTCGGCGTGCGCCGCAAGATTTCGAGTTTCGTGATGCCGATGGGCTATTCGTTCAACCTCGACGGCTCGATGATGTACTGCACGTTCGCGTCGCTGTTCATCGCGCAGGCATACGGCATTCACCTGTCGCTCGGCACGCAGGTCACGATGCTGCTGATCCTGATGCTGACGTCGAAAGGCATGGCCGGCGTGCCGCGTGCGTCGCTCGTCGTGATCGCCGCGACGCTGCACCAGTTCAACATCCCGGAAGCGGGGCTGCTGCTGATTCTGGGCGTCGATACGTTCCTCGACATGGGCCGTTCGGCCACGAACGCGGTGGGCAACTCGATCGCCAGCGCGGTGGTCGCGAAATGGGAAGGCGAGCTGATGCCGGAAGCGGAAGCCGAAGCGAATGCGGCGCGGCTGGATGCGGAAGCCGAAGCGCGGATGAGCGAGGCGGTCCGCGATGCGGATCGCGTCACCACTGCCTGAAGCGGAATCCCGGGCCGAATTCCCGGCCCTCAGGCCGCCTCGGCGGGGCGGGCCGCGTCGATGCACGCGGCCAGCACCATCGCGGCGGCGTTGCCCGGCGTCGAGCCGAGCAATTGCGGCGCAAAGACACTGTCGCCGATCTCGATCGGCTGCCCCGACAGCGCGCACACGCCGCGCTTGCGCGTGGTGAACAGCCGCCACTTCTGGTAACCGTAGTGCCCCGTGCAGGCGTCGCACCATGAAATCATCACGGTGTCGGCCGTGGGCCGTTCGAGCACGCTGATGGACGGCTTGCTCGTCGCGTCCCACGACGGCAGCCGGTCGCGCGTGACGCTGCGCCGTCGCGGCACGCCCCACGAGACGGACGGCATGTCGAAGCTGCTGATCGCGGCGACGGTCACGAGCCAGGGCGCTATACGGTTGTTCATGTCAGTTTTCCTCTAAACGTTACGCGACACCGCCACGTGCGGCATCACGACAGGCGGATGCGCGGCTGTACGCAGCCGTTGATCCGTTCGGCGATCCACAGCAGGGTCGCCTTGGGGAAGCCGTGCAGCGCCTGCTGGTGCCGCCGGTAGAGCATCAGGTGGCTGAGCTGCGCGAAGCGCCCCTGGATGAAGCCGCCGCGAAAGAACCCGAACTGCCCGAGCGTGCCGAACGCGTCGTAGTCGCTGATCGACACGAGCGCGCCGAAATCGTGGAACGCGAACGGCGGAATCGGCGTGCCGTCGAGCCACTCAGGCAGGTGCTTCGCGAGATGCTCGGCCTGCTGCGTCGCGACTTGCGCGGTTGGCGGCAGCGGCCGTTCGTGGCCGTCGGGCAACAGGCTCGCGCAATCGCCGATCGCGAACACGTGCTCGTCGCCGGTGGCCTGCAGCGTCGGCCCGACCACGAGCTGGTTCGCACGATTCGTGTCGAGCCCGTCGAGCGCCTGCATGAAATCGGGCGCCTTCACGCCAGCCGCCCAGACCATCAGGTCCGCTTCCGCAAACGAGCCGTCGCCGTAGTGGAAGCCGTTCGCGTCGGCTGCCGTGACGCGCGTCGACGTCAACACATGAAAGCCGATCTGTTCGAGCCGTCGCTGCGCCGATGCGGAAATCCTCGGCGGAAACGCGGCGAGGATGCGCGGGCCGCTTTCGAGCAGCGTGAGCTGCAGCCGCTCGCGCACCCTCGCGTCGCCATACGCTTGTCCCACTTCCAGCAACCGGCTCAGCTCCGCCGAGAGTTCCACGCCCGTCGCACCCGCGCCGACGATCGCGACGCGCAGTGCTTCGTCGCGCGCGACGCTGCGAAATACGCGCATCCGCAACGCTTCGTTGAAGGTCTCGGCCTGCTGCTGGCTGTCGATGAAATAGCAGTGCTCGCGCACGCCTGGCACGCCGAAATCGTTGGCCTGGCTGCCGAGCGCGAGGATCAGCACGTCGTATTCGAGTTCGCGCGCGTCGAGCATCAGCTCACCGTCCTGCGCGCGGATCTCGCCGAGCTGCACGCGGCGGCGTGCGCGATCGAGCCCCTTCAGTTCGCCGGGCTGGTACGTGTAGCCGTGGTCGCGTGCATGGGCGAGGAAGATCACCTGCTGTTGCTGGACGTCGCGCGTACCGGCCGCGATCGTGTGCAGCATGGGTTTCCAGATGTGGGTCGGGCTGCGGTCGACGACGGTGACCTGCGCGCGCCCGGACCGGCCGAGGCGCTCGCCCAGGCGGGTGGCGAGCTGCAGTCCGGCGATCCCGCCGCCGACGATGACGATGCGTGTAGGGGTTGTCATGTATAAATCATCACGTGATGAATAAGGTATGATCCTAGCGCTTCCCGGCTTCGCGTGTCAACGGAGTGGGGCAGGTCACCCGGTTTCGGCGGCGCTCAAGCGGGGCCGGAACAGGGGCATTCGAATCATTCAAGGAGAGCAGGAGAACGTGGCTGAAGTCACTGAGCGCGCGCCGGCCAAGCGGCGTATGCGAGGGCGGCCGCTGGCCGGGGCGTCCGTCGGTCCGGACGTGATACTGCGGGCCGCGCGCCGCACGTTCGCGAGGCGTGGCTACGACGCAACGAGCGTGCGCGAAGTCGCGCGCGAGCTGGGGGTCGACGCGGCGCTGATCGCGCACCATTTCGGGACGAAGGAAACGTTGTGGTTGGCGATCGTCGAGCAGATCGCCGAGCTGGCCGTGCCGATGTTCGATGCGATGCGCGCGCTGCGCACGTCGCCGCTGCCGCATCGCGACCGCGTGCGGCGCGCGATCGAGCTGTGTGTCGACCACGAGTTCGACGAGCCTGACATGGGCATGTTCTTCTCGACGGCGGCGACCGAAGTGGGCGGGCGGCTCGACCGGCTGCAGGAGCAGATCGTGCGCCCGTATTACGACGTGATGTTCCCGCTGCTGTCGGATGCGGTGGAGGCCGGCGTGATCCGCCCGGTCGAGCCGACGGTGCTGTTCTTCATGATCGCGAGCGCGATCGGCACGACTGTGTCGTACAGTCACATGATGCTGGAGTACACGTCGCTGCCCACGCAGCCGGACGCGTTCCGGAAGGCCGTGGTCGACGTCGCGTTCAACGTCGTCGGCGGCTGAGCGCCGCGCGCGGTCACACCGCCAGCACCCGCCCCAGTTCGCGCACCGCGCTTCGCGCGGTCTCGCGCAACGCATCGACGAGCGGCGATGGCGTCCGGTACGCGATCGCCAGCTCGTACGCGAGCGGGCTGCCCGCATCCTTCAGTTCGCGGAACGTAATACCTTGCGGTTGCATCGGCACGAACAGGCGCGGCATCGCACACCGCGCCCGTCTGCCGGTCATTCGAGGTCCGGGGGCGGCGGGTCGCCGAGCCAGCGCCGCGCGCCGGGCCCGTTGCGACCCGCACGGTCTTCCGGGTTCGTCAGCTTGCAGCGTTTCAGCGACAGGCAGCCGCAGCCGATGCATTCGTCGAGGCTGATGTAGAGCCGCTGCAGCTCCTCGATCCGGCTCGCGACCCGCTGCTTCCAGCCGCGCGACAGCCGCTGCCAGTCCTTGTTGCTCGGCGCGGTGTCCTCGGGCAGGCTGACGAGCTGCTCGGCAATTTCGTCGAGCGAATAGCCGATCTTCTGCGCGAACACGATGAACGCGATCAGCCGCAGCACCGCGCGTGAGTAGTGGCGATGGCTCGAGCCGTTGCGGTGCGACTTGATGAGCCCGCGCGTCTCGTAGAACCGCAGTGTCGACGCCGGCACGCCGCTGCGCGCGGCTACTTCGCGAATCGACATCAGCGGCCATTGCGGGATTTCCTGGATACCCATGTTGCCCCTCCGGGAAAACTTGACTTGAAGTTAACTTCAACTTTTATGCTACGCGGCAGTTTAACCCGTCGCGAGGCATCATGCTCTCCTTATCCCTACGCAGGACGTCGCCTTTGGGCGCGGCCTGTGCACTGCTGCTGGCGTTGTCGGGCTGTCACGACGGCAAAGGCACGTCGTCGGCCCAATCCCTTCCCGAAGTCGGCGTCGCCACGATCGCGCCGCGCACGATCCGCCTCGCGGACGAATTCAACGGACGCGTCGAAGCGGTCGACGCGGTCGAACTGCGGCCGCGCGTGAGCGGCTATCTGCAACGCGTCGCCTACAAGGAAGGCGATCTGGTCGCGCAGGGCGCGCTCCTGTTCGAGATCGACCCGCGCCCGTACCGGATCGCACTCGATCGCGCGAATGCGCAGCTGCAGCGGGCCCGCGCGGCCGCGAGCCTCGCGAACGTGCAGCTCAAGCGCGTGCAGACGCTGATCGATGCGCATGCGACGTCGCAGGAAGAGCTCGACAACGCGCGCGCCACGGCCGAGCAGGCGCGTGCCGACCTGCAGGCGGCCGACGCGGCCGTCGCCGATGCGAAGCTCAATCTCGGTTTCACCGAAGTGCGGGCGCCGATCGCGGGCCGCGTCGGCCGCGCGGTCGCTACCGTCGGCAATCTGGCGCGCGCGGACGACACGCTGCTGACGACCGTCGTGTCGCAGAACCCCGTCTACGTGTATTTCGACTGCGACGAACAGAGCTACCTGCGCTACAACGCACGGCGTGCCGATCCGAAGCACCGTGCGATCGGCGCCGATCCGGTGCGCGTGGGCCTCGCGAACGAGACGGGTTTCCCGCATGCCGGCACCGTCGACTTCCTCGACAACCGGCTCGACCCGCAAACGGGCACGATCCGCGCGCGCGTGCGGCTGCCGAATGCGGACCATACGTTTACGCCGGGCCTGTATGCGCGCGTGCAGCTCGTCAGCGGCCGCGATCAGGATGCACTGCTCGTCGACGACAAGGCCGTGCTTACCGACCAGGACCGCAAGTACGTGTATGTGATCGGACCCGGCGACAAGGCGATGCGCCGTGACGTGACGATCGGCCGCGGGCTGGACGGCGAGCGGATCATCGAGAAGGGGATCCAGGCGGGCGACCGCGTGGTCGTGGACGGCATGCAGCGGATCTATTATCCGGGCGCACAGGTGAAGCCGAAGGCACTGCCTGCGCGCGCCGACGCCGGTGCCGGCAATGGCGCGGGTAACGGCGCAGGCAACGGCACGCAGGCCATCGCCGACGCCGGTGCGCCGGCCGCGCAGTGACGGGAGACAGGTCATGGATTTCTCCCGATTCTTCATCGACCGGCCGATCTTCGCGGTCGTGCTGTCGATCGTCATTTTCGCGATCGGCCTGATCTCGATTCCGATGCTGCCGGCCGGCGAGTACCCGGAAGTCGTGCCGCCGAGCGTCGTCGTGCGGGCGACATACCCGGGCGCGAACCCGAAGGAAATCGCCGAATCGGTCGCCGAACCGCTGGAAGAGGCGATCAACGGCGTCGAAGGCATCATGTACATGAAGTCGGTCGCCGGTTCCGACGGCAGCCTGCAGGTCGTCGTCACGTTCCTGCAGGGCGTCGATCCCGACACGGCCGCCGTGCGCGTGCAGAACCGCGTGAGCCAGGCGCTGTCGCGCCTGCCCGACGAGGTGCGCCAGTACGGCGTGACCACGCAGAAGCAGTCGCCGACGCCGCTGATGTACGTGAGCCTTTATTCGCCGGACAACAGCCGCGATTCGCTGTACCTGCGCAACTACCTGACGCTGCATGTGAAGGACGAGCTGTCGCGGCTCACCGGCATCGGCGACGTCGGCGTGTACGGCTCGGGCGACTACGCGATGCGGCTGTGGCTCGACCCGAACCGGCTCGCGTCGCGCGGGCTGACCGCGAGCGACGTGATTGCCGCCGTGCGCGAGCAGAACGTGCAGGTGTCGGCCGGCCAGCTCGGCGCGGAGCCGTCGCCGAAGAAAAACGACTTCCTGCTGTCGATCAACGTGCGCGGCCGGCTGCGCACGGCGCAGGAGTTCGGCGACATCGTGCTGCGCAACGGCGGCGACGGCCAGGTCGTGAAACTGTCCGACGTCGCGCGCATCGAGCTCGGCGCGGGCGATTACACGTTGCGCTCGTATTTCAACAACAAGCATTCGGCCGTGGTCGGCATCTTCCTGTCGCCGGGCGCGAACGCGCTGGAGGTCGCGAAGGCCGTCTATGCGAAGTTCGACGAACTGTCGAAGCGCTTCCCGCCCGGCGTCGCGTTCCGACCCGTGTGGGATCCGACAGTCTTCGTGCGCGAATCGATCCGCGCGGTGCAGCACACGCTGATCGAGGCCGTCGTGCTGGTCGTGCTCGTCGTGATCCTGTTCCTGCAGACCTGGCGCGCGTCGATCATTCCGCTCGTCGCGGTGCCCGTGTCGGTGGTCGGCACGTTCGCGTGGCTCTATCTGCTCGGCTATTCGATCAACACGCTGACGCTGTTCGGGCTCGTGCTTGCGATCGGGATCGTCGTCGACGATGCGATCGTGGTCGTCGAGAACGTCGAGCGCAACATCGCTCAGGGGCTGAGCCCGCGCGACGCCGCGCATCAGGCGATGCGCGAGGTGTCGGGGCCGATCGTCGCCATCGCGCTCGTGCTGTGCGCGGTGTTCGTGCCGATGGCGTTCATGTCCGGCGTCACGGGCCAGTTCTACCGGCAGTTCGCGGTGACGATCGCGATCTCGACGGTGATCTCCGCGATCAACTCGCTGACGTTGTCGCCCGCGCTCGCGGCGAAGCTGTTGCGTCCGCACGGCGCACCGAAGGATGCGCTCACGCGCGGGCTCGATCGCGCGTTCGGCTGGCTGTTCCATCCGTTCAACCGCTTCTTCGACCGCAGTTCCGATCGCTATCACGGCTTCGTTGGCCGCACGCTGAAGCGGCGCGGGGCGGTGTTCGCGGTCTATACGGCGCTGCTCGCGGCGACCGCGCTGCTGCTCAACGCGGTGCCGGGCGGCTTCATCCCCGTGCAGGACAAGCTGTACCTGTTCGCGGGCGCGAAGCTGCCGGAAGGCGCATCGCTCGCGCGCACCAGCGAGGTGACCGAGCAGATGACGAAGATCGCGCTCGGCACCGACGGTGTCGAGATGGTGCCGGCGTTTGCCGGGCTGAATGCGCTGCAGGGCGTGAACACGCCGAACATCACGAACTCGTACGTGATCCTGAAGCCGTTCGATCAGCGCCACCGCAGCGCCGCGCAGATCAACGCGGACCTGAACGCGCGCTTCGCGGCCATCGGCGGCGGCATTACCTATGCACTGATGCCGCCGCCGATCCAGGGCCTCGGCAACGGCTCGGGGTATTCGCTGTACCTGGAGGATCGCGGCGGGCTCGGCTACGGCGCATTGCAGAACGCGCTCACCGCGTTCCAGTCCGCGGTCGCGAAGACGCCGGGGATGAGCTACCCCGTCAGCTCGTACCAGGCGAACATCCCGCAGCTCGAGGTGAAGGTCGACCGCTTGAAGGCGAAGGCGCAGGGTGTCGCGCTGACCGACCTGTTCAGTACGCTGCAGGTTTATCTCGGCTCGATGTACGTGAACGACTTCAACCTGTTCGGCCGCGTGTACCGCGTGATGGCGCAGGCGGATGCCGGCCACCGGCAGACGGCCGCCGACATCGCGAACCTGCGCACGCGCAACGCGAAGGGCGAGATGGTGCCGATCGGCTCGATGGTGACGGTGGCGCCCGCGTACGGGCCCGACCCGGTGGTGCGCTACAACGGTTATCCGGCCGCGAACCTGATCGGCGACGCCGATCCGAAGGTGATGTCGTCGTCGCAGGCGATCGAGAAGCTGCAGCAGATCGCGAAGGACGTGCTGCCGCCGGGCATCACGCTCGAATGGACCGACCTCAGCTACCAGCAGGTCACGCAGAGTAACGCGGCGATCGTCGTGTTCCCGCTCGCGGTGATGCTCGTGTTCCTCGTGCTTGCCTCGCTGTACGAGAGCTGGACGCTGCCGCTCGCGGTGATCCTGATCGTGCCGGTGTGCATCTGCGCCGCGCTGTTCGGCGTGTGGCTGTCCGGTGGCGACAACAACGTGTTCGTGCAGGTCGGTCTGGTCGTGCTGATGGGGTTGGCGTGCAAGAACGCGATCCTGATCGTCGAGTTCGCACGCGAGCTCGAAATCCAGGGCAAGGGCGTGATTGAGTCCGCGCTCGAAGCGTGCAAGCTGCGGCTGCGCCCGATCGTGATGACGTCGGTCGCGTTCATCGCGGGCTCGGTGCCGCTGCTGATCGGCGGCGGCGCGGGCAGCGAAGTGCGGGCGGCCACCGGCATCACCGTGTTCGCGGGGATGCTGGGCGTCACGCTGTTCGGGCTGTTCCTGACGCCCGTGTTCTATGTGGCGATCCGCAAGCTCGCGGGCGGCACACCGGCCGTGTGGAGCGAACACCACGGCACCCTCGAAGGAGAAAACCGATGAGCGCCGCTTTTCGTCTTTCCGCGCTCGCGATGTCGGTGACGCTCGCCGCGTGCGCGGTCGGCCCCGATTTCAAGCGGCCCGACACGGCCACGACCGCGCGGTTCGCGCGCGACGCGCATCCGGCGTCGCCGCGCGATGCGTCGCCGTCCGGTACGACGCCGGATACGCCGCCCGACGCGTCGGCCGATGCCGATGCCACGTTCTGGCGCGGCTTCGGCGATCCGACGCTGACGCAACTGATCGACACGGCGCTCGCGGCGAACCAGGACCTGCAGGTCGCCGTGTCGCGCTACGACGCATCGAATGCGCTGCTGTCGCAGGCCACGTTCGACCGCTACCCGACGATCACCGCGAGCGGGAAGATCGGCCATCAGCTGATGAGCAAGGATCAGGCGTTCGGCGCGCCGCGCAGCCAGCGCGATACGCCGACGTCCAGCGTCGGGATCAATGCGGCGTGGGAACTCGACCTGTTCGGCCGCGTGCGCCGGTCGATCGAGTCGCAGCGTGCGGAAACGGCCGCCAGCGCGGCGGACGTGCGCGCGGTGCGGGTCGCGATCGCTGGCGAGGTGGCGAGCACGTACGTCGATCTGCGCGGCTCGCAGGAGCGGCTGCGGATCGCGCACGAGAACGCCGACAACCAGAAGCAGACGCTCGCGCTGATCAATGCGCGCGTCGGCGCGGGGCGCGGCTCCGAACTCGATGCGGCGCGGGCGCGTGCGCAGTACGAATCGACGACGTCGCGGATCGCCGTGTACGAAGCGGCGATCGGCGTCGACGAGCACCGTCTCGCGGTGCTGACCGGGCAGACGCCGGACGCGCTGAGCGGCCGCTTCGATCTGCCGAAGGCAGCCGCGTCGGCGGGCACGCCCGTGCCGCTGCCGGCGCTGGCCGCCGACATCGATCCCGGCACGCCGGGCGACCTGCTGCGGCGGCGGCCCGACGTCGCGGCCGCCGAGGCGCGGCTGCACGCGGCGACCGCGCGCGTCGGCGTCGCGACGGCCGACCTGTTCCCGCGCTTCACGCTGTCGGGCCTGCTCGGCAGCGCGACGAGCAGCTACGGGTTCTTCCGCGCGGGCAGCGACACGAACCTGATCGCGCTCGGCATCGACTGGTCGTTCCTCGATGTCGGCCGCGTGCGTGCGCGGATCGCCGCGAGCGATGCGGAAGCGGCCGGGCAGCTCGCGCAGTACCGGCAGACCGTGCTCGGGGCGCTGGAGGAAACGGAGAATGCGCTGCTGCGCGCCGCCCGCACGCGTGACGAGACGGACCATCTCGTGCGGGCCGCGACCGACAGCGCGCGCGCCGCGCAACTGGCGCAGGCGCGTTTCTCGGCGGGGGCGATCGACTACTACGAAGTGCTCGACGCGCAACGCACGCTGCTGCAGGCGCAGGATGCGGCGGCCGACGGGCGGATGCGCAGTGCGGCGTCGACGGTGGCGCTGTACAAGGCGCTGGCGGGCGGCTGGCCGTCGGGAACGGGACAGGGCCCGCAAGGCCCGCTCGCGCAGTCGGGGCAGTAGCGCGGGCAGGGCGGTGGCGCGGCAGGCTGGCGCAATCCTGCCTGCCGCGCCACCGCATGACTACACGCTGGCCGGATCGACCTTGTCGATGTCGATGCCGTAGCGCCGGATGGCTTCGCCGACGCGTGTACGCGGAATCGCACCGTCGTCGGCGAGTGCCTTCAGCGCCGCGATCACGATGAAGTGCCGGTCGACCTCGAAGAACGTGCGCAGCGCGTCGCGCGTATCCGAGCGGCCAAAGCCGTCGGTGCCGAGCGACACGAAGCGCCGGCCGTCGACGAACCCGCGGATCTGGTCGCCGACGATCTTCATGTAGTCGGTCGCGACGACCACCGGCCCCGTGCGGCCGTCGAGGCATTGCTGCACGTATGGCACGCGCGGCGCCTGATCCGGATGCAGCAGGTTCCAGCGTTCCGCCGCAAGCCCGTCGCGGCGCAGCTCGTTCAGGCTCGTCGCGCTCCACACGTCGCTCGCCACGCCGAAGTCCTGCGCGAGCAGGTCGCTCGCCGCGAGCACTTCGCGCAGGATCGCGCCGCTGCCCATCAACTGCACGCGCGGTACGTGCTGCATATCGGCCGCCTGTGACGTGCCTTCGCGCAGCAGGTAAAGCCCCTTGAGAATGCCGGCCTCCGCGCCGTCCGGCAGCGCCGGATGCGGGTAGTTCTCGTTGAGCAGCGTGATGTAGTAGTACACGTCCTCCTGTTCCGCGAACATCCGCCGCAGGCCGTCGCGCACGATCACCGCGAGTTCGTACGCATAGGTCGGGTCGTACGACACGCAGTTCGGAATCACCGACGACAGCACGTGGCTGTGCCCGTCGTCGTGCTGCAGCCCTTCGCCCATCAGCGTCGTGCGGCCGGACGTCGCGCCGAGCAGGAAGCCGCGCGTACGCGCGTCGCCGGCCGCCCACGCGAGATCGCCGACCCGTTGCAGCCCGAACATCGAATAGAAGATGTAGAACGGGATCGCCGGCAGCCCGTGATTGCTGTACGCAGTGCCGGCTGCGATCCACGATGCGATCGCGCCCGATTCGTTGATGCCTTCCTGCAGGATCTGCCCGTCCTTCGCTTCCTTGTAGTAGCTGAGCTGGCCCGCGTCCTGCGGCGTGTAGAGCTGGCCGAGATGCGAGTGGATGCCGATCTGGCGGAACAGGCCTTCCATCCCGAACGTGCGCGATTCGTCCGGCACGATCGGCACGACGAGCTTGCCGAGCGCTGGATCCTTCAGCAGCGTGCCGAGGATGCGCACGAACGCCATCGTCGTCGACAACCCGCGCTCACCGCTGTCCTTGAGCTGACCGTCGAACGCGGCGAGCGGCGGCACCGGCAACGGCGCCACCTGGCTGAAGCGGGCCGGCACGTGGCCGCCGAGCGCGGCACGGCGCTCCGCGAAGTAGCGTGCCTCGGCGCTGCCCGGTTCGGGTTTCAGGTAAGGCAGGTCGTCGAGTTGCGCGTCGCTGACCGGCAGCGCGAAGCGGTCGCGGAACGCGCGGACGGCGTCCGCGCTCATCTTCTTCAACTGATGGTTCACGTTCTGGCCTTCGCCGGCTTCGCCCATCCCGAAGCCCTTGACCGTCTTCGCGAGCACGACGGTCGGCCGTCCGTCCGCGCGCATCGCCTGCGCATACGCCGCATGCACCTTTTCCGGATCGTGGCCGCCGCGCGCCAGTTTCCAGATGTCGTCGTCGGACAGATCGGCGACGAGCTCGAGCAGTTCGGGATACTTGCCGAAGAAATGCTCGCGCACGTACGCGCCGCTCTGCGACTTGAAGGTCTGGTAATTGCCGTCGACGCATTCCATCATGCGCTGGCGCAGCAAGCCCGTGGTGTCGCGTTCGAGCAGGCGATCCCAGCCGCCGCCCCAGATCACCTTGACGACGTTCCAGCCCGCCGCGCGGAACGTGCCTTCGAGTTCCTGGATGACCTTGCCGTTGCCGCGCACCGGGCCGTCAAGGCGCTGCAGGTTGCAGTTGACGACGAAGATCAGGTTGTCGAGCCGTTCGCGTCCCGCGAGCGAGATCGCGGCGAGCGATTCGGGCTGGTCCATTTCGCCGTCGCCGAGAAAGGCCCACACCTTGCGCCCCTGATGCGCTTTCAGCCCGCGATATTCGAGGTAGCGCATGAAGCGCGCCTGATACGCGGCCGTGAGCGGCCCGAGCCCCATCGATACGGTGGGGAATTGCCAGAAATCGGGCATCAGGCGCGGATGCGGATACGACGACAGCCCGTCGCGTCCCGCTTCGCGGCCGGTCTCGCGGCGGAAGTAGTCGAGCTGCGCGTCCGTGATGCGGCCTTCCAGGTACGCACGGCCATAGATGCCGGGCGCCGAATGGCCCTGGATGTAGACCATGTCGCCGTCGAACGTATCGGTGCGGCCGCGGAAGAAGTGATCGAAGCCGACGTCGTACAGCACCGCGGCCGACTGGTAGGTCGCGATGTGCCCGCCGACGTTCGAATGCCGGCCCGCGCGCAGCACCATCACCATCGCGTTCCAGCGGATCATCGCGTTCAGGCGCCGTTCGAGCGCGAGATCGCCCGGATAGGCCGGTTGCCGTTCACGCGGCACCGTGTTCACGTACGCGGTCGTCACGCGGCCGTGCAGGTCGCCGTGGCGCGCCGCGTCGAGGTCGGCAAGCTGGTCGAGCAGGTAGTGCGCGCGCGGGCGGCCTTCGAGCGCGATCACGGATTCGAGTGCATCGAGCCATTCGCGGGTTTCCTGCGGGTCGATGTCGGGTAGCGCGAGAGGTGCGGTCATGCAGTGTCTCCAGAAGCATAAGGCTGCGCGGGGCGACGGTCGTGGCGCCGCGACGCGCGACGGAACGCCCGCCGATCGGCGGGCAGATAATTGCAATTGCAATCGTGTGAGGGCAATTGTTATCGAGGTAAAATTTAATTGCAACTGCAATTCAACGAGAGGAACGACCTGACATGAGCGCACCCGAACCCGATCTGTGGTTCTCGTTCGTCCGCGCGCACCGGACGATGATTCGCGAGATCGAGCGCCGCCTCGCGGCGGCCGGCCTGCCGGCCTATGCGTGGTACGACGCGTTGTGGGGGCTCGAAAGCGGGCCCGACGGCACGCGCCGCATGCACGAACTTGCCGACGTGCTCGCGATCGAGCGTTACAACCTGACGCGCCTCGTCGACCGGCTCGAGCAGGACGGGCTTGTCACGCGCGCGCGTTCGGCGGACGACGGCCGTGCCGCGTACGCGAGCATCACCGACAAGGGGCGGGTGCTGCGCAAGAAGATGTGGAAGGTGTACCAGTCGACGGTCGCGGAGCTCTTCCTCGATCAGTTCGGCGGCAAGGAGCAGGCGGCGATGGCCGCCGCGCTCGACCGCGCGACCGCCGCGGCGCGCGACGCGGCGGCCGACGCGAAGTAGCGGCGGCGGGCCCGCGCGTCAGTCGCTCGCATAGCGGCGCATCGCCTGCGCGGCCCAGTCGGCCGGCACGCGGCCGTCGTCGGCCAGCAGGCGAAGCGCGACCGCGGCGATCCAGCGTGCATTCGGCGCGCGCGTGGCGGGGCCCGGGCCGGCCAGATCCGCGCCGAGCGCCGCAAAGCGGGCCGGTACGAACGCGCCGATCTGCGCGGCGACGTGCCCCGCGTAACCCGTCACCGCAAGCACCGGTATGCGGCTGTCGCCGATGCATCGGCGCACATGCGCGATCTGCGGTTCGTCGTGCGGGTGCAGCAGGTTCCACCGGTCGGCCGCGTGACCGTCGCGGGCGAGCTGCGTGTAGCTCGGGCAGCTCCAGATCGTCGAATCGACGCGCCAATCGTCGTGCAGCAGATCGGCCGCCTCCATCACCTGCGCGAGCGTGCTGCCCGCGCCGCACAGCCGGATCTGCGCGGTCGCGCCGGCTGCCGTGCGCCGGCCGGCCCGCACCATGCCGCTGAACGCATCGCGGGCCGCCGTGGCCGACAGCGGCTTCGCACCGGGCACCGGGTCGTCGTGGCTCGCGAGGTAGCAGAATCCCGGCTGGCCGGCGACATAGAGCGTGCGCAACGCGTGGCGCAGGATCGCGATCGCCTCATGCCCTGAAGCCGGATCGTACGGCGTGCACGCGGGGTTCGCGGCCAGCCAGTGCGGGACGTCGGGCGTCACGCCTTTCGGCCAGGACGACGCGATCGTTTCGGCATCGTTCACGAAGATCCCGCGATCGACGGTTTCGACCGACGCCAGCCGCAGCCGGTCGGTCGCGCGTGCGTGCAGCAGGTACAGAAGCGGCCGCTCGAACCGTTTGCGCGCATCGAGAAACCGCAGCGGCCATGCACTGATGCGGCGCTGCGCCCCCGCGTCCGCAACCGGCTCCCGCGCATCGGCGCGCACGATCCAGACGCGTTCCGAGGTCGTCTCATCGCGTTCGAGGCAATCGGCGGCCGCGCGCATCGCGCCGAGCGGCGATACCGCGCGGCCACGCGGCGCGAGTCGCTGCGTGATCAGCCTGTCGAGGCAGGCCGCCGCGGCGCGGTGGGTGTCGGGTGTCCGCACGGGCGGACCGGGTCGCGCAGTCTGCATGTCCCTCCTTCGAGTACTGGCATGTCGCCGGGTTATCGGTTCCGGCATAGAATTGCAATTGCAACGATTGTAGTTGCAACTATAACCGGAAGACAAGGACCGACATGATCTCGACGCACCCCCTCACGTTCTATACGGCCGACACGCCGAACGGGCACAAGGTTGCCATTTACCTGGAAGAGGCCGGGCTCGCGCACGATCGCGTGCACGTGAACCTGTCCGCCGGCGAGCAGCGCAGCGCGGCGTTCCTCGCGATCAACCCGAACGGCAAGATCCCGGCCATCGTCGACCGCGACATCGGGCTGACCGTGTTCGAATCCGGCGCGATCCTGAGCTATCTCGCCGCGAAGACGGGCTTTCTGCATCCCGACACGCTGGCCGAGCGTACGGCCGTCCAGCAATGGCTGCACTTCCAGATCGGCGGGATCGGGCCGATGCTCGGCCAGCTCTGGTGGTTCCTGCATGCATCGAAGACGGTCAATGCGGAAGCGCTCGAGCGCTACCGGAACGAGGCGCGGCGTCTCTATGGGGTCGTGAACGGCCGCTTGGCGGAATCGGCGTATCTCGCGTCGTCGCGCTACTCGATTGCCGACATCGCCGCGTTCCCGTGGTTGCGCGCGGCGGCCGAGCTCGGTATCGATCTGGCCGGCTACCCGCACGTCGAGCGCTGGCTTGCCGGCATCGAGGCACGGCAGGCCGTTCAGCGGGGCCTGACGGCGTGCCGCGCGCCGGCGGCGGAGGGCGCGCACTGACGTCGCATCGCCCGCGCCATACGGATGGCGCGGGCGCCGGCCGCTGGCCTGCCGGGAAACATTGTTCTCCTTCGTCGTAAACGTCTCGAATGCGTGATATTTGCGCCGCGCGATCCGGTTTAGAGTGGCCGCGAATCGATGACGATGTGTCGTATCGCCGCAGTCACGGGCCATACAGATGCACCAGAGGAGTGGGAGACAAATGAGTGAAGGCAGGATTACGCAGGTCGAGTCGTTCGGTTTCGAGCGCATTCCCGATGTATCGCGCTATGCACGGCCGATCGATCTGTTCAGGTTGCTGTTCGGCGGCTGCAATACGTTTTCAACATCGGTGCTCGGCAGCTTTCCCGTGCTGGTCGGGCTGTCGTTCAAGGCGGGTGTCTGCGCGATCGTGCTCGGCGTGCTCGCCGGCACCTGCATCCTTGCGCCGATGAGCCTGTTCGGCCCGCGCAACGGTACGAGCGACCCCGTGTCGTCCGGCGCGCATTTCGGCATCCACGGCCGGATCGTCGGCTCGTTCCTCGCGCTGCTCACGTCGATCGCGTTTTTCTCACTCGCGGTGTGGAGCTCGGGCGATGCGCTCGTCGGCGGTGCGCACAACATGGTCGGCGTGCCGGTCAACGGCTTCACGCTCGGCGCGGCGTACATGGTGTTCGCGGTGCTCGTGCTGATCGTCTGCATCTATGGCTTCCGCTTCATGCTGTGGGTCAACAAGATCGCCGTGTGGGCCGCGAGCGTGCTGTTCGTCGCGGGCCTGTTTGCATTCGCCGGCCTGTTCGACATGAGCTATGCCGGCACGGTGCAGCAGGGCAGCGCGGGCTTCTGGGCCGCGTTCGTCGGTGCAGTGCTGGTCGCACTGAGCAACCCGGTATCGTTCGCGTCGACGCTCGGCGACTGGGCGCGCTACATCCCGCAGAGCACCCCGAAGCATCGCGTGATGGGCGCCGTGTTCGCTGCGCAGATCGCGACTTTCGTGCCGTTCTTCTTCGGCCTCGCGACTGCGACGATCATCGCGACGAAGGCGCCCGCGTTCATCGCGTCGAACGACTACGTCGGCGGCCTGCTCGCGATCTCGCCGCGCTGGTTCCTGTTGCCGATGTGCCTGATCGCGATCATCGGCGGGATGTCGACCGGTACGACCGCGCTGTACGGCACCGGCCTCGACGTATCGAGCATGTTCCCGCGACTGCTGAACCGCGTGCGTGCGACGCTGCTGATCGGCACGATCGCGATCGCGTTCATCTTCGTCGGCCGTTTCTGGTTCAACCTCGTCGAAAGCGTCGCGACGTTCTCCACGCTGATCGATACGTTCAGTTGCCCGTGGATGGCGATCATGGTGATCGGCTACGTGACGCGGCGCGGCTACTATCTCGCGGACGACCTGCAGGTGTTCAACCGCGAGCTGCGCGGCGGCCATTACTGGTTCACGCACGGCTGGAACGTGCGCGCGATGGGCGCGTGGCTGCCGGCGGCGTTCGTCGGTCTGTCGTTCGTGAACCTGCCGGGCCAGTTCGTCGGGCCGCTCGGCAACCTCGCGGGCGGGCTCGACCTGAGCGTGCCGGTGTCGCTGGTGATGGGCGGGATGCTGTATTTCGCGCTGCTGACGCTGTACCCGGAACCGGACGGCGTGTACGGGCCGCACGGGCGCCGCTTCGTGCGCGGCGGCAGGCAGGCGGCGCGCAGCGTCGGCGCGCCGGCGATCCAGCCGAAGGGGTACTGAGCGACGCGGGGCGTGTCGCTCCGCACATGACGATGCCGCCGCGCGGGAGGGCCGCCGGCGGCATTGTCGTTTTCTGGTGCGGGAAGGCCGTACTTTTCACTCGGTGGCCCGCACACGAAAGCGAAAACGAAGACGCCCGCCGGGTTGGCGGGCGTGCGTCGACCTGGATGCGTGTCAGTGGAACGAACTGCCCGCGAGCATCCCGCCGTCGACGATGAATTCCGATCCCGTGCAGTACGCGGATTCGTCGGACGCGAGGAACAGCACGAGGTTCGCCACTTCGTCGGGCTTGCCGATGCGCGCGATCGGCAGGCCGCTGTAGATCGACGACGGATCGAAGTCCGCGAACTCGGGCGGGCGCGCCATCACCGTATCGATGCCGCCCGGGTGCACCGAGTTCACGCGAATGCCGTAGCGGCCGAATTCGAGCGCGGCGGCCTTGGTCATCCCGCGCACCGCGAATTTGCTGGACACGTATGCGCTGCCGCCCGCGACGCCTTCCATCCCGGCCGTCGACGACACGTTGACGATCGAGCCGCCGCCTGCCGCCTTCAGCGCACCAAGCGCCGACTTCATGCCGAGCCAGCAGCCGACCTGGTTCACGTCGATCACCTTGCGATAGTCGTCGAGCGAACACGCTTCGATCGGCACGAGCTTCAGGATCGCCGCGTTGTTCACGAGGATGTCGAGCCGTCCGAACTGCGCGAGCGTCGCATCGACGGCAGTCTGCCAGTCGGCTTCGCTGGTCACGTCGAGATGCTGGAAACGTGCGGCGTCGCCGAGCTCGGCCGCGACGCGCCGGCCGGCGTCATCCAGCACGTCGGCGATCACCACGCGCGCGCCTTCGGCAACGAACCGGCGCGCTTCCGCTTCGCCCTGGCCGCGGGCACCGCCCGTGATCATGGCCACCTTGCCTTCGAGTCGTTTCATGCTGTTTGCTCCTGTGCGTGAGAGTAAGAGGGGGCTTACGCGGAGGTGCCCGCCGCGTCGATGATGCGAACCGGATCGGTGCCGTCCCAGGCGCGGGCTTCTGCGATGCCGTGCGCGATCACGTCGCGCATGCCGGCACCTTCGATGACTTCGACGCGCACGCCGGGATCGTCGGCGTCGTCGAGATACGCGACGCGCGTGGCGGGGTTGCGTGCTTCAAACACGACACGTAGGCCACGGGACGTGAGCCGTGCGAGCGCGGCATCGAGATCGCCGACGACCCACGCGACGTGATGCAATCCGACGAGCGGCTGCCCATGCGCATCGCGGTACGGCGACGACGTGTCGCTCGTTACGTGAATCAGTTCGATCTGCAGATCGCCGCGATACGCGAGCCCGACGTCCATCGTGATCGTCACCGGTGCGCCGAGATGATGGCCGTCGAGGCGCACGTTGCGAAATACGGTCCACGGGCCGACGTCGTGGCGTTCGCGCCAGCGCGCGATGCTGCGGTCGAGATCGGCGACCACGTAGCCGATCTGGTCGATGGGGCCGAGGACTGGGTCGTTCATGGCGTCTCCTTGGCGGACGCACGTGTGCGTGCCGCGCGATGAATGACTGCCATGTTCGCAACAAAGCGCGCGCTTCGTGCCGTCCAAACGGACTAGCTGCGAGGCACGGCCAAGGCGTAGCGCCGATGGGGCGTTCGGCGTCCTGGTGACGCCGGTTCGCGCGAAGGCAGGGCGTGGGGCGTCAGCGCGCCACGAGGAGGTCGCGCACGCAGTCGACGAATTGCGCGGCGGCCGGCGTCAACGCGCTGCCGCGGCGCTGGATCGCGCACATCTGCAGTTCGGGCATCGGATCGTCGAGCGCCACGCGGCGGATGCCCATCCGCTGGAACACCTCATTCGCGAGCGGTTCGACGAAGAAGCCGACATGATCCATCTGCGCGACGAGCGCGAGCGCGGTCGAGATCGAATCGCCGTGCACGACGTGTGCCGGCACGGGCAGCCCGAACGAGCCGAACAGCCATTGGGTGGCCGACATCGGATCGTTGCCGTCGCCGGGCAGCACCCATTCGGCGTCAAGAAAATCGCGTACGTTGCGCCGGTTGCGCAGCGGATGCTTGTTGCGCACGCCGAGCACGAGCTGCACGGGCGCGAGCGGCTCGCTGACGAAATCGTCGTCGAGCGATTGCGGATCGACATGCATGATCGCGAAGTCGGTCTGCGCGTCACGCAGCCTCGCGAGCGTGCCGGGGAGACCCGATTCGGTGACGTGCACCGTCACGCCGGGGCGCCGTTCACGCAGCAGCCTGTAGGCCGGTACGAAGATCGTCTGCGCGAACGACGTGCTGACCGCGACACGAATGTGGCCGAAGTTGCCGTCGCGCAGCTGCACGATCTCATCGCGAGCGCGCTGCATGTCGTCGAGCAGCAGGCGCGCACGCGGCAGCAGTGCGGCGCCGTACTCGGTGAGCACGATGCCCTTGACGCTGCGCTCGACGAGCGGCGCGCCGATCTCGCGCTCCAGTTCGCGGATGATCTTCGTGACGGCCGGCGCCGACACGCCGAGCTGGCGCGCGGCGCCGCGGATGCTCATCTGTGCGGCCACGGCCACGAATGCATGCAGCTGGTTCGGTTTCACGAGGCGCTCCGGGGGTGTAAACCAAATGGCAACGAGTGTAATGGATTGTTGTCTTTTCGGGTAACACGAGCCCGCCTAGAATGCGTCGCATACAACCGGTGCGATACAGCACCACGAAGGAGACACCCGTGATGGCACCCCAACCGCAGTCCGGCGCCGACGTGCGCCGGACGATCCTCGCGACGACCGTCGGCAACGCGCTCGAATACTTCGATTTCACGGTCTACGGCTTCCTCGCGTTCATCATCGGCAAGCTGTTCTTCCCGTCGTTCGACACGGCCGGGCAGTTGCTGCTGGCAGTCGGCACATTCGGGGCCGGCTTCGTGATGCGGCCGCTCGGCGGCGTCGTGATCGGCGCATATGCCGATCGTGCGGGGCGCAAGCCGGCGATGGTGCTCACCATTTTCCTGATGGCGCTCGGCTGCGGGATGATCGCGGTGATGCCGACCTATGCGCAGATCGGCGTGGCTGCGCCGATCCTGATCGTCGTCGCGCGGTCGATCCAGGGCTTCTCGGCCGGCGGCGAATTCGGTGCGTCGACGACCTTGCTCGTCGAGCATGCGCGGCCGCGCACGCGTGGCTACATGGCGAGCTGGCAGTTCGCGAGCCAGGGGCTCGGCGTGCTGACGGCTGCGCTGACGGTCGCGATCCTGTCGTTCGCATTGACGCCCGACGCGCTCGAACGCTGGGGCTGGCGCGTACCGTTCGCGCTCGGGATGCTGATCGCGCCGGTCGGCGCCTACATACGCCGCCGGCTCGAGGAAACGCATTCGGGCGATAGCGCGCGGCCCGCGCCGGGCGGCGCGCGGCGCAGCGGTCGCGTCGCGACGCTCTGCCGCGAGCACGGGCGCGCGGTCCTCGTCGCGATCACGATCACGATGGGCGGTACGGGCGCATCGTACGTCGTCAGCTTCTACATGCCGACCTATGCGATCCACGAACTCGGGATGAGCCCGGCCGTCGCGCTGTCGGCCGCCGCGCTGACGGGCGCGCTGGCATTCGGATGCGCGCCGCTGGTCGGGCGCTGGTCGGACCGCGTCGGCCGCAAGCCGTTGATCGTCGCGGGGCGGATCGCGCTCGTGCTGCTGATCTATCCGGCGTTCGCGTGGCTGAAGGCGTCGCCGACGCCCGCCGTGCTGTTCACGGTGGTCGGCCTGCTGACCGTCGTGCTCGCGATCCAGGCCGTGCCGAGTATCACGATCCTGCCGGAGATGTTTCCCGAATCGGTGCGCGCGACGGGCATGTCGCTCGTGTACAGCGTGGGGGTCGCGATCTTCGGCGGTTTCGCGCCGTTCATCAGTACGTGGCTCGTCAACGCGAGCGGCAACAAGGTGGCGCCGGCCTGGTACCTGATCGTGGTCGCGCTCGTGTCGATGGCCGGCCTGCCGTACCTGCGCGACCGCACCGGTGAAACGATCGACAGTCCCGCCGTTTCCGGCGTTTCCTCCTACTCGAAGGTCTGACCATTCCATGGAATCTACCGCCGTTACCCGCCATTTTTCCGGCACCTATGCCGAAGCCCGCCAGAAGTTTCTCGACGCCGCCGCGCACCGTCGCGCGACGCTCGAGTCGTTCGTGCTGCCCGAGCTGCGGGGTGCGCTCGGCGAAGCGCTGGCGATCGACGTGGCAGGCCTCGGCATGGCCGATGCCGAGCGGCTGCTGATCGTCAGTTCCGGCACGCATGGGCCCGAAGGCTTCTGCGGGTCGGGCTGCCAGGTCGCGACGCTGTTCGACGACGACCTGATCGGGCGGCTGGCGCGTGCCGGTGTCGGGCTGCTGCTGATTCATGCGGTCAATCCGTACGGTTTCTCGTACCTGCAGCGCACCAACCAGGACAACGTCGACCTGAACCGCAACCACATCGATTTCAGCGCAGCGCTGCCGGCCAACGACGCGTATCCGGAGATCGACCGCCTCGTGCTCACGGAAACCTGGCCACCGTCGCCTGACGACGAGCGGGCGCTGGCCGATTACATCGCGCGACACGGCAAGCTCGCGTATCACGGCGCGCTGAGCGGCGGCCAGTATGCGACACCCGACGGGATGTTCTTTGGCGGGCGCGAACCGGCCTGGAACAACCGCACGATGCGCACGATCCTGCGCGAGCGCGCGGCACACGCGAACACGATCGCATGGATCGACGTGCATACGGGCCTCGGGCCGCGCGGCCATGGCGAGAAGATCTACGCGGGCCGCAACGTCGCCGCCGAACTCGCGCGCGCCCGCGCGTGGTGGGGCGCCGACGTCGTCGCGCCGTTCGACGGCGAATCCGAATCGCCGGGTGTGTCGGGGCCCGTCGCGTCGATCGCGCATGACGAGTGCCCGCACGCGGATGCGGCGCTGATGGCACTCGAATTCGGCACGTTGCCGTTCGACGACGTGATCAACCGGCTGCGTGCGTCGCACTGGCTGATCCGGCATCCCGATGCGCCGGCCGAACTGAGGCGCGACATTCTCCAGCGAATCCGCGACGCGTTCTACGGCGATGACGACGTCTGGAAGGGCGCGGTCTGGGGGCAGGCGCGAGCCGCGCTGCTGCAGGCGCTGATGGGGTTGGCCGCCGCGTAAGGGCGGGAAGGCGGCATGCGCCGCCTGTTCAATCATAAGAATATTATTGAGGAGATCTGATGAAAATCAACGGCATCATCGCGGCGGCCGCGACAGCATCCTTCGCCATCGCCGCGCACGCGCAGAATTCGGTCACGCTGTACGGCACCATCGACAACGGCGTGAACTACGTCAGCAACATGGGCGGCGGCAAGGCGATCCAGGCCGTATCGGGCACGCTGTACGGAAACCGCCTCGGTTTCAGGGGTAGCGAGGATCTGGGCGGCGGGTTGAAGGCGATCTTCACGCTGGAGAACGGCTACGACGCGAACACGGGGCGGCTCGGGCAGGGCGGCCTGATGTTCGGCCGCCAGGCGTTCGTCGGCCTGACCGGCGCGTTCGGCACCGTCACGCTTGGCCGCCAGTACGACGAGCTGAGCGGCGAATATCTCGGCCTGCTGGCGGCCGGCTGCAATTTCACCGGCTATCTCGGCGCGCATGCGGCTGACGTCGACAACCTGAACGACACGGCGCGCATCAACAACGCGATCAAGTACAAGACGCCGGATTTCTACGGGTTCTCGATGGCCGCGCTATACGGATTCGGTGGCGTGCCGGGCAGTTTCTCCTCGAACCGGGCGATCAGCGTCGGCGCGCGCTACGAGCGCGGCCCGCTGACGCTCGACGCCGCGTACGAGACCGTCAACAACCCGGCCGTGACGCTGTGGGGCGCGAGCGCGAACGCGGCGCTGAACGCGGCGTTCTCGACTGCGCTGCCCACGCCGATCTGGGGCGGCTACCAGTCAGCATCGAGGCTGCAGATCTTCGGAGCAGGCGGCAGCTATGGCGTCGGCAATGCGACGTTCCGATTCGTGTACACCAATACGCGTTTCCAGAACATCGTGCAGACGCTGAATACGGGGTACCGCGGCAAGGCAGCATTCGACAACTACGAGGCCAACGTCACGTACCTCGTCACGCCGGCCGTGTCGCTCGGCGCCGCGTACACGTACACGGCGGCGCCCGATGCGAAGTATCAGCAGTTCAATGTCGGCGCGCAGTATTTCCTGTCGAAGCGCACGACGCTCTACATGGTCGGCATCTACCAGCATGCGTCCGGGCTCGACTCGTACGGCCGGCAGGCCGTCGCACAGATCAACCAGACGACACCGTCGTCGACCGCCAATCAATTGCTGATGCGGCTCGGCTTGCTCGTCAAATTCTGATGTCGGGCGCCGCGACGCGCTACCGCGCGTTCGGCCCCTTGACCGTCAGCCGGCACACCGTCGCCAGTGCGAGCAGGTTCGGGTCGCGTTCGCGCCGATGCAGGAAGCTCAGGCCGATCGTCTGGCGGATCGCCGGCCCGGCGAGCGGCACGAGCGCGATCTTGTGCGCGAACAGGTCGCGCACGCGGCCGGGCAGCAGCGAGCAGCCGACGCCGCCCGACACGAGGTTGATCAGCGAGAAGATGTCGCCTACCCGCATCACGACGTTCGGCGCGATGTCGGCCGCGCGAAACGCTTCCGTGAAGCCGTGATGCGTCGCGAAGCCTTCGCCGAGCGACACGAACGGCGCGTCGCCGCACCTACGGAGATCGATGGCGTCATGCTGCGCGTACGGCGAGTCGATCGGCGCGGCGAAGAACATCTCGTCCTCGAACAGCGCAATCGATTCGATCTCGGCGTCCGGTTCGGGCAGCGCCATCAGCGTCGCGTCGATCGCACCTTGCCGTAGCTTGTCGAGCAGGTCGGCGTTCGAGCCGAGCACGAGCTCGGCCTGCAGCTCGGGGCGGCGCTCCTTCAACGCGATCACGACTTCGGGAACGGTGCGGATCGTCAACGAGTAGAGCGAACCGATCTTCAACTGGCCGGCGCCGTAGCCGGCCGCCTCACGCGTCGAGCGGATCCCGTCGGTCATCGTCTTGAGCACTTCGCCCGCGACTTCGGCGAGCACTTGCGCGGCGTCGGTCGGAATCAGGTTCCGCCCCTCGTGGCGGAACAGCGCGCAGTGCATCCCTTCCTCGAGCGTGTGCAGCGCGCGGTGCACGCTGACCGTGCTCACGCCCAGCGCCTCGGCGGCCTTCGCGAGACTGCCGGCTTCCATGAAGGCGAGCAGCACCTCGAGCTTGCGGAACGTGATCTCTTCGTTGATGCGGTTGCGCATGATGCGGACGACGGGAAGGGCGGCCGACGATTCTGCCGCAGAACCGGGGATGCAACAATGCGCGAATTTCCGGGGTTTTCGTGTGATGGAGCCCGGCGGGGAAACATTTAATCTCCGGCTAATCATCCGCCGCGGGCGTTAATTGATGCGGGTTTTCGGTATCCCTATGATCGTTTCACGCCGGTCGTGCGCGCGGGCCACGAGATTTCGATGGTGCGGGCCCGTGCCACATCGGCCGGCGATACGAACAGCCGGTTCGCCCATGCCAGCCACGGAAGGCGGCACGCATGCGGCGCGGCGCCATGAGACTGCAGGAGACAAGCATGCACGACTCACGTCGGAACGCACGGCATCGGCAGGTGGTTGCCGCTGTCGTCGGCAATACCCTCGAGTGGTACGACTTCATCGTTTACGGTTTCTTCTCCGGCATCATCGCGCGGCTGTTCTTTCCCGCCGAGAGCCAGTACGCGTCGTTGCTGATGTCGCTCGCGACCTTCGGCGTCGGCTTCTTCATGCGCCCGGTGGGCGGCATCCTGCTCGGGCTCTATGCGGACCGCAAGGGCCGCAAGGCCGCGATGCAGCTCATCATCTTCCTGATGACGCTGTCGATCGCGCTGATCACGTTTGCGCCGTCGTACGCGGTGATCGGCCCGGCGGCGCCGGTCCTGATCGTCGTCGCGCGGCTGCTGCAGGGGTTCGCCACCGGCGGCGAATACGCGAGCGCGACTGCGTTCCTCGTGGAAAGCGCGCCGGAAAACCGGCGCGGGCTGTATGGATCGTGGCAACTGATCGGCCAATGTCTCGCGGTGTTCTCGGGTGCTGCGATGGGCGCGTGGGCCACGCAGTCGCTGTCGGAGGCGGCGCTGCACAGCTGGGGCTGGCGCGTGCCGTTCGCGCTCGGGCTGCTGATCGGGCCGGTCGGCCTGTGGATCCGCAGGCACATGGAGGAGACCGAGGCGTTCCTCGACGCCAGCAAGTCGGCCGTCGAGCCGCCGGCGAGCGTGTCGCGCGTGCTGCGCGACAACCTGCGCGGCGTGCTGGTGTCGATGGGGCAGACGATCACCGGCACGGCCGTGTTCTACGTGATGCTCGTCAACATGCCGACATTCGTGCACAAGACCTTCGGGTTGCCGCTCGACCAGGTCTTCAAGGTGCAGATGGCGGCGGTTGCGCTGCTGACGGTGACGATTCCGGTCGCCGCGCTGGTGTCCGACCGCATCGGCCGGCGTCCCGTGCTGATCACCGGTTCGCTGGCGCTGCTGACGGTCACGTATCCGCTGTTCACGTGGCTGGCTGCGGCGCCGGGCATCGGGCGCCTGCTCGTGATGCAGCTCGTGATCTGCACGATCATCGGCATCTGCTACGGGCCCGCGCCGACCACGCTCGCCGAGCAGTTCGCGACGCGTTCGCGCTCGACCGGCATCGCGCTCGCCTACAACGTCGCGGTGATGGTGTTCGGCGGCTTCGCGCCGTTCATCGTCACGTGGCTGACGCACGCGAGCGGATCGCCCGTCGCACCTGCGTGGTACGTGCTGTTCGCGGCGTCGTTCGGGCTGCTCGCGAGCGTGTTCATGCATGACGGTGCGCCGTGCGTGCTCGCACGCCGGCAGTTTCAGGGCGAGCCGTTGAGCGTCAAATAGCGGGCGTGGCCTGCCGCCCACACCGGTGCCCCATCGGCGCGGGCGACAGGCAGGGTATGGGCGCGGCCGATGCTTAGCATCGCGGGCGGCGGCCTACCGCGGCCGCCGCCCGATCGATACGCTTGGGCGATCATCCACTCTGTCCGGAAGGTCGCCATGTCCCGGCTCGATTACAAGTTGCTCGGCCCCTGCCTGCTCGCGATCGCGATCGACGCGATGGGATTCGGGCTCGTCTATCCGATGATGTCCGCGATCTTCAGCGATCCGCACGCGGGCATCCTGCCGGCCGACGCCGGTGCGCACGCGCGCAATTTCTACCTCGGTCTCGGCTACGGGATCTACCCGTTGTGCATGTTCTTCGGCTCGTCGCTGATGGGCGACCTGTCCGATCGTTACGGCCGCCGCAGGATCCTGCTGCTGTGCTTGCTCGGCCTCGCGGCAGGCTACGCGATGATGGCGGCCGGCGCATGGCATGCGAGCGTCGCGCTGTTGCTGGCCGGCCGCGGGCTCACCGGGCTGATGGCCGGTTGCCAGGGCATCGCGCAGGCCGCGATCACCGACCTGAGCACGCCGGAGAACAAGGCGTACAACATGAGCATCATGTCGCTCGCGTTCAGCGCGGGCGTGATCGTCGGCCCGGTGCTCGGCGGCGTCACGTCCGACCACACGATTTCACCGCTGTTCGATTACGGCACGCCGTTCGTGCTGGTTGCCGCGCTGTCGCTGGTCTGCGCGTGCTGGACCTGGACGTCGTATCGCGATTCGGCCGCGCCGCGCGGCGACACGCGCATCGATCCGCTGCTGCCGCTGCGAATCATCGGGGAGGCCGCGCGCCAGCGCAACGTCGCGTTCCTGTCGGTGGTGTTCTTCCTGATGCAGGTCGGCTATGGGCTCTACCTGCAGACCATCATGCTGCTGCTGCAGGCGAAGTTCGGCTACACGAGCGCGCGGCTCGGGTTGTTCAGCGGCGTGATCGGCCTCTGCTTCGTGTTCGGCCTGCTGTTCGTCGTGCGGCGGATGCTGCGCGTGTGGCGCGTGGTCGACATCGCGAAGACGGGCCTGCTCGTCGCGGGCGTCGGCCAGGTCCTGTCCGCGCTGTTCCCGCACGAGCCGGTGCTGTGGGCGCTCGCGATGGTGGTCGGCTGCTTCGACATGGTCGCGTATACGACGATGTATACGGCGTTCTCCGACGCGGTCAGTGAAGACCGGCAAGGCTGGGCGCTCGGTGTTGCGGGCTCGGTGATGGCCGTCGCGTGGGTCGTGACGGGCGCGCTCACGAACCTGCTGCCCGTGTTCGGCGAGATCGGCCTGCTGCTGATCGGCGGCGCGGGCTTCCTGCTCAGCTTCGCGATGATGGTCGCGTATGGCCGCACGCAGCCGGGCGCGCGAACGGCCGCGCTGTCGTAGGTGGTTTGCACGTTGGCCCGATCCTGTCGGACGTTGTCCTGCGCGCCGCTGTCGCGCCAGGCCGCGCGGCCCGACACTGGCGCCTCGCGTCCCGGGAGCATCCGGGCCGCGTCCGGCGGCGCCGGCTGGCCCGGCGCGCCGTTCCTTCGACAGGCCAACCGAGAGAGCGACCCATGCAACATCCGACCATCCGTACCCTGGCGGGCGCGAGCGCGCCGACGTCGATCGCCGCCGCCCGCACCGCGCTGCTGGTGATCGATTTCCAGAATGAATACTTCAGCGGCCGCCTGCCGATTCCGGAGGGGCCGCGCGCGCTGGGCAATGCGCAGCGCGTGATCGCGTTTGCCGACCGCGCGGGCATTCCGGTGTTTCACGTCCAGCACGTCGATGCGGCCGACGGCCCGATCTTCGCGGACGGCAGCGACGGCTTCCGCTTCCACGCGGACCTGCAGCCGGCACCGCATCACACGGTGGTGAAGAAGACGTCGGTGAGCGTGTTCCCGACGACGGACATCGATGCGCGCCTGAAGGCGGCCGGTATCGACACGTTGATCGTCACGGGCCTGATGACGCATGCATGCGTCGCCGGTGCGGCACGCGATGCGGTGCCGCTCGGCTACGCGGTGATCGTCGTCGACGACGCATGTGCGACACGCGACCTCGACATCGCGGATGGCGGCACGGTATCGCACCGCGACCTCCATCGCGCGACGCTGGCCGCGCTGTCGGACACGTTCGGCGACGTGCTGACGACCGAGCAGGTGCTGGCGCTCAACGTCGCCTGACGGCCGCCGGGGGCGTGCTTCAGTCGGCCCAACCCGGTGCGGCGTACACGACTTCGCCGCGGAAGCACGTCTCGATCACGCGGGTTTGCGCGAAGGTCTCGACCGGGTGCGCGAACGGATTGCGGTCGAGGATCGCGAAGCTCGCGTCCTTGCCCGCTTCAAGCGAACCCGTGCAGTCGTCGAAGCGCAGCGCATACGCGGTGTTGACCGTATAGGCTTCGAGCATCGTGAGCAGGTCGAGGCGTTCGTGCGGATTCCACGGCGGGCTGTCGGGCTGGTCGATCAGCAGGTGCGTGACGCCTGTCTGGATGATCTGCATCGGGTCCATCGTGCTGACCGACCAGTCGGAGCCGGCCGCGAGCATCGCGCCCGCGTTGCGCAGGCTGCGGAACGGATAGTTGCGCGCGGTGCGTTCCGCGCCGAGCAGGTCGCGATAGAGCTGCTGCTGCTCCTCGCGCGCGGCCGTCCAGAGGGTCTGGACGCTGGCGATCGCGCCGAGCCGGTTGAAACGGCTCATGTCGGCCGGATCGACAATCTGCAGGTGCGCGAGCTGCGCGCGCCGGTCGCGCATGCCGTTGCGGATCTGGACATATTCGAGCGCGTCGAGCGTCATGCGCACCGCGCGGTCGGCGAGCGTGTGGAAGTGCAGGTCGAAGCCGGCCGCATCGGCGAGCAGGCAGATTTCGTTCAGCGCGTCCTGGCTCCACAGCGCGAGGCCGCAGTCGTCGGTGCCGGCGTACGGCTCGAGCAGCGCGGCGGTTTTCGATTCGGGCACGCCGTCGACGAAGATCTTCACCGTATGCAGGCGCAGGTTGTCGCATTCGTACTCGCGACGCCATCTGGCGAAGCGCTCGATCTGCTCGCGCGGATCGCGGCGCGGGTTCGCATAGAGGCCGGCGCTCATGTACACCTTCAGCGTGCCCGCGCGCTGCGCGTCGGCATATGCCTTGAGTTCGGCCTCCTCGACGCGAGCATCGAACCAGCCGGTGATGCCGTACCCGTGGGCCATCGCGTGCGCTTTCGCGAGCGACTTCGGGTAGCCGGCCGGGCTCAGCTGCGGAATGATCGGGCAGACGCGGTAGAACGCTGCTTCGTGCACGACGCCGTTCGGCGCGCCGGACGCATCGCGCTCGTAAACACCGCCGGCCGGATCGGGCGTGTCGGCGTGGATGCCGGCCGCTTCGAGGCCCTTCGTATTGAGGCAGCCGCTGTGCACGTCGAAGCCGACCACGAGCAGCGGCCGGTCGGGCACGATCCGGTCGAGCAGCTCGCGGGTCGGATACGCGCCGAAGGCGGCCAGGTTGGCACCGCCGAGATAGACCCACGGTTCGTCCGGCGTCGCATCGGCGCATGCGCGGATCCGCTGCAGGATCGCGTCGGGATCGTTGACGCCGGACAGGTCGAAGTCGCCGAGGATCTGGTGGCCTTCGAGCGGGTGCACGTGGCCGTCGATCAGGCCCGGCAGCATCAGCCTGCCGGTCAGGTCGACGACGCGCGTCGCGGGGCCGGCCAGCGGGCGGATGTCGTCGTCGCGGCCGACGGCGACGATCTTGCCGTCCTGGATGGCGAGCGCCTGCGCGAAGCGGCGCTGCGCGTCGCCCGTGTAAAGCAGGCCGTTCAGATAGACGGTATCGGCGTGTTGCATGTGTCTCCTCCGGATGGGGGCAGATCGACGGGCGCACGTGTCCGGCGGGCGGGCCGAGTGGCTCGTCCGGTCGCGTGTACCCGGTCGGGTTGGAATGGGATGGGGCGGCTAGGTGCCGGTGCGGCGCGGCAGGCGCGGCGATGCGTCTTGGAGCGGGCCGGCTGCTGCCGGAGCGTCATGCCGATCTCGCCGCCCGGTCAGCGTCGGCAGGTCGATGGGCGACGCGCGCGCGGCCGTGCGGGCCGGCGTCCATCCGGTATTCGGCATTCCGTGTCTCCGTGATATCCGACGCGTTCCTGTGGTCGGGTGAGTCAGATACTAGGAGCGGGGCGGCCGACTGTCTGTCATCGTTTTGAGGACAAGGCGCGACAAAGGCGGCGGGGGCGGGGGGCGTCGCAGCGATACGGAAGCGTCATCTAGTGACTGCGATCCTCCGGCGCTTCCTCTTCGGTCACGCACCACGCGAACAGCCCGGCCCGGTTCGCGACGCCGAGCTTCGCGAGCGCGCGCCCGAGATAGGTGCGCACGCTGCTCGGCTTGAGCGCGAGCGTATCGGCGATCTGCGGGACGGGTTGCCCTTGCAGCACTGCGCGGCACACGAGCCGTTCGCGCTGCGACAGCGCCGCGCCGCAGGCCGACAGGCGCTGTTCGAACCGCTGCAGCAGTGCGCCGTCGTCCGAGCGCGGCGTCAGGCGGGCGAGCCGCGCATGCTGGATCAGGAGCGGCAGCACGAAATCGCCGAGCTGGCGCAGCAGCGCCAGCTCGGCCAGCGTATAGGACGGCTGGCCGCGCCGGCGGAACAGCGAGAACGCATAGACATAGTCGCGCTCGCTGCCGAGCAGCGTGCAGTCTTCGCCGAGTTCGCCGAGCGCGAAATGGCGGCCGTATTCGGTCGCCGTGTCGATTTCCTCGTTGCACGAGAACACGAGCTGCGAATCGGTGGCGCGCTCGATATGCGGGAGCAGCGTGTCGGTGCGCCAGTCGCCCTGTGTATACAGATCGAGCGCGTGGCGCGTGCCGTCGGGATCGTCGCCGCCCGCGAAGAACAGCACGTCGACGCTGTCGATCGATTGCGACGGCGCGTCGCGACGGTAGCGCGTCGCGACGCTGTAATGCGACTGCGGATCGACAGTTTCGCGCAGCCACGCCCAAAGCCGGGCGGGAAACTGCGGACTGCCGAGGCTGGCGACCAGGTCGCCGGCATTGCTGAGGGAAATATGGGCGGGGCTCATCGTTGACACCGTCTTCGCGAACGGCCGCCCGTGCCGGCCGTGCTTCGCACACGACGGCCCGCCGGCGGCGGTGCGGTCATGCGGGACGGAGGCCGGCGCGGCGGCGAAGCTCGATTGTAGGGGACTTCGCCGCCGCGGGGCATGTGCGCTTGCGCGGCGGGCGGCCGATCGTCCGTCGACGGGCGGCGCGCTTCGTTGCGCACCGCGTTCCGCCCCGGCGTGTCAGAACATCGTGTTCGCGTTCGCGGCCGTTTCGGGCACCGGCTGGATCACGTCCCAGTGTTCGACGATCTTGCCGTCCTTCACGCGGAAGATGTCGACGACGGCTTCGCCACGGTCGCCCGGACGCTCGGTTGCATGCACGTGCAGGTAGACGAGGTCGCCGTCGGTTGCGCTGCGCACGATGCGTGCGCGCGATGCCGGGTTCTTCTGGAAGGCGCCGACGAAGTACGACACGAACGGCTTCTTGCCGTCCGGCACGTGCGGGTTGTGCTGCTTGTAGTCGTCCGCGACGACGGCGGCGGCCTCGACCGCTTCGTGCTTGTTGAAGAAGCGGTCGTAGAACGTCAGTACGAGTTGGCGGTTGGCTTCCTCGGCGGCCAGGTCGCGGGTGGCCGGGCCGGCCGCCAGCGCGGCCGTCGACGCGGCCAGCAGGACGAGCGCGGCAACGGCGCGAACGGGGGAGCGGAGCAATGGCATGTAGCGGGTTCCTTGTCTGACGAAGCGTGGGTTGGTGCGCGATGCGCGACGGCGGGTTGACGCGGCCGTGCCGATCGGCGGGAGAAGGGGCCTGGTTGCGGATGCATGTACCTGATCGACGCGACGGATTCGCCGCCCGGTCCGTAACGTCACGGTATGGGCGGGGCGAGGTCGCACGTCGTCATCATGCTTCGTTCAACTGGCGAATCCGCGCGGCTGTCGGGCCGATCGAATGGTACAGTTGCCGCGAACCCGTCACAAGAAGTCAGCGTGGTGTGAACAGGTCACACCGCGCTGACCGTGCGTTGCCCGTGAAAGAGAATCCAGCCATGCCGTTCCAGCCCGCCGATGAAACCGTCGAACTCGATCAGCCGTGCCCGATCCGCGATGTGCTCGACCGCATCGGCGACCAGTGGAGCCTGCTCGTGCTCGAAGCGCTGTCCGGCGGCACGATGCGCTTCAACGAACTGGGCCGTGCGATCGGCGATGTGTCGAACCAGATGCTGTCGCGCACGCTCAAGCGGCTCGAGCAGGACGGCTTCGTCAGTCGCACGTTGTTCGCCGAAGTGCCGCCGCGCGTCGAATATGCGCTGACCGACCTCGGGCGTTCGTTCCTGATGCCGATGCAGGCGATGATCCGATGGGCCGACGAACATCATCGCGCGATCTGCGCCGCGCGACGTCGTGCACGGGAGCTGGGGGGCGGCGGGCGCTGAGCGGGACGCTCGCGCTGTCCTGTCGAGGGGGCGTGCTGCGGATCGGGGGCGATGCGGCGAGGCATGGCGAAACTGCGTGTGTATCGCCACCGCATGATTTCGTTATCCGAATGATTTGATCGGGATGGACAGGATCGTCGATGCTTCGGCGTATTCCGTTTGTCCCGAATGCGGCAATGCGCTGGCGGTGCCCCGTTTGCAAGGGCAGGTGCGGGGGCGACCGAAACGGCGGTCTTCCGCCGCATGGCGCACGGCGGGTGCGGCAGGATCCGGTCGAGACGGGGCGGTGCGCCGTAAGTCGGCGGGCATGTCGATGGTCGAAGTTGAGTGACCGGACGCCTCGGCACCGGTTTGCGCGCCGGTATCGGGGCGGAGTGGGGCAGGATTCGCGGAGGCGCCTGCCAGGCGTCACGATGTCGGGGTCGAACGGCGCGGATTCGCCCGCGCCGCCCGGTTCCGGGCCGGCCACCGGCCGGATCCCGGCGCTTGCCTATCGCCATGTGCCGTCGACGTAGATCCACGCCGGTCCCTGACGGCGCCAGTAGCCGGGCACCCACCTACGCCCGGGGCGCCGCGCGACCCAGCGGCCGGACACCCATATATAGCGGCCACGCTGCCAGCGCCAGTAGCCGTCCGTCCATATATAGCCGTGCGGCCGTGGCGGCGGCGGGCGGCGGTCGTGCCGGGCGGCTGGCGGCGCGAAGCCCGGGCGGTCCCCATAGGGCGGCCCGCCGGGTACGCCGTTCGGACCGGACGGCCGGTACGCGGGCGGCGCGGGCTGGGCCGAGGCGGCACGCAGCCAGCCGGTGCCGACGAAGGCGGCGGTCAATCCGATGGCGCGCAACAACGAGCGTCGATTCATGGCGTGTCCTGTTCTGTTCTGTATTCGAGGCTGCCTTACGTTAGCCTGCCAGTCGGCCGGCCGGGTTACGCGAGCGGTTAAGGCTGTTACGGTGTGTCACGGCGGGCGGGTGAACCGCTGGTGGGCGGGGGCTTTCTGTTTCAGCAACTGATCGGGGTGCCCGCTGTACGAACGTCGCGCCCTGTTTATTGGCCGACGGACGCGTTTTAGGTGTCCGGAGCCTGGAATTCGAGGCTGAATCGGGTAAAATTTGCCGATTACGGGGTGTCTTGCCGAATCCGTTTGTTGTTTCTATGCAACCGTCAAGACGATGACATGAAAGAATGATGCGATGGAAGCCTCCAAAAAGCCCCCGTCAAGAAGTCAAAAACAAACGTCAAAACAAATACTTATAACGCGGCCCCATTTCTATTATTTCTAGTTCTGGAAAAGCTTATTTCTTTATTTGCGGATCGCTCGCCTAGGGTACACCCCTAAACTCACGGTTCCCAAACGGGCAACTATCCGGGCGCGGCCAGCAGGATCGATGGCGCTCCCGGGCGGTTGCAGACCGTTTATGAACAAGGTCGCGAGACCTGCCTCTTTTTAGAAGGGAGCTCCACGAATGAACAAGACTCTGATCGTTGCAGCAGCTGCAGCATCGTTCGCTACCGTCGCTCACGCGCAAAGCAGCGTCACGCTGTACGGCGTGCTGGACGCAGGCATCACCTACCAAAGCAACGTCGCAACGGGCGTTAACGCAGCTGGCCGGCCGGTGAACGGCAAGTCGCTGTGGTCGATGGGCTCGGGTATCGACCAAAGCCGTTTCGGCCTGCGTGGTTCGGAAGACCTCGGTGGCGGCCTGAAGGCAATCTTCACGTTGGAAAGCGGCTTCGGCATCGGTAACGGCAAGCTGGGCAACAACGGCGGCATGTTCAACCGTCAAGCCTTCGTCGGCCTGTCGAGCCAGTACGGCACGGTCACGCTGGGTAAGCAGTATGACGCAACGCAAGACTACCTGGCGCCGCTGACGGCAACGGGTTCGTGGGGCGGCACGTACTTCGCGCACCCGCTGAACCTCGACCGCCTGAGCACGAACGGCGATGTCGCATCGAACAACACGATCAAGTTCACGAGCGCGAACTACGCTGGCCTGCAATTCGGCGGCACGTACTCGTTCTCGAACAACACGAACTTCGGCAACAACCGTGCATACAGCGCGGGTGCTGCATACCAGTTCCAAGGTCTGAAGCTGGCTGCTGCATACTCGCAAGCAAACCTGGGTGACGGTTCCAACGGTAACGGCGCAACGTCGTCGGCAATCGGTGGCATCGCTAGCCAAGGCCGCGTCCGCACGTACGGTGCTGCTGCTGGTTATGCATTCGGCCCGGCACAAGTCGGCGCTGCATGGACGCAAGCACGTCTGGACAACAATGCAGTTGGCACGGGTTCGGTTCGCACCGACAACTACGAAGTCAACGCAAAGTACAACCTGACGCCGGCTCTCGGCCTGGGCGCTGCTTACACGTACACGAACGCGAAGATCAACAACGGCAGCACGCACTGGAACCAGTTCGGTCTGCAAGCTGACTACGCACTGTCGAAGCGCACGGACGTCTACGCACAAGCTGTGTACCAGCGTGCAGCGAAGAACGGCGTTGGCGCATCGATCTACAACGGCGACATCAACACGCTGCCGAGCTCGTCGATCAACCAAACCGCAGCAACGGTTGGTCTGCGTCACCGCTTCTAAGCGTGACGGCGGGGTAACCCGCTACGCAGCATCGAAAAAGGCGCCTTCGGGCGCCTTTTTTTTCGTCTGTGGAATGTGATGCCGGCGATTCGTATCGTCCGGATGCAAAAAAGCGAGGCCAGTGCCTCGCTTTTTTCGTTGAGCGCCCTTGCGGCGCGGTGCGGGCGGCAGGTGGCGTCAGCGCGTGTATTCGCCGTTGGCTTCCGGCTGGAACACGATCGCGGCGACCTTCATCAACTTTTCGGCGCCGCTCGGCTGCATCACCTTGACCATCTGGCCACGCTGGGTGCCCAGCAGTGCCATGCCGACGGGCGAGAAGACGTTCAGGCGACCGTGCTCGAGATTGGCAGCATCCGGATAAACAATCGTCCAGGTGGCTTGTTCCTGGGTCGCTTCGTCGAGCAGCGTGATTTGCGAGTTCATCGTGACGACGTTCGCCTTGATGGCGTCGGGCTGGACGATGTCGGCGCGCTCGAGCAGCGTATCGAGCATCGTCTGGAAGCGCGGGTTGTGTTCGGCGTGCTTCTCGAGGCGAGCGACGTCGAGTTCGGTCAACTGGTAAAGGCGTTGTTTCATGGCAGTTCTCCAAATGATCGGCAGGGGCAGGCGTGGCGTGCCTATGAGGATCGCCCGGAGCCTGTCTGACCTGGCTCCGGGAGGAGACCGAGCCGTCAGATCAGGCGCCGGGCAGGGGCGAGCGGCGCCTGGGCCGTGCGTCGAGCGAGGGGATGCGCCGGATGACCGGCGCGCGCGCGCACGCCGGCCGGGCCGGACGGCGAAACCGAAAGGGGCGTGAGCGCGTACATGGTGAATGGAAGGTCGATTGACGTATAAAACCTTACGATTCTACAACACAACCTTCGGGATATGTGATTTGGCTGTCGGCAATTCGTCAGCGATTGTTGTGCGAGTGAAGCAAGTTGAGGCGATATCAGCCTGGAAAAGCGGGTGATTTTTGTCGAAATCGCAACGCTGTATGTTCAAACTAAGGGTTTCCCCTTGAAGTGGCGAGAACTACACTGGATTCAATCGCTTCAGACAGGTCCCGCCGAGGCGACGCCATAAGAGAACATATTCCGGAGGTAAATCATGAAGTCGATCATCTACGCAGCTATCGCCGCATCCGTCCTTGCCGCCCCGATCGCATCGTTTGCACAGTCCGAGCAGGGGCTGACCCGCGACCAGGTCAAGGCCGAGCTCGTGCAACTCGAACAGAATGGCTACAAGCCGCTGGCGAGCGATTCGCAGTATCCGGACAACATCCAGGCCGCCGAACAACGCATTCAACCGAATCAGCCGATGCTCGCGCACGCCGATACGAGTGGCTACGGTGCCGTCGCGACGGGTGCCGCGCAAGCCGGCCGTCGCATGACGCGTGAAGCACCGAATCCCGTGAACTCGGTCTACTTCGGCAACTGATCGTCCCCGGGTCTGCCCGAGCGCACCGCTTATTCGACGAGACGCGCGCCAGTTGCGCGCGTCATCCGCCCGCAGGAGCAGAACCTCCGTCGCCGCATTCCGGCGGCTTTCCGCCCAGACGCTCACGCGTTTGGGCCTTTTTTGCTGGAGCGGGTCAGGCGGACGTGACCGCAGGCGTGCCGTGGATATAGTGTTCGAGCTGGCTGATCGTGAACTGCTGATCGGCGATCACGCTCTTGACGAGGTCACCGATCGAGATGAGGCCGACCAGCTTGCCGCCGTCGAGGACGGGCAGGTGGCGCATCCGGTGCTCGGTCATCAGCGCCATGCACTCGTCGGTGGATTGCGAGGGTTCGACGTAGCGCACCTTTGCCGTCATGATTTCTTCGACACGAGTGGCCTTCGACGAGCGATCCTGCAGCACGACCTTGCGCGCGTAGTCGCGCTCGGTGACGATGCCCGCGATGTCGTCGCCGTCCACGACCAGCAGCGCGCCGATGCCCTTTTCCGCCATCAGCTTGATGGCGTCGTAGACGAGATCGGTCTTTGTGACGGTGTAGATGGTGCGGCCCGAATCCGGCTTGGCCTTGAGAAGCTGCGCGACAGTCGTGCTCATTCGCTTTCTCCGTGTGCAGGTCGATGCTGGGCTGGCAGGGCGTGATGCGTGTCACCCGACGAGCCCAGTATAGCCGCGCAGGTGGCGGCAGTCGCGTGACGATTCCAGATTAGCGGTAAACTCCCGTCACGCACTATCCACACAACTCCTACATTCCTGAACGTTTCGATTGAATTCATGATGTCTTCGCGTCCCCAATCGCCCACGCCGGGCAACGGCCAAGCCGACGAGTGCGTGACACTCGTCGCCACCGCGTCGCTGCCCACGCGCTACGGTACGTTCAAGTCATACGCGTTTCGCGTATCGGGCAGCGATGCCGAACATCTCGCGCTTGTGATGGGCGACGTTGCCGGCGAGCAGTCCGTGTTGACGCGGCTGCATTCCGAATGCCTGACCGGCGACGTGTTCGGCTCGTACCGCTGCGACTGCGGCGAGCAGCTCGATCTCGCGTTGCGCTACATTGCTGCCGAAGACCGCGGCGTGCTGCTGTATCTGCGCGGTCATGAAGGGCGCGGGATCGGCCTGAGCAACAAGATCCGCGCGTACGCGCTGCAGGAGCAGGGGCGGGACACCGTCGAGGCGAACCTCGACCTCGGCCTGCCCGACGACGCTCGCGAATACGACTCGGCCGCTGCAATCCTCAGGATCCTCGGCGTGACGTCGGTGCGGCTGATGAGCAACAACCCGGCAAAGTTCGACACGCTCGCGAAGCACGGCATTCCCGTCTGCGAGCGCGTGGCGCTTGCGGTGCCCGTGCGCGAGGAAAACGAGCGTTATATCCGCACGAAGCAGGTGAAGTTCGGGCATTACTTCGAAGAAAACGAGTAATCCCCGCGGGCGCGCCGGCGCCCATTTCTCATCACCGGTTCCCTGGGTCGTCGCCGGCAGAAGCGACGATCCCGATTTCCCCTTCGTCCTTTCCGCTTTCGGGTTTGTGACGGCGCTTCCATTACGCCGCCTGAACGATCCGTATCTCCCGTGTCCACACCGTCGAAGATCGAAACCGCGCGTCTGACGCTGCGTCGCTGGCAGTCGGCGGATGCGGACGCGCTGTCGGCGATGAATGCGGATCCGGACGTGACCGCGTGGCTCGCGCGCGGTCCGATGTCCGTTGACGAGGCGAGCGACGTCATCGCGCGCTTCGACGCGCATTTCGATGCACACGGTTTCGGCCCGTGGGCGGTCGAGCGCCGTGCCGACGCGATGTTGATCGGTGTGTGCGGTCTGTCGCACGAAGTGCGTGCAACGCATCCGATGGCGCCGTGTGTCGAGATCATGTGGCGGCAGGCTCGCCACGCATGGGGGCATGGCTACGTCGCCGAAGCGGCCGCCGCCGCACTGGTCGACGGGTTCGGCCGGATCGGGCTCGGCGAGATCTTCGCGTGGACGGCCGACACCAACCTGCGATCGCAGCGCGTGATGCAGCGGCTCGGCATGCAGCGCCAGCCCGCGCGCGACTTCGACCATCCTGCGTTGCCGGAAGGTCACGCGCTGCGTCGGCACGTCGTGTATGCCGCTCGCGCCGCCGGCCTGGCCGGCGCGTAACGGCTCACGCGTATTCGCGTGTCAGCGCCACGTGCCGTTCTGCAGCACGATCCGGTAGCCGTCGGCATCCTCGAAGGTCTGGCCGGATATTTCCCAGTAAGGATTGAACGACGTGACGGGCATGAAGCCGTGCGCTGTGGCGCGCGCGCAGGCGGCTTCCCATTCCGGCCGATCGGGCAGGTAGAACACGATCAGGTCTTCGGGCGTCGGCGACGGCGCGATCGGATGGTCGGGGCAGTGCGTGAATTCGAAGTGATAGTCGAGGCCGTCGCGTCCGAGCATCACGCCGGAAAAGCCGTCGTGATCTTCAAAGCGGGCAAGAACGGACAAATCGAGGGCGTCGCGATACATGCGCTCGGTGCGGGTGAGGTTGCTGACCGGGCGGGCAATGCGCAGATGGGCGTGCAAGATGGCCTCGGAGGTGAGTGGCGGGCCGGTCAATGATAAGCCGGCCGATCCGGATTGCGCGAGGTGAACGGAGCACGCCCGGCGCATGCTCGTCGTATTGAACGATATGAGCGCGTTCCGGCCAAACGAATCGAACCGTCGAACCTCGTCTCGCGAAAGAAAAAACATGACGCTTCCGATCCAATGCCACTGCGCCCACCCCGATGCGGCGAGTGCTTGTCCGGACAACCTTCGAAGTTCCGCTTTGGCGTCAGCCTGTCGATCGACGGACGGATGCACGCATCCCGGACGAGAGGTCGTGAATGAGTAAGCCCGATCTCCGTCGACCGGTTGCCGGCCCTTATCGCCAGTCGCGATGGGCGGGCGTGCTGGAGCTTGCCTTTGGATGGGTGGCGAAGGGGACGATGGTGCTGCTCGGACTCGGCTTGGCTGCGCTGGCGGCCTTGACGGGCGATGTGAGTGCGCTGGCTGACCTGCCGACAACCAGAAAGGGCTGGTTGTACCTGCTGCTGGCAGTGGCCGGGGCAGTCGGGCTGATATTTGCGGTGCACCACTACTGGTTGCGACCGATCGGTGTGTACCCGGCGGGTTAGGCGGGGCGGAGGGGATGTGTCCCCGCAATTCGAGCAGACAAGAAAAAGCCCGCTACATTGAGCGGGCTGAATCCATGTTTGGAGACATGGAGGAGACAGACGTAAATTTAAGGGAAAACCCGACCCATGGCAAGCCCTAGTTGTATCGATACAACTTTTTGTTGCGCCGCACTCACATGGCGCCTGCCCGCGCGTGCGCCGCGAACGCGCTGAACCGCTCCTGCGCGACAGGCAACGCGAACTTGTCGCGCATCTCCGTCTCGATCCATGCGCAGGCCTCGCGCGCGCAGTCGGTCAGCGCGTGCCGTGTCGCGTGCCCGTCGATGTCGTAGAGGAAGCGCACACCGACCTCGTCGTCGGCGACCTGCCGCTCGAGCTGGTTGAGCTGCAGTTGCGGCCCGTGCTGTTGCGACAGCGCACGCAGTTCGTCGAAGTGATATTCGAGCCAGTCGGCAAAGAACAGCGCGTCGCTGTGGCACGGCAGCCGGAAAGCCGCGCTGCGCGACGGGCGCGAACCGGCTTCGCCGGCCGATGCATGCGGTTCGCTGTCCGTGGCGATGGACGTGTCGACGGGCGCGAGCGGGTGCCGAATCCGGCGATAGGGCTCGCGATCGCGCAGCGCATGCCACAGCAATTCGTCGCCGGCGGCGCCGGATGGCTGCATCGTCAGGTCATGCCGGCCGTCGCCGGCCGGCGCGATGTCGCGGATCACGAGGCGCAGCGAGCACAGTGGCTCGTCCGCGACCAGCAGCGTCGCCGCACGTGGCAGCCCGCACACGAGCGGCGCGGCGCCGGCGGCACGGAACACGAGGCCGCGGCGGTCGAGCCGCACGAGCGGCAGCGGCCGGGGAAACGACGGGTAGGCGACCGCGATGCGGGCGCCGTTGACGCTCGTCAACCCGGGCATCATCGCGCGAAAGACCTGGGACTGGTCCACGTTGATTCTCCTTCGTTACGATACCGCCCGGACCGAAACGCGCGTTCCGGCTCAGGCGGCGATGGCTTGCCGGGCGGCCTGCCCCGGCTCGATTCCTAGTGCAGCAAACGTTTGCGGATCGATGTCGATCCAACACGCGACCACCAGACGTCCGTCCACCTGCTTCGGCGAGCCTGCGCGGTGCGCGTGTATGCCGATCCGGCGGAACAGCCGCTCCACGCTTGCGAACGTCACGCCGATCAACTGCCGCGCGCCAAGCTTCGCCGCGCATTCGACGACGGCCGCGAGCATCGGGCGCACGGCCCATTCGGCATTGCCCGACCCGCCTTCGTCGTCGGTTGCCGCGAACCGGGACAGTTCCCAGACGGCGGCCGATTGCGGCAGCGGCATGTCTTCGGCGATCAGGTCGGCGAACAGCGACTTCAGCAGATACGGGCGCGTCGTCGGCAGCAGGCGCGCACATCCGCACATGTCGCCGCCGGCGTTTCGCGCGAACACGTAGACGGTATCGTCGCGATCGAATTGGTCGCGCTCGAAACATTCGTTCGCCGACGGGAGCGCCCAACCGAGCTGCTCGACGAACACACGGCGCCGATAGCGCCCGAGATCCGCTGCAAGTTCGTGTGGCAACCGCCCTTCCTCGTGAACGAAGGTACGCATGGTGTCCTCGGATCTGTGCTTTTGTATCCGTGCATTACATCGCGCAGCACGAGGGGGCTGTAACTGGTAACTCTTACAGGGTGACGGCGAAAGGGCGCCGTTCAGGGCGTGGTATCGGTTTCTTGATCAACGGGATTGAAAACCGAGCCGCTTTTGCTTATAAAGAGCGCCAGCATCGCGGAAATCGTCAGAGGAATGTGCGGCCAGTTGTCACTGGAGCGTCGGCCCGGCATGATAGGCGTCGTTGTGCCCGAGCAGGGCCGACGCGACGGCGGCGGGCCAGTCGATGGACGCAAGCCGCGCGGCGAGCGCGGCGGCCGTGCGGAACATGCCGATGTCGGCGCCCGTGGCGTCTACGACCATCACGTTGCTGCGGACGTCGCTGCCCGCGATCACGAACGTGCCCGTCGCGCGGTCGAGATACCAGTCCCAGCCGACCGTCACGTAAGCGACGCCGGTATGGGCCGGGCGATGCCATTCGGTATAGCCGGCAAGGCGTGCGTCGATGGCGCTGTCGTGCAGTTCCGCAAGCAGCGATGCGTCGAGGCCGCTTGCGACATGGTCGAGCGCAAGCGCGGCCAGTGCGCCTTCTGACAGGCGTACGTAGCCGTCCGGGGACGGGCCGGGGACCGGGTGCAGCAAAGGTGAGGTCATGCGCGGAATGTATCAGCCTCGAACGGGTGCTGGAACCTGACAAGTATGACAGCGTGTCGTTGTCGGAGAATGAATGGAACTGCGCTGGCAGGATGCCTACCAACAATTCAGCGCCGCGGAAGACGAGCAGCAGCTCTTCCAGCGGATCGCCGCCTATTCCAAACGGCTGGGATTCGAATACTGCTGCTACGGCATTCGCGTGCCGTTGCCCGTATCGAAGCCGTCGGTCGCGATCTTCGATACCTATCCTGACGGCTGGATGGCGCACTACCAGGCGCAGAACTACATCGAGATCGATTCGACGGTGCGCGACGGCGCGCTCAGTACCAACATGATCGTCTGGCCGGACGTCGACCGGATCGAGCCGTGCCCGCTGTGGCAGGACGCGCGCGATTTCGGGCTGTCGGTGGGGGTCGCGCAGTCGAGCTGGGCGGCCCGCGGCGCGTTCGGCCTGCTGAGCATCGCCCGCCATGCCGACCGGCTGACGCCGGCGGAAATCAACATGCTGACGCTGCAGACGAACTGGCTCGCGAACCTTTCGCATTCGCTGATGAGCCGCTTCATGGTGCCGAAGCTGGCGCCAGCGGCGGGCGTCACGCTGACCGCGCGCGAGCGCGAGGTGCTGTGCTGGACGGCCGAGGGCAAGACCGCGTGCGAAATCGGCCAGATCCTCAGCATCTCGGAACGGACGGTCAACTTCCACGTCAACAACATCCTCGAGAAGCTGGGTGCGACGAACAAGGTCCAGGCGGTCGTCAAGGCAATCTCGGCCGGGCTGATCGAGACCCCCTGACAGGGCACGAGGGCGGGCGGCGGCGCGAAACGCGGCTGCCGCCAGGCCGCTCACTCCATCATCGGCTCTGCTTCCTTCGCGGTCCAGCTCACGCTGGAAATGCTCTTCTCCATGCTCATCCGGCTCGCGATCTGCTCGAGCTTCTGCTGATCCTTCGGATGCAGCTTCAGGGTCGCGGTTACCTTCAGCCGGTCCGGCTGGTCGGGCACGTCCTCGCTCGTGAGGCTCTGGAACGACAGCGGCTTCGCGTACATCGAGTTCGACAGCAGCGTGCGGATGTGCACTTCGTCGGAGGCCAGGCAGATCACGGTGATCTGGTATTCGCGCACGAGATCGGCATTTGATACAGGCGTCGCGTTGATCGCCTGGCTGACGCTGCGCAACAGCGTATTGGTCAGCAGCACGACACCGGTGCCGGCGAGCGCCGGCACGTAATGGCCGGAACCGGACAGCACGCCGACGGCGGCCGAGCACCACAGCGTCGCAGCGGTGTTGATGCCCTGGATCGAGCCCTTGTCGCGCATGATCACGCCGCCGCCGAGGAAGCCGACGCCCGACACGACGTACGCGGCGATCTGCGTGACGCCCGCGACGCCGTTGCCGGTCAGCACGCCGAGTGTGACGAACAGGCACGCGCCGCTCGCGACGAGCGTGATCGTGCGCAGGCCGGCCGTGCGCTGGCGCATCTGGCGTTCGATGCCGATGGCGACGCCGCAGGCGAACGCGGTGAAAAGACGGAGTGCGAAATCGAAAGTCATGGTTGTCCTGCCGTGCAAGGAGCGCGTGCCGTTTCGCGTCGCTGCGGCGCAATGCCGAAAGCGACGCGAAGATAGCCGTCATCGCGCGGTACTGTACCGCGCGAATGCGTCATTCAGTGTGAAACGGTAGGCGTGCGGCTCGCGGAACGCGAGCCGGGCAGGAGAACTGCGTCGGACAGGCGTTCAGGCGGCAAGCGGCGCACGCAACGGAGTGCTGCAACTGTCCACGATGGTTCCTGAAGGAAGATTGGCCGGCATTCTAGTGGGCGGCGAGCGCATGCGTCAACCGCCTCGCGGCGGTTGCGCTACTGCGCCGAGCCGATCGTCCCCGTCGCGAGCGCGAGTGCGGCCGCGGCGGAGAGCGCACCGGCATAGCTGTCGACCTCCGCGTTGCGGGCCGCGAGCAACTGGCTTTGCGCGATCGTCGCGTCGGTGACCGAACCGACGCCGTTCCGGTACGCGGTGAGCGCCGCGTCGTAGCTCGTCTGCGCGGCATCGACGAGCGCCGTCGCGGCGTCGTGCGACGCAAGGCTCGTCTGCACCGCGTTCTGCGCGGCCACGACCTGGCGGACGGCTTCCTCCTTGGTTCGCGTGAGGCGCGCGGACGCGCTTTCCGCATCGTTGCGCGCCTGCATCAGCACAGCCGAGCGCAGGCCGCCGTCGTACAGCGGGATCGTCACGCCGAGGAACACGCCGCCGCCGTAGCGGCTGCCGTTCAGGTTGACGGTCGGTGCCTGGTCGCCGATTGCGGGCAGCGCGGTGAGGGACGTGCCGCCGCTCGCGTACGACGTCGACGCGGACAGGAAGATCTTCGGCATGAACGCGGCTTCCGCGGCCTTGATCTTCGCGCGATTGGCCTTTTCAAGCGCGAACGCGCCTTGCAGGTCGGGGCGGCGCGCGATCGCATCCGACACGATCGCGTCGACCGACGAGCCGAGCGTGGGCGGCAGCGGCCGCTTCGGCAGCGCGGCGATGGTCGGCTTCGACAGCGGCGAGATGCCGAGCGCGGAAACGAGGGCGAGGTAGCTGTCGCTCTCCGCGCCGTTCGCCTGCACGAGCGCGAGGTTCGCCTGCGCGCGGTTCTGCGTCGCCTGCGCAAGCTCGACGACCGTGCCGACGCCATGCTTGAGCCGCGCGCGGGAGGCTGCGAGGATCGCGTCCGCGTTCGCGAGGCCCTGCTGGGCACTGAGGGCGCGCGAGCGCGCGGCTTCGTAGCGGTAGTACGCGACGGTCACGTCGTGGATCACCTGCTGGTGCACGGCCGTGAACGCGACGTTCGACGCGATCGACGCCTGCTCGGCCGCTTCGACGCGCGCCGCGCGGCCGCCGAAATCGAACAGCAGCCATTGCAGCGACAGCGCCGAGATGGTGCCGTGCACGGTGGAGTTGCTCGACGAGTCGCCGAGGAACGACGACGTCGAGCCGTGGTTGGCCTGGTATCCGCCCATTGCCGTCGCGGACAGCTTCGGCAGGTAGGCGGTCTTGGCCAGGCCGACCGCGAGTGCGGCGTTGCGCGCGTCGTTCCACGCGATGCGGGTCAGCGGGTTCGCCGATTCGGCGACATCGATCAGCTCGGGCAGCGTGTACGCGTGCGCGGCATCGAGCGCGGCCGGCGGCGGGACTGACGCGAGCGCCGGCGACGCGGGCAGCGTGTAGTCGTGCGAACTTTGCGCGGACGCGCGCGGCGGGCCCGGCACGATATCGCCTGCGGCCGACGTTTGCGGCTGCCACGGGCGGTCGGACGCCTCCGGCGCCAGATCGATCGACGACGTCGCGCAGCCGGCCAGCGCGACGGCGGTCGCGAGGGCGGCGGCGGCGATCGAGGCGGCCGGCGGTTCAGGTAGGCGCATGGGGGGCAGGCTCCTTCGGTGTGGCTTGACGGGCGGCATCGGCGATGTGCGCGAGCCGCGTGTCGATCAGGTTCAGCAACGCGTCGCGTGCGGGGTCGATGGGGGCGGTGCCCGGCGGGGTGGCCGGCGGCGCGGTCGAATCTGCCGGGCGCGTGGCTTCGTCGTCGCGCGGTTCGGTCACGCGGGCGAGCTGCTCGCCGATCGCCGCATCGCCGGGCTTGCGTTCGGCAAGCAGGAACAGCGGGCCTTCGAGCGCGCCGAGTTCCGCGAGCGCGCGCCGTCGCGTGGCGAGCCACGTGGCGGCCGGTCGCACCCATGACGGTTCGTAGTGGATCAGCCCGAGCTCCTGCGCGATCGCGCCGTGGCGGGCGAACGCTTCGGCCGCGAGCGCGCGCCGCTCGGCCGGCTGCGTGATCTGCACGAGGCGTCGCCACTGGTCGATCAGCGCCGCGAGCCCGGCGTCGATCTGCTTGCCGATGCTGACGGGCCAGATGCGCGTGAACACGAGATACACGACCACGTTGCCGAGCAGGATACCGATCGTGCGATCGCGCGCGATCGTCAGGTCGAAGCCGGGGCCGGCGCCCTGGATCACACACAGGAAAAACGCGAACGCAATCTGGAAGCCGGCATACGCGATGCGCGGCGAGCCGAACGCGACCCACGCGGCGAGCCACCCGCCGGCGAACACCAGTGCCATCAGGTGGCCGACCGACGACAGCGACGGCACGACGAAGACGAGTGCCGCGGTGCCGAGCAGCGCGCCGACCATGCAGCCGAGAATTCGCAGCGTGAGCTTCTCGACCGTCTCGGCCGTCGAGCCGAGCGACACGATGTAGCAGGTGACCACGCACGTATGGATGCCCGACCAGTCGAGCTGCGAATACAGCAGGTAGCAGAAGATCGCCGCGGCGGTCGTTTTCAGCGCGTAGCGGATGTGGTCGGGATTGGTGCGCGCGTCGGGCAGGAAGAAGCTGCCGCGCGGTGCGGGGGGCGGGGCGGCTTCGGGGGCGGCTTCGGGGACATCGTGTCCAGCTGCCTGAGCTGCCTGAGCTGCCTGAGCTGCCTGAGCTGCCTGAGCTGCCTGAGCAGCCGAAGCAGCCGAAGCAGCCGAAGCAGCCGAAGCAGCCGAAGCAGCCGAAGCAGCCGGAGCTGCCGGAGCTGCCGGAGCTGCCGGAGCTGCCGGAGCTGCCGGAGCTGCCGGAGCTGCCGGAGCTGCCGGAGCTGCCGGAGCTGCCGGAGCTGCCGGAGCTGCCGGAGCTGCCGAAGCGACATTGGCCGTTGCGGCCGGTTCCGCGAAGTGCGTGATTGCCGCATGGAGATCCGTCGCGGCGACGCGTGCGAGCGGCGGCAGCGCGTCGATCGGCGGCAGCGCGAGCGTCACGTCGACCGGGTAGCCGCCTTGTTCGAGGATGTCGGCCATCTCGTCGAGCGTCGCGGCGATCGGTGCGGTGACCGTATCGGGCAGCCGCGCGTCCGGTTCGCGATCGGCCAGCGCGACACCGACCAGCAGCGCGGTGCTCGATGCCACGGCCTGCCGCAATGCGACGAAATCGGCGGCGGACGACGAGCCTTCGAGTTTCGACAGCTTGAGCCACGTGAGCAACTGCTTGTCGCCTTCGTGCAGGCAGGCATCGAATGCCTCGCGCGCCGTATCGTCGCCGCGCAGGCGCTGCGCGGCGAGCCGCAGGCGCTTGGCGAGCTGCGCGTGCGCGAGCTTGCGTGGCGACGGCGCGATCAGCAGGTTGACGACGATCGCGACGCCGACCGGGATCGCGATCGTCAGCCAGATGTACAGCAGCGCGCGTGTCGCGGCTTCGCCGAACGGTGCGAGGCCGAGCTGGTCGAGCCCGAAGCCGACGATCATCGCGAGGATCGCGCCGACCGGGCGCAGCTTGCTGGCCGACGTCAGGTACAGGAGGCAGACCGACAGCACGGCCATGCACGCGACCCGCAGGATCGAATAGTCGATGCTGAAGATCGCGACGCCGAGCACGAGCCCGATCACGATCGTGACGATCAGCAGCAGCGCGGCCGCGAGCACGATGCTCGTCACGCGATCGGCACGGATCATGAAGAACACGACGTACGCGGACAGCGCGGCTTCGGGCGTGCCGTAGGCGGCCGTCACGAGCGCGGTCAGCGCGCAGATCAGCGCGACCCGTACGGCAATCGACGCGCGTCCCGGAAACGGCGCGAGCAGTCGCAGGACTTCGCGCGGGCCCGGCGAGCGAACCTCAGCGGCAGGCAGTGCCATGCCGGACCTCGACGATCGCGCTGGCGCCGACGCGCACGAGCTTGCCGTCGGGTTCGTCGAGCTTCACGCGCACGGGGAAGCGCTGCGAGACGTGCACCCAGTTCACTGAACGCTGCACGATCGGCAGTGTGCGCGGCAGGTTGATGCGGTCGCTGTCCGCAATGCCCGCGCCGATGCCGACGACCTTGCCCGTCAGCGGGCGGCTGCGGTCGATCATCGAATAGACGGTCGCGCAGTCGCCGACCTCGATGCGGCTCAGCGACGTCTCGCGGAAGTTGCCGACGGCGAACCATTCGCTCGCGTCGATCAGCGTGAAGATCGACTGGCTCGGCGCAAGGGTTTCGCCGGCGAGTACCGTCAGGCCCGTGACGAGGCCGTCGTGCGGCGCGCGCACGACGGTGTCGTCGAGCGCGTGCTGCGCGCGCGCCAGCGCGGCCTCGCGCGCATGCAGCGTCGCGATCGCGTCGGCCTCGTCGCCGATCGTCTGCGCGGACGATCGCTGTTGTTCCTGCGCCTGCGCGAGCGACACGGCCGCGTCGCGCTGGCGGACCTTCGCCTGGTCGAACTGCTGCGCGCTGACGTAGCCCTGCGCGGCGAGCGGTGCGAGCCGGTTCACGTCGCGCATCGCAAGGTCGTGGTTCTGCGTCGCGCGCTTGACCTGCTCGGCGGCCACGGCCGCGTTCGAGCGCTCGCCGATCAGCGAGCGGCGGCGCGTGTCGAGCGATGCGCGCGCGAGCTCGAGGTCGGCCTGCGCCTGCGCAACCGTCAGCCGGTACGGGACGGGATCGATGACATACAGCAGGTCGCCCTTCGCGACGCGCTGGTTTTCATGCACCGCGAGCTGCACGATGCGGCCGCCGACCGGCGACGCGACATGCACGACGTCCGCGTCGATCGACGCGTCGTCGGTGGACGGGTAGGCCGTCGTGCGGTGATACGCATACGCGAGCGCCGCGATGCCGAGCGCGATGATCGCGAATGCGATCACGCGGCCTTTGATGGAGGGGCGGGCGGTGCCGGCGGCTTTCATGCGAACGGCCCCGTACCGGTGAGCCAGACGATCACGGCGACCACGAGCCCGATCGCGGTGCAGACGGCAAGCTGGTAGGGCACCGTGGCGGCCCAGCCGGTCGCGACGAACACGCGGTGCGCGACGATCGCGCCGACGACGCCGACGATCGCACTGACGAGCCAAAGCGGGAAATACGCGCCGAACAGGACGTACGACGGTGCGCCGCGCGATGCGCAGCCCGCGAGCGGCAGGGCGGGCGCGAGGACGGCGGCGACGCGCAAGGGCGCGCGCGGCGTTGTTTTTCTCATGGTGTGACGAGCTCGACGTTGGGGGTGGATGCCGGGCGCGGCGCAATGCGGATCGTCGCCGCGACGACGATTCCGGGATACGGAGCCGATAATAAATCAGTGCGATGCGGATCGCCAGCCATCCACCCTGTACACCGTGGGGGGGCGTTGCCGATCGGGGAGGCGAGTCCACATGTCCGGTATCGCGTTTCGGCAACCGGGACCGGATCGCCGCGATTCTGCCAGTGTCGGCTCGCATAGGGTTGCTAACGGACTGTAAAGAATCGTCAGACGAACGAAGGGTCGCTGAATTTGCCGTGTCGACAGCGCGGAATCGGCGCGGAAACGGGCGATTGCAGCACGGGCGCACGGGAATTCAGTCGGGTTGGCAGGCCGGGGGGGATGTTGACGCGCAGGTCGACGGGATCGCGTGCGAAGCGCGGCAGCGCGGCGTGATCAGCTATGCAGACCAGCAGCGGGCGTGTGGCCCGGGTCGTTGGCGAGGGCGACGCTCCGCAGCGCCATCGGGCAAGATGCGGTCGTTCGCGTCGATCGTCTTGCAGGCCGTGCCGACGTGGTCGACCTGGATGTGCAAACGCAGCATATGCTTCATGTCGCGAACGGGGTGCTTCAGGAAATCGTCGATCGCGCTCGCTTCGGGTCGCCTGATGCAGTCGCGGTCGAGTGCCGCGGCGAACGGGATCGAAGCCAGGCCGGCGACCGGTCGCCGCCGCCGCGATCTGTGTACCATCGTACGGATGGCGCGACGCGCGGCACGAACCCTCACGGTCTCGTGCGACACGCGGCGCGGACGCGGTAAAGCGGTATCGCAACGAAGGTGAACGTTCCATGCGAAGTTTCTTTGTCCGGTTCATTGCAATCGGCGTGCTGTTCCATCTGTACGTCGGGATGCGGATCATTCCCGATGCGTTCGCGTCGCCGGTCGCGCGCACGATCGCGGCGCTCGTGCTGGCGAGCTTCGTCGTGCTGATCCCGGTCGGCATGTTCTCTCGCCGCTTCGACGAAGGCTGGGCCGCGACGCTGGCCGGCTGGGCCGGCTCGCTCGTGATGGGCTTCTTCTCGTCGCTGCTCCTGCTGACGTTCCTCCGCGAACTCGTGCTGCTCGGCGTGTTCGGATGGCGGCATTTCGGGCACGACGGCGCGTGGCCCGGCGTGGCGACCGACACGGCGCTCGGCGTGCTGGCCGGTGCGGTGTTCGTCACCGTGATCGGATTCGTCGGTGCGCGCCGCACGGCGGCGGTCAAGCGCGTGTCGATTCCGGTCGCGGGGCTGCCGGCCGGGCTCGACGGGCTGACGATCGTGCAGCTGTCCGACATCCACGTCGGGCCGACGATCAAGCGGCCCTATGTCGAACGGATCGTGCGCGCGGTCAATGCGCTCGATGCCGACCTCGTCGTCGTGACGGGCGACGTGGTCGACGGCTCGGTCAAGCGCCTGCGCGAGCACACGGCGCCGCTCGGACGCATGCAGTCGCGGCACGGCAGCTTCCTGGTGACGGGCAACCACGAGTATTACGCGGGCGCGCATGCGTGGATCGACGAATTCCGCCGCATCGGGCTGACGGTGCTGCTCAACGAGCACGTGTTGATCGAGCGTGACGGCGCGCGCGCGGTGCTCGCGGGTGTAACCGATTTCACGGCGGGCGGGTTCGATCCCGCCCATCGCAGCGACCCCGCGCAGGCGCTGGCGGGCGCGCCGCACGATGTCGGCACGAAGATCCTGCTCGCGCACCAGCCGCGTAGCGCGGATGCGGCGAACCGCGCCGGTTTTACCGTGCAGTTGTCGGGGCACACGCACGGCGGCCAGTTCCTGCCGTGGCCGCCGTTCGTGCGGTTGCAGCAGCCGGTGATCGGCGGGCTGAGCCGCTTCGGCGATCTGTGGCTCTATACGAGCCGCGGCACCGGATACTGGGGCCCGCCGAACCGCTTCGGCGTGCCGTCGGAGATCACGCTGATCCGGCTGACACGCGGCGGCTAGGGCCTGTTCACGCTAATAACGGACTTGCGCTGGCCACCAGAAGGGCCGAGCGCAAGGATTGCGACGAAGCGAATACGCGACGTATTCGCGAGGAGCATGACGCGGCGATCGGCCCTTCTGGGGGCCAGCCCCACGAATGAATTTTCCGAACAGGGGAACGTGCCTTTCCGCCCGCATTGCGGCGTCGTTCGTCGCTTGTCCCCCAAGGGGACTTCCTTCGGGGCGTTTGGCACGGCCAAACGGCGCTCCTCACTTCTTGCACTGCGAGCGCAAAGGCACGTTCGCAAGCCCGTTATTAGCGTGAACAGGCCCTAGTGGGGGGCATCACTCGATGCGGGCGATGTCGTCGAAGTCGAAGCGCGGGCTGCGCGGGAACAGGCCGGCCGGATCGCCGTAGCCGAGATTCACGAGGAAGTTGCTCCTGATCGCGGTGCCCGCGAAGAACGCGGCATCGACCTTCGCGCCGTCGAAGCCGGACATCGGGCCCGCGTCGAGGCCGAGTGCGCGCGCGGCCAGGATCAGGTAGGCGCCTTGCAGCGACGAATTGCGGAACGCGGTGGCCTCGATCAGCGCATCGTTGCCGGCGAACCAGCTGCGTGCGTCGGCGTGCGGGAACAGGCGCGGCAGGTGTTCGTGGAACGCCATGTCCATGCCGACGATCACGGTGACGGGCGCGGCCATCGTCTTCGCGAGATTGCCTGCGGACAGCGCGGGCTTCAGGCGTGCCTTCGCTTCGGGCGACTTGACGAACACGAAGCGCGCGGGGCTCGCGTTCGCCGACGTCGGCCCGAATTTCGCCAGGTCGATCAGCCGGTGCAGCAGCGCGTCGTCGACGGGTTTGTCCTGCCACGCGTTGTGCGTGCGCGCGGTGAGAAACAGTTGATCGAGGGCGGCGTCGGACAGCGTCGTCATGATGGGATCCGGAAAGCAAGCGGCCGGATCGCGCCGGCCGGCAGGGCGGAGGAGGGAACGCGGCACCCGTCGGTAAGGCGGGCAGCGATACGCCGCGATGATAGCGTGATGCGCGAACGCGCATCGCCGGGCGCCGGGCGCGGCGGTTTCCTTCCATCCGCGAATGACAGCGCATGGCGGTGCGCGACGCCGTTGGCTAGTATGCAGGCATGCACTGTTCGCTCCGTTCCTTCCGACATGTCGACGCCCGATTTCTTCGCTGACACGCCCGCCCCCGACGTGGACTGGTATCCGGACTGGCTGGCGCCGCCCGACGCCGACCGCGCGCTGGCCGCGCTGATCGGCGAGGTCGCGTGGCAGCAGGACACGATCCGCACGCCGCGCGGACGCATTCCGTTGCCGCGGCTCACCGCATGGCAGGGCGAGCCGGATGCCGTCTACGTGTATTCGGGGATCCGCAACGTGCCGGCGCCGTGGACGCCGGCCGTGCTCGACCTGAAGCGCGCGGTCGAGGCGACGTGCGGCGCGCGTTTCAATAGCGTGCTGCTCAATCGCTACCGCAACGGGCAGGACAGCCTCGGCTGGCACGCGGACAACGAGCCCGAGCTGGGTGACGCGCCGGTGATCGCGTCGGTGAGCCTCGGCGCGATGCGCGTGTTCGACCTGCGCCATCGCAAGACCGGCGTCACGCATGCGTATCGCCTCGGGCATGGCAGCCTGCTCGTGATGCGCGGGCGCACGCAGGCCGAATGGCAGCATCGCGTGCCGAAGGCGCCGGGCGTGCAGGGCGAGCGCGTGAACCTGACGTTCCGGCGCGTGATGCCGGTCGATACGGGCCGGTAACAACCGTCGTCGCCGAGGTGCCCGGAGCGACGGGCGATTCGCGCCCCGTTTTTGCGACTCATGGGCGATCGATGCAGGCAAGCGGTCGAATGTGCGGCACGTTGCCGCACGAACGCTGATCCGTGCGCCCCGAAACGGCGCTGAGCCGCGTCCCATAAGGGTTTCATGAAAATTTCATCGACCGCCCGGTACCGATAGATGAGTGAAACCTCTGATGGTGCGTCGCAACAATCATTGACTAGACTGTCGAATGGCAAAAGCGCGTCGCATCCCGACGCGATCCTTTCGACATGCCCCACGCGTCGCCGATGCGGTGCGCAAGGGGGCAGGAGCAAAACGCGTGACCGTATTCGACCCTTCCTTCGAACCCTCGCTGCACGTCTTTGAACAAGACGGCGGATGGCAATGGGCGCTGACGGTGAGGCGGGCGACCGGCGTCGGCGTGAAAGTCGTTGCGTTCAGCCGGGAAGGCTTTCGCGGCGAAGCCGAGGCCTACGCCGCCGGCCAGCTTGCCCGCGCCGAGTATGACGACGCCGTGACGGCCTGACCCGTCGCGTCGATCCCGCCCGAGGATCGTCTTCACCCTTCACCGCCCGCCGCCGGGTGGTTTTTCCCGATCGTTTTCAGTTTCCCGTCGCCTGTCGCGCTTCGCGCGACAGTGCGTGCGGCGCAGTTGCACGCCTGTCCGCCTGAGCCCGCCGCGCCAAATGGTCCGTACCATTCGACACGTGTGTGCCATACGTCGCGCTTAACGTCCCTGCACGGCGTCCGTTGCGCCGGCGATGCGGCTTCGCGCCGCGATGTGCACGCCGAACGCCGGACGACGACCCATCGACAAGAATGCAGGTCATGTGCGACGACAGAACCGACTACAACCGCCATGCGCGCGGCGGATCGCGCACGGCGCGGGCGCCGGAACGGGGATTCACGCTGATCGAGGTGCTGATCGCGCTGGCGATCGTCGCGGTGGCGCTGGGCGCCGTGATGCGCGCGATCGGCGCGCTCGCGTCGGATACCGACATGGCGCGCATGCGCCTGCTCGCGCTATGGAGCGCCGACAACGCGCTCGGCGAGATCCGCATCGCATCGACCTGGCCGTCCGTCGGCACGAACACGTTTGCGTGCCCGCAGGGCCGCTACCGGTTCGTGTGCCGCCAGTCGGTGGCCGCGTTGCCGAGCCCGCTCGTGCGTCGCGTGACGGTGAGCGTGTATCCGTCCGCGTCGAGCCGCAACGTGCTCGCCGAAGTCGTCACGGTGATCCAGAATGAAGCGCGCCGCTAGCCCGCGCGCGGCGGCGCGTGCCCGCGGCTTCACGCTGATCGAGATGCTGGTCGCGATCACGCTGCTCGCCGTGATCGCGCTGCTGTCGTGGCGCGGCCTCGATGCGACGATCCGCGGCCGCGACGATATCGCGTCGAATCTGGCGCAAACGCGTCTGCTCGGCCGGTACTTCTCTCAACTGCAGTTCGACCTGACGAACCTCGTGACGCCCGACGAAGTGTTCGGGCCGCCGCTGCGCATCCACCCGGGCGAACTCGTGATGGTGCGCCATCTCGGGGTCGGCGGCGGGCCGACGCAGATGCAGGTCGTGCGCTACCAGCTCAAGGGGCGCGAGCTCGTGCGCAGCGCGTCGCAGCCGCTTGCGTCGCTCGCCGAAGTCGACGACGCGCTGCATCACATGGATGCGTTCGCGCGCGTGGTGGTCAGCAATGATGCGCGCTCGATGCAGCTTTCCGTATGGATTCCACCCAGTGGATGGACGACGAGCCAGGCCGCCATCGAACAGTCCTATGCGCAGTTTCTCGCGCAGCACGGGATCAGCAACTCGACGTCGATCGGCGCGCCGGTGCCGCGCGGGGTTCGCTTCTCGGTCACGATGGGCGCGCCGGCGGTCGAATACGTGCGGACGATCCCGATCGGCCAGTGAGCGCGCGATGGCGTCCTGCGCACGCGGCCATGCCCCGAAAGCCGTTCCGTCCCCCGGACAAAATGGTCCGTAACTTTCGTCATACGTCTGTTATTGGTCGTCCGTTAGTCTCGTCACGAGCATGACCGACGCGACCGGTTCCATCGACCGGCTCAGCGGCGGCATCGGCAAACGGGAAGGGGGCGAACGTGACGGTCGAGCACCGGCATGATGCACACGCGGGCGCGTCGGGACACGACGCGCGTGGACAATGGCAATCGGCGGCGATTCTGGGCCGTGCACAAAACTGGCACAGCGCCGGACGGTTTGGCGACGCGGCGCGCGACTATCTCGCGGTGCTCGCGAAGGAACCCGATCATCCGCGGGCGCTGCATCTGTACGGCGTACTGCAATTCCAGTGCGGTGCGGCCGATCAGGCCGAAGCACTGCTGCGCCAATCAATTGCGATCGCGCCGGACGTGCGCGCGCTGTCGGATCTCGGCGCGATCGTCGGCGAACGCGGTCGCGTCGACGAAGCCCTCGGCCATTTCGCGACCGCGCTGCAAGCGGCGCCCGACGACGTGCAGACGCTCGTGCGCCACGGCAACGCGTTGATCGGCCTGCGCCGCTACGACGACGCGCTCGCGTCGTTCGATCGTGCGCTCGCGGTGTCGCCGCTCGTGCTCGACGCGCTCTGCAATCGCGGCGGCGCGCTGCGTGCGCTCGGCCGCCTCGACGATGCACTCGACACCTACGACCGCGCACTGATGGTCGATCCGCAATCGTTCGAATCGTGGTTCAACCGCGGCCTCGTGCTGCGCGCGTTGCGGCGTGCGGCCGATGCGCTGCATTGCTTCGATCGCGCGAACGCGATCCGGCCAGGCATCGCCGCGATCATGGCCGAGCGCGGCCGTACGCTCGCCGAGCTCGATCGCCTGAACGAAGCGCTGGCCGCCTTCAACGACGCGCTCGCGGCCGATCCCGCCCGGCTCGATACGCTCTGCGACAGCGCGGCCGTGCTCGAACGGCTCGGTCGCGCGGACGAAGCGCTGACGCGTTGCGAACGGGTGCTGGCGCTCGATCCGGATCAGGTCCGCGCGCTCGCGGGCCGCGGCAATGCGCTGCTGCAGCTCGAGCGCTACGACGCCGCACTCGACAGCTACGAACGCTCGCTTGCCATCGATCCGCGTTCGGCCGACACGCTGTGCAATCGCGGCATCGTGCTGCGCGACCTGCAGCGCTTCGACGCGGCACTCGCCAGCCACGATGCCGCGCTGGCGCTCGACGAGCGTTTCGCCGAAGCGTGGACGAACCGCGGCACCGTGCTGCGGGACCTGCATCGCTATGACGAAGCGATCGCGTCGGTCGATCGTGCGCTCGCGCTGCATCCGGATCTTGCGACGAACTGGCTGGCCCGCGGCAACCTGCTTGCCGAGACAGGGAAGGTGGAGGAAGCATTCGCCGCCTACGATCGCGCGCTCGCGCTGCAACCCGACTTCGCCGCCGCACACTGCGCGCGTGCCGCGCTGCACCTGATGGAAGGCGATTTCACGCAAGGCTGGCGCGGGTACGAATGGCGGCTGCGCGATACGCAGCTCGCGCAGCATGCGCGGCCGTTCACGCAGCCGGTGTGGCACGGCGACGAACCGCTCGACGGCAAGACGATCCTGATCCATGCGGAAGCGGGCATCGACGACGCGCTGCAGTTCTGCCGCTATGTCCCGCTCGTCGTCGCACGCGGCGCACGCGTGGTGCTCGAGGTACCGCCGTCGTTGCGCGCGCTGATGGCGTCGCTCACCGGCGCGGCCCGCGTGATCGCGCGCGGCGAACCGATTCCCGCCTTCGACTGCCACGTGCCGCTGCCGAGCCTGCCGCATGCGTTTCGCACCGACGCGGACACCCTTCCGCGTACCGCCGCCTACCTGCATGCGGACCCGCTGCGCACGCGCCAGTGGGACACGCTGCTCGGCGAACGTCGCAGGCTGCGCATCGGGCTCGCGTGGGCGGGCGATTCGGCACGCCGGCATGACGCAGGCCGGTCGATCGATTTCGCGCGACTCGCGCCGCTGTTCGATCTCGATGTCGACTGGATCAGCCTGCAGAAACCGCTGGATGAACGCGATGCCGTGCGCCTTGCGGATGCGCCGGTATGTCGGGTCGACGACGAACTCGGCGATTTCGCGGACCGGGCCGCATTGATCGGCGCGCTGGATCTCGTGATCGCGACCGATTCCGCGGTCGCGCATCTGGCCGGTGCGCTGGGCGCGCGCGTCTGGGTGCTGCTGCCCGACCCGCCGGCGTGGCGCTGGATGCGCACGGGTGGCGACAGCCCGTGGTATCCGTCCGCGCGGCTGTTTCGCCAGCCGGCACCCGGCAACTGGACCGATGCGATCGACGCGGTGCGTGCCGCGCTCGAACCGATGACACGTTAGATACGACACGCGATACGAACAGCGACAGTGGGGGCCACACGATGACACCGAACGGGGAAGGGACGACATTGGCGAGCGCGACGATCGCGCCGGATCGCCGTCCGCCCGACACCATGCAGCTCGAACGGCTGCTCGTGCGCGCACGCAAGGCGCATCACGAGGGCGCGCTGCAGCATGCGGAGAACGCCTATGCCGAGCTGCTGGCGCTCGATCCCGAGCATCCGGAGGCGCTGCACCTGCTCGGCGCGGTGCGCTTCCAGCAGGGGCGGCTCGACGATGCCGAGCCGCTGATGCGGCGCTCGGTCGAGCGCCAGCCGGTGCCGCTCGCGCTCGCGAACTACTCGGCGGTGCTGGCCGGGCTCGGGCGCGAGCACGATGCGCTCGCGCGGCTCGACGAGGCGCTCGCGATCAATCCGGTGCATCAGCGCGTGCTGTTCCAGCGGGCCGGGCTGCTCGCGCAACTCGCGCGGTACGACGAAGCATGCGCGGTCTACGACCGCCTGCTCGAACTCACACCCGGTTTCGCCGACGGCTACGTGAAACGTAGCGACATGCTGCGCGCGCTCGGCCGCTTCGACGAAGCGCTCGCCGATTGCGACCGCGCGATCGCGCTCGCGGGGCGGACGTTCGACGCGATGCGCGCACGCGGGCTCGCATTGCGTGAACTCGGCCGCTTCCGTGACGCGGCGGACAGCTATGGCCACGCGCTCGCGCTGCGGCCGGGTAGCGCCGACGCGCTGTTCCTGCGCGGCGTCGCGTATCTCGACCTGCACGACCCCGAGTACGCACTGGCGGATTTCAACGCGGCGATCGCGGCGAGCCCCACGTACGTCGATGCGATCTTCAACAGCTCGATCGCGCTCGAACAGCTCGGCCGGCACGACGAAGCGCTGGTGCGTTGCGATCGTGCGCTCGCGATCGACCCGCACCATGCGCGCTCGCTCGCCAATCGCGGCAACGCGGCGAGCCACCTCGGCCGCTTCGCGGATGCGGTCGACAGCTATTCGCGCGCACTCGACGTGGAGCCGGGCAGCACGGGCGTGCTGTGCAACTACGCGAGCGCGCTGATGCAGGTGGCCCGTCATGACGATGCGCACGACATGTGCGACCGCGCGCTGGCGATCGACCCGCTCTATGCGCCCGCATCGTTCACGCGTGCGCGTGTCCGGCTTGAAGCGCATCGCTACGACGATGCGCTCGACGACCTCGCGCGCGTGATCGCCGCGACGCCGCGCGACAAGCTTGCGCACTTCCATCGCGGCAGCGCGTTGCGCGCGCTGCGACGTAACGAGGACGCGCTGCGCGCGTATGCGGAAGCGATTGACATCGATCCCGACTATGCGCACGCGCACTGCATGCGCGCGTTCCTGTGCCTGTCGATCGGCGACTTCGAGGCCGGCTGGGCCGAATACGAATGGCGCTGGCGCGACAGCCAGCTCGACGGCAGCCGGCGCGATTTCGCGCAGCCGCGCTGGACGCACGGGATGGCGCTCGACGGGCAGACGATCCTGCTGTATCCGGAGCAGGGGCTCGGCGACACGCTGCAGTTCTGCCGCTACGTGCCGCTCGTGAAGGCGCTCGGCGCACGCGTGGTGGTCGAGGCGCCGGTCGAGCTGAAGGCGCTGTTCGCGACGCTCGACGGCGTCGACGTGCTCGTCGCGCGTGGCGACCCGCTGCCGCCGTTCGACCTGCATTGCCCGCTGTTGAGCCTGCCGCTCGAATTTCGCACCGACCTGTCGTCGATCCCGGCGGGCGGTCCATACCTGCGCGCCGATCCCGCGCGGGTCGAGCACTGGCGCGCGCGGCTGGGTGCGACCGACCGGCCGCGCATCGGTCTCGTATGGTCCGGCAACCCGGCGCACCTGAATGACCGCAATCGCTCGATCACGCTCGCCGACCTGTTGCCGCTGCTCGACGACCGCTTCGAATGGGTCAGTCTGCAGAAAGTGATCCGCGACGAGGATCGTCCGGTGCTCGATGCGAGCCCGATCCGCTTCGTCGGCGACGAACTGACGGATTTCGCGGAAACGGCCGCGTTGACCGACGCGATGGATGCGGTGATCAGCGTCGATACGTCGGTCGCGCACCTGGCGGGCGCGCTCGGCCGGCCGCTCGCGGTCATGCTGCCGCACACGCCGGACTTCCGCTGGCTGCTCGATCGCGACGACAGCCCGTGGTATCCGGGCGCGCGACTGTTCCGCCAGCCGGAAGGCGGGCAGTGGGCGCCGGTCGTCGAACGGCTTCGCGACGCGTTGCCGGCGCTGGTGGCGGGAGCGTCGCGATGAGCACGGCGCAGGCACCGGCGTTCGGCGCGGGTGCCGCGCCGCTGCGGGCCGCCGTCGACGATGCGCTGCGCAATGCGCGCGCACGGCTCGAGCAACGCGACTACGCGGGCGCGAAACGGCTCTACGAGGGCGTGCTGGCGATGATGCCCGACCACGTCGAGGCGCTGCATCTGCTCGGGTTCGTGCATCTTCAGCTTGGCGATCCGGCACGTGCGGAGCCGCTGATCGAGCGCTCGATGCGCGCCGGGCTGAATCACCCGTGGAATTTCGTGAATCATGCGGAGGCGCTGAGCGGCACGGGCCGCCATCGCGAAGCGCTCAACGCGGCCGCGCAGGCGCTCGCGCGCGATCCCGGCCACGCGCAGGCCTACGCGGCACGCGGCGACGCGCTGCATGCGCTCGGCCGGCATGGCGAAGCAGTTGGCGCCTACGACCTTGCGCTGACGCGCGAGCCAGCGCGCACGGTGTCGTGGGTCCGGCGCGGCGAGGCATTGCGCGCGCTCGGCCGGCCCGCCGACGCGCTGATCAGCATCGAGCGCGCGCTGCGGATCGAGCCGGATGAGCCGGCGGCGCTTGTCGAACGCGGCCACGCGTTGCGCGCGCTCGGTCGCGGCGACGAGGCGCTGCATTGCTTCCAGCTCGCGATGGTGGTGCGCGGCAAGACACCCGATCTCATCTACGCGTGCGGCTATACGCTGATCGAACTGGGGCGTCCGGCCGAAGCGCTGGGGTGCCTCGACGAAGCGCTCGCACGGATGCCGGACGACATGCAGCTGCTGTTCGTGAGTTGTGTCGCGCTCGACCTGCTGCATTTGCGTGACGAGTTGCTGAAGCGCAGCGACCGGCTGCTGGTACGCGACCGCGACAACGTCGGTGCGTGGGTCGGCCGCGGCAACGCGCTGCTCGGGATGCGGCGGCACGAGGAAGCCGCGCACGCATACGGCGAAGCCCTCGCGCGCGCGCCGGCGGATTTCGATGCGCTGCGCAACCGGGCCGGCGCGCTGCGGGCGTGCGGTGCGTTCGACGAAGCGCTCGCGCATTACGACCGTGCGCTCGAAGCACGTGGTCCGCACGCGGAAGTGCTGTGCAATCGCGCGATCGCGCTGCAACTGCTCGGCCGCTACGACGACGCGCTTGCAAGTTATGCGGCGGCCGTCGGTGCGCCGGGCCGCACGGCGCAGGAGATCTATACGCGCGCGGTCGCCCGGCAACAGCTCGGCGACCACGAAGCCGCGCTCGTCGATTTCGCGCTGGCGTGCGGGCGCGACCAGAATCACGGCGTCGCGCGCCGGTCCGAGGCGTTCTGCCGCCTGGTGCTGGGCGACTTCGACGCCGGCTGGCGGCAGCATGAAGCGCGCTGGGATGCTGCCGACGTGACGCTGCATCGACGTCATGCGGACCGTCCGCAATGGACGGGCGACGAATCGCTCGCGGGCCGCACGCTGTTGCTGCATGCGGAGCAAGGCTTCGGCGACACGCTGCAGTTCTGCCGCTACGCGAGCCTCGCGCACGCGCGCGGCGCGACCGTGCTGATCGACGCGCCGGCGCCATTGGCCGAGTTGCTGGGCACGCTGCACGGCGTGAGCCGCGTCGTCGCCGACGGGCATCCGGCGCCGACGTTCGATTTCCATTGCCCGATGATGAGCCTGCCGTTCGCGTTCCGGACGACGCTCGATACGGTGCCGTCCGACGTGCCGTACCTGCATGCCGACCCGCAACGGCGCGCCGCATGGGTCGAACGGCTCGACGCGGTCGCCCGGCCGCAACGATTGCGCGTGGGGCTCGCGTGGTCGGGCAATCCGAATCATGCGAACGACGAGAACCGGTCGATGACGTTCGCCGCGCTCGCGCCGCTCGTCGCGCTCGATGCGACGTTCGTCAGTCTGCAGGTGGGCGCACGCCCGCGCGACGCCGACGCATTTGCGGCAAGCGGCGTGCTGTCGTTCGAGGCCGGGCTGAAGGATTTCGCGGAAACGGCTGCGCTCGTCGACACGCTGGACCTGGTGATTGCCGTCGATACGTCGGCCGTGCACCTGGCCGGCGCGCTCGGGCGCCCCGTGTGGGTGATGCTGCCGCGCGTGCCGGACTGGCGCTGGCTGCTCGAACGCGACGATAGCCCGTGGTACCCGAGCGCGACGCTGTTCCGGCAGGGGCTGCCCGGCGACTGGCCGGCGCTGGTCGAGCGTGTGGCGCAGGCCCTCGCGGCCCGCATCCGCACGCACCGCGCAACCGCGTGACCGGCCGACTGTGACAAAAGCTACGGACCTTTCCCATGCGGCCCGAATGGTCCGTAACACCCGCCACGCCGCTGCCATCGGGCCTTCGTATGTTCTTGGGATTCCAGTGGCCGGGGTCGATCCCGGTTGCAACGACCGAGCGCGAAAACGGATCGGCGCCGCTTTCGGCGCGACCGTCGTCAAGCGCAATTTCATAGGATTCGGGGTGAAGAATGGCAGCACGCGCACGCACGGCACGACAACCTGACGCGACGGGCTCGCGCCCGGTCCTGAAATCGGAACTGCGGCCGCTGGTCCGGGCCGTGGCCTTGATGCTGCTGGCGGGCGCGTCCGCGCACGTGCACGCGGCCGGCATCATGAACCTCGGGGCGGCGGCCGCGCGTGCATCGGGCGGCGGCGCGGGCGGCGCCGGTGGCGCGCCGGGCATGCCGAACCTGGGCGTATCGGCGCAGCAGGCGCTGCAGGCGAGCCAGCCGTCGATTCGCAACCTCGGGTATGCCGCGCATGCGATCGCCGCGCAGATTGCCGCGCAGCAGAATGCGGCCGCGGCGGCGGCGAAGCTGCCTTCGACCGTGCCGAACGGGCTGACGCCGGGCGGGCTGCAGGTGGCGGCCGGTGCGTCGAGCGATACGAACAATCCGGTGCTGTGGTTCAACGCGAATGCGCCGACGCAGAACGTCGACGGCAGCGGACACGTGAACGTCGACGTCAAGCAGACCGGGCAGAACGCAGTGCTGACCTGGGAGACGATGAACGTCGGCCGGCAGACGACGCTGAACTTCGACCAGTCGGCCGGCACGCAGACGAACGGCGCGAACAACTGGGCCGTGCTGAACCGGATCAACGATCCGAGCGGCAAGCCGAGCCAGATTCTCGGGAACATCACCGCGCAGGGCGCGGTGTATGTGATCAATCGTAATGGGGTGTTGTTTGGTGCAGGGTCGCAGGTCAACGTGCATTCGCTCGTGGCTTCATCGCTGAACCTGCTCGATATGAAAAACCAGCTCGTGCCGACGCCTGCGGGCATTGTGGCGAGCAATCAGCAGTTTTTGAGCTTGCCTGCGGGGACGACGGGCGGGCTGGCTTATCCGGAGTCGGGGAGTTCGAGCGGCACGGTCGGGTCGGGGGGCAAGCCGAACGAAGTGCTGGGACTGGGTAATCAGGTGCTGCTGACCGGCACGTACCAGGCGCCCGGTGACGTGACGATCGAGCAGGGTGCGTCGATCACGACGCATGTCAACGGTACGGCGAGCGATGGCGGCTTCGTGCTGGTCGCCGCGCCGAACGTGACGAACGCGGGCAGCATCTCGGCGACGTCGGGGCAGGTCGTGCTCGCGGCGGGGGTGGGGGTGAGCCTGCGGCCAAACGGAGCGGGGACGACGGCCAATCCTCAGGTCCTGTTGCCGGAGCTGAGCGGGCAAATCGTCACGACGGATCTGCAAACCGGATCCACGATCGACGTGACACCCGCCGGTACGTTGACCAATACGGGCATCGTGCAAGCTGCGCGTGGCAACGTGAACCTGCTCGGCAGCCGCGTTGCGCAAAACGGTGTAGTGGGCGTGACGACGAGCGTGAACACGCCGGGCACGATCACGCTCTCGACGGTGGACGAGTATGCGTCGAACAATCCGCTGGGCACACCGTATCCGAATCAGGTCCTGAACGGAGTCGACAATACAAGCCGTGCCGGCCTGCTGAGCTTCGGACCCGGTTCGGTAACGACGGTACTGCCCGACAACAACGGCCAGACCGCGACGTCCACGCCGGGTACGACCTTCACGCCGGGCGGCATTACGATGACGGCCGGTTCCGTCTGGTTCCAGGGCGGCTCGCTGATCGAGGCGCCGGGCTCGAACGTGTCGGTGACGGCCTATGCGCCGTCGATCGTGGCGAACAAGGTGCCGGGCCAGACGGCGGTGCCCGGCCGGATCTATGTGGACGACGGCGCGACGATCGACGTATCGGGGCTGGCGAACGTGCAGGTACCGATCTCGCAGACGCTCGTCACGGTTGACCGGATCGGCCAGAACGAATTGGCGGATTCACCGCTGCTGCGCAACAGCTTCCTGTTCGGACTGAAAGGTGTCGTCGTCGACAGCACGCTGACGGGCACGCGCAGCGACGGCGTGCAGTGGGTCGGCAGCCCGATCCTGAACCTGTCGGGTTACGTGAACCTGATTCCGCGTACCGTCGATCAACTGCTGACCAATGGCGGCACGATCACGCTGTCCGGCAACGAGGTGATGACCGCGGCAGGTTCGTCGATGAACCTGAACGGCGGGTATGTGCATTACAACGGCGGGATGGTCAACACGACGCGGCTCGTCGATGCCAACGGCGCAATCGTGCCGATCGGGCAGGCGAGCCCTTACGACAACTATGTCGGCATCGCCGGGCAGTTCATCGAAAGCCATCCGCGCTGGGGGGTGACGAAGTCCTGGTACAACCCGCTGCTGACCAGCGGCACCTACCAGTCCGACTACATCGTCGGCGGCAATGCGGGCACGCTCGACCTGTACGCGTCGCAGGCGCTGGTGCTCGACGGCGACATCAGCGCGCAGTCGTTCGGCGGTGCGAAGCAGATGCAGGGCAACAGCCTGCCGTCCGGCGGCATGTTCAACCTCGGTGCCGATCCGAAGCTGGCCGGCGGCGCGCTGGCAGGGATGACGTGGAACAGTGCCGTCAACTCGACCATCACGAACAACGGCGTTTCGGGATTGGCGATCCTGCAGGACAATGCGCCGCAACTCGGCGCGCTGATGCCGGGCTTTTCGATCGATACGCCTATCGACAAGACAGCGTCCCAGTCGCTGGCCGCCAATGATCCGGACAACCTGCTGACGACGCAGGTCGTGCCCGTTACGAAGCTGAACAACGGCGGTTTCGCGAACCTGAACGTGACCGGGGACAAGTACCTGGGCAAGGGCATCTTGGTTGCACAGGGCACGCAACTGAACGTGCAGCCGGGGGGCTCGATTTCGCTGAACAGTACGGTGGCCGGTGCCGACGTCAATGTTGCGGGGCGGCTGTCCGCGCCGTCCGGTTCGGTTTCGATCGCGAGCGGCGGCAATGTCGTCGTCGGGCCGCAGGGTGCGATCAGTGTGGCCGGACAGTGGGTGAACAACGACGTGCAGGCCGCGTCGGGCACGGTGCCAGGCAACAGCGAGTTCATCAACGGCGGGAGCATTTCACTGTCGGCGATACAGAGTGCGACCTTCGTGAACGGCAGCGCCGTGGATGCGACGGGGTCGATCCTGCTGCAGCCGGGCAGTGTGCTTGATGTATCGAGCGGCGGCGAAATGCTCGCGAACGGCCAGTTGCTGATGCAGAACGGCGTGCCGGCCGGGCGCGGGGGCAGCGTTGCGTTGCGGACCTACGCGGTACCGGCGAGCGGAGCGCAGTTCGGCGATACGGCTGACGGCGGCGCGAGCATGCCGAATGCTCAGCCGATAGCCGGACATATCGCGATGAACGGCTCGATGCTGAGCGAAGGCTTTTCCGGTGGCGGCACACTGACGCTGCAGGCACTGGGCTTCCGGATCGGCGGAGCGGAGTCTGCAGCGTCTCCGTGGGACCTGTACTTGCCCGAGAATTTCTTTTCCCGACAGGGCTTCGGCAAGTATGTGCTGAATGCGTATTACAACGCGATCGTCGCACCGGGCGCGACGGTTGCGCTGACGCAATTGAACCGTATTCCGGACGCGGTGGCGCTCCAGCAGGCGGGCTCGGGCGCAAATCCGGCGACGGCCGGCCTGACCACGATCGGCCAGCTGGACGCGTATCATCGGCAGCCCACGAGCCTTGCGCTGACGGGCGGGGGTTACGTAGCATGGCCGAACGCGGCGGGTACGGGATCGGTGTCGTATCCTGGCGTGACCGGTTCGGTCACATTGTCGTCCGGTGCGTCGATTGACGCGGATGCGGGTGCGAGCGTCGCGCTCACGTCGCCAAAGCAGGTCACCGTGCTCGGGGCGGTGGTCGCGCCGGGCGGGGCGATCACGCTGAGCGCGAATGCTGGCGGAATTGTGGCCGGGCAGAGCAGCCGGTCCGTCTGGCTTGGCTCGAATGCGACGCTCGACGTGTCGGGCGTCGCGCTTGCCAATCCGCTTGCTTCGCCGGTCAAGATCGGCGGAACGGCCGCGGTACCGCATACGGGCAAGGTGTTGCCGGGCGGATCGGTGACGCTGTCGAGCGATACGGGTTATGTGGTCGCGCAGGCCGGTTCGACGATCGACGTGTCGGGTGCGTCGGCGAACTTCGACCAACTGCAGGCGAACGGCACCTATGCGCGTCAGCCAGTGTGGAGCGATGCCGGGTCAATCACGCTGTCGGCCGCGTATGGTCTCTTCTCGGATGCGACCCTGGCTGGCCACGGTGGAGCGCCGCAGGCGCGCGGCGGTACGCTGTCGATCCTGCCGCATCAGAATAGCGGATCGGCCGGCGCGACCGGGCTCGTCGTCCGTCAGAGCGGGATGCTCGTTCCCGTCGGTCTCGTGCCCGGCCAGGATTTTTCGACGGCGATCGACCCGACCACCGGGCAACCGATCGGTCAGCCGACCGGCGTGATCCAGTTCGCCACCGACCGCCTGAACGATTCGGGAATCGCGAATCTCGTGCTCGGCGACAGCACACCGTCCCCGACTCCTGTATCGGTACCACCGATCGTGTTTGCCGGTGACGTGAACCTGACATTGCCCGAGTCGGTGACGCTGAACACCGGACGCATCGCGGCGATCGGAATGGACCAGCTCTCGACGCTGCTGTCGACACCGGCCCAGCCGGCAAGCGGCAATTCGGTGCTGGTGAACCTGCTCGCGCAACCGCCAGCGCATCCGCTCGGCACGACGGTGACGATCAACGCACCTTATGTTGCGCTGGTCGGCCCGACGGCAACCTCGTCAACGCCCGCATTCGCGCCGGTTGCGACGCTTTCCGACGCGACGCTGAACGTGAACGCGTCGTTCCTCGACCTGCGCAATCAGATCCAGCTCAACAATATCGGTCAGGCGACCCTCGCAAGCAGTGGCGATATCCGACTCGGTTCGACCAGCGTGGCGCAGAGCGGCCCCGCCGGGCTGGTTCCCGGCGTACTGTACACGCCGGGCAACGTGACGTTCAACGCGGCGGACGTTTATCCGGCAACCGGCAGCACGTTCATCGTCGATGCGGTCGGCCCGGTCGATTCGACCACCGGCAAACCCGCGCCGACCACCGTTACGTTCGGCACGACTGGTGCGTCCGGCACGCCGCTGTCGGCAGGCGGCACGCTGCTCGTCGACGCGACGAACATCGTGCAGGGCGGTGCCGTGCGCGCGCCGTCCGGCTCGCTCGTATTCGGCGTCGGCGACCCGACGAACAGTGCGACGCAGAAGCAGTTCGGCAACCTGCCGCTGGTCGCGACCGATTCGGTGACGTTCGCGAACGGCAGCGTGACGTCGGTTTCGAACGGCAGATCGATCATTCCTTACGGCACGACGGTCGATGGCGTCGAATGGCAGTTCAACCCGCTCGCGGGCACGACGGCGCCTGACCTGAGTGCGCCGCCGGCCAAGTACATCGGCGTGAACGGCACCAGCGTCGCACTCAACAAGGGCGCGACGATCGACCTGTCCGGCGGCGGTGACCTGCAGGCCGCCGAATGGGTGCCGGGCACGGGCGGCACGCGCGACGTGCTGTCGCAATACAACGTGAGCTATGCGAACGGCAAGGGTGCAACGGCCGTGCCGGTCAACGCGGGCGCCGGGAACGTCTACGCGATCGTGCCGGGCACGCAAGCGCCGGTTGCCGCCTACGATCCGCTGTTTGCACAGATCCTGCAGCCTGATGTCGCCAGCAACGGGACGCCGACGACCAAGACCGTGACGCTGGGTGTCGGCCAGGCCGGGATGAACGACGCGATCGGCAAGGCCGTGTACCTGTCCGGCGTGCCGGGCCTCGCACCTGGCTATTACACGCTGCTGCCCGGCAAGTACGCGACGCTGCCGGGCGCCTATCGCGTGACGGTATCGGCGACGACCGGCAACGTCGTGCCGGGCGCGTCGCAGGTGCTACCGGACGGCACCGTCGTGGCGGCCGGGTATTTTGCCGATGCGGTGACGGGCGGCCGCAGCGCGACGCCGACGCTCTTCAACGTGCAGTCGGGTGCGACGTGGCAGCAGTACTCGCAATACATGCTGAAGGGGGCGAACGACTTCTTCACGACGCAGGCCGTGAAGCAGGGCAACGTGACGCCGCCGCTGCCGGTGGACGGCGGCCAGCTCGTGCTGGCTGCAACGAAGGCGCTCACGCTCGGTGCGACGCTGAACGCGGCGGCAGGTGTGGGCGGCGCGCCGGCCGAGGTCGACGTCGCGTCTCAGGACATCCAGATCACCGGCAACGGCAGCGCGGCGCTGCCTGGCTATCTGCAGATCGGCGGCGATGCGCTCGATTCGCTGAACGCCGGCAGCCTGCTGATCGGCGGCACGCGCGCCGCGACGACGAAGGGCGTGACGATCACGCCGATTGCGAACAGCGTGGTGGTGTCGAACGATGCCGGCTCGTCGTTGAAGGGCCCAGAGATCCTGCTCGTGACGAAGACCGACGCGAGCGGCACGGATTCGAGCGCGGCGAATGGCTTGCGTGTCGACGCGGGGGCGTCGATCGTAGCCGCCGGCGACTACCCGGCCGCGAAGGACCAGCCGATCACGATCGCAGGCGACGGCGCGCTGCTGCGCGTATCGAACGGCGCGATGGCGCCGCTTACGCGCACGGGCGGCACCGGCACGGGGCTGCTGGCGGTCGGTGCAGGCGCGACGTTGTCGGGCGGCCAGGCGCTGATGCTCGATTCGTCGGGCAACCTGAAGGTCGATCCGAGCGCGGTGCTGTCGGGCAAAGCGATTACCGCGGACGGCTCGGCGATCACGTTCACGAATGCGAGCGGTGCGGCCGCCGCGAACCTGCCGGGCTTCGTGATCGATCCGGCCGGGCTCGCGCAGCTTGCCAACGCGGATCTCGTTTCGCTGCGCAGCTATGGCGCAATGGGTTTCGTCGGCGATGTGAACGCGACGTTCGGCAAGAGCGTCGACCTGAGCGCCGGCACGTTCACGAGCGACGGCGGCCACGTCACGTTGAACGGGCAGCAGATCGCATTCACGAACGAGACGGGCGCACCCACCAGTGCGGGTACGACAGGCAGTGGCACGCTGACGGTCAACGGGAAGGAGATCGACTTCGGCGCAGGCACGAAGACGCTGAGCGGGTTCTCGTCGGTGAACATGACCGCGAGCGGCGGCATCGTGGGGCAAGGCACGGGGACGTTCGATTTCGGTGCAATGCCGGTGACGCTGAATGCCCCGGTGTATCTGGCCGATACGAGTTCCGCGTCGACCGTGAAGACGTCCGGTGTCCTGACGCTGAACGGCGCAGCGGGCACGGCGCTGACGACAACGCCGGTCGGCGGCGCGTGGAAATTCGTTGGCAGCACGGTGGCCGACAACGGCGCGACGATCGCGGCACCGGCCGGCAACGTGAGCCTCGAGGCGACCACCGGCAACCTGACGATCGGCAGCGGTTCGACGGTCAGCGCCGCGGGCGTGTCGAAACAGTTCTTTGACGTGACGCAGTACGCGCCGGCCGGTTCGATCATCCTGACCGCCGATGCAGGGACGGTCGACGTGCAGTCGGGCGCAACGCTCGATTTCTCGGGCGCGAAAGGCGGCGGCGCGGCAGGCAGCCTGACACTGTCTGCGCCGAAGCAGGTCGTGAATCTCAACGGCACGATCAAGGGCGGCGCGACGAACGGCTATGCGGGCGGCTCGCTGTCGCTCGACACGGCCGGGGCGGCCGATCTCGATTCGTTGGCGCAGACGCTCGCATCGAGCGGCGTGAACCAGTCGATTGCGGTTCATACGAAGTCCGGCAACCTGACGTTGTCGGCCGGTAACGCGCTGACCGCGCGCTCGGTGTCGCTGACGGCCGACGGCGGCGCGGGCAATGCGTCGGACACGGCGAACGGCAACGTGAACGTGCTGGGCACGATCGACGCGTCGGGCAAGGCGGGCGGGCAGATCGACCTGTACGGCCGCAGCGGCGTCGATGTCGAGGGCACGCTGCTCGCACGCGGCTCCGACCCGACGCAGCGCGGTGGCAAGGTGAACATCGGCACGAGCGCGGTGTTCGATCCGACAGTGGCGAACCCGTACAACGCGACCTATGGCTACGAGAACATCGATCCGTCGCGTTCGGGGCTGATCCGTGTCGGTGCGAATGCGCTGATCGACGTATCGGGCGGGACGGCCGGCGGGTTGTCGGGCGGCACGGTGAATTTCCGCGCGCCGTTGCTCGCGGATGGCAGCGTCGATGTTCAGCTGCCGAATGCGTTCAACGACGGCAAGGGCATCGTCGGTTCCCGTGCGACAACGCTCGAGGCGTACGCGACGTGGAGCACGACCGATACGACGTCGGGTGCGCAGCACTTCGACGGCATCGTCGATCCGGCAGGCTGGTACGACAGCAAAGGGCATTTGCTGGCCGGTACGTTCACGGCACAAGGCACCAATCCGCCAACCTTCACGTTTGCGCCGAATGCGAGCGGCGACGGTGGCGGCACGCTGACGAACAACGCGACCGGTGCACAGGTAACGCTGACGGGGAGCCAGTCAGACCTGGCTTCGCTGTACAACGGTGTGGCGTCGATTGGCTTCCCGGGAGCGAGCGGCGCATACTTCGTTCCGACGACTGCGAACGCCGATCATCAGAACTACTACGGCGGACAGATCGTCAAGGCGAGCGACGGCACGCTGTCGATGACTCCCGGCACGCTGATGGGATTCATTCGGAGCGGGCTTGGCGCCAACGGGCCGACACTGCAGGGCTCGACGGCGAACATCGCGAATTTCCGCGTGGCACCCGGTGTCGAATTCGACAATCCGAGCACGGCGATCAATGGCGGCAACATCTCGGTCCTGTCCAACTGGAATCTCGGTGCGGGACTGCCGAACAACAGCGGGACGATCGATCCGTCGTATCGTTATAACGGGACGGTCGCGCCGATGCTGACGTTCCGCGCATCGAACAATTTCGATGCGGAAGCGAGCATTACCGACGGATTTTTTCAGAGCCAGGTCGCGACGATTCTGGGGGCGGCGGGGAATGCCTCTGCGACGGGGACGTATGCCGCTGCGTTGACCCTTTACAACAGCCTGATGTCGGTTGACGATCCCGCATCGATCACCGTGCAATTTACCGATGGATCGAGCCAATCGCTGACGTCGATCGGCAGCAATCCGACGAATCCGCTATACGACCCAAACGTTGCGCTGACCGCGCCGCTTCAGAATCAAGCGGCTCAGTACTACTCCGACTATCTGCAGTACGGTAGTTCATGGGGTTCGTATTACGGTTACTGGGCAAGTGGGAAATACGCATTCCACATCATGCCTTATATCCCGTTGCGCACGCCGGCTCCGGTGCTGTCGAACTATGCGTCCTACAAGGATTATGCCGACGCGTACTATGGTCCGGGCTCGTGGTTCCAGGGGTACTCAATTAATACAGTTGCCGGCGTGGTGCGGAACGGCGTCGTCCTCTTCGAGCCATTTGGCACGCCGACACCGCCGGTCCTGTCGTCGAAGCCCAGTGATTATGAGCAGTACATTGCCTTGTACGGAACTTATCTGGATCGATTGTCTTTCACGAAGTCTCCGAACCTGGTGTTCGTGAATCCCAGGAATGCGTACAGTTTCTTCTACGCACCGGCCGCTCCGCTGTCGATCGCGAACTCAGGCGTCAATATAGGTGCGTTGCCGGGCAACGCACCCGCGAACGTTGCTACTGCCGACAACCCGTTACCGATCAGCTATGCAGCATTGCTGAGCGGTCAAAGCACGTCGTACCGTATTGTCGGTGGCGCAGATCTGGCGAGTGCCAATCCCCTCGCCGTGCAACCGAGCGCAGCGTTCAGTTCGGCGAGTGGGCCCGCGGGCAACGTCACATTGAATCAGCACACTGCCTATATCGACTCGAACGGGTTGGCCTTGCTGCAGCCGACAACGATCAGGACGGGAACGGGTTCGATCGACATTGCGGCGGCCACCGATTTCACGCTGGCCGATACGACCGCTCCAGGGGTCGTGTACACGGCGGGCGCGCCTGCGCAGGGTTCGCCCGCGTTGGGGCTGGCCTCGGCTGTCGCTAAAGGCGGCCCAGGCCGGCAAGACATTCTGGTTACGCCGGCCGTGAACCCTGATTCGGCCGGCGACCTTTCGATTCGCGTGCAGGGCGATATCAACGGAATTCAGAACGTGACCGATGCGACGGGTGCGGTGACCGGCGGCGTGGGGAACAATATCGGCCAGTACTGGTGGCCGTGGATGCAGATCACCGCGGCGAAAACCTCGGATGGTTATGGCATTCAGGCTCCGTTGACCCGATCGTCGATCGATTTCGGCGCATTCGGTCAAGGCGTGATGAGCGTTGGCGGCAACGTGTCGATCAGCGCCGGTGGCAATATTGCCGACCTCGCCGTGTCGCTGCCGACTACGTGGTACTTGAACGAAAGCGGTAAGCCTGTGACTGTCGGAGGTGGAAATCTGACGGTGCGAGCCGGTGCCGATATTCTGAGCGGCGATTACTTCGTCGCGAAGGGCTCAGGGACGATATCGGCTGGCGGAAGCATCGGATCTGATATAGCCGTGTCATCTCCCATGGCGCTTGTGAAGGCCCCGATTGCCGTATCGACGGTGCTTGCGACGCAGGATGGCGTGCTCGATGTCACGGCGCGTCAAGGCGTTGAAATCGGCGCAGTGCTGAACCCGTCGTATGCAAGTCGTTTCGACCCGCCAGGCGGGCAACTCGCCACTACAATCAACCTGTCGAATTACGGCCAGTATGCCGACAGCAAGGGATACTCGCCGACTTCTGCGGTGAATGTGCTGTCTACAACCGGAGACGTCCGGCTCGGCTCGCTCGGCGGCTTGTTGACAGGGGCCAATGGCGTACTGCCGGCTAGCGTCAATCTGACGGCATTTGACGGCGGGATCAATATCGACTCGGGTGGTGTGCTTTATCCGTCGGCCGTCGGCCAGTTGAATCTGGTTGCGGATCGATCCGTGAATCTATCCAGCATATCGTCCGTACTGGTAGGGACGAATCTGCCGAATACGTTCGGTATGTCCGACGCCGATCCTTCGCAGATGCCTTCGCCGACAAATCCACTAGCGGTGATTCCGGCGTTGACGAATACGACGCTCGCTGCCCATGCGCTGAATGCACTTCACGGTGACGACTTGCAGCCCGCACGCATCTACAGCCTGAATGGAAGCATCGTCAACGGCACGGTGGACAATCCCAACTTCAATGACGGCTTCTACCGGAGCCTCATTACGCTATCGATCGACAAACCGGCGCTTCTGCAAGCCGGGCAGGACATCGTTAACCTCGCGTTCTGGGGGCAAAACCTGCGCAGTTCCGATGTGACCCGAGTCGTGGCCGGCCGAGATATCTACGACACGCCGATCCCTTACATCGGCGGCGGCGCTGTTCCGGTGCTGGCGATCGGCGGGCCCGGATGGTTCGATATACAGGCGGGACGCAACATCGGCCCGCTGTCGAGTCAGGCCGAGTTGTACAACCAGGTTGTCAATACAGGTGGGCTCGCACATGTTTTCACCGGTATCGACGCGGTAGGTAACGCGAACAACCCGAACCTGCCGCACGAGAGCGCGAACGTCAACGTGCTGTTCGGCGTCGGGCCGGGTGTCGATCTGCCGGGATTCGTTTCGGCCTATATCGCTCCGGGTAGCTCCGTTGCCGGTGTGCCGAGTGCGACGCCTGCATTGATCGCGTTCATGGAGCAGTACAACGCGGGGCTTGGCGTCGATACGGGATTGCAGGCGGACAAGGACGCCGCGCTGGCGAAGGTCGGCCGGTTGACGGCCGACGACGCGTGGAAGCAATTCCAGGCGTTGCCGTCTTACATCCAGCAGCTTTTCGCGGAACAGGTGCTGTTCGGCGTGCTGGCGCAGGTCGGTGCGGACTTCAACGACCCGGCGAGCCGGTACAACGGCAAGTATTCGCGAGGTTACCAGGCGATCAACACGTTGTTCCCCGCTGCGTTCGGCTATACGGCGAACAATCTGGAGGGCGGCTCGAATGGGGCGAACAAGCCCGCGAGCACGGGCAACCTCGATATCCGCAGCACGACGATCCAGACGCAGCAAGGCGGCGACGTGACGATCCTCGGGCCGGGCGGGCAGGCGCTCGTCGGCAGTACGACGGCGCCGCCGCAGATCGTCGGCAGTGGCGGGAACGTCGTTGCGGGCCCCGGCACGATGGGGATCCTGACGCTCGAGAAGGGTAACGTCGACATCTTCACGGACCAGAGCGTGCTGCTCGCACAGAGCCGGATCTTCACCGAACAGGGCGGCGACATGACGATCTGGAGTTCGAACGGCGACATCAACGCGGGCAAGGGCGCGAAGACGTCGGCGGACACGCCGGCGCCGCAGTACATTTGCGATGCGAACCACTACTGCACGGTCGATTCGCGCGGGCAGGTGACGGGGGCGGGGATCGCGACGCTGCAGAGCATCCCGGGCGCACCGAAGGGCACGGTCAACCTGATCGCGCCGCGGGGTACCGTCGATGCTGGTGATGCGGGCATACGCGCAGGCAACCTCAACGTCGCCGCGTTGCGTGTCGTGAACGCGGACAACATCCAGGTGACCGGCAAGGCGACCGGTATCCCGCTCGTTCAGGCGGTGAATACGGGCGCGCTGACTGCCGCGAGTTCGGCGGCGTCGGCGGCGAGCCAGGTCGCGCAGGACATCGCGAAGAACAATGCATCGGGCGTTGCTCCGCGCCGCTGGACGATCAGCGTGCAGGTCGAGGGCTTCGGGGATAACGGTACGGATGGCGGGTCGAAGCGGCGCAGGTCGGAGCAGGTTGGTTACGATTCGTCGAACTCGGTCGCCCTGCTTGGGTTCGGCGCGGCGGGGCCGACCCAGCGGACTTTGCTTGGCAAGGAAGAACTCGTGAAATTGAACAGGTTCTGAGTTCGACCCGAACTGAGTGTGTTGAGCTGCCAGGATCCGCGTCGATCGAATTGAATGGACGCACCTGCCCCCGTTTCGTGTTCGGAGTGGGGGCATGTCGTTTTAAGGCCCCGAGTTGCACTAGCTCAGGCAGCCTGCTGGTCAACGGGAACGAAGACGTCGCGGTGCCTGTTCCGGAGGGTCTTGTTCGGGAACACCGTTGATTCAAACGCACTGCAATCGGAAATCGGGGCCGTGTGGTGCCGAGGCTGGCGTTGCTTCGAATACGGCGATCTGGAAGCGCAGCGGCGGATTGCCGGGGGCAGGTGAGGGGCACGGGATGGAATCGTGCCGGTGGCCACGATCCGTTTCATGCGATGTATGTGGCGTCTGCTTGTGCCTCTATCCATCCGATAGTGGCCGTTCCATAAAAAACCCGCCTCGTAGGAGCGAGGCGGGTTCAACAGGACGCGTTGAATCAGCAGTGTTACCGCTTAACGGCCGGTGTACAAGGAGCAGTTGCCTGCATCGCCGATGTCCAGGCCGTTCCCGCTCGAGTTGCTCAGGAAGTTCGCCGAGATCGCGGTCCGGAAGCTCGACGGCACGGTGTCGAAGCCATTGCCATGAACGACCGATGCGTAGCTGGCGTTCGTGTAGTGGTTGTTCAGGAAGCTCTGAACATTCGATGCAACCGTCGGGTTGGCGTAGCACTGGCTCAGGATGATCTGGCTCGTGCCCGATACCGGATAGCCGGCCTTCGGGTTGGCGAGAGCCGCGTAATTCGGCCCCGAGACCGGTACCCATGCATTCGGATCGGCAGGGTTGGACGGGGCGGCAATCGTGCCCAGTGCCGTCGTTGCGTTTGCATACGTCGGTGCGTAGTACGCGCCGTTCGTCGAGTTGTACAGGCTGGCGACCGGAAGCTGCAGCGCGCCCGACGACGTCACGACCGAGCTTTGCGACGCGAGGAACGTGTTCGTGTAGTCCGGGCTCAGGTACGCGACGGCGGCAACACCTGCCGACGACAGCGATGCGAGCGAGCCGCGGACACCGGTCACGACACCGTTGACAATCGGGCCGCTGCCCGAGGCGCCGATGAAGTTCCCCGGCACGCCGGACGGGAATGCCGTCGTGTTCGCGAACGTCAGCGAATCGACGAACTTGACGCCCGTCGCCGTGTTGCCGGTCGTGCAGACAGCGGCCAGGTGACGGGTCAGCAGTTCGGTCGTGCCGCTGCTGTCCGAGCGATAGATGACCTTGATCGGGGCGTTGGTCGAGTAGAAGCCGCCTTCCGGATTGGTGACCTGATTCCAGTTCGTCAGCTTGCCCGAGAAGATGCCGCACAGGTCATCATCGTTCAGCGCAATGCTGTGCGCCTGACCCGGCGTCGTTTGCGGCGTGACCGAGCTCGTCACGGCCGGCGCGTTGACGACCGGCACCGTGATGGCCGTCACGATGTACGGGATCTGGATCAGCGGGCCGCTGTTCGCGCCGATCGTGCTGGCGTTATACGACGCGACTTGCGCGGTGGTCAGTGCGGCATCGCTGTTCGCGAAGTTGACCGTGCCCGTGACGCCTGCGCCGAGGTACGTCGGCTGGTTGTTCAGGAACGCGTTCTGGCCTGCGCCCGAACCGACCGAGAAGTACGTGAATGAGGCGTTGGACGAGCCGAACAGACCGAGTTCGCCGGAAGCCGTCACGGGCGGGGTGACGTTGGGGTTGGCGCTGGCGCCGATCGTCGGTGCGACGAGCGACGAGCCACCACCTTGAATCAGCGGGCCTGCGGCCATCGCGACCGATGCACCCATGCCCGAAACGACGAGAGCGAGGACTTGACAGATCTTGCGCTTGCTGGATTTCATGAGAAATTTCCTTGGACGAAGATAAACGGGAAGCCTGCTGCTGCGGTTTGAATACCGTGTCGACCGCCGGATAAATGTAGGAGGAAATCCGTATGCGGCGTGTGAATTTTTAATAACGAATGGTACGGAACATTTTTGGCGATATTGCCAATGGAGTATTCGGATTGGCGGGCGGCCAATCGGGACTGATTCGCGGGACGTGTGAGTCCCGGATGTTGGGAAGACGATGACGTTCGGTGGCGGCATGTTGTGCCGCGGGCGTGTTGGCGGGCAAGGCAGCGCTATCGCAACATCAAGTCAGTTTCGTGGCGGATGCTACGGAAGATTTCTTCCAGAGGCGCATCGGCTATCCGATTTATATATTCCTGAAATTGATTCAATTTCGTTAATTGTTGGATATTGATTCGTAATTGCTGGGTGGTCAATGATTGAATAATTGATGCCATCGATATGAATTAAATAATTTATCCAATATAAGAGCGCCGACCGAAAGTAATAACGCCTACCAAAGCCAAAAAAGGTAGCCCAACATCCGTCACAAATCTGCGCCGGTTCGCTCCGTAGTCTTCCCCGACGACTCCGTCCGACTCGTTGCACGACGTCGCCGAGCAAGTCGCACACGTGACACGAGGGCACTGACATGTCGGCATTCCGTTACGAAGCGATCGATCCCACCGGCCGCACGCTGAAAGGTGTGCTCGAAGCCGACAGTGCGCGCGCAGGCCGCAGCCATCTGCGCACGCAGGGTCTCACGCCGCTCGTGGTCGAACTCGCCGCGCAACGCCTGCACGGCGAGCGTCATCAACGTCTGTCGCTCGGCCGCAAGCTGTCGCAGCGCGAGCAGGCGATCATCACGCGCCAGCTCGCGAGCCTGCTGGTCGCGGGTCTGCCGCTCGACGAATCGCTGTCGGTGCTGAGCGAGCAGGCCGAGCGCGAATACGTGCGCGAGCTGATGGCGTCGATCCGCGCGGAAGTCGTCGGCGGCCATTCGTTCGCGAATGCGCTCGGCCAGCATCCGCGCGACTTTCCGGAGATCTACCGCGCGCTCGTCGCAGCGGGCGAGCACACCGGCAAGCTCGGCATCGTGCTATCGCGTCTGGCTGACTACATCGAGCAGAGCAACGCACTGAAGCAGAAGATCCTGCTCGCGTTCACGTATCCGGGGATCGTCACGCTGATCGCGTTCGGCATCGTCACGTTCCTGCTGAGCTACGTGGTGCCGCAGGTGGCCAACGTGTTCACCAGCACGAAGCAGCAGTTGCCGACGCTGACGGTCGTGATGATGGCGTTGTCCGATTTCGTGCGGCACTGGTGGTGGGCGTCGCTGCTTGCAACAATCGCGATCGTCTTTGCGATCCGCAAGGTGCTGTCGCAGGACGGGCCGCGGCTGAAATTCGACCACTGGGTGCTGACCGCGCCGCTCGCCGGCAAGCTCGTGCGTGGCTACAACACCGTGCGTTTTGCAAGCACGCTAGGCATCCTGACCGCAGCGGGCGTGCCGATCCTGCGCGCGTTGCAGGCGGCCGGCGAGACGCTGTCGAACCGCGCGATGAGCGCGAACGTCGACGATGCGATCGTGCGTGTGCGCGAAGGTTCGGCGTTGTCGCGCGCGCTGGCCCATACGAAGACGTTCCCGCCGGTGCTCGTGCACCTGATCCGCTCGGGCGAAGCGACTGGCGACGTGACGACGATGCTCGACCGCGCATCCGAAGGCGAATCGCGCGAACTGGAGCGCCGCACGATGTTCCTGACGAGCCTGCTCGAACCGCTGCTGATCCTGGCGATGGGTGGCGTCGTGCTCGTGATCGTGCTCGCGGTGATGATGCCGATCATCGAGCTGAACAACATGGTGCAGTGATGCGTTGTGGCTCAGCGCACGAACGCGTTGGCGTTCTGCACGGCGGGCAGCGCGATCTCGCGTTGCAGGCCGTTGCGGTCGACGACGATCGAGCGGGCGCGCACTTCAGCAAGTTTCGCGGCTTCGCCGATCGCCGAGCCGATCCGCACGACGCGCGCCGCTTCGCCGCCGATGCTGACGATCGCGGCCGCACGGCGCGCGTCGAATGCGAGCACGCCGAGCAACTGGATCGTATTGCGGCTGTCGTCGGGTTTGGCGCCGAACAGCTGCGCGCCGGCCGTGACGTCGAACGGTGCGGGCGGCGCGGGTTGGGCAGGGGCCGGCGCATCGGGCGCGTTCAGTGCGCGCGCGGCCCACATCGAAACGGCGACGAGCGCCGCGCCGGCTGCAAGCGTCGCGACGAGCGCCAACGGATCGATGCGGGACGGAACGGTGCGAAGCAGGGCGAGCGGTTTCATGGCGACGAATTGGATCGATGGGTTCGGTGGGTTCGATGAACAGGAACGGTTTCCATTCTTTGACGCAAGGGTGAATGCATGATGACGCGCCACGAAGAAGTCCGAACGTTGCATGCCGGCCTCACGCATGACAGTGCGCGCCGTCGCATGCAGCGCGGCTTCACGCTGATCGAGATCATGGTGGTGGTCGCGATCCTCGGGATTCTCGCGGCGCTGATCGTGCCGAAGATCATGAGCCGTCCCGACGAGGCGCGCCGCATCGCCGCGAAGCAGGACATCGGCACGATGATGCAGTCGCTGAACCTGTATCGACTCGACAACGGCCGCTATCCGTCACAGGAGCAGGGGCTCACCGCGCTGGTCCAGAAGCCGACTAACGATCCGGTGCCGAACAACTGGAAGGACGGCGGTTATCTCGAGCGGTTGCCGAAGGATCCATGGGGCAACCCGTATCAATACCTGAACCCGGGCGCGCACGGCGCGATCGACGTGTTCAGCTACGGCGCGGACGGCAAGCCGGGCGGCGAGGGGAACGATGCGGACATCGGCTCGTGGCAGTAACGGCATGACGATCGCGCTCGTCGGGAAACGGCGTCCGCTTGCGTCACGCCGTGCAGCCGGCTTCACGCTGCTGGAGATGCTCGTCGTGCTCGTGATCGTCGGGCTGCTGGTCGCGGTCGTGACGCTCGCGCCGTCGCGCAATCGCCGCACGGATCTGGCCGAGGAAGCGCAGCGGCTCGCGAACCTGCTCGAATCGGCCGGCGACGAAGCGCAGGTGCGCTCGATGCCGATCGCGTGGCAAGCGGTGGGCGGCGGCTATCGCTTCGTGCAGCGCACCGAAAGCGGCGCGTGGGCGCCGATGACGGACGACCTGTATCGTGCGCGTCGCTGGGGCACGGAGGTGACGGGCGTATCGGTGCGCTACACGGGCGGTGGCGAAACTCCGTCACGTATCGTGCTCGGCAGCGAAAGCATCGACGTGCCGGTGACGATCACGCTGTGGTCCGGCGATGTGCGGATGGCGGTTGTCGGCACGGGCATCGGCAACTTCGTCGTGCGTCGGCCATGAGTGGCGCGCGAAGTGTCCGGGAGGCGCGATGTCGAGCCTGATCGTGTCGCTGCCGTCGATCGGCGCGTTCGATGCTGCGGGGTGGGAAGCCACGGAGATGCCGTACGCGCTGTTCGACCGCCGTGGGCAATGCGTGCGGGCGGGGCGCGCGCATCGTGAAGCGTGGCCGAAGGCCGCTTCGACCGTGCTCGTGCTCGCCGCACGCGATACATTGCTCGTCGACGTGAACCTGCCGCCCGTGAAGGGAGAGAAATTGCGACGCGTGCTGCCGCATGCGGTGGAGGAGTATCTGATCGGCGATGCGCTGCAGAGTCATGTCGCCGTTGGTCCGGCTGCAACCGACAACGCGGCGCGACCTGTGGCGGTCGTCGATCGCGAGCGGTTCGGCGAAGTGATTCGCTGGTTCACCGAGGCCGGCCATCGGCGCGTGCGTGCGGTACCGTTGATCCACTGCATGACGACGACGGTGTACGGTGGGCCAGCGGATGGCGGCGAGCAGGACGATGTGTCGCCCGAGTTCGCAAGGTCATCCACATCGCGAACACTTCCAATACCGAACGGCGACGAGGATGGCGAAGCGACAGTACTCATGCGCAGCGACGCCGATGTGCTGAGCGTCGATCCACCCGCATTGAGCGAAGTGGATGCCGAACGCTGTGAAACCGATGTACTGATCATTTGTCGACCGGCATCGAGCGAAGGCGATACCGATACCGATGCGCGTGGCCACCCGCTCCGACTTGAATTGGCCATCAAGCGCGGATCATCAGGGTTCGGATTTGAAACGCATGCGTCGGCGCTGGATACGACGATTGCCGAGTTGTCGAAACACGATTCCGTGCGGGTACACGCGCTGGTTGTCGAGGGTCACGACGATGTCGAAGGCGGCGCCACAGCCGCATCGGACCTCCGCGCACGCATGGCCGGACCGTCCGCATTCCCGCTGGCCGCACGAACACTACGGTGGGACGCACTCGCAAGCAACGCGCTCGACTGCAAGTTCGACCTGTGCCAGTTCGAATTCGCCCGCAGCGCTTCACGCGCCGCCACGGGCGGGTGGCGTCGCTGGCGCGTGTCTGCCGGCCTGGCGATCGCGTCAGCGATCGTCGCAATCGCGACGATCAACGTGCAGTGGTTCCAGCTACGCCACCGCCAGGATGCGTTGAACGCCGAACTGACGGCACGCGTGAAAGCCGCCTTCCCCGAGACGCAGGTGCTGCTCGACCCACCGCTGCAAATGCGAACCGGGCTCGAACGCCTGCGCGCGGCGGCCGGCGAGCTGCATGCAGACGATTACCTGGTGCTGTCGGCGTCGTTGTCGCGTGCGCTGGGCCCGATCCCGTCCGATGCGATCGCGGCGCTCGACTATCGCGACGGCTCGCTGGCGGTCGCCTTCCGTCCCGGTACCGCCGTCGACGGCGACGGATTCCGCCAGCGCCTGCAGGCGCAGGGCGTGACGGCCAACGAGGAGGATGCGAAGTGGATGCTCGGCTCCGCGCGGCCCATGCCGCGCTGACGCAGTGGCTCGATGGCCGTTCGCCGCGCGAGCGCACGCTGCTGGCGGCGGGTGGTGCCGTGTTGTTCGCTGCGCTGGTCTACCACGTGATGTGGGAACCTGCCTACACGGGGCGCGCACGCATTGCGGCCAATCTGCCCGCATTGCAGCGACAAGTAGCCGAAGCTGGCGGGCAACTCGCAGAAGCACGACGCCTGCGCGCAGCCGCCGCGATCCGGCCGCCGGCCGGTGCCGCACTGCGGGATGCGCTTGCCGCATCGCTCGCACAGTCGGGCATCGCGAAGGCACAAGTCGCGGTGCTGGGCGAAGGTATCCAGGTGGACGCGAAGGGCATCTCGTTCGCCGCCTGGATGGACTGGCTCGACCGGATGCGCGACACGCACCACGTGCGGGTCGTGAGCGCGCACGCGAGCGCGGACGGCAAGCCTGGTGTGACGACGGTTTCGGCGTTGCTGCAGCCGCCAACGGCCCGTTGATTGCGAACCGCATGAACGCAGCGAAAGTATTGAATCGCATCGCTGCACGGTTCACCTGAGTGTCATAGTGCCCGCTCACAATCTGACGTTCGTTTGCTGCGGAACCGCTCACGGGGGTGCGCGTTTCGCACGGCAACGTGCAACTCCACTTCCGTCCAGGGATTCATGACTCGTTCACGGGCGCCGACCGGTGTCCTGGCGTTCGTCGCGTGGCTTGCGTTCGTCGTGCTGTGCATGCGCGGCGTACAAGCGCAGGAGACCGGTTCCAGCGGCCGCCAGCCGGGCAGCATGGTGCATTTCGATCTGCCCGCGCAGCCGCTCGCAAAGACCTTGCAGGACTTCGCGCGGCTGACCGAGCTGATCGTGCTGGCGCCGGCGCCGCTGCTCGACGGGCGCACGAGTGCGCCGGTCCAGGGCGAATTCGCGCCGCGCGACGCGCTCGAGCGGATGCTGGCCGGAACGGGATTGCGTGCGGAATTCTCGCGTCCGGACGAAGCGATCATCGTCGCGCAGCCGGCCGCCGAGCAGGCGTCCGCGACGGCCGACACGCCGGCGGATGCGGCCTTGCCGATCGACGGGATCGGCGATTCCGGCGATCGGCACGCGTTCGCGGGCCTGCTGCAGGCGCATCTGATCGATGCGCTCTGCGCGCAGCCGGGGGCCGTGCCGGGCAGCTATCGACTCGTCGCGCAGGTGCGCATCGACAACAGGGGGGCGGTGGTGGCGGTCAACATGGTGGCATCGAGCGGTTCAGCCGCCCGCGACGCGGCGGTGATGCGTGCGTTGCGCGCATTGAAGCTGGACGACGCGCCGCCTGCGGACCTGCCGCAGCCGGTCACGATCCTGCTGCGGCCGGCCGGCAACGGCGTGCATTTCCGCTGTCCGGCGCCGCAGCCGGCCGTCCGGGGCTAGGCCGCGATGACCGACAGCAACCGCACCGGGCTCAGGAAGCTGCTGGCGACGCGCTACGCGTACCTCGTCAGGCGCCTCGAGCGCGTGACCGGGTCGAAGGACGGCGCCGCCGACGCACTGCACGAAACCTGGCTGCGCCTCGAGAACGCGAACGTCTCCACGCAGGTGACGAACGCGGACGCCTATATACTCGGGATGGCGAACAATGTCGCGATCGACCAGCATCGCCGCGAACGCCGGCATCTGCACGACGACGATGTCGAGACGCTGCTCGAGATGCCCGACGAACTGGCCGATCCCGAGCGCATCGTCGCGGCGCGCCGCAAGGTCGAGACATTGAAGGACGTGCTGCGCGGCCTGCCGCCGCGGCGCCGCGCGATCCTGCTGGCCGCCCGCGTGGACGGCCTGCTGAACCGCGAGATCGCCGAGCATTTCGGCATTTCGCTGCGGCTCGTGGAAAGCGAGCTGAGTGCGGCAATGAAGTACTGCCTGCAGCGCATGCAGGAAGATGGCGATCCGTACACGGGCACGCGAGGCGGCCCGCGTAAATTTTGAGCATCAGGACGATGACGAAAGCCCAGGCCGAACCTGCCCACGACGAACTCGACGAAGCGAGTGCGTGGCTGCTGCGTCTGCGCTCCGGAGACGCGAGCCAGGCCGAAGCCGATGCGTTCGAGCGCTGGTGCGCCGATCGTCCGCAAGCCGCCGATCTGCTGCGCGATACCTGGAGCTCGCTGCGCACGGCGGGGACCGAACTCGCACACGAGGAACGCGCGGCCGCTGCCTGGGCAAACGTTGCCAAGCGCGAGCGCACGATGCGCACCGGGCGGCGCGCGTTCATCGGCTTCGCGGTGGCGGCCGGCGCGTCGTGGCTTGCGCTGCGCCCGCCGATGCAGTTGTGGCCGTCGCTCGGCGATCTCGCGGCCGATTACCACACGGGCACCGGCGAGCAGCGCAGCGTTGCGCTGTCGTCGCGCGTGACGGTGGAGCTGAATACGCAGACACGTCTGGACGTACTGGCCGCGAGCGATGCCGCGCACGGCGTCGAAGTCGTCGCCGGCGAGGCGGAGATCGACGCGGCTGCGCCGCCTGCCGACCGCGCGACGCCGATCCAGCCCGTCACCGTGGTGGCGGGCGGCGGCCGCATGCGGGCGACCGTCGCGCGCTTCAACGTGCGGCGCACTGGCTCGCAGGTCTGCGTGACCTGCCTCTCCGGCACGGTCGCGCTCGAACATCCGCGCGGCGCGCGCACGCTGGCGACCGACGATCAGGTCGTCTACGACGATCGTGGCGTGCAGCCCGTGTCGCGGATCGATCCGGGCGCGGTCAGCGCATGGCGGCGCGGCATGCTGGTGTTCAACGGCGTGCCGCTCGCCGATGTCGTCGACGAGATCAACCGCTACCGGCGCGGCAAGGTCATCCTGCGCAGCGCGTCGCTCGGCGAAAACCGGATGCAGGCGCAGTTCCCGATCACGCGGCTCGACGACGTGATCGACATGGTCGGTCGCCTGTATGGCGCGCACATCACGCGCCTGCCCGGCAATATCGTGCTGCTGAGCTGACCGGCTTCCCGCGTTTTACTTTTCCTTCTTCCTTCCGCTGGCGATGCGTTCGCGTCGCTTCCGGCTGTCCGCGCGCTGCGGGTTACGGCCGTCCGATACGACTTGATCAATGAGGGCCGGCAAACGCCGGGCTGCCTGTCATGGCGGCCCGGTGTGACGTCGTCGGACCCGAGGCGTGTGTGGCAAGCGCCCCGGCCGTGCAGCGATGCGCGGTGCGGGGGAGGTGTGTCGAGGGAGCTTCGGGCGGTGGCGTGATCATGAACGAATCGCAACGGGAGTCGGATCCCGGCGACGCGACTACGCGCGCCGATGCGATCCGCGAGGGCGCGGTGCGCTGGTTGCTGTGGTTGCGCGTCGGCGACACGACGGAACAGGAACTCGACGCCTTCGCGCGCTGGCGTGCGCAGAGCGACGAGCATGCACGCACGGTTCGCGAGCTGATCTGGATGTGGGCCGTGCTGGAGGCAGTCGGCCGCCAGGCGCCTGGCGGGTCGACGCGTACGCATTGATACGGCGGCTTGTCGTGCGCACTGGTGTGGTGCGCATTCGCATTTGCGCCGTGGCACGCGCGTGCTGAAAGAAAGTATGCGGGTTAGGCGGGCCCGCTTCGACCTTGTATATGAGAGAGCGAGGGGGCTGTACAGAGGGGCTGTAAAGCGGAGACCGGGGAACGGAGGTCTGAATGGGCTTCCGGATCACCGCTCACGCATGGTGGCGGGCGTGGCCGAGTACGTGCCGGCCACGTCACGCAAGCCCGGATTCACGACTCGGGATTCAGGATGGCGCCCCGGGCTGCAGGCCGGCGCGTGCGCCGTTCCAGGCGGCGTCGAGCGGATCGCCGGCATCGCGCAGCGGCTCGCGCAGAAAGGGAAAGCGTTCGACGAACGGTGCGGATTCTTGCAGGGCCACGATATGGTTGACCATCCATTGCAGCAGTTCGCCGCCGTGCCGGACCTGTTCCGGCCGCCAGTCCGGCATCGTCGAGAAGAGGGCCGAGAAGCCGCTCCAGCGCGACGGACGGTCGTTGTCGCCGGGCCGGAAATAGGTGTTCATCGCGACGTCGTGCGCGTCGGTCAGCGTGCCGACGAACAGCCCGTGCGGCGTCGGCACGCCGATCTGCTGCCAGCCTTCCGCGAGGGCGAGCGAGCGCATCACGCGCGCCGCGACGAACGCGATGCGCGTTTCATGTTCGATTTCCGCCAGCGACATCACGCCGTTGCGCTGCATGCAGCGTGCGACCGCGTGCGGCCGGATCACGTTCGACGCGAAGCTGCGCAGCACGAGGTCGGGCACCGTCAGTTGAAGCTGGAATTCGCGCAGGCCGTGCTCGGCGCTCATCGTCGAGAAGTTGACGAACAACCCTTCGGCATGACCGAGCGCGCCGACGTACGGATCGAGCCCGAGGCGCGCGAGCTTTGGTGCGATCTGGCGTTCGAGCAGTCGCATCAGGTTGCGGCGATTGCGCACCCCCGTGAAATCGTCGAGGCCGCGCGTGACCACGTCGCTGATCTCCCAGCGGCGCTCGTCGGCGACGAGCCGCGGGGAGCCGCTCAGGTCGAACCGGGCGCGGCCATGGGCCACGCGGGGATCTACGTACATGCCGGTGCCTCGTGCATCGATTGCGGGCTGACCGCCGCGGCGGCGCGTCGTCGCGCGGGTCCGGTCGCCCACGATGCTGCGGCGTCGCGGGCGGCCCGTCAAGTGCGCATGCGCCGCGATGCAGGCGAACGCGCGTGCCCGGCCGAACAGTGTGGAGTGACTGGATGATGCGCACGATTGTGGAACGCTTCGTCGAACAGAGCCCGATGACGATCATGACGCGGCTCGTGCTGCAGTGCGCGCTGCACGACGACTGGATCGATATGGCTGCCGACGCGGACGAAGCGCCCGACGACGAGTCGATCCGCGAGACGCTGTTCGCGCTGGCGGTCGACGCGCTCGCGGCGATTGCCGCGCAGATGCAGATGCCGCATGCGGTGCCCGGAAATGCGGTGTCCGCGTCCGGCGCCGCGGTGGCCGAGCTCCACGACGGCATGAGCCGATGGCGGGCCGGCTGGGGGCGGGCGCTCGTCCGGGACAGCGTCGATCTGTTGTTGCCCGTCGCGGCGGCGCGGGCCGACGAACGCGGGCGCACGCTCGGCGGGATGCGGCTGCGCGTGCTGGACGGCACGGGTGACAGTTGCGCGCCTGGCGGCGCCGGTTGCGACTGCGGCCGCGCGTGCGACGACCCGGCGCGCGATGCGGCGCTGGGCCTCACCGGCGCACGCGTGCTGCCGGTCTACGATCCGGAGCTTGCGATGATCGTCGACTTGCTGCCGGTCGAGCGCGGCCGCTTGCACGAACGTGCGTTCGTCGGCGCACTGCTGGAAACCGTCAGGCCCGGCGAGCTGTGGATCGTCGACGGCCGTTTCGACATCGACGCGATCGTGTCGGGCTGGCCGCGCCGCGGTGGCGCGTTCGTGCTGCGCGACGACGCCGGCGCTGCATGCCGGCCGCTCGGTGGCTGGCGCGATGCCGGCCCGCTCGACGGCGGTGACGTTCGCGAGCAGGCCGTCGGTATCGCGGGCGATGGCGAATCGGCCGGCGCGCTTCGGCGGATCGAGTGGCGCGGTCACGGGTTCGACGGCCACCCGGGCGCGATGGTCGCGGTGCTGACGAACCTGCCGGCGGAGCAGTTCGACGCGTGCGAGGTAATGCAGCTGGCGCGCCGGCGCTGGCGCGATGCGCTGCCGTTTTCGCTCGAGGCGATACTCGGCGGCGCGTTGTTCGGCAGCGTGCCCGCCCGCGCGTCGCTGCTCGCGAGCGGCATCGCGGCACTCGCGTACAACGCGTTCAGCGTGATGACGCGCGTCATCAGCGGTGCGCTCGGCCTGGATGAGCGCGACGCGGAACGCGTGCCGTCGCATATCGCCGACGGTGTCACCGCAACCTACGCGGGGATGATGATCGCGCTGCCGCCCGACTGGTGGCGACGCTACGACCAGTTGCCCGCGGCGACGCTCGGCCAGATCGTGCGGATGCTTGCCGTGCACGTCGATCCGCGCAGCGAGCGGCGCCGGCGCCGCGACAACCGGCTGTCGGCGAAGTCGCAGGCGCTGCTGCGCGCGGCGACGCTCGAACATCTGCTGCATGACGACGGCGGCGATCCGGCCGCGAACGTGTTCAGCCTGCGCACGATCGCGATGGCGACGCGCGACTTCAGCAGCAACCCGTCGAAGGCGCTGCGGCACGCGGGCGAGGCGCTCGTGATGGTCACGAAGTACAACCGGCCGATCGCGCTGCTCGTGTCGATCGACGACTGGAACCGGCTGCTCGGCGAAGTGCGCGAGACGAGTCTCTCGCGGCTGTCGTTCGATGCGGCGTTGACGCCGCAGGGGGCGCGTGCGGTCGGGTTTGGCGAGTTGTCACCGGTTTAGCGTTCCGTTCCGTTCCGGTGCGTTGCGGATACCGTCAGTATGGCGCTTCGAGCCGGGCGCCTGCTGAATCCCGTTGCGGCGGCATCGGGATACCTGCCAATGCGGGCGCATGAAAGATGGAACCGGACGCTCACCCGTCGCGGTTCATCGGCGCCCGACTACCCGGGATCGTTTGTCGGATAGACTCATCCGTTACTGCATGTCCCTATGCCCATATCCCGGTGATCTGCCGGGGCGGATGCATTTCCATCTCACGCTGACGAAATGATACGAGTGACGGTCTTCTTCCTGGCCATGTGCGCCGGTCTGGGTTTCTGCGCCCGGGCACATGCCTATACCACGTCGACATGCGAGGAGACCTGGTATGTGCCTGCCGCAGGCCAGGAGTTCACCGGGAGAACGACGTCGTGGAAGGAGGTCGCGACCAAGGCGTGCACCAGGCACGACGTCAAGGTGATCGGCACCCAGCCGTCGACCTGGGACGATTACAACGACGCAGGTTCCGGCGCGCGGCAAGGGGGCGCGTTCGCGATCCTGGGCGGGAAGGGGTATTTCATACTCGCCACGGACGTCCATCAAGGCCCGTATTGCGGCGGTGGGGACGTCGCGGGGTTCAGCGCAGAATGTGTGCTTCCCCCGGTAGCCCGACGGAACGAGGTGCATCACCACCGCTACTACTACCAGGTCACGTCCACACCGAAACTGGATCTCGTCGCCGGGTGCAAGCCGACCTATGCAACCGACGGGCAAGCGATTTTCTACCTGACGAGCGATCACAGTTACGAAGCCGGCCATGTCGAGGATCTGCCTTTCAAGGTTGTCGACGCGGACGTCCGCTCATTCAAATGCTTTGTACCCGAAGGCGCGCAAGGCGACCAATGGGCACGCGATGCGAACCGCGTATTTTTTGACGGAAGGCAGGCGAAGGGGATGTCTCCGGACGCTCCCGTCAAGGTGTTTGACGGCGCCATCCAGAATGTCAGCGATCTTGCCGTGAACGGCGGGAATGTTTTCAGTGTCGACTACACCGACGGCGTGAAATGGCTGAACAAGACCGACGGAGCGCTCAGGATCCTGTCGCCGGCTTTCTACGTGGATCGACGGAATGTCTTCGATCAGGGCTTCAGGAAGGTTGCGGGCTTGAGTCCCGATGCATTTTCCGTCGTGACACCGGCTTGCCCGGTTCCCGGGCAGCCGGACCTTCGATGCGTCGTACCGGACAGCCGGAGTGACAAAGCGGGATACGGAATTCAGGGCGACATGCTCGTCATTCCGCGCGGGACCCTGGAGCCCGGCAAAAGAATCGTGATCAAGGGATTGAACCGGAACAACGCTGCCGTTTTCATTCTTCACGGTATGTTTGGCTCGGTTTCCGGGGATTCCGCGTTCATGTTGGTCAACGATCGCTTGTACAGCATGGATGCGCTCGCCAAAGGCCGTTTCACGGACGGCATTCCGATTCGCGGGCGCCTGAGAAGTTTGCCGACGTTCAGCAACTGCGTCCTGAATGGCGACCACGGAGCCGGTCTGGACAGATATATCCTGGATGATGCGGGTGGTATCGACTTGACCGACATGAAGCACGTCGGCCCGTGTACGCATTGAGGCCAGCCCGCCGGCGTCAACTCGTCAGCCGATGAACCCAGATCACCGACGTCCACGTGAAATTGCCGCTGCCGTAGCGCGCGATCAGCGTGTCGACGCGTGCGTTGATGCGCGCCGAATGCACGCGGCAATGCACGATGAAGTAGAGGCTGTTGACGCCGACGGTCGAGCCGTCCGGCAGCGTCGGATTGCCGCCGCGCGCGGGTAGCAGGTACTCGGCGATGTCGCCGGTGCTGACGAAGTACGCGGTGCCGCGCCGGTCGACGAGCCGCTTGGCCTGGCTGGCCGACAGCGTCGGAATCGCGGCGACGAGCACGGGCTCGGCCGCCGTGTTCGCGTTGACGGTGGTCAGGTCCGGCAGGATCGTCGTGAACGGCGTCAGCGTCTCGATTGCATGTGCGTCGTAGCCGGGGATGCGGGCGAGATCGTCGATCGATACGAGCTGCAGCGGCCAGCCGTCGGGGCCGTTCGTGTCGCGCAGCGAACGCAGCATGTAGTCGGCCGTCTGCTGTGCGAGCGCGGGATCGAGCGATAGCTGGCTCAGCAGCCGCCGGTACGCGAGCACGCCTTCGCCGTTGGCCTGCCACGGCTTGCCGGGTGCGATGCGCGTGACGAGGTTCGTCAGGTTGAAGCGCGCCTGCGCATCTTCGACATGGCCGGAGATCCACGCACGCGACAGCTCCGCATTGACCGCCGCGGCGTCGGGCGGCAGCAGGTCGGCCAGCTGCACGTCGGCGGCCGGCGACGACCACGGCTGGCCGACGAACGTGACGTTCGACGTCGCGTTCTGCGCGCGCAGCGTCGCACGCGCCCATTCGACCGCCGCGCGTTCGACCCACATCGTCTGCGTCGCGAGCCGCTGGTTCTCCACGTCGCGCGTCGCGACCTGCTGGCGCCACAGCACGCTCGCCGCCAGCGTCGCCGCCAGCGCGACGACGAGCAGCACCGTGACGATCGCGATGCCGCGTTCGCGCCGCGGCCGCGTGCTCCGGGACTTTCCGTATCGATGCATTCGCATGCTCCTGCAAGGGCGGCGTGACTGCGCTCAGTCCACGAAAGCCAGCCACGCATGGGCGATGCTCGCATGCGCAGATGACGTGACGCCGAACATCGCGGTGAGTCCGGCCACCCAGAACGCGAGTGTCGCCGGACGCGTGCCGTCGGTCGTCAGCGCCAGCGGGCCGACCAGCGACGCGATCGCATGCGAGCGCCACAGCAGCAGCACGAACAGCGCACAGCCGACCGCCATCGCGACGAAGAACAGGTAGAGCGCAACCGTCGAGCGCCGCGTGAACGGCGTGCGGTGATGGCGCTGGTTTGCCGCGACGATCGCCGCCCCGTTCGCGACCGGCACGATCGCCATCGCGAGCATCCAGAACAGCGGCTGGTCGCTCGACGCGTCGATCAGCAGCAGCGTGCCGATCGTCCAGATCGGTGGCGCAAGCAACGTGAGCACGACCCACGACAGCAGGTGCCAGACCAGCCAGGGCGCGCGCCAGCGCAACGCGCGGCGCGGCGCGGCAAAGGCGGCAGGCGGCAGCCGGCCCGCGGCCGCGGCATGGCCGGACAGGCGTTCGGCGAGCCACCGTACGAACATCGTCGCGAATGACATGGAGGGATCCGGTCGTTGACGTTTTTACCCAATAGCTAGGACGAAGCGGACGGCCGCAAACCGCAGGATTTCTCGTGGCCGGGACGCTTGCGGCGGCGCCGCATCGCGGATGCGGTGCGCGGAAACGGTCTCGCGCACGTCTCGTGCATATCTTCAGCGGAATGTCACAAAAACTTCCCGGTTGAAACCTGAGGATTGTCGAGCCGCACACAGGGGGAGGGTGACGCGCGTCGCGCGCAGCCTTCGGGGCGGCAATACGTTTGCCGGCGATCGCGCACGCGCGATTCCGGAAGCCTCGGCAGCCACGGCAGACGATACGTACACGAAACGGGGGCCACGCACATTCCTGCGCAACGCGCCGCGCGATTCGCGCCGGCTATCGTTGCGCGCGCATTGCAGGCCGCACGCTGGCGGCCGTGTCCTGCTTCCGTCGTCGAGCCGGACGGCCAGCTGGACGGCCCGCGAAAAAAAGTTTGCGGCAATGCGCGACCAGTTCCGTCTAGGTAGGTGAGAGCGGCGACTCGTGCGCAGCACACGATGGTCGTTGCCGATCGACGCAGCAGTGCCGATGCGTCGGCGGGCAGCCGATCGCGACGATGCGTGACGAAGGTTGCGGGTTTTCCGGAGTCGCTTCGTCCTTTCCGGTAGATGCGGTTGAACGCACCGGGCACGGAAATCGGGAAAAGCATTGTGCAGATCATGCTAAGGATGACGAATAAATAGTCATCAAAGTGAAACAGGCATTTGATAGCGGAGCGAACGGCTGGTGCGGTGTGCTTCGTTGCGATCCGGAACAACAAAGGGGAATGGCGCATGCCGCCGAGAGTAGACCGCAAGTCACGTGAACGATGGCGGCTTAACTGCCGATGCCTGGCCGGTGTCGTGCTGGCCGGAGGGCTGGGCCTCGCGCCGGGCGTTCATGCGCAGGAAGCCGCGCCGGCTGCGAAGGCGGCACCGGCCGCGCCTCAGTCGTTCGACGTGAATGCCTTCGTGGTGCGCGGCAACACGACGTTGCCGACGCTCGAGATCGAGAAGGCCGTGTATCCGTTTGAAGGGCCGGGCCGCACGCTCGCCGACGTGAACGCGGCACGTGATGCGTTGCAGAAGGTGTACCAGGATCGCGGCTACCAGTCGGTCGTCGTCGAGCTGCCGAAGCAGCAGGTGAAGAACGGCGTGATCCTGCTGCAGGTGACCGAGGCGAAGGTCGGCCGCTTGCGGGTCGACGGCGCGAAATACAACTCGCCGCAGCACATCCGCGATGCGGTGCCCGCGCTGGCCGAAGGCCAGGTGCCCGATTTCAACCAGGCGCAGCAACAGCTCACCGACCTGAACCGCTCGGCGGACCGGCAGGTGATTCCGATCCTCAAGCCGGGCGCGCTGCCGCAGACGGTCGACGTCGACCTGAAGGTCGACGATCACAGCCCGCTGCATGGCTCGCTCGAACTGAACAACGACAACAGCCCCGGCACGTCGACGCTGCGCACGACCGCGAGCCTCAGCTACTCGAATCTCTGGCAGCTCGGCCACGTGATTTCCGGCACCTACGTGCTCGCGCCGCAGCATCCGAACGATGCGCGCGTCTACGCGTTCTCGTATCTCGCGCCGATCAAGGATTCGCACTGGAGCTTCCTCGCGACGGTCGTGCATTCGGACAGCAACGTCGCGTCGGTCGCGAGCACCAACGTGCTCGGCAAGGGCACCACGTACGGCTTCACCGCGATCTATTCGCTGCCGGCGTCGGAAACCTACGCGCACTCGGTCAGCATCGAGATCGACCGCAAGCACTTCGACGAAAACGTGTCGATGCCGGGCCAGCCGAGCTCGACGGCGCCGCTGACGTACGTGCCGGTGACGCTGTCGTACAACGGGCAACTGAGCCTGAAGAATTCACAGACGTCGTTCGCCGCATCGGTGACGACCAACCTCCGCGGCGTCGGCAGCGACTGGGCCGCGTGGGACAACAAGCGCTACAACGCGACGCCCGATTTCGTGTACGGCAAGTTCGACGTCAACCACACGCAACGCTTCGCAAACGACATGCAGGCGAACGCGCACGTGAACGCGCAGATCTCGAACTCGCCGCTCGTGTCGAGCGAGCAGTTCGCCGCGGGCGGGATGAACAGCGTGCGCGGCTACATGCAGGCCGAGGACACGGCCGACAGCGGCGTGATCGCATCGGTCGAGCTGCGCAGCCCGTCGCTCGCGAAGTGGCTCGGCGGGGCCGTCGGCAGCCGCGTGAACGAATGGCGCTTCCACGCGTTCTTCGACGCGGCGCACCTGTGGCTGCTGAGCCCGCTGCCGGAGCAGACGTCGCGCTTCAACCTGATGAGTGTCGGCGTCGGCACACGCGTGCAGATCATGAAGTACGCAAGCGCGGATTTCGAGGCCGGGTGGCCGTTGAAGGCGGGCGTCTATACGCGGCAGTACAGCCCGCGATTCGATTTCTACGTAAGGCTGGGTTTCTGACGGATTTTTTTGATCGTGCCGGGGCGATGCGACGAGCGCGGCGCCCGCACATTCGGGGAGTGGATCGTGAAGCGAGTCTTGTTTTTCCTGTTGGCGGTGATGCTCGGCGTGCTGCCCGGCATCGCGAATGCATGGTGGCAGAACGACTGGTCGTACCGGAAGGCGATCACGATCGACGCGAGCGCGAAAGGTGCGAACCTCGCGGAATCGGCCGGCCGCGTGCCGCTGCTGATTCGCCTGCACTCGGGCAACTTCCAGTTCGACGGGCTGGCCGACAACGGCGCGGACATCCGCTTCGTCGCCGCCGACGACAAGACACCGCTGAACTACCACGTCGAACAATACGATCCGGTGCTCGGCGTCGCGCTGATCTGGGTGGACATCCCGAAGATGCCGGCCGGTGCAGCGGAGTCGATCTGGATGTACTACGGCAACAAGAAGGCGCCGGACGGCAGCAAGCCGGCCGAGACGTTCGATGCCGACTACACGCTCGTTTATCACTTCAACGGCGCGGCGGGTGCGCCGCCGAAGGACCTGACCGCATATGGCAACCACGCGCAGAACGCGTCGTTCCAGACGGTCGAGGATGGCATCGTCGGCAAGGGCGCGCGGTTCGACGGCAACGGGTCGCTGACGCTGCCGGCGAGTGCGTCGCTGAACGTACCGGCGGGCGGCAGCTTCACGTTCAGTGCATGGGTGAAGCCGTCGGCGCTTGCACCGAACACGTTGCTCTACAGCCGCCGCGACGGCGCGAACGCGCTGCTGATCGGCCTCGACAACGGCGTGCCGTTCGCGGAAGTCCAGGGCGCTGCAGGCAATCCGGCGCCGGTGCGCACGCCGGCCGCATCGCCGGTCGCCGCGAACCAGTGGACGTATCTCGCGGTCACGGCCGACGGCAAGAATCTCACCGTCTACGTGAACGGCAAGCAGGCCGCGCAGGTCGCGGCGACGCTGCCTGCACTGAGCGGCGCGGCAACGGTCGCGGCGGACGCAACGGGCGCACCCGCAGGGTTCGCCGCGTATTCGGGCGCGCTCGACGAACTGCGTCTGTCGAAGATCGCGCGCTCGCCGGCCGCGATCGCGGTCGACGCGCTCGCGCAGGGCTCGGAATCGAAGCTCGTCGCCTATGGCGCCGACGAGAAGCAGTCGGGCTTCGGCTTCGGCTACTTCGGCGTGATCGTGCAGTCGGTGACCGTCGACGCGTGGGTCGTGATCACGATCCTGCTCGGCATGGCGCTTGTGTCGTGGGTCGTGATGTGGACGAAGGCGCGCTACGTCGGCACCGTCGACAAGGCGAACCAGTATTTCGTGCAGCGTTTCCGCGAAGTGGCCGGGCGTCATCTGGTCGGCCTCGCGCATGTCGACGAAGCGAGCGCCGATGGCCGCCGGCTGTACCAGTCGTCGCTGTACCGGCTGTACAAGGCTGGCGTGCATGAAATCCACAGCCGCGTGGACAGCAACGGCCGCACGGTGATCACGTCCGAATCGATCGAGGCGATCCGCGCGTCGATGGACGCGACGCTCGTGCGCGAGAACCAGCGGCTGTCGAAGTCGATGGTGCTGCTGACGATCGCGATTTCGGGCGGCCCGTTCCTCGGGCTGCTGGGCACGGTGGTCGGCGTGATGATCACGTTCGCGGCGATCGCCGCGGCCGGCGACGTGAACGTGAACGCGATCGCGCCAGGTATCGCGGCCGCACTGCTCGCGACGGTCACGGGCCTGTTCGTCGCGATCCCCGCGCTGTTTGGCTACAACTACCTGCTGATCCGCAACAAGAACGTGACCGCGAACATGCAGGTGTTCGTCGACGAATTCGTCACGCGCCTCGCCGAAGCGCACCGCGCACCGGATCACGCGGTGCTGGCCGACTGACGCACGCAGGAGACCACCATGCAGGTTCAGGACGACGACAAGCCGTACGACGACATCAACATCACGCCGATGCTCGACCTCGCGTACGTGCTGCTGATCATCTTCATCATCATGACGACCGCGTCGGTGCAGGGCATCAAGGTCGATCTGCCGAAGGCGAGCTCGTCAGCGAGCCTCGCGAAGCCGAAGACGAAGGCGATCACGGTGGCCGATTCGGGGCAGGTGTTCCTCGACGCGTACCCGGTGACGATGGACGAGCTCGAAAGCCGGCTGCGCACCGAGAAGGCGACCAATCCGGAGTTTCCGATCGTGTTGAAGGGCGACGCGGGCGTGCAGTACCAGAAGGTGATGGACGTGCTCGACCTGTTGCGCCGCCTCGATCTGTCGCAGGTCGGTCTCGTGACCGGCAAGGCAAAGCAGGGCGGCTGACGCGATGGAAATGACCTACAACGGCGGCCCGCCGGACAAGGGCCCCGGCCGCTACGTGAAGCCCATCGCGATCGCGCTGGTGCTCGCCGGCGTGGCCGCGCTGATCTGGCATTTCGCGGGCGACACGGCCGGCGTGAAGCGCGTGAGCGCGCCGCAGGTGACGACGGTGATTCCGTTGCCGCCGCCCCCGCCGCCGCCGAAACAGAAGCCGCCGCCCGAGAAGGTGAAGGAAGAGGTCAAGACGCCGGTCGACCGGCCGACGATCGCGCCGAAGCCGTCCGAGGCGCCGAAGCCGTCGGACAACCAGCCGAAGCAGATGACGATGAATGCCGATGCGCAGGCGGGCACCGACAACTTCGGCATCGGTGCGGGCGACGGGTCCGGCATGCTCGGCAGCGGCGGGGGCGGCAAGTTCGGCAACGCGAGCTATGCGCAATACATGGTGTACGTGCTGCAGCGCGCGATCGAGCAGGACAAGGGCGTGCAGGAGGCCGGCGGCGCTCGGTTCGCGGGCAGCCTGAACCTGTGGATGGATGCGTCGGGGCGGATCACGAAGGTGACGGTCGCGCAGTCCACCGGCGACGCGAAGATCGATGCGGCCGTCGTCGCGGCGGTCGAAGCGCTTGGCAGGGTCGACGAGGTGCCGCCGCCGGCGACCTCGTATCCGGTGCTCGTCAAGCTTCAGGGGCGCAAGCCGGCATGACGATGCGTGCGCGAAACGACGAAAGAATCATGGGGTGGCGCCGTCGCACGGATGCTGCCGGAAAAGAAACGAAAATTGTTCGGAGCAGTCGATGATTCAGAAGATGAACGGACGGGGTGGGGTGCCCCGCAACGGCGCGCTGCCCGCGCGCCTGTCGCGCGTCGGCGCGGCGGTGCTGACGCTCGGGCTGGCCTGCGCGTCCGCCGCGCACGGGCAATCGCTCGAGGCGCAGGCGGCGTCGGGGAAAGCCGCGCCGACCGAGAGCGTGGTGATCAACCTGATCAACCTGCTCGTGAAGCGCGGCGTGCTCACGCAGCAAAACGCGAACCAGCTGATCAGCGAGGCGCGCACCGAGGCCGTGCAGGCGAGGTCGGCCCGCGCATCGGGCACGCCGGTCGTGGCGGGTGGGGTCGTCAATCCGCCGACACAGCCGGGCGATGTCGCGGTGCCGTACGTGCCGCAGCTCGTGCGCGACCAGATCCGCGACCAGGTGAAGCAGGAAGTGATCGCGCAGGCGAAGGCCGAGAACTGGGCGCAACCGAACACGTTCCCCGACTGGGTGTCGCGCATCAAGCTCGACGGCGACCTGCGCGTGCGTGACGAGTACCACTTTTATGGCGGCCGCAACACGAACGGCGTGACGAATTTCGCGGCGATCAACCAGGGCGGCGGGTTCGACGTCAACTCGAACACCAACAACACGCAGATTCCTACGCAGAACACGCGGGAGAACCGCAACAACCTGCTGCGCTACCGCGCGCGGCTCGGCGTGACGGCGACGCTGTCCGACGAGATGATCGCCGGCATCCAGCTCGCGAGCGGCAACGACAACGGGCCCGTGTCGACCACGGCCACCGCGGGCGGCGGCTTCGCGAAGAAGAACATCTGGCTGAACAAGGCGTTCTTCGCGTACCGTCCGACGCCGTGGCTGAACCTGACGGCCGGCCGGTTCGACAATCCGTTCTTCAAGTCGGATCTGGTGTTCTCGGACGATCTGATGATGGACGGCCTCGCCGCGAACCTGCGCCATGCGCTGCCGTGGAATCCGGACGTCACGCTGTTCGGCACGCTCGGCGTGTTCCCGATTCAGTACACGAGCGAGAACTTCCCGTCGAACAGCACCGACAAGGCCGGCAGCGACACGAAGTGGATGTTCGGCGCGCAGTTCGGTGCCGACTGGAAGATCGACGCGAAGAACCGGCTGCGCGGCGCGGTCGCGTACTACGACTTCCAGAACATGCGCGGCACGCTGTCGTCGCCGTGCGCGCTGTATCTGGGCGCGACGAGCTGCAGCACCGACAACGAGGCGCCGGCATTCATGCAGGGCGGCAACACGCTGGTCGCGCTGCGCAACATCGTGCAGAACCCGAATCTCGCGCCGGGGATGACACCGCAGCCGCAGCTCTTCGGCCTGGCCTACAACTATCGGCTGCTCGACCTGAAGGCGCAGTGGGACACGGTGGTGGCCGATCGCTTCAAGCTGCGTCTCGACGGCGAATACGTGCGCAACCTCGCGTACAACGACAACAAGGCGTTCGCGGCGGCGTCGCTGCCGGTCAACAACTACGATTCGACGTCGGTGAACGCGACGCGCGCCGACTATCGCAGCGGCCCGAACGGCTTCCTCGCGAAGGCGACGTTTGGCGAGCCGGAGCCGCGCGAGAAGGGCCAGTGGAACTTCTCGATCGCGTACAAGTACCTGCAGCCGGACGCCGTGCTCGACGCGTTCAACGATCCCGACTTCCATCTCGGCGGCACCAACGCGCGCGGCTACGTGCTCGGCGCCGCGTATGCGGTCGCACGGGACACGTGGGTGTCGGCCCGTTACCTGAGCTCGAAGGAAGTGTACGGGCCGCCGGTATCGATCGACGTGCTGCAGATCGAGCTCAATGCTCGCTTCTGACCGGAGCCGCGGATGAACACGATCACTCGCACGATGTTCGCGGCCAGCGTGGCCGGCACGCTGCTGCTTGCGGCCGGCGGCGCACACGCGCAGAGCATCGAGGACAAGCTGCGCAGCCAGTTGCGCTCGACCGTGCAGGAGCTGCGCCAGTTGCAGGACAACCAGGCGCAGTTGCAAAGCGACAAGGTGGCGGCCGAGAAGCAGCGCGACGACGCGCTCGCGCAACTGAAGGCGATGCAGGGGCAACTGGCGGCCGCGCATGGCGACTCGGGCGCCGAAGCGGCCGCGAAGCGCGCGCTCGCGCAGGAGCGTGCGGGCCGCGAGCAGGACGCGAAGTCGCTCGCGAAATACAAGTCGTCCTACGAGGACTTGCTCGCCGTGTCGCGCGCCCGCGATACGCAGCACACGCAACTGCAGAAGGACGTGGCGGCGCGTGACACGCAACTGAAAACCTGCCAGGCACACAATGCCGAGCTGTATCGCGTGGGGCACGAGATTCTCGACGCCTATGAGCACGTCGGGATCGGCACGCTGTTCTCGTCGCGTCAGCCGTTCGCGCAGTCGGCGCGCGTGAAGTATGACGACATTGCGCAACGCTACGGCGATGCGCTGTATGCGGGCAAGTACGACCCGGCTGCGCGGCCCGTTGCCGCCACGCCGGCACCGGCATCGGCCGCTGCGGCGAACCCGCAGTGAGCGCGCGGCCCGCAGCCGGGGTCGAACCGATCGATTCGTTGAATACGGGGAACACAGACATGCAAGACAAGCAATCGAACGCCGGCGACGAACGCGCGGCACACGATGCGCCGATCGAAGCGATCAGCGCCGACCGCCTCGCCGACGTGCTGCGCCGCGCGGGCTACCGCGTGACGGCGGCCGAACAGAACGGCGCGGTGCAACTGATGAGTGCGAGCCAGGGCATCGGCTTCGCGGTGCGCTTCGGCAACCCGGCCGCCGTGCTCGCGCCGCAGGGGCCCGACGCATCGCCCGCGTCGCTGCTGTTCATCGACTACACGCTGTCGTGCGTGCTGCAGGTGCAGGGTGAATTGCCGGCCGAACTCGTCGCGGACTGGAACCGGACCAAGCGCTTCGCGCGTCTCGCGAGCCACGGGCCGTTTCTCGCGCTGGAGATGGACGTGGTCGTCGCGGGCGGCGTGTCGGAGCGCTACCTGCGCTCGACGATCGAACTGTGGGATCGCCTGATCCAGGAATTCCTGCTGCACCTGCGCAATCGTCCTGCGATGGCCGAGCAGGAAGCGGCGGCGCGCGCGGCGGCAGGCGATCCGGCCACCGCGTCGGCCGCCGAGGCGGCAGTGGAAGTCGCCGGGCTCGAGGCCGCCGCGCAGTGACGCTCGGCGCGAGCTGGCGCGCCGGCCGCCGGATCGGCGCCGCGCTGCGGGCGCTGCTGCCCGGCCGTGCGCGGCACGACGCGGACGCGATCGCCGCCGGCGATGCACCCGCCGCGTGGGGCGCGTATGCACGGCGCATCGCGCAGTGGCTGCAGGCGACGCTCGACGGCGACGACGCAGCGGTGTGCCGCCTGCGCGCCGGCATCGAGCGCTGGGCCGGTGAGCTTGCCGATGCCGGCGACGACGGTCCCGAGCTGCCGGTGCGTGCGTGGCTCGACCGGTACGGGCACGTGACGCGCATCGACAGCGGGGCGGCCGGGCAACCGGAACTCGACGCGGCGCTGCACGCCGCACTCGTCGGCCGGGCCGTCGGCGCGGCGCCGCCACGCGGGATGGCGCAGCCGCTCGTCCTGCGCATGACGCTGACGGACGCGCGCTGATGCAGCGTCCGCATTTCAAGAGCAATCGAGAGGGCAGTCGAACGATGAAGACGAAGATGAAGATGCTGGCGATCGTGGCAGGCGGTCTCGTGCTGGCCGTGCCGCTCGTTTCGCACGCGCAGGACGACGTGATCGCGAATGCCGCGCAGGCGTCGGTCACGCAGGCCGATATCGCGGAGCTGTTGAAGGCGGTGAGCCCCGAAGGGCGTGAACGTCTCGCGGCCGATCCCGGGGCGCTGGGCCAGGTCGTGCGCTCGACGCTTGCGCAGAAGGCCGTGCTGGCCGAGGCGAAATCGAAGGGCTGGGACAAGCAGGCGCAGGTGCAGGCGGCTGTCGAGCAGGCGCAGCGCGATATCGTCGTGCGCAGCTATCTGGCGTCGGTGAATGCGCCGCCGGCCGACTATCCGTCGGACGCGGAGCTCCAGTCCGCGTATGACAAGAACCGCGCCGCGTTCACCGCGCCGCGCGCCTTGCACGTCGCGCAGATCTATATCGCGGTGCCGCCGAACGCGGATGCCGCGACGCTCGACAAGGCGCGCAAGCAGGCGGCCGATCTCGCGAACCGCGCGCGCAGTGGCGACTTCGCGGCGCTCGCAAAGGCGAACTCGCAGGACAAGGCGAGTGCCGCGAATGGCGGCGATCTCGGTTTCGTACCCGATCAACTGATGGTGCCGGCGGTCCGGCAGGCGGCCGACGCACTGAAGCCGGGCCAGGTCTCCGCGCCGATCCAGACGCCGGCCGGCTTTCATGTCGTGAAGCTGATCGACATCCGCGCGGCGGCGCCGCGCCCGCTGGCCGACGTGAAGGAGCAACTGCGCGCGATGCTGCGTGCGCAGCGCACCCAGCAGAATGCGCAGGCGTATCTCGCGAAGCTGGCTGCGAACGCGTCGATCAACGAAGACGCGCTGAAGAAAGCGCTCGCGTCTGCCCGGTAGGCACGCTCATGGCAATCGTCCGTTCGACACCGCGCGTCGACGCGCCCGACGCGCGCACGCCGGGGCGACGCCGCCCGGCCGCAGCCGCCGACCGCCCGCGCATGCCGAAGGCCAACCCTTGGCCGGGCCGGCCCGGCGAGTGGCCCACGCATTGCCCGCTGTGCTTCGGCGCGCTGGAGCCGTTGCCCGGTGCGGGCGGCTACGCGAGGCACCGGAGCGCGCGGTGTTCCGCGCAGTGCGTGCTCACGACACGCCAGTATCAACCGGACGAACTGACGATTCGCGGCTCGCGCGACGTGCAGGTCGCCGCCCGGCACCGCGAGCGCTTCGTCGCGCAGTGGGCACGCCATTACGCGCTGATGCGGCGGGCGTGGCCCGCACTCACGATCGGCCGCTTCATCGCGGTGGTCGCCTGTGTCGACGTCGCGGATCTCTGGTCGTACCGGATGTTGCGCGACGACGATCTGGCGGCCGTGCTGCTCGTGCTGGCCGGCTTCCTGCGTGTGCCGGACGCGGCGGGCACCGATGCGCCGGGCCCCGACCCGCGCGCGCCGACGGTGCGCTGGGTGCGGTTCTGGTTCGACGCGAGCGTGCGCGACGTCGGCGATCTGTGGACGGCCGGCAGCGGCGCACCGGCGCTGTTTCGCGTCGACTATCGCGAACCGCTCGTCACGCCGTATCCGACCGGCGCGCAGGTCCATGCGTGGCAGCCGGTCGACGACATGCGCGACGCGTGGGTGCAACGGATCGATGCGCAAGAGCCTGCCGTCGAAGCGGCCGATAGCGCGGCGTTCGCGCGTTTCCTGGCGCGCGCGGCGACGCCGGGCACGCACCTGTGATGGCGGCCGTGAGGGCGCCATGGCGCCATTTCTGAAGGAGGCGCACATGAAGATGCGACGAAGCGGAATCGCGACGATCGTCTGCCTGCTGCTGGCAGCCGGTGCGCACGCGCAGGGGGGGCGCGCGGCGGCGAGTGCGGCCGTGCCCGCGCCGGCCAGTCCGGGCTCGGCCGCGAAGCCGGTGTGTGTCGATGCGGAAGTCGACGGCAAGCGCGCGCTGTCGTACGACTGCCTGAGCCAGCAACTGAAGCCGAAGGCCGACCCGCAGGCGGGGGCATCGCAAACGGATTCGGAGCGGCTGTCGAAGCAGCCGTCGAACCGTCTCGGCACGTTCAACCTGTCGACCGAGCGGAACCGTTTCGGCTCGAACTGGGGCCGGTCGGTGACGCCGCAGCGGCCCGATGCGCCGGTCGCGGTGCCGCCGAAGTAATGCACGCGGCCGAGCGTGGGGCGCAGGTATCGACGAGCCGGCTGCGTTCCGGTGCGAACTGACGAGGAGCAGCAACATGACGGCGGGCAAGCACACGAACCGGGCGGCGATGCTGCGAGCGATGGCCGGCCGGCTGGCATTGGCCTGTGCGTGCGCGTGCGGTTGTTCAACGGCAACGGCTGCCGAGCGGCCAGCGCAGCCGGGTGCCGCATCGCCAACGCCAACGCCAACGCCGACCGTCGCGCTGCCGAATTTCGCCGCGCTGGTGCGGCGTGTCGGCCCGGCCGTCGTCAACATCAGCGTCACGCGCGAAGTCACGCAGATGGGCATCCAGTTGCCGCCCGGCATCGCGCCCGATCATCCGCTCGCGCCGTTTCTGGCGCGGCACGTGATCGGCAACCGCGAGGAAGTGAGCCTCGGCTCCGGCTTCATCGTCAGTGCGGATGGCGTGATCCTGACCAACCGGCACGTGGTCGGCGACGCCGTTGCGATCGATGTGAAGCTGACCGACAAGCGGCAGTTCAAGGGGCGCGTGATCGGCAGCGATCCGGTATCCGATGTCGCGGTGATCCGCATCGACGCGCACAACCTGCCGGTCGTCGCGACCGGCGACCCGGCGCGCACCGAAGTGGGCGACTGGGTGATGGCGATCGGTTCGCCTTACGGGTTCGCGAACACGGTCACGCAGGGCATCGTCAGCGCGAAATCGCGCTCGTTGCCCGGCGAGCGGGCGATCCCGTTCATCCAGACCGACGTGCCGATCAACCCCGGCAATTCGGGCGGCCCGCTGTTCGACCTCGGCGGCCGCGTGATCGCGATCAACTCGATGATTTTCTCGAAGACGGGTGGTTATCAGGGGCTCGCGTTCGCGATCCCGATCGATATCGCGCTCGACGTGAAGGACCAGTTGCTGCGGACCGGCAAGGTCACGCGCGGCCGGCTCGGCGTGGCCGTGCAGGAGGTGAGCCAGGCGCTCGCGCGTTCGTTCGGCCTCGCGAGCCCGGACGGCGCGTTGATCACCATGGTCGAACCGGATGGCCCGGCCGCACACGCGGGCCTGCAGCCGGGCGACGTCGTGCTCGCGGTCGACGGCAAGCCGGTTGCCGAATCGGCGGACCTGCTCGGCACCGTGGCGGGCATGCGGGCCGGGCGGCAAGCCGACCTGCTGGTGTGGCGCGCGGGACGGGCGATGCACGTGAGCGCGACGGTTGGCGCATTCGACAGCGGCACGGCGTCGGCCGGTGGCGAGCAAGGGCCCGCGCGGTTCGGGCTCGCGCTGTGCGCGGCGACCGAGCAGGAGCGCCAGCGGCTCGGTGTCGGCCAGGCGCTCGTCGTCGAGCAGGCGAGCGGGCAGGCCGCCCGCGCGGGCTTGCAGCCCGGCGATATCGTGCTGTCGGTCAACGGCACGTCGGTCGCGAGCATCGGCGCGCTGATGACCGAGATCGACGCTGCGCACGGTAACGTCGCGCTGCTCGTCCAGCGTGGCGGCACGCGGTTGTATGTGCCGATCGAGATCGGTTGAGGGGCGCATGACACGACACGACGCAGCACGACGGCGAACCGTCGAAACGGGAGACGGAATGAAGCGAATGCAGGCGTGGGGCGCATCGGGATGGCTGCGGGCGATCGTCGTCGCGTGGGCGCTGGCCGTATGCGCCGTGCCGGCCGTCGCGCAGACGGCCGACGTGCCGCAGACGTGGATCCGCTACGGACAGCTCGCCGGGCAGCAGTTCCAGACCTGGCTCGAAGCCGACGGCGACGCGGCAGACCGTCTGCACCGCTATCTGGAGGCGCGTGTGCTGAACGCGCGTGCCGATGCGCCACCGCCCGCGATCGTCGTGCGCGCGTGGATCGGGGCGAACGGCGCCGTCACGCGCGTCGAATTCGCGTCGCTCGGCGATCCCGACGCGGACGCGACGCTGCGGCAACTGCTCACGGCCGGCCCGCTGGCGGAACCGCCGCCGCCCGACATGCTGCAGCCGTTGCGCGTGCGCCTGCGGCTCGCGCCGAATCCCGATGCGGCCGCCGCCGCGCCGGCATCGGCGGCGCGCATGCCGTGATGCCCGGGGGCAGGCGTCGACGTAACGGGATGTCGTCATAAGATATGAGGTTATTGCGTTGGCGGGACGATGACGCCTCGCTTCTTCGACAGGAGCCACCCATGCAACTGACCCCGTTGGGCGCGCATGTCGCCCAGTTCGGTTTCCCCGAGCGGCAGAGACACGTGCAGGCGCTGATCTCCGGCACGGCCGATATCAACACGTATGTTTCCGCCGGCGTCTGCTACGATGCCGCAGCCTATGTGCGGTACCTGATGCGCGCTGACGCGATGATCACACCCAACACGTTGCTCGACACGATCGGTCAGCACTGGCGGCCGCGGTTCAACTTCGAGAACGGCGGCGAATGGGACGGGCACGCGCCCATTCAGGCCGGGACCGCGGTCGGCTTCTCGCGTGGCGGCACGGTCTTTCATGCGGCGATCGCCATCGGCGGCACCCGGATCCGCGCCGTAAACGGCGGGCTTCTCGGCAGCGGATGGCGGTATGCGGTCGATCTGGCAAGCGTGCTCGAACCGGACGCGGCCGGCGGCTTCAAGTACGACCGCACGAACATCCGGGTTCATCTGTCGCACCTGTAGCCTGCGGGCGTCTCGGCGGTACATGCCACGGTGGTCTCGATCAGTCGGTGGCTCGCCTCGCACACGGCCGGGCGGCGGCTGTTCCGCCGTCCGGCGATTTCCGCATGGCGTCGCGCTGCCCATCGCTGCTATCCTCTCGACCGTGAATGACTCTTCCGGGAGTCGTGGCGGCGCATGCTGCGTCGCGGCGAAGTGCGCGGGTGCAACTGCGTGCGCGCCGGGGCGGCATGACCGGCCGTCCGCGACGATCCATGACCTGTTTCGTAATTGATTTCCTCCCGTCCATGCCCACATGGCCAAGACAACGATGAGCAACGCACCCGACCAAGCCGCGCCCGGCGACGATGAATCGTCCGGCGGCGGTTCGTCCTATCTGGTGCCGGGGCTCGAACGCGGGCTGCGGATTCTCGCCGAATTCTCCGCGCGCGAGCCCGTGCTCGGCGCGCCCGAGTTGTCGAAGCGCATCGGCATTCCGCGCACGACCACGTTCCGCCTGCTGCAGACGCTCGAAGCGCTCGGTTTCCTCGAGCGCGTGAACGGCGACCGTTATTTCCGGCTCGGCGTCGGCGTGCTGCGGCTCGGCTTCGAATACCTGAATTCGCTCGAACTGACCGATCTCGGTGCGCCCGTGCTCGAACGGCTGCGCGACGCGACCGGCCTGTCGACGCACCTGCTGATCCGCGACCAGCGCGACGTCGTGTTCGTCGCGAAGGCGCAGAGCAACGCGTCGATGTTCGGTTCGGTGAAGGTGCACGTCGGCACGCGCCTGCCTGCGCACGCAACCGTGCATGGCCACGTATTGATGGGCGACCTGACGCGCGACGCGCTGCGCCAGCTCTATCCGGAAAAGCGCCTCGAGCAGTTCACCGAGCGCACGCCGGGCACCGTCGACGAGTTGTACGAACGCGTGCGCCATTACGCGCGGCTCGGCTACGCGGTCAGCGAGGCGGCATTCGAGAGCGGCATTTCGGCCGTCACCGCGCCCGTGCGCGATCATTCGGGCTCGATCGTCGCGGCGATCACGGCGACGGTGCCGCGCTCGGAGATCGGCGAGGCCGGCGAGAAGGAACGGCTCGTCGAAGCCGTGTGCGGCGCGGCGGTCGACCTGTCGCAGCGGCTGAACTATCGTCCGCTCGAAAGCGACCCGACGTTCGCACACGCGCGCCACAAGGTCGCGATGTTCTGAGTGTTCCGATGTGCGGCCGGCGGCCGTGCCAGTGCAATGCGCGAAAGACAAAAGCGGCCCGTGGGCCGCTTTTGTCGTTTCAGGCGGCGAAGCGCCTGCCACCGTTCGTTCAGAACGAGTGGTGGATCCCGGTGAGCACGATTACCTGGTTCGCGGTGCTCGACACGCCTGCCGTGAAGAACGCGGCCTGTGCACCGCCCGAACCGTGCTCATACAACACGTTCGCGTACAGCTGCGTGCGCTTCGACAGCGAATAGATGTCGCCGAGCTCGACCTGCGTCCAGCGGCGGCCGGCCAGCGTCGTGGTCGCCGCGCCGCCCGCGATCGTGTTGAACGCGCTGCTGCGGTAGTTCACGCCCGCGTCGTAGCTCTGGAACGTATCCGAAAAGCCGTTCGACTGCATCTTCGTGCGCGTGTACAGGCCGTGCACGAGGAAGTCGCCGAACTGGTAGGACGCACCCGCGCCGATGTTTTCCACCTTGCTCGCGGTATAGCCGGTCGCGGTGTTCTGCCCCTGGAACGACGTGATGCCGGTCGTGCTGATCAGGATCGCGCGGTCGTGCTCGTTCGAGTACACGGCCGACGCCTTGAACGGCCCGTTCGCGTAGTTCAGCGCGACGCCGACCGACTTGCCGGTCGAGAAGTTCGTCGTGTTGCCGAGCGCCATCGTCGCGGCGGCCGAGAAGCCCGCGAAGGTCGGCGAGCGGTACTTGACCGAGTTGTTGTACGGCACGTTGCCGGTCGCGGCGAGCCCGTCGATGTTGCCGGGGTGGAACGCGTACCAGCTCATCGCGAGGTAGGCCGTGCTGAGCGGATCGAGATAATCGAACGACAGCGGCGTCTGGCGGCCGAGCGTCAGCGTGCCGTAGCGTTCCGAGCTGAGGCCCACGAACGCCGCGCGGTTCCAGATCGTGTTCGCGGTCGCGAACTGGCCGTTGTTCGTATAGAAGCCGTTTTCGAGCTGGAAGATCGCCGACAGGCCGTCGCCGAGGTCTTCCTTGCCTTTCAGGCCCCACCGATCGGGCTGCGTATTGCCCTGGATCATCGCCCACTTCGCATGGCCGCCGACGTTGTTCACGTACGCGACACCCGCATCCATGCTGCCGTACAGCATCACGCTGCTCTGCGCCCACGCGCCCGACACGGCGCCCAATCCGATCACTGCTGCTGCTACCGCATGCTTGACCATTTGATCTCCTGAATCTCCAACCTGATGAAAACGTGCCGTGGCGGCATGCGCAGGAACGGCCGGCCGTCGCGCGTTCTCGCCATCGGGTGGGCATTTTTATGTTCCATATAAGGAACGATGTGCCTCTGATGGAATAGAGTATAGAGGCGTCACGCACCGGATCAAAAATAATTTTTTCGGGACGGATGGGTTTCCGACCGATGCCCGGCGTCGGTGCGCGAAGCCCGCGTAAACCCGGTAAATCCCCGTTATATAACAAAAAATTTCATTTACTGAGATGGATGGACGTGATCGCCGACCCGACGGTCAGTGTTTTCCCTAGGGCATGCACCTTTTTGTTTTACTCGTGGAAAGTCGCTCCTATAATCACCATCCATAAACTGCTGTTCCTGGTATGGAACAAATCGGAACCAACCGAGAGTCGATCAGAAGGAAGGGTGTGAGATGTCTGAACAATGGGTTTGCGCCGGACACGCCGGCGCGCTGTCGGAAGACACGCCGATCGAGTTCAAGCGGACCGACGGCGTCGAGATCGGGATCTATCGCGTCGGCGATGAGGTGTACGCGCTCGAGAACGTGTGCCCGCATGCGTACGCGCTGCTGACGCAGGGGTTCGTCGACGAAGGCACGGTCGAATGCCCGTTGCACGAGGCCGTGTTCGACATCAAGACGGGCGAATGCCTGAAGGGTCCGGGCGGACGCGCACTGAAGCAGTACGCGGTGCGTCTCGCCGGCGAGGAAATCCAGATCAAGGTGGAATGACATGAAAGAAGCGACCGTCAACTTCAATCCCTTCCTGAAGCCGTGGGTGGCGCCGCAGCCGAACAACGTCGCGGGCAAGGGGCAGATCGAGATCCCCGGCCAGGTCGAGAACCAGGTCTGGCAGAACCGCAAGGCCGCACCGACCCAGTACGAAAACGACCTCGGCGATGCGCTCGAACGCGTGTTCGAAGCCGGCGCGATCGAGCTGGACGACGTCGTCGCGGGCCTGAACCGTATCGGCTTCCGCGCGCCGGACGGCACGGCGTGGACCGCCGAGCGTTTCCGCGCCGAAATGGCCGCGCTGGCGGAATGAGCGCTTGAGCGCCGATCGCCGACCCGACGACAACCGCATCCGGAGCACACTGATGACGTCCCCCGTACAACACGCAGTCCAACACGACCCGGTCCGTGACTATCTCGACCGCGGCATCAAGAACTACTGGTATCCCGTCGCGCCGAGCTGGCAGGTGTCGAATGCGCCCGTCGGCCTCACGCGCCTGTCCGAGCAGATCGTGCTGTGGCGCGATCACGACGGCAAGGTTCACGCGCTGGAAGATCGCTGCCCGCACCGCGGCGCGCGCCTGTCGCTCGGCTGGAACCTCGGCGGCAACATCGCCTGCTGGTATCACGGCATCGAAGTCGACGGCGGCGGCACCGTGAACCGCGTGCCGGCCGTGTCGAACTGTCCGCTCGAAGGCACGAAGTGCGTGAAGTCGTATCCGGTCGAAGAGAAGGCCGGCGCGATCTTCCTGTGGTTCGGCGATGAAGCGCACGGCGAGCCGGCGCCGCTGAACCTCCCCGAGGAACTGGTCGACGACGAGTACGGCCACTTCCTGTGCGTGTCGAACTGGAAGTGCAATTACCAGTACGCGATCGACAACGTGATGGACCCGATGCACGGCGCGTACCTCCATGCCACCTCGCACTCGATGGCCGAAGGCGACAAGCAGGCCGACATGCGCGTGCGCAAGACGGAAACGGGGCTGATGTTCGAGAAGATCGGCCAGCGCGACGTGAACTTCGACTGGGTCGAGCTCGGCGAAACGGGCTGCCTGTGGATGCGCCTCGCGATCCCGTACAAGCAGAAGTTCGGCCCGGGCGGCAACTTCGGGATCATCGGCTTCGCGACGCCGGTCGACGGCGACAACTGCCAGGTCTACTTCTGGCGCACCCGCAAGGTCAGCGGCTGGCAGCGCGACGTGTGGCGCTTCATGTACCGCAACCGCCTCGAGGGCCTGCACTGGGACGTGCTCGAGCAGGACCGCTACGTCCTCGAAAGCCTCGCGCCGAATGCGCGCGATCACGAATACCTGTACCAGCACGACGTCGGCATGACGCGCGTGCGCCGGATGCTGCGCACGCGTGCGCAGGAGCATCTTTCCGCGCTCGACGCGCATCGCGCGGCGCAGGCGCAGGCCGCATCGGAGCCGGCAAATGGCTGAGCGCGCTCCGGTCGTGTCGCTCGCGGGGCGCCGCGTGCTCGTCACGGGCGGCGCGCGCGGGCTCGGCGCGGCGTTCGTGACGGCGCTCGTCGAAGCGGGCGCGCAGGTCGCGTTCGGCGACGTGCTGGCCGACGAAGGCCGCGCGCTTGCCGCGCAACTCTCCGAAGCCGGCCATGTCGCCCATTTCTTCGCACTCGATCTTGCCGATCCGGCGAGCGTCGATGCGTTCGTCGCGCAGGGCGCGGCGGCGCTCGGCGGCATCGACGCGCTGATCAACAACGCGGCGATCACGAACTCGGGCGGCAAGCTGTCGACCGAGCTCGACGTGTCGACGTGGGACGCCGTGATGAACGTGAACGTGCGCGGCGTGTGGCTCGTCAGCAATGCAGCGCTGCCGCACCTCGCGCAGTCGGGCCGCGGCGCGATCGTGAACCTCGCGTCGGACACCGCGCTGTGGGGCGCGCCGAAGCTGCTCGCGTACGTCGCGAGCAAGGGCGCGGTGATCGCGATGACGCATGCGCAGGCACGCGAGTTCGGCGCGCACGGCGTGACGGTCAACGCGATCGCGCCGGGGCTCACCGAAGTCGAGGCCACGGCCTACGTGCCGGCCGAGCGCCACGCGTTCTACATGCAGGGCCGCGCGCTGACACGCGCGCAGGTGCCCGACGACGTGACGGGCCCCGTGCTGTTCCTGCTGTCGGACGGCGCGCGCTTCGTGACGGGTCAACTGCTGCCGGTAAACGGCGGCTTCGTGATGAATTGATTGAATTGAAGTTTTCACTCTGATGAAGGAGAGGACGATGGCGGACGCCGATCTCGAACGCAAGTCGTGGGACCAGCCGGAAGGCGCAAGCTTCAACGACTGGATGGAAGGGCGCGTGGCGCGCTACGCGACCCGTCGCTACGACTGGGACGCACTGAAGTTCCAGGCCGACTACGACCCGAAGTACCGCCGCGCGCAGATGCGCTACGTCGGCACGGGCGGCACGGGCGTCGCGAAGGACGTCAACACGGTGCCGGCCGGCGGCTTCACGTTTTCGACGATGGTCATCCCGGCCGGCAACATCGGCCCGAGCCACATCCACATGGACGTCGAGGAAATCTTCTTCGTGCTGCGCGGCAAGATGAAGGTGATCTGCGAGCGTGAAGGCGAGACGTGGGAAGCGATCCTCGGCGAGCGCGACCTGATCTCGGTGCCGCCCGGCGTGTATCGCACGGAAATCAACATTGGCGAGGAAGACGCGCTGATGTGCGTGATGCTCGGTTCGCCGAAGCCGATCACGCCGACGTATCCGCCCGATTCGCCGCTCGCGAAGATCAAGCGCTGAAACGGAGCGGGTGAAGCAATGAGTGTCATCGACAAACGTGAACGCGACCGCACCGCGGCGTTCGCCGCGCTGCTCGGGCAGTTTCCCGAACAGCGTTGCGCGGCCGGCGCGGCGGGCACGATCGGTTATCGCGAGGCCGGCGCGCAGCATGCGGGCCGTGCGCTGCCCGTCGTGCTGCTGCACGGCATCGGCTCGGGCGCCGCATCGTGGGTCCGCCAGCTCGACACGCTCGGCGCATCGCGGCGCGTGCTCGCGTGGGATGCGCCCGGTTATGGCGTGTCGACGCCGGTGCACGGCGCGTCGCCGGCCGCCACCGATTACGCGGCTTCGCTGAATGCGTGGCTCGAGGCACTCGGCATCGAACGCTGCGTGCTGGTCGGTCATTCGCTCGGCGCGATCATCGCGGGCGGTCTCGCCCGCGTGATGCCCGCGCGGATCGCCGGCCTGCTGCTGGTGTCGCCCGCGGGCGGCTACGGCAGCGCACCGGCCGAAACCCGCGAATCGCGCCGCGACGCGCGGCTCGCGATGCTTGCCGAACTCGGCCCGGCCGGGCTCGCCGAGCAGCGCAGCGGCAACATGCTGTCCGGTTTCGCGAACGAGGATGCGCGTGCGTGGGTGCGCTGGAACATGGCGCGCATCGTGCCGGCCGGCTACGCGCAGGCCACGCATCTGCTCGCGAATGCCGATCTCGCGACCGATCTCGCCGGCTTTCGCGGCCGCACGGCCGTGGCCGTCGGCGCGAACGACGCGATCACGCCGCCCGCCGCGTGCGAGCGGATTGCCGCGGCCGCGCACGTCGGGCTACAGGTGATTCCGCAAGCAGGCCATGCCGGCTACGTGGAAGCGCCGGCCGTTTATTCCGCACTGATCGACACGTTCTGCCGTCAGTGCGACCAACAGCGGGGAATGGCATGAACGAACCGCTACAACAACCCGATACCGAAAACGGGAAAGCCGAAGCCAGCTACGTGGTGCCCGGCCTCGAACGCGGGCTGCGGATCCTCGCCGAATTCTCGCCGCGCGAGCCCGTGCTCGGCGCGCCCGAATTGTCGAAGCGGCTCGGCATTCCGCGCACGACGGTATTCCGTTTGCTGCAGACGCTCGAATCGCTCGGCTTCCTCGAGCGCGCGGACAAGGATCGCAACTACAAGCTCGGCATCGCCGTGCTGCGACTCGGCTTCGAATACCTGAGCTCGCTGGAGCTGACCGATCTGGGCCTGCCCGTGATCGAGAGCCTGCGCGACGCGACCGGCTTCACGACGCACATCGTGATCCGCGACGGCCGCGACGTGGTGTTCGTCGCGAAGGCGCAGAGCCAGGCGCCGGTGTTCAGCTCGATCCGCGTGAATGTCGGCACGCGCTTGCCCGCGCATGCGACGACGCACGGCCACGTGCTGATGGGCGACCTGTCGTTGAAGGAACTGCACTCGCTGTATCCGGAAGGCGCGCTGAACCGGATGACGAACGCGACGCCGGAGACGGTCGACGCGCTGTATGAAGTGATCCGCGAGGATGCGCTGCGCGGCTACGGCGTCAGCAATTCGTCGTTCGAGCGCGGCATCTCGGTGGTGACGGCGCCGGTGCGCAACGAGACGCAGAAGATCGTCGCATGCATCACGGTGACGGTGCCGAGGCCGGAGATCGACGCGGCGCTGATCGCGGACGGTCTGATCGACAAGGTGCAGCGCGCGGCGGCGGAATTGTCGCGGCGGCTCAATTACCGCTCGGATGACGAGCACACGTTTCTGAAGGCTTTAGGACTCCGATGATCCAGATCGATCTGACCGGGCAGGTGGCGGTGGTGACGGGCGGTTCGTCCGGCATCGGCCTCGCGACCGCCGAACGGTTCCTGCAGGCGGGCGCGTCGGTCGCGATTTGCGGCCGCGACAGCGAGCGCCTGGCGCGCGCCGAAGCGATGCTCGGCGAGAAATACCCGGGCGCGCAACTGCTCGCCGCACGCTGCAACGTGCTCGATGAGCAGGATGTGGCTGCGTTCGCTCAAGCGGTGTCGACACGCTTCGGCCGCGCCGACATGCTGGTCAACAACGCCGGCCAGGGCCGCGTGTCGACCTTCGCCGACACGACCGACGACGCGTGGCGCGAAGAGCTCGAACTGAAGTATTTCAGCATCATCCGCCCGACCCGCGCGTTCCTGCCGTTGCTGCGCGACGCGCAGGCGCCGACGATCACCTGCGTGAACTCGCTGCTCGCGCTGCAGCCGGAGCCGCACATGGTCGCGACGTCGTCGGCGCGCGCGGGCGTGCTGAGCCTCGTGAAGTCGCTCGCGACCGAGCTTGCGCCGCAGCGCATCCGCGTGAACTCGATCCTGATCGGCATCGTCGAGTCGGGCCAGTGGCGCCGCCGCTATGAAGCGCAGGCGCAGGCCGGCGAAAGCTGGGAGGACTGGACGGGCGCGATCGCCCGCACGAAGAACATTCCGCTGAACCGCTTCGGCAAGCCTGACGAGGCCGCCTGGGCACTCTTTTATCTCGCAACGCATCTGTCGTCGTACACGACGGGCAGCCATATCGACGTTTCTGGAGGCTTTGCACGCCATGTCTAAAAAAACCACGGTTGGCGAGCTGATTGCCGCCTTTCTCGAGCAGTGCGGCGTGAAGACCGCATTCGGTGTCATCTCGATCCACAACATGCCGATCCTCGACGCGATCAACTCGCGCGGCAACATCCGGTATGTCGGCGCACGCGGCGAAGCCGGCGCGTTGAACATGGCCGACGGCCTGGCCCGCGTGTCGGGCGGCCTCGGCGTCGCGTTCACGAGCACGGGCACGGCGGCGGGCAACGCAGCCGGCGCGATGGTCGAGGCGCTGACGGCCGGCACCGCGCTGCTGCACGTCACCGGGCAGATCGAGACGCCGTATCTCGACCAGGATCTCGCGTACATCCACGAAGCGCCGGACCAGTTGTCGATGCTCGACTCGATCTCGAAGGCCGCGTTCCGCGTGCGCACCGTCGAAACCGTGCTGCCGACGATCCGCGAAGCCGTGCGCATCGCGCAGACCGCGCCGACGGGCCCCGTATCGGTCGAGATTCCGATCGACATCCAGGCTGCCGAAATCGAATGGCCGGAAGACCTCGCACCGGCACACGTCACGGTGCGCGAGCACGACACCGCACGCGTCGCGAAGCTCGCCGACGCACTGGCGGCCAAGCGCCGCCCGCTGCTGTGGCTCGGCGGCGGCGCGCGCCACGCACGCGAGGAAGTCGAACGCCTCGTGAAGCTCGGCTTCGGCGTCGTGACGAGCGTGCAGGGCCGCGGCGTGCTGCCCGAGGATCATGCGGCGACGCTCGGCGCGTTCAACGTGCATGCGTCCGTCGAAGCGTTCTACAAGACCTGCGATGCACTCGTCGTCGTCGGCTCGCGCCTGCGCGGCAACGAGACGCTGAAGTACAAGCTCGCACTGCCGCAGCCGCTGTTCCGCGTCGATGCCGACGCGCTCGCCGACAACCGCGGCTATCGCAACGAGCTGTTCGTGCACGGCGATTCGAAGCGCGTGCTGGCCGAGCTGGCCGACCGCCTCGAAGGCCGCCTGTCGGTCGATCCGCAATTCGCCGTCGATCTCGCGGCAGCCCGCGAGCAGGCGGTGGCCGACGTGTCGAAGGGCCTCGGGCCGTACAAGCAGCTCGTCGACACGCTGCAGGGCGCCGTCGGCCGCGACTACAACTGGGTGCGCGACGTGACGATCTCGAACAGCACGTGGGGCAACCGCCTGCTGAAGATCTTCGAGCCGCGCTCGGGCGTGCATGCGCTCGGCGGCGGCATCGGCCAGGGCATCCAGATGGGCATCGGCGCGGCGCTGGCGGACGCGGCTGCGAAGACGGTCTGCCTCGTCGGCGACGGCGGCCTGATGGTCAACGTCGGCGAGCTCGTCACGGCCGTGCAGGAAAACGCGAACGTGATGATCGTGCTGATGAACGACCAGTGCTACGGCGTGATCCGCAACATCCAGGACGCGCACTACGGTGGCCGCCGCTGCTTCGTACAGCTGCACCAGCCCGATTTCGCGCAGTTCTGCGCGAGCTTCGGCCTCACGCACTATCGGATCACGTCGCTCGACCAGGCGGAAGCGATCGTGCGTGAAGGGATGGCGAAGGAAGGGCCGGTGATGGTCGAGGTCGACATGCTGTCGGTCGGCTCGTTCGCGTCGAACTTCGCGGGCCCGCCGGTGAAGAAGGAAGCGCCGTCGGAGCGCCAGTATGCGTAACGGCCACGCACCCGTCGACGTCGCGATGATCGGCTTCGGTGCGATCGGCGCGGCCGTGTACCACGCGGTCGAGCACGATGCGTCGCTGCGCATCGCGCACGTGATCGTGCCGGAACACCAGCGCGCGGCGGTGCAGGGCGTGCTGGGCGGCGCGGTGGAGGTCGTGTCGTCGGTCGACGCACTGGCCCGCCGCCCCGAGTTCGCACTCGAATGCGCGGGCCACAGCGCGCTCGTCGATCACGTCGTGCCGCTGTTGAAGGCCGGCACCGACTGCGCGGTCGCATCGATCGGCGCGCTGTCCGATCTCGCGCTGCTCGACGTGCTCGCGCAGGCGGCCGACGAAGGCGATGCGACGGTCACGCTGCTGTCCGGCGCGATCGGCGGGATCGACGCGCTGGCGTCCGCGAAGCAGGGCGGCCTCGACGAAGTGCTGTACGTGGGCCGCAAGCCGCCGCTCGGCTGGCTCGGCACGCCTGCCGAGGAACTGTGCGACCTGCGTGCGATGAGCGCGGAAAAGGTGATCTTCGAAGGCAGCGCGCGCGATGCCGCACGCCTGTATCCGAAGAACGCGAACGTCGCGGCCACCGTCGCGCTCGCGGGCCTCGGGCTCGACGCGACCCACGTGCGCCTGATCGCCGATCCGGCCGTCGAGCGCAACGTGCATCGCATCACCGCGCGCGGCGCATTCGGCGAGATGTCGCTGGAAATGAGCGGCAAGCCGCTGCCCGACAACCCGAAGACGTCCGCGCTGACGGCGTACAGCGCGATCCGCGCGCTGCGCAACCGCGCGGCCCGCTGCGTGATCTGACCGGGCCATTGAATGTCCGCCCGCGCCACGGCGAGGGCGGACGTGCAGAGACAGATTTGTGGGACTTGTGACATGACTCCTTTCGATACGAGCCTCGTACCCGACGGCAACATCCTGATCGGCGGCGAATGGCGGCGCGGCCGTGGCGCGCGTTACGCGAGCATCTATCCGGCCGACCAGTCGCTGAACATGGAAGTGTCGACCGCGAACGCGGACGACGCGGCCGAAGCTGTCGTCGCCGCCGACGCCGCGTGGCGCCGCGCCGACTGGGCCGGGCTGAAGCCGCACCTGCGTGCGCAGGTGCTGTACCGCATCGCCGACCTGATCATGCAGCGCCACGAGGCGCTCGCGAACCTGCAGCGCCGCGACAACGGCAAGCCGATCAGCGAGACGCGCGTGCTGGTGGCCAGCGCCGCGAACACGTTCCGCTATTTCGCGGCGTGCCTTGAAACGCTCGACGAGGAACTGACGCCGTCGCGCGGCGATTACCTGACGATGAGCGTGTACGAGCCGATCGGCGTGATCGCGGCGATCACGCCGTGGAATTCGCCGATCGCGTCCGATGCGCAGAAGCTTGCGCCGGCGCTGGCGGGCGGCAACGCGGTCGTGCTCAAGCCGGCTGAAGTCACGCCGCTCGTGTCGCTCGCGCTGGCTCGGATCTGCGAGGAAGCCGGCGTGCCGAAGGGCGTGCTGAGCGTGTTGCCGGGCAAGGGCTCGGTGATCGGCGACGTGCTCGTGCGTCATCCGCTCGTGAAGAAGGTGTCGTTCACCGGCGGCACCGAAGTGGGTCGCGGCATCGCGCGCATCGCGGCCGAAAAGCTGATGCCGGTGTCGCTCGAACTCGGCGGCAAGTCGCCGACCATCGTCTGCGATGACGCCGATCTCGATCACGCGGTCAACGGCGTGCTGTACGGCATTTTCAGCTCGTCGGGCGAAGCGTGCATCGCGGGTTCGCGGCTGTTCGTGCAGCGCGCGGTGTACGACGAATTCATGAAGCGTCTCGTCGCGGGCGCACGCAAGCTGCGCGTGGGCGACCCGACGCGTCCCGACACGCAGATGGGGCCGCTGATCACCGCGAAGCATCGCGAATCGGTGGAGCGCTACGTCGCGCTCGGTCTCGAAGAAGGCGGCCGCCTGCTGTGCGGTGGCGAACGGCCGTCGGGCGACGGGCGCGAGAACGGCTTTTTCTATCAGCCGACGATTCTCGAAGGCCTGCCGAACAGCGCGCGTATCTGCCAGGAAGAAATCTTCGGGCCCGTGCTCGTCGCGATGCCGTTCGACGACGAAGCGTCGCTGATCGCGCAGGCGAACGACAGCGTGTTCGGCCTGGCGGCCGGCATCTGGACGCGCGACTACAAGCGCGCCTGGCGCATCGCGCGTGCGCTGGAGACGGGCACCGTCTGGATCAACACGTACAAGCTGTTTTCGATTTCCACGCCGTTCTCGGGCTGGAAGGAGAGCGGGATGGGGCGCGAGAAGGGCCGCCTCGGCATCCGCGAATACATGCAGCAGAAGAGCCTCTACTGGGGCTTGAACGACGCGCCGCTGCCGTGGGCGAACTGAGCGAAGGGGAATGACGCAATGAGCATTTTGGGAATCGAGCAGATCACGTACGGCGTCGACGACCTCGCGACCTGCCGGCGCTTTTTCGCCGACTGGGGGATGAAGGAAGTCTCGCACGACGATTCGCGCGCACGCTTCGAGACGCTGAACGGCTGCACCGTGCTGGCCGTCAAGGCCGACGATCCGGCGCTGCCGCCCGCGTTCGAAGCGGGCCCGACGCTGCGTGAAGTCACATGGGGTGTCGCGACGCAGCAGGAACTCGACGCGCTGCGCACGAAACTGGCCGGCCAGCCCGGTTACTACGCGCAGGACGATGCGGTCGGCTGCATCGACCCGAACGGGATGGCGATCCGCATCGAAGTCACGCGCAAGCGCGAGCTCGACATCACGGGCTCGCCGTCGAACGTGTGGGGCCAGACGCTGCGCGTCGACCAGCCGAGCCCGATCTATGCACGCGCGGAACCGGTCGAGGTCGGGCACGTGGTGTTCTTCACGAACTGCCTCGACGCACAGGAAAAGTTCTATCACGAGCTGCTGGGCTTCGAGACGTCCGACCGTTACCCGGGCCGCGGCGCGTTCATGCGCTGCGCGCCGCACGGCGGCCACCACGACCTGTTCCTGCTGGCGCTGCCGAACGGCAAACGCGGCCTGAACCATGTCGCGTTCACCGTGCGCGACATCCACGAGGTGTTCGGCGGCGGCATGCACATCGACCGCTGCGGCTGGGAAACGCAACTCGGCCCGGGCCGTCACCCGGTGTCGTCCGCGTACTTCTGGTACTTCCAGAACCCGGCCGGCGGCCTGATCGAGTACTACGCGGACGAAGACATGCTGACGCCCGAATGGCAGCCGCGCGAATTCGAGCCGGGTCCGACCGTGTTCGCCGAATGGGCCGTCGACGGCGGCCTCGACGGCAACACGCGCCGGCAGAAGAACGCGAAGGCGCCGGAAGGCAAGTTCATGACGGAGCGGAAATCATGAGCGAAGGGAACGAACAGGCGCAGGCTGCGCCCGGCACGGTCGTCGTGATCGGCGGCGGCCAGGCCGCCGGCTGGGTGCTGAAGACGCTGCGCGCGGAAGGCTTTGCCGGCCGTCTCGTGATGATCGCGGACGAACCGCATCTGCCGTACGAGCGTCCGCCGCTGTCGAAGGCCGTGCTGGCCGGCGACGCCGACATCGAAACCGTGCGCGTCGTGCGGCCCGACGAATTCGACGCGCTGAACGTGGAAGCCTGGCAGCCGGAACGCGCCGCATCGATCGACCGTGCGCGCCGCGTCGTGGCAACCGAAAGCGGCCGCGAGATCGAATACGACCGGGTCGTGATCGCGACCGGCGGCACGTCGCGCCGCCTGCCGGACGCGCTCGTGAAGACGCCGAACCTGCATTACCTGCGCACGCTCGACGAAGCGGCCGCGCTCGGCGAGAAGCTGCGCGCGAGCCAGCGCGTGCTCGTGATCGGCGGTGGCTGGATCGGCCTCGAAGTCGCGGCGACCGCGCGCAAGCTCGGCGTCGAGGCGGTCGTGGTCGAAGGCGCGCCGCGGCTGTGCGGCCGCTCGGTGCCGCAGATCGTGTCGGATTTCCTGCTCGACCTGCATCGTGCGAACGGCGTCGACGTGCGGCTCGGCGCGGCGCTCGCATCGCTCGACGCGCAGCCCGACGACGCGTCGAAGGTACGCGCGACGCTGGCGGACGGCACGACGATCGACGCCGATTTCGCGGTGGCCGGCATCGGCCTCGCGCTGAACGCGTCGCTCGCGAGCGATGCGGGGCTGGCGATCGACGACGGCATCGTCGTCGACGAATTCGGCGCGACCAGCGACCCGGCGATCTTCGCGTGCGGCGACGTCGCGAACCATCACAACGGCTGGCTGAAACGGCGCGTGCGGCTCGAATCGTGGGCCAACGCGCAGAATCAGGCGATCGCGGCCGCGAAGGCCGTGCTCGGCGTGCGTGCCCCGTACGCGGAGATCCCGTGGTTCTGGTCCGATCAGTACGACGTGAACCTGCAGATCCTCGGCGATCTGCCGGCCGATGCGCAGCTCGTCGTGCGCGGCGAGCTTGCCGCGCGGCGCGCGACGCTGTTTTTCGTGGGCGAAGGACATGTGAGAGGTGTCATCGCCGTCAACAACGCACGTGAGCTGAAGCTCGCGCGCAAGTGGATGAACCAGGGCCGGGCAGTGGATACGGAAGCCCTGGCAGACACGAGCAAGACACTGGCCTGACCGGGCGACGAGACACAGGAGACACCCCGCATGAGCACTTTCGACAACGTCGTGGCCGGTCGCGCCACGATGGAAGCTGCCGCCTCCACGCCCGGCGCGATCATCGCGCGGCTCGAGCGGCTTCCGGCCAACGCGATGCAGATCCGCGCGCGCGTGCTGATCGGCACCGCGACGTTCTTCGACGGCTTCGACGTGATCACGATCGCGGCGACGCTGCCGCTGCTGATTCACAAATGGGGGCTGTCGCCGACGCAGATCGGCATGCTGATCGCGTCCGGCGCGATCGGCCAGCTGATCGGCGCCTTCCTGTTTCCGGCGCTGGCGGAGAAGCACGGCCGCGTGAAGGCGATCGCGTGGAGCTCGGCCGTGATCGGCATCACGAGCATTGCGTGCGGCTTCGCGCCGACCTTCGAGATCTTCGTGCTGCTGCGGATCCTGCAGGGCCTGGGCCTGGGCGGCGAGCTGCCGGTCGCCGCGACGTACATCAACGAGATCACGCGCGCGCATGGCCGCGGCCGCTTCGTGCTGCTGTACGAGATCGTGTTCCCGATCGGCCTGCTCGTGTCGATGGCGCTCGGTGCGTGGCTCGTGCCGCGTTTCGGCTGGGAAATCATGTACTTCGTCGGCGGGCTGCCGCTGATTCTGTCGTTCGTGCTCACGCGCATCGTGCCGGAGTCGCCGCGCTGGCTCGCGTCGCGCGGGCGCCTGGCCGAAGCAGGGCGCGCGGTCGGCGCGTTCGAAGCGTCGGTGCGCGGCGAGCTGCCGCCGGTCACGCAGGTGGCCGCGTTCGACGAGATGGTGCGCCAGCATCCGAAGCGCAAGATGAGCGACCTGTTCAGCGCCGCGTATCGCAAGCGCACGCTCGCGGTGGCGACGTTGTGGGCGACCTGCGGGTTCATCCAGTACGGGCTGTCGACGTGGCTGCCGACGATCTACAAGAATTTCTATCACGCACCGCTGCAGCTCGCGCTGAACCTCGCGGTGATCGGCTCGGTGATGGGCGTGCTCGGGTCGCTGGCGTCCGCGCTGCTCGTCGACAAGCTCGGCCGCAAGCCGGTGATCGTGTGGTCGTTCGTGCTGTGCGCGCTGTCGCTGGCGTTCGCGGGCATCTATCATGCGTCGTCGGTGTATGTCGTCTCGATCTTCTGCTCGCTGTCGCTCGGGTTGATGGCGTCGGGGTTCATCACCGCGTACGTCTATACGCCTGAGCAGTATCCGACGAGCATCCGCGCGTCGGGCTGCGGGCTCGGCAGCGCGTGGCTCAAGATCGCGTCGTTCGTCGCGCCGATGGTGGTGCCGCACGCGATCATCGGCGGCAACCTCGCGCCGGCGTTCTACCTGATCGGCATCGTGCCGCTGATCGCGGCGGTGACCGTGCACTTCGTCGGGATCGAGACGAAGGGGAAGGTGCTCGAAGCGCTTGAAGCGTAAGCGCGGCCGGCAGGCGGTAACAGCTGAGGCGAAGAGGCCCGGGCGATGATGTCCGGGCCTTTTTGTTTTGCGGTGATTCGGGGTGCCACGGTGGGGCGCGGCGTACGAGCGCGTGCAATGACTGACTCCCGGCTTGCGTGTTCTAATTCACGATCCCGTTTTTCGACCGACTGTCGCCATGCCCCTGTTCGAACCCGTCACGCTGGATACTTCCCGCCTCGTCCTGCGGCCGCTACGCGAAGCCGATGCGCACACCTTCTTCGAGATCTGGTCGGATGCGGAAGCGATGCGCTATTTCTCGTTCTCGCCGATGACGCACATCGAACAGGCGATCGAACGTGTCGCGCGCAACGTGAAGAATTCCGCGAGCGGGCAGGACCTGATCTGCGTGCTCGAATTGCGGGAAACCGGCGAAGCGCTCGGCGAATGCGTGCTGTTCCATGCGAACGAGCAATGCCGGCGCGCCGAGATCGGCTTCTGCCTGCGGCGCAAGTTCTGGAGCGGCGGTTACATGCGCGAAGCGGCATCGGCCGTGATCGATCACGCGTTCGGCACGCTGCGGCTGAACCGGCTCGAAGCCGATATCGATCCGCGCAACGTTGCGTCGGCGCGGCTGCTCGAACGGCTCGGCTTTGTGCGGGAAGGGTTGCTGCGCGAACGCTGGATCGTCGGGGACGACGTATCGGACAGCGCGCTGTACGGGTTGCTGGCGAGCGACCGGCGCGCGTGATGCGTGACGTGTGATGCGGCCGGGCCGGCGATGGCCCGGTTGTATCAATCCCAGCGGCTGTCTTCCATGTCGGCTTCCACGTCGGCGGTGCCGCCGAATCCCAACTGCTTGAGCTGCGCGTAGTAGCGCGTGTAGTCGAATTCGCCGTCCTCTTCCCACGGTTCGAGATCCCGGATCACGTCGGCCATCCACGGAATCCAGCGCGGCGGAGGCGGCCATTTCAGGAAGTAGGTCACGCGCTCGCGCTCGTGCCACGTGTGCTGTTCCCACCATTCCTGAAACACCGTCATGAACGTTTCGCCGCCGCCCATGCGCCACCGCATGCTGTACGGATGCGAAGCGGCCGCGATGACCCACGGCGGCGGAACCGCACCGTACTGCGCGAGGTAGTCGGCCACGCTTCGTCTGTACCAGTCTGCGTCCGCATACTGCCCCGTCAGATCTCCTTCCGCTGTTTGCCGCGTATTCCCTTGGCACGCTCACGGTTTCGCGAGCCAGCCCTCGACCTGTTCTTTCCCGCGCAGCGCCGCGACCCAGCGGGTGGGCAACGCGTGCTCGCCGTACAGCGCGCCGGCGAGGCTACCGGCGATGGCCGCTGTCGTATCCGTATCGTTGCCGAGTCCGATCGCGCGCTTCACGCAGTCTTCGTAGCTGCCCGTCGACAGCAGGCAATGGATTGACGACCAGAAGCTGTCGACCACGTAACCGGATCCTTGCGGCGCATCGAAGCGGCCATCGAGCACGATCTTCAGTTCGCTCTCGTCGGCGGTGCCCGCGTAGCGCGCCAGCAACTCGTCTTCGGCCGCGCGCACGGCATCGGGCGCGGGCTGGCCTTCGACGATGCCCCATGCCGTCAGGCCGTAGAGCGCACAGCACAGTTGCGAGCGTACGTGGCCGTGCGTGACGACGCTCTGCTTGCACGCGAGCCGGATCGCTTCGTCGCGCGATGCGGCGACCATGACCACCGGGAAGCAGCGCATCAGCGAGCCGTTGCCGTTGTCGCGCTCGCCGTTCGGGCCGGCAACAACTGGCGCCGCGCCGGCCGCCAGCGCGTGGAATGCACGCTGCGTCTGCAGGCCGACGTCGAACACGCGGCCGTCCGGCGTGAAGGCGCCGCGATGAAACCAGTCCTGCAGGTTGCGCGCGAACGTGTCGAGATTCAGGGCGTGGTCGTCCGACAGCGCGTCGAGCAGCGCGAGCGCCTGCGCGCCGTCGTCGCTCCAGGTGCCGGGCGGCACGCCGTCGTGGGCGCGCGCAAAGCCGGGCGGTGGCGTCATGTCGATCGCGGCGGGCGGCGGAATCGACTCGGCGTCGTGGAATTCATACGGCACGCCCAGCGCGTCGCCGATCAGCAGGCCCAGCAGGCCGCCGCGCAAGCGGGATCGTCGGTTCGGAGTGGTGGTCATCGGACAGGGATCGGGTTGGCGGCTCGCGCCGCGGAATACCGTGCAGCCTAGACCAATCGTGTGCGCGTGCCTAGCCGATGCCGCGCCGCCGGTGCGAACGAGTGCCGCATGGCCCGTGTGCGCCGGTGAGCTAGAGTCGAACGGTAGTGGATGAAACGACATCGGGAAGACAAGATCATGGCCAAGAAATTTCCGCTGCATCCCGTGCATCCGGAGCGGATCTGCTGGGGATGCGACAACTACTGCCCGACACACGCGATGCGTTGCGGCAATGGCTCCAGCCGTACGCAGCACCCGAGCGAGCTGCTCGGCGACGACTGGTATCGATACGGCGACTGGGGCATTGAAGGCGCGGATGCCGACAACGAACATGAAGCCGCGACCGAAGCCGGCGGGCAGTCATAGCGACAAGTTGCCTCACCTGCGCGCATCCGGTTTCTTGATCTGCATCACGGTTGCGAAACGCGTGCCGAAACATCATGAAAAAAGATGCATAAGACACGCATCTTGAAGCGGGCGGGATGCCCGGCAGCCGGGAACCCGCGTTCCGCTGTCGCTCGCGCCGACCCGCGCCCCCATGATCGAGAATGGAGAGCACCGTGTTTTGCTATCAATGCGAACAGACTGACAGGACCGGCACGCGGCCCGGCTGTGCATCGGCGAAAGGCAACTGCGGCAAGGATGCAACGACGGCGGACCTGCAGGACCTGCTGGTCCATGCAGTGAAGGGCATTGCGCAATACGGCGCGATCGCGCGTGCGATGGGCGCACCGGATCGCGATGCCGACCGGTTCGTGCTGTATGCGATGTTCACGACGCTGACCAACGTGAACTTCCATGCGGCCCGTTTCGTCGCGCTGTTGCGCGAAGCGGCGCAGATGCGCGACCGCGTGAAGGCCGCATGCGACGCGAGCGCGCGGGCGGCGGGCACGGTCGTCCCGGCGCAGCACGGGCCGGCGATGTGGCAGCCGGCGGACGATCTGGCCGGGCTGCTGGAGCAGGCCAAGAGCGTCGGCGTGGACCACGGGCTCGACAAGGTGGGCGCGGACATCGTCGGCCTGCGCGCGCTGGTGCTGTACGGGCTGAAGGGCGTGTGCGCGTACGCGCATCATGCGCGGGTGCTCGGCTACGAGCGCGACGACATCTACGAGGGGATCGAGGCGGCGCTCGCGTTTCTCGCGCGCGACCCCGACGACGTCAACGCGCTGCTCGCGCAGGCACTCGACCTCGGCCGGTTGAACCTGACGGTCATGGAACTGCTCGACAGCGCGAACACCGGCCGCTTCGGCGCGCAGCAACCGACGGCCGTGCGCGTGTCGCCGGTGGCGGGCAAGGCGATCCTCGTGTCGGGCCACGATCTCGGCGATCTGCACGCGCTGCTCGAACAGACGGCCGGCACCGGCATCCAGGTGTACACGCACGGCGAGATGCTGCCGGCCCATGCGTATCCGGTGTTGAGGGCGTTTCCGCATCTGGCCGGCAACTACGGCGGCGCATGGCAGGATCAGCAGAGCGACTTCGCGCATTTCCCGGGGCCGATCCTGATGACGTCCAACTGCATCATCGAACCGATGCCGCAATACCGGCAGCGGATCTTCACGGCGGGTCCGGTCGGCTGGCCGGGTGTGCGCCATCTCGAGCATCACGATTTCTCGACGCTGATCCGCGCCGCGCAGGCGCTGCCCGGGTTCCCGGCCACGGCGCCGGAGGAGACGATCACGGTCGGCTTCGGCCGGCATGCGGTGCTCGGTGTCGCGGACAAGGTCATCGACGCGGTCAAGGCCGGACAGATCCGCCATTTCTTCCTGATCGGCGGCTGCGACGGCGCGGCACCGGGCCGCAACTACTACACCGAGTTCGCGGAGCAGGCGCCGGACGATACGGTCGTGATGACGCTCGGCTGCAACAAGTACCGGTTCAACCGGCACGCGTTCGGCGATATCGGCGGCATTCCGCGCCTGCTCGACCTCGGGCAGTGCAACGACAGCTACTCGGCGATCCGGATCGCGACGGCGCTCGCCGACGCATTCGAATGCGGGGTGAACGACCTGCCGCTGTCGCTCGTGATCTCGTGGTTCGAGCAAAAGGCGGCCGCCGTGCTGCTGACGCTGCTCGCGCTCGGCCTGCGCAACATCCGCCTCGGGCCGACGCTTCCGGCCTTCGTGACGCCGGGCGTGCTGGCGGTGCTGGTCGAGCAGTTCGGCATCCAGCCGATCGGCGACGCCGGTACCGACCTGGCCGCGTCGCTGGCGCGCCAGGCCGCTTGAGCGGGATCGTTCGATGACTTATCGCATCGAGATCACGACACGCGACGGCGAGCGCTTCGGCTTCGCCTGCGATGCCGGGCAGGATCTGCTGTCGGCAGCGGCCGAGGCCGATATCACGCTGCCGTCGCAATGCCGGCGCGGAAGCTGCGGCGCGTGCCAGGCGACCGTCGTCGACGGCGCGTACGAGACGTCGACCGACAGTGCCGGCGTGCTGCCGGCCGGCCAGCGCGGCGTGGTCCTGTTGTGCCGGACCCGGCCGCGCGGCGATCTGCGGGTCGCCGCGCCGTACGACCGCACCAAGGTGTTGCTGCATCCGGTGCCCGTGCGCACCGCGCGGATCGCGGCGCTCGAGACGATCGCGGCCGACACGATGCGCGTCGAGCTGCAGGTCGAGCCCGACGACGCGTTCGGCTCGGCCGCGGAATTCGAGCCGGGCCAGTTCGCGGAACTCGAGGTGCCGAGCAGCGGTATGCGCCGCCCGTATTCGCTCGCGAACACGAGCAACTGGGACGGCCGCCTCGAATTCCTGATCCGGCTGCGGCCGGGCGGCTGGTTTTCGACCTACCTGCGCGAGCGTGCGCGGCCGGGCGATCCGCTGACCGTGCGCGTGCCGATGGGCGGCTTCGGGCTGTTCGCGGACAGCCTGCGGCCGCGCTGGTTCGTCGCGGGCGGCACCGGGCTCGCGCCGATCCTGTCGATGCTGCGGCGCATGGCTGAATTTCAGGAGATGGTCGACGCGCGGCTGTTCTTCGGCGTCAATCAGGAAAGCGAACTGTTCATGCTGGATGAACTCGCGCGATTGCAGGCGGACCTGCCGCAGTTGCGCGTCGATCTGTGCGTCTGGCGGCCGGGCGGGGAGTGGGCCGGGCTCAGTGGCACGCCGGTCGATGCGTTGCGCGCGGCGCTCGCGCAGGTCGGCGCGCCACCGGACGTCTACGTGTGCGGACCGCCCCCGCTCGTGCAGGGTGTACGGGACGTGGCAATGGCGGCAGGCGTGCCCGATGCGCAGTTCGCGAGCGAGCGTTTCACCGTGTGATGCTTGCATCCGGCACCGATGGTGCGCTGCGGGTATGGCGGCGCCAGCGGAAGGCTGCGCCGTCCGGTGTGCAACGTGCCAGCGCGGCCCGCTGGTCCGTTGCCGCGAAGCCGTCGCACGGCGTCGCCGCGTATTCGTCCGGAGGGCGCGCGCGTCGCTGGCGGTATGCTTGCGCCCGGGACCGGCGCCGGTGACGGACGACGGAGCGCAATCCGCGCAGCCGACGACACGGCGGCGGCATCGGGGCATGGAGGCACGACATGGAGCAGGTGGTGGTGATGCACGTTGCGCCATATTCAACCGACAGCGAGTGCGCGGCGGTGACGTTACGGTGCGGCGAACACGCGATCACGGTGTTCTCGTTCGGAGGCGACGCGCGCGTCGACGACATCGTGCGAACGCCGGTGTCGGCAGTCGACTGCGAGGTCCGGGCGGCCTGTCTCGACGATTGGCCCGACGACGCAAGACGTGCAGCCAGCCGGCAACGGATCGGGAAAACCGGGAACCCGTACGGCTACCGCGGATGCGGGTGGGTCATCGATCGGGAGCAGGGATTGATCGACGTGGTCGGCTTCACGCTCGACATGGGCGAGTTGCCATGCGACGGCGCGGTCGAATTCGAGTGCCTCCGGCTCGATCTCTGACCGGGCGGGCGACCGGCGGGCTTGCCGGATTGCCGTCACGAACTTACCCTTGGTCGACATCCCGGCCCCGAACAGGATCACGACCATGCAAGCCCACCCTCTGCGTCTTTCTCCCGGCGACGACCTGCGCGCGTCGATCGAGCACGCATTACGTCAGCACGACGCGCACGCAGCCTTCGTGATCCAGGGCATCGGCAGCCTGAGCGTCGCGCAGTTGCGCTTTGCCGGGGCCGACGTGCCGACCGAACTGCGCGGCGACCTCGAAATCCTGACGCTGGCCGGCTCGGTATCGCCGGACGGCGCGCACTTGCACATGTCCGTTTCCGATGTGGTCGGCCGCGTGTCGGGCGGCCACGTGGCCAGCGGCTGCGTGGTGCGCACGACCGCCGAGATCCTGCTTGCCGTGCTTCCCGCGCATCGCTTTGCGCGCGAACCCGACCCGCACACCGGCTTCAACGAACTGGTGATCCGCCGTTAGCCGGGTGGCGAGGGCGCGTGACGGTTGCGAAGCCGCGTTAGAATTGGCGGTCATTCGACGCTTTTTCGCCATTCACCGTTCCGCGAGGCCGCCATCCATGGATGATTCCGACATCGAACAAAAGGCGTGGGATATCGTCCGCACCTGGCTCGAGGGCGCGACGCCCGAGCAATTGCACCGCTTCGCCGCGCGCTCCAATTACGACGGTAACAGCCGCGCGCTGCGCTGGCTGCTCGACAACCGCAACATCGATCGCGCCACCGCGCTGCTGATCTACTGGAGTCTGGGCGCCGCGTGGTTCGTGCAGTACGCGAACGAAAGCGACCTGGGCAACGCGTCGTATCAACTGGACCAGTTCCGGCTGGTGCGTGAAATCGAGCAGCGTTATGCCGACGGCTATTACGCCGATCACGGGATCTGGTTCGATCCGCATGACTACGAAGGCGCGAGCCCGAACGACTATCCCGATCTCCCGGTCGCGCGACCGGTGCCGGCGCTGATGCTGCAGCCGACCGACGGCCGCGAGTATGTCGATCTCGACGAAGCGGAAGGGTACGACGAAGGCTTGCCGTTCGACGTGGTCGAGCGGCTTTACGCGCTTCACGAGTGACCGGGCCGGCGCTGCCCTCCGGCGCCCGATAAAAAAATGGCGCCGCGGGCATTCAGCCTGCGACGCCATTGCGTGGTGTGCTGCGACGTCTACCGCCCGTCGCAGCCCGCTCCGCGTGCTTACAGCTGCACGGTGTCGGCCACTTCCTTGAAGTCTTCGATCTGATCGAAGTTCATGTACTTGTAGATCTTGTCGCCGTCCGCGCTGAGCACGCCCATGTCGGCCATGTACTCTTCCTTGGTCGGGATCTTGCCCAGACGCGAGCAGATCGCTGCCAGTTCCGCCGAGCCGAGGTACACGTTCGTGTTCTTGCCCAGGCGGTTCGGGAAGTTGCGGGTCGACGTCGACATGACCGTCGCGCCTTCGCGCACCTGTGCCTGGTTACCCATGCACAGCGAGCAGCCCGGCATTTCGGTACGCGCACCGGCCGTGCCGAACACGCCGTAGTGGCCTTCTTCGGTCAGCTGCTTCTGGTCCATCTTGGTCGGCGGCGCGACCCACAGCTTGACCGGGATGTCGCGCTTGCCTTCGAGCAGCTTCGACGCGGCACGGAAGTGACCGATGTTGGTCATGCACGAGCCGATGAACACTTCGTCGATCTTCGCGCCTGCGACGTCCGACAGCGTCTTCACGTCGTCCGGGTCGTTCGGGCATGCGACGATCGGCTCGTGGATGTCGCCGAGGTCGATCTCGATGACGGCCGCGTACTCGGCGTCGGCATCCGGCGACAGCAGTTGCGGGTCGGCCAGCCACTGTTCCATCGCTTCGATACGGCGCTGCAGGCTGCGCGGATCCTGGTAGCCCTGCGCGATCATCCACTTCAGCAGCGTGATGTTGCTGTTGAGGTATTCGATGATCGGTTCCTTGTTCAGGTGCACCGAGCAACCGGCTGCCGAACGCTCTGCCGACGCATCCGACAGCTCGAACGCTTGCTCGACCTTCAGGTCGGGCAGGCCTTCGATTTCGAGGATACGGCCCGAGAAGATGTTCTTCTTGCCTTGCTTGGCGACCGTCAGCATGCCTTGCTTGATCGCGTACAGCGGGATCGCGTTGACGAGGTCACGCAGCGTGACGCCCGGCTGCATCTTGCCCTTGAAGCGGACCAGCACCGATTCCGGCATGTCCAGCGGCATCGTGCCGGTGGCGGCCGCGAACGCGACCAGGCCCGAACCTGCCGGGAAGCTGATACCGATCGGGAAGCGGGTGTGCGAATCGCCGCCGGTGCCGACGGTGTCGGGCAGCAGCATGCGGTTCAGCCACGAGTGGATCACGCCGTCGCCCGGGCGCAGCGCGATACCGCCACGCGTGCTGATGAAGTTCGGCAGCGTCTGGTGCGTCTTCACGTCGACCGGCTTCGGATAAGCGGCGGTGTGGCAGAACGACTGCATCACGAGATCGGCCGAGAAGCCGAGGCACGCGAGATCCTTCAGTTCGTCGCGGGTCATCGGGCCCGTGGTGTCCTGCGAGCCGACCGAGGTCATCTTCGGTTCGCAATACGTGCCCGGGCGCACGCCCTGGCCTTCCGGCAGACCGCAGGCGCGGCCGACCATCTTCTGCGCGAGCGAGAAGCCCTTGCCGCTGTCGGCCGGCTGGTGCGGCAGGCGGAACAGCGTCGACGGCGCGAGGCCCAGCGCTTCGCGTGCCTTCGCGGTCAGGCCGCGGCCGATGATCAGCGGAATGCGGCCGCCGGCGCGCACTTCGTCGAACAGCACGTCGGACTTGACCTGGAATTCGGCGATCACGTTGCCGTCCTTCAGCGCCTTGCCTTCGTACGGGCGCAGTTCGACCACGTCGCCCATTTCCATCTGCGACACGTCGAGTTCGATCGGCAGTGCGCCGGCGTCTTCCATCGTGTTGTAGAAGATCGGGGCGATCTTGCTGCCGAGGCACACACCGCCGAAGCGCTTGTTCGGCACGAACGGGATGTCTTCACCCGTGAACCACAGCACCGAGTTGGTGGCCGACTTGCGCGAGGAGCCGGTGCCGACCACGTCGCCCACGTAGGCGACCAGGTGACCCTTTTCCTTCAGCGATTCGATGAACTTGACCGGGCCGCGCTTGCCGTCTTCTTCCGGCGTGATGCCCGGGCGTGCGTTCTTCAGCATCGCCAGTGCGTGCATCGGGATGTCCGGGCGGGTGGTGGCGTCCGGGGCCGGCGACAGGTCGTCGGTGTTGGTTTCGCCCGTCACCTTGAACACGGTGATGGTCAGGCTTTGCGGCACTTCCGGACGGCTCGTGAACCATTCGGCGTCGGCCCAGCTTTGCAGCACGGCCTTCGCGTGCGCGTTGCCCTTGTCGGCGAGTTCCTTGACGTCATGGAACTGGTCGAACATCAGCAGGGTTTTCTTCAGTGCGTCGGCGGCCACGGCAGCGACGGCTTCATCGGACAGCAGCTCGATCAGCGGCTGGATGTTGTAGCCGCCCAGCATCGTGCCGAGCAGTTCGGTGGCGCGTTCGCGCGAGATCAGCGGGGAGGCGGTCTCGCCCTTGGCCACGGCAGCCAGGAAGCCGGCCTTCACGCGGGCGGCTTCGTCGACGCCGGCAGGCACGCGATGGGTGATCAGGTCGACGAGCGTCTGCTCTTCGCCGGCAGGCGGGTTCGCCAGCAGTTCCACCAGTTCGGCGGTCTGCTGAGCCGTCAGCGGCAGGGGAGGAATACCGAGCGCGGCGCGGGCGGCCACGTGAGCACGAAAGTTTTCAAGCATGGGGAGACCTGCTGATATTGCGTTTGAGGGGAAGGCCTTGCCGGCACTCCGGGGCTGTTCCAGGCACTGCTTTGAGCGGGATTCTAATCTCAATGCTCTGTAACGTCAAATGTCTTATGTCTTATATAAGAGTTGCGGGGCGCGGCACGGAAAAGCCCGATGGGACGGGGGAGTTGGGTTTTTCGGACGTGTTTCGGTGGCTTGCCTGGGCGTGAACGCGGGAGAGGGGTTCCGGGTGGTTCCGACCGCCGCCGGGATGTGTGCGGGCGGCGGGGCCGGGTGGCCAACTGCGGCCCGGGATCGTCCGTTCGCGCCAGGCCGCTCCCGTCGGATCAGGCATGCCGTCATGCGGAATGGGCGCGGGCCGTTCGGGACGGCAGGCGAGGGGCGCGACCGGTAACGAAGTCCCGGGAGCCTTGCTTCCGGGGCCGTGGCGCACATATCTGCACAAGCACGTAAGGAAACGGTACACACATGGCGCTTTCGCGCGCCTACGCTCCATTTCGCACGACTTTCAATCAGGTTTCAAAAGCCGAGGCGAGCAGCGGTGCGTGCCGATCGCCCCGTCCCGAACGGCCGCGCGTCCCTCAGTCCTTTCGATCAACAGCATGCGATACAGAGAATCGGTTTTCGTGGTGGTGTCGCTCGTCGCTTCGTCGGTCGTGCAGGCGGCCGCGGCCGGCGCGGTCGTGCTGGCGACCTATCCGAACCGCGATATCGCGGCCGCGACCTATCGCTACGGCAAAGGCCGCGTCGGGCTCGTCGGCCCGCATCCCGAAGCGGACGAAAGCTGGTACAGCCAGTACGGTCTCAAGAATCCGGACGGCGTGCTGCCGGACATGGCTTACGACCTGATCAATGCGACGATGAAGCCATAACGGTGGGTGCTATTTCCGTTTGGCGCGATACGCGTCGAGATTTTTCCGCGCCTGCGCGCGGATCGCGCGTTGCACGAAAGGCGTCCAGCCGAGCAGCGCGCCTTTCAGTCCCAGCGCCTGACGCGCCCAGCGCCACAGGTCGAAGCTGTCGCGATGCTCGACGATGAGTCCGTCGCGAAACCGGAACCGCGCGTCGATCCGGTTGACCACCGTCCGGCCGGTCGCGGTGAACCGGTAGTGGGCGATCCACTCGGCACGCCCGGCCTGTTGATCCGCGTCGACGTCGCCGAACGTCAAGGAAAAGTCCTGCGCCCGCGCGACCAGCATGCGCCACATGTCGCGTGCGAAGTCGCCGCGCAACTCGCCGAATGCGGGATCGCTGAAGACGACGTCATCGGCATAGCAGGCGAGCATGGCGTCGATGTCGCGCTGCTGGAACGCCGTGTAGAAGCGCTGGATCAACTCGGTGTGCGGATGGTTCATCTCTGGATGGGGTGTTGCTGCGAATGAAGCGGAGCCGTGACGCGGTGGCCGGAAATTCGGCCGGTCGATCGACGGGGGCGTGCTGGGCGGCAAGGATCCGCCGATTGAACCGACGCAGACGCGTTTGCCCCGCGATGATGGCGGTCACGTGCAGACGTTCGGCGGCACCGCCGTCCGGGCCGTGACATGCATCGCGACTTCGGTCGAAATAAGCGGAAAGGGATGCGGGCGCACGTGGCGCCGGTTCAGCCGTCGTGACCCGGGCGCGACCGGCGCGTCAACTGACGTACGTCAGCGGTTCGCCAGCGCGACGTCCTGGTTGCCTCGCCCCGTCACCAGGCAGCCCGACATGAATGCCTCGCTCTGGCTGCTGGCGGCCGCTTCGCCGAAGCCGCGGCCGAGCGCGTCGACCTTCACCTGCGCGGCGCCCTGTTCGCACGCAAGCGGGCTGGTGTCGCGGCCCTGCGCATGCAGGATCGCGCGATCGCCAATGAGATACGCCAGCAGCGCGAAAACAGCGATATGTACGGCTCGTCTCATGGTTCGTCTCCTCGTCGCTCAAGCGTAACGCGGACCCGTTCGACGAAGCACTTGGGGGTTCCCCCGGTAAACGTCTGCTGAAACAGGGGAAGCGCGGTGATCCTGTCCCGTTTTTCGTGCTTTGCGTGCGGAAGAAGGGCGCGGCTTCAATGCGGCAGGCAGGCGAAACCGGACGTGCGGCGCGGCATTCGCGCGATGGTTTTCAGCGCGGCAGGCACGCGATTCGCGCGAGTTTGACGAATGTCAGGGTACGGGCGGGACGGGGCGGTCGCGCGGCCGTTCAAAGCGATAGCATGAATGCATGATTTGACGGAACGCGATCGCGGACGAATGCATCGGTTCCGGCAAGCAGGTGCGTGTTGAACATTGCTATCGAAATAGTGAGGAATCCAAATGCTTAACGTCTCTTCCGTCCTGATCAGCCTCGCCCCGATGTGGGCCATCCTGCTCGTTGCATCGTCGGCAGCCGCTTATTTCGTGTTCTGGCGCAAGGTCATCGATTAAGCGCTGCGTGATGGCCGGTGCGCGTGCGGGCGGCAACGCGCACCCGTGTCGCACTGCTCGTTCGTCCGTGCGTCGCGGGTGCTGGCCTGCGGCCCGTCAGCGAACGCCCGTCGACGCGCCGCCGCGCGTCATCGCCGTCATTGCACGGCGGTTACCGGCACATTCGAAATCCGCACCAGCCGGCTCATCACGCTGCGGCGGAACACTGACATCAACGCATGCAACGGGTCGTGCCGCGGCGCGACGACCACGATCTCGTCGCATCCCGTCTCCGCTGCCACGGCGGCGATCGTATCGGCCACCGGGCCCACCTTCATCACGACGCTGTACTTGACGCCGGCTTCCTGCAGAATCCGCTCGGCCATGGCCAGATCGTCGGACGCGAACTTCTCCTCGATCGAACGCAACCGCGACAGCGGATGGTAGGCCTCGAGCCGCGTCGATTCGAGCGGTGCCTGAACGTTGATCAGCACGATCTCCGACGCGCAACGTTCGCGATACAGGAAGGTCGCATGGCGAACCGCCTGAAGCGATCGTGGAGAGTGGCCGACCGGAACCAGCAGCTTGAGCATGAATGTTGTCCAGGGAACGAGATGATTCCAGCGTAGCGCGCCGCCGGGTCGAACAATCTAAAGAGAGCGGGCGAGCGCGTAAAAATGTCGTTAATGCGCGCTGCCTCGCGCCGCACCTAATAGAAATATAAGAAATTTAAGTTTATGCGCATAAACGATTTCATCGGCCGGGCCGGTGTGCGCGACGCGTGGCCCGCCGCCCCGATTCAGTCGAAACCGCAATGAATCGCGGCGGAAAATATCGGAGGTTGCCAATCCTGCGTCGCGTAGAGTAGTGCATCGGCCGCGGCGCGGCCGCTCCCGGCCGGTTCGGGAGCGACCGCCGCCACGCGGCCCGTCATTCCATTCCGATTCCAGGAGACTCCGCATGCCGCACGGCGCCCCGCAGCTTCTCGCTCCCGCTTCCATCCCCGTTGATCCGATCGTGCGCCTGTCGGCGGGCGAGCTCGCGTCGGCGATCCGCGGCAAGGCCGTGTCGTGCGTCGAGACGATGCGCGCGTATCTCGATCACGTCGAGCGCGTGAACGGCGCGGTCAACGCGATCGTCGCGCTGCGCGATCGCGACGCGCTGCTCGCCGAAGCCGCGGAGAAGGATGCCGCGCTGGCGCGCGGCGAGTACCACGGCTGGATGCACGGGATGCCGCAGGCGCCGAAGGATCTGGCGATGACGAAGGGGCTGCGGACGACCTACGGCTCGCCGATCTTCCGCGAAAACGTGCCGCAGGCCGATTCCGTGGGCGTCGCGCGGATGCGCGCTGCCGGCGCAATCTTCATCGGCAAGACCAACACGCCCGAGTTCGGGCTCGGCTCGCACACGTTCAACGAAATCTACGGCGCGACGCGCAACCCGTACGACCTGAAGAAGAGCGCGGGCGGCAGCAGCGGCGGCACGGCGGCGGCGCTCGCGTCGCGGATGTTGCCGGTGGCGGACGGCAGCGATTTCGGCGGTTCGCTGCGCAATCCGGCCGCGTTCTGCAACATCTACGGCTTCCGTCCGTCGCAGGGCCGCGTGCCGCGCTGGCCGGGCGTCGACGTGTTCGTGCAGCAACTCGGCATCGAAGGGCCGATGGGCCGTACGGTCGGTGACGTCGCGCAGCTGCTCGCGATCCAGGCCGGCTACGACCGCAACGATCCGCTGTCGCTTGCGGATGATCCGGCCATGTTCGCGCAGCCGCTCGACACCGACCTGCGCGGCAAGCGCATCGCATGGGTCGGTGACTGGAACGGCTATCTCGCGACCGAGGCTGGCGTGCTCGCGCTGTGCGAACAGGGGCTGGCGACGCTGCGCGAGATCGGCTGCGACGTCGATGCCGCGCTGCCGGCGTTCGCGCCCGACCGGATCTGGCGCCTGTGGCTCACGCACCGGCACCTGCTGTCCGGCGGCGGGCTGCTGGCGCACTATCGCGACCCGGCGCGCCGTGCGCTGCTGAAGCCCGAGGCGATCTACGAGGTCGAAGGGCTGCTCGCGATGCAGGGTGCGGCCGTGTTCGACGCGAGCGTCGAGCGCACCGCGTGGCATCAGGCCGTGCTGAGCTTCTTCGACCGCTACGACTTCATCGCGGCGCCGACCGCGCAGGTGTTCCCGTTCGACGTCGACCAGCGCTGGCCGAAGGAGATCGCGGGCCGCGCGATGGATACCTACCACCGCTGGATGGAAACGGTCGTGCCGTGGACGCTGGCCGGCTGCCCGGTGATCAGCGTGCCGGTCGGTTTCAACGACGCGGGGCTGCCGATGGGGATGCAGTTGATCGGGCGTCCGCGCGCCGATCTCGCGGTGTTGCAGCTTGCGCGTGGCTATGAGCAGGCGGCTGATTGGGTCGGCGGACGGTTGCCGGGGTGGATGGCTGCGTAACGCGGCGCTGGTCGATAGCCGATAGCCGAAGCCGATAGCCGATAGCCGAAACCGAAATCGAAGCCGATAGCCGAAGCCGAAGCCGAAGCCGAAGCCGAAGCCGAAGCCGGTGCGGATGGGCGCATGGCAGATCGAGAGGCGGGCGGCGACAAGTCGCCCGTTTTGCTTTGATTTCCGAACGTGTCGTTCGACGGAGCGGGGCACGCCAGGCACGGGCACAGGCGTGTTGTGCGACGGCGTGGCGTCACGTCCATTAGACGCTGCTCGGCACGTTCCGCGTCGCCGCCGTGCCGGTCGACGGTGAATTCGACGTGCAGTGCGACACGCGCGACGGCTGGCCGCCCCCTCCGGCATCGTCTGGGAAGCCCGGCAACGCCACCATTGACGCGGCTCGCGAACGAATTCCAGCTCCTGCCCGATATCGCCCGGCAAATGCGGACGAATCCGCCCGGCCGCGTACGCCGGTCGCCGAATTGCAAGCGGCCGCGCCGCGCGATTTCGTTTCGATGTGTTTCAGTCGTTGCGGCCGCGCGCGGCGCGCTTCGACAATATCGGCCTCAACAATTCGGGCACGAGGAAAACACATGAAGCAGATTCGCGCGACGGGCCGGTACCTGGCCTCGGCAGGCATTGCGTTCAGCATACTGGCAAGCGGTGCCGCGCACGCGCAGCTCGACCTGCAGTCGCTCGGCGCATCGCTGCTCGGCGGCGGGCAGCAGCAGGCGGCGCCTGCGCAGGGCGGTGTCGGGCAACTGCTGCAGGCCTATGTCGGCGCGAACCAGCAGGTGCTGACCGGCCAGTCTTCGCTTGCGTCGGCGATGGGGCTCACCGGCGCGGCCGGGCAGGCGCAGCAGGCCGCGAGCCAGCTCTCTGGCGGCGAAGCGCTGACGCCGGCCGCGCTGTCGCAGATGGGGGGCGCGCAGCAATCGGTGTCACAGGCGCTCGGCCAGGCATTCGCGAGCGGCGGCGCGACGCACGGGCCGATCGACAAGCAGGCGTTCAGCAACGGCCTCGCGTCGCTCGGGCAGGGGCTCACGCAGTATTCGCAGCTGCAGTCGGGGCTCGGCAATCTCGGTTCGACGAGCGCGGCGTCGCTGTTGCAGTCGGGCCTGAATCCGCAGAACATGCAGGCGGCGTCGTATATCGCACAAAGCGCACCGGGCCAGTTGCAGTCGCTCGCGGCGACGCTCAGCCAGGCCGTGCAGTTCGCGACGAGCCAGGGCATTTCGGTGCCGTCGGTCGCCTCGTCCGCGCTGAAGCTGCTGCCGTAACGTTGCGCGGGGCTGCGCGCGATGCGGTGCCGGCATCGCGCGCGACGACGAAGATCGCCCCGCCCAACATGGGGATTCCGCGCGATGCTATCGTGGCGTGTCCCTTTTTTCGGTGCAGGTTCATGACAGACTCGTTTGACCTCTCGCGCTATTTCTCCCGCATCGGCTACGACGGCCCGGTCGAGCCGACGCTCGACGTGCTGCGCCGGCTGCACCTGCTGCACCCGCAGGCGATTCCGTTCGAAAACCTCAATCCGCTGACCGGTGCGCGCGTCGCGCTCGACCTGCCTTCGATCGTCGACAAGGTGCTCGCACATCGCCGCGGCGGCTACTGCTTCGAACTCAACAAGCTGTTCTACACCGCGCTCACGACGATCGGCTTTCGCGTGACGCCGATGATCGCGCGCGTGCGCTGGATGCTGCCGCCGGAAGTCGCCACCGCGCATACGCACATGCTGCTGCGCATCGATCTCGACGGTGCGGCCTGGCTCGCGGACATCGGCTTCGGCAGCGCGACGCTCACTGCGCCGCTGCGTTTCGTGCCGGACGAGCGGCAACTGACGCCGCACGGCGCGTTCCGCGTCGTCGCCGCGCCGGTCGACGGTGAATTCGACATGCAGATCGAGACGCCCGAAAGTTGGCAGACCACCTACCGTTTCCAGCCGAAGCGGGTCGAGTGGATCGATTACGACGCCGCGAACTGGTTCACGTCGACCTATCCCGAATCGATCTTCCTGCATAACCTGATTGCCTGCCGCGTGCTGCCGGACGGCCGTGCAGCGCTGCGCAACACCACGCTGACGATCCGCGACGCGGCGGGTGTCGGGCGCACCGTCACGTTCGACGATGCGGCCACATGGGGCGCATGCCTGCGCGATACGATCGGCATCGACACGACGGGATTCGATCTCGACGCGCTGTTCGCGCGGCTGGCGGCGCGCGCCGCGACGTAACCCGGACTCACGATCGATAGCCAACGGCGGCCCGCAAACACGGGCCGCGGCTGCGGTTGACATTTGCTAGATTGCTAGCATACTAGCTCCATGACCGACGAAGAAGTGAAGCAATTCAACGTGTACCTGCCGCTCAGCCTGATCCGGCAGGTCAAGCATCGCGCCATCGAAACGGAGCAATCGCTGTCCGCGCTGGTGGCCGATGCATTGCGCGCGTACCTGGCCGCGCCGCCGCCGGGCACGGGGCCATCCACCAAGGAGGAGTGACATGTCATCCGAGCGAATCGAAGCGGTGTACCTGACGACGCACAACTGGGGCAAGTCGGCGAAATTCTTCCAGGCGCTGGGCTTCACGCTGGAGTTCGAGACCGATCATCACTCGGGCCAGCTGCGCAGCGGCGACGGCCCCTTTCTGTTCATCGCCGAAGTGCCGCCGGGCGAGACGCCGGACATGCAGGTCGTGCTCAAGGTGCCGGATGAACAGGCGGTGCAGCCGCAGCCGATCGTCGACGTCGTCACGCCGTTCGAGGATACGCACTGGGGCACGCGCGACATGACCGTGCGCGACCCGGACGGCCGCGTGTGGCGCCTGCAGGCGCCGGGCAAGCAGGGCGCGTGAGGCGGCCATGACCGAACCCCGCGAAAGCGCCCCCGACAGCACGGCCGCGCGCGTTGCGCTGTGGCGCGCACTGCACGTCGAACTCGACGCGCCGCCGCATGTGCTCGTCGACGAGGTCGGGCTGCAACTGCTCGCACCGGAACCCGGCTGGCAGCAGCGCGGCGACATGGATCCGCAGTTCACGCGGCCGTTCCGTGCGTCGATCGTCGCGCGGGCGCGCTTTATCGAAGATCTGGTGACCGAGCAGGCCGCGCGCGGCGTGAGCCAGTACGTGATCCTCGGCGCAGGCCTCGACAGCTTCGTGCAGCGCCGGCCCGACATGGCGTCGCGCGTGACCGTCTTCGAAGTCGACCCGCCCGTGCTGCAGGCATGGAAGCAGCGCCGTCTGGTCGAGCTCGGTTTCGGCGTGCCCGACTGGCAGCGTTTCGTGCCGGTCGATTTCGAGGCGAAACAGTCGTGGCGCGCGGCGCTCGTCGGCGCGGGCTTCGATGCCGGCAAGCCGGCGGTCGTGGTGTCCACCGGCGTGAGCATGTACCTGACGCACGAAGCGAACGCGGCCGCGTTGCGCGAAGTCGCATCGCTCGCGCCGGGCTCGACGCTCGCGATGACGTTCCTGCTGCCGCTGGAGAATGCGGATCCGGACGTGCGCCCCGGGCTCGAAATGGCCGCGAAGGGCGCACGCGCAAGCGGTACGCCGTTCATCAGCTTCTTCATGCCGGCGCAGATCCAGGCGCTCGCGCGGGAGGTCGGTTTCGCACAGGCCGCGCACGTCTCGGCCGCCGAACTGACGCGTCGCTATTTCGCCGATCGCACCGATGGCCTGCGGCCGCCGAACAACGCGGAAGAGCTGCTGGTCGCGACGGTCTGAGCCGTCGCGTTCACCACGCCCGTCACGCCCGTTCGAGCACGGCCATTTCCCGCACGACCACGAGCAGCACCGCGAGGCTCGCGCCGCCGGACGCGCGCAGGTCCGCGAGCAGGTGCTCGTAGCGCACGAGCGCGGCTTCGCGGCGCGCGCGCCACGCGCCGACGATCGTCTCCGGCGTGGTCGAATCCGGCGATTCCGCGAGGGCGCTCGTCGCGAGTGTGCGCTTGAGGCGCGCGACTTCCGCGAGCGCGGCCGCGCGCGCCAGCATGTCCCAGTGCGTCGGCGTCGGCAGTGTCGCCGCGCGTTCGCCGATCCAGCTGTAATTGAGCAGCGTGCCGAGCGAGAAATAGACGCCCGCGACGAGTTCGAGGCTGCGGTTGCTCGCCGCGGCCACTTCGGCGATGTCGAGCAGCGCGGCCGAGATGTCGCCGCTCGCGACGCGCACCGCCAGCGCGCTGTCGACGCCGGCTTCGACCAGCACGCGCTGCCGCTCGGACAGCGCTTCGAGATCGTCGGCCGGCAGCAGCGACGGCAGTTGCGGCGCGAGGCGCTCCGCCGCGTCGCGGCAGCGTGCGATCAGCTCGACGACGCCGCCGTCGGCCACCGCGCCGGATTGCAGATGCCGCAGGAACCACAGTGCCGCGCGCTCCAGCAATCGTGCGACGTCGACGAACATGCGCGCCTGCACGTCGTCGGCGACGCGGTTGTCGAGCGCGTCGATGTCGCGCCACACCGCATCGAGGTCGAACACGTCGCGCGCCATGATGCACGCCCGCACGATGTCGCCGGGTTTCGCGTCGGTTTCCTCCATCAGCCGGTGCACGAACGCACAGCCGACGCGGTTCACCAGCGCGTTGGTCAGGTGCGTCGCGAGGATCTCGCGGCGCAGCGGATGGCGGCGCATCGGTTCGCTGAAGCGCTGCTGCAGCGGCTTCGGGAAGTAGTCGACGAGCATCGCGGCCACCAGCGGATCCTCGGGCACGTCGGATTCGAGCAGCGCGTCGTACAGCCACATCTTGCTGTACGCGAGCAGCACCGCGCGTTCCGGCGACGTGAGGCCGAGCTTCGCGGTCTGGCGCTCGGCGACTTCGTCGTCGGTCGGCAGGAATTCGATCACGCGGTTCAGGCGCCCCGCGCGTTCGAGCCAGCGCATCAGGCGCGCCTCGGCGTCGAGCATCTCGACCGCATAGCGGCCGGCGATCGACAGCGCCTGCGTCTGGTAGTAGTTGTCGCGCAGCACGAGCAGCCCGACTTCGTCGGTCATCTCCGCGAGCAGCGCATTGCGTTGCTTCTCGGTCATCTCGCCATCGGACACGACGAGCCCGAGCAGGATCTTGATGTTGACTTCGTGATCCGAACAATCGACGCCGGCCGAGTTGTCGATCGCATCGGTGTTGATGCGGCCGCCACGCTGAGCGAACTCGATCCGGCCGAACTGCGTGCAGCCGAGGTTGCCGCCTTCGCCGACCACCTTGCAGCGCAGGTCCGTGCCGTTCACGCGCACCGCGTCGTTCGCGCGGTCGCCCACCTGGAGGTGAGTTTCGCGTGCGGCCTTCACGTAGGTGCCGATGCCGCCGTTGTACAGCAGGTCGACCGGCGCCTGCAGGATCGCGCGGATCAGCTCGGCCGGCGGCAGCGCGTGCGCGTCGATGCCGAGCGCGGCCTGCACGGCCGGCGACAGCGGGATCGTCTTCGCGGTGCGCGGATAGACGCCGCCGCCCGACGAGATCGACGCCGGATCGTAGTCGGCCCAGCTCGAGCGTTCGAGCGCGAACATGCGTGCGCGCTCCGCGAAGCTCGTCGCGGGATCGGGGTTCGGGTCGAGGAATACGTGCCGGTGATCGAACGCGGCGACCAGGCGGATATGCGGCGACAGCAGCATCCCGTTGCCGAACACGTCGCCCGACATGTCGCCGACGCCGACCACCGTGAAGTCGGTCGTCTGCGTATCGATGCCCATCTCGCGGAAATGCCGCTTCACCGATTCCCACGCGCCGCGCGCGGTGATCGCCATCTTCTTGTGGTCGTAGCCGACCGAGCCGCCGGACGCGAATGCGTCGTCGAGCCAGAAGCCGTATTCGTGCGAGATCGCGTTCGCGTAGTCGGAGAAGGTGGCTGTGCCCTTGTCGGCGGCGACGACCAGGTACGGGTCATCCGGATCGTGGCGCACGACGTCGGGCGGCGGCACGATCGCGTTGCTCACCAGGTTGTCGGTCAGGTCGAGCAGGCCGCGCAGGAAGGTCTGGTAGCACGCGATGCCTTCGCGCATCCACGCCTCGCGATCGCTCGGCGGCGGCGGGTTCTTCACGACGAAGCCGCCTTTCGAGCCGACCGGCACGATCACGACGTTCTTCACCATCTGCGCCTTCATCAGCCCGAGCACTTCGGTGCGGAAATCCTCGCGGCGATCCGACCAGCGCAGGCCGCCGCGCGCGACGCGCCCGCCGCGCAGGTGCACACCCTCGACCCGCGGCGAATACACCCAGATCTCGAACATCGGCTTCGGTTCGGGCAGGCCCGGTACCTTCGCCGGATTGAACTTGAACGACAGGTACGGTTTCGAGTTGCCGTTTGCGTCGGCCAGGAAGTAGTTGGTGCGCTCGGTCGCGTTGATCACGCCGAGGAACTGGCGCAGGATGCGATCCTCGTCGAGGTTCGGCACCTGGTCGAGCGCGCCTTCGATCTCTTTCAGCAGCCGTTCGGCCTGCACGTCGCGCGTGTCGCCGGTGGCCGGGTCGAAGCGCAGCAGGAACAGCTCGACGAGCTGCCGCGCGATCGCCGGATTGCCGGTCAGCGCGCGTTCGATATAGGCGTCGCTGAACGTCGAGCCGACTTGCCGCAGATACTTCGCATACGCGCGCAGGATCGTCACTTCGCGTGCGCTCAGGTGGGCGCGCAGCACGAGGCGGTTGAAGTCGTCGTTCTCGATCCGGCCGCTCCAGATCTGGTCGAACGCATCTTCGAACAGGCCCTTCACGCGCTCGATGTCGAATTCGGTATCGTCGGCGAGCTCGAGGCCGAAGTCGTGTACCCACGCATGCGCGGCATCCTGCGTATGGATCCGGTACGGCCGCTCCTCGTCGACGCGCACGCCGAGATGCTCGAGCATCGGCAGGCTGCGCGACAGCGCGATCGGGTCGCCCGCGCGATAGACCTTGAAGCGGAACGCACGCGCGTCGGCCTCGATCGGCCGGTACAGGTTCATCGCGAGCTGCCCCGAATCCTTCACACGCTCGATCAGCTCGATGTCGCGCACGGCCGTGCGCGCCGGATAGTCGTCGCGATAGCCGGCCGGGAACGAGTCGGCATAGCGCTGCAGCAGGCGGTTGCCTTGCTCTTCGCCGAATGCGTCGAGCAGCGCGTCGGCGAGATCGTCCTGCCAGCGGCGCGTGACCTGCACGAGCCGCGTTTCGAGCTCGCGCGTGTCGACGTCGGGCATCGTGCCCGGTTCCGCATGCACGACGAAATGGATGCGCGCGATCGCCGATTCCGACAGCAGCGGCGTGAATTCGACGTTCACGCCGTTGTACGCATCGACGAGCAGCTTCGCGATGCGCCGGCGCAGGTCGGTGTTGTACTTGTCGCGCGGCACGAACACGAGGCACGACACGAAGCGGTCGAAGCGGTCGCGCCGCACGAACAGGCGCGTGCGCTGGTGTTCCTGCAGCCGCAGGATGCCGAGCGCGATGTCGTAGAGCTGGTCTTCGTCGGCCTGGAACAGCTCGTCGCGCGGATAGGTTTCGAGCACCGTCACGAGCGACTTGCCGAGATGCCCCTTCGGCAAGAAGCCCGCGCGCCGCACGATGTTCGCGCACTTGCGGCGCACGATCGGAATCTCGGCGCTCGACACCATGTAGGCGGTCGACGTGTAGAGCCCGATGAAGCGGCGTTCGCCGGTGACCTTGCCATCGGGGCCGACGAGTTTCACGCCGACGTAGTCGAGATAGCCGGGCCGGTGCACGGTCGCGCGCGAATTCGCCTTGGTCAGGAAGATCGGCCAGGAGCCGGTGATGATGTCGGCGGCGGCCGGCGGCAGCGGCGTGACGTCGGGCGCGCCCGACGTGCGCAGCGATTCGCGCAGGATGCCGAAGCCGGTGCCTTCGATGCCGCGCAGCCCGAAGCCGGTGCCGTCCGATACCAGCGCGTAGTCGCGCTGGCCGAGGAACGTGAAGTGATCGGCGGCCATCCATTCGAGGAACGCGCGTGCCTCGATGTCTTCCGCGGTCGATTCGCGCGCCTTCATTTCCTTGATCGTCGCGCGCGCGATGTCGACGATCTTCGGCCAGTCTTCCACCGACGCGCGCACGTCGCCGAGCACGTGCGCGATGTCGTTGCGCAACGTGTTGAGCAGCGCGGCATCGCCGCAGCGGTCGACTTCGAAATGGATGAACGACGCGAGCTGCGACTGGCCGTCGCCGGGCGTCGCGCCGCCCGCATCGACGCGCTCGATGGCGCTATCGCGACCGCGCCAGATGCGGAATACCGGGTGCAGCGCCGAGTGCAGCGCGAGCCCGAGGCGGTTGACGGCCATCGTCACCGAATCGACGAGGAACGGCATGTCGTCGTTGACGATCTCGATGACCGTGTGGTCGGAATGCCAGCCGTGCTGTTCGAGGATCGGGTTGTACACGCGCAGCCGTTCGCTGCCGGTCACGAATTTCTGGGCGGTCTGCCAGTGCGCCATCGCGGCGCCGTAGAGATCGGCGATGCTGCGGCTCTGCAGATCGTCGGCATCGGCGAAATCGTAGTAATGACGCAGGAAGGGTTCGACGATCCGGAACGTGGCTTCGGGCAGGCGCCCGCGCGCGAATTCGACGACGTCCGAGAGCAGGTGTGCGACGACTTCCTCGTTCTTCGCTTCCATGGCGGTCTCCTCGTCGGGTGGCCATCGGCTGCTGCGTCTGTCCGGCATTATGCGCCGATTGCGTGACAAAGCGATGTGCGGGCGCACAACGAGGGGCGGGCCGGAGGAAGCCGCTCGCGGCGCCCGTTGCGGGCGCCACAGTGGGTGAATCAGTGCAGGGCAGGCAGCGCCGAAGCGACGCCGCCTTTGACGCTCAGCGCTCGTCGCTCCACAGCTTGCCGGCCGTCGCCCAGTTCTCTTTCTTCACGTCGGTCAGGATGATGTCGACCGAGCCCGGCTCGCAGCCGAGCGTCTCGCACGTGACGCGCGTGATCGCTTCGACGAATGCGCGCTTCTGGTCGACGGTGCGGCCTTCGAAGAGCTGGATATTGAAAGTCGGCATGACGGATGCTCCGATGGTTGGGGTGAATGATGGGTTGGGAGCCGGCGGCGTCAGTCGCGATACGTCGGATCGATCCGGTCGAGCCGGCGCAGCAGCGCCGGCCATTCCAGTTCGCCTTCGATCGCACCGCCGTCGCGCAGCTGTTCGGCGGTTCGGTCGGCGATGGCCGGGTCGGGCAGCACGAGCGGCCCGCCGCCAGCCTGCGCGCGCACCTGGATGTCGCACGCCTTGATCAGCGTATCCATCAGCACATAGGCTTCGGCCACGGTGCGGCCGACCGTCAGCGTGCCATGGTTGCGCAGCAGCATTGCGGATTTCGCGCCGAGGCTCGCGGTCAGCCGCGCGCCTTCGGCTGGCGAGAACGCGAGCGCCTCGTAGTCGTGGTACGCGAGGTCGCCATGAAACCGCAGCGCGTGCTGCGACGCGGGCAGCAGCCCGTCGCGCTGGATCGACACGGCGATGCCGGCCGTATTGTGCAGGTGCATCACGCACACGGCGTCGGCGCGCGCGGCGTGCACGGCCGCGTGCAGCGCGAAGCCCGTCACGTTGACCGCATGCTCGCTGTCGCCGATCCGGTTGCCGGCCAGGTCGATCTTCACGAGATTCGAGGCGCGGACTTCGTCGAACGTGAGGCCGAACGGGTTGATCAGGAAGTGGCCGGGCTCGCCGGGGACGGTCGCGGAAAGGTGCGTGTAGATCAGGTCGTCCCAGCCGTTCAGCGCGACGAGCCGGTACGCGGCGGCAAGGTCGACGCGCATCTGGCGTTCGGCGTCCGAGATCGGGCCGCCGGGTTTCACGGCATCAGGACGGTGTGCGAATGACGACATCGGGTTCTCCGAGGGTGAAGCGGCGCGCGACGATCACCGTGACCCACGACGCGAGCGCGAACGGGGCCGTGAACGCGGGAATGCCGGCGCGGGTCGCGAGCCACTGGATCAGGGCGGCCAGCGCGGCGGCCGCGAGCGCCGCACGCGGGCCGCGCGGCATCAGCGCGAGCGCGGCGAGCGCACCGTTGAAGCCGAGCAGGCCGTCGCCGAACGACGCGCCGCTGGTGCCGAGCGCGACCAGCAGCACGGTCGACACTAACGCGCCGCCAAGCGCGAACGCGGCCGCGCGACGCGACGCGACGGCGAGGCCGGCGACGATCAGCGCGCCGGCCCACGCGCCTTGCGCGAAAGTGGTTTGCGCGACGCCTGACAGAAGGGCGTCGGCGGCGGAAGTCAGCGTCAACACCGGGCCGGCCGTCGCGCCGCCTGCATGTTGCAGCGCGACAAACGGCAGCCACAGCGTGGTGACGATGAGGCACGGGCTCGAATACGGACACTGGCGCCAGCGTGCGAGCGGCTGGCGCATCGCGCGCTGCACGAGCGCCGCGCCGATCGAGGCCAGCGGCACCAGCACGACGGCGGCGAGTTGATGGGGCGCGAACAACACGGCGATCAGCGCGGCGAGCGCGCCGTTGAAGCCGTGCAGCCCCTGTTCGACGTCGCGGCGCTCGGCGCCTGTCAGCACGGCCGTCATGCTGGCGGCGGCCGAGCCGACCAGCGCCGCGCTCGCGAGCCGCAGGTCGGTCAGCGCCAGCGCGGCGAGCAGCAGCGCGCCGGTGAACGCGTTCGCCTGCAGCACGATCTGCCCGATGCCGCGCAGCAAGATACGCAGGTCGATCGACGGCGGGACGGGGCGGGCGGTAGGCATGATGGCGGCGGAACAGGACGAGCCGCGAGCATAGGACACAATGCCATGCACCGGAATAGGGAATTCTGGATAGTCAGGATTTGTGGTCGATGCCCCGAAACGGTGAATGCAGATGTCGATTCGTGCCCGAACGCCGCGCTGTTGGCACGTTCGGCGGGGTTGCCCGTTTGGGACTCGAATCCCGGCAGTGGCCGGCATTTTCGTCGAGCGATCTGTGCGACGATGCCTCGCATCGGGCATACCGGGAGACGGAGAGATGGGCGAAGTACGGTGGGCGTCGCTCGAAGGCGACGGGGTCGAACATCTGACGTTCGACCGGAGCGACGGCGGGATCGTCGTCGAAAGCGCGGTGGTCGGCCAGCGATATGGCCGTGCGTACGGGCTCGCGTATCGCGTCGAGTGCGACACGCACTGGTGCGTGACCTATGCGGTGCTCAAGGTGATGGGCGGCGGCACGCTCGAATTGCGCAGCGACGGCGCCGGCCACTGGCACGACGGCTCCGGCCGCGCACTGCCGGCGCTCGACGGCTGCATCGACATCGACATCGCGGCGACGCCGTTCACGAATTCGCTGCCGATCGGCCGCCTCGGGCTCGCGCGCGGCGAGCGGCGGCCGATCGACGTCGCGTACATCTCGACGCCGGACCTGAAGGTTACGCCGGTCAAGCAGGCCTACGCGTGCCTCGAGCCGGGCCGGCGCTACCGCTACGAAGGGATCTTCCGCGACTTCACCGCCGAGATGGACATCGACGACGACGGGCTCGTCATCGATTACGAGACGCTGTTCAGACGCCTGCCGGCGCCGGCGGTGCGCTGAACCCGGGCCACGGCGGGGGCGAGCGCCGGCCGCTCCTGCGCGGACGCGAAGCGGTCGATCCGCGACGCGATCATGTCCGGGTGGCGCAGCACGACCCAGTGGCTGCCGTCGATTTCCTCGCGCACGTGGTCGCCGAGCCAGCGGTCGAGATCGACCGACATCTCGGGCGTCACATAGCGGTCGCGCACCGGCACCAGGATCTGCACGGGCGCCTGTGCATACCGTTCGCGCGGCTTGCGGGCCCGTGCGATGAAGTTCGCGCGGTACAACTGCAGGCCGTTCAGCGCGTTCTTCAATTGCACGGGATCGCGCTCGGCGCGCACGCGTTCGGTGAGCTGCAGCCAGCGCGGCCACAATGCCGCGCCGCCGAGCCGCCACACCAGCGACGGCACGAGCGGCAGGTGGAAGAACGCGATGTACCACGACTTCAGGCTCTGCTTGAGCCGCATCTTTGCGCGGAACACGTGATCGAGGCACGGGCCCGAGATCGACGTGTACGATGCGATCCGGCCGCGGAACGCGGGGTCGGTCACGGCCTCCCAGCACTGGATCGACCCCCAGTCGTGGCCGACGAGATGGAACGGCCGGCCGCCGCAGGTCGCATCGGCCACCGCCTTCAGGTCGGCGGCGAGCCGTTCGAGCGTGTAGTCGGCGCGGCGGCGCGGCGCATCGGAGGCACCGGCGCCGCGCACGTCGTACGCGATCACGCGGTAGCGCTTCGCGAGCCGCGCCCGGATCGGCGCCCACACGGCCGCCGAATCGGGGTAGCCGTGCACGAGGATCAGCGGCGGGGCGCGACGCGACCCGCTTACGTAGACGGCGAGTTTCACGTCGCCGGACTGGACGGTCAGCATCTCGTGGGCGCGCGCCATGACGTCATGCCTGCGGAACCGGGTGCAACGGCACGCGGCGCGGGGCGGCTTGCGCGGCGTAGCGCGCGTTGGTCGCGTCGATGTTCTCGAGCAGCGTGTCGAGCCCCTGCAGGTACTGGTGGTTGTCGTGGTCCCACGGGTGGAAGCCGGGGCGGAAGTAGTCGAGCCATTCGCGCGCGATGTTCGGGAACACGCCGTGCTTCGGGCTGTACAGATACTTCACGAGGCGCCACATGCCGCCGAACTTGCCGTGTTCGCGACGGTGCGCGCGCATCAGGCGCAGGTGGAAGTCGAACACGATCGCCCAGAAGAACACGGTCGTCGTCAGCATCGTGCCCGTGCGCAGCAGGTAGCTGCCGAGGCCCGGCTTCATCACGGTGGTCCATACGTCGTACGACACCGCCTTGTGCTCGGTTTCCTCCATCGCGTGCCACATCCACATCTGCTGGTAGCCTTCGACCGAGCCGTCGATGCGATGCTCGTGGCCCGACAGCAGCTGGTTCGCGAGGATCGCCGTGTAGTGCTCGAGCGCGATCGTGATCGCGAGCTGCATCGAATGCGGCAGCGCCTTCTTGAACCAGCCGAGGATCGTCCACAGGCGCTTGTCGAGCTTGTGCGCAGGCAGGCCCGACGACTGCAGCAGGTCGTTGTATTCGATGTGCTCGCGCGTGTGCATCGCTTCCTGGCCGATGAAGCCGAGCACCTGCTTCTTCAGTTCCGGATCCTCGATCTGGTCGCGGTAGTTGCGCACCGAATCCATGAAGAAGCGTTCGCCGGCCGGGAACAGCAGCGACAGAGCGTTCATGAAGTGCGTGACCGGCACGCCCTGCACGTGCCAGTCGCGCGCGCGTTCGGGGGGCAGCGCGAAACGGATGTCGCGCCGCACGGGCATCATGTTCGGGGTCGTCATGATTGTTCTCCTCCCTGGTTGCCTGCATTGTTGTAGGTGGCGTGCAGCGGCGCGGGCGCCGGCGTGCCGCGCGTGGCGCGGCGGGCCTTCGCGGCCTCGCGGCGCGTCGCGAGCACGACGAGCGCCTGGTAGGCCGACGGCAGGATGCGCGCCAGCCAGTCCGCCCCCTTCGCGTCGCGGCCGATCAGTACGCGGCGCTTGTTCTTGCGCACGCCGGCGAGGATCGTGCGCGCGGCATCGTCGGCGGTCGTGATGAAGAACTTCTCGAAGCTGTCCTTGCCTTGCTGCTCGCTCTCGACGATGAAGCCGACCATGTTCTTCGCGACGCGGCTCGACTGCGCGATGTTGGTGCGGATGCCGCCCGGATGCACGCAGGTGGCCGACACGCCGCACTTCATCATGTCGAGTTCCTGGCGCAGCGACTCGGTGAAGCCGCGCACCGCGAACTTGGTCGCGTTGTAGCCGCTCATGCCCGGCTGCGCGAAGATCCCGAAGATGCTCGACGTGTTGATCACGTGACCGTCGCCCGAGGCCTTCAGGTGCGGCAGGAACGCCTTCGTGCCGTGCACGACACCCCAGAAGTTGATGTTCACGATCCACTCGAGATCGCTGTATTCCATCCCTTCGATCGTGCTCGACAGCGCGACGCCTGCGTTGTTGAAGATCAGGTTGACCTTGCCGTGCTCTTTCGCGGTGTCGTCGGCCCACGCGAACATCGCGTCGCGGTCGCCGACGTCCAGTACGCGCGTCGACACGCGCACGTTCGGCGCGATCGTGCGGACGATCCGCTCGGTTTCGGCGAGGCCCACGCCGTTCTTGTCGGCGAGCGATACGTGGCAGCCGGCCTGCGCGAGCTGGATCGCGAGCGAGCGGCCCATGCCCGAGCCGGCACCCGTGATCGCGGCGACCTTGTTGGCGAAATCTCTCATGTCGGTTGCTCCTTGTCTGGCTCAGGCCGCTTCGGCGGACGTGGAAGTCGAAGCGGAAGCGGCGGGCGCGGCGACGGGCCGCGCGGTCGTGTCGTGTTGCGGCGCGCGATACGCGTGGTAGTCGGCGATCGAGAAGTGCGCGGTCGCCTGGCGGAAGCGCCACGTGAAGCCCGGCCACAGCGTCGTGTTCTTGCCGGTGCGCGGGTCGAGGTACCAGCTCTTGCAGCCGCCCGTCGACCAGATCGCCTTTTTCAGCTTGCCCTGCAGGTCACTGTTGAATTGCGCCTCGACGAGCGGGCGCACTTCGATCGCATCCGCGCGTTCGCGGCGCATCGCCTGCAGCGCGCCGAGGATGTACTCGATCTGCGACTCGATCATGAACACCATCGAGTTGTGGCCGAGGCCCGTGTTCGGGCCGACGATCATGAAGAAGTTCGGATAGCCGGGCAGCGTCGAGCCGAGATACGCGTGCGCGCCGTCGCGCCACGCGTCGACGATGTCGAGCCCGCCGCGGCCGAGGATCGCGCCGCGCGGAAACGGATCGGCCACCTGGAAGCCGGTGCCGTAGATCAGGCAGTCGACTTCATGGCGGCGGCCGTCGGTCGTCACGACTGCGTCGGCTTCGACGTGGTCGATGCCGGTCGTGATCACGTCGACGTTCTTGCGCGACAGCGCCGGGTAGTAGTCGTTCGAGATCAGCACGCGCTTGCAGCCGAGCGTGTAGTTCGGCGTGACGGTCTTGCGCAGCTCCGGATCGGGAATCTGCTTGCGGATGTGGCGCAGCGCGAGCTTCTGCACGTTCTTCATCAGCGACGGATGGATCGCGAAGCCGAGCACGCGCGATTCGAGCATCCAGTAGATGCTGCTGCGCACCGCCTTCTGCGTGAACGGCAGCGTGCGGAACAGCCACTTCTCGAGCCCGGTCAGGTTGCGGTCGGGCTTCGGCATGATCCACGGCGGCGTGCGCTGGAACAGCGCGAGTTCCTTCACGCGCGGCGCGATCTGCGGCACGAACTGGATCGCGCTCGCGCCGGTGCCGATCACCGCGACGCGCTTGCCTTCGAGCGCATAGTCGTGATCCCAGTGCTGCGAGTGGAACGCGCGGCCCTTGAAGTTTTCGAGGCCGGGAATCGACGGCAGCGCGGCCCGCGACAGGCCGCCCATCCCCGACACCAGCACGCGCGCGGACAGCCGCTTGCCGTTCGCGAACGTGAGGCGCCAGCGTTGCGCGGCCTCGTCGTACTCGGCGCGCTGCAACTCGTGGTTCAGGCGCAGGTGCGGGCCAACGCCGAAGCGCTGCACGCAGTCTTCCAGATACGCGCGGATTTCCGGCTGCGGCGCGAACATGCGTGTCCAGCGCGGATTCGGCGCGAACGAGAACGAATAGACGTGCGATTGCACGTCGCATGCACACCCGGGGTAATGATTGTCGCGCCACGTGCCGCCGACCGACGCGGCCTTCTCGAGGACGACGAAGTCGGTCACGCCTGTTTGACGCAGGCGGATCGCCATCCCGAGGCCGGCGAAGCCGGTGCCGATGATGGCGATGTCGATGGTTTCGTCCAGGCCGTCGTGGCCGGGCGGACCGAAAGGCAACGTGCGAGCATTCATCCGGGTGTCTCCGATTTGGCTCATTTTTGAATGTTACATTGTTTGATGTAACGATAGTGGGTGAGCCCGGAAACCGCAAGAGGCTAGAAGCGGCGCTCTAAGGGCCGGAAGCCAGACGGGAAAAGGCTGAGCGGGGTTTGGAACGGGCCGGTTTCCGCCATGCGGGATGAGCGGGAAAGGCCGTCGACAGGGCGAGACAGGCGGTGGACGAGACCGCCGGCGCGCGGCGGTCTGTTTGAAACAGTATCAGGGACGGATCGTTCGGGCGGCCGTCTCATGGAAAACCCCGGCCACGATCGTGACCTGCGCGAGCGCGTAGAGGCCCCAGATCAGGTAGTCGATGCCCGGAAAGCCGCCGAGGAAGCGGCCGGCGCCGATCAGCGTATCGGAGCCGACGAAGATCAGGCTGCCGAGCGCGACCAGTGGGCCGCGCGTGCGGGCCGCGAGCGCGAAGCTGGCCATCGTGCACAGCACGAGCATGTAGACGGCGACCGGCGCGACCAGCTCGCCGAGATGCGGGAAGAACGCCACGTAGAACGCCGGCGCGGCGATCCACAGCCCGACGAGCGCGACGATGCGCCAGCCGTGCGGCCGCGCGCGCCAGCGGAAGAAGATCGCGCAATAGAACAGGTGCGTGAGCAGGAACGCGCCGAGGCCGAGGACGAACGACAGCGGCCAGTCGGGCAGTGCGAGCAGCACGTCGCCGAGCACGGCCGTCACGAGCGCCGCGCACAGCCACGCGCGTTCGCGCGGTGCGGCGCAGGTGCTGCCCGCCGCGAGCAGCAGGATGCCCATCGCCGCTTTCGCGGCGGCCTGGCCGGGATAGGGCGCGGCGGCGAGCGACAGCCCGTACAGCAGCGCGGCGGCGACGGCGAGCGGCCAGAGCCGGCGGTAGGTGGCGGGAAGCATGGCGATCAAGGCGGGTGTCTCCGGTTTGTCGTTGTCTGCGGTGGACGGCGCGCGGTCGAGGGCGCGGCTGTCGGCCATTATCCGGAAGAAAAGGGGGGCGAAAACCGGCGAATCCTTCTAGGAAGCGAGGGCGCCGCTACTGCCGGATTTCTCCGCGCGTTGCCCCGGTTGAACCGGGGCAACGACTTCAATTCGGCTTGCTATGATCGCCACGGTATTGCCGTTGTCGATGTGGTTGTTGCTGTCGTTGTTCCGCCCGGCCGCGCGACAGGATGCGCAAGCCGGTGCGTGCCCGATGAATCCATGCCATGCCCGGCCCGCGCGCCCATGCGACGCGGGGCGGGCTGGTCTCCCCACGAAAACAGGTCCGACCATGACCGAACTTCTCCACGGCGACGGCGCGATCCGTCGCACGACGCCGTACGGCTCGTCGATCGAAAACACCTACGCGGGCGTGCTGTCGTTCATGCGCCGCAACTATTCGCGCGAGCTCGACGGCGTCGACGTCGCGATCTCCGGCGTGCCGCTCGACCTCGCGACGACTTACCGCTCCGGCGCGCGGCTCGGCCCGGCTGCGATCCGCGCGGCGAGCGTGCAGCTCGCGGAGCTTCATCCGTATCCGTGGGGTTTCAACCCGTTCGACGATCTCGCGGCCATCGACTACGGCGACTGCTGGTTCGACGCGCACAACCCGCTGTCGATCAAGCCCGCGATCATCGAGCATGCGCGCACGATCCTCGGTTCCGGCGCGAAGATGCTGACGCTCGGCGGCGACCACTACATCACGTATCCGCTGCTGGTCGCGCATGCGGAGCGCTACGGCAAGCCGCTGTCGCTGATCCATTTCGACGCGCACTGCGATACGTGGGCCGACGACGATCCGGACAGCCTCAATCACGGGACGATGTTCTACAAGGCCGTGAAGGAAGGGCTGATCGATCCGGCGACGTCGGTGCAGGTTGGGATTCGCACGTGGAACGACGACTTTCTCGGCATCGAGCGGCTCGATGCGGCGTGGGTGCATGACCACGGGTCTCGCGCGGCGGTCGAGCGGATCGTCGACATCGTCGGCGCGCGGCCCGCGTACCTGACGTTCGATATCGATTGTCTCGATCCGGCGTTTGCGCCCGGCACGGGCACGCCGGTCGCGGGCGGCCTTTCTTCGACACAGGCGCTCGCGATCGTGCGCGCGCTCGGCGCGGTGAACCTGGTGGGTGCGGATGTGGTCGAGGTGGCACCCGCGTACGACCACGCGGACATCACGGCGATTGCGGCCGCGCACGTCGCGTGTGACTTGCTGTGTCTGTGGCGGCAGAAGAAGGTGGCGGGGGCGCTGAAGTAAGTCAGGATGCGCGTGCCGTTGGCGCGGTGCGCGCATCGCCGGATCGGTGTGCCGTGTGCCGTTTGCATCACGTGGCTCAGGCAAAAGATCTTCGCGGATTCCCGTGGCGCGTGATTGCCGACCCGTTGGCGACATCGGTGGAACGTCATCGGATGGCGGCTTGCATGCGCCAACGAGGCGTTGGCTTGTCACCGATGATGCACGCTGACGTCATCGCATCAAGAAAAGCTATCGACTCCTGAAAAAAGCGGCAAGCATGTCGTCTTTCGGCGCTGCAGGTTGCGTTGTTTGCTGCTTTCCCGACCGTCCGCGCGATCGCGCATGATCCGGCCCGGCACCGGATCCACCTGGCCACGTCCCCGTATAAACCGCACGCGGCCGGATGAGATCGGATTGCTCGCGCTGCTCCAGCCCGTGCGCGATCCAGCCGATCGAGCGGCCCAGCGCGAACAGGCCGAATGCAGCACCGACGGGAAGCCGCAAATGTCTGCGAAGCGCCACCAGCGCGAGATCCAAAGAGGGCTTGTAGCCGACGAGCGCGCTCCCTGCATCGATCATCCTTTTCCATTGCGGATGGCGCGGCAGGATCCGCGACAACAGATACGTCGCACGCACGTCGCCGTCGGGATAGAGCGAATGTCCGAAGCCCGGCAAGCCGTCTCCCCGGGCGAGACGTTCGCTCATTTTTTGCTCGATGTCCTTATTACCCAGTTCGTCCCACAGTGCTTCGCCACGCGCGGTGGTCGCGCCATGCCGCTCGCCCGACAGGCCGGCCAGACCACCGACCACCACGGCCCGCAAGCTCGCGTTCGTCGACGCGATGCATCGTCCCGTGAAGCTCGACGCGTTCAGTTCGTGATCCGCGCACAACACGAGCGCCATCCTGATCAGCTCGGCGCCAGCAGGCCCGACGCCCCACGCCCGCGCGCATTGCACGTGGATGGGCGCTGTGTCGATCCGGGTTCGCAACAGGCATGCGGCAAGAATCCGCACGAGATCGCCGCAGCCCTGCGCCTGACGATCGGTCGATTGCTGCCAGATCGCCGTTGGCGCGTCCTCGCTTGCGACGGTGAAGAGCGGCAGCAGGGCCTGCTCGGCGCGTTGCTCGCCGTAGTGCCTGAAGAGCGTTCGCAGCACCGCGGGCGTAGCGGGAATGTGGCGGCCGAAAGCGGTCTGCTCGTCGCATCGCCATAGCAGCGCCGCGACTTCCTCGAGACTCGCGCGGGACGCGAGATCGAGTGCATCCACACCGCGATAGAAGAGCCGGCCACCGTCGATCAACGTGATGCTCGACTCGAGCACGGGCGAACCCCAGTTCAGCGCGGCCTTCGCCACTTCCTTCGGCTTGCGGCCTCGTGCGCGCCGATCCGCGAGCCGGTCGACCTCGGCCGCGAGATAGCGGCGTTCGCGATGACTGCCGCCCGGTTCCGCGCGAAGCAGGCCGCGGCTGACGTACGCATAGAGGGTTTGCCGCGAGACACGGAGCCTTGCCGCAGCTTCGGTCGAATTCAGGTAGTTCGACATCGTGCGCAGGGGGAATGGTTCGACAGGTTGATCAGGATAATCAACGTTGACAGCAAATGCGAGCGAGACGATCTTTGCCTCACCTAATTCATGCGAGGCGAACATGCGTATCGATCAAATGTCGAGGGAACGGGCCGTGGCCGATGAGGATCGGGTGTCGCATCATCTGCGGGCGTTCTGGCTGGCGGCGGGTGGGTCTCAGGCGTTCCTCGAGTCGTGCAGCTTCAACGGGTCGGGCGAGCTGGTTTCCGCGTTTCGCGTAACCGACATGGCCACGGCGGCAATCGGCGCGGCAGGGACGTCCGTTGCCGAATTGCTGCATGCGTCGACCGGAACGTTGCCGTCGGTGCGGGTCGACCGGCGCATGGCGTCGCTGTGGTTCGGCACGTCGCTGCGTCCGCAGGGCTGGACGATGCCGCCACAATGGGATCCGGTGGCCGGCAACTATCGGGCGCGCGATCGCTGGATCCGGTTGCACACCAACGCGCCGCATCATCGGCTGGCCGCCTTGTCGGTGCTGGGCTGTGCCGCCGATGCACCGGCGGTCGCGCAAGCGGTGAGTCGCTGGGATGCCGGTGCGCTCGAAGACGCGATCGTCGAGCGAGGCGGTTGCGCTGCGGCGATGTACGCGGCGCAGGAGTGGGCCGAGCACCCGCAGGGCAAGGCGGTCGCAACCGAACCGTTGCTGCATGTTCATGCCGCGACCGATGCCATCGCGCGTGACTGGCGCCCTTCGAAAGACCGGCCGTTGCGCGGCATCCGCGTGCTCGACCTGACGCGCATCCTCGCCGGCCCCGTGGCGACGCGATTTCTTGCGGGCCTGGGCGCAGACGTACTGCGCATCGATCCGTACGGCTGGGAAGAACCGGGCACGGTGCCCGAAGTCGTCCTCGGCAAGCGATGTGCGCGGCTGAACCTGAAAGATGCGGCGGATCTCGATACGCTCAAACAGTTGCTCGGCAGCGCGGATATCGTCGTGCACGGTTACCGGGCCGACGCGCTCGCGCGCCTCGGTCTCGATGCTGCGCATCGGCGCGAACTGAATCCCGCGCTCATTGACGTGTCGCTCGACGCTTATGGCTGGAGCGGTGACTGGCGTTGCCGGCGCGGCTTCGACAGCCTCATTCAAACGAGCACGGGAATCGCCGAGGCGGGCATGCGCGTCATGGGCAGCGATGAACCGGTGAACCTGCCCGTTCAGGCCATCGACCATGCGACGGGTTACCTGATGGCGACGGCCGCCATCCGTGGGCTGACGACACGAATGAAACAGGGTGTCGGTACCGAGGTTCGCGCGTCGCTGGCGCGCACGGCGGCCGATTTGCAACTGCGGTCGGAGCCCATGAGCGAGGTGGTCGAACTGGTCGCCGACGGTCAACGGGATCGTGCGGAGCACGTCGAGCCGACGTCGTGGGGGCCGGCATCCCGGCTCCTCCCGCCCTTGCAGATCGACGATGCGCCGCTCCGATGGTTTTATCCGGCGCGCGCACTGGGTGCGTACGAACCCGAGTGGTTGTCTTCGAACGGCGATCTTTGAAGCGGCGCGATGAATCGGCTGGTGTCGGTGAGTGGCGGCGGGACGGGAATCGGCCCGGCCACGGCAATGCATTGCGCTCAGCGCAATGCGCAGGTCGTCATCGTCATCGTCGGACAGCGCGCGAACGTGCTGGAACACGCCGCCGAAGTGATCGGCGGCGTGTTTCCCGATGCGCGTCCCACCGTGCCCGGACTGCCGACCTGGGCGTGCCTGATCAGGTGGACCGTGTTCTGGAGACGCTGGCAGAGCGTTTCGAGCCCCTCGATTTCGTGGTCAACGCGGCCGGCGCGTTGCGCGTCGCTGGATCGATGGTCGGGCCTTGCCTTCAACCGCGCGTGTCGACCCAGTTGCGTGCCCAGCGGGCCGAATGCTGCAACGCCTGCTCCTCACTCGTGAAGTAATCGAGCGAATAGAACTGGTAGCGGCCTTCGGTGCGTGGGCTACCGGCGCGTTCAAGCAGCAGGTTGGATGAAAAGCTTCCGTCGGGCAAACGATGCGCCGAGGGGTGAACGGCATAGCCGTTGTATTGTTGAATTCGATGGTTCTGCATTTTAATTTTAATAATGTTCGAGTGCGTGCGTGCCGTGCGGAATGTGCACAGGTGCGCCGATTCAAAGCCATTGCGAGCTGAATCTGAAGCAGTCGTAAAGCGAAAAAGGGCTTGGCAGCCTGAGGGGGAATGAAGTGCAACGAGGCGTGTGGCGCTCGGCGAGCTGCTGAATGAACCGATGCAGCTAAGAGCAATCGCGCCAACTTTGGGAGACCAATCTCCGCGAGGATGTCGCTGCAACCCGGCGTCCGTTACGGGAGGCCGGGTCCTTCAAACTTTACAGCGGCTTGATGTTGGCCGCTTGCAGACCCTTCGGGCCTTGCTTCGTTTCGAAGCTCACCTTCTGATTTTCAGCCAGCGTCTTGAAGCCGTCGGCGCGAATTTCGGAGAAGTGAGCGAACAGATCGTCGCCGCCGTTGTCGGGCGTGATGAAGCCAAAGCCTTTGCTGTCGTTGAACCACTTGACGATACCGGTATCCATGAAGATTCCTTGAGAAAAAATAGAAAGATTTGCTCTGTAAAAGAGCGCGTGAAGCGTCAAGGAGGGAGAGGACAACGAATACCGCTGAGGAGCGATCAATTGATGAACAGCAATCGGACTTCTTGAACTTCGGACGATACACTAACCGCTGGGCGGTGCTGGCGTCAATCGTTATCTTGTAACTGTGTTGCCACGCGGTCCGTTTTGCGGATGAGTCGATGTGGCCCCGCCTGGCTGCGGGCACTATCCGTGATGACGCACAGGTTGGACAGGGCCTGATGGGGTTGGTGGCGATGAAGGACCCGAAGCGGTCACATCACCTTATCCAAAGCGGCCATTCGAATCGGGGATCACGTTGCGACGGGCAATCGCTTCGCGGTCGTCCACGACAACCATAAAAGAGCCCCGCGCTCTGGCCGAGCGCCGACCGTTCGCCACGCGTTTCGCGATAATTCGGCAAGAACAAACAAGGCCGACGCGTCGTGCGCTCGTCATGTGCCGAAGCAGACGGACGAAGCGATCGGCGGCGCATGTCCCGATGCGCCACCGATCGTGCGAGAGGGATGACAACCGCACCCGACGCGGCAAGGACGATCGACTGTCCGGAAGACCCGCGTCGCCGACAAGCGCGATCCGTACTACAGGAACAAGCGATAGGCGAGATTGCTGCCTTCCTCGATGTACGGATAGCCGAGCGTCGACAGGAAGTGGTCGAATGCGTCGCGATCGGCCTGCGGCACCTGCAGTCCGACGAGGATCGAACTGTAGTCCGCGCCCTGGTTGCGGTAGTGGAACAGGCTGATGTTCCAGTCCGGTGCCATCGCCGACAGGAACTTCATCAGTGCGCCCGGCCGTTCCGGGAATTCGAAGCGGAACAGGCGCTCGTCGAGCGCGAGCGGCGAACGGCCGCCCACCATGTAGCGGATATGTTCTTTCGACAATTCGTCGTGCGTCAGGTCGATGGTCCTGAAGCCGTGCGATTCGAAGTTCGCGGCGATCTCGGCCGATTCGCCGCGGCGCTTGATCTGCATGCCGACGAAGAAGTGCGCGGATTGCGCGTCGGCGATCCGGTAGTTGAACTCGGTCAGGTTGCGATCACTGACGAGCGCGCAGAAGCGCCGGAAGCTGCCGCGTTCCTCGGGGATCGTGACCGCGAACACGGCTTCGCGCGCTTCACCCACTTCCGCGCGCTCGGCGACGAAGCGCATCCGGTCGAAGTTCACGTTCGCACCGGACGTGACCGCAATGAGCGTCTGGTTCTCGGTGCCTTCGCGTTCCGCGTAGCGCTTTGCACCCGCGACCGCGAGTGCACCGGCCGGTTCGAGCACGCTGCGGGTATCCTGGAACACGTCCTTGATGGCCGCGCATAGGGCATCGGTGTCGACCGTCACGACGCCGTCGAGGTATTCGGCGCACAGCCTGAAGGTTTCTTCGCCGACCAGCTTCACGGCGGTACCGTCCGAGAACAGGCCGACCTCGGTCAGCTCGACGCGCCGGCCGGCCGCGAGCGATTGCGCCATCGCGCACGAATCCTCGGTCTGCACGCCGATCACCTTGATCTCCGGGCGCACCGCCTTCACGTAGGCAGCAATGCCGGACGCGAGGCTGCCGCCGCCGATCGGCACGAAGATCGCGTGGATCGGCCCCTGGTGCTGGCGCAGGATTTCCATCGCGACCGTGCCTTGGCCGGCGATCACGTACGGATCGTCGAACGGGTGGACGAACGTGAGATCGCGCTCCGCCTGAACCTTGACCGCGTGCCGGTACGCGTCGCTGTACGACTCGCCAGCCTGGATGACCTCGACCGTCGGGCCGCCGTGCGCACGCACCGCGTCGACCTTCACCTGCGGCGTCGTGACGGGCACGACGATCACGGCCTTGACGCCCATCCGCGCTGCCGAGAACGCGACACCCTGTGCGTGATTGCCGGCCGACGCCGTAATCACGCCGCGCGCGAGCGCGTCCACCGGAATGTGCGCCATCTTGTTGTACGCGCCGCGCAGCTTGAACGAGAACACCGGCTGGTTGTCCTCGCGCTTCAGGTAGACGGCGTTGCGCAGCCGGGCCGACAGATTGCGGGCGGGCTGGAGTTCCGTCTCGCGCGCGACGTCGTAGACACGGGCGGTGAGAATTTTCTTGACGTAGTCGACGGGAGGCTGGGCTTGCGTGGCAAGCGCGGTGCAAGCGTCAGGCGAGCTTCGGTACAAAGACACGGTCATTTCCTTTCGAGGGCGGGTTTGAAATGCCCTGGGCGGAAATGAAACAACCCGCCTCAGGGGCGGGTTGTCGTCATTGAGCCGGATGCGCGCTAACCCACCATTCGAAGAATGGTGCGAATAATCAGCGCAATGGTGAATGCTTGGCGGCTCATGTTTTCAAGCATCAACCATGGCAACGGTAGTTGTCAACTGTATCGAGCGAATTCCGGCCATCATGGGATGGTTGCCTGGTCGAATGCCGGTACTTCGCGTCGCCTTTCCCGGTCATCCGTGACAAGCAACGAACGAGGCCGACGGGCAGGGTGCCGGTCGGCCTCGTGCGAATCAGTTCGCGCCGCGGGTTGCGCGTTACTTCGCCGCGAGCGCACTCTGCACGCTCTTGTCGACCCATGCGTTGTCGGCCACGCTCAGTTTCTGCGGAATCAGCTTCGCCGCATAAAACGCATCGGCGACGCTTTGCTGGGCCGCGACGATCTTTTCGTCGAGCGGCACCGCGCCAAACGGGACCCGCTTGATCCACGTCTCGACGAGCGGTTGCGGCAGGCCGACCTTCGGTGCGATCAGCGCGGCCGTGTCGGCCGGATGCGTGTTGACCCATTGGCCCGTCTCGCGCGCCTGCTTCAGGATCGCGCCGACCACGTCGGGATGCTGCTGCGCGAAATCGCGCGTCGCTTCGTAGAAGTTGTTGGTCGCCGAGAGTCCCGTGTAGTCGGACAGCGTGCGCACCTTCAGCGCATTTTGCGCGGCTGCATAGTACGGATCCCAGACGACCCACGCGTCGACGTTGCCGCTCTCGAACGCGGCGCGCGCGTCGGCCGGCGCAAGGTACACGGGGCGGATTTCGTCGTAGCGCACGCCGGCCTTCTTCAGCGCTTCGAGCAGCAGGTAGTTCGCGCTCGAGCCCTTCTGCAACGCGATCTTCTTGCCGCGCAGGCCGGCGACCGAACGGATCGGCGAATCGGTCTTCACGACCACGGCTTCGTTGTGCGGCGCCGGCGGTTCCGCGCCGACATAGACGAAGTGCACGCCGGCCGCCTGCGCGAACACGGGTGGCGGCGCACCCGTATAGCCGAAGTCGATGCTGTTCGCGTTCAGTGCTTCGAGCAGTTGCGGGCCGGCCGGGAATTCGAACCACTGGACGCCATAGCCGAGCGGCTTGAGCCGCGCTTCGAGCGAACCTTGCGCCTTGATGACCGACAGCAGGCCGGCCTTCTGGTAGCCGATGCGCACGACCTTGTCGGCGCCGCCTTGCGCGAAGGCCGGCGCGGCGGACAGCGCGACGAGCGTGGTGACTGCGGCGGCGCGGGCGATCCAGCGGGTGAAACGAATCATCGAACGGACTCCATGCGAAACGTCTTCGGGCGAGCGGTGGTGCTGCTCGGTTGGAAGAATCGTCGCATGGGCGATCACGCCCGCAAACGAAGCATTGCCGATATCAATATGACGGCGGCGCGCCTATGCTTCGTCGCTGTCGTCTTTCGATGCCGGCGTGCCGGACTGCCGCGCGGCCTCGTCGCTGAGCTTCTTGTCGAGGATCGTCGCGACACGGCCGCCGAGATAGGCGCTCGCCGCGGTTTCGAGTGCACGGTTCGTCTCGCCTTCGACGAACACGGCCGCGAGCGGGCGCAGGCGCCAAATTGCGTCGACCAGTTCGGGCACGTCGGTGGCGGGCGGCAGCGTGTCGGCGTCGTAGCGGTCGAGCCGCTTCACGACGAGATCGACGAGCAGTCGCGCGATCGCGTCGAAATGCGGCCGCGCGAGGCTGATCACGTCGAGCAGCTCGCGCGGCGGGATGCCTTCCTTCGTCATCGCGGCCGCTGCTTCGAGCAGTGCGGGGTTCTTCGCGACGAACGACAGGCCGCGCCGTTCGAGCAAGCCGAGTTCGGTCACGCGTGACAGCTGCGTGGTCGCCTGCGGGCCGAACATCTGCGCGAGCGCGGCGAGCGAATAGGTTTTCGGCAGTTCGTGCGACCAGCGGCCGCCGATCGCATTTTCGAGGCCGAGGATCGAGCGCAGGTCGTGGCCTTCGTCGATCGCCTTGATCAGGTCCTGGATGTTCGACAGCGTATAGCCGCGTGCGAGCAGGTGGTTGATCAGCTTCAGGCGCGCGACGTGCGTGTCGTCGTAGATGCCGACGCGGCCACGCTTTTCCGGCGGCGCGAGCAACCCGCGATCCTGGTAGGCGCGGACATTGCGCACGGTCGTGTCGGACACGCGTGCAAGTTCGTCGACCGTGTACTCGTTGCGGGAGTCCGGCGCCGCCTCGTCGGGTGTGGAATGAGTCTGTTTTGACATGCGGCCATTCTAGCGCGACGCGGCGGGCTAGGGCGAGACAGGGAGCGTGCGCGCGCCGTCGCCGAGCGGGCGCTGCAGCAGCGCCGTATCGATCCAGCGGCCGTGCTTGAAACCGGCTGCCTTCAGCATGCCGGCCGGCTCGAAGCCGAATGCGCGATGCAGCGACGTCGAGCCGCCGGTGCCGCCGTCGGCGATCACCGCGATCATCTGCCGCCACGGGCCGGCCTCGCAGCGTTCGATCAGCGCCGCGAGCAGCGCACGGCCGATCCCGCGCCCGCGCTGCGACTCGTCGATGTAGATCGAATCCTCGATCGTGAAGCGGTACGCGCTGCGCGAGCGATACGGCGTCGCATACGCATAGCCGGCCACGCGGCCATCGCATTCGGCGACGAGATACGGCAGCCCGTCGCGCAGCACCGCGTCGCGGCGCGCGCGCAGTACGGCGACGTCGGGCGGCGTTTCTTCGAACGACGCGACGCTGTGGTGCACGTGGTGCGCATAGATCGCGTGGATCGCATCGAGGTCGGCGTCGGTTGCGTCGCGAACGACGCAGGCGGGAGCGGTGGGCATGGCGGTGGGTCCGGCGAATTCAGAACGCAAACCACCACTATGCCGGCCGCCGAAGCGCATGGCAAAGCCGCGTGCGGCCGCGGCCGCCTAGAGCCGGCCGTCCGCCGCGCGAACCGCATCGGCGATCGCGTCGGCGACCCGCTGCACGCGCGGGGACCGTCGCACGTCCGGATGGACGACGAGCCAGATCTCGCGCTCGATGTCGCAACGCGGTGCGGCCGTCAGCTCGACGAGCGGCGCACCGGCGTGCGCGGCCGGATCGTCGACGAGAAACCTCGGCAGCAGCGCGACGCCGGCGCCCGCCGCGCACGCGTGATGCTGCGCAGCCAGGTCGTTGGTGACAAATGCGAAACGGCGTCCGGCCGCGAAGCGGGCGAGCCACTGGTGCTGCGGCGTTTGCGCGAGCGCATCGTCGTAGCCGACGAACGCCCAGGTTTCCGGCGGCGCGTCCGCCCATTCCGGCGACGCGCACAGCGCGAAGCGCATCGTGCCGAGCCGGCGCGCGGCGAGCCCCGGCTCGCTCGGCCGCGACAGCCGCACTGCGAGGTCGGCTTCGCGCGCATACAGGTTGGCCGCATGCATTTCGCCCATCAGGTCGATCCGCAGCGCCGGCCATGCGCGCTGCGCGCGGGCGAGCCGCGGCGCGAGGAAATGGCTCGCGAACACCGGCGACGCCGATACGCGCACCACGCCGTCTAACGCCGCTGCGCCCTGGGCGGCGCGCGCGAACGCATGCGCGTCGGTTTCGAGGCGGGCGGCATGCTCGGCAAGGTGCAGCCCTTCGTCGGTCGGCGGCCAGCCGCGCGGCAGCCGGTCGAACAGCCGGATGCCGAGCGCCGACTCCAGCGCGTCGATGCGCCGTGCGACCGTCGAATGCTGAACCTGCAGCGCCCGCGCGGCGGCCGACAGGCTGCCGCCGCGCATCACCGCGAGGAAATAGCGGATGTCGTCCCAGCTCATCGGTGACGCGGATGCAGGCGCGGCGTCCAGATCGGTTGAATTTTGCACAGTAGATGGGCGATTTACATGAGTTCCGTTCGATTATGCACGATGGGATGATCGTGTCACTTCATTCGATTACGAGGAACGTTATGACCCAGACTGCCACTGCCATCCGGATCGGGATCGACCGCTACGGCGACGCCGGCGTGCTGCGCCGCGTCGATGCGCCCGTCGCGCCGCCCGGCGCCGGCGAAGTACGGATTCGCCAGACCGCGATCGGCGTGAATTTCGTCGACATCTATTTCAGGACGGGGGCGCACGCGATGCCCGCGCTGCCGGACGCGCTCGGTGTCGAGGCGGCCGGCGTGATCGATGCGGTCGGGCCCGGCGTGACGGCGCTCGTCCCCGGCCAGCGCGTCGCGTATGCGGGCATGCCGACCGGCAGCTATGCAAGCCTGCGCACGATGCCGGCCGAGCGCGTGCTGCCGATCCCCGATGGCCTGAGCGACGAAGCCGCCGCCGCCGGGCTGCTGAAAGGGATCACGGTTTACATGCTGCTGCATCGCGTCCGGCAGCTCGGCGCCGGCGACACGGTACTCGTGCACGCGGCGGCCGGCGGCGTTGGGCTGCTGGCGACGCAATGGGCGCGTGCGCTCGGCGCGCGGGTGATCGGCACGGTCGGGTCGGCCGCGAAAGCCGCGCTCGTGCGCACGCACGGCGCCGAGGCGGTCGTCGATTATCGCGAGGAAGATTTTGTCGCGGCGGCACGCGCGTTCGGCGGTGGCGCGGGGGTCGATTTTGCGATCGACGGGATCGGCGGCGACGTGCTGACGCGCACGCTCGGCGCGGTCCGTCCGTTCGGGATGGTCGCGAGCATCGGACAGGTGGCCGCAATCGGCGCGCGGCAGACGTTCGATCTCGACGAACTGGGGCCGGCGCGGTCGATCGCGCTGTCGCGGCCGAGCGTGCTCGGCTTCATCGCGCGCGACGTGGACGGATATCGGGAGGCTGCACGCGCGACGCTCGACCGGCTGGCGGGCGGGATGCATATGGAGATCGGCGCGCGGCTACCGCTGGAACAGGCGGCCGATGCACACCGGCTGCTGGAGTCGCGCGCGACGACGGGCGGGGTCGTGCTGCTGCCTTGACGGCGGGCGGATGGGGATCGCGATGCGGCCCGCCGCTCGCATCGCGATCCACGGGCGGCTCAGTGATGCTTGCGCAGCGGCGCATCCTCGACGAACCACGCGAGCACGAACGCGATCGCGATGACGGTCGCCGCCGCGAGATACACGACATGCAGCGAACCGGCGAACGCATGGAGATATACATCGCGCACGGCATCCGGCAACTGGTGCACGGCGGCCGGGCCGAGCGCGGGCGGCAGCTCGGCGCCGGCCGGCAGCGCAGCCATCACCCGCGATTGCAGCCCGTGCGAGAACAGCGCGCCGAACGCCGCGACCCCGAGCGAACCCCCGATCGAGCGGAACAGCGTCGCGCCCGACGTCGCGACGCCCATGTGCCGGAATTCGACCGTGTTCTGCACGGCGAGCGTGAGCACGGGCATCACCATGCCGAGCCCGATCCCGAGCAGCGCCATGTACGCATACATCGTGTGCAGCGGCGTATCGAGCGTCAGCGTCGACAGCAGCGCCATCGCGATGCCGCCGGTCAGCGTGCCCAGGATCGGGAACATCCGGTACGAGCCGAGCCGCGAGATCAGCCGGCCGCTGACGATCGACGTCACGAGCATCCCGCCCATCATCGGCAGCAGCTGCATCCCGGCTTGCGACGGCGTCGAGCTCTTCACGACCTGCAGGTAGAGCGGGATGAACGTGACCGAGCCGAACAGCGCGATGCCGACGACGAAGCCGATCAGGCTGACCAGCACGAAGGTGCGATGACGGAACAGTTCGAGCGGCATGATCGGCTCGGCCGCGAGCCGTTCTTCATAGATGAAGCCGCCGATCGCGACGACGCCGAGCACGAGTGTCATCCATAGTTGCGGCGATGACCACGGCAGCAGCGAGCCGCCTTCGCTCGTGAACAGGATCACGCAGGTGAGGGCGGTGGCGAGGAACGCGGCGCCCATGTAGTCGATCCGGTGCTTCACGTGCGCGGTGTGCGGCCGGAACGCGACGCCGATCACCGCGAGCGCGAGAAAACCGAGCGGCAGGTTGATCGTGAAGATCCAGCGCCACGACAGGTGCTCGACCAGGAAGCCGCCGAGCAGCGGGCCGATGATCGTCGCGAGGCCGTACACGCCGCCGAACATCCCCTGGTAGCGCGCGCGGCGGTCGGGCGGCACCAGATCGCCGATCGCGGCCATCGTGACGACCATCAGGCCGCCACCACCCAGTCCCTGCAGCGCGCGCAGCACGATCAGCTGCGTCATGTCCTGCGCGACGCCGCACAGGGCGGAGCCCGCGAGGAACAGCACGATCGCGGCCTGCAGCACGATCTTGCGGCCGTACAGGTCGCCGAGCTTGCCGTACAGCGGCAGCACGACGGTGGACGACAGCAGGTACGCGGTGACGACCCACGACAACTGGTCGAGCCCGCCGAGCTCGCCGACGATCGTCGGCAACGCGGTCGACACGATCGTCTGATCGAGTGCGGACAGCAGCATGACGAGCAGCAGCGCGGCGATGATCAGCCCGGTCGGCGCGTCGCGGCGGGCCGTTTCGGCGGCCGGCGGAGTGAGGAGGGTGTCGGTTGTCATCGAGATATCTGCCATGGCAGGGAATTGTGTCGAACTATAGCCACAGATAATTGACTAGTCAATTTCTGCCCAGCCTCGATATGTTGCAGCCGTAACAGGAGATTGCCGGCCCGAAAAATTGATCGGGATCAGGCGGAAAGCAGGGCCGGACTCAAGTTTTCTGCAGGCAAACCGTAATCCAGAGTGCTGCGGACCGATTGCCGTGGCACCTTTCATCGCTCACGTCCCGTCATGAACCTGAACGTCCTGTTTTCCCGTTTCTCGATCCGTACGCGGATCTTCTCCACGCTCGGCCTCGTCGCCGCGCTGCTCGTCGTATCGGGGCTGATCGGCCTCGCCGGCATGCAGAGCTCGAACCGCGCGCTGGACGAGGCCTATACGCAGCAGCTGGCTGCGAAGACCGCGCTGTCGGCGGCCAGCCTGAACCTGACGGTCGTGCGTACGACGCTCGACCGCGCGCTGCTGCATCCGGAAGCGCCGGAAGTGCCCGATCTCGTCAAGAAGGCCGAGAACTATCTCGCGAAGGCCGACACCGCCTGGCGCGGCTACGCGGCGATGCCGCACGACGGCGACGAAGGCCCGCTTGCGAGCCGCCTCGACGCCGCGCGTCAGGCGCTGATCGGGCAGGCGTTGAAGCCGATGATCGACGCGGTCCGCGACGGCCGCCGCGACGAGGCCGACCGGCTGCTGATGCAGGTCGCGCCGCCGCTGTCGGTCGCGCTCACGCAGGCGACCGATGCGCTCGATGCGTATCAGGCCGCGCGTGGCAAGGCGGTGTACGACACCGCGCAAACCTATTACGGCTGGATGCGCGTGGGCGCGATCGCGGGTATCGCATTCGGCCTCGCCGCATGCCTCGGCTGCGCGGTCGGCCTGCATTTCGCGATCACCCAGCCGGTGAACCGGCTGCTGTCGCACTTCCGCCGCCTGTCGGACGGCGACCTGACGTCGGAGGTGCGCTGGTCTTCGCGCGACGAGATGGCCGAACTGGTCAAGGGCGTGACCGGCATGCAGCGCAGCCTCGCGGACACGGTGCGCCAGGTCAGCCAGGGTTCCGAGGCGATTTCGACGGCGACGCACCAGATCGCGGCCGGCAATACCGACCTGTCGCAGCGCACCGAGGAACAGGCGTCCGCGCTGCAGGAGACGGCCGCGAGCATGGAGCAGCTGACGGCGACCGTGAAGCAGAACGCCGACCATGCGCTCGAGGCGCAGGCGTGCGCGGACAGCGCGAGCGAGATCGCGACGCGCGGCGCGACGGTGGTCGGCGAGGTGATCGGCACGATGAACGAGATTGACCAGAGCTCGCAGAAGGTCGCCGACATCATCGGCACGATCGAGGGCATCGCGTTCCAGACCAACATCCTCGCGCTGAATGCGGCGGTCGAAGCCGCGCGCGCGGGCGAGCAGGGCCGCGGCTTCGCGGTGGTCGCGGGCGAGGTGCGCACACTCGCGCAACGCTCGGCGTCGGCGGCGAAAGAGATCCGCACGCTGATCGGCGAATCGGTCGAGCGTGTCGCGAACGGTTCGCGGCTCGTCGGCGTGGCCGGCACGACGATGCAGGACATCCAGCAGGCGATCGGGCGCGTGACGGGCATCATGACGGAGATCGCGGCTGCATCGAACGAGCAGCGCGACGGGATCGAGCAGGTGAACCGCGCGGTGTCGCAGATGGACCAGGTGTCGCAGCAGAACGCGGCGCTCGTCGAGCAGGCCGCGGCGGCGGCCGCTTCGCTGGAAGAGCAGGCCGACGGGCTGCGCCGCGCGGTGGGGGCGTTCCGGGTGGCTTGATCGACCGGGGCGGCGACGGGTGGGCGCTGGCCCGCCGGTCGCCCGCCCGTTACGTCAGACGGCTGCCAGTTGCGCGGCCGCGCGCGACGACGCGACGATCAGCAGCTTCATCGTCGCACGCGTCGCGCCGACGAACAGCTTGCGCGCGGCACGCGCGTCGAGTGTATCGAAGTCGACCTCGGTGAGGATCACGCACGGCGCCGACTGGCCCTTGAAGCGGTAGATCGAATCGAGCAGCACATCGCCTTCGCGATACTCCGGGTTGCCGAACAGGTCGTACTTGCCGGTGAAGCTCTTGAGCCGGTGCGGGCCGAGCTGGTCGAGCGGTGCGAGCACCGAGCCTTCGCGGCCGCGATAAGACAGCAGCGCGATGTCCTGCTTGCGGAAGCCGAGCGACAGCGCGTGCGTGATCGCCCGCTTGGTCGCGTCGATGCAGGCGTCGGCCAGTGCGTCTCCCGACGCGCCTGCTTCCCCGTATGCCGACACCGACGGATCCGAACCGTCGAACGGGCTGCCCGAGCGCAGCTCGGCCGCCAGCGGCTCGACCCGGCCGACGATGTCGCGCACGAATTCGAGCAGGTCGCGCGGGCTCCGGTAGTTCGTGAGCGCCTTCAGCGTGACCCAGCCCGGCAGCGCGACGGGTTCGCGCATGTACAGGTTCTGCAGCGGATCTTCCAGCCACCACCATGCGCCATCCGGCGCCAGCAAGCGCTCCAGCGCGGCCGCCCACGGCGCATGGAAATCCTGCCCTTCGTCGACGACCAGCACGTCGAAGCGCCAGTGCTCGGGAATCGGCGTTTCCGCGAAGCGCGCTTCGAGCCGCTCGAACTCGCCGGGCACCTGGAAGTCGGGCGTATAGCCGCCGTCGCGTGCGACCCAGTCGCACAGCTGGTGGTAGTTCGCGATCTTCGCGCCGGGCGGCGCGATGCGCGCGATGTAGTCGGCGAGCGGCCGGTTGAAGCACACGTAGAGCACGCGCTTGCCGGCCGCGACCGCATCGCGCATCGCCTGCACCGCGAGCTGCGTCTTGCCCGAGCCGGCCGTACCGGTGACGCGCAGCCGGAACGGCGCGAATTCGAGCTGGCGCGCCCACGCGGCGAGCCCGCCCGACAGCCGCGTGACGAGCGTGCCGGCCTGCCCGACGAGCGCGCTCGTATCGGGCGTGAGCGCGAGTTCGTCAGCCAGGAAATGGTGGAGTTTCGGCGCGTTCGAAAAGTGCTCGTCGTCTTCGGGCAGGATCTGCAGGATCACCTGCGCGAGCTGCGCCTTGCGCGACGCATCGACGATGCGGTCGGCCGCGACGCCGGCGATCGACGCGTCGCGGATCGCGTAGTCAGGGCAGTACAGCAGCGCCTCGACGCCGTAGACGCCCGCGCCGAGCGCGGCCGTCAGGCGCCGGTGCAGTGTTTCCTGCGTGCGCGCGAGCTGGATCGGGACATTGCGTTCCTTCTGCAGATAGACCTTCACGAGCCCCTTCGGCGTTTCGCGCAGGAAGCCGGCTTTCTGCTCGATCAGCAGCACGCGGCCGGCCGGGCTCACGACGACGAACGCGGCCTCGCCGAACACCGAGAATGCCTGATCGGCGCGCGTCCAGTGCACGCCGTGATACACGGTGTAGCTGTCGGGCAGCGCGTGTTCGAGCGCGGCGAGCGTTTCGCGCTCGCGTTCGGCCGCACCGGTCGCGGCGAGGCTTTTCCAGTCGTCGGGGATGAGGCGGGCCATGGCGTCGGGCGGCGGAAGCCGGCGTGGGCGTGAACGGGTGCGGCTATTGTACTGAGCTATGACCCGGTTCACGACCGCCGTGCCGCGCAGACGCTGGCCGTCCGGAGAAGGACGGCCCGGGGACGTTACCCGCGCGCGAGCCGTTTCGCGAGATCGGCGCTGAGGATCGCCATGCGCGCGGGCTTTTCGTAGCAGACGACGTCGAACGCTCGGATCACGTCGCTGATATCGGCCTCGCTCGCGCGGCCGGTGAGCAGGTCGCCGGTCAGCACGAAGATCGGCGCGCCCGGGTTGTCGGACGTGCGCACGGCCTTGATTGCGGTGGCGGCCGTGCTGTCGTCGAACAGCCATTCGGTCAGGACCGCGTCGAACGCCTGGCCCTGCAGCGCGTCGACGAACGGCGCGAGGCCGTCGAATGCGGCCGTCGCGAAGCCTTGCCGTTCGAGATAGCGGCACAGCTCGGTCGCGCTGACGCGATCGGGGTCGATCACCGCGACGACGAGCTTGTCGTTCTCCGCGCGGCGTGGATAGATCTCGATCTTGTGCACGTCGTACGCGTTCTGGTACAGCACGCCCGTGTGGCGCAGCACGCGCCAGCGGCCGTTTTGTTCATACGCGACGAACTCGGGGCGAGCGCCGGCTTCGAGCGGCGCGCCGATCCATGCGGTGCACGGAATCTCGGCGACGCCCGCATAAAGGACGGCTTCCTGCGAATAGGCGCCGACCATGCCGGGGTCGAGCGTTTGCGCGCCGAACAGCTGGGCGGCGGGTTCGCCGTATGCTTCGGCGACTTTCTTGATCTGCGCGAGCGTCCAGGGGCTGCTGCCGCGCAGTTTGCGATGGCCTTGCGAGAAACTCAGGTCGAGGATGCGGCACAGCTCGGTGGTCTGCTGGCGCTTGCCGATGCCGTTGCGGGTCATCAGCTCGCGCACGCGCTCGGCAACCGCGAGGGAATCCGTGGTGATTGCTTCAGTGGTCATGCTACGGGAACGGATCGTGACGTTCAGAACGACGCCTTTCGGCAGTCTCGACGGACAGTCTTCAAGACGTCCAGGGGCGAGCCGACCGGCCACGCGCGGAAAAGATAACTTTACCGCAAAATGGTCGTCATTCAGCGCCGTGAAAGGTGCGTTTGTGTGAAAGGTGTGTCACGACGTTACCGTCGCGGTTCGTATCCGGATGCATTAACGCCTGACAGGAAACAATGACGACAACTTATCCGCTGCACGATGCCCTGACCCTCGCCGGCACGCGATTCCCGGCAGAAGCCGACGTCGTGATCGCGGGTGCCGGCATCATGGGCTGCACCGCCGCGTATTACCTGGGCCTGCGCGGCCTGAAGGCCGTCGTGCTCGACAAGTCGCGCATCGCCGGACAGCAGTCGACCCGTGCGTGGGGCTTCGTGCGGCAGCAGGGCCGCGAAGCGGCCGAGGTGCCGCTGATGATGGCCGGCATGCGGATCTGGGAGGGGCTAGAGGAAACCCTCGGTTTCGACCTCGAATGGCGGCAGGGCGGCTGTCTTTATATTGCGGACAACGAAACGGACTGGGCGTCGTTCAACGCGTGGCTCGCCGTCGCGCGCGAGCACGGGTTAGACACGCGTACGCTGACGCGTGCGCAGATCGACGAACGCGTCAGCGGCCTTTCGTCGCAGGCACGCACGCTCGGCGGACTGTACACCGCGACCGACGGCCAGGCCGAGCCGCGCCGCGTGGCCGCCGCGTTCGCCGCGCGTGCCGCCGAGGCGGGCGCGCGCTTCTTCGAAGGCTGCGGCGTGACCGCGATCGAGACGGCCGGCGGCGCGGTGGTCGGTGTCGTGACCGAGCGCGGCACGATCCGTACGCGGCGCGTGATCTGTGCGGCCGGCGCGACCAGCTTCCGGCTGCTCGACGGCGTCGGCATCCGGCTACCGCAGCAGGCCGTCCGCGGCACCTGCATGCGCACCAATGTGGTGCCGCCGGTGTCGGCGTCGACGGTGTGGGGGCACGGCCTCGGCATCCGGCAGCGCAAGAACGGCGCGATCAATCTCGCCGACGACATGCAGGTCGACGTCGACCTGACGCTCGGTCACCTGCGCGGATTGAGCCTGTTCTGGCCGGAGTTCTGGTCGCAGCGCGACAAGTTCCGGCTGCACGTGAACGGGGCTGCGTGGCGCGATGCGCTTGCCCGCATCAACGGCGCGGCCGGGCCGATCGAGCCGCGCGATCCGCAGCCGCAGCCGAATCGTGCGCATGCGCCGCGTGCGCTCACGAAACTCAAGACAATCTTCCCCGCGCTGAAGGACGCGCAGATCGTCGAAGCCTGGGCCGGCCTGATCGACGTGCTGCCTGACGGCATTCCGGTGATCGATGCGCCGGGCACGCCGTCCGGGCTCGCGATTGCGACGGGATTCTGCGGCCACGGTTTTGCGATGGGGCCGATCGTCGGGCGGCTGCTTGCCGAATGGGTCGACACGGGCGCGCCATCGCTCGACCTGTCGGCGTTTCGCGCGCAGCGCTTCGTCGACGGGACGATGGTCCGGCCGCGCAGCATGTTGTAGCAGACGAAGCGACGCGATGACGTCGGCCGGTCGCGGCCGACCCATCGTAGAATCGAGCCCGCATCCTTCAGGAGATTCCCCGTTGGCAACGCCTTCCGCTCAGCGCCGCTCGTTGCGCTCACGCCTGCGTCGCGCCCGTAATCCGTGGCAGGCGCCGCGTGCGCGCACGCTGTTCACGCGTCCCGCGACGTCGCCGCGGCGCACGCTGCTGTTCCGTATCGGCGCGGTCGTGCTGCTGTGCACGCTCGCGTTCCTCGTGCTGTATCTCGATCGCGACGGGTTGCGCGATTCGACCAAGAGCACGCCGATGACCGTCGCCGATCTCGTGTACTTCACGATGGTGACCGTCGCGACGGTCGGCTACGGCGACATCGTGCCCGTCACCGCACGGGCGCGCCTGATCGATGCGTTCTTCATCGTGCCGATCCGTATCGTCATCTGGTTCATTTTCCTGGGCACGGCGTATCAGTTCGTGATCCAGCGCGTCATCGAGGAATTCCGCATGAAACGCCTGCAGAAGCAATTGTCCGATCACATCGTCGTATGCGGTTATGGCCTGTCGGGGTCGATCGCGGTGCGCGAGCTGCTCGAGAGCGGCGTCGATCCGGCGACGCTCATCGTGATCGATTCGCAGCAGCAGGCGATCGAGGCCGCGACGTCGCTCGGCGTGGCGGGATTGCTCGGCGATCCCGCGCACGAGGATCTGCTGCAGCAGGCACAGGTGCGTGAAGCGAAGGCCGTGATCATTTCCGTGACCGACGATCCGACCGCGATCCTGCTGACACTGTCGGTGCGCAGCATCGCGCCCGATACGAAGATCGTCGTGCGGATCCAGGAGAACCTGTACCAGCGGCAACTGCGGCAGGCGGGGGCGGACGTGATCGTGTCGTCGACGAAGATCGGCGCGCTGCTGCTCGCGGATGCCGTGCATAGCCGCTATATCGTGCCGTTCGTGAACGACATGCTGTCGACGCGCGGCCGCGCGACGCTGCTGGAGCGCGAGGCGATGCCAAGCGAGATCGGCTGCCTGACGAACGTCGTGCCGGGCGCGATCGTCGTCGGGCTCGATCGGTGCGGGAAGATTTTTTCGTTCTACGAGGACCCGCCGTGCAGGATCGAGGCGGGGGACACGCTGGTCGTGATCCAGTCGGCGCGGATTCCGGATCCGGATATTTGATGGGCGGGCGTTCGATACGAACGCAGCCCGAGCAACTCAGGCAGATACGCCGACCGACTTCAGCGAGGGTGGTCGAAGATCACCGCCATCGGGCAGCCGGTGCCGCTCGCGAAAGGGCGGTGCAGGGTGCAGGCCGTCGCAACGGCGACGCGACGGTGTACCCGATGGCACGCGGCCCGGCATGACCACTTCGCGATCGTTCGACGGTCGCGGGTGCCGAGCCCGTGCGGGGTTGCCGATGGACGCGCAACGGCCGCGACGGCGTTACTTGAAGAAATCGGTGACGTAATCCGGCAGCGGCATTTCGGCAAGGCGGCGGGCTTTATCCGGTGCGATGCCATAGAGCCGCATCAGGCATTCGACTGTCTCGGCGGTGATCTGCGCACTCGGGCCGCCGTCGAGAATCCGGGTCATCGCACTGATCAAGGCTGCGATCGTGATGTCCGCCGCGGGGTCGATGAACTGAATCGAGAACCGCTTTTGCGCGGCGCCGTCACCAATGTCTTTCGACGCCCGAACCACGAACGTCTCGTTCATCTGCCGGTGTGAAGCGTCAATGGCACTGGGGGGGCGCCGCCGGCAATTTCCAGGCCGGCCGTCGGTATCCGGCGAGCCTGAAATACACGGTCGGCAATCTCCTGATCAGCGCGGGAGTCTATTCCGGCAACAGTGGCGGTACGGTGTCGACGCCGATTCCGACGACGGTCGAATTCTGGGGGCGCGCGATCGGCGCAACCTACCATTTCGGCGTCGTCACGGCGAAGGCGCAGTTCGTCAACTACAAGGTGGCGCACTCGTACGATTCCAATGTGTACAGTGCAGGCCTGGACAGCTACGTGACACCGCAGTTGAATCTCAACGGAGGGATCTATTTCACCAGTGACCGGAATCACACGGCGAATCATTCGATCATGGGCGCTGCCGGGGCCACCTACAACCTGTCGAAAAGCACGGCGCTCTGCGCGCAAGTCGCTGTCGTGAACAACCACGGCACGATGAATACCGGTATTTCCGCAGACGGGGCACTGTATGGCGTTCAGGGGACGGCCGTCGGTGCCGATATCGGTATCCGGCATTTCTTCTGAACGGCGGGTGTCGGTGTGGCGGGTATGTCGGGGTGAACGATCGCGGCGCGTATGGACGGTAATCGCGTTGGGCGCGCAACATGTGCTTGGTATACTTCGACCTCTTCCCGCCTTCGACGCTATTCCTGCATGCCCAGCTCCGATACTTCGGCCAAGCGCCAGCCCACTGCCAAACGTACCAGGGGACGCCCGTCCGGCACTGCGCACGTGGGTTTCGATTCGCTGCTGCGATGTGCGCGGCAGCGGTTCGCCAAGCAGGGCTACGCGGCAACCAGCGTGCGGGAAATCGCGGGTCTGGCCGGTGTCGATCCTGCATTGATGGCGCATCATTTCGGGTCGAAAGAGGGGCTGTGGACGGCGGTCGTCGACCAACTGGCCGCGCAACTGGCACCGTTGATCGAGATGACGAAACAGCTCCGCAACAGCCGGATGTCGCCGGTCGAACGGATCAGGCAGGCATTGACACTGTTCATCGACAACGTGTTCGCCAACCCGGATATCGGCATGTTCTTCTCGACCGCCACGACGGAGCACGGCGAGCGCTTGAACGTCCTCGTGGAGCGGTTGCTCGGCCCCTATCGTGACGCGTTCATTCCGCTTCTCGCGGATGCAATCGAAGCGGGAAAGATGAAGTCTCACGATCCCGAGCTGATGCACGCGATGATCGTGAATGCGATCAGCAATACGATTTCGTATGGCCACGTGTTCGCGAAATTTTCAACGCTGCCCGATCACCCCGAAAAATTCAAGCAAGGCGTCCTGGATATTGCAATGGGGCTGCTGCGATAGCGTGGCCGTCGCGCCGAAGTGCCAGGTGCGACGAAATTCCGGCGAGGTGCGTGGTGACGAAGGTCGCGGGGCCGGCGCATCATGCGGCCGAGCGGGCAGCCGCTGTCACGCGGCATCCGCGCTTGCCTGGCATTGAGCCGATGCGGCGCTGTGCCAGGCAGTCTCGGATTCGTCGAACGTCGCCAACAGATGGTCGATGAAGGTTCGCACCTTGGCCGGCAAGTGGCGACGGCTGGGGTAGACGATGCCGAACGTGGGCGAGGGCGCCCAGTAATCCGGGAGAACTCGCTTCAGCGTGCCTTTCTCGAGTTCCCGCTGAACCAGTGCGGGATGGATCAACGCGATGCCTGCGCCCGACAGGACCATCTGCATCAGAAAATCGATATTGTTGGCCACGACGGCCGGATGGCACGTGATCGTCACGGTGCCGTCGGCACTGTCCAGTTGCAGCTCGGATTTGCCGCGCTGGGGGCCCGAGATCGCGAGGTACGCGTGCTCGGCCAGTTCCTCAGGTCGCGTCGGCTCGCCGCGCCGCTGAAGATAGTCGGGGGATGCGCATGCGATGAGCGGCGAGCTGAAGACCGCGCGCGCGACGAGGCTCGTGCATGACAACGACGACAGGTCGAAGATGCCGGCATCGTATCCGTCTGCGACCAGATCGACCGGGCGATCGACCAGCACGGGAACGGGAACCACTTCCGGGTACGAATCGCAATAGTCTCGCAGGCACGACGACAGGTGCCGCAGCGAAAGGCCGACGGAGACCGCTACGCGCAGGGTTCCGGACGGCGTTTGCGTGGGCACCGACACCGCGTGCTCGACTTCGTCGAGCTTCGCCAGAATGTCGCTGACGCGCGTGTAGTACGTCTTCCCGAAATCCGTGAGCGACACACTCCGCGTTCTGCGGACGAGCAGGCGCCTTTCCAGTTGTTCCTCGAGCCAGTTGACGCGACGGCTGATCATCATTTGAGAAATGCCGAGGCGGGTGGCTGCGCGGATAAAGCTTCCGTCGTTCACGACCTGTACGAACGACCGCATCGATTGAAGTTTGTCCATTTCGGTTTCCGGGTTCACGAGTCGTTTCCGTCCCGGACATATCGCGCCCGGCAATCGACGTGTTCGGCATGTGCTTGGGAACGGTCGTTGGCATCGCTCGCCAACATTATTCAACACGTGGTGAATAAAATGATAGCGCAAAAATGATCATGCGTGAAGCGTGCCCGCGATCGCTTCACGCTGACATGTCCGCCACGACGGCTCAGTGCGTCGATCGGGGTGGCGGTAGCGCTTTCGACACGCTCGCCAGGTTCGACGCCGACCCTTCGTCCAGGCGGTGCGATCGCTGAAATTCTTCTCCCGTCGGCGCACCTGGCACCTCGTTGCCTCGATCTGAGTGGCACTTCTATCCGCTGTCCGTTCTGCCACGTGAGTGCCGCTTGCGCCTGGTTTGGCGCTGCCTCGAGCGTGCCGTCCTGCCGCATGGCGCGACGATTGAACGGTTGACAGCGTCGCGACGGATGCCCTACCATCGCATTAAATCAACAAGTGATGAATAAATTTCGACCATGAGGATTCCGGCCATCGGGGACGGATAGCGCGCAGCGCGCTCTGCTTCCGCCCCGCACGACAGGCGCCCGGCAACCCGGGTGGCATGCCTACCCCATCGGGTGGATGGTCCCGTCGCATCGCACGCGTCATTCGTACGGGTGATTCGTTGCGTCGGGTCGTGTGTTAACGGGCGCGATGTTCCGGACCGTTAACGTCCTTTCTTATAGATCAGTACACCTACGGAATGGGTGGGGGTCATGCTGCGCGCGGAAATTGTTGAAGGCGGTGCCACTTGCCGACTCGACGTTGCGTGCGGCGGATCGTATGCATGTCGCGATGGCGGATGCGCCACGCAGGCGTCCATATGGATCGACGAACCGGACTTGTCGTTCAGCCCGGCGCACCGAGGGGCTTCCCCGGTGGCTGCCGGATTCGCAACGTTGAGAGTGAGAAACATGAAACGAACAGTGAGGGATGTTGTATGTACCGGATGATCATTCCCAAGAGAAGCGCCTTGCTTGCGACGTGTGTCGTGGTCGGGTCGATGGCCGTCGCCGGATGCCAGAAGAAGGAAGCCGCGGTGGCGGCCGTCCCCGAGGTCGGCGTGGTCACGCTGCAGCCGCAGGAGATCACGCTCAAGTCGTTGTTGCCGGGCCGGGCGAATTCGTGGCGTGTCGCCGAGGTGCGCCCGCAGGTCAATGGCGTGATCAAGCGGCGGCTCTTCGTCGAAGGCGAGGACGTCAAGCAGGGGCAGCAGCTCTACCAGATCGACGATGCGCCTTACAAGGCCGCGTACGAAAAGGCGCGTGCCGCACTGGTGTCGGCGCAGCATCTTGCCGAGCGTAATGAAAAACTGCTTGCCGACAACGCGGTGAGCCGCCAGCAGTACGACGACTCGGTGTCCTCGTACCGCCAGGCGCAGGCGGATCTCGATACCGCGAAGGTCAACCTGGACTACACGAAGGTGTACGCGCCGATCGCCGGGCGTATCGGCCGCTCGCTCGTGACGGAAGGCGCACTGGTCACGAACGGCCAGGCGCAGTCGATGGCCGTCATCACGCAGCTCGATCCCATTTACGTTGACGTGACGCAGTCGTCGTCCGACATGCTGCGCCTGCGCAAGGAACTTGCCGACGGCCAGTTGCAGACCGTCAGCGCAGGGGCGGCCAGTGTCGGGCTGTTGCTCGAGGACGGCACGTCGTATGCGCACGGCGGTACGCTGAAATTCTCCGAGGTCAGTGTCGACGAAGGCACGGGCTCGGTAACGTTGCGTGCCCAGTTCCCGAATCCGGATCACCAGATCCTGCCGGGCATGTTCGTGCGCACGAAGCTCGACGAGGGCGTCAAGCGCGACGCGATCCTGGTGCCGCAGCAGGGCATCACGCGCGATACGACGGGCACGCCGGTGGCCTGGGTCGTCGATGCCGACGGCAAGGTGCAGCTGAAGCAGCTTGCGGTGGACCGGACGGTCGGCAATACGTGGCTCGTCCGCTCCGGGTTGAATGCGGGCGAACGCGTGGTGACCGAGGGCGTGCAGAAACTGCAGCCGGGCATGAAGGTGGTCGCGGTGCCCTCGACGAACGTCCATGTCGACCTGGGTGACGCGCGCATTGCCGCGCCGTCTACGGCAAACGGCAGCTAGTCGGAGCGCGCATGTCACAGTTCTTCATCAGGCGACCCATCTTTGCGTGGGTGATCGCCATCGTCATCATGCTGGCCGGTTATCTGGCGATTCGTTCGCTACCGATCAACCAGTATCCGAACATCGCGGCGCCCGCGGTGTCGATCACGGTCAGCTACCCGGGTGCGTCCGCGCAGACGGTCCAGGACACGGTCGTCCAGCCGATCGAGCAGCAGCTCAACGGCCTCGACGGCCTGCGTTACATGTCGTCGGAAAGTAACGCCGACGGCAGCATGACGATCGTCGCGACGTTCGACCAGGGCACCAACCCCGATATCGCGCAGGTCCAGGTGCAGAACAAGCTGTCGCTCGCGACGCCGCTTCTGCCCCAGGAAGTGCAGCAGCAGGGGATTCGCGTCGTCAAGTACCAGATCAACTTCATGATGGTCGCGGCGCTCGTTTCCGAAGACGGGAAGATGTCGAGCGGCGACCTCGGCAACTATCTGGCATCGAACCTCCAGGATCCGATCCTGCGGACGAAAGGGGTGGGCGACTACCTGCTGATGGGTTCGCAGTACGGGATGCGGATCTGGCTCGACCCGGCGAAGCTCGACAGCTATTCGCTCACGCCGCTCGATGTCACGAACGCGATCCGGTCGCAGAACGTCCAGGTCTCGTCGGGCCAGCTCGGCGGCCTGCCGACGCGGCGCGGCGTGGAACTGAGCGCGACCGTGATCGGGAAGGTGCGCCTGCGTACCGCCGACGAGTTCAAGCAGATCCTGCTCAAGGTGAATGCCGACGGTTCGCAGGTCAAGCTTGGCGACGTCGCGACCGTGAGCCTCGGGCCGGAGAACTACTCGATCTCGAGTATGTACGACGGCAAGCCGTCCGCCGGTATCGCACTGCGTCTGGCGACCGGCGCGAACCTGCTCGAGACGGTGGAATCCGTCAAGAAGCTGCTCAAGGAACAGGAAGCGCTGTTGCCCCCGGGCGTGAAGATCGTCATTCCGTACGACACGTCGCCGGTCGTTCACGCGTCGATTCACGAAGTGGTCAAGACGCTGATCGAAGGGATCATCCTCGTGTTCCTGGTGATGTACCTGTTCCTGCAGAACATCCGCGCGACGCTGATTCCGACGCTGGCGGTTCCGGTCGTGCTGCTGGGGACGTTCGGCGTGCTCTCTGCGTTCGGCTTCACGATCAACACGCTCACCATGTTCGGCATGGTGCTGGCGATCGGCCTGCTGGTCGACGATGCGATCGTCGTGGTGGAGAACGTCGAGCGCGTGATGACCGAGGAAGGGCTGAGCGCGCGGGAAGCGACCAGCAAGTCGATGGGGCAGATCCAGGGCGCGCTGGTCGGCATCGCGATGGTGCTGTCGGCCGTGTTCCTGCCGATGGCATTCTTCGGCGGGTCGACGGGCGTGATCTATCGCCAGTTCTCGATCACGATCGTGTCGGCGATGGCGCTGTCGGTGCTGGTTGCACTGGTGTTCACGCCGGCGTTGTGCGCGACGATGCTCAAGCCGGGCGATGCCGATCATCACGCGAAGAAGGGCTTCTTCGGGTGGTTCAACCGGACGTTCGACCGTGGTACCGACCGCTACGAAGGTGCGGTCGCGGCGATCCTGCGCAAGAAGGGGCGCTACATCGTCGTCTACCTGCTGATCGTGGTCGGCATGGGCTTCCTGTTCACGCGCATTCCGACAGCTTTCCTGCCGGACGAAGACCAGGGGACGCTGTTCGTCCAGATCCAGATGCCGGGCAATGCATCGGCGGAACGAACCGAAGACGCATTGACCAAGGTACGCGACTACCTGCTGAAAGACGAGGCGGATGTCGTCGAGTCGGTCTACACCGTGAACGGCTTCAACTTCGCGGGGCGCGGACAGAACTCGGCGCTGGCATTCGTCTCGCTCAAGCCGTGGGAAAAGCGCAAGGGCAGCGATACGAGCGTGTTCGGCCTGGCGCAGCGCGCTGGCGGGGCCTTTGCAAAGATCAAGGACGGCATCGTGATTCCGATCGTGCCGCCCGCGATCATGGAAATGGGTAACTCGCAGGGCTTCGACGTGTACCTCCAGGACCGGAACGGTCAAGGCCACGAGGCGCTGATGGCGGCACGCGACCAGTTCCTGAAGCTCGCGCATGACAACCCGCTGCTGGCCAATGTCCGCCCGAACGGCATGAACGACGAGCCGCAGTTCCACATCGATATCGACGACGAGAAGGCGCGTGCGCTGCAGGTCAGCATCGCCGACATCAACGATACGATGACGGCCGCCTGGGGTTCCCAGTACGTGAACGACTTTGTCGATCGCGGCCGGGTGAAGAAGGTGTACGTCCAGGGCGTGCCCGATGCGCGCGTGGGTCCGGAGGATCTGTACAAATGGTATCTGCGCAACAGCAACGGCCAGATGGTGCCGTTCTCGGCGGTGGCGTCGGGGCACTGGGAATACGGTTCGCCGAAGCTCGAGCGTTACAACGGCATTCCGGCCGTCGAACTGCAGGGCCAGCCGAAAGCCGGCCACAGCTCGGGCGAAGCGATGCAGGAGATCGAGAAGATCGCGGCGCAGCTGCCGAACGGATTCGGGCTGGCGGTCACGGGGCTGTCCTATGAGGAACAGTTGTCGGGTTCGCAGGCGCCGGCGCTCTATGCGCTGTCGATCCTGATCGTGTTCCTCTGCCTTGCCGCGCTGTACGAGAGCTGGTCGGTGCCGTTCTCGGTGCTGATGGTCGTGCCGCTCGGCGTGATCGGCGCCGTGGTCGCCACGCTGGCGCGCGGCCTGACGAACGACGTGTTCTTCCAGGTGGGCCTGCTGACAACGGTCGGCCTGTCGGCGAAGAACGCGATCCTGATCGTCGAGTTCGCGAAGGAACTGTACGAAAAGGAAGGCATGTCGTTGATGCAGGCGGCCGTTCAGGCGGCACGGCTGCGGCTGCGCCCGATCATCATGACGTCGATGGCGTTCGTGCTCGGTGTGCTGCCGCTCGCGATCTCGAACGGCGCCGGCTCGGGCAGCCAGCACTCCGTTGGCACCGGGGTGGTCGGCGGGATGATGACCGCGACGTTCCTGGCCGTGTTCTACGTGCCGCTGTTCTATGTGCTGGTGACGGGCCTGTTCTCGCGCGGCAAGTCAGGCAAGGCCGACAAGGCCGACGACATCGACAAGGTTGACGAGGTGACCGCATGAAGATCCTGAAACTCGCGGTGTTGCCCGCGGCGCTGCTGATGGCGAGCTGCACGATGATCCCAACCTATCATCGTCCCGACCCGTCGGTCGCCGCGCAATACGCGGCCACTGCACCGGACACCGCCGGCAAGCCGTCGGCCGCGGAACTCGGCTGGCGCGACTTCTACACCGACCCGCACCTGCAGACGCTGATCGGCATGGCGCTGGAAAACAACCGCGACCTGCGCGTGGCCGTGCTGAACATCGAAGCGGCGCGTGCGCAGTACCGGATCCAACGGGCGGACCTGCTGCCGACGCTGTCGGCCAGCGCCTCCGGGTCGATCCAGCGGCTGCCGTCGGACCTGTCGACGTCCGGGCAGGCCGGCGTCACGCGCTCCTACAACGTCGGGGGCGTCGCGTCGTACGAGTTGGACCTGTTCGGCAAGATCCGCAGCCTGACGGAGCAGGCGATGCAAACCTATCTGGCGACCGAGGCCACGCGCCAGGCCACCCAGATCAGCCTGATCGCCGAGGTGGCCACTGCGTGGCTGACGCTGCAGGCCGACCAGGACATCCGGTCGCTGACGGCCGACACGCTCGCCAGCCAGCGGGCGTCGCTGAAGATCGTCGAATCGGGGTACCGAAACGGCACGTCGTCGCTGCTCGATCTGCGTCAGGCCGAGACGACCGTCCGTGCCGCGGAAGCGAATCTCGCGCAGTACGAACGGCAGGTGCGGACCGACATCAACGCGCTGACGCTGCTGGTCGGCGCGCCGCTCGACGACGCGCTGCTGTCGCGCGAATCGTTGGCGACGGTTCGGCTCGACGAGGATCTGCCGGCCGGGCTCCCGTCGGATCTGCTCGCGCGGCGGCCGGACATCATGGCGGCCGAGCATCAGCTGATGGCGGCCAACGCGAACATCGGCGCCGCCCGCGCCGCGTTCTTCCCGAGCATTTCGCTGACGGCCAGCGGCGGCACCGCCAGTGCGTCGTTGCGCAACCTGTTCGATCCAGGCAGCGCGGCGTGGTCGTTCGGGCCGACGATCAGCGTGCCGATCTTCGACTACGGGCGCAACAGCGCGAACCTGGCGGTATCGAAGGTCAATCGCGACATCGAAGTCGCGACGTACCAGAAGGCGGTCCAGACGGCGTTTCGCGAAGTCTCCGATGCGCTCGACGGGCGTGCGACCTGGGGCCAGCAGGAAACGGCCCAGCGCTTGCTGGTCGATGCGAGCCAGTCGGCGTACCGGTTGTCCGACGTACGCTATCGCGAGGGTGTCGACGGCTACGTGAACGTGCTCGTCAACCAGCGGTCGCTGTACGACGCGCAGCAGAATCTGGTGAAGGTTCGGCTGGCGCGGATGACGAACACGGTCGATCTCTACCGCGCATTGGGCGGCGGCTGGCAGGACCGGACCGTGAAAGCAGAAGCCTCGACCGGGCAAGCCGCGCCTCCGCCGGGTTGATCCGTGCGCTGACGTGAAGCAGGACATCGTAACGGGCCCGGCCCGTTGCGGTGATTCAGGAGGCGTGCCCCGACACCCGGGGCTCGCAATCGCATGCCCTTGCCGGGCCGCTGCGAGGTGACAGGCGAGCCATCCCGAGGCGGATGGACGTTCGGAAACGTTATGGTGAAACGAACCCGTGAACAGGCACAGGCGACACGGGCCATCATCGTCGAGTCGGCGCAGGGCGTGTTCTTCGATCATGGCTTCGCGCATGCGTCGCTCGAGGAAATTGCCCGCCGCGCCGGCGTCACGCGCGGGGCCGTGTACTGGCACTTCGAGAGCAAGCTCGACGTGCTCGATGCCATCTTCGCCGATGCGGCGATCCCGCTGGATCCTTTTCTGATTCCGCCGCGTCAGGATGCGGCGCATGCGCTCGATGCGCTGATCGATTCACTCGGCGCGTGCTGGCGGGCGGCAACCCGTTCGAAGCTGTCCCGTCGCCTGTACACGCTGTCCTACACGCGTTGCGAGAGCGCGGGTGCAACGGCCGCGTTCTGCGAGCGGGTTCGTCAGGCCGCGTGCCATGCCGAACAGCGCATCGAAGCCTGCGTGCGTCGTGCGATAGCGGCCGGACAGTTGGCGAGCGAACATGAACCGGCGGTGATCGCCAGCGTGGTTCACGCGACGTTGAGCGGATTGCTGCGCCGGGAGTTGACGCGGCCAGGAAGTCGCAATCCGGACATGGCTGACATTACCGAAATCGTCCGGACTCTGATTCAAGGATGAATGCGTCGGGCGCTCGGCGGACGGTGTAGTGCCGGGTTCCGCGCGTGCTGCCATGAATCCCGTACCGGAAGAACTTGAAATCGAGAAAGAAGGGTGCCGTGAAGTGGTGCAGGAGAGGTCTGGTTCGGATTCCAGACAACGGGAAATGAGCAGCCGGGGTATGTCCATCGTGCACCTGCTGTCGGCTGCCGAATCGTTGCTGTCCAGATGCGTCGACCGGCATGTCGAGCGGGCGCTCGGCATTACGACGTCGCAGGCGTCGCTCCTGCACGCACTTGATGGCGGGGAACCGTTGACGGCCGGCGAGCTGTCCGATGCCTGCGGCATTGCCGGCAGCGCGGTGACGCGCCTGGTGGACCGGCTGGAGGCGCTGTCTCTCGTGACGCGAACGCAGAGCGAGGATGACCGCCGTATCGTCCACGTGTCGCTCACGCGGGACGGGCGCCGGATCGCGGCTGCGTGGCGCGACGTGCAAGACGAGATCCAGCGCGAGATGAGCGCCTTCGCGAACGACGACGAGCTTCGGATGATGGGTAATTTGCTGTCGCGCATACTCGTCAATGCGGCGCGACGCGATGCGAGCGGATGAGCGTCATGGCCGGCTTTTCCTTGCGTACCGATGGCTGCCTTCGCTGATGCGTCCCCGGTGCCGAACGGGACGGGCGTGCCTGCTCCCGGAGTGCAAACCGGCGTGCTCCTGCTCCGTATAGATGCGCGCTGGCCCGAAAAAACGCGCATAGGCGCCGGGATCGGCACTGTTCCCGTACGGTAACGCCACCGCAAGCAGCCGATAGTTGTCCGCCGCGAAGGACCGCACCAGATGATGCATCCTGCCCAAGCACTGATCGAGCGCTTGCCGGGACACGGGCGCGCGAGGAACCAGCAACTCGAGACGGATCTCCGCCGCATCCTGGACCAGCGTGCTCGGTTCGATCACGGAAAGCTGCGCGGCCGGGCTGTGCACGTACAGATAGCGGGACACCGTCGTCATGGCCTCGCGGACATTGGCGGAATGCTGGATGGCCATCGCGAGCGGGCCGAGGTCGTCTGAAAGTAAATCGTAATATCGCCGCCTTAGCGCATGACATGGCCGGCGTTGCTCACGCCGGCATGCACGGCCCCCGATCAGGGGAATCCATGCTCTCAAACTACCCGAACGGGTAGCTGCCACCCGTCCCCTCCAAACCTACACTCCTTTCCAGAAACAACGCGACAGAACGGTGGCGATACCGCCGGGTCGTGACTCACGCGCCAAAACTGGTGCGCGACGTGGCTTGTTTCGTTGTGCTTTCGATTGACGCATTCGCGTCGACGGCAATCCTGTCGATCAATGTGCACGGTTGGCCGGACTCCACCCTGCGCCGACCAGGCCCGGGCAAGCCGCGGCCTCCGGTCTGACGGGCATTCGCGTCAGCGAAGCACCGACATCCAACAAACAGAGACTAGAACAGGAGACATCCCCGATGACGACCATCCCGTCCGGTAAACGTTTCGCGTCCGCTGCCGGCATCCTGCTGGCCGCCGCCGCTTTGCCCGCGCATGCGCAAAGCAGTGTCACGCTGTACGGCGTCGTCGACGCCGGCATCCTCTATACGAGCAAGGCGATCGATCCGAAGACCGGTCTGAATGCGGGGCATCAGGTCTCGATGATCACCGGCGGGATGACGCCGTCGTTGTTCGGCCTGAAAGGCACCGAGGATCTCGGCGGCGGCGTGAAGGCGCTCTTCACGCTCGAAAGCGGCATCGACGTGTCGAACGGCGGCTATGCGGATTCGAACGGCAACCTGTTCGGCCGGCAGGCGTGGGTGGGGATCGAGAGCACCTACGGCACCGTGAAGGCGGGCGTCCAGTTCTCGCCGTTCGTGCTGTCGTTGATTGCCACCGACGCGCGCAGCGTGTCGTACTTCGGCAGCGGCGTGCCGATCTATGTCGGCGGCGTGCTCGTGACCGGGATCTTCAACGCGAATGCGATTTCGTACACGAGCCCGGTGGTGGCGGGCTTCCAGGGCAGCGCGATGCTTGCGCTCGGCGGCACGGCCGGCGATTTCCAGGCGGGCCGGCAGTATTCGGCGAGCCTCAACTACACCTACGGGCCGTTGCTCGTCAGCGCCGCGATGTACAACGACAATGCGGGCGGCACGGCCGCATCGACGCCGGTGCCGAGCACGGTGCCGTTTACCGGGCGCACGCTCGGCGCGAGCTATCAGTACGACGCGCTCACGGTGAGAGCCGCGTACGTCAATTACAAGATCGCGGGCTCGTTCGACAGCCGTGTCTACGGCGGCGGTGCCGCCTATCAGTTCACGCCGGTCGTGAGCGCGGATGCCGGCGTCTGGTACACGAGCGACGGCAACGATACGAACAATCACTCGATCAATCACTCGATCATGGCGGCGGCAGGGCTGACGTACAGCCTGTCGAAGGCGACGTTGCTGTACGGGCAGCTTGGCTATGTGAACAACCACGGCAAGATGAACACGGGGCTGTCGACGAACGGCGCGCTGTACGGCGCGAACGGGTCGACGTTCGGCACCGTGCTCGGCGTGCGCCACCTGTTCTGACGATGTGGTTCCCAGGGTTCGACAGGAGGGCAGCATGCAGATCGAGTTAGGTTTCGAGCAACGCCACGTGTTCGTCTTCGGCGGCACGACCGGCATCAACTTCGGCATCGCGCAAGCATTCGCGCGATGCGGCGCGGCTGTCAGCGTGGCGAGCCGCAAGCGCGAGAACGTCGACGCGGCCGTGCAGACGTTGCGCATGACGCATGCGTCGGTGTACGGCGCATGCGCCGACGTACGCGATTTCGACGCGGTGGGCACCGCGCTCGGCGACGCGGCGCGCGAATTCGGCCCGATCGACGTGCTGATATCGGGCGCGGCAGGCAATTTCCTGTGCGACGCGAATGCGATGTCGGCGAACGGATTCCGCACGGTCATCGAGATCGACCTGGTCGGCTCGTTCAACGTGATGCGGCAGGCCTATCCGCATCTGCGCAAGCCGGGCGCATCGATCATCAGCATCACCGCGCCGCAGGCGACGGTGCCGATGCGCCATCAGGCACACGCATCCGCGGCGAAAGCCGGCATCGACCAGCTCACACGCGTGCTCGCGCTGGAATGGGGCGCCGACGGCGTGCGCGTCAACGCGATCTCGCCGGGCCCGATCGACGGCACGGAAGGCTTTCGCAAGCTGATCGCCCGCACCGACGACGAACTCGCGCTGGCCGAGTCGGCCGTGCCGCTGCGCCGGTTCGGCACGACCGACGACATTGCGAATCTCGCGCTGTTTCTCGCGTCGCCGTATGCGTCGTACGTGTCCGGCGCGGTGATTCCGTGCGACGGCGGCGGTGCGATCGACAGCGTGAAGCCGGCGATCGAGCGGGCGGGCGCGAACGCGTCGGCCGGCGCCTGACGCGCGCGACCGATACGGGCAATCCATACCCGATAACTACCCGGACGGGTGGCGGCGGCCGACGGGCCGATGCCTACACTGATTCCACGACGAACATGAACAAACAGGAGACGACGTGCATTCCCTTCCTTTTCCGACGCCGCACGGTTGCATGACGGAACCGCGCGCGCCCATCGACATGCATCGTGCCGCGCGGGCACGGCAGCCGGGCCGCGCCTGAACCGACCGATCACGAAGCGAGAGAGCTCATGACAATCCCAACCGATTCGATCCAGCCCGCGGTATCGGGCACGTCCGGCACACGGACTGCGCGGCATCGCCTGATCAACATCGATAACGGCGGCACGCTGACCGACATCTGCGTGATGGATGGCGGCAACGTGATCCGCACGAAAACGCTGACCACGCCGCACGACCTGTCGCAATGCCTGTTCGACGGGCTGCGCAAGGCGTCCGTGGCGATTTACGGCAATGAAGACCTGGAGGCGCTGCTGCTGTCGACGGCCGCGATCCGCTACTCGACGACACAGGGGACGAACGCACTCGTGGAGCGCAAGGGGCCGCGACTCGGGCTCGTGGTCGGCGGGACGCTGTCGGCTGAGCAGGTGCGCGAAGCCGACGGCGCCGCCGGCCTGTTCGACGCAGTGATCGGCAGCCGTGCGGTCACGCTGTCCTGCGATGCGCCCGAGGCCGACGTGGTTCGCGCGGTCGGCGAACTCGCCGCGTCGGGGGCCAACCGGCTCGTCGTGGCGATCGGCGGCCCGCGCCGCGTCGAACTCGAACAGCGCCTGAAGCGCAGGCTGCTGCGCAGCTTTCCGCCGCACCTGCTCGGCGCGCTGCCGATCCTGTATGCCCACGAAATCGCCGACGATGCGAGCGACGTGCGCCGCACGTGGACCGCGCTGTTCAACGCATTCCTGCATCCGGCGATGGAGCGCTTTCTCTACAGCGCCGAGCAGAAGCTGCGCGATGCGCGCGCGCAGAGCCCGCTGCTCGTGTTCCGCAACGATGGCTATGCGGGACGCGTCGCGAAGACGATCGCGCTGAAGACCTACAGTTCCGGCCCGCGCGGCGGGATGGAAGGCGCGCGCGTGCTGGCCCGGCACTACGGGTTGACGCATCTGCTGTCGATGGACATCGGCGGAACGACGACCGACATCGGTGTCGTCGACGAACGGGGCGTGCGCGCGGACCGGCACGGCAGCGTCGAAGGCGTCGCGACGTCGTTCGCGTTGTGCGACGTGGTCAGCGCGGGCGTCGGCGGCAGTTCGATCGTCCGCGTGGAAGGCGAACGCATCGCGGTCGGGCCGGAAAGCGTCGGCAGCGCACCCGGGCCGGCCTGTTTCGGCCTGGGCGGCACGCAGGCGACGATCACCGATGCGTTCACGCTGTCGGGCCTGCTCGATCCCGCGTCGTTCTTCGGCGGCAAGCTGCAGCTCGACCCGGCGCGTGCTCGCCAGGCGATTCATGCGCATGTGGCCGATCCGCTGAAGATGGGCGACCTCGAAGCGCTGTCCGCGATGGAAGCCGCGTGGGTGAAGAAGGTCGCCGACAGCCTCACCGCGTATTCGCCGATCCGGTCCGACACGACGCTCGCCGCGTTCGGCGGCGCGGGCGCGCTCGTCGCGTGCCGCGTCGCGGAGGCGATCGGTGTGAGGCGGGTGCTGATTCCGGGGCTGGCGGCCGTGTTTTCCGCCTACGGAATCGGCTTTTCGGATGTCGGTCACAGCTTCTCGGCGCCCCTTGCCGAAGCGACCGACCGCGCACTCACTGCCGCGATGGACACGCTGTTGACGCAGGCGTCGCGTGCGATGTTCGGTGAAGACGCGGCGATCGACGACTGCCGGTTGGTCTATACGGTCGAAGCGACCGGCGCCGACGGCCGGAGTACCGAGCACGCGGTGACCGGCACGACGCTGCCGGCCGGGCTGGCGCCGGATGCGACGCTGTCCGTGTCGCTGACCGCGATCAAGCGCATGCCGCAAGCGACGCTGGACGGCCGCTTCGGCGAGGCCGACCACCAGCCCGCGGTGGCGCACGGCACGCGGCACGTCGTGGTCGATGGCCACGAGACCGAACTGCCGCTGTACCGCGTCGAGGATCAGCCGAAGGGCGTCGCGGTCCGCGCGTCCGGCCCGGCGGTACTCGAGGAAGCGTTCTTCACGGGGCGCATCGACGCCGGCTGGCATTTCGACATCAATTCCGCCGGAGACATCCTGCTCAGCCGCGGCAAGGAGAATGAACAATGAAAGTCCTGATTACCGAAACCCTGCGCATCGATCTCGGCACGGAACAGTGGGAGTGCCGGCGCTGCGGTCACGCGCACGGCAGCGCGCGCGACAACTACAAGCGCGGCCTGCTCGTCCACGATCGCGATCCGCGCGAGATTCACAAGCCGCTGCTCGATCCGGACCGCTACGCGCGCACTTACTCGCCGGACCCGGACTGGTGCCGGATTCTCGAGTACTACTGCCCGGAGTGCGGCGTGCTCGTCGAAGCCGAATATCTGCCGCCGGGCCATCCGCCGCTGCACGACATCGATCTCGACATCGACGCGCTCAAGCTGCAATGGAAGGATCGCGACGAGATGACGGAGCCCGCGCAGGCGCCCGATCTCGCACTCGAACGCGTCAAGCTGCAGCGCGCGCTGCATGCAGCCGCACATCATCGTCACACGGTCGGTGCCGGCACCGACGCGTCGTCAACTTGAGCCACGGGGAGATTCGATCATGAAACGTGTTTCCGTCGACATTGGCGGCACCTTCACCGATTGCTTCGTGGCATGGGGCGATCATTGCGTCGAAGGCAAGTCGCTCACGACCCACCACAATCTGGCGGTCGGCTTCAACGATTCGCTGGCAGACGCGTGCCGCCAGCTCGAACTGACGCCGACCCAGCTGCTGTCCGAAGTGGATTCGGTGCGCTACGCGACGACGCTCGGCACCAACGCGCTGATCGAGCGCAAGGGCCCGCGCGTCGGCCTGCTCGTCACGACGGGCTTCAAGCACACGGTGCCGCTGTCGCGGGCCCGCGGTTACGGGGAAGGGCTGTCCGAGCACGAGCAGATGGACATTCCGAATGCGGCGCGCCCGGAGCCGCTCGTGGCGATCCCGCTGATCCGCGAGATTCGCGAGCGTGTCGACTACGTCGGCCAGGTGTTCTGGACGCTCGACGAGGACGACGTGCGGTTGCGTATCCGCGAGCTCGTCGATGCCGGTGCGCAGGCGCTCGTCGTGATGTTCACGAACAGCGTCGTGAACCCGGTGCACGAGTTGCGCGTGCGCGAGATTTTCCTCGAGGAGTATCCGGCGCACATGCTCGGTGCGATCCCGATGCTGCTGTCGCACCAGGTGGTCGGCCGCAAGGGCGAGTATTCGCGCGCGACGTCGTCGATCATCGACGCGTTCCTGCATCAGATCATGTACCACGGGCTCGGCACGCTGGAGCTGAATCTGCGCCAGCAGGGCTATACGAAGCCGATGCTGGTCAATCACAACTCGGGCGGGATGGCGCAACTCAACTCGACCGACGCGCTGCAGACCGTCCACTCGGGGCCGGTGTCGGGCATCGCCGCGAGCGAGTACCTGGCGGCGGCCGCCGAGCTGGGCAACGTCGTCGCGACCGACATGGGCGGCACGAGCTTCGACATCGGGATCGTCGTGCAGGGCGGGCAGAAGTTCTACGACTTCAACCCGGTGATCGACCGCTGGCTCGTCAGTGTGCCGATGGTGCACCTCGTCGCGCTGGGGGCCGGCGGCGGCTCGATCGCGCGCTACGAGCGGATGTACAAGACGGTCGAGATCGGCCCGCAGTCGGCCGGCTCCGATCCGGGGCCCGCGTGTTACGACCGGGGCGGCCAGCATCCGACCGTCACCGACGCCGACCTGCTGCTCGGCTATCTCGATCCGAAGAACTACGCGAACGGCCGCATTCCGCTGAATCCGCGCCGCGCGAAGCAGGCGATGCAGGACGACCTGTGCGACGTGCTCGATCTCGACGTGATCGAAACGGCCAAGCTGATCAAGAAGCAGGTCGACGCGTCGATGGCGAACGGCATCGCCACCGAATTGCGCACGCGCGGCTTCGAGCCGAAGGCGTTCACGGTGCTCGCGTACGGCGGCAACGGGCCGCTGCATGCGTGCGGGATCGCGTCCGCGCTCGGGGTCGCGAAAGTGCTGGCGCCGCCGTATTCGTCGACGTTCTCCGCATGCGGTGCGGGGACGGTGAACCAGATGCATATCCACGAGATGAACACGTGGACCGTGCTGTTCAACCCGAACACGAAATCGTTCTTCCTGGATTTCGACACGTTCAACCGCGGCGTCGAGGAGCTCGAGCGCCGCGGGCGCGAGGATCTCGAACGGCAGGGGATGGATCCGTCGCAGATCCGCTACCGGCTCGAACTCGACATGCGCTACGGCAACCAGCGCGTGCAGACGGCCGTCGTCACGCCGATCTCGCGCCTGAAGACGCAGCGCGACGTGCTGACGCTGATGGAGCTGTTCCACGAGAGCTACGGCTCGCGCTTCGGGGACGGCTCGCAAAGCCCGGAAACCGGCGTGCGAATCAACACGCTGCGGGTCTGCGCGTACGTCGAACAGCCGTCGGTGAAGTTCGCGAAGCTCGCGGTCAGCGACAGCCCGCTGCCGCCGCCGGAGCCGGTCGGCTATCGCGATTGCCACTTCGTCGGACACGACGGGCCGCAACGCACCGCCATCTACGACGACCGCGCGCGTGCCGAGCGCACGCAGATCGAAGGGCCGGCCGTCATCACGACACGCGCGACGACGTTCCTCGTCGAGCCGGGCTGGATCTATCAGGCGACGGCCCAGGGCGGCGCGTGGTTCCTGCGCAAGTAAGCAAGGAGTTCGACATGCAAAACGACATCAATGCGGAAGACCGGGCGCTGCTCGACAAGTTCATCGCCGACAACACGCTGTTTCTCGGCCCCGATCCCGAGATCATGCGCAATCACAGCATCCTGCCGCGCTCGAAGGTGGAAAACGACGTGCTGGCGCGCGGCGTCGACCCGCACCAGGTCCACCATGTGCGCGGGCTGATCAACTCGGCGCTGTCCGAAGCGTTCACGATGGTGAACCAGATGGGCGCGGCGCCGGGCGCGAAGTGGGGCGACCTGGTCACAGCGATCTACACCGCGCAGGGCGACCTGTCGATGATCGCACCGCACGGGATCATCGCGTTTGCCGCGTGCTGTTTCTATCCGATCCGCTTCATCATCAAGAACTGGGTGAACGACCCGACGGTCGGCGTGAAGGACGGCGACGGCTTCATTCACAACGACGCGCGCTACGGCGGTATCCACAACACCGACCAGTCGATGATGATGCCGCTGTTCTACAAGGGCGAACTGGTGTGCTGGCTGTCGTCGACGATCCACGAGGGCGAGAACGGCTCGACCGAACCGGGCGGGCTGCCGGCCAAGGCGGAGAGCAAGTACGACGAAGGCATCAAGATGCCGCCGTTCAAGATCGTCGAGAACTTCGAGCTGAAGCGCGACCTCGTCACGTTCCTGCAGAACTCGGTGCGCGACCCGCGCCTCCAGCTCGAGGACATGAAGGTGAAGCTGCACGCGGTGCTGCGCCTGCGCGAGCGGATCATCGCGCTGCTCGACCAGTATGGCCGCGACGCGCTGATCGGCACGTTGCGCACGCACCTGGAAGACGTCGAAACGGAGATGCGCCGCCGGATTCGTGAACTGCCCGACGGCACCACGCGGGTGCTGCAGTTCATGGATTCGAGCCTGCGCGAGAACGCGCTGCAGAAGATCGCGTGCGCGATCACCGTGAAGGGCGACCGGATGGTGATGGATTTCCGCGGCTCGGCGCCGCAGTTCATGAACCGCTCGGTCAATACCAACATCGCGTCGTTCAAGGCGGCGCTGTGCACGGGCCTGCTGCAGAACATCTGGCCCGACCTGCCGCATACGATGGCCGTGCTGTCGCCGATCGAGATCATCACCGATCGCAACTCGATCCTCGATGCGGAAGGCGAGATGCCGCAGGCGATGAGCCTGATGCCGCTGTTCAAGGGTTGCGTCGTGTGGACGATTCCGATGAACAAGCTGAGCTACAGCCTGCCGCACCGCTACTCGGCGGTGATCGCGTCGCAGTACGACCAGGCGGCGACGTTCATCTACGGCGGCCTGACGCAGCACGGCGACGTGACCGGCAACTTCTGCGCGGACATCAACGGCAACGGGCAGGGTGCGCGCAGCCACGCGGATGGCGAGCATTCGATTTCGCCGGTGTTCGGCTTCATGTGCGACACCGGCGAGCACGAGATCGCGGAAGAGGATACGCCGATCATCCGTCTCGGCGCGCAGCGGCTCGCGAAGGACCGGATCGGCTGGGGCAAGTATCGCGGCGGGATGGGCTACGAGCAGATCGCGACCGCGCGCGGCTCGGGGCTGTGGGGCTTCATGACCGGCTGCGAGGGCTCGAAGTTCCCGTCGGCGCAGGGGCTGTTCGGCGGCTACTCGTGCCCGAGCTACCAGCTGATGAAGATCAAGGGCATCAACATCTTCAAGGTGCTCGAGGAGAACCCGAAGGCCGTCGACACGTTCGACATCGTCGAGCTGATGAACAAGCGGCCGATTCCGGGCGCGCAGTACAGCAGCCACGACATGGGCATGACGTTCGAGATCTGCAACGAGGGCGAGATCTACATGATCTGCCAAGGCTCGGGCGGCGGCTATGGCGACGTGCTCGAACGCGATCCGGCGCTCGTGATGCAGGATCTTCGCGAGGAGCTGATGTCGCACGAGAACGCACGCGACATCTACAAGGTCGTCTACGACGAGGAGACGCTGGTCGTGGATGTCGAGGCGACGGCAGAAGCGCGGGCGGCCGAACGGCTCGCACGGATCGCGCGCGGCAAGCCGTTCGACGCGTTCTGCGACGCGTGGGTGACGCCGGAGCCGCCTGCGACGCTGCCGTACTTCGGTAGCTGGAACGACAGCACCGAGATCTACGCGACGACGCTGGGCCAGCGCGTCAGGATGCCGGCGGACGCGATACAGGGCGCATTCATGCTCGATCCGAAGGATGTCCGGATCGCGGAGCTGGAGGCGCAGTTGGCCGGCAAGACGGCGCAAGCATAAGCCGGCGCCACGGCCGAGGCGCGGCGGCCGAGAGCCGTCGCGCCGAACGTTTTTTCCTGGAGGGCGGGCGGCGGTCGCGTGATCGACGGCCGCCCGGCCTCATGCTGAACTGGAAGGCATCATGTCTCGACTCATCGAACCCGCTCGGGTACGCCGGCCGCTCTGGCTGAATCACGATCGCTACAGCGTGCCGTTGCTCGCGGGCGGCAGCGCGCCGTGGCTCGACAGTGCCGCGTGCGTCGCGTGGGCGCGTCAGGCGCACGGATTGCTCGGATCGGACGTGCTCACGCTGCCGCTGGCGGATCTTGCCGCCGCATGGTCGGCGCGCGACACGGCATTGACGGATGCGATGGCCGCGAACACGAAGCGCGCGCATCTGCCGCTGAAGGCGTGTCTCGCGAGCATGCCGCTGCGCGAGCATGCGGCCGCGCTGGCCGGCGCGTTGCGCGCGGCGTTGCCCGATGCGATCTTTGCGCTCGTGCTGCCGTCGCCACGCGACTGGGCGGCGCTGGCGCTTGCGTCGGCAGGCGGTTCGCCGAGCGGCGAGGTCGACGAGGACGCCGCCGATGCGGCGGCGTCGAGCATCGCGGATTTCCTGAGGGTATTCGCGACGGCGGGCGTCGACGCGGTGCTGCTGCGCGAGTCGCGTACGTGGGCGGCCGACGAAACCGCGCTGTGGCTCGAACTCTATCAACCCGTCGCGAACGTCGCGACGCATTACGGCTGGGACTGGGGAATGCAATGGCCGGCGGCCGTGACGCTTGCCGACGGCCAGGGGCCGGATTTTACGATCGCGCCAGCGCGATGCGGGCACGGCGCGGCCGGTATCGTCGTGCCGGACGCGTTCTGGCAGGACGGCGGCCTGCCGGCGCCGGAACCCAAGGCGTTCGACGTGGCCGACATTCCCGCTGCGGCGCATCCGGAGACCGTTCTCGAACGGCTCGCGTGCTTACATGAAAGGCGATTGACATGGTGAACGAAGGCGAACTGCTGTGGACGCCCGACGAGACATTCGTACGCGGCTCCCATCTTGCGCGCTATCTCGACTGGCTCGCGACCGATCGCGATCTGGTCTGTGCGGATTACGACGCACTGTGGCGCTGGTCGGTACGTGAGCCTGACGCGTTCTGGGCGTCGATCTGGCAATGGTACGGCGTGCGGTACGACGGCTCGGCGCGACGCGTGACGGATGGCGCACCGATGCCGCATACGCGCTGGTTTCCGGATGCGCGCGTGAACTACGCGGAGCATGTGCTGCAGAACGCCGCGCATGCGGGTGCGGCCCCGGCCTTCCATTACGCGTCGGAAATTCGACCGTTGCAAACAATGTCGCTTGCCGATCTCGCGAGCCAGGTGCGACGCTTCGCGACACGCCTGCGCGAGCTCGGCGTGGCGCCGGGCGATCGCGTCGTCGCGTATCTGCCGAACGTGCCCGAGTGCGCGGTCGCGATGCTCGCGACCACCGCCATCGGCGCGATTTGGTCGTCGGCCGCGATCGACTTCGGCGTGCGCACCGTCGTCGACCGTTTCCAGCAGATCGCGCCGAAGGTGCTGATCGCCACCGACGGCTACCACTTCGGCGGCAAGGTATTCGACCGCCGGCGCGAGGTCGCCGAGATCGCGCAGGCGCTGCCGTCGCTGCAGACGCTCATCTGGCTGCCGAACGTGGCGGACGCGATGCCGGCCGACGCGGCGTCGCTGCCGTGTGCGGTGCACGCGTGGGACGCGTTGCTCGCCGGCCCCGACGTGCCGGCCGATACGTTCCGCTTCGAGCGGGTCGGCGCCGATCACCCGTTGTGGATCGTGTTCTCGTCGGGCACCACGGGTTTGCCGAAGGCAATCGTGCATGGTCACGCCGGCATCCTGGCCGAGCACCTGAAGCTGATGCATCTGCATATGGATCTGCACCCGGGCGACGTGATGTTCTTCTACAGCACGACCGGCTGGATGATGTGGAATCTGCTGGTCGCCGCGCTGCTGACCGGCGCATCCGCCGTGCTCTACGACGGCAGCCCGATGCACGGCGGCCCCGAGTGTCTGTGGCGGCTCGCGGCCGACGCCGGCGCCACCTGCTTCGGTGGCAGTCCGACCTTCGTGCAGATGATGGAAAAATCGGGCATCGAGCCGGGGCGGCAGTTCGACCTGTCGGCACTCAGGAGCGTGCTGCTGTCCGGCGCGCCGAGCACGCCCGAGACGTTCGCGTGGTTCTACCGCAACGTGAAACCGGACCTGTGGGTCACGTCGCAATCGGGCGGCACCGAGCTGTGCAGCGGGCTGGTGGGCGCGGTGCCCTCGCTGCCGGTCCACGCGGGCGAGATCCAGGCGCGCATGCTCGGCATGGCGGTCGACGTGTGGAACGACGACGGGCAGCCGGTCGTCGACGAAGTGGGTGAACTCGTCGTGACCCAGCCGGCTCCGTCGATGCCGATCTTCTTCTGGAACGACGACGACGGCACGCGTTATCGCGAGTCGTACTTCGAAACCTTCCCTGGCGTATGGCGGCACGGCGATTTCATGCGGCTGACGCGCGACGGTGGCTGCTACATCTACGGGCGCGCGGATTCGACGCTGAATCGATACGGCGTGCGAATCGGCTCGGCGGAGATCTATCGCGTCGTCGAGGAGATCGACGAGGTGGCCGACAGCCTGGTCGTGTGTTGCGAGCTGCCGGGCGGCCGTTTCTTCATGCCGTTGTTCGTGCGGCTGCGCCAAGGCGAGACGCTCGATGACGCGCTGCGCGCGCGCATCGCCGAACGGTTGCGCACGCTGTGCAGCCCGCGCCACGTGCCGGACACGATGGTCGCGATGGACCAGATACCGTACACGCTGACGGGCAAGAAAATGGAGGTGCCGGTGCGCAAGATCCTGATGGGGCGTCCGGTCGAGCAGGCGGCGAGCCGTGACGCGATGGCCAATCCGGCCGCGCTCGAAGCGTACGTCGCGTTTGCCGCCGAGGTGCCGCGATGATCGCCACAGCCTCGCTTCCCGAAGCGGCCGCCGCGACAGCCGATGACGACCCCGCAGCTCATGAACCGGAGGCATGCCTGCGGCCTTACTGTTGTAATCCGTTTGCAGCGTTCTCCGCGTTTTCCCGGGTGGGCGGATGGACGCCGCCGCTGCCGGACGCGCGTGCGGTGCCGGACGGCGATGCCACGGCTTGAAGCCGCCGCGCGAATGCGGCAGGATGATCGACCCGACCCTTCACCCGGATGATCGTGACCGTTTCCCGAAATGCGATCCCGCGCAGCGTGCGTCATGACGGCGTGGATTTGCGTGAGCACAAGTTTTCCCCGCCTGCCGCGCGACGCGGCGCGATCGTGCGTCACGCGTTGCTCGAACGCGTGACGCGGCTCGGCGTGCCGCACGTCGTGATCCTGCACGCGCCGCTCGGCAGCGGCAAGTCCACGCTGCTTCGGCAGATCATGGAGATCGGCACCGCGAAGCGCTGGACGGTCGGTTGGCTGACGCTCGACGAGAACGACAACGATCCGCGCCGCTTCGAAACGTACTTCATCGCGCTGGTCACGCAGATGGTGGCGGACGCGGGCGGCCCCGCGCCCGAGCAGTCGCCGGCGACGACCGACAACATGATCGACTGGGTGCTCGATCGATTCGGGCAGATTCCCGGCCCGATCGGCTTGTGCATCGACGATCTCCAGTGGATCCGCGATCCCGCGATCCTGCGTTTCCTGCGCGACCTGTTGCGCGCGCTGCCAGGCCGCTGCCGGATCTATATCGGGTCGCGCAATTTGCCGGACATCGGCGTGAGCACGCTGCTCGTCGCCGAAGAGGCGCTGGTGCTGCGGATGGAGGACCTGCGTTTCTCGCCCGAGGAATCGGTCGAGTTCATGACCGCCCTGGACGACGGGGTGCTCGACGCGGATATCGCGTCGTTCGTGCAGGCGCGCACCGAGGGCTGGCCGGCGGGGTTGCAGCTGTTCAAGCTTGCGCTTGCGCGCGGCAATCCCTGGCATACGGTCGACGAGATGCGCGATTGCGGGCCGCTGGAGCTGGTGCGCTACCTGTCGGAAAACACGCTGTCGCTGCAGCCGCCGGACGTGCAGGTGTTCCTGCTGAAAACCTCGCTGCTGCGACGCCTGAACGGATCGCTGTGCGCGGAGGCGACCGGCGCGCATCACGCAGACGCCATGCTGCAGCGGCTGGAGCAGGACGGCTTGTTTCTCGAGGCGCTCGACGGCAATCCGGGCTGGTACAGGTATCACAGCCTGTTTGCGCGCTTCCTGTCTGACCGCCTCGCCCAGGACGATCCCGATGGCGTGCTCGACGTGCACCGGCGCGCGGCGCACTGGTACGTGCGCCACGGCGTGCCCGAGGAGGCGATGTATCACGCTGTCGAGGCGCGCGAGTACGCGCTTGCGGTGCGCACGCTCGACGAATGGGCATCGCGGCTGATCGCGGGCGCGGAGCTGGCCACGGTGGTGGTCTGGTTCGACCGGCTTCCGTTGAACGAAGTGCTCGGCAATCGCAGTCTCGCGATCAAGGTGGCATGGGCGCTCGTGTTCCTGCGTCGCGGGAGCCCGACGCATCCGTTGCTGTCGTACCTGGACCAGACGCGAGCGGGCGAACATGACGGCACCGTGCACAACCCGGACGTCGTGCTGGCGATGGCGACGATGTTCAACGACGATCTGCGCGGCGCCGCGCGTCTCGCGAACATTCCCGTGCTGCATCAGCCGGCGCGCGACATCTTCGAGGCGTTCGAACTGGGCGCCGCCGCGAACCTGCTGACGTTCAGCGCGATGGCGACGTGGAACGAGGAGGACATCCACCACATGCTCGTGCTGGCGAACAGCCACAACGATCATGCGCAGGCAGCGTTCAGCCAGGGATACACACTCGCGCTGCGCTGCATCCTGCAGGTCACCAGCGGGCAACCGAGGCTCGCGACCGAAGCGCCGCGCGCGACGTCGGGCTCGCGGCCGTGGCCCTACGTGAATCGCGGGATGGCGGCCGTAGCGCTGGCGGCCTCGCGGATCTGGGCGTGCTATGAGGCTGACGCGCTCGACATCGGGGAAAGGCTGGCGGCCCAGTTCGAGGACGAGATCGCGCTGGCGGCGGTGCCGGAATTCATCGCGCTGTCGATGGTCTCGATCGCGCGCATCCACGCGGCCCGTGGCCGGATGATCCAGGCGCGCGACACGCTCGAGCGCCTGAGCTTTCAGAGCCAGTGGTCGGGCGTGCGCCAGATGATCGCGTGGGAGCGGCTTTACTTTGCCGGGCGCAGCGGCGATGCGGCGCGTGTCGATGCGCTGCTGCAGCACGTGACGGACGACACGTCGCCATCGGATCCCGTATGGATTCCCATCACCGAGATGCTGAGCGGGCGGCTGCTCGGCCGTATCCGGCTCGCGCTGTTCCGGCAGCAACTCGACCGGGCCGGCGAGTTGCTGAAGGTCGCGCTGGCGATCACGCCGGCGCGGCCGCTGCTGTCGGTCAAGCTGCACGTGCTGCAGGCGCTGGTGCAGCATCGGCAGGGGCATACGCGGCTCGCGCTGCGAACGCTGCAGGGCGTACGCGAAACGGCGAACGCCGGCGGCTGCCGACGCGCGCTGCTCGACGAAGGCGCCGAACTGGCCGCGTTACTCGACCAGTCGCCCGACGCGGAGATGCCGCATACGGCGCAAGCGTCGGAACAACGTTTCCATACGGCGGCGTGGTACGGCGCACTGTCGCAGCGCGAACAGGAAATCCTGCGGCTGCTGTGCAGCGGGGCATCGAATCGCGAGATTTCGGAGAAGCTGTTCCTGTCCGAAAACACCGTGAAGTTTCATCTGAAGAACGTGTATCTGAAGCTGGACGTGAAGAACCGCGCGCAGGCGATTCTCAAGGCGCAACTCGACTTGCGGTGAAGCAATGCGAAGAGGACGGCAATGCGGGTTGCGTTGCCGTCCTCTTCAGTACGTCAGCTCAGGCTATCGCGGCACGGGATGGTGCGGCGGAAGCGGCCGGCGACCGTGTCACGTCCGGGCAAGGCCGGCAGGCAGCCCGGCTCGCAGCGGGTAGAAGCCGTCGCGTTACGCCCCCAGGTGCTTCCGGAAAAACGGCACCAGCTGCTCCAGCGCCTGGCTGGTTGGCGCAGGCTGGTCGTACAGGTCATAGCGGGTGACGCCGGGCACGATCTGCAGCGTCTTCTCGCTCGACCGCGCACGGTTGTACAGGTCGAAGCCGTCGCGGTACGAACCGAACACGCCCGGCTCGCGCCCGGCACGCCGATCCGTTGCTCGTCCACAAACGGGAGCGTGACCAGGTAGTCCACCGCGCAGCGGAAGTCTTTCACGCGCAGCGCGTGAAGATCGATGGTCAGCCGGTCGGCAACGGCATCGGGTCGGCGCGCGATGCCGCGTTGAGCGGGCTCGGGCTGGCGTACCTGCCGCATGCGTACGTCGCCGGTCAGCTGGCCGCGGGGCAACGGGTCGAAGCGCTGTCGGGCTGGCGCAAGACCTACGAGCCGTACTACCTCTACTACCCGAGCCGCCGTCATGCGTCCCCCGCGTTTTCGCTGGTGGTCGACGCACTGCGCTACCGCGGGTAGCGATCGCGGTCGCGCGCTACGACGCCATGTCCTGCGCGAGCTCGGCAATTTGCCGGCGCAGCCACCCGTGTGCCGGATCGTCGTGCGTGCGCTCGTGCCAGATCATCGTCAACGCGAACGGCGGCACCTCGACCGGCAGCGGCACCGGCGTGACCGGCATCGACTGCGCGACGTGCTGTGCGAGACGGCGCGGCAGCACCAGCGTCATGTCGCTTTTCGCGACCACCATCGGCGCCACCAGAAAATGCGGCAACCGCATCGCGATTCGCCGCTGCAGCCCTTGCTGCGCGAGGGCCGCGTCGACTCGCTCGCCACCGCGGCCGCCGATCGTCACCAGCACGTGCGACAGCGCCGCGAAGCGCTTCGGCGTCAGCCGCGCGGACAGCGCCGGATGTCCGTTGCGGACGAGGCAGACCAGGCTGTCGTCGTAGAGCTTGCGACGATAGATGCCGGCCGGCAGGGTGTCGTCGTCGAACGCGCCGAGCGCGATACCAGCCGTGCCGTCCACCACGAGTTCGACGTTGTTGCCGCGTGACGGCGGCACGTCGAGATCCATGCCGGGCGCGCGCTGCTCCAGCCGCGCATTTACGTCAGGGATCAGCGTCAGCGCCATGTGATCGAGGCTCGCGATCGAAAACTGTCCGCGCGCGGTGGCCGGATCGAATACGGCCGGCGCGACGATGCTGGCCGCTTCCGTCAGCACACGCGACACGCGCAACGCGAGCGACGCCGCGCGCGGCGTGAACTCCAGCCCCTTCGGCGTGCGCACGACGACGCGATCGTCGAGCAGCGTGCGCAGGCGGCCCAGCGCGCGGCTTGCCGCCGGCTGCGTCAGGCCGAGCCGGGCGCCGGCCCGTGTGACGCTGCGCTCCTTGATCAATGCATCGAGCAGCTTGAGCAGGTTGAGGTCGACGGCGCGCAAATCCACTTTGTGCATGATGGACATGATTGGTATGCATTTGAGTTATGTGATGCCAGCCTACATCATCGAAGTCATCGCTCCAACGGGTGGAGCGTCTGACGGGAGAACACATGTTCGTTGTTACGGGTGTCACCGGGCGCACGGGAGCCGTCGCGGCCCAGGCTCTGATCGATGCGGGCGTCGCGGTGCGCGTGGTCGTGCGCGATCGCGCGAAGGCGGCGCGCTGGGCGGCGCAGGGCGCGGAAGTGGCGGTCGCGGATCTGGCCGACACCGCGGCCTTGACGCGTGCATTCGCCGGCGCGCGCGGCGCGTATTTGGTCAAGCCGCCCAACTATGCGCTGGAAAACCTGTTCGAACACGCGGACGTGACGGCACGTGCCGTCGCCGACGCGGTGCGCGCGGCGGGCTTGCCGAAACTCGTGCTGCTGTCGTCGGTCGGCGCGGATCGGCCGGACGGCACCGGCGTGATCGCGACCAATCGCACGGCCGAGCAACGACTGGCGGAACTGGGCATTCCGGTCGTGTTCCTGCGCGCGGCGTATTTCATGGAGAACTGGGCGCGCGTCGTCGATCCGGTTCGCACGCAAGGTATTCTGCCGAGCCTGCTCGTGCCGGTCGAGCGCGCGATTCCGATGGTCGCGACCGAGGATATCGGCCGCGTCGCGGCGGATCTTTTGCGTGAAGACTGGGCGGGCATCCGGAAGATCGGCCTGGCAGGGCCGATGGCGTATTCGCCCGGCGACATCGCGGCGATCTTTGCGCGCGCGCTGAATCGACCGGTGCGGCCGGTGGCGCTCGAGCCGTCCGCGTGGGCCGGGGTACTCGCGATGAATCCGTTCTCGACCGCGGCAATCGATGGATTCATCGAACTGAATCGCGGGCTGAACAGCGGTCACATCGACTTCGGGAGCGACGACACGGTCGAGCTTCGACAAGGGCGCGTGCCGTTCGAACAGGTTGCCGAGGAGATCCTGCGCGCGTGACGCCGGCCGTCCGCAGCCGGCGCGTCGTTGCGGCATCGCGGCGTTCGTGAACGGCGCGGCGGCACTGCCCGGACACGGGCGTCATCGCGTATGCTGAACGGCCGCAACGGGTCGAATGGCGTCACGCGCGATCCGGCTCCGCCGCGGAGCCGGTCGCTGCCGGGTCGCGCGCGACCTTTCCGGTCAGCGCACCGGCGCGGCCGTGGCCAGCAGGCTGCGCAGGAACACCATGATCATGTGCCCGATCGGCACCTCGGACAGGATCGACTGCTGCAGCGACAGGCCCTGCGAGAGCCCCATGAACGCAATGGCGAGGACGGTCGGCGGTTCGGGCGGCACCTTCTTCAGCCGCGCGAAAATCTGTTCGATGCAATAGGCGAGGCCATCGCGATGGGCATCCAGCAACGCCTGCGACGCGATGGCAAAAGCGGGGTTGCGCCGCCCCAGAAGCTTGAACTCGACGCCCAGCACCGACCACTCGGGCTCGGCATCGACAGTCCGCGACCAGACATCCAGTGCATTCAGGATGTCCTCCCCGGACGCGGATGGGTCGCTCAGCGCCTGGGCGATCGCGGCCACTTGCGTCTTCGAGCGCTCCCGCATCAGTTCGATGAACAACGCCTCCTTGCTCGCGAAGTTCGAATAGAACGCACCCTGCGTATAGCCGGCCTCGGCCGCGATATCCCTGAGCGACGTGGCGCCGAACCCGCGGTCGACGAACAGCCGCTTTGCCGCGGCGAGCAAATGGGCGCGGGTCTGCAAGCGGCTTTCTTCGCGACTCAGCCGCGGGGGAAGGGTGGCCATGTTCATGGCAGGCAGGATATCAGTTGATATTTAAGATAGATACCATTACGATTGCATTTCAAATATCACTTGATATGTGAAATGCAGGGCGCGATTGTGTCGCCGGGTGTCCGAGCGGGGATCGTTTCGGGCGGGCGATCGTGCCGTCGCGGGGGCGCGCACTGTGTGCCGGTGTGTGGCGGCGTGTCGTTGCCCTCGTGTCGCGTGCTTCGTTGCACCGACGCGAGCCGTTTGCCGATCGAGTGAGTGCCGTCGTCTCGGGGCGACGTGAAACAGTCAGTTAGTCATGCGAATCATGCCGGTTAGCATGCGGATGCGGGGCAGGAAGCAGAAGATGAGCGCGAGCAAGACCTATGCACAGCTCGTAGTCGAGCTGGCCGAACTGGACGAGGAAATCGAGCGCGCACGCGCGCGCGAACGTGTCGATGCGATCGCGGAGGTTCACTCGCTGATGGATACCTACGCGATCAAGCATCGCGACCTGGTCGGCCGCAATGGCAGCCGGGGTTCGTACATCGTGAAAGTGCTGCCGGCGCGCTATCGCGATCCGGCGAGCGGGAAGGAGTGGAGCGGGCGCGGTAATGCGCCGCTCTGGATCAGGGGCAAGGATCGCCGTCAGTTCGTCATCGTCAAGCCGCCGGCCACGGCCAAGAAAGCCAGGACCGGCTGACGGACGGCGCCGGGTTACGGCGACGGCGGCTTCGCCGGCGTTGGCCCGGCGGCGTCAGCACGACGAGCAGCGTTGCGCCTTCAGGCGACGGCCATGTCCGCAGCGTTTATCCGCGTCCCACGAACGGCATGGCCGTCGCCATGATCGTCATGTTCAGGATGTTCGTGTCCAGCGGCAGGTTCGCCATCTGGACGATCGCGTTCGCGACATGCGTGACGTCCATGCGCGCCTCAGGCGCGAGGCTGCCGTCGGCCTGCGGGACACCTTGCGTCATCCGGTCCGTAAGCGACGTTGCCGCGTTGCCGATGTCGATCTGACTACACGCGATGTTGTAGCGGCGGCCGTCGAGCGCCAGCGACTTGGTGATCCCGGTCACCGCATGCTTGGTGGCCGTGTACGCGATCGTATCGGGGCGCGGCGCATGTGCAGAGATCGAACCGTTGTTGATGATCCGGCCGCCCTGCGGCGTTTGCGCTTTCATCAGGCGCCATGCGGCCCGCGCGCACAGAAAGACGCCGGTCAGGTTCGTCGCGACGACGCTGTTCCACACATCGAAATCGTATTCGTCGAGGGAAACCGGCGGCGCGTTGCGGCCGGCATTGTTGAAGAGTACGTCCAGCCGGCCGAACTGCTGTGCGATCTGCGCAAACGCACGGTCGACCGATGCTTCGTCGGTGACGTCGGCAGGAAACGCTTGCGCGTCGCCGCCGGCGGCCTGGATCGCGTCCTGCGTTTCGCGCAACGACACCTCCTTGCGCCCGAGCAGCGCGACGGTGAATCCCGCCTGGGCGAGCGCGGTGGCCGCTGCGCGACCGATGCCGGAGCCGGCGCCCGTGACAGCTGCGAATTTCTTCGACTTCGAGACAGACATGGCTTGATTTCCTGCGGGTTGAGTGACGGGTGAGGCTGCGGATGAACGATGGCAGGGCCACTTCGGCAATGTAGTCGAAATGCGTGGCGCAGCGGTTCACGCGATATCGTAAAGCACGCGCGATAGTGCGACGACCTCGGCTACTTCTTCCTGCCCGGTGCGGTCTTCCTTGCCCGCGTGCCCGTCTCCGCAAACAGATCGACGACCACGTCGCGCAGCCACCGGTTCCCTTCGTCCTGATTGACCCGCGTATGCCAGAGCATGTGAATCGGCGCACCCGGCAGCGTGACGGGCAACGCGCGCCAGCCCAGCGAAAACGGCGCGGCGAGCTGCTGCGCGAGATGCTCGGGCACCGTCGCGATCAGGTCGGTGCGCTGCAGGATGTAGCCCACGCTCATGAAATGCGGCACCGTGAGCCGCACCTGGCGCGTCACGCGTCGGCGCTTCAGCCATTCGTCCACCTGCCCGTGACCGGTGCCGGCCGACACGACGACCAGATGCTCGGCATTGCGCCACCCGTCGACCGTCAGCGGCGCGTCCTCGAGCGGATGCCCGCGCCGGAACAGGCACACATAGCGCTGATCGAACAGCCGGCGCTGGTAGAAACCGCCCTTGAGCTGCGGCAGCAGGCCGATCGCGAGATCGACGCGGCCGTCGGCCATTTCGTCGCCGAGATTGACGCTCGTGTTGCGCACGGTATTGAGCGCGATGCCCGGCGCCGCTTGCGACAGGTGTTCGAGCAGCGCCGGCAGGAACACGACTTCGCCGATATCAGTCATGCCGATCGTCAGCGTGCGCGTGGCGCGCAGCGGATCGAACCCGGTCTCGGGATTGAGCGCGGCATGCAGCGTCGCGAGCGCGTGCGACACGGGTTCCGCGAGACGGAGCGCGAACGGCGTCGGCACCACGCCGCCCGGCCCGCGCACGAACAGCGGATCGCCGAGCCGGCGGCGCAGCTTCGCGAGCGCGTTGCTCACGCCCGGCTGGCTCATGTTCATCTGCTCGGCGACGCTCGATACGCGCCGCTCCTGCATCAGCCGCTGGAAAAGCAGCAGCAGATTGAGGTCGATATCGCTCAGTTCCATGGGTTTCGCCTTGCCGGATTCATTGCTTCCAGTGATGAAGCAGATTCCAGTCATTTTATTGCGGGATGAAAGTCCGCTCCTGAAAATACCGACACGGCCATGCAATCGACATGACCGCTGCGCGAGCCGCAGATCTCACATCGGAACATCGGAGACACCTTCATCATGCAGACGAACCTGAAGATTGCGATCGTCGGCGCCGGGATCGGCGGCCTGACGCTCGCGCTCGCGCTGCGCGAGCACGGCATCGACGCGCAGCTCTACGAACAGACGGAGGTGTTGCGCGAAGTCGGCGCAGCCGTCGCGCTGTCGGCCAACGCGACGCGCTTCTACGAGCGCATGGGCTTGCGGGCGGCCTTCGACGCGGTGTGCGCGGACATCCCGGGGCTCGTTTATCGCGACGGCCGCAGCGGCGCGGTGATCGGCCATCATCGCGGCGACCCCGACTATCGCCGGCAATTCGGCGGCGCGTACTGGGGCGTGCATCGCGCGGATCTGCAGGCCGTGCTGTCGAAGGCGGTCGGCCTCGAATCCATCCATCTCGGCCATCGGCTGACCGATCTCGCGCAGCATGCCGATCGCGTCACGCTGGCGTTCGACAACGGCGAGCGCGTCGACGCCGATCTCGTGATCGGCGCGGACGGCGCGCGCTCGATCACGCGGCGCTGGATGCTCGGCTACGACGATGTGCTGTATTCGGGCTGTTCGGGGTTTCGCGGCGTGGTGCCGGCCGCGCGGCTGAGCCTGCTGCCCGATCCCGAAACGCTTCAGTACTGGATCGGGCCGCACGGGCACCTGCTGCACTATCCGATCGGCGACAACGGCGACCAGAATTTCCTGCTGGTCGAGCGTCATCCGTCACCGTGGCCGTCGCGCGACTGGGTGATGCCGTCGGAAGAGGGCGAGCAACTGCGCACGTTCAGGGACTGGCATCCGGCAGTGGTGCAGATGATCACCGCCGCGCCGATCAGCCCGCGCTGGGGGCTGTTCCATCGGCCGCCGCTCGGCCGCTGGAGCCACGGGCGCGTGACGCTGATCGGCGACGCCGCGCATGCGCTGGTGCCGCACCACGGGCAGGGCGCGAATCAGTCGATCGAAGATGCGGTGGTGCTGGCCGCGCAACTGGCGCAGGCCGGTCCGGGCAACTGGCGCGAAGCGCAGGAAGCGTACGAGCGGTTGCGTCGCGGCCGCACGCGCAAGGTGCAGTACGCGTCGATCTCCGTGGCCGACGTGCTGCACCTGCCCGACGGGCCGGCCGCGCAGGCGCGCAATGCGCGTCTGGCCGAGCGGGACAGCGTGCTGCATCACCTGGACTGGATTCACGATTTCGATGCGTTGGCCGGGGCGCCGAGCGAACGGCAGGGCGGCACGTGGCTTTGAGCGTCGAGCCGTCGCATGGCCGTCGCGCTCGGGCGGCCGACTACCCGGCGTGCCCGCAGGGCGGCGAGATCGGCCGGCGCGACCGGTCGCGCCGTGTCTTCGAGCCGTATCGGAATGCCCGCCGACGCGGGCAAGCCATTCACCGATTGTTTCCTGAATGACGATTCTGTATCGATTTAGTGTATCGATACAGAAGGTGATATAGTCCGACCACGTCATGCGCACACCACCTCTTCAAAAAATAGGGGTGGCATGACAGAACACCCCCGAAATCACCTTTTCACCGGATTCCTCCAGGGACGATTCCATGCGTTTGCCCGGCTATTCCGCGCTTGTCGTGCTTTCTCTCATCGCGTCGGCCCCCGCGTCGGCAGCCGGGCAGGCGGCGGATCGCGTTGCGGCGGGCAAGGCGTTGGCCGTCGCGGCGGACTGTGTCGCGTGCCATACCGCGGGTGGCGGCCAGCCGTTCGCGGGCGGCCTCGCCATGCCGTTGCCGATGGGCAATATCTACTCGACCAACATCACTCCGGACAAGCAAACCGGGATCGGCAACTATTCGGAGCAGGAATTCTCGAACGTGCTGCGCAAGGGCGTGCGGCGCGACGGCGGCAACCTGTATCCGGCGATGCCGTACCCGTCGTATACGAAGTTCAGCGACGACGACATCGCGAGCCTGTACGCGTATTTCATGCACGGCGTCGCACCGGTCCATCAGGCGAACCGTCAACCGGATTTTCCGTGGCCGCTGACCATGCGCTGGCCGCTGAAAATCTGGAACGCGCTCTATCTGCGCGAAGGCGCGTATGTGCCGAAACCCGGGCGAGATGCCGAGTGGAATCGCGGCGCCTATCTGGTCCAGGGCGCCGCGCACTGCGGCACCTGCCATACGCCGCGCGGCATCGGGATGCAGGAACTGGCCTACGACGAAACCGGCACCGGCTATCTCGCCGGCGCGCCGCTCGCGGGCTGGCAGGCGTTCAACATCACGCACGACCGCGACGCGGGCATCGGTACGTGGACGACCGCGCAGATCGTCCAGTACCTGCGCACCGGCAACGTGCCCGGCAAGGCACAGGCAGCGGGCCCGATGGCGGAAGCCGTCGAACATAGCTTCAGCCGCATGAGCGATCGCGACCTGAACGCGATCGCCACCTACCTGTCGACGGTGCCGGCCGCCGGGGGCGCTGACACCGCGCCGCGTTCCACGCAGGGGCGCAAGACCGACGACTACGTCGCGGTGCGTGCCGCAGCCGCCGTCGGCGGTCAGGCACCGGCCGGCGCGTCGCTTTATCTCGACCACTGCGCGAGCTGCCACGGTATGACGGGCGCCGGCACGGCGGACGGCTTCTTTCCGTCGCTGTTCGCCAACAGCGCGGTCGGCACCGCGACCACGTCGAACCTGCTGCAGGTCGTGATGCACGGCGCGAGCGTGAACAACGGCGCCACGCACTATTTCATGCCGGCCTTTCAGACCGAACTCAGGGATGACGAAGTGGTGGTGCTCGTGAACTACCTGAGCGACCGGTTCGGCAGCGGCCGGGCCCGCGTGAGCGCGGCGGATGTCGCGAAGCTCCGCACGGCACCCGCACACTGAAGGAGATGTCCGCGATGAACGATTTCGATGGAGCCGGCGACCTGGACGTGCAGCGCCGCCGTCTCATGAAGCTGTCGGCCGGCGCGGCGCTCGCCGCGGCGTTGCCGGCCGGTATGTTGATGGCGCGTGCGGCCGTGGCGCCGGAAGCCTTGCCGGCGCGGGACTTTGCCGGCGTGGCCGCGTACCTGACTTGCCGCAAGGCGCTCCCGGCGCGCTATGTGCAGTCCGTCTACGACGGCCTCGTCGCGCAGGACCGCGAGTTTCCCGCACGGCTGCGCGCGCTCGTCGTCGCGATCGACACGGGCACGCAGCCGCTCGAGGCCTTCGTGAAGACGCTCGGCATCGCGGCGCCTGAATTGCACACCACGGCGCTGGCCGTCATCGAAGCCTTCTACACCGGCAGCGTCGGGCACGGCGGGCAGGCGCGGATGGTCGGCTACGAAACCGCGCTGATGTTCGAGCCGACCGTGGACGTCACGGTCATTCCAACCTATATCCGTGCGCGCCCCGAATACTGGACCGAGCGCCCGGCCGTCGACGCCGGTTGACTGCCTTCCGAACGAGGATCGAAACCATGAGCAGACCCTACGACGCGGACGTCATCGTCATCGGCGCGGGCATCCTGGGCGGCGCCGTCGCGCAGTCGCTGACGCAGCAGCGCAAGTCCGTCATCGTGATCGAGGCGGGGCCGGACGTGAAGCGGGCCGAGCTCGTCAGCGCGTTCCGCAATTACGGCAACAAGTCCGACTACAACGGCCCGTATCCGGATCTGCCGTGGGCACCGAAGTCGTCCACCGGGCGCTATTCCGACCGGTACATCGACAGCGTCGGCCCGGTGCTGCAGAAGCCATCGTTCCTGCGGCTCGTCGGCGGGACGACGTGGCACTGGGGCGGCGCGACCTGGCGCATGCTGCCGAACGACTTCCGCCTGCACAGCCTGTACGGGCACGGGCGCGACTGGCCGATCGGCTATGACGAGCTCGAACCGTGGTATCAGCTCGCGGAAGAACAGATCGGCGTATCGGGCTCGGACACCGACGACCAGAGCGGCCAGGGCGGTGCGCCGTTCCCGCCGCGCTCGAAGCCGTACCCGATGCGGCAGCAACCGTGGTCGTACCTGACGCAGCAGGTCGCGGACAAGGTCGCGACGATCGGCCATCGGTTCGTCGACGAACCCAACGCGCGCGCGACGCGGCCTTACGATGGCCGGCCGACCTGCGCGGGCAACAACAACTGCGCGCCGATCTGCCCGATCGGCGCGCAATTCTCCGGCGATCGCCCGGTCCTGCGCGCCGTCGCGCAGGGTGCGCGACTATTGACCAATGCGGTCGTCTACAAGATCGAGCGCGGCGAGAACCGCAAGATCGCGGCGATTCATTACATGACGCCCGACGGCAAAAGCACGCGCCTGACCGCTCGCATCTTCGTGCTCGCGGCACATGGCGTCGAGATTCCGAAGCTGCTGCTGATGTCGGACGTCGCGAACGCGTCCGGCCAGGTCGGCCGCAACATGATGGGGCACACCGGCCGCGCGATCGCGATGCTCGCCCGCGAGCCATTGTGGGCCGGGCGCGGCCCGACGCAGCAGGGCAGCATCAACACGCGGCGCGACGGTGCGTTTCGCCGCGAACATGGCGCGATCCGGCATTTCCTCGACAACACGGTGCCCAACGAGATCGTCACGCGGCGGCTGATCGCGCAAGGCATCGTCGGCGACGCGCTCGATGCGCGGATTCGTCACGACGCGGCGCGCTATCTGAAGATCGCGAGCTACGTCGAGATCCTGCCCGACCCGCGCAACCGGGTCACCCTGAGCGACCGCAAGGATGCGCTCGGGCTGCCGACGCCACGCACCGACTACGACGTCTACGATTATTCGTTGCGCGCGGCGTCGCAAGTGCTCGACGATTACCGCGATTTCCAGCAGGTGTTCGGTGCGACCGAGGTCGTGAACGACGTCCACGCGTGGGTGCCGAGTTCGCACATCATGGGCACGACGATCATGGGCAACGATCCGGCGGATTCGGTCGTCGACCGCGATTGCCGGACGCACGATCACCCGAACCTGTTCATCGCGAGCACGGCCGTGCATCCGAGTTCGTCGGTGGTCAATCCGACGCTGACCGGGTACGCGCTGGCGCTGCGGATGGCGAAGACGATCGGTACGGAAGTCTGACGCGGCCGGCGGCGTGGGGCTGCGCTTACGCCGCCGTCACTTCACGCACTCCAGCGCGTACTTCAATCCCTGCCCGAGCAGCCCGCGCCATACGTCCCACGTATGCCCGCCGTCGACGATGCGCAGTTCGGCCGGATTCTGCGCGCGGCGCAGGTGCGTGTACAGCACGCTCGATTCCGCCTGGATGGTCAGGTCGTCGTCGCCGGCCGCGATGAACATCGGGATCCGCCAGGTGCGCGCGAAATAGCCGCGCATCAGCGCCGGGTAGTTGAGCTCGTGCCACACGCGCGGATCGAACTGCCGGTCGCCGAACACGCCGACGTAGCGCGCGGCGGAATTGAGCGGCGGCTCGTTCGCGTAGATCGCGGGGCTCAACAGCATCGCGCCGCAGAACAGCCCGGGTTCGAGCAGCGAGAAGCGCAGCGCGCCGAAGCCGCCCATCGACACGCCGCCGATCGCGCGGCCCGCGCGCTGGTTCGACACCGCGAAGTGCGCTTCGACTTCGGGCAGCAGGTCGTTGAGGAACGCGCTCTGCATCTTCTCCTTGCGGTCGACGTACCAGTCGGTGCCGCCCTGCGGCATCACGATCACGACGGGCGGAATCTCGCGACGCTCGATCAGCGTATCGGCGGTGGCCTGCAGCCGGCCCTGCGTGACCCAGTCGTTCGCGTTGCCGGCGTTGCCGTGCAGCAGGTACATCACCGGGTAGCGCGCGCCTTCCGGGTTGTAGCCGGGCGGCAGGTAGACCGTGTACGACCAGTCGCGCTTCAGCGACGCCGACCGGAACGTGCGCAGCACGACGCTGCTGCCCGGGTTGACTGCGGGCTCCAGGGCGGCCGACGGGGTCGTCGCGGTCTGGATGGCCGGTGGCGGCGGTACGGGCGATACCGGCGGCGCGGCCGGCGTGGCGCGGGCGGTGGCGATGGAGCCGGCGATCAGGGCGAGGGCGAACGGAAGGGCGAGTCGGCGCATGACGAATCGTTTCAGGAGAGGCGCCGGCTATCGTAGCAGCGGCGCATGACGGCGCGGCGCGTCATCGCCGCGAACGGAACGGCAGCCGCGCGACGAGCGGCCCGTAGAGTTTGGCGACGAGATACAGCAGGCCCATCGCGACCACATCGGCAAGCAGGCCGAGCTTCACGTCGAGATAGCCTTCGGTCGCCTGGTAAAGCAACGAGTCGACCGCGAGCGAGATGCCGGTGCCCGCGACGAAGCACAGCAGCCCCTGCCGGCCGATCGTGCCGATCCACGGCATCGCGTGCGCGACCTTCTTCATCCAGCCGAGGTGGACGAGCTTGGCCGCGAGCCACGCAATCGCGAGGAAGTTCGCGAGCCGCAGCGCGCCGAGGTTCTGCTTGATCGACGGATCGGTCGGGAACGGTTCGATGCGCAGCCGGTAGTACGCGCCGGCCGCGACGATCGCGAGCGCGGCGGCCGTCAACAGCCAGCCCTGCGGCTTCGGCGCGAGCGTCTGATAGACGGGCTGGCAACGCGCGATCACACCGAGCACGAACAGGAACTGCCACGCGAATGGATTGAAGTCCCACGGCGCGCCTTCGACGGTCGGCAAAAAGCGCGCGACGTGCGGCGCCGCGTACCAGAGCGACCCGCTGAACGCGAGCAGCAGCCACGGCTGCGTGCGCGCGAGCGGCAGCGTGAGCGGGACGAGCAGCGCGAAGAACGCGTACATCGGCAGCACCGACGCGAGATACGGCTGGCGGCGGAACAGCAGGATGTCGCGCAGCGCGGCGAGCGGCTTCTGGAGCAGGCCGTCGAGGTCGTTGGTCGGCATGTTCGGGCCGTCGATCGCGAACGCGTTCAGCGCGGCCGTGATCAGCAGCATCAGGCCGGCCGTCACGAGGAACGCGCGGTAGATCTCGAACGCGCGCCGGATGAAGCGCTGGCGCGCGGCGGCCTCGTCGTGGCGCTCGGCCAGCGAGTTGTACGCGATCGCGGTGGCGAAGCCGCCGAGGAACACGAACACCTCGGCCGCGTCGCACAACGCGTACGCATGCAGCGTCACGCGCGACAGGATGCTGCCGCCGATGTGGTCGACGACGATGACGAGCAGCACGAGGCCGCGGAAGAAATCGAGCTCGGCGTAGCGGCCGGCCCGGGCCGGTGCGGTCATCGGACCGCCTCCCGGCGCGGGGCGCGTGCGCGGCCGGCACGCGCCACGCATGAATCGGGGTGAAGCATGACTTCGTGAAGAAATGACGAACGGATGCGCATTGTGCCACCGATGCGGTGCACACCGGGTTTACGCGGATGGTCGGCCGTCCTGCCGCTGCCGATAAGCCGGGTCAGGCCGTCTGCGCAACGGGGCAGTTGGACGAGCGCAACGGTTTGCGCAGGGTTCATATACCCCGATGGACGGACGGTTTGCGACGTGACACCATTTTGACCTCACGCGGCCGCACACCGCGTCGTCCGCCCTGCGGGCCACACATATAACAGACCAAACATCCGCCGGGCGCTTGACCCTGCCCGGCCACCGGCTCCGGAGATCCGTCATGAAGAAGCACGTCATTTTTACCGCCGCGCTGGCCGCTTTCGCCGCGCCGGTCTTCGCCCAGAACAGCGTGACGCTGTACGGTGTGATCGACGAAGGCTTCAATTACACGAACAACGTGAACGTCAATGGGGTCGGAAAAACGAATTACCAGCTCGCGAGCGGCTATGCACAGGGCAGCCGCTGGGGCCTGAGGGGCAGCGAGGACCTCGGCGGCGGGCTGAAGGCGATCTTCACGCTGGAAAACGGTTTCGACGTGAACAACGGCCGGCTCGGCCAGGGCGGCCGCATGTTCGGCCGCCAGGCGTTCGTCGGGCTGAGCGAGTCGCGCTTCGGCACGCTGACCTTCGGCCGCCAGTACGACTCGGTCGTCGACTATCTCGCGCCGCTCACGGCCAACGGCAACTGGGGCGGCACGCTGTTCTCGCACCCGTTCGACAACGACAACACGGACAACTCGTTCCGCGTCAACAACACGGTCAAGTATGCAAGCGCCGACTGGAACGGCCTGACGTTCGGCGGCACGTACAGCTTCAGCAACAGCACCGGCTTCTCGAACAACCGTCAATACAGCCTCGGCGCGCAGTATTCGCTCGCCGGGCTGCAGGTCGCGGCTGCGTACCTGCAGGCGAACAACCCGGGCGTGGGCAGCGCGGGCGCGATCTCGGCGGATGACGCGAACTTCGTCGCCGACCGCCTGCGGATCTTCGGCGGCGGCGTCAACTACACATTCGGCCCGGCCACGGTCGGCTTCGTCTACACGAAGACGGACGTGAAGAACCCGGTGTCGACCGTCTACCTGCCGGCGGCGACGTTCGCCGGCCTCGGGCTGACCGCGACGAAGTTCCAGAACTTCGAGATCAACGGCAAGTACCAGCTCACGCCCGATTTCTATCTCGGCGCGCAGTACGTGTACACGGACGGCAAGTTCGATGCCGCGGCCGGGTCGTTCAAGCCGAAATACCACACGGTTGGCCTGATGGCCGACTACAGCCTGTCGAAGCGCACCGACGTCTACCTGCAGGGCGCATGGCAGAAGGTTGCCGGCGACAAGACCGGCACGGCGGCCGACGGCGGCTATGTCGTCGGGACGGACGGCCCGTCGGCGTCGTCGAACCAGTTCGCGGTGCGCGCCGCGATCCGCCACAAATTCTGATCGGGCGGCGCCGGGGCCGCGTGCTCCGGCGCTGGCTGCGCTCAGTCCGCCCGGGGCGTGGTGCCGAGCGTTTCCGCGAGCCAGTCGACGAAGATCCGCACACGCGGCGCGAGATGCCGGCCGGTCGGAAACACGACCGACACGGGCAGCGGCTCCGCATTCCATTCCGGCAGCACCTCGACCAGCGAGCCGTCGGCAAGCAGCGGCCCGAGCCCGTCGCGCGGTACCTGGATCAGCCCGAGGCCCGCAAGACAGCACGCGAGATACGCCTGCGAGCTGTTGACCGACACGACGCTGCGCATCTTGACCGCGTGCAGCTCGCCCGAATCCATGTCCGCATATTCCCAGTCCAGCTCGCGGCCCGTGCGGCTCGAGAAATAGCCGACCGCGACGTGGTCCGGCAACTCGTCCGGCGAGCGCGGCGTGCCGTGCCGCGCGAGATACGCGGGCGCCGCGCAGTTGATCTGCGCCAGTTCGCCGATGCGCCGCGCGACGAGCGATGTGTCGGACATCGTGCCGACCCGCACCGCGCAGTCGATGCCGTCGGCGACGAGATCGACGAAGCGGTCGGTCGTGCCGATCACGACGCGCAGGTCAGGGTAGCGCGCGTGGAAACCCGGTAGCGCCGGAATCACCTGGTTCAGCGCGAAGCGCTCGGGCAGGTCGACGCGGATCGCGCCGCGCGGCGTCGTGCCGGCGTCCTCGAACAGCGTTTCCGCATCGTCGAGATCGGCCAGCAAGCGCATGCAGCGTTCGTAATAGGTTGCGCCCTCGGCCGTCAGCGCGACGCGCCGCGTCGTGCGCTGCAGCAGGCGGGTCTTCAGGTGTTTTTCCAGATACTGGACGGCATTGCTGACCGTCGGGCGCGGCAATTGCAGCTGCTCGGCCGCTTTCGTGAAGCTGCCGAGATGGGCGACGCGCGCGAAGATGCGCATTGCTTGCAGATGATCCATGCGGGCGAGGGCCTTGACGGGGATGGGGCAGGCTCCATTGTTAATCAGCGTCGAATGGTTTGGTTGAGTGTTTCGCGTTTATCGCGCGTCGCGATGCGTCCAGAATCCGGCCTGTTCATTGATCATTCGAGGAAACGGACATGGATATGCGTCAACTGGGCCGTACGGGCCCGCAGGTATCGACGATCGCGCTCGGCTGCATGGGCATGTCGGATTTTTACGGGCCGGCCGACCGCGACGAAAGCATCGCGACCCTGCACGCGGCTCTCGACCACGGCATCACGATGCTCGACACCGGCGATTTCTACGGCATGGGCGACAACGAGATGCTGATCCGCGATGCGCTGCGCGGCCGGGCACGCGACCAGGTGCTGATCAGCGTGAAATTCGGCGCGCTGCGCGATCCGGCCGGCGGGTTTGCCGGCTACGACGCGCGGCCGGTGGCGATCCGCAACTTCGTCACGTACTCGCTGAAACGGCTCGGCACCGACTACATCGACATCTACCGGCCGGCGCGCGTCGATCCGGCGGTGCCGATCGAGGAGACGATCGGCGCGATCGCCGATCTCGTGAAGGCCGGGTACGTGCGCCATATCGGCCTGTCGGAAGCCGGCGTCGACACGATCCGCCGCGCGGCGGCCGTCGCGCCGATCGCCGACCTGCAGATCGAATATTCGCTGCTGTCGCGCGGCATCGAGGCCGGAATCCTGCCCGCGTGCCGCGAACTCGGGATCGGCGTGACGGCCTACGGCGTGCTGTCGCGTGGGCTGCTCGGCGGACGCTGGAGCCCGGCGCGGGAAGGTGAGCGCGATTTCCGCGCCGCGAGCCCGCGCTTCCAGGGCGAGAACCTCGCGCACAACCTCGCGCTCGTCGACGCGCTGCGCGCCATCGCCGACGAGAAGGGCAGCAATCCGGCGCAGGTCGCGATCGCGTGGGTGCTGTCGCGCGGCGGCGATATCGTGCCGCTGATCGGCGCGCGCAAGCGCACGCAGCTTCAGGACGCGTTTCAGGCTGCCGAGATGCAACTAACGGTCGATGATATCGCTCGCATCCAAGCGGCGGTTCCCGCCGGGGCGGCTGCCGGTGAGCGTTATCCGGCCGCACAGATGGCGCACCTCGACAGCGAGCAGGGGCGGGGGACATCTCACGGGGGCTGATCGGCCCGAGTCGGCATGATCGGCCCGGGACGGCATGGGTTGCGGAACAGGCCCCGTATTCGGCTCGAATCCGGGGGCCGGGGCGGGGTTCGGCAACCCGGATGGCGGCGCATGGCCGGCACCGCCTGCCTTGACGCCGGCGGCGCGTTTCCCGCCGGCCCTCAGTGCGACAGCCCATCGACACCATCGCGCCGGCGCTCCGTCCGGCAAGCCCTAGCCAGCCTCAGGCAAAGCCAGATGGCGGGCGGCGCGATCGGGGTTCACCATCGGCGCCGTACTCAACCGGACGGAATGCCTTTCATGCACATTCATACGCTGACGATCATCGCGGTGGTTTTCCTGCTGGCCGGCGCGGTCAAGGGAATGATCGGGCTCGGCCTGCCGACGATCGCGATGGGGCTGCTGACGCTCGCGATGCCGCCGTCGGCCGCGGCGAGCCTGCTGCTCGTGCCGTCGTTCATCACCAATGTGTGGCAGTTGTGGCTTGGCCCGTCGTTCGGACCGCTGTTGCGCCGGCTGTGGCCGCTGCTTGCCGGCCTGACGATCGGCACGCTGACGGGCGGGCTGCCCGCGCTCGCGGCCGGCACCACGTGGACGCATGCGGCACTCGGCGTCGTGCTGATCGTCTACGGGCTGTGGGGGCTGGCCGCCGCGCGGCTGCCGGCGCCGGGCCGCCACGAAAAATGGCTGTCGGCCGTGGTCGGTTACCTGACGGGTGTCGTGACGGCCGCGACCGGCGTATTCGTCGTGCCGGCCGTGCCGTACCTGCAGGCGCTGCGGCTGTCGAAGGACGACCTGATCCAGGCGCTCGGGCTGTCGTTCACCGCATCGACGATCGTGCTCGGCCTGCAATTGCGCATGACGGGCGCGCTGGAGACGGTCGATCTCGGCGTGTCGGCGCTCGCGCTCGTGCCGGCGCTGGCAGGGATGTCCGGCGGGCAATATGCGCGGCGCGTGATGAGCGAGAGGGCGTTCAAGCGCTGCTTCTTCGTCGGGCTGATCGCGCTGGGTGGGTATATGGCGGCGTCGGGGTGGCTGTGGTGAGCGGGCATCGCCGACGAGCGTGATGCCCGCCGGTCGTGACGATCCCGAAGCCGGTTCGACAGCAACCGGCTTCGAGAGCATGCACGGAACGTGGGTCACACCGCTCAGGCCGGGTCGGCGTACTTCAGCGTCCACCCGAACGTGCGGGTCGCGCCCGCGCCGAGTGCAAACGGCTTCGTCGTGCACGCGAAGTTCGAATGCAGCTGGCCGATCGGCGTCGTCGACAGCGGATTCGTCGTGCCGTTCGTCGTGTCGAAGGCGGACAGCGCGCAGGTGTCGAACCCGGACGCCGCGTAGCCGGTCGCGGCGCTGTTCGCGTACGTGACCGACACGCCGTCGCCGTTGGCCTGCGTCGACCCGAAATCCGCGAACGACGTGAAGTCCGTCTCGACCGACAGGTTGCCGGTGAGCGTGCCGGTGCTCAGCGTATCGCTGCGTGCGACCGAGCTGTGCGCGAACGTCAGCACCGTATGCACCTGCAGGTCGAGATCCGTCGTGTACGCCGCGTTCTTCGACGCGAGCCGGAACTTCGCGGTATCGAACGACACGATCACCTGCCCGTTGCTTTGCTGGACGTTCAGGTTCTTGTAGTACGTGACGGGCATGTAGGTCTTCCCGTTGTACGACACCTGCGGCACCAGCAGCGCATAGCCGAGATCGGTCGTGCCGTAGATCAGCTTGTCGGAGAACGGCACCGGATAGTACGGCGTGTACGAGTTGTAGTCGGGCGCCTGGCTGAGGTTCAGGTTGATCACGCGCCGGCCGTCGCGCACGGTGACGAGCGCCGCACTGTACGGATGCGCGGTATCGCCGGGCTGGTTGTACCAGGTGAGCGTGTAGCGCGGCAGCGCATCGAGCCACGCGTTGTAATCCGCATCGGCCATCGGCGCCTGGCCGCCGAAGCCGAGCTTGTTCCACCACGCGTTCACGTACAGGTACTGGTGCAGCAGGCTGAAGTTCTCGCCCATCACACGCGGCTTGCCGCGATACGCGTCCGTGCCGCGGCCCTTGACCCACATGTTCACCGACGGCGTCGGCAGCGACGGGTCGTACCAGTATGTGTCGAACCGACGCGCGGCCTGGTAGATGAACGCATACGCAACCTGCTTCTCCTGGTCGGTCAGCACGCCGGCGTTGGCCGCGGCCGTCAGCACTTCCATGAACGCCGAATCGCCGTACGGGCCGATCGAGCGGCCGTAGTTGAAGCCCTGGCCGTTCGCGTTCAACTGCGGCAGGATCAGGTCGACCGACTTGCGCAGGTAGCCCTTCAGTTCGGGCGTGAGGTTCGCTTCGTTGCCCATCTCGAACGTACGCTCGGTCACTTCACCGATCAGCAGCGTGCTGTAGCGGTCGAAGCGTGCCTGGTCGTAGTAGGTCGTGTGGGTGTTCGACGCTTCGTCCGAGAACCCGCCCGACGAGTCGTTGCGGATATGGTTCGTGAGCGTGTACAGCAGCGCGTCGCGCGCGCCCATCGTCGCGACCGACGGATCGGTCTTCGACGCAAACGACGGGCTGCTCCAGCCGAGCTTCTGGCGCAGCCCGGCGATTCCGTAGGACACCGCATAGTAGTTCTGCGCGGTGTTGAGCGACGCGATGTCGATTGGCGTACCGGCCGCGGGGCACGTATCGGTCTTGCCGCTCGCATCGGGGCCGAACATGTCGCAGAAGGTGAGCCGCTGCTGCAGCGTCGCGAGCATCGCGTCGCTGAAGACTTCGTTGAGCATCCCGTGCGCCTTCAGGTTGTTCAGCGCGACGAGGTAGTAGTACTCGCCCCACGACGTATTCGCATACGTGTAGTTGCTGCCCGACTGCGCCATCATCGCGGTCGTGATCGTCTGGTAGGTCGCGAGGTAGCTCGCGTATTGCGGATCGTTCTTCGACTTCATGTCGATCAGGATGTACGACAGGCCGAGCGCGAGCTTGCCCGGCAGGAATTTGTCGCCGGTGTTCGTGTCGAGCACGTGGACCGGCGTGCCGTCGCCGAGATCCATCACGACCTGCGTGAAGTCGGGCGATTTCCGGATCAGGTCGAACAGCGCGCGCATCTGGCCCATCATCGTGACCGGAATGTTCGTGCCGGCGGGCACGCTGGTGTCGGGCGCGCCGTAGACGAGCGCCTGCAGCGAGTTGGACGCGAGCGACGGCGTCGTGGACGGGGGCGGCGAAGATGATGACGGCGTGTCGGTCACGTCGTTGCCGCCGCACGCGCTGACGAACAGGACGGAAAAGGCGCTGAGCGCGGCGCCGAGCGCGAATCTGCTGCGCGGATGCATTGTGTCTCCAGTTTTGGATAGTGATGAAGGACGGGCGGCGGTGGCCGTTGCCGCGCTCGATGCCCGTACCTTGCCCCGTCTTACAACCCTGATCCCTGAAGACGGACGGCCTGAATCACTACTCGAGCGGGCAAGCGTTCTCCCTGCACGGGCCATGACCGGCGTCGCGCGGATGCATTGGAAAACGTTTTCCAAATTTAGGCAGCGATCGGCATGATGTCAATGAACTTTCACGCCGGAAGCGCCGGGAAAAACCCGGATGGTGGGAAGGCGGGAGTGGCCGGCGGGATCGGAACGTCGCACCTGTTACCGGGATTTCTTCCGATTGAGAGGCGGTGCAGCGTGGAATGTCGATGCGGAAGCGGCGAGCAGAACGGCTATCCGGCGACGCTAGCTCGCCGGATTTTAAGGGAAAACGTTATCCATAAGGATCGAAGTGAATCGGGGCGTGCATCGCGGCATCAACCGCGAGCGGCGCGCGTCACTGCGACGTGGTCTCGCCGGACAGGAACGCGACGAACTCCCGCGTGTACTTCGGCAGCGCGTCGAACGACCGAGCGCACAGTTTCAGCCGACGATGGCTCCACGAATCGGACAGCTCGACGAGCCGCACGTCCATCGTCTGCATCGCGCGCTCGGCCGCGTGGCGCGACACGATGCCGATGCCCACGCCGCTGGCGATCATGCGGCAGATCGCATCGAAGCTCTTCAACTGCACGCGATAGCGGATCCGCTTGCCGAGCGCGCGCGCCTGGTCGGCGAGATGCACCTGCAGTGCGCTGCCGTCGGTGAGGCCGATGAAGTCGGCATCGGCGATCGCGTCGAACGCGACGTTGTCTTGTGCCGCGAGCGAATGGGTGGCCGGCACGACGACGATCAGCCAGTCCTCGCGGAACGGTTTCTGTTCGAGCCCGCCGAGCCCGACCGAATCGGCGACGATGCCGACGTCGGCCGTCTTGTTGCGGATCGCATGCACGATCTCCTGGCTCGAGCGCTCCTCGACGCTGATCGACAGCTTCGGATGATGCGGCAGGTAGTCGGCCAGTGCGTCGGGCAGATATTCGCTCAGCGACGCCGTGTTGCACAGCAGCCGGATATGCCCGCGCAGCCCCTGGCCGTATTGCTGCAGTTCGCCGCGCATGTGGTCGATCTGCTGCAGCACGGTGCGCGCGTGGTGTTCGAGCGCGCGGCCGGCGTCGGTTGCCTGCGCGCCCGACTTGGTCCGGTGCAGCAGCGGCACGCCGAGCTCGTCCTCCATGCCGCGGATGCGCTCGCTCGCGGCCTGCAGCGTGATGTGGGTCCGCTCGGCGCCGCTCGTGATCGTGCCGGCGTCGCAGATGTTCAGGAAGAGCCGCAGGTCGGTCAGGTCAAAACGCATGATGGGTGGGACGATCATGTTGGAATGGCCGATAAGTTAGCAGGGAATCGCAGCCGCGGTCTCAGGCGCAGCCTGAGGCCGGATTCGCCGGTTCCGCATTTTCGGGGCGCGATCGATGGCGGATCATGACCGCACATCAACCGGGGAGCCTGTCATGCAGATCGATCCGTCGTGGGGCGTGTCGTTCAAGATCGCGATGCACGTGCTGTTCCTGTGCATCGGCATCGCGTGGGCCTGTTCCGAACTCGCCACGTGGTTGCGTTGAACGTCGCGGCGAACGGTTGCTGCCACTTCGCGTCTATTGAAACAAATCTGTCATAGATTCTCGAAACGAAAATTCTTCCGCTTTTCCGCAAAAAGACCATCAAGTTTTTCTGGGTCGGGCCGTATTACCGGTAACGAATGCCGGCCGGCATCCGGTTCGTGATTGTTTGTCATCATTGTTTGCATCCGGTTACACGTCGGCCGTTCCGTTTTTGAGATGCTTGAAAGATTGTCAAACCGGAGTCGGATCGTCCATGAAAACGCGCGAGATTCATCGTCACGCGGCGTGGCTGCCGGGCTTGGCCGCCGTGCTCGTCATGGCCGGTTGTGCAAGCACGCAGTCCGTCCCGCCGAGCGACACGCAGGCGGGACAGTCGTCGCCGTCGAGCGCGCCCGTCGCTGCGCCGTCGGCCGCAAGCCCGCCACCGGCGCCGATTCTGGTCGCGCAGAAGTACGTCGTGAAGCGCGGCGACACGCTGACGGGCATCGCGTCCGCGAACGATTGCAGCATCGGCGACCTGCGCACCTGGAACAAGCTGGGTGCGAACGGCAAGCTGCGGATGGGGCAGGTGCTGCGCATCGTCAAGCAGCAGCCGTTGCCGCCGCCGGGCACCGCCGGCACGCAGATGGCCGCATCGTCGGCCGCGAGCAACGGCGCAGGGAGCAACCCTGCAACGACGCAGACCGCCGCAGCGACGGCGAGCGACCGTCAGGTCGTCAAGGAAACGAAGCGGCATGCGGGCGGTGTCGCGCTCAGGTGGCCCGCGAGCGGCAGGATCGTCGACGGGTTCCGGCCGGGGCAGAACCGCGGCATCCAGATTGCCGGCCGGCCCGGCGACCCGGTCCGCGCCGCGGCCGACGGCCGCGTGATGTACGCAGGCACCGGCCTGAACGATTACGGCAGCCTGATCATCGTCCAGCACAACGCGGATTTCCTGACGGCCTATGCGCACAACCGCAAGCTGCTCGTGAAGACGGGCGACATCGTGCGCCAGGGCGACGAGATTGCCGAGATGGGCGACCTCGACAACTCGCGTGTCGCGCTGCTGTTCGAAGTGCGGCGCGACGGCAAGCCGGTCAATCCGATGCCGTACCTGCCTTCGTCGCAAGGGTGAAGCAGGGCCGTTGCGCTGGAACGTGGCGGCGGTCGCTGCTACGCTAGGGCCTGTTCATGCGCGTCCCGCGCTTCGCGGGGCCGACGGTCGTCTTTCGGGGATGTGCGGCGGATGCCGCTGCGGGCCGGCCGTCGGCGTGAACGGGCGCGCGTCTTCGACGCGTGCCCGCGTTGCTCCGTGCCACCGTTTCCGATAGAACACACCACATTCATGGAACACTCTCCGACACGCCGCTCGCTGTTGCTTGCCGCCGTTGCCGCGCCGTTCGTCGCCGCGTGCAGCTCCGCGCCGGTCGCCGATCAGGGGCGCGCCCATGCCGCCCAGGCCGAATTGACCGCGCTCGAGAAGGCCTCGAACGGCCGGCTCGGCGTCGCCGCGCTCGATACGTCGAACGGCGTGCGCATCGCCCACCATGCGCGCGAGCGCTTCCCGCTGTGCGGCACGTACGCGGTCGTCGCGGCCGCCGCGATGCTCGCGCGCGGCTCGCTCGACGCGTCGCTGCTGCCGCGCCGCATCCTGTATCGCCGCTATGAAGTCGTGTCGGGCTCGCCGATTACGGAAAGCCACGTCGACACGGGCATGACGATCGAGCAGCTTTGCGTGGCGATGCTGCAGTCGGGAGACAAGGGCGCCGGCAACCTGCTGATGGGCGTGCTCGGCGGCCCGCAGGCCGTCACGTCGTTCGCGCGCGCGAGCGGCGACTCGTCGTTCCGCCTCGATCACTGGGAACCCGAACTGAACCACGCGGCGCCCGGCGACGAACGCGACACGTCGACACCGGTCGAGATGGTCGACACGCTGCAGCGGCTGCTGCTCGGCACCACGCTGCACGAGCCGCAGCGCACGCAACTGACCGAATGGATGGTCGGCGGCGCGCGCGGCGCGACCGGCATCGCGGCGGGCGTGCCGCCCGGCTGGCGCGTCGCGGACAAGGCCGGCACCGGCGGATACGGCACGACGACCGACGTCGCGGTGCTGTGGCCGCCGTCGCGTGCGCCGATCGTGATGGCCGTGTCGTTCACGCAGCCGCAGGCCGCCGCCGCGGCCCGCGCGGACGTCGTCGCGTCGGCGGCGCGCATCGTGGCGGGCGCGCTCACCGCGACGGCCTGAGCGTCCCGCGTCTCGCGCAAAACCGGCGTTTGGCTTATCGTGTCGGACAGCGCGCGCCGGGGTCGGCGCGCGGTCCTTCCGCGCCGCTTTTCCGTTTGCCTCCTTCATGCGCCGACTTCCGCCCCTGCACGCGCTGCAGATCTTCTCGACGGTGGCTCGCCACCGCAGCTTCACGCGCGCGGCCGAGCAGCTGTGCATCACGCAGGGCGCGGTGAGCCGGCAGATCCAGACGCTCGAGGCGCATTACGGTTTTCCGTTGTTCAAGCGGCATGCGAAGGGCCTCACGCTGACGGCGGAGGGCGAGCAGTTGCTGCCGGTCGTCAACGAGAGCTTCGCGCGGATCGACGATATTTCGATGAAGCTCACGCGGCAGCGCACCGATCTCGCGCTGAAGGTGCCAACCTGCGTAATGCGCTGGATGCTGCCGCGCATCATGCGCTTCCAGGGCGAGCATCCCGATCTTCATGTGCAGATCACGACGGCGTGGCAGCACGTCGTCGATTTCTCGACCGAGCCGTTCGACGCGGCGATCGTCTATGGCACGTCCCCGGGCCCCGGCGTGTTCGCGCTGCCGCTGTTCGACGAGCGGCTGACGCCCGTCTGCGCGCCCGAATTGCGGCAGACGGCGCCGCTCGACGCGGTCGGCGATCTTGCGCGTCATACGTTGCTGCATCCGACCCGCGACCATCGCGACTGGCGCGCGTGGCTCGATCACGCGGGCGAGCGCAGCGTCGATCCCGCGCGCGGGCCGACGTTCGACACGCTCGATCTCGCGACGAACGCGGCGATGCAGGGCTTTGGCGTCGCGATCGGCGACGTGACGCTCGTCGACGACGACGTCAGCGCACGCCGGCTCGAACGGCCGTTCGACATCGTGCTCGAAACGGGCGCGCGCTACTTCTTCGTCTATCCCGAGAACATCGGCAACCAGCAGAAGATCCGCGCGTTCAGCGACTGGATCGCGCGCCATCGCGATTGACCGGCGAAGCGCGAACCGGCGCGCGGCACCCGTTGGATGCCGCGCCGGCGGACGGCTTTACTGGTAGGTCACGACGGCGATCATCGGCGCCTGATTGTTGCCCGGACGGTTCGGTAAAACGATTGCGCGCGAGGCCTGAGTAAAGGTCGTGGTCTTGATGGCCTGCTGGCTCGCCGCGTCGACGAACGCGATCTGGCCGCTTGCGGGGCGCGGGCAGTCAGGCAGCACGTGCCCGCGGGCGAGGTCAGCGGTATCGAGCGCGAACGAGCAGGGCGGCTCGACGATCATGCCGGAGAAGTGGATGATGCCGGACGCGCCGGCGGCAAAGGATGAGGAAGTGGCCAGAAGCGAGGCAGCCAGGGCGAACGAGGCGGCGATATGACGATGCTTCATGACAGGCTCCAGAGAGGAAGCGCGTCGCAGCGGGGCCGCTCGGGTGGCAGTCCGTCAACGCTGCGATGCTGTATGCGTAAACGGCAAAACGATCGGGCCTCTTGAATGAAAAAATCGAAATAATGGCAATAAGCAAACGATTGCCTATTGCTAAAACCAATCTAGCTGGAATCTGCGCAACCGCAAGTCAGGGTAATACCGGGTGACATAAGATTGGAGGACGAACGGTCGTCGTGACCGTTGTGTAGGCAACGGCCTTGCGCCGCCCGGAAAGCAAAACGGCCGCTCGTTTCCGAGCGGCCGTTTTGCGTTGGAGCCGAAGGCGCGCCGTTCAGTTCATGCGCTTGCGTATCGCGCCGACGATCACGAGCAGCACGATCGCGCCGACGATCGACGCGATCCAGCCCGCGCCCTGGCCCGGTGCGTACCAGCCGGCGGCGCGGCCGACGTAGCCGGCGAACAGCGAGCCGACGATGCCGAGTACGATCGTCATCAGGATGCCCATCTTGTCGTCGCCGGGCTTGAGCGCGCGGGCGAGGAGGCCGACGATGAGCCCGACGACCAGGGTTTCGATGAAGTGCAGCATGAACGCCTCCCTATTGCGGTTGAGCTGTTAACGAAACGTTGTTGACCCGTACGGCGCACAAGGGTTCCATGCGGCGGCAGAGGCACGGGGCGGGGCGCGCCGAGTATCGCACGCAGGCGCGTCGCGCAGATGTCACGCCGCCGGCGCGCCCGCCACCGGGTCGAGACGACGGTAGCCTTCGGTCGCGTGCAGCAGCGTGCGCGTGTAGTCGCGCGCAACCTGCCCGGCGCGCACGTCCTCGATCCGGAGCTGCTCGACGATCTCGCCATGCTGCATCACCGCGATGCGCTGGCACAGAAAGCCGATCACCGCGAGATTGTGGCTGACGAGGATCATCGTCAGGTTGCGTTCGCGATGCAGGCGGCGCAGCAGGTTCAGGATCTCGGCCTGCACCGACACGTCGAGCGCGGACGTCGGCTCGTCGAGCAGCAGTACGCGCGGCTCGACGATCAGCGCGCGCGCGATCGCGACGCGCTGGCGCTGGCCGCCCGACAGCTGGTGCGGATAGCGGAACCGGAACGCGGGGCCGAGGCCGACTTCGGACAGTGCGCGGGCGATGCGCGCATCGGTGTCGCCGATGCCATGGATCGACAGCGGCTCGCGCAGCGTTTGGTCGACCGTGAAGCGCGGATGCAGCGACGCGTAGGGATCCTGGAACACCATCTGCACGTGACGGCGGAACGCCCGATCGGGCGTGTCGCCCACCGGCCGGCCGTCGATCGACAGGCTGCCGGACGCGAGCGGCACGAGCCCTGTCAGTGCACGCAGCAGCGTCGACTTGCCGGAGCCCGATTCGCCGACGAGCCCGAACACCTCGCCGTTGCGCACCGCGAAGCTCGCGTCGCGCACGGCGTCGACGTGACCCGTGCGGGTCGGGAAACGGATCGATGCGTGATCGACGTCGATCATCGTGCGGCCTCCTGTCGATCGGCGGGCGTGCCGGCGTGCGACGCGGGATCGAGCCACGCCGGATCACGCCGCAGCACGGGCAGTTCGTCCGGCGGGTTCGCGAGCGGCGGGTTCGCCGCGAGCAGCCCGCGGGTATAGGGATGGGATGCGTTGCGCAGGTCGCGCGCGGCGCAGGTTTCGACCACGCGGCCGGCGTACATCACCGCGACGCGATCGCAGAACGACATCACGAGCGGCAGGTCGTGGCTGATGAACATCAGGCCCGTGTTGTGCCGCGCGATCATCGCGTCGAGCACCGCGAGCACCTGCATCGACACGGCGACGTCGAGTGCGGAGGTCGGTTCGTCGGCGATCAGCAGGCGTGGGCCGGTCGACACCATCATCGCGATCATCACGCGCTGGCCCATGCCGCCCGACAACTCGTGCGGATACGCATCGGCCACGCGCGCCGGGTCGCGGATCTGCACGGCCGACAGTGCGTCGACGATCCGTTCGCGCAGCGCGCGGCCGCGCAGGCCCCGCTCGCGCAGCCGGAACGCTTCGCCCATCTGCTTCGCGACCGTCATCACCGGGTTCAGCGAATATTTCGGGTCCTGCAGGATCATGCCCATCTGGCTGCCGCACAGGCGCCGGCGCTCGCCTGGCGACATCGCGAGCAGGTCGTGGCCCGCGAAGCGCATCGTGCGTGCCGACCAGCGCGCGGCGTCGGGCAGCAGGCCGAGCAGCGCGCGGCCCGTCAGCGATTTGCCGGAGCCCGATTCGCCGACGATGCCGAGCCGCTCGCCGGGGGCGAGGGTCAGCGACAGGTCGCGCACGGCATCGGTGACGGTGCCGTCGTGCCCGCGAAAGCCGATTTTCAGGCCGTCGATTTCGCAGAGCGGCGCGGGCGAGGGGGCGGAATTCAGTGGCATGTCACGCTCCATGACGCGGATCGAAGACGTCGCGCAGCCCGTCGCCGAGCAGGTTGAACGCGAGGCTCACGAGCAGGATCGCGCAGCCGGGCAGCGTGGCGACCCACCACGCGTCGAGCAGCACGTTGCGGCCCGACGCGACCATGAAGCCCCACTCGGGGCTCGGCGGTTGCGCGCCGAGGCCGAGGAAGCCGAGGCCTGCGACGGTCAGGATGATGCCGGCCATGTCGAGCGTCGCGCGCACGATCACCGACGACATGCACATCGGCATGATGTAGCGCAGCAGGATGCGCGGGCCGGACGCGCCCTGCAGCCGTGCGGCGTGGATGTAGTCGGCCTGGGCGATGCGGATCGTCTCCGCGCGCGCGAGCCGCGCATACGCGGGCCACGCGGTGATCGAGATCGCGACGACCGCGTTGATCACGCCGGGCCCGAGCGCGGCCGCGAACGCGAGCGCAAGGACGATCTTCGGGAACGCGAGTGCGACGTCGGTGACGCGCATCAGCATGCTGTCGACGAAGCCGCCGCAATAGCCGGCCGTCGTGCCGATGAGCAGGCCGATCGGCACGACGATCACGACGACGAGCAGCGCGATACCGAGCGTGAGGCGGGAACCGGCGATCAGTCGCGAGAGGATGTCGCGGCCGAGCTGGTCGGTGCCGAACCAGTGCGCCGGCGAGCCGGGCGGCAGCAGGCGGTCGGACAGCACCTGGCGCAACGGATCGTGCGGCATGATCAGCGGGCTGACGATCGCGACGACGATCAGCGCGACGAGGATCGCGAGCCCGAACAGGTTGAGCGGGTTGGTGGCGAACCGGCGCCAGCGTCGGTACGCAAGACCGAGCGCGGCCTGCGAGCGCGACGCGGGCGCGTCGGACAGCAGCCATGCGCGCAGCGTGAGGCGCTCGGCGTTCATGATTGAAGAACCTTCGGCATGGGCGATGAAAGAAGCGGGGTGGAGGCGGTCATGTCGTGGCGGCCCTCAGCGCGCACGCGGATCGAACACGCGATACAACGCGTCGGTCAGCAGGTTGACGGTGATGAACATCGCGCCGATCACGAGCGTCGCGCCGAGCACTGCGTTCATGTCGGCGTTCAGCAGTGCGCCGGTCAGGTACGAGCCGAGCCCCGGCCACGCGAACACGATCTCGGTCAGCACCGAGCCTTCGAGCAGGTTGCTGTACGTGAGCGCGATCACGGTGAGCAGCGGCACCATGATGTTGCCGAACGCATGCCGCCAGATCACGCGTCGTTCCGACAACCCCTTCGCGCGCGCGGTGACGATGTATTCCTGGCTCAGCTGGTCGAGCATGAACGAGCGCGTCATGCGGCTCAGGTAGGCGACGGAGTAGTAGCCGAGGATCGCGGCCGGCAGTGCGATGTGCGACACCGCGTTGCGGAACACGTCCCACTCGCCCGCGAGCGCCGCGTCGATCAGCAGGCTGCCGGTGCGTGTGTCGACCATCCCGTCGTACACGGGATCGAGCCGGCCGGGCCCGCCGACCCAGTGCAGCCGTGCGTAGAACAGCAGCAGCCCCATCAGTCCGAGCCAGAACAGCGGCACCGAATTGCCGATCAGCCCGACGAAGCGCGCGATGTGGTCGATCGGCCGATTGTGCTTCACGGCGGCCGCGACGCCGAGCGGCACGCCGATCGCGATGCCGATCAGCGTTGCGATCGTCGCCAGTTCGAGCGTGGCCGGGAACACGCGCTTGATGTCGTCGAGCACCGGGTTCGCGGTCAGCAGCGACATGCCGAGATTGCCGTGCAGCACGTCGCGCGCATAGATCAGGAATTGCGTGACGAGCGGCTTGTCGAGCCCGAGCGCGATGCGTTCGGCCGCGTACGCCTCGGCCGACGCGCGATCGCCGAGGATCGCGAGCACGGGATCGATCGGCACCTTGCGGCCGATCACGAACGTCAGCGCGAGCAGCCCCGCGAACGTGACGGCGAGCGTGAGCGCCCAGCGCAGCACGCGCAGGGCCCAGCGCACGGCCGGGCGCCGCGCGGGCAGCGTGCGCAGTGCTTCGAGGGAGGAGACGGGAGTCGACATGCGGCGAATCTTATTGCTTCTTCAGGTTGCGGTACGACACGAGATCGTTGATCGGTCCGACTTCGAGCCCGCTCACGCCGGGCCGCGTCGCGACCTGCGCGACTTTCTCGAACATGATCACGAACGGCGAGCGCGCGAGCATTTCCTTCTGCATCGCCTGATACCGTTGCGCGCGTTTCGCGGCGGTCGGTTCGGCGAGCGCGGTGTCGGTTTCCTTCGTCAGTTGCGGGATGTCCCAGCTGTTGCGCCAGGCCAGCATTTTATAGCTCGACTTGTCGGAATTGTCGGGGTTCCACGCAAAACCCTGCGCGTTGCTGTGCGGATCGATGTAGTCGGCCGACCATTCGCCGATGTAGATGTCATGCTGGCGCGCGCGGTATTTCGCGAGCGTCTGCTTGTTGTCGCCGGGGATCAGCTGCACCTTGATGCCCGCCTGCGCGAAGTTCGCCTGCACGGCCTGCGCGATTTCGGTGTACGGATAGTCGTTGCGCACGTCCATCGTCACCGAAAAGCCGTTCGGCACGCCGGCCTTCGCGAGCAGCGCCTTCGCCTTCGCGATGTCGAGCTTATACGGGTTCGCGTTCAGCGTGCCGAGGAAGCCTTCGGGCAGGAAGGTCTGGTGCACCTTGTAGGTCGTCTTCACCACATTGCCCTGGATGCCCGCATAGTCGACGAGCCACTTCAGCGCTTCCTGCACGTCGGGTTTCGCGAGCGTCGGGTTCTTCGTGTTCAAGCCGAGATACAGCAGCGTCGCCTGCGGCGAGGCCGACACCTTCGCCTTGCCGGATTTCACGACCGACGCGAGATCGTCAGGGCTCAGGTCGCGCGCCGCGTCGACATCGCCGTTTTCCAGCAGCAGGCGCTGGCTCGCGGCTTCGGGCACGTGGCGCAGCACGATGCGCTTCATCGCGAGCGGCAGCCGGTAGCCGTCGAAGCGCTGCAGCACGAGGCTGTCGCCGGCCGTCCACTTGACCAGCTTGTATGCGCCGGAGCCGGCCTCGTTGGTCTTCAGCCATGCGTTGCCGAAGTCGTTGCCTTGCTGATGCGACAGCAGCAGCTTCTTGTCGAGCACCGACGCGGGCCACGAGCCGAGCACGTTCAATACGAAGGTCGGCGCGTACTTCTGGTCGGTCGTGACCGACACCGTCAGGTCGTCGAGCTTCTTCACGTTGGCGACGACGTTCGCCTTCGTGAGCCCGATCCCGGTGAGCACGGCGGCCGGGCCCTTGTCGAGCAGCACCGCGCGCTGGATCGACCAGGCGACGTCGTCGGCGCTCAGCGGGTTGCCCGAGTGGAACTTCAGGCCGGGGCGCAGCTTGAACGTGTAGGTCAGCCCGTCGGGACTCACCGTCCACGACTGCGCGACGTCGCCGTTGAATCTCGAAGGATCGCGCAGGTCGACGCGCACGAGCCGGTCATAGGTATTCGCGACGTATTCCTCCGGCACCAGCTCGTAGATCTCGCCCGGATCCAGCGTCGTGAATTCGTCGAGCAGCGTGGCCATCACGAACATGTCCTTCGGCGTTTCCGCGCGTGCAGCGGAAAACGGAACGGCGGCGAGAACGGACGCGGCGGCCAGCGCCGCGACGAGCCGGGATGTCAGGAAATTCATGAGCGCTCCATCGGTTGTCGAACGTGAACGTGAACGGGGACGTGCATCACATCAGGTGCCACGGGCCGCTGTCGGCGTTGTCGATCTGCGGCAGCGCGCGCGAGCCCGGCAATTCGTAGTGCCACCACTCGCTGTCGATGTGCGCGAAGCCGGCCGCGTGCATGACGCCGAGCAGCAGCAGGCGGTTGCGCTGCACGGTTTCGGGCAGCCCCGCGTGGAAGTGGCCCGATGCGGCGACCATCTCGTCGAAGCCGGTGCCCATGTCGAGCGGCTCGCCGTCCGCGCCGACGAGCGTCAGGTCGAGTGCGGTGCCGCGGCTGTGATTCGAGCCGCGGCCGAGGTCGGCGATGAAATCCGGACCGGGCAGGAAATCCCACAGCACTTTCTGCGCCTGCGGCGGCCGGTACGCGTCGTAGATCCGCAGCGTGAAGCCGGCTTGTGCCGCGACGTCCACCGCGCGGCGCAGTGCGGATTCGGCCGGCTCCAGCAGCAGGCAGTGCGCTGCGCGGTAGATCGGCTTGCCGGTCAGGTTGCGATCGGTCGCGTAGACCAGATCGATGTCGACGCGATGCGTGGCGGGCGTGATTTCAACGAGGCGGTGCGTGTTCATCGGCGGTTCGGAAGGCCCTCGCATTCAGGATTCGAATTGATCGAACGTGTGCTGCAGTTCGCGGTTGCGCGCGACGCGCCGGTCGATCGCGGGACCGAGGCGGTCGACCACGGCCGTGATCAGCAGGTTGAACAGGCAGGTGAGCGGCGCGAGCGAATCCCAGAACTGGCCGACGTCGGTCTTCACCTGCAGCAGGTCGGCCGGCCAGTCGCGTGCCCACGGGCACGAGAGATCGGTGACCAGCGCGAACGGCTGCCCGCGCTCGGCGGCTGCCTGGCAATAGCGGCGCGCGCTGCGCGAATACGCGCGCGTGTCGGTGACGATGCAGTACGGCCGCTCGAATTCGGAGTTCAGCGAATCGACGTACGAGCCCGACTGGCCGTCCGAATAGAACACGCGCGGGCGCAGGTATTCGAGGTAGCTGCTGAACGCGTTGCTGATCCCGCGCGTCGACTGGATGCCGAGGATGAACACGGCGTCCGCATGCGCGATCCGGTCGGCCACCTGCGCGAACACCGGGCCTTCGGCGAGCCGGTACACGTGACGGATCGCATCGAGCTCGCGCTCGAGCGACGACGCGAGCGGGCCTTCATTGCCGTTGCCATTGGGTTCGGCCGGCTGCGTGCCCGCGACGCGGCGGTATTCGTCGAGCCGGTCGGTGATCATCCACGGGCGGTCGCCGCCGCCGCGCAGCTCGCGTTTCAGGTCGTCGAGGTTGCGATAGCCGACGCTGCGCAGGAAACGCCCGACCGAGATGCCGCTGGTGCCGGCCTGCTGCGCGATCTGGTCGGCCGTCTCGAGCCCGAGCCGGTCGAGGTTCGCGAGCATGTAGCTCGCGATGCGCTTGGCGGTCGGCGTCAGCTCGGCATAGCGGGATTCGACGGTATGGGCGAACGCGCAGGTCATCGGCTGTTAGATCATTGTCGTCTGATGATCGAATGTCATCCATCTAACAAAGCCAAAATCATTCGCGCCAGCGGATAAAAACTATGGTGTGAGGATAGGTGATAGGGTCGGGAGCGTGCTTGGTGGCTGGGCGGGGCGGGCGAGTAGGCTGGAGAATTATTCCTGGCAGGCATATTTTGCGTTTATTGCCGACAGGAATCCACGCCGTGAATTTCATCGCCAATACACCCGCGCAACTGGGAGAGATCCTGTCGTCCGCGCGCCAGGCCAAGGGGCTGACACAAGCCGAAGCGGCGGTGCGGATCGGCGTGGGCCAGCCGCGTATTTCGTCGCTCGAATCCACCCGTACCGAAAGCCTGTCGCTCAGCCAGCTGCTCGAACTGACCGCGCTGTACGGTCTCGAGCTCTGCATCCGCACGAAGGACGAGCGCGAAGCAGCCGAAGTCGGGTGGTAAGCGATGGGCTGCAAATCGCACACTCGCGCGTTGTCGATCTGGCCGGTCGAAGGCGACGGTCGTGATCGTCGGGTTGAATGCGCCCCGGGTGTGGCTGCCGTTCAACTGAACGGCAGCCCGCCGGCAGCCTACTGCTGCATGTCCGGTGCCTCGCGCAGCCGCCAGATCGCGTTGCATTGCTGGCCGCCGAGGCTCGTCGAGCGCAGCGTGATGACGGTGCCGGCCACGATCCGATACGAGAAATGCGCCATCAGCTCGGTCCCCTTGCGCTGCGCCTGCCCGTCGACCAGCACTTCGCACAGCAGCGGCGACGGCGAGCCGGACGGGTGCGTGACGTAGACATTCAGCCGCGCGATGTCGCGTGTCGCGGTGAGCACGACCTCGTGGTTCCCGCTGCCGATCAGCATCGTGCCGCCGGGCTCGTCGATCGCCTGCAGGTAGGCGCCCGCGCTTCCCTCGATCGCGGCGGCCGCGACGGTCAGCCCGGCCGAGCGCACGTAGTCGGTCGCCGCGATGCGCGCCGCGACCGCGTCGGACGGTGCCGGCGTGCCGTCCGACAGCGCGAACGGCGCACCGTCGCGCAGCGCGGCGTCGGTGCGGTTCGCGTAGTAGCGCCACCGGTCGAAGAAGCGGATGTCTCCGGTCATGTGCAGCGCGCGGATCGGCTCGTCGCGATACCGGAGCGTCGTCGTGCCGATGCCCCCGTCGAACGCTTCGTGAATACCGTACTTGCTGACGAAGTTCTGGACCGGATCGAGCAGCGCCGTTTCGCCTTGTGCGCCCCACAGGTGCAGGAACGTCGTATCGATCCCGAAGCAATCCTGGAAATCGGTGCCGATGCGGGCGATGCAGTCGCGCAGATGGCTGGCGTAGCGCGCCCACGCGTCGGCGGTTCCGGCAACGAGCCCGGCCTGCAATGCGCCGCCGTGGCGCGCGGAGACTTCGTCGACGACGAGCCGCCAGTGATGATCGCGCCGCTCGCCGATCAGCGGCGCGACGACGAACGTGCAGAACAGCGGGTCGGGGCACGCGTGGATCCGGTCGTCGCCGATCTGCGAGAACAGGTCGAACCCCGGCGCGCAGAACCAGATGTCGGCGTCGTACAGCGCGAGCTTGCGGATCTGCGGGTTGCGTGCGCAATACTCGGCGGCCTCGATGAAGCGGCCGACCGGCAGCGCATGCGCGCTCGACGCGTCGATCACGTCGACCGACTGGCTCGCCAGGATCTGCCGCTTGCGTTCGGAGAGGCCGTAGCCGATCACCGCGATCCGGCCGTCGTAGCCGGTGTGCCGCAGCGACAGCAGGAACGGCACGAGCATTTCATACCATGCGCGGTTGTTGTCGTTGATCGCCACGCAGACCGCGTGCTCGCTCGTATGCATGTGTTCTCCCCGTGGTGCGCGCGCCCGGTAACCGGCGCGGCGCTCGTGCTGCGTATCTGAAACTGCCTGCTGTCGTGCAGCCGCTGGAACACGGCTTGTCGATGGCGGACGCGGTCATGCCGTGCGGCACGATCATCCTGCGCGCCGACGGGCCGAACCGGGTCGGTGGTGCCGCTCATTGTAGATCGCGGCCGCCGCACGGCCTGGCGCCGGCGCGGCGGGCCGCGGCGCTTACCCGCGTGCCGGTATGCCCGGCCGCGCGGGCAGCCGCCATTACTTCGCGAGCGTGCGGTATGACACGAGGTCGTTGATCGGCCCGATTTCCGGCCCGGTCACGCCGGGGCGCGTCGCGACCTGCACGACCTTCTCGAACATGATGATGAACGGCGAGTTCGCGAGCACAGCCTTCTGCAGCGCTTCGTAACGCTGCGCGCGCTTCGCGGGCGACGGCTCGACGAGCGCGGCCTCGGTGTCCTTCGTCAGTTGCGGGATGTCCCAGCTGTTGCGCCACGCGAGCATCTTCGTCGGCGACTGGTCGGAGTTGTCCGGATTCCACGCGAAGCCGCGCGCATTGCTGTTCGGGTCCATGTAGTCGGGCGACCATTCGCCGACGAAGATGTCGTGCTGGCGCGCGCGATACTTTCCGATCGCCTGCTTCGCATCGCCCGGAATCAGCTTCACGCGGATGCCGCCCTGCGCGAAGTTCGCCTGCAGTGCCTGCGCGATCTCGAGGTACGGATAGTCGTTCGGCATGTCCATCGTCACGTCGAAGCCGTTCGGCAAGCCGGCCTTGGCGAGCAGCGCCTTCGCCTTCGCGACGTCCTGCTTGTACGGCCGCGCGTTCGACGCGCCGAGGAAGCCTTCGGGCAGGAAGGTTTCATGCACCTTGTAGGTCGTGCTGACGATGTTGCGCTGGATGCCGTCATAGTCGACGAGCCATTTCATCGCCTGCTGCACCTCGGGTTTCGCGAGGTTCGGGTTCTTCGTGTTCAGGCTCAGGTACAGCAGTGCGGACACCGGCCACGACGCGACCTTGATCTTGCCGGCCTTCGTCAGCGCGGCGAGGCTGTCGGGGCTCAGGTTGCGCGCGGCGTCGGCGTCGCCGTTCTCCAGCAGCAGCCGTTGCGCGGACGCTTCGGGCACGTGACGCAGCACGATGCGCTTCATCGGGTACGGCGTGCGGTACTTGTCGAAACGCTGCAGCACGATGCTCTCGTTCGGCGTCCACTTGACGAGCTGGTACGGGCCCGAGCCCGCGTCGTTGGTGCGGAGCCAGCCGCTGCCGAAATCGTTGCCCTGCTGGTGCGACAGCAGCAGCTTCTTGTCGAAGACCGATGCCGGGCAGGCGCTCAGCACGTTGAGCACGAAGCTCGGTGCGTACTTGCGGTCGGTTTCGAGCACGACGGTCTGCGGATCGACCACGCGCACCTTCTGCGTCACGTTCGCCTTCGTGAGACCGAGATCGGCGAGCACGCCGGCCGGCCCCTTGTCGAGCAGGATGGTGCGCTGCAGCGACCACGCGACGTCGTCGGCGGTCACCGGGTTGCCGGAATGGAACGTGAGGCCGGGGCGCAGCTTGAACGTGTAGGTCACGCCGTCGGCGCCGACCGTCCACGATTGCGCGATCTGTCCGTCGAAGCGCGTCGGGTCCTTCAGGTCGACGCGCACCAGGCGTTCGTAGGTGTTCGCGACGTACTCGGACGGCACCAGCTCGTAGATCCCGCTCGGGTCGAGGGTCGTGAATTCGCCGAGTTGCGTGGCGACGACGAAGATGCCGGGCGGCGTGGCCGCCTGTGCCGGCAGCGCCGGAACAAGTGCGACGAGCGCGGCGCTGACGAACAGGCGGGACAGCAGGTGCTTCATGCGGGCTCCGTGGAAAGGGAATCGTGGGTGCGATTCTCTCATCGACGGCCGCCCGGATGAAATTATTCGGCGTGCGCGCCGGCGGGGTGGCGCGCAGCAGCGAGCCGGGCGGGCGCCCGGCATCGGCAGGTTCGGATCAGATCGCGCAGCGCGCGACCGCGAAGCGCATCGCTTCCTCGGCCGGCTCGTTGCCCGAGCCGCGCACGACCTTGATGACCGAGCCGTTGCCCGACGGCGTCAGCGTGACGAAGTACGAGTTCGAGCCGACGGCGATATCGGTTACGCCGTTGTGCTGGGATTGCTCGGTGCCCGACAGGCGGCTGTCGAGGCAGTTGGCGATCGCGTAGGCCGGACGTTGCGACGACACGTAGATCATCGGTGCGGCGCCCGACGCGGCCGAGTCGGACGAGGGAGCGGAACCGCAGGCGGCGAGCAGGGCGGCGGGAAGGAGCAGCAGGAATCGTTTCATGATGGGTCGTCGTGTGTCTCGTATCGAGGCTGGGGCGCGGGGTAGGCGAAACGCGAAGCTTCGCGACGAAACCGCCCGGAATCGGGCCGTTGATGACGGACGACGATGCGACAGGCGGCTGACGGTCGAGTATACCCGCAGCATTTGACGGCGTTAGCGCGTTGAAACGATTCGATACACAACAAGCACCCGCTGTCGCATGGCGGCAGCGGGCGTTTCAAGTGATGGCGAATGGGCACTTGCCGGTGGTGTCGATCTTATTGGCCGATCTGGTGGCTGACCGCATTTTCCTGCTGGTTCAGCACGTGCTTTTCGCTCTTCGTGATGTGGCTGCGATCCTGCCCAGCCATGTCCCGCTCTTCCTGGCGGATCTTGCGGTCGTCACGGTGCAGGCGCGCGGCCTGTGCGTGCGACATCTCGCCTTCCTTCACTTCGTGATGGATCCGGCGATTCTGGTTTGCGAGGCGCTGGTTGACTTCTTCGCGGCGCGGATGCGCCTGCTGCCACGGCGTGTCGGCGAACGCGGTGCCGGTCAGCACCGACATCAGGGTGGCGGCAATCGCGAGATGGCGGGTAAGGGCTCGCATGGTGTTTTCTCCTGTCGTTGCGCGTCCGGATCGTGGGCGCTTGATGAAAAAACGCGGAGCGGGCACCGCCTGTTGACGTTTCGGCCTGTATCGATTGCAAGTCTTTATTACGTCCGCGCGATTCGACGCGGGCCCCGGCGTGCGTGGCGCGGGGCCCGACCGTCGCGCATGCGGATCAATGCGCGCCGGCCGCCGCCGCATCGGCATCGCCGCCGCCCGAGCGCACCGGTTTCGTGATCCAGATGAGCGGAATGATCGCGATGAAGATGATCGCCGACACGTAGAAGATGTCGTTCAACCCCATCACGGCCGCCTGCGAATCGACCGATGCGTTGAAAAACGCGAGCGCCGAATCGGGGCTCAGATGCAGCAGCGAACGCGTCGTGTCGACCTGCTGCGTGAAGACCGGGTTGGTGACGCTCGCCTGTTCGGTGAGCCGCACGTGATGCAGGATCGTGCGGTCGTTCCATGCGTTGCTGATCAGCGACGTGCCCACCGCGCCGCAGAACGTGCGGCCGAAATTCGACAGGCCGGCGGCGGCCGGGATCTTTTCCGGCGGCAGCCCGGACAGGATGATCGACGTCAGCGGCACGAAGAACATCGCCATCGGGATGCCCTGCAGCAGCGTCGGCAAAATGAGATCCCAGCGCGACACGTCGGTATAGAAGATCGTGCGCATCATGAAGACGACCGCGAAGCCGACGAACGCGAGCGTCGCGATGTAGCGCGGATCGGTGCGCGGCAGCAGGCGTCCCATGACCGGCGTGAGCAGGATCGCGAACACGCCGAGCGGCGCGGTGGCGAGCCCGGAATCGACCGCGCGGTAGCCGAGATAGCCCTGCATCCACTGCGGCAGCAGCACCAGCGTGCCGAAGAACATCCCGTACGCGACCGAGATCGCGATCGTGCCGCCCGCGAAATTGCGCTGTGTGAACAGGCGCAGGTCGACGATCGGGTTGGCCTCGTGAAGCTCCCACACGAGGAAGAACGCGAAGCCGATCAGCGCGACGATGCCGAGCGCGACGACGACGGGCGAGTTGAACCAGTCGAGATCCTTGCCCTTGTCGAGCATGATCTGCAGCGATGCGACCCACAGCACGAGCAGCAACAGGCCGACCGTATCGATCGGCATGCGTTTCGTGGCCGATTCACGGTCGCGGAACACGATCCACGTGACCGCGGCCGCGAAGAAGCCGACCGGAATGTTGATGTAGAAGATCCACGACCAGTTGTAGTCGTACGTGATCCAGCCGCCGAGCGATGGCCCCGCGATCGGCCCGACGAGCGCCGTCATCGACCACAGCGCCAGCGCGCTCGACGATTTCTGCCGCGGCCATGCGCCGAGCAGCAGCGCCTGCGACAGCGGCGCGAGCGGCCCCGCGACCGCGCCCTGCAGGATCCGCGCGGCGAGTAGCGTCGGCAGGTTCGGCGCGATCCCGCACAGCCACGACGCGAACACGAACAGCAGGATCGACGTGACGAACAGGCGCACCTGGCCGAAGCGCTGCGTGAGCCAGCCCGTCAACGGAATCGACACGGCGTTCGCGGCCGCGAAGATCGTGATCACCCACGTGCCTTCGTCGACCGACACGCCGAGATCGCCCGAGATCGTCGGAATGGCGACGTTCGCGATCGACGAGTCGAGCACGTTCATGAACATCGCGAGCGATACCGCGATCGTGCCGATCGCGAGGCGGCCGCCCGACAGCGGGGCGGGAGATGACGGAGTGGACATGGGGTTTCCTGCGTAACGTGCGGAACGGATGCGGCCCGTTGCGGCGGGCACGCACGGCCGCGCACGCGCGCGAAAGCGACGCAGGCGCGGTGCGGCGGCTGAACGGAAGGGGGCACGGTGCGCGCGACGCGGCCCGTTACACGGGGCCGACGCGTGCGACGTGCGGCTCGATCGAATGCGCGAAGCCGTGGCGGGCTTCGGGAGGCAGGAGGCTGCCGGTCAGGAGGGCGGGACGCGCGTGACGCGCCTGCGGGCAGCGGTCAGGCGGCTGACGTCGCGTGTGGAGTCGTTGTGCATCGCGACAGGCTAACGATGTGGCGAGCCGCCATCAACACGCGCCGGCTCACTAATCGATTTCGCGGGGCGCAATAATCGGTGTGCGAACGGTGCCGGTCAAGGGGCGGTTCGCCATGCGGTGAACACTTCCGCGAGGAAATCGACGAACGCGCGCACCTTGCTGTCGAGTGTCGCGCGCCGCGGGTACAGCACGTGCAGCTCGACGTCGTCGGCTCGGTGCCAGTCGGGCAGCACGATTTCGAGCTCGTTTCGTTCGAGCCGGCGGGCCGTGTAGTGCGTCGAGACCAGCGCGATGCCGCCGCCGCTCGCGGCCTGGCGCAGCACCGTCACCGATTCGTTGGTGATCAGCACCGGCCGCACCGGCACGTCGGCCACGTCGCCGGCCGCATTGGTGAGCCGCAGCGTCAGGCTCGGCGCGTCGCGGCCAACGAGCAGCAGATCGTGCTGCGCGAGGTCCTGCGGCGTGGCGGGCCGGCCGGCGCGATCGAGATAGGCGGGGTTCGCGGCGAGCTTCGCCTGCGACCAGCCGAGCGAGCGCGCGATGTAGCTGGAGTCGGTCAGCACGCCCGCGCGTAGCGCCACGTCGAAGCCGTGCTCGACGAGATCGAGCGGGTTGTTGTCATAGATCAGCACGAGCTGGACCAGCGGATAGCGCCGGCGAAACTCGGCGAGCGTCGGCTCCAGTTCGAACAGGCCGATCGAGTAGGGCACCAGCACGCGCAGCGTGCCCTCCGGCGCCGTGCGCAGCGAGCGGGCCTGGCGATCCGCGTCGAGCAGGATGTCCTCGGCGCGCAGGCAGCGCTCGTAGTAGTCGCGTCCGGCCTCGGTGACGGATACGCGGCGCGTGGTCCGGTACAGCAACTGGACACCGAGCTCGTCCTCGAGCTGCTTGACCTTGCGGCTCACGCGGCTGAGCGGCATGTCGAGGTGCGTGGCGGCGGCGGTGAAATTGCCGCGCTCGACCACGCGCAGGAATATCCGGATGCTTTCGAAGTCCATGTGGGGTGCTTCAGTGTTCGATCTGCGCGCATCTTACCTTTGCTTACCGGATCGTTTCATGAAGCAGCGATTATCCCGCCCGGTGCAATAACGCATCCCGTCCGCGCCTCTTAGTGGCGGCGGCGCGCCCCCGTATGCTCGCCGCATGAAATTCGCCTTACCCCATCTGCCGCCGCTCGAGGCTGTCCGAACCGCGCTGCGCGACGCGCGGCCCACGCTGCCGCCGGGTGCCCTCGGCTTCGCCTTGCGCAACACCGCCGCGTCGCTGCTGGCGCTCTACATTGCCTTCCGGATGAATCTCGACGACCCGAAATGGGCCGCGTCGACCGTGTGGATCGTCGCGCAGGGCAGCCGTGGCATGGGGCTGTCGAAGAGCCAGTACCGGATTCTCGGTACCGCGATCGGCGCGGCGGTCGCGCTGCTGCTGACCGGCGCGTTCGCGCAGACCCCGGAACTGTTCCTGCCGGCGCTCGCCGCGTGGATCGGCCTGTGCGCGGGCGTCGCGACCTTCCTGCGGAATTTCCGTGCGTATGCGGCCGTGCTCGCGGGCTATACGGCGGCGATCATCGCGATGGACGCCGTATCCGCCCCGCTGCACGCATTCGACATCGCGACCGCGCGATTCCTGTACGTGGTGGTCGGCATCCTGTGCGGCGCGGCGTTCGAGACGGTGTTCGCACCCGGTTCGCCGCTGCGCGACGTGCGTAAGCGGTTCGCGAGCTACCTGCAGCGCGCGGTCGCCGTCGGCGCGGGCGCGCTGCGTCGCGAGCCGAACGGCGCAGCCGTGCACCGGCTGTTCGCGGACGCGCTCGAACTCGACACGGCGGCCGAGTATGCGGCCGCCGGCGCCCCCCCGGTGCGCAACGCGATCGGCCATCTGCGTACCGCCGTGCTCGGCGTGCTGGCCGCGCAGGCCGCCGGGCAGGCGCTGCACGAGCATGCGGCGCGCAGCGGCGACGCGCCGGACCCGCTGGTCGCCGACGCCGCGCGCGTGCTCGACGGCACGGCCGCCGCGCGCGAGCCGGGTGCGGAACTCGCGGCGCTGCGCGCGCGGGTGGACGACGCGATGCGCGCCGAGGCGGCCGAACCGGCAGGCTGGGATACGTCGCGGCTGTTGACGCTCGACCGGCTGGCCGCGATGCTGGCCGGATTCGAGCGGGCGTTTGCGGGCAAGGCGCTGGTCGACCGGGAGCGTCCGCCGGCGTCTCGCGTGCGCTATGCGTTCCACCGCGACACGGTGCTGGCCTGGCACAACGGCATCCGCGCGTTCATCGCGGTGCTGGCCGCGTCGACGATCTGGATCGTCAGCGCGTGGCCGTCGGGCGCCGGCTTCGTCACGATCACGGGCGTGGTCTGCGCGCTGTTCTCGACGCGCCCGAACTCGGTGGGCGCGGCCATGGGCTTCCTGAAAGGCACCGCCTGCGCGGCGGTTGCTGGCGCGCTGTGCAATTTCGTGCTGCTGCCGGCGGTGTCGGGTTTCGAGATGCTCGCGTACATCCTCGGCGTGTTCCTGATCGGCACCGGCATCGTGATACGCAACCCGCGCACGGCGGCCATCGGCAGCGGCTTCTCGATCTTCTTCTGGAACTTCACGTCGCCGGACAACACGGCGCGCATCGGCGATGCCGCGTTTCTCAACTCGGCGCTCGCGACGCTGCTCGGGATCGCGTTCGGCGCGCTCGTGTTCGCGCTCGTGTTTCCCGGCGACCCTGGCACGAGCCGGCGGCGCCTGCACAGCGCAGTGCGCCGCGACCTGGCGAACCTCGCACGCGACCCGCGCGCGTGGCCGGCCAGCGCGTGGCTGAGCCGCACGGCCGATCGCCTCGGCCGCGAACTGGGCTTCGCAGGCAGCCTGCCGCAGAGTCTCGTCGAGCGCGACCTGCGCGATCTGCTCGCGGCCTGGACGATCGGCGACAGCCTGCTGGCGCTGGCCGAACTGGCGACGCGCGAACCGGCGGCACGCCGGGCAGTCGCGGCGGTGCGCGGGCGGATCGGGCAGGGCGATTTCGTCCGGCTCGAACAGACCTGCGACGTGGCCGCCCGCGCATTGCGGCGGCGCGTGGCCGACCTCGACAGCGACGACGGGCGCGCGCTGCTGCGCGGCGTCGTGCTGGTGCGGACGATCGCGGAGGCCGCTGCTGCGCACAGCCGTTTCCTGCGCGGGCGTCTGCCTTGGACCGCGAGCGGTATGGCGTGGCTCAACTGAGCCGATAGGCCTTGCCGGGTGTCACTTCCGCCAGAATCCGTTGTACCGAGGAATGGTTCCGATCAAACAACTGAGCGATCTGCTGTAGCGACTCGCCCGTGCGCCAACGCTCCCGCATTAACGCCTTCTGGGTGTCTGTATAGTAGATCCGCCGTCTCTGTTTCATGGCAACACGCCTTGCTGCTGTGCAGCCTCAAGTGCGTTGCATCGACGGGTTGAATCCGCAATCGATTGATCGCCATGTCCTCCACGAAGCATTCGACAACTTGGAACTATACTGGGCAACCTGGAGGCTTCCATGACCGATCACGATAGACTGCATCCACTACGTCCGCTCCTGAAAAATTGGGTTTGGGAGCATGGTCGAATCGGGACTCGCTATCTGGACTGCGTTGATGGCGAAGTCAGGTTTGACGAGGGCAAGAAGTCGCATTTCGCGGCCGAGAAATATATCTATGTGCCCCTTGGCAAGGGCGCTGAAGACGATCCATCTGCGGAGGGTCCTGCGATCCAGGAGGCTGGACTTGCCCGGTTTTTGCGGGCCGCGCAGTTGGGTACGCCGGAGGAAGCCGGTTCTGTCGCGGATGTCCAGCGCGCAGTGCAGGACTGCGTGGAAATTGGCCTGTTCAGCGCATATCAATGGGAGGCTCGAAAGGCGTTTGCCCGATACGCGCAGGAACCCATGTTCGATGACGAGATCCGCGCGGCGGTTGTCGACGACATCCGGCGTATTTACGCCGGCATGCGGGAGCAACTGGCGCTGTACGATTTCAGTGTGCTCCACGGCTTGCCCATGCCGCTGCTTATCGGCGACACGCCCTTCATCGACTGGCGCGTGCGTGCCAGTCCGGCACTTCCGTTTGTATCGCTCCCGCTGGGACCTTACTGCCTGCTGGTCGGCGCGCCGTCGGGCAGGAAAAGCCGAATCGCCCCGGTCGTCTGGAAGGCCGCTGCCGCGATGGGCCCGTTGAAGGATCACAACCGCCAAATCGAGGAGCAGGCGCGTCTGTGGCTGGTGGCGACCACGGATGACCAACTCGTCGCCATGCAAAGCCGCATTGCTGCGGCCATCGGCTCCAGGCAAGGGAATGTGAAACCCTGACCGAAGTTGACCTTAAGCAGATCGTCGGCGGTGGCTGAATGATGAGCGGTAGTCCGCTGTCTTGTCGGGCGGTTACTGCCTGCAAATATCGTCGGATCACCGGGTTTCCCTGTTTTGCCGTCCGTTGCAAAGCGGTAACGTCGCCATGCGGCCAGCACCGGCCGTTCGACCGTGCGACGAAGATCGTCGACAATAGGGGTTCGATCGAACATTGACGCGAGAGCCTATGCCAGTTTATGAAATGCGCAGTGACGCGATTCGGCCTTTACAGGAAGTCCCGTTTTCTCACCTCGGTTTGCATGAGCGGGGCGACATTCAGCGCCTTTTACGCGAATGTATCGACGTCATCTCACCGGACACGTTGGTTATTTCTGAAGAGTTCAGTAGTTGGTCTGAAGGCAACCGGCGGATCGATCTGCTCGGGGTTCACAAGACGGGCGATCTGGTGGTTATTGAACTCAAGCGGGACGATGCAGGCCACATGGAGCTGCAAGCGCTACGCTACGCTGCGATGGTGTCAACAATGACGCTTGCGCAGGCTATTGACACGTACCAGACCTATCTGAGCTCTCGCGGGATGCCTGACGACGGAGCCGCACAGAAGATTACCGATTTTCTTGAAATCGACGCGAAATTCGGCGAATCCGTGCGCATAGTTTTGGCCGCGTCCACGTTCCACAAGGAGATTACCTCGACCGTTCTTTGGCTCAACGACAGGGGTCTCAACATTTCGTGCGCCCGACTGACGCCGTACAGCAATGACGGCAAGGTGTTCCTCGACGTCGATCGCTTTATACCGCTACCTGGAGCGGAGGAGTATCAAATCGCTGTCAGAAACAAGGTAGCTGTTGAAAAAATAGCTGAAAGCGAGCGGGTTGCACGCAATCTCGCAAAGTACTCACTTCACACATCGTTCGAAGACTTCGATTCCTTGAGTAAACGAGATTTGATCTTTAACGTTGTGAAGATCGCACTCGAATCGAACGTTAACGTTCAGCAGATTCAAGAAGCAATACCCTGGAAGCCGGACCTCTTCTGGTCTGCGAAAGGCTCGCTTCCCATAGATGAATTCATCCGACAGGAAGGGCCACGGGCTATGGATGCCGGTTTAAATCTCGAACGTCGCTATTTCAAAGATCAAAAGCGACTACTAGAGCACGACGGCATGACTTATCTCATGCGCCGGGATTGGGGCGCCAAGACCGAGCGAGCCGTACAAAACGTTATCAAGCTTCTACCTGAAGGTCACGGTGTTACTTACAGCGTTCAGGAAGGAGACGAATCTGTTTAGGACCGAGGCGCATTGAACGACCGCTCCCGGCAGGATCGAACGTCCCTTCCGGGGCGACAGCACGCCTTCACTGGCAGGGACAGGGGGCGACTGCTCCCCCTTGTCGCAGCTAGAGAGCGCTGCACCGGTAAAGCGTATGGAAATCCCAGGCGGCCCCCCGTCTTGTGCCGCACGATACATTCCGGTATCATTCACGCCCCCCACAAGCTGCGCATACGGATTTCGCGCGAGGCGTCCCGCCCTCGACTATCTGTGCGTACACGATTCCGTTCGCATCCCGGCAGGCAACCCGTTCTGGCGTCATGCTCGCGACGATCGTCGGCTCATCTGTCGAGGAGCATGTATTGACAAATCCTGATCGGAACGATTCCACATCCCCTGAAATCGCGGCCACGGCAAAAGCCGGCCGCCGTGTGGCAAAGGGAAAGGCCCAGGCCCTGACACCGACGGACATCGCGTCGCTGGCACGCCAGAATGAGGAGCGCCAGCACCAGATGCGCGCGTTGATCGCGCTCGGTCGCGAGCGCGGCTATCTCACCCACGCGGACATCAACGACCACCTGCCCGACAACTTTGCCCAAACGGCGGCGATGGACACCATCGTCAGCACGTTCAGCGACATGGGTGTGGCCGTGTACGAACAAGCGCCGGACGCCGAAGCGCTGCTGTTAACCGAGGCTGCGCCGGCCGTGGCATCCGACGATCAGGCGGACGAGGAGGCGGAAGCTGCGTTATCGACCGTCGATTCCGAATTCGGCCGCACCACGGATCCGGTTCGGATGTACATGCGTGAGATGGGCGCCAGCGAACTGCTGACCCGCGCCGGTGAAATCGAGGTCGCGAAACGGATCGAAGATGGTCTGCAGGACATGATTCAAGCGATTGCCGCGTGTCCGTCGATCGTGTCCACGATTCTTGCCGATGTCGACCGCATCGTTGCCGGCGAACTGCGCATCGACGAACTGGTCGATGGCATCAGCGTCGACGCCGATGAAAGCGAAATGACGCCGGAGTCCCAGGAAGAGGAGGCGGAAGCACTCGCCGCCGACGATGATTCGGACGAAGACGACGTCGACACGGACGCCGGGGATTCGGAGAAGGTGAACGCGGCACGCCTCGAAGAACTCACGAACGACAGTCTCGTGATTTTCGCGCGCGTGCGTGCACTGTTCGAGCAGTTGCCGGATGTGCCTGTCACTGGCGATGCCCGTTCCGCAGCCGCTGCGCAAGTGCGTACGGCGATCCAGCGTGAACTCGCGCCGATCCGCTTTACGGCCAAGACCATCGACCGCCTGTGCGCCATCGTGCATGGGCAAGTGACTGAGGTTCGCGCGATTGAGCGCAGCATCCTGGCGATTGCCGTCGACCGTTGCGGCATGCCGCGCGACGCGTTTGTCGAGTCGTTCCCGGGCCACGAGACCGACCTCGAATGGACGAGCCGCACGGCCGCGACCTCGCAGCAGTTCGGCGCGGCGCTCGAGCGACATCAGCCGGCGATTCAGGCGGCGCAGCAGAAACTCGTCGACATCGAATCCCGGGTCTCGTTGCCGCTCAAGCAGCTCAAGCAGATCAACCGCCAGATGAGTGCGGCGGAACTGAAAATGCGGCAGGCCAAGCGCGAGATGATCGAGGCGAACCTTCGTCTTGTCATTTCAATCGCCAAGAAATACGTGAACCGCGGCATGCAGTTCCTGGATTTGATCCAGGAGGGCAATATCGGGCTGATGAAGGCCGTGGACAAGTTCGAATACCGGCGCGGCTGGAAGTTCTCGACCTACGCGACCTGGTGGGTCCGGCAGGCTGTCACGCGTGCGCTCGCCGATCAGGCGCGGACCATTCGCGTGCCGGTCCACATGATCGAGACGATCAACAAGCTGAACCGGATATCGCGCGAAATCTTGCAACAGACAGGGCAGGAAGCGCATCCCGCTGTGCTGGCAAAGCGCATGGAGATGTCCGAGGAGAAAGTGCTCAGTATCCTCAAGATTGCCAAGCAACCTGTCTCGCTCGAAACTCCGGTGGGTGACGACGCCGATGCAACGCTCGGCGACATGATCGAGGATGTCTCGGCGAGTTCACCGGCTGAGGCGGCGATTCACGCGAACATGCGCGCGGCGATCGACGAGGCACTCAACGGGTTGTCGCCGCGCGAGGCCAAGGTTCTGCGGATGCGATTCGGGCTCGACACAAACTCCGATCACACGCTTGAAGAGGTCGGCAAGCAGTTCGACGTGACTCGCGAGCGGATCCGTCAGATTGAGAGCAAGGCGATGCGCAAGCTGATGCATCCCAGCCGTGCGGACAAGCTCAGGCCATTTCTCGAGCGCTAGAGCAAGCCGGGCGCGGTACCCCTTCGATGCCCGGCTCCAGACTTGCAGCGATCACGCGTCGGCCTGATCGTTGTCCTGGCCGGGCGTGTTCGCTGCGGGGAAGACTTACAGCGGCTTGATGCTGGCGGCCTGCTTCCCCTTGGGGCCCTGTTTGACCTCGAAGCTGACCTTCTGGCCCTCCTGAAGCGATTTGAGGCCACTTCCCTGAACCTCGGGGAAGTGAGCAAACAGGTCTTCGCCGCCGTCATCCGGGGTGATGAATCCGAACTTTCTCGCCAATCCGGTCACGGCGTCGGCTGATCAAGTCCCTTTTTGCGCAACACGGCGGTCGCTTCGGCCGATTGCAGAAAATCGATCAGTGCCTTGGCACCGCGCGGATCCGCCGCATGGGTGGCGATGCCTGCCGTGTAAACCGTGTCGTGCTGCAGTTCACGCGGCAGCAAGCCGACCAGTCGAACACCCGGCACGTCGACGATATTGGGCACGGTGATCACGGTCGCGTCGGCCTGGCCGCCGGCAACGGCCGCGACCACGTCGCCGCCCGGGACGGGCACGAGATGCGCCTTGACCGTGTCCATGATGCCCAGTCGGCCAAGCAGGCCGACGAGATAGGCGCCACTCGCGCTCTCCGGCGACCACGACAGCGAACGGACACTCGTCAGCGCCCGCGTGAACGCGTCGACTGTCCCGATGTCGGGCGCTGGCTTGTCCGCACGCATCGCCATGCCGACTGCTTGAGGAATCGCACACGGAGCCCCGTTGCGGAGCGGTTCGCCGAGCATGCACGCACGTTGGCTAGATCTCTATCCGCGGGGTGATCGCTGCCATTGCGGCGGGCGACTCCCTGTACCTGTAACCTTGCGGACTCTTCCGTTCGATCTGGTGAACGACAAATATAGCGGACACCACATTCGCGGGCGCGATGCGCCGAGCGACAGAAAGGAATGGCAAGCCGCCTCACGAACTCACGGGTCTGCGCGTCCGCAAAGGTCGAAGATCTGTCCTCAAAACGACGGCACGGAATGACCGTTCCACTCCGATAACTTCCCTTGGAACAGAGACTGCACGACCGGCTGTAACGGGTCGGAACCCGTCGATCCTCGAAAGGGTGAGCGCAGGTCGCGGCATAGGTTTGCGCGCTGATCCCTGTCATATAAGGCGCAGGTACTGCTGCATCATTGGGGTGATGGGTGCAGGTGCTGCGGTGGGGTGCGTGCTCATGTGGCGGGAAAAGTTGCTCTGGCTGGCCGAGTTTACCAGCGACCCCAGCGAGCCAGTGCGAAGTTCGCCATTCGGCCAGATGCACGTGCTGGCGAGCAGTACCTCATTGAGGGGGATTGCTCCGTACTGGCGTCCGTTGCGCTGACGGAACGTAATAGTAAAGGTCCGAAAGATCTCTTCTAAAGTACTGCTCCCATTTGCGTGAGGTGTACTCTAGTTCAGTTCGAGTCGCCAGCGACGTTAGTGCCAATGATTTGTAACATGGATCGAATGCGTCATCAAACATGGGCTTTCGAACGTCATCGCCTGATCGGAAACCCCATATGACACGGAGACCGTAATTTGGGCAGGTGAACGTAATGGGAAGTGCCGTTAGTGGATACGCGTACGGCCCAGAGCATGAAGGCAGATGCAGTACAGGCTTTGACCCAATGCCAAAATCTCTGCACGTGTTTGATTCTCCCGCGCTCGACAATGAGATGAGCAAACCTAAACAACCGGCAATAAGGTATTGGAGGAAGTGCCTTGTCAGTCGTTGTTTGGTATGCATCGCGGCATTGAAATATGTGTGCAGGTCTGCGCGTCGCGCGGTCAGCTCATTATGCTTGCAATTTGTTCGCTTGAGACAAGTGACAGATTGAACGGTTGAGAGCGTAGGTCGTGGCGTAGCTTTCTAAGCCAAGCCTTATCAAATAAGGCGCAGGTACTGCTGCATCATCAGCGTGCGCTACGCGGGACCTGGCAGTGGGTCAGTGGGTGTGGGAGCCGTCACGGGTGCCGCTGTCGAGTTGAGTCGGCCGGCTCAACTAAGCCGATAGGCCTTGCCAGGCGTCACTTCCGCCGGCAGCGGCTCGCGGTTCAGTTCGAGCAGCGTGCGCTCGATCTGGCGCGTCATTGCATCGAGGGCGAGATGGTTCGGCCCGTCGCCGAACGGTTCGGCGATCGCATGCGCGATCGCGTCGAGCGCGATCAGCGTATAGGCGACGAACACGGTGACGAACGGCGTCGCCGCGCCGATCGAATCGACGAGACCGAACGGCAACAGCACGCAGTACGCATAGATGGTCCGGTGCAGCAGCACATCGTATGAAAACGGGATCGGCGTCGACGCGATGCGCTCGCAGCCGCTCACCATCGCGACCAGATCGTCGAGGCGCGCGTCAAGCATCCACAGGCGCGTGTCGGAGAGGGTGCCCGTATCGGCGCGTGCGGCGAACGCTTCGCGCAGTGCGTGCACGATGACGACCGGGCGGAACTGCGAAGCGGCGACGCGCGCATAGCTGGCATCGTCGAGCAGCCCGCGCAGGTCCGCGGCCGGATCGGTGCCGCGCAGTTGATGCTTGAGCGCATAGACGTACGCGACGACCTTCCGCACGAACGCGCGTCGCGACGCATCGTCACGGTCGATCGCGCCGTAGCAGAGCGCCTGCGACACCAGCGTGCGCGTGGCGGTCAGTACGCCGCCCCACAGCTGCCGGCCTTCGCGGTAGCGTTCGTAGCTCGCGTTGTTGCGAAACCCCGCGAAAATCGCGAGCGTGAGGCCGATCAGCGTGAACGGCGTCGGGTTCAGCGGTACCTTCTCGCCGAGCACGCGGCCGCCTCCCCAGACCGCGACGAGGCTGATCGCGAGCGTCAGCACGAGCTGCGGCAGGATGGTCGGCAGCACCGAGCCGTTCCAGACCAGCAGCATCCGCAGCCAGTGCTCGCGCGGACGAACGATCATCGCCGTGCTCCGTCAGGCGGCGATCGAGGCCGGCGCGGCCGCGCGATGCAGCAGCACCGGAATCGACTTCGACGTCGGCGTGTTGCAGATGTCGCCGACGCTGTCGAGCGGCACGAGCGGGTTCGTTTCCGGGTAGTACGCGCCGATGCAGCCGCGCGGGATGTCGTACTCGACCAGCAGGAAGCCGTCCGCGCGCCGCTCGATGCCGTCGTGCCACACGGTTTCCATGTCGACCCAGTCGCCGGCCTTCAGGCCGAGCATCGCGAGATCGTCGCGGTTCGCGAACACCACGCGGCGCTGGCCGAATACGCCGCGATAACGGTCGTCGAGCCCGTAGACGGTCGTGTTGTACTGGTCGTGCGAGCGCGTCGTCATCAGCGTCATCAGCCGTTCGCCGTGCTGCGCGCGGGCACGCTGGATCGGCGTGTCGGCCGGCAGCGCGTGCGCGATGAAGTTCGCCTTGCCCGTCGGCGTCAGCCATTCGCGGTCGCGCGACGCGACGCGAAGGTGGAAGCCGCCCGGCCGCGCGATGCGCGTGTTGTAGTCGTAGAAGCCGTCGAGCGTCGCCTCGATCGCATCGCGGATCTTCGCGTAGTCGTCCTTGTAGGCTAGCCAGTCGATCTTGCCGCTGCCGAACAGCGCGTGACCCATGTGCGCGACGATCGCCGGTTCCGACATCAGGTTCGGCGACGCCGGCTTGTTCATCCCGTACGACACGTGGACCATGCTCATCGAATCCTCGACCGTCACGCCTTGCGCGACGTTGTCCTGCAGGTCGATCTCGGTGCGGCCGAGCGTCGGCAGGATCAGCGCGTCGCGGCCGTGGATCAGGTGGCTGCGGTTCAGCTTCGTCGTGATGTGCACGGAGAGGTCGCAGCGGCGCATGCCTTCCCACGTGCGCGGCGTGTCGGGCGTCGCCATCGCGAAGTTGCCGCCGAGGCCGATCAGCACCTTCACGTGGCCTTCGAGCATGCCTTCGATCGTCTCGACGACGTCGTAGCCGTGGTGGCGCGGCGGTTCGAAGTCGAACACGTGGCCGAGCCGGTCGAGGAAGGCCTGCGACGGCTTTTCCTCGATGCCGACCGTGCGGTTGCCCTGCACGTTCGAGTGGCCGCGCACCGGGCACAGGCCGGCGCCGGGGCGGCCGATGTTGCCGCGCATCAGCATCAGGTTGGTCAGCATCTGCACGGTCGCGACCGAATGCTTGTGCTGCGTGATGCCCATGCCCCACGTCGCGATCACCCGCTCGCTGCGCGCATAGAGTTGCGCGAGGCTGTCGATCTGCTCGTACGGCACGCCGCTTTCGGCCGTCAGCGCCGACCAGCTTTCGCGGCGCAGATCGTCGGCGAACGCGTCGAAGCCGGCCGTGTGTTCATCGATGAACGCGGTGTCGAGCACGCGCGGCGCACCGGCGGCACGCGCGGCATCGTCGAATTCGAGTACACGTTTCGCGATGCCCTTGATCAGCGCGAAATCGCCGCCGATCGTCGGCTGGATGAACGTCGATGCGATCTTCGTGCCCGACATCGTCAGCATTTCCAGCGGGCTTTGCGGATCGGCGAAGCGTTCGAGGCCACGCTCCTTCAGCGGGTTGATCGACACGATCGTCGCGCCGCGCTTCGCGCACTCGCGCAGCTCGCCCATCATCCGCGGATGGTTGGTCGCCGGGTTCTGGCCGAAGATCAGCAGCGTGTCCGCGTGTTCGAAATCGTCGAGCGTGACGGTGCCCTTGCCGACGCCGACCGACGCCGGCAGCCCGCGGCTCGTCGCCTCGTGGCACATGTTCGAGCAGTCCGGGAAGTTGTTCGTGCCGTACAGCCGCACCAGCAGCTGGTACAGGAACGCCGCTTCGTTGCTCGCGCGGCCGGACGTGTAGAACGCGGCCTGGTTCGGGTCGGGCAGGGCGCGCAGGTGGCGCGCGATCAGCTCGAATGCGTCGTCCCATGCGATCGGCACGTAACGGTCGGTCTGCGCGTCGTACACCATCGGGTCGGTGAGCCGGCCGTGCTGTTCGAGTTCGAAGTCGGACTGTTCGAGCAGCTCGGTGACCGTATGCGCGGCGAAGAACTCGGGCGTCACGCGCTTGCTGGTCGCTTCGGCGGCCACCGCCTTCACGCCGTTCTCGCAGAATTCGAACGTCGATGCGTGCTGGCGGTCGGGCCATGCGCAGCCCGGGCAGTCGAAGCCGTCCGGCTGGTTCTGGCGCAGCAGCGTGCGGTAGTTGCCGCCGGCGACCTTTTCCTTGATCAGGTTGATCGTGACGGCTTTCAGCGCCCCCCAGCCGGCGGCCGGGTGGGTGTACGGTTCGATGCGCGCGGTGGCGGATTTCTTTTTCATGATGCTGCGTGGGTCGGGGTCGATGCGTGCAGAGTACGCGCGGCGCCCCGGCCGCTGTGTGTACACCTGTTCACTTCAAAAAAGAGTACAGTTGCGCCAACTCGCACAGTGCGGATCGCAACTGTGTTGTTGAATGGTTTTTGAAAGGGAAGCAGGTGAAGCGCTACGAACAACTGGCCGACGAACTCCACGCACAGATCGAGCGTGGCGTGTACCGGCCCGGCGAGCGAATTCCGTCGGTGCGGCAGGCGAGCCGGCAGCAGCAGCTCAGCGTCACGACCGTGCTGCGCGCGTATCTCGTGCTGGAAAGCCGCGGGCTGATCGAGAGCCGGCCGCAGTCCGGCTATTTCGTGCGCGCGCGGGCCCCGGCGCCGGCCGAGGCCGAGCTGCATGCGTCGGCGCCGGCGGCCGAGCCGTCGGCGGTGGACGTGAGCCGGCTCGTGCTGTCGACGCTGCGCTCGATCGCGCGTGACGATGCGGTGCCGCTCGGCTCGCCGTACCCCGACGCGTCGCAGTTTCCGGTACAGAAGCTCGCGCGCTACGCGCAGACGATCGGGCGGCGCCGCACGCGCTGGGGCGTGATCGACGATCTGCCGCCCGGCAACCAGGAGCTGATCCGCCAGATCGCGCGACGCTATGCGGAGCGCGGGATTCCGGTCGAACCGGACGAGATCGTGATGACGATCGGCGCGACCGAGGCGATCAACCTGTGCCTGCAGGCGGTGGCGCGGCCCGGCGACACGATCGCCGTCGAATCGCCGACGTTCTACGCGATGCTGCACGCGATCGAACGCATGGGCATGCGTGCGCTCGAGGTCGCGACGCATCCGGTCGACGGCATCGATCTCGACGCGCTCGAACGGTTGCTCGAACGCGAGCGGATCGCCGCATGCATGGTGATGCCGAACTTCCAGAATCCGCTCGGCTTCCAGATGCCGGATGCGCGCAAGCGCGCGCTCGTCGAACTCCTCGCGAAGCACGGCGTGCCGGCGATCGAGAGCGACGTGTATCACGAGCTGCACTACGGCGAAGCGACGCCGAGCGCGCTGAAGTCGTTCGACCGCGACGGGCTCGTGCTGCATTGCGCGTCGTTCACGAAGAGCCTGTCACCGCGCTACCGGATCGGCTGGGCGATGCCGGGCCGCTACCGCGACCAGGTCGAGAAGCTGAAATTCCTGAACACGCTGGCCACGCCCGCGATCGAGCAGCTCGCGATCGCCGAATACCTGAAATACGACGGCTACGATTTCCACCTGCGGCGCATGCGCAAGCAGTACGCGCAACAGGCGAGCCTGATGAGCGCGATGGTGCGGCGTTTCTTTCCCGAAGGCACGCGGCTGTCGCAGCCGCAGGGCGGGTACGTGCTGTGGGTCGAGCTGCCGTCGCAGGTCGATGCGATGAAGCTGTATGCGCTGGCGCTCGCGCAGCGGATCACGGTGGGGCCCGGGCACATGTTCTCGGCGAGCAGCGATTACCGGCATTTCATCCGGCTCAACTACAGCTATCCGTGGTCGCGGCAGATCGAGGATGCGTTGAAGGTGCTCGGGCGGCTCGCGTCGGAGTGCGCGGCGCGGTGAGCGTAGGCGGCCGCGCGGCGAGCGGCGGCCGATGACCGGCCGCCGTCGCGCGCGTCAACCCGCGTGCGGCGCCCGTTGCCCGGCTTGCGCGGCGCCGGCCATCTGCCGCATGTCGAAGCCCGACGGGTGCTGGTACACGCGCAGCCCGAACTCCGGCAGCACCGCGATCAGGTGATCGAACAGGTCGGACTGGATGGCCTCGTAGTCGACCCAGGTCGTCGTGTCGGTGAAGCAGTACAGTTCGAGCGGAATGCCTTCGGCCGTGAGCGGCAGTTGTCGTGCCATGCAGGTCATGTCGCGGCGGATGCGCGGATGGCCTTTCAGGTAGTTCGCGACATACGCGCGGAACGTGCCGAGGTTCGTCAACTGGCGACGGTTCGCCGGGCAGTCGCCGGCCGCGCCGAGCGTGCCGTTCCATTGCTCGATCGCGTCAACCTTGTCCTCGAGATAGTCCTTCAGCAGCGTCAGGCGTTCGAGCCGTTCGATCTCGTCGTTGGACAGAAAGCGCACGCTGGTCGCGTCGACGAACAGCGCGCGCTTGATGCGGCGTCCGCCCGCTTCGGTCATCCCGCGCCAGTTCTGGTAGCTCTCGGTGATCAGTTTCCACGTCGGCACCGTGATGATCGTGTGGTCGAAGTTGGCGACCTTGACGGTGTTCAGCGTGATGTCGATCACGGTGCCGTCCGCGCCGGCCGACGGCATCGTGATCCAGTCGCCGATCCGCAGCATGTCGTTCGACGACAGCTGCACGCCCGCGACGAGGCCGAGCAGCGTGTCCTTGAAGATCAGCATCAGCACCGCCGACATCGCGCCGATGCCCGACAGCAGCAGGCCGATCTGCTTGCCGGTCGCATCGCCGATCACGACCAGCGCGGCCGTGATGAACATCACGAGCTTGACGAGCTGCATCGCGCCTTTCAGCGACAGGTGCGGCTGGTCGCGCTGATCGCGCTGGTACGTGCGATGCGTGTGTTCGAGTGCGGACAGCGTCGCGCTGACGGTCATCGTCACGAGGAACACGATCAGCGCGAACAGCACCTTGTCGGCGGCTTGCGCGGCCGTCTCGGGAATGCCGGGCACCGCGCCGAGCCCGAGCTTGATCACAACGAACGGGACGATGCGGTTCAGCCACTTGAATGCGCCGAACTCGAACAGCGCGTCGTCGACGCGCGTGGCGGAAAGCCGCGCGAGCCGCGCGACCACGCGGAACAGCAGGAAATGGACGGCGGCGGTGATTGCGCCGGCGGCGGCGAGCAGGATGAGGAGGCCGACGAGCGGCGCAAACCAGGGTTCGTTCAGGGTCATAGGGGCAAACGGGGGCCTTCTTGTGCGTTGAATCGGCGCCGCGGCGCGGCGCGCGCCCCGTGAAGGGCACATGAAAGGGACCGTGATTGTGCCATCGGGTTCCGTGCACGTGCAGGGTGTACGGCTCCCGAACCTCCTCACCATTGCGCAGGTCTCCTCTGTAATCGGGTGAGGGCCGGCAATGAAAAAGCGTCACCGCAAGCCGGCGCACGTGCGTGTTGCTGGGTCCGTTGCACGCAGGCCCGGAATCGGTGCGACGCCGCTATCCCGGGCCTTCGCGCTTCAATGCGCGTGAACGGCGATCCATGCAATCATGCAGGCGTCGCATGGATTGTCGGTGCGCCGTTCGTCCTTTTGTGCGGCCCATCCGCAGACGGTGAGCACCGTGCGCGGCCTTCGCGCACTTGCCATGCGATGCCCGCACGGGGCACGATGCGCGAACGACTTCGCGAACCACGCCACCCCATACTCACGCATTTCACGCATGCAAGATTCCAACGAAAGCCGCCCGTCAGGCGTGCGGCTGCTGAAAGGCATCCTCCCGATCCGCCGCGGCGGGGCCATCCGCGATGTATTCGCGGGCATGTCGCTCGCGTCGATGGACATCCCGCAGGTGCTTGGCTATGCGCGCATCGCCGGCATGCCGGCCGTCACGGGCCTCTATACGGTGTTCCTGCCGCTCGTCGCGTTCGCGTGCTTCGGCGCGTCGCGGCATCTGGTCGTGGCGGCCGATTCCGCGACCGCGACGATCTTCGCGAGCCGGCTGTCGTCGATGGCGCCGGCCGGCAGTGCCGAGTATGTGGCACTGGCCGGCATGGTCGCGCTGCTCACCGCCGCGATGCTGCTGCTCGCGCGCATCTTCAAGCTCGGCTTTCTCGCCGATTTCCTGTCGCGTACGGTGCTGGTCGGCTTTCTCGCCGGGGTCGGCGTGCAGGTGTCGATCGCGATGCTCGGCGACATGTTCGGGCTGGCGGTACCGTATCCGGCGTCGCGCAGCCTCGCGCAACTCGACTACGTCGTCACGCATCTCGTCCACACGAACCGGCCGACGTTCGCGCTCGCGGCGCTCGTCGTCGTCGCGATTCTCGTGTGCAAGCGGTTCCTGCCGCGCGTGCCGATGCCGATGATCGCAGTCGCGGGCAGCATCGCGGCAAGCTACACGTTCGGATTCGCCGCGCATGGCATCGCGGTACTCGGGCCGGTCGCGGGCGGGTTGCCGCCGTTGCGCTGGCCGTCCGTCACGTGGCAGCAGTTCCTCGACCTCGTGCCGGTCGCCGCGTCGTGCTTCGTGATGATCATTGCGCAGAGCGCGGCCGCCGCGCGCGTGTTCGCGCAACAGTACGACGAGGAGGTCGATACCAACGCCGACATCCTCGGCCTCGCGGCCGCGAACGCGGCTGCGGCGGTGGGCGGCGCATTCGTCGTCAACGGCAGTCCGACGCAGACGGCGATGGCCGACGGCGCGGGCGTGCGCAGCCAGATCGGGCATCTGGCGTTTGCCGCCGTGGTGGCGGTGGTGCTGCTGTTTTTCAGCACGTTTCTGCAGTATCTGCCGCATGCGGTGCTGGCCGGCATCGTGTTCACGATCGCGCTCGGGCTGATCAACGTGCGCAGCCTCGCCGCGATCCGCAAGGAGAGCCCCGGCGAGTTCACGCTCGCGCTGGTGACGGCGCTCGCCGTCGTGACGGTCGGCGTCGAGCACGGCATCCTGCTGGCCGTCGCGCTGTCGCTGATGCGGCACGTGCGCCACAGCTACCAGCCGCACACGATGGTGCTCGAACCTGTCGAAGGCAACGAGCGGTGGCAGCCGGTGCCCGCGCGGCGCGGCGCGATGACGGCGCCCGGGCTGATCGTCTACCGGTTCGGCTCCGACCTGTTCTTCGCGAACGACCATCTGTTCACTGCCGAAGTGACCGAGCTCGTCGAGGCGGCGCCGGTGCCGACGCGTTGGTTCGTCGTCGATGCGGGCGCGATCACAGACGTCGACTATTCGGCCGCGCGGACGCTGACCGACCTCATCAAGTTGCTGCAGGCACGCGGGATCGGCGTGCTGTTCGGGCGGGTCAACCGCTACCTGCGCGCGGACATGGATCGTCACCGGATCACGGAGATCGTCGGCGCGTCATGCATTTTCCCGACGCTGCACCAGGCGCTCGAGGCCGCCGGCACGACGCCGGCGCCGCAGGAACCGGGCATCGTGTAGCGTGAACAGGCCCTAGGCCGCCGCCCGCACGCGCGCGAAACCGTTGCGCAGGTGGCGGGCGAGTTCCGTCGCGGCCGGCGTGCGCTGGCCGCGCGGCAGATGCAGGTTGATCGCGAAGTTCGGCAGCGCGGGCAGGCCGCTGTCGGCCGGCAGGATGTCGAGGTCGGCCGGCACGGTCGACGCGAGCCAGGCGGTCACGGCGAGGTCGGAGCGGACGGTCGCGGCCGTCGCGTCGATGCTGCCGTTCTCGAACACGGTGCGCCACGCGCGATCGCAGCCACGCAGCGCGTCGAGCACCGTCGGACGGAACGCGCAGGTCTGCGCGACCATCGACACGGGCAGCGGCGTATTCCGGTACGCGGTGCCGCCTTTCGCGCCGACCCAGACCAGGCGGTCGACGGCGATGCACTCGCCGCGCGACGGCCCGGCCGGCGCCTCGATCAGCGCGACGTCGAGTTCGCCCTGTGCGAGCCCCCGGCGCAGTTCCGGCGACGCCGCGCACACGAGCGTGAGCGCGACCTGCGGATGCGCCTGCGCATAGCCTTTCAGGATCGGTGCGAGACAGCTGCCGACGAGATCCTGCGGCGCGCCGACGCGCACGGTGCCTTCGACCGCACCGGCCGTCATGTCGGTCAGCAGCGCATCGTGCGCGGCGAGCAGCCGGCGCGCCTGCCCGAGCAGCCGCTCGCCGTCCGCCGTGAGCAGCAGGTTGCGGTGCTCGCGGACGAACAGCGGGCCGGACAGCGTTTCGAGCCGTGCGACCTGCTGGCTGATCGCGCCTTGCGTCAGGTGCAGCGCGCGGCTGGCCGCCGTCATGCTGCGATGTTCGGCGACCGTGACGAAGGCGCGCAGCAGCGCGATGTCGAGATTGCGTACCATGCGACGCATTATGAACGCTAATGGAAGACATAAAAATCTTTTGCTGTCGTAATGCGAAGACCGCGGGTAAAACGGGGCTTCGACGACGACAACCGGGAGCTTCCGTGCCGTTCCGCGACTACCTGCCGCTGATGCTGTTCGTGATCGTATCCACCGTGACGCCGGGCGGCGCGACGACGCTCGCGACCGCCTCGGGCGCGCATTTCGGCTATCGGCGTTCGCTGCCGCTGATGGCGGGCATTGCGGTCGGACTGGCGTCGATGGCCGCCGCCGCTGCGGCCGGGCTCGGCGGTGTGCTGCTTGCGCTGCCCGCGTTGCAACTCGCGATGAAGGCGGTCGGTTCGGTGTATCTCGTGTGGCTGGCCGTGCGCATCGGGCGCGGCGGCAAACCGCGGCTCGATGCCGCGGTGCACCGGCCGCAGGGGTTCGTCAGCGGTGTCTGGATGCTCTGGCACAACCCGAAAGGCTGGGCAATGACGCTCGGCGCGGCCGCGTCGTTTGCCGCGCTCGCATCCGGCCCGGCACGGCTCGGTGTCTTGCTCGGGCTGGCGTTCGGCGTGGCAGCGATGGCGTCGCTGTCGCTCTGGTGCTTCGCCGGGCTGTTGTTTGCGCGCGTGTTGCGCACGGAGCGGCAGTGGCACTGGCTGAATGCCGGGCTCGGTGTGCTGCTCGTGGTGTCGATTGTGCCGATGTGGCTGCCGTAGCGACGCTACGCACGCTGCGCGGCACAGCGTGACGTAGCGTCTGCGTTCAGCGCGATCCGGCGCGCGCGGTCTCGCCAGGTTGCCCGCCCGCACCGGCCGACCACAGCGGCAGCCGCAGCGTGGTGACGAAGCTCGCCGCGTGCAGCACGCAAAGCAGGCCGAACGCCCACGCATATGCGTTCGCCTGCGTGCCGCCGCTCGCCACTGATTCGGCTTGCAGCCGCCACGCGAGGAACAGCGTGCAGACGGTCGTGAACGTCGGGCCGCCGAGACGCTGCACGATATTGAGCGAGGTCGTCGCCATCGGCAGGTTGCGGCGCTCGACCGACGCATACGCGGCGGAGATCGACGGCGCGCCGATCGCGCTCTGGCCCATGCCGCGCAGAAACAGCGCCGGCACGAGCAGGGTCGGATCGTAGCCGGTCAGTGCGAGAAACACGAACGGCAGCGTCGCGAACAGCGCGAGCAGGGCGCCTGCGGCGGCGAGGCGGCGCACGCCGAACCGGCTCGTCAGCGCACCCATCGATGGATACGTGACGAGCATGCCGAGGCCCATCGGTGCGAGCAGCCAGCCCATTTCTCCGGGCGTGCGGCCGCATGCCTGGATCAGGAACACCGGAATCAGCATCTGGCCCGCAAACAGCGCACCGTTCGACAGGAACTGCGTCGATGCGGCCGCGCCGAACACCTTGCCGCGAAACAGCGCAAGGTCGATCAGCGCGCGGTCGCCCTTGCGCGTTTCGACCCGCAGGAACGCCACGAGCAACAGCGCAGCCGCGACGATCGCCGCGATCCCGAGTGCTTCGTTGATCCGCTCGATGCCGTACAGGAACAGCACGAGCCCCGGCGACAGCAGCGCGAGGCCGACCCAGTCGAGTTCGCGCGGCTGCGTGTCGTCGCGGTCGCCGGGCAGGAACCGCACGGCCAGCGCGAGCGCCAGGACGCCGACGGGCAGGTTCACGAGAAACAGCCAGCGCCACGACATGTGCTGCAGGATCGCGCCGGCGACGACCGGGCCGAGGATCGGCGCGAGCAGCACCGGCACGGCCGCGTAGCCGATCACGCGCGCCATCTGCTGGCCGGCGACGCGCGCGATCATCATCTGCGCCATCGGCGCGAGCAGCCCGCCGCTCACACCTTGCAGCACGCGGAAGGCGATCAGCGACGGCGCGGACCACGCGAGCCCGCACAGCGCCGACGAGAGCGTGAACGCCGAGAAGCACCACAGGTACAGCGCCTTCGCGCCGATCCGGTCGACGAGCCAGCCGTTCAGCGGCAGCACCAGCGTGAGCGCGAGCAGATAGCCGCTCGTGACCCACTGGATCGTCGCGAGGCTCGCGTGCAGGTCGGTCGCGAGGCTCGACAGCGATACGTTGACGATCGTCGCGTCGAGCTGCGACAGCAGCGAGCCGAGCACCGCAACCGCACTGACCTTCCAGATCGACGGATCGGGCCGGCCGGTCGCGTCGTCCTGCGCCGGCCGCGTGCGCGGGTCGCTCACGCGCCGCGCCGGTCGAGCAGCGCGACGATGTCCTGCGTCGTGCCCGTCTCGCCGAGACGAGGGAACAGGCGTTCGACGCTGTTCACGTGCGCATCCGCGTTGAGGTCGGTCATCGCGTCGACGGCGAGCGTCACGTTGTAGCCGAGTTCGTGCGCCTGACGGGCGGTCGATTCGACGCCGATGCTCGTCGCGACGCCGGTCAGCACGATCTGCGTGACGCCGGCGGCCTTCAGGTGCGCATCGAGGTCGGTGCCGGTGAAGGCGCCCCAGGTCTTTTTCGTCACGAGGTGGTCGCCCGGCTGGCGGTTCAGTTCAGGCACGAGCTCGGCCCAGTCGGCGGGAAGGGCGTCCAGGCGCACCTGCTGCTGCGTGCGGCCCGGTGCGCCGCCCGCGACGTTGACGAGCACGACCGGCAGGCCGCGGCTGCGGAATGCGTCGAGCAGTTCGCGGGTGTGCGCGATCACCGGTTCGACCGGGTGCGCGGTGGGGAGGGCGACGATGCCTTTCTGCAGGTCGATGACGACGAGTGCGGTGTGCGTGTCGAGACGGGTTGCGCTCATGATGGGACTCCGTGAAAGAGACGAAGAAAGCCGTGCGCGCGGATGCGGTGGAGCGCGCGGGCCGGATTCATTGCTCGCCGATGCGGCGGATCAGCGGGATCGCGGCGGCGAGCGTATCGATGTCTTCTGGATCGAGCTGCGCGATCGCGGCGCCGAGCCATTGGTGTTTCGCGGCGTTGCGCTTGAGCCGTGCGTCGAGGCCGGCCGCGGTCAGCCGGAACAGGATCTGGCGGCCGTCGGTCGGATGCGGTTCGCGCTCGACCAGGCCGTCTTCCTCGAGGCTGGCAAGCGTCGCTTTCATCGACTGAGGCTTCATTGCTTCAGCGCGCGCGAGATCGGCGGTCGTCATCGGCCCGTGCCGTTCGAGTCGCGCGAGCGCGCTCGTCTGGGACATGCCGAGCCCTCCGGATTCGATCTCGGAGCGGAGCCGGCGGATCAACTGGCCGACCGCGAGGGTCAGGTCGGCGGCGACGGTATCGGCGGAAACGCCGGGTTTGCGTGGCGGGTTCATGCGGCGGATCATAGGACATGACAGTTAAACTTGCAAGTTTAACTGTCTAATTGACCGCCGGATCGGCGTGGAGCCGGGTGCGCGGTTACTCGTCGCGGAGCGGGACCGGTACGACCTCGTTGTATCTCGGGGTCGCGGCCTCGTGCAGCAGGTCGCCGAGGTATTGCGCGAGTTCATCCGCGGCGAGCGTGGGCGGAATGTGCAGGTCAGCCGGGCGACGCTTGCCTTCAGCGCCGAGAGCAAACACCATCCAGCGGTCGTTCTTGCGTACGACGGCGAGTAGCCGACCAAATGCGTTAAAGCGGTATTCGTCCTGCATGGCATCGCTCCCGTCTGGTGAACGCGCCGGCCGCCCGTGCGCGTTTACTGGATCGAGCAGGACAGCCAGCGGTGGATTTTGATGGCATCGCTCGATACGCCCGCGCGTGTCGGGGCACCAAGCAGCACGACCGTTTCGCGGCGGCCCTTGACGCGCATGCGCATCACGACGCCGTGTCCCGACTCGTTGATGAAGCCGGTCTTCTGCAGCCGGATCGGCAGGCGGCGGTAGCGGACGAGCGGGTCGGAATTCACGTAAAGCAGTTCGCCGTCGCCCGGGCGCACGGTGGTCGACGTATCCGTCGAGAAATAGCGGATCAGCGGATCCTGCGCGGCCGCGCCGACGAGCTTCGCGAGATCCTCGGCCGTCGACACGTTGTGCGGCGACAGGCCGGTCGGCTCGCGGAAGTGCGTATGGCGCATGCCGAGGCGGCGCGCTTCGCGGTTCATCGCCATGACGAACGCGGCGCGCCCGCCCGGATAGTCGCGGCTCAGTGCGGCGGCCGCGCGGTTTTCCGACGACATCAGCGCGATATGGAACATCTCGCGGCGCGACAGTTCCGAGCCGACCTGCAGGCGCGATCCGGTGAACTTGATCGTGTCGCGATCGTGCGTGGTGACGCGCAGCACACCGTTCAGCGGACGGTCGGCGTCGCGCGCGACGACGGCCGTCATCAGCTTCGAGATCGACGCGATCGGTCGCACGGTGCGCGCGTTGCGGGCCAGCAGCGGCGTGCCGGAGTCGACGTCGAGCACGTAGGCCGCGCGTGAATGGAGCGAGTTGACCGCGCGCGGGGTGTAGCCGCAGCTCGCCATCAGGCGCGGCCCGGCGGCCGGCCGCGGGCGTACGGCGCTCGAACGTTTCGCGCGGCGCTGCTGCGGGGCCGGTGCCGCCTGGCGCTTGACCGCCTGATGCTTCACGCGCGGGCGGCGGTGCTTGACGGTCTTCTGTTTACGCTGCGCGGGCTTTTTTTTGACGGCTTTCTTGACGACCTTTTTCGCATGCGGCTGCGCATGCGCGACGCGCTGCGGCGCGTGACGTTGTGCGGACGATGCGTTCGTCGAGAAGGCGAGCATCAGCATTGACAGAGCGACGAGCAGGGTGGTCCGGGCGAGAGGCAGGCGCGCGATGAGGCCGGTCAAGCGAAAGTCTCCTTTTCACGCGTGGTGATGTGCGTGAAATGCATGGGCGGTCAGCGGGATGCGGAAAATTATACGGTCGATCGCGCGAAGATGACGATTCGTTTACGCATGGCGCGACGATTCGCCCCCATGTCGTCATTGCGTGTCGTGCTGGACACGGGTGCCGACACATCGCGCATGCGTGACAAACGGTGGCTGCGTCGGCAAGATGCCAAGGTCACTTTTCAGGAGCTTTCCGTGTCCGCGCACCCGCATGATTTGTCCGTGTCGCCGTATGCGTCGATCGATCGCCTTTGCGAGACGGGCGATCTCGTGGCCTTCAACGTGGGGCCGGACGATGCCGTCTACATGGTGTTCGCGCTGGAGCCGCTCGATTATCGAACCGAGGGGGCCGGCGGCGCGTCGTTTGCGAAAACGATGCCGTCGACGTCGCAGCGGTATCGCGTGATGGCCTGGCAGGGCGGCGGGGTTCGCATGGACTGCATGATCGATAACGAGCCGTTCAATATTCACGACATCCAGCCTGTCGGCGACGATCTACTGCTGGTTTGCTGCCGGTCCGTCCGTCGCGGGGACGATGATTTCGACCTGAACGGGCGTTTCTACCGGCGCGACGGCACGCCGTGCGGCGCAATCCTGCTTGGCGACGGCATCGAGGCCGTGCAGGCCACGGCTGCCGGGGAAATCTGGACGTCCTATTTCGACGAGGGCGTGTACGGCAATCTGGGCTGGGATTCGCCGGTCGGCGCGTCCGGGTTGGTCGCGTGGAGCCGGGCCGGCGAGCAGCGCTATGCGTTTGCTCCGTCGCCGGGGTTCGGCCCGATCGACTGCTGTTACGCGCTCAACGTTCCGAACGACCGGGACGCGTGGATCTACTACTACAACACATTCGCGCTCGTCCGCGTGCGCGACCGGCAAACAGTCTGGTCATCGCGCATGCCGGTCAATGGCAGCTATGCGTTCGCAGTCATGGAGGATGTAACGCGGCACGACGGATGCGTGGCGCTGTTTTGCGGCTCGTATCAGGAACGCGACATGTTGTACATGGTGCATATTGATGGCGGCGGCGATGCTCGACTGGTGCGCACGTATCGCTTGCGGTGCAATGGCGCCGAACCGGTCGGAATCGCGCGAATGACTGGCCGCGGCCGGGTGCTTCATGCGGTCGGTACGGACGGCAACCTCTATCGCATCGATATCGCCGACCTGGCGCTCGGGTGAGCGCATCGCGCGTTTGACGTCGCGATGGCCGAGGCCGGCATGAAAAGCATGCACGGGCACCGCACGCCATTCAACGCGGCCAGTTGCGCCGCGACACCACCGCGAAACTGATCGCGATCGAACCGGTCACGGGGCGCGGCGGCGCGTCGTTCATCGCGCTCATCGCATCCACCGCATCGCCGAAGCGAAAGCGGCGGCCGCGGCCGTCAGCGCGTTCGGTACGCGCGACACGTTCGGCGCGACGTTTCGGCACGCGCGGATCGGCTGTTGCTGCGGGCTCGTCGATGGCCGCTGCTGCACACGAAGTGTCGTCGGTCGGACATTCACGCACGGGATCAAGGGACATGGCGGTCGATTCCGGAAAGGGCATATCCGTATTGAACGTCATCGCATTCGATCGGTAAAATGAATGTTTCGATCGTTACGATTCCTTTTAAGAATGGAATTGAAGCTGCTGCGAACCTTCCTGACGGTCACCGAGCTGTGTCATTTCAGTCGCGCGGCCGATGCGCTGCACATGAGCCAGCCCGCATTGAGCAAGCAGATCGGCGCGCTCGAAGCGAGCCTCGGTGGCAAGCTGTTCGAGCGCGGCCGGCACGGCGCGGAGCTCACATCGTTCGGCGAGCGTTTCCTGCCCGATGCGCAGGCACTGGTGCGCGATGCGGACGAGATTCTCGCCCGCGCGCGTGAGCTGTCGAGCGGGCAGCGCGGTCATTTGCGGCTGGGCATCTGTTTGTCGGTGCTGACGCTCGTCCCGAAGCTCGTCGCCGAGTTTCGCAGCCGGAATCCTGGCATTGCCGTTACGCTGAGCGACCTGTCGTCCGCGGAGCAGACGCGTCGGTTGCGCGCGGGCAAGCTCGACGCCGGGTTCCTGCGCCTGCCGTCGGACGAAGGACTGTCGTCGTTCAAGGTGATCGACGAGGCGCTGGCGCTGGCGGTGCCGCCGCATCTCGGCCTGAAGCGCGTGCCGGCCGATCTCGGTACGCTCAACGAGATTGGCTTCATCGCGTTGCAGCGCGCACGCGGGCAAGGGTTGGCCGCGCAGGTGGACCGGTGGTGTGTCGAGCGCCGCTTCGTGCCGCACGTGACGCAGCAGGCCGAAGACGTGCAGTCGGTGCTCGCGTCGGTCGCGGCCGGCGCGGGCGTCGCGTTCATTCCGTCGCGTGCGCAATATCTGCTGCGCGACGCAACGGTATTGCCGCTCGACGGCCGGGACGCGAAGTGGCGCGTCGGGCTTGCGTGGCTGTCGGGCCGCGACGATCCCGTCACCACACGCTTCGTGTCGTTCATGCGTGCCGCGATCAAGAATGCATGACGGACGAGGCAGTATAGTGTCCTCACCCGGCGGCGGTCGCCCGATCGCGTGCCGGTGCTCGTACGAAAGCCCAGTCTTGCTCACCGACCGCAATCCATGACTTCAGAATCCGACGAATCCCCGCTCGACCCCGCACTCGTTGCGACGCTCGCGACGCTGAACGATGCCGCAAGTGACCCGGCCGGCAAGACCTGGTCGTTGCCGAAGATCGCGAAACGCGCGCAACTGCCGATGAGCACGCTGCGCCGCGTGCTGACGCAGCTCGACGCCGCGGGCCTGAGCGCGACGACGTTGAACGAGGACGGCACCGGCAGTGCCGCGCTGACCGACGAAGGGCGCGCCGTGTGCGCGCAACTGTTCGGCGCGAACGACGCGCAATAAAAAACGGGCCGCTGGAAGCGGCCCGTCGTCTTGCGGTTCGATACGGCGTACCGGCGCGTTACCACCGCACCGTCACGCCGCCCATCACCGAATGATCGTAGGTCTGGTCGTTCAGCCCGCGCCGGTAGCCGATGTCGAGATCGAGCCACGGCTTCGGCGAATAGATCGCGCCCGCGATCATGAATGCAGGATTCGCGCCGGCGCCGCTTTCCGTGTTGCGCGACGTGCCGATGTCGGCCACGATCTGCAGCTTGTCGGTCGCCTTGTAGATCGCCGCGCCCGACACGGCCCAGATCGACGTCAGGTCGCCCTGGCGATTCGGCTGATACGTCATGCCCGCATTCGCGAGGAACGAAAACCGCGCGACGTCGAGCTGCGCGAGCAGCGTTGCGCCGGCACCCACGCGTCCGGTGCCGATCCCGCGCCGGTCGTTGCCGGTCGGCGCGGTCAGTTTCGGCTTCAGTGCGATCGACAGCGGGCCGCGCTCGACGAACCGCCATTTCATGCCGATCTCGACATCGCCGATCCCGGCGCCGTTTTCATCGGTGCGCGTTTGCAGATGCGTGTAAGGCGCGTTCACGTAGAGATCGACGTGGTCGCCGAATCCGCGCGTGAGCGTCGCGTTCCACAGCTGGTGGCGGCCGTTTTCTTCCTGTTTCGAGGTTTCCTCTGCGTTGAACTCGAACTGCCAGTTCGCGTTGCCCTGCGTGCCCGTGTCGTCGCTGACGAGCGGATGGGTGGCGAGGGCATCGAACGGCGCGAGGAGGGCGCTCGCGGCTGCGAGCGGAAGCATTCTCTTCATGGGATCACCTGTCGTGCGTGGCGAGCCGGCCGGCCCATGCAGGGGAGCGCGGGCCGGCCGGCTTCAGGCAAAGATCTTCAGAACCACTGCTTGTAGCGGCGCACGTAGATCGTCTTGACGATCTGCGCGAGCAGGATGTAGCCGACCATCGTCGCGGCGAGCCACAGCCAGAAGGTGCCCGGCAGGTGCATGAAGCCGAGCGATTCCGCGAACGGCGAGAACGGCAGCCAGCAGCCGATCGCGATCGCGGTGAAGGTCGACAGCAGCACCGGCAGCGCGGCCGTGCTTTGCAGGAACGGGATCTTTTGCGTGCGCAGCAGGTGCACGACGAGCGTCTGCGACACGAGGCTCTCGATGAACCAGCCCGAGTTCATCACGATCTGGCCGCCGGCGCCGCCGTTCAGGTGATACATCGCGCCCGCGCCGAACACGGTCCACATCAGGATGTAGGTCGTGATGTCGAATACCGACGACGTCGGCCCGACCCACAGCATGAAGCGGCTGATGTTGCCGGCTTCCCATTTGCGCGGCTTCTTCAGGAACTCGGGATCCATCTTGTCCCACGGCAGCAGCATCTGCGACGTGTCGTAGATCAGGTTCAGTACGAGCAGCTGGGTCGCGAGCATCGGCTCCCACGGCAGGAACGCGCTGGCGACGAGCACCGAGAACACGTTGCCGAAGTTCGAGCTCGCGGTCATGTTCAGGTACTTCAGGATGTTGCCGAACGTCTCGCGGCCCTTGATCACGCCTTCCTCGAGCACCATCAGGCTCTTTTCGAGCAGGATGATGTCGGCGGTTTCCTTCGCGATGTCGGCGCCGCTGTCGACCGAGATGCCGACGTCGGCGTCGCGCAGCGCGGGCGCATCGTTGATGCCGTCGCCGAGGAAGCCGACCGTATGGCCGTTCGCCTGCAGCGCCTTGACGATGCGCGCCTTCTGCAGCGGCGTCAGCTTCGCGAATACGGTCGTGCGTTCGACGACCTGCGCGAGCGTCGCGTCGTCGAGCGCTTCGATTTCCGTGCCGAGCATCGGCTTGCCGGGTTCGAGGCCGACCTGGCGGCACACCTTCATCGTGACGATCGGGTTGTCGCCCGTCAGCACCTTCACCGCGACGCCGTTTTCGCGCAGCGCGGCGAGCGCCGGCGCGGCCGATTCCTTCGGCGGATCGAGGAAGGTCAGGAAGCCGCGCACGACGAGGTCGTGTTCGTCGGCGGTGCGGTACTGCTGGCGCTCGTCGCCGCGCGTGATCGTGCGCGTCGCGAGCACGAGCACGCGGAAGCCGTCCTCGTTGTACGCGCTGGCCTGTTCGAGCAGCCGCTTGCGCGCGACGAAGTCGAGCGGACGCACGCCGTCTTCATCCTGCACGTGCGTGGAGACGGCCAGCATCTCCTCGACCGCGCCCTTGCAGATCAGCAGGTGCGTGCCACGCGCATCCTCGACGACGACCGACAGGCGGCGCCGCACGAAGTCGAACGGCAGTTCGTCGATCTTCTTGTAGCCCTGCGGCTTCACGCGCTCGCCGATCTCGTCGGCACGCGCGACGACCGCGATGTCGATCAGGTTCTTCTGGCCGCTCTGGTGGAAGCTGTTCAGCCAGCCGAGCCGCAGGATCTCCTCGTCCTTGTGACCCGACAGGTCGAGGTGGTGCTCGAGGATGATCTTGTCCTGCGTGAGCGTGCCGGTCTTGTCGGTGCACAGCACGTCCATCGCGCCGAAGTTCTGCACCGAGTTCAGCCGCTTGACGACGACCTTGCGGCGCGCCATCGCGACCGCGCCGCGGGCGAGGTTCGCGCTGACGATCATCGGCAGCATCTCGGGCGTGAGGCCGACGGCCACCGCGAGCGCGAACGTGAGCGCGCTCAGCCAGTCGCCCTTGGTCAGCCCGTTGATCATGAACACGATCGGCACCATCACGAACATGAACTTGATCAGCAGCCAGCTCACGCTCGCGACGCCGCGGTCGAAGCTCGTCTCGATGCGCTTGTGGCTCACGACGTTGCGCGCGAGCGAACCGAAGTAGGTGTCCTCGCCGGTCGCGACGACGACGGCCGTTGCGGTGCCGCTGACGACGTTGGTGCCCATGAAGCAGACGTTTTCGAGATCGAGCAGCGATGCCGACGTATCGGTCGCCGCGCCGGCCGCGCGCGTGCTGGCGGATTTGCCGGCGACCGCGCCGAGCGTGTCGTACTTCTCGACCGGCAGCGCCTCGCCGGTCAGCACGGCCTGGCTGATGAACAGGTCGCGCGACGCGAGCAGGCGCACGTCCGCCGGAATCATGTCGCCGGCCGACAGGTGCACGATGTCGCCGGTCACGACTTCGCGCATCGGCACCTCGCGGCGGGCCGGTTCGGACGTGTCGGTCACCGAGCGCTGCACGGTCGCGGTCGTGCGGACCATCGCCTTCAGCTTCTCGGCCGCGCGCAGCGACCGGAATTCCTGCGCGAAACGCAGCAGCGCGCTGATCGTGACCATCGTCAGCAGGATCGTCATGCCGACATAGTCGCGATCGTCGGGGGCCGCGAAGTAGACGTCGGTGAAGAAGCTGATGGCGGCCAGCGCCAGCAGCACGTAGACGAACGGGTTGTGGAACGAGAGCAGCAACTGGCGGGTCCAGTGCGGCGGCTTGTCGTGCGCGATTTCGTTCGGGCCGTAGTGCTGCAGGCGGTCGGCGGCCTGGTCGTAGGTAAGGCCGCGCGTGCTGGTGTGCAGCGACTTCAGCGTGTCTTCGAGCGGGCGGGCCGCTTCCTGCGCGGCGCGCATGATGCGCGGGTCGTTCTGCGGGCCGGTGCCGGCCTTGATGAAGCCACGCTGTTTCTTTTGCGATGTGTTGTGTCGTGTCGTCATGAGTTGCTCCTTGCGCACGAGTCGGCGGGCGGGGAGCGACCGTGACGTTATCGACGCACGAGCGCTTCCCGCCGCGTCGCGTCGGGCGCGATCGGCTGTGGATCGGTGAAGGCGGGAACGCTCGCCGGCGCGTGCGGTGCGGCCGGAGGGGCGATGTGCAGCGTCGCACCGGCGAGCGGTAATCGACTACTGTCGTCTGAGTTCATCTGCACTCCTGTCGGTTGCGGATAGTCGGCACGGGCGATCGACAGCGACGCACGCACGAAGGCGCGCGGCCGGACGGCACGCGAACGGAAAGCGCGCGCGGCTGACGCTGCGCGCAACACGAACGCACGCGCGCGACGGCGCATCGCGTGCATTCGACAACCATGAAAATTCGGCGGGAGATCTGGCCAGTCAGGCCGGAAGGACGCCGCATCCTGCTTCCCGGGATGCGGCAGAAGACGAGGCTCTGCGCGTTTTCCTCAGGCAGCAGTCAAGTTGGTCAAGCACCAACTACAACTCGCATCGGTGTTCACAGAACACTCCATGTAATTAGACGGGAGCGATGGTAATGGGTCGCTGTGCGAAGCGTCAACCCTTTTGTCAGTCGTTATTTCGAGAAACGTAATCCAGCCGTTGCGCGAGCGGAGAAACGCCGGATCGCCGCCAATGAAACGGCCGCGCGCATGCGATGTCGGCATGCGCGCGGCCGCGTCGAAGCAGGGTGCCGGTGACTAGTTGACCGACGCGACGGCCGCCCCTGCATCGAGGATGCCCGAGCCCGCCGGCAACGCGGTGCACGACGTGCCGGCCGCCAGCTTGGTCGTGCGCGTGCCGCCCTGCAGTTTCTGCTGGATCTGCGCGGGCGTGAGATTGCCGTTCACCGACAGCATCAGCGCGGCGACCCCCGACACTTGCGGTGTCGCGAGGCTGGTGCCGTTCGCGAGGCCGTAGGTGTCCGCGCCCGGCGTCGTGGTGCCGGTATTCGACGTCGACAGGATGTTGACGCCGGGTGCGCTGAGCGTGACATCGGCGCCGAAGTTGCTGAACGACGCGCGGCGGCCCGTCGCGTCGGTTGCGCCGACGCTGATCACGCCGCGGCAGTTCGCGGGCTGGTCGAGTCCGGTCGACAGGCCGTCGTTGCCGGCGGCGACGACGACGGTCACGCCCTTCGCGGTCACGTCGTCGATGGCCTGCTGGAACGTCGTGCTGCACGCGCCGACGCCGCCGAGGCTCAGGTTGATGACCTTCGCGGGCGTCGGGTTGTTCGGTACGCCGGTGACCGGAATACCGGCCGCCCAGCGCATCCCGTCCGCGATGTCGCTCGTCGTGCCACCGCACTTGCCGAGCACGCGAACCGGCAGGATTCGGCCGAGCCACGATACGCCGGCGATCCCGGCGCCGTTGTTCGCGGTCGCGCCGATCACGCCCATCACGCGGGTGCCGTGCCAGCTGCTGTCGCTCGGCTGCGGCGCGCAGTTGTAGTACGGACCGTTCGCATTGCTGAGTTCCTGCTGCGTGACCCAGTCGCCCGGATCGGTTGCGTCAGGGCCGCGCGTCAGGCCGTTGTTGCTGGTGTTGACGTTGCTGATGAAGCTGTAGCCGGGCATCAGGTTCGCGGCGAGGTCGGCATGCGGCCGGTAACCGGTGTCGAGCACGGCGGTGACGACGGTCGGCGAACCCTTGGTCACGTTCCAGGCCGGCGGCATGTCGATGCCGGCGGTCGGGTCGGACAGGTACCACTGCTGGCTGTAGAGCGGATCGCTCGGCGTGTCGCGGATCTGCATCGGGTGATCCGGTTCCGCGTAGTCGACGTCCGAATCGGCTGCGAATGCCTGCGCGAGCGCGGCTGCGTCGGTGGCGGCCATGCGCTGGCCGAGCGACAGCACGGCCGCGCCGTTCGAGATCGTCCGTTCGACCTGCACGTTCACCGGCGCTTGCCCGACCGTGCTCGCATAGGCACGTGCGCTGCCGGCGACCGGCGCCGTCCAGCGCGTCATCGAGCGCTGGATCACGGCGTCGAGCCGCGTCCCGTTGTCGATGGCCGCCATCGCACGCGTGGCCGTCAGCGTCTTGAGCTTGACGATCAGGTGATCGATCGGCGGTTCGGCCGGTGCGGTCTGCGCGGCCATCTGCACGGCGGCCTGCTGCGTCGGGCAGGCATTGCTGCCGGTCGTGGTGGGCGTGGGCGTCGGGGTGGTCGGGGCGGGCGCCGGGGCCGGCGCCGGCGCTGCGTTGGAGGAGGACGGGTTGCTGCCGTCGCCGCCGCCTCCGCCGCAACCGGCGAGGGGCAGGAGGGCGGCGGCAGACAGCATGCCGGCGAGCATGCGCGCATGTGCGGAGCGCGCCAGCGCGAAATTGAAACGCTTGGTTCTCATGTTGAAACTCGATCCTCGTAGATAACCGTCGTGCCGGCGGTGGCGCTGGTCCGGCTGACCCGGACCTTGTCTTTTTTTGTCTGACGGCAGCAGCAAGGTTGCTGCGACGCGCCATGCACTGGGTAACGGCCGGCGTGGCGGCTTCTTGAGTACGTTTCACGAGAAAAACCTGTGCGCGCGCAAACGATTACGTTGGTGCGTTGCGGCATGAACGCGCGTTTGGAACGTGTGGCACAGAAGGTGGGGTTGAGTCCACGCGTGGCCGGTCGGGCGAAACCTGCGTCGCGGGCCGGTTTGCGCGGCACGGCAAACGTCTTTCAACGGGCGGCCACGGTGGAAGGTTGTTTACGCTTTCCCTGATGCGACGCGAATTTTGTCGGGCGTACGATCGCGATTCGATCAACGTTTCGTCAGGAGAAAAGCATGGATCGCCGCTTACGCTGGCTGGCCGTTGCGCTGTCCTGTGCGCTGGCGGGTACCGCGCACGCGCAGGCCCTTACCGGCACGCTGAAGAAGATCAAGGACACGGGCGTCGTGTCGCTGGGCATTCGCGAATCGTCGGTGCCGTTCTCGTATTCGGACAACCAGCAGAAGAACATCGGCTATTCGCGCGACATCGCGTCGCGCGTCATCGACCAGCTGAAGACGGAACTGAACCTGCCGAATCTCGCGGTGAAGGAAATCCCGATCACGTCGCAGAACCGGATTCCGCTGCTGCAGAACGGGACGATCGATTTCGAATGCGGATCGACGACGAACACGCTCGAACGGCAGAAGCAGGCCGCGTTCTCGAACAGTATTTTTCTGTATGGCATCCGCTTCAGCACGCGCAAGGATTCGGGCGTGAAGGATTTCGCGGACCTGGCGGGCAAGACGGTCGCGACGACGGCCGGCACGTCGGACGAGCGCCTGCTGCGCAAGCTCAACGAAGAGAAGGCGATGAACATGACGATCATCAGCGCCAAGGATCACGCCGAAGCGTTCATGAACGTCACGACCGGGCGCGCGGTGGCGTTCGTGATGGACGAACCGCTGCTGTACGGCGAGATCGCGAAGGATCGCAACCCGGGTGCGTACACGGTGACGGGCACGCCGCTCGTCCACGAGAACTACGCGTGCATGATGCGCAGGGACGATCCGGCGTTCAAGCATGTCGTCGATGGCGTGATCGCGAAGATGCAGACGTCGGGTGCGGCCGAGAAGCTCTACAACCAGTGGTTCACACAGCCGATTCCGCCGAAGGGCGTGAGCCTCAACTATCCGCTGTCGGTGGAGATGAAGCAGCTGTTCAGGAATCCGACGGATCAGGCGCAGTATTGATTGGGAGTCGGTGCTGATCGACGTTTGGTCATGAAAAACCGCCGGCGCGTGCCGGCGGTTACGGTGCGGAAGGCGGAAGGCGGAAGGCGGAAGGCGGAAGGCGCGAAACACGCCAGGCCTTGATTTCCGGCCCACACGCGGCCGGTGTTGCTGGCGCTGCCGAATGTGCCAGCGGGCGTGCCGTCGCGATGACGGGAATATCGCCCACGGCGCCATCGCGAACCCGACCGGGTGCGGCATCGGCATCGCGCGTGCGTTGGCGAGCGCGACGTGCCGGAGGGCCATCGGGTGCCGGCTCAAGTCAGGATTCAAGCGGCCGACGCCACGCCAATAGCGGATTTCCGGGCAGGCCGCAATCGGCATTCAACCTCGCCCACGCCAGGGGAATCCGGCTGCGCGACTGGACAACAGGCACAATACGGTATTCGTCACGACGCACGCGTGTTCGCAGTTCGAACATCGCGCGGCTGCGTCACTGCTGTCCGACCTCCTTTCCAGCCGTCATGAACGCCACGCTCACTCCCGCGCGCGAGTCGAACTCGCCGCGTTTCCTGCTGTTCCTGATCTGCCTGTTCGCGTCCGCCGGCCAGCTCGCGATCGACATCTACGTCCCCGCGCTGCCCGACATGGCACGTTCGTTCGCGACCACGCCGCAGGCGATCCAGTCGAGCGTGTCCGGCTACATGGCGGCCTACGCGCTCGGCCAGCTCATCTTCGGCCCGATCGCCGACGCTTACGGCCGCAAGCGCGTGCTCGCGTTCGGGCTCGTGATCTACACGATCGGCTGCCTGCTGTCGCTCGGCGCGCAGAACCTGGAGACGTTCGTGCTGGCGCGCTGCCTGCAGGGCTTCGGAATCGCGACCACCAACCTGCTCGCGAAGGCGATCATCACCGATTCGTTCTCCGGCCAGGCGCTGATGCACGCGTTCACGTACATGTCGATCGCATGGGGGCTCGCGCCGATCATCGCGCCGGTGATCGGCGCGCACCTGCAGGAATGGTTCGGCTGGCGCGCGTGCCTCGTGTTCCTGCTGGTGTACTCGCTGGCGATGTGGGCGCTGCTGTGGCGTTACCGCGAAACCTTGCCGAAACCGGTGCATCTCGAGCCGCGCACGCTGATGACGAACGCGGGCAAGGTGCTGGCGAGCCCGGTGTTCCAGAGCTGCTTCCTGGCGCAGGGGCTGTGCTACAGCATCCTGCTCGTGTTCAACATCGTCGGACCGTTCATGGTGCAGACCACGCTGCACAAGCCGCCGACCTTCTTCGGCTATCTCGCGCTCGGGATCGGGCTGATGTATTTCCTCGGCGGCCTGTCGAACCGCATTCACGGGCGCGGGCTGCCGAGCGCCGAGCAACGTCTGCGCATCGGCGCGCGCGTGATGGCGGGGGCCTCGGTGGCGATGCTGGTGCTGGCGCTCACAGTCGGGCTGCGCGTCTGGACGCTCGCGACGCCGGTGCTCGTGATGGGCTTCTGCGCGGGCGCGATGTACCCGACGCTGATGGCCAAGGGGAATTCGCTGTTTCCGCATATCGCCGGCCTGACGAGCGCGATCCTCGGCTGCGCACTGCTGCTCGTGTCGTCCGCGATGATGGGGCTGGCCGGTTTCGTGTCGATCCATGTCCTGACGCCGCTCGCGGTGTTCTTCGTCGCGCTGTCGTGCATCGTCGTGTGGATGGTCACCAAGCTGCTGCGGTACCTGTCGCAGCAGCAGGCCCAGGCCGCGTCCGTCGTGTGCGGGAGCGGGGAGGCTGCGTAAGTGCCGCCCGTCGACCGACCCATGCCCCCGATCCTGCTGAACCGCGTCGCCCGAACCGACGCCGCCGATCTGATCGCCGCCAACCGCGCGAGCCGGAGCCACCATCTGCCGTGGGTCGACTCGTTCACCGACCCGGCGGGATTCGACCAGTGGTTCGCCCGCTGCCTGACGGGGCCGAACGTCGGCCTCGTCGCGCGCGAGCGCACGTCCGGGGCGGTGGTCGGCGTGGTGAACCTCAACGAGATCGTCGGCGGCGTGTTCCAGAGCGCGTATCTCGGGTACTACGGGATGGTGGCGTTCAGCGGCAAGGGGCTGATGACCGAGGCGCTGCGCGCGGCGATCGGCGTCGCGTTCGGCGAACTCGGGCTGCATCGGCTCGAAGCGAACATCCAGCCCGGCAACCACGCGTCGATTGCGCTGGTTCGGCGGCTCGGTTTCACGAAAGAGGGGTTTTCGCCGCGCTATCTGCGCATCGGCGGCGAATGGCGCGACCACGAACGGTGGGCGCTGCTGGCCGATGGCGAGCCCGAAGCGCGCGCCTGACGCCCGATCCCGGGCGATCTTCTTTCCGCCGCCGGCCGCTTACAGCGGATGTGCCGCGCCGGCCTGCGCCAGCAGCGAAACGGCCACCGGATCCGGCATCCCGTTCGAGTCGATCGCACCGGCTTTCGCGAGTGCGACGAGGTCGCTGTCGACGCCCGGCTGCCCGACCGTGAACGACGTGGTCAGGAATGCCGGCGCCGCGAGCGTGACCGAATAGCGCTGCTGCAGGTTCGTCACCACGGCCGATTGTGCGGCCTGTACGGTGTTCGCATTGTTCATCGCCTGCTGGTAGCGCGAATTCCCCTGGAAATTGCCGATCAATGTGGCCGTGTCCGTGCCGAGTTGGGCGGCGAGATAGACCAGCATCAGCTCGGTCTCAGGCGTCGTATTGAACGTGCCGCCCGCGTACGCGAGCGAATGCAGGCTCGTGCCGCCCGACGTCACGGTGATCGCGCACGGCAGCACGGCATTGACCGTCACCTGATAGTTGCCGCCGCCGTCCGTCAGCGTCGTCGCCGAACCCGTCACGCAGTTGACCGCCACCTGCGCGCTGGCGAGCGCGTCGCCCGTCGCGGCCGTGCCCGAGAGCGCGACGGTCTGCGTGTTGTTGTTGAAACAGACATCCACGCCGAAGCAGGCATCGCCGTTGCACGCCTGAAGCGTCGCGAGGATGGCGATGCAGAGCGTGCCCAGCGCGGGGCGGATGAAACGGCGGGGGTGAATGTTCATGGTCGCTGGCCTTGAGGAGAGTGGGGCAACCGGTGGGCGCCGGAGAGGTGGTGCCGTTCACATTCTAGGTCCCGAATCGGGTGGCTGCTTGCCCGCTTGGCCCGTTTGGCCCGCTCGTGGCCGGGGCGGGCTGCCGTCGAGCGTGTCATGCGCTGCACGGCTTTGCCGGCATCGGGGCGATACGACGACAGACTGAAATGACGAGGTCCGGAAGCCGGCCGGAAACCTTTCAGTTCCCTTCGCAATTGGTTATGCTGCGGGACGATTAAAAACGACGAGAGAACGCGCCGCTCCCGATGGAGCCGGCGCGCCGTTTCCGACATGAACTTGAAACGACTGACGGGCCGGCCGCGCCTGCCGGGTGGCGAGGGCGATCCGGCAACGTGGGCAGGCACGACCCGAAACGGCATTCCGCCCACACGCAGCACGAAGGGGGAGGCCCGCAGGCCCGGCTTCTGGAAGGCCACGGCCTTGCTGACGGGCGCGGTCGTGCTGTTCGGCGGCGCGGCCATTGCCGCGCCAACCGAAGACGGCAGCAACGCCGTCGTGGCGTCGTCGGCCACCCCGCCTTTCACCCCGGCCCAGTCGGCGTGCACGCACGTGGCTGCCGCAGCGGCCTATCCGGTCGCCGCAAAGCCCGAAGCCGCACCGCCACTCAAAGGCCGCGTGACGGACACCACGGGCGTGCTGAGCGCCGCCTGCGCATCCGAGCTGACCGACCGCCTCGCGGCGCTCGAACAACGGCTCGGCGTGCAGATCGCGATCCTGCTGGTCGGGTCGACCGGGCAGTCGACGATCGAACAGTTCGCGACCACCGTATTCGATCAATGGAAGCTCGGCAAGGCCGAGGTCAACAACGGCCTGCTGCTCGTCGCCGCGCTCAACGACCATACCGTGCGGATCGAAGTCGGCTACGGGCTCGAAGGCACGATTCCGGACATCGTCGCGGGCCGGATCATCCGTGAGCGGATCGTGCCGGCATTCCGCGAGAACCGCATCGAAGGAGGCATCAGCGATGCGGTGGACGCGCTGGCACGCGAGATGATGCCGGCAGACGTCGCCACGCCGGAGCCGGCGGCACCCGCGACGGCGCCCGGCGGGCGCGACGACGCATACGAAACGGCCACGGCGACCACGGCGGATGCCACGAACGCACCGCCTCGTGACGCACGGGCCGGCGGCGAACAGTATCAGCCGAACGGCCTGCCGGTGCGGAAACATGCGAATACGGGCGGGGTGCGGTTCTGGTTCCTGCTCGGGGTGGCCAACGTCGTGCTGGGCGTGGTCGCGCAGTGGCGCCAGTTGCGCCGCCGGGTGGCGCTGCTGGCCGCCTGGCTCGTGGCGGGCGTCGTACCGATCGTGATGCTGCCGGTCGGCACAATCTTCAACGGCAATCTCGAAGCCATGCTGGGCGCCGCGTTGTTCGTCCCGGCGGCGGCCGGTGTCGCGCCGTGCCTGCTCGGGATCAACCTGTTCCTGTCGGCGCGCGTGCGCAAATACACGGCGATCGTGGGCGGGACGCTGTTCATGATCATCGCGATCGGGCGCGAGATGGATTATTCGGTCGAGGAAGTGCTGTCCGGCATCTTCGGCGTGCTGTGCGTGCTCGCCGTGATCTGGGCGAAGTTGATGGGCATCGGCTCGTCTTCGTCGTCTTCCTCGTCGGGCTCCCGGTCGCGCTCGAGCTCGAGCTCCGATTCGTTCCGCGGCGATGGCGGTTCGAGCGGTGGCGGCGGTGCATCGGGCCGCTGGTAGCCACCGCGCACCGCGTGCCTGCGCACCCGTTTCTTTTCACCTACCGCTCCACCCGGAGCGTTCAACCGGAAACATCCACCATGAAATGGTTTCGAATCCTGCTCGTGTGCTGCGTGCTGGCTCCGCTCGCGGGGTGCGGTTATAACGCGATCCAGTCGTCCGACGAGAACATCAATGCCGCGTGGTCCGAAGTGCTGAACCAGTACCAGCGCCGCGCCGACCTCGTGCCGAACCTCGCCGCGTCGGTGAAGGGCTACGCGTCGCACGAGGAACGCGTGTTGACCGAGGTGGCGTCGGCCCGTGCGCGGGTGGGCAGCGTGCAAATGACGCCGGAGATGGCAAAGGATCCGGCCGCGCTCGCGGCGTTCGACCAGCGGCAGGGCGAACTGTCGGGTGCGCTGAGCCGGCTGATGGTGGTGTCCGAGCGCTACCCGGAGCTGAAGGCGAACGAAGCGTTCCGCGACCTGCAGACCCAGCTCGAAGGCACGGAAAACCGCATCGCGGTCGCGCGCGGCCGCTACATCAAGACGGTGCAGCACTACAACGTGCAGATCCGCCAGTTCCCGGGCGTCGTGATCGCGAAGATCTTCGGCTACCAGCCGCGCCCGAACTTCGGCGTCGCGAACGAGGCGGCGATCTCGACCGCGCCGGCACTCGACTTCTCCGCGCAACCGCAGTCGCCGAAGGCGAACACGAACGCGGCCGGCGAGTAAGGCCGGCTCACCCACTCAAGCGCTCAGGGCTTGCGCGCGGCCGCCTTTGCGAACGCGCCGCGCACCTCGAAGCTGATCGCATCGGCGACATTGCCGCGCGCGTCGACGAGTTCGAGCCGGTGCCGGCCCGGCCACGGCAGCCACGCGATGCGATCGGCATGGCCGATCACTTTGTCGTCGAGCCGCCACGCAAACTTCGTGGCGCGCCCGGCCGAACGCTCGAACCAGATCCGCTGGTTCTTCGGCGGAATGTCCGGATCGATCGCGAAGATCGTGCCGTCGGTCGGCGTGCCGATCGTCAGCGGCGCGCGCGCGCCGTCCTTGCCCGGTGTGACGGGGGCGGCGAGCCGGATCGTGTCGACCGCCGTTCCCGCGATGAACCACTCGTTGCGTGACGGTTCGATATCGCGTTCGAACGTGATGCGGCGCGTCTCGACCCCGGCCGGCGCGCGTGGCGCGCGGCTCGGCTGGTCGCGGTGCAGGTAGCCGACGACCGCCGACCACACCGGCGACGCGCCCGTGACACCCGACACGTCCCACATCGGCGAACCGTCCGCATTGCCGACCCACACGCCGACCGTATAGCGCGACGTGAAACCGACCGTCCAGTTGTCGCGCATGTCCTTGCTCGTACCGGTCTTGACCGCCGAGAAGAAGCGCGTCGCGAGCGGATTGTCGAAGCCGAACGTGCGCACACGCGCGTTGTTGTCGGACAGGATGTCGGTGACGACGAAGCTGGCCGCCTCGCTGAACACGCGTGTACCGTCGGCGGCGCGGGCGGGCGACGCGGCCGACGCGGCGGATGCGCCGGCTGCCGGAGCCGGCGCTGGCACGTCGATGACCTTGCGCGCAATGCCGCCGTTCGCGAGCGCGCGGTACGCGTTGGTCAGCGACAGCAGCGTGACGTCCGCACTGCCGAGCGCGAGGCTGAAGCCGTAGTAGTCGCCTTCCTGCGCGAGCGGCAGGCCGAGCGCGGTCAACGTGCGCGCGAAGCGGTGCGGCGTGACGAGCACGAGCGTGCGCACGGCAGGCACGTTCAGCGAGCCGCCGAGCGCGCTGCGCACGCTCACCCAGCCCTTGAAGTCCTTGTCGTAGTTCTGCGGAATGTACAGGCCGCCGCCGGCGGCGAGGTTGATCGGCGCATCGTCGAGCAGCGACGCGGCCGTCAGCCGTTTCTCGTCGATCGCCTGCGCATACAGGAACGGCTTGAGGGTCGAGCCGGCCTGGCGTGGCGCGAGCACGGCGTCCACGTCGCGGGCGCTCGACAGCGCGCCCGACGATCCGACCCACGCGCGAATCTCGCCGGTCGCGTTGTCGATCACGACGACCGCGCCGTCCTGCACGTTGCGCCGGTGCGCGGGCGCGTTGAGTTCGGTCAGCGCGCGCACCAGCGTGTCGCGCGCGAAGCGCTGCAGCGGCGCATCGAGCGTCGTGCGCACCTGCGCGCCGGCCGTTGGCCGGACCTCGGCCGCGATGCGTCGCGCGAAGTGCGGGGCGAGGGCGGCGCCGTCGTCGCGCGCGGCGCTGGCGGGACGCGCGGTGACGAGTTGCACGTAGCCGTCGAGCGATGCGCAGGCCTGCTCGGCATGCATGTCGCGCAGGATCCGGCACGCGCGCTCGGCGACTTTCGCGGGCGTTGCGTTCGGCGCGCGCACGAGCGCGGCCGCGATCGCGGCTTCGCGTGCGTCGAGGCCCGATGGCGCCTTGCCGAACAGCACCTGCGACAACGCGGCGAGGCCGATCGTCTCGCCGCGGAACGGCACGAGGTTCAGGTATGCCTCGAGCACCTGGTCCTTGCGCCAGCCGCGTTCGAGCAGCAGCGCGTTGACCGCCTGCGACGCCTTCTGCGGCAGCGAGCGCTGGCCCGACCGGCGCGGCGAATCGCTGAGCAGCCCGGCGAGCTGCATCGTGACGGTCGACGCGCCGCGCGTGCGCTCGTTCCACAGGTTGCCCCACGCGGCGCCGGCGATGCCGCGCCAGTCGACGCCGCTGTGTTCATAGAAGCGCTTGTCTTCGGACACGACGATCGCTTCGCGAAATGCGGGCGACACGTCGGCGAGCGACACCCAGTCGCCGCGCCGTTCGGTGAGGTCGACTCGCGTGCGCTGCAGCGGCGTGCCGTCGCGCGCGAGCAGCACCCAGTCCGAGCTGCGCCAGTTGCGGTGCACTTCGTCGTAGCTCGGTAGCGCATGCGCGACGAGCGGCGCGGCCAGCACGATGGCGACCAATACGCGGCCGGCGAAACGCGCCGGCCGCGGTAATACCAGATCGATCATCACGTTCTCGTTACTTGCCCGCGTCGGCCGCCTTCACGGTCATCGGCGGGTTCGGCCACAGGCCGTACACGGACGGCGCGTACAGCGCCTCGACACGCGTCGGCGGCAGCCCGAACGTGCCGACGTTGTTCAGCCGCACCGTGTACTCGACCGAGAATTTGCCCTTCGGCAGATAGTCGTAGTACGCGCGGTAGCCGTCGAAGTCGCGCTCGATGAACGCCGGCCACGCGCCATCCGGCGTCTTCTCGCCCTGCGTCGCGGCTTCGGAGTCGCGGCCGAGGCCCGATCCGAGGATCGTCGACCCGGCCGGAACCGGATCGTTGACGACGACCCACGTCATGTCGCTCTGCGCATCGATGTCGAGATGCACGCGCACGACGTCGCCGCGCGTCAGCACGCCCTTGACGGCGGGCGACACGGGCGTGACGGTCTTCGTGATCCGGTAGCCGGCCGCGAACGGCGAACGCAGCGGCACCGCCGCGAGGCTTTCGATCGTGGCCCACGGGCGGCCCGTGCCGTCCTGCGTGACGGACAGCGTGGCCGGCGCCTGCGACGCGCGCGGCCACGGCAGCATCACGCTGCGGGACGCGGCGGCGCGGGTGGCCGGGGTGGCCGACGCCGGCGTATCGACCGGCGCGGGTGCCGATGCCTGCGACCACGAGATCGTGCGCTCGTCGCCGCCGAGCGCGACCTTCGTCGCGCCGGCCACCGGCGTGCTCTCGTAGGTGCGCGAGAAGCGCTCGACCGCGAGCAGGCCGAGCGCGTTCGACGTGGTCGTCTGCCATGCGCCCTGGCGCTGCAACGCGAGCAGGCCGGCCGTCACGCGCGGCATCTCGTCCTTCCACGCCGGGTCGCCCGCGAATTCCAGCGCGAGACGTGCCGCGTTGGTCTCGTTGCTGGTCATCAGCCACCACAGGTCGTCGTCGCGCGCAGTCGAGAACACGAGCTGCGTGCCCTGGTACGTGAGGCGTGCCCGCAGGATCTGTTCGACCTGCGCGCGTTTCTCGTCGCGTTGCGGGATGTCCTTCACGCGCGTCAGGATCGCGTGATAGTCGATCACCGCCGAGGTCGGCCACTGGTTCGGCGCGATCTCGATCGAGCCGAGCATGCGGCCCTGCGCGGCGCCATAGCGCGACAGTGCCTCGATCGCGGCGAGCTTGCGCAGGTCGCGATCCTGGCGCGGCGCCCACGAGTTGCGCTCGAGGCGGCCGTCGACGAAGCGCGCGAGCCCGGCCTCGAGCTGCGTGCGCAGGTCTTCCGGCAGCGCGAAGCGCGGGTCGAGACGGCTCGCCTCGTCGGACACCACGAGCAGGTACGACGACAGCGTCGCGCTGCCGGCGTGCGAATCGTCGGACGACGGCGGGAAGTAGCTCGCGAGCCCGTCGCTGTCGAGATAGACCGGCATGCGGGCGATCAGCGCCTGCCATTGCGCGGAGTCGCGCAGGCCGATCGCGCGCGAGGTCTGCTGTTCGAGGCAGCGGTACGGATAACGTTCGAACCAGCGTTTCACGCCAGGCAGCCCGTCGGCAAGCTTCGACTGCAGCGACACCGCGATGCCGCCGCGCGGCAGGCCTTGCGCGTTGTTCGTGGCGCCGGCCGGGGAGGCCACCGGCACCGTCAACGTGCCGTCGACTTGCGCGAGCGTCGCCTGCTGGACCGTGACCGGCAGCGCGGGCACGACCTTCTGCGCGACCGCCAGCGCGTCGGACGCGCGCTTGCCGCCTTGCTCGGCTGCTTCGATGCGCCAGTTCAGCGCGCCAGCCGTGTCGATCGCCTGTTCGGGCACGGTGATCGTCCACGCGACTTCGGTTGCCGTATTGGCCGCGAGCGATACGGTCTGCGGCGCGACCTCGACACCCGTCACGCGGGGCGTCACGACGACCTGCATCGCGCGGTCGGTCGTGTTGCGCAGCGTGACCTGCGCGCGGAACGCGTCGCCTTCGCGCACGAGCGGCGGCAGGCCGGAGATCAGCTGCAGATCCTGCGTGCTGCGGATCGACGTGCTGCCGGTGCCGAAGCGGTCGGGGCCGACTGCGGCGATCGCGACGATCCGGAAGCGCGTGAGCGCGTCGTTCAGCGGTACTTCGACGGTTGCGCTGCCATTGGCATCCAGCGTCACGCGTGGATTCCACAGCAGCAGCGTGTCGAACAGTTCGCGCGTCGGTGCGCTGCCGCCACCGCCGCCGGCCGGCACGGCCTTGCGGCCGAAGTGGCGGCGGCCCACGATTTCCATCTGCGCGGTGGCCGTCTCGACGCCGTACGCGCGTCGCCGCAGCATCGCGTCGAGCAGGTCCCAGCTGTTGTTCGGCATCAGTTCGAGCAGCGCCTCGTCGACGGCGGCGACCGCGATCTGCGTGCCGGCCGGTGCGGGCTGGCCGTTCGGCAGTGTGACCTTCACGTGTGCCTGCGCCTTGCTGCGCACCGTGTAGCGCGTCGCGTCGGTCGTCACGGTCACGCCGAGGCGATGCACGCCCGTGCCGACCTTGATCTCGCCGAGGCCGTAGCGGAACGCGGGTTTCGACAAGTCGACGAACGCGGTCGGCGCTTCATAGTGACGGCCTTCGCGCCAGAATGCGCGTGCCCATTCGACCGGTGCTTTCCAGCCCCACGTGAAGAACGAGTACCACGGCACTTCGCGAATCCGGCCGCGCAGTGCGAGCACCGACACGTAAACGTTCGGCCCCCACGATTCGCCGACCTTCAGGTCGACCGTCGGGTTCTTGCCGTTCAGCTCGACGATGTGCGTTTCCATCACGCCGCCGCGTTCGACTGCCACCAGCGCGGTTGCGTAGCGGAACGGCATGCGCACCTGGAAGCGGGCGGTTTCGCCCGGCTCGTACGAGGTCTTCTCCGGGATCACGTCGATCCGGTCGGTGTTGTCGCCGCCGAACCAGAGTTCGTCCTCGCGCGTGACCCACACCGACGTCGATGCGTTCGACGTGCGGCCGTCGCCGTCCTTGGCCACCGCGATCAGCTGCACGTTGCCGGCCTGTTCGAGTGTCGCGTCGCAGGCCATGCGGCCCTTGTCGTCGGTCTTGCCCGAGCACAGCACGCCGAGGTCGCGCGTGTCGCTCTTGTTGTCGTAGGCGTAGAAGCCGCCGACCATCCGCTTGCGCGACGACGTCGTGATGTGCGCGACACCCTTGATCTCGATCGGCACCGACGTGCGCGGCTTGCCTTGCAGGTCGACCGCCAGTGCCTGCACGGGCACGTGCTGGCCGACCGATACCCAACGGCCCGCCTTGACACCGGCCACCACCGCGGCCGGCCACAGGATCGTGTCGCCGCGAATCGTCTGCACTTCGCCGTTCGGGTCGGCGAACGTCGCTTCGAGCGCGATGCGCTTCGGTGCGTCGACGTCCGGCAGGCCCTTCAGCGTGACCGAGCCGGCACCGTTGCGGTCGAGCGTCAACGGCAGCTTGTCGGCGATCAGCTTCGTCGCGTCGGGATCATTGTTCGACGCCGATGCGTTGTCGCCGTCCTGCGAATCATCGTCGGCATTGCCGTCGCTTGCTTCGGGGCGATATGGCGTGAAGCTGAAATCCTCGAAGCGATCGGCGAACGGCGGCGAGGCCCACTTCATCAGCGCCGACACCTGCACGGGCAGGTTCGATGCGCCGCCGCCCGACACGTAGTCGATCTGCACCGCGAGCGGCGCTTCCTTCACGGCGACGAGCGGGCTCTTCTGCGCGTCCCGTGCGCCGATCGATCCCTTCAGCACCGGCAGGCGGAACGCCTCGACGCGGAAGCTGCCGCTGTAATAGGTGGCGGTCGGCGCATCTTCCGGGCCGCCTTCGAGCTCGACGCTGTATTCGCCGAGCTTCGCGGCGGCCGGCAGCGTGAACTGCGTGTCCGCGCTGTGGTCGGCCGCCCACGTGAGCGGCAGCTTGTAGGTCTGGCCCGTGCCGAGATGGCGGATCGTCACGCGCGTCGGGTATTGCGCCGGGAACGCGAGGCTCTGGAGCGTCTCGGTGCGGATGAAATGCTTCATCGACACGGTTTCGCCCGCGCGCAGCAGCGTGCGGTCGAATACCGTATGCGCGCGCACGGTCCGCGCGCTGTCGGTGTCGGTCGGCACGTTGAAGCGCCACGATTCGATCCCGCGGTTCCAGCCCGAGCTGACGAACGCCATGTCGGGGCCCGTCTTCGGATCGTTCACGCGGGCCGACACGAAGTAGTCGTCGAAGCGTTGCTCCGAATCGGACGAACTGCAGGCGCGCTTCGATTCGAACGCGCCGTCGATCTTCAGCAGGCCCTGCGCATCGGTCGTGCCAGACGCGATCTCGTCGCCGTTGCAGTCCGACACGCGGATCTGCGCGTTCGGCACCGGCTTGCCCTTGTCGAGCGTCGTGACCCACACGAGGTTGTTTTCGCGGCCCTGTTTCAGGTGCACGCCGAGGTTGGTGACGAGCACCGTGGTGCGCACGTACATGCTCGACGGCTTCGCGAGCAGCGAGCGGCCGAGCGCGGGCGACGCGAGTTCGAGCACGTAGAAGCCGGGCTTGTCGATCGGCACGCCGACGACTTCGAACGGGCGCAGTGCCTTCGGGTCCGCCTTCGGCAGCGTCAGCGCCTGCACGCCGGGCTGGCCCTTGAGCAGTGTCAGCGAGCGCACGTCGATGCGGCGATCCTTCGGCGCGGGCGCCTTCTCGCCGGCTTCGCGCGGCACGTAGACGGGGTGCTGGCCCTTGCGTTCTAGCAGGCCGGGAATCTGGCTGTCGATCGAGCCGGCCGTCATCGACCAGTTGTCGAAGCGGTCGACCGTGCGCATCCACTGGCGAATCGCGGTGTCGTCGTCGACCTTCAGGTTCGAGAACTGCGCGCCCTGGGTGTTGAGGCCGTCGATATGCAGGTCGGCCTCGACGTTGCGCAGCGTGACGGGCACGAGCGCGGGCGTATCGGGTTCGGCGAAGCGCTCGACGATCCCGAAGGTGCCCGACGAGAACTTCGCGAGCGGCGGCATCGGCGCGGTGCGCGTCGCGAGCGGGAACAGGTCGGCGTTGGACAGCGGCCGGTCGGTCACGTCGCGCAGGCCCGACGGCAATTCGACCGTCAGGCCGGCCTGCTCGGGCAGCGGCGGGTTGAACGTGACGGTGGTGACTTCCTCGCTCTTGTCGTCGGCCGCGAAGGTCGGCGACAGCGAACCGTCAGGACCGCGCAGCTTGATCGCCTCGGCGTTCTTGCGCGAGATCGGCGCGTTGAACGACAGCGTGAGCGGGCGCAGCGGCGTGCAGGGTGCCTTTGCGTTCTCGCGTTCGCACGAGAAGCTCGCGGCGAACGGTGCGCGCACGGTGAAATCGAAGCGCCGTTCCGTTTCGTTCGGAATGCCGCTCGGGCTCGTGACGCCCTTGCCGTAGACGAGCTGCATTTTTGCGCTCGCCGGTAGCGCCTGCGCGCACGACAGCGTCAGCACGCGCGCGGAATCCTTCTTCAGCCCGAAGTGATCGAGCAGTGCGTTGCGCGCATCGTCGTCGGCGGCCGTGACGGGAATGCGGTTGCCGATGCCGGCCGCTTCGCACCAGATGTTCGCGAGCGCCGAGCGCGGTTCGGCCGGGCCGTTCAGCTTCAGCACGAACATCTGCCGTTCCTCGATCTCGCGCGAGCCGGGGCGGACGTTTACCGGGAACGGGCCGCCCGTCTGGAACGTGAAGCGGCGCGGGCCGCTGGCCGCATTGCCGGCGACCGAGCGCAGCGTGTCGTTGAGCGCGACCGCGCAGCGCACGCCGGGCGGCAGGTCGTTTTCGAAATCGTAAACCCAGGTCTTGTCGTCGAGCCAGTGACCCTGGCCGCGCGCGGCGGTGGAATCGTTGCAGGTGACGCGCGCGGGATTCGGCGCGGAGGCCGAGCCGAACGCGACCATCGGTTCGTCGAACTTGACGACGCTCTGCCGGACTTCGGTGACGGTGCCTTGCGGCGAGACGCTCACCGTGCGGGCCGCGCCCGCATGCAGCGACAGTGCCGTGGCGCCGCCGAGCGCCGCGACGGCGCCAAGGCGCCAGAGCAGCCGGGTGGTGTGGTGGATGCGTTCCGTTTTGTTCTGTTTGTCGTGCTGCTTCATCGCTCGATCGCCCTCGGAGGGAAGCTTTCTGTTTGATTGCACGCGATTCTAACCGACCGACATGCGCATGCATCGTCGCGCGCGGTCAGTGTGTCGCCGGTGTACGACATGGGTGCGTCGGCCGCAACTTTGTCGCGCCGACGATACAAAAAAGCAGCGAAATGTCGATTGTCTCGGATTGCGGAACATTTAATGGACTATAAAAAGATTGTTCGATCCGATTTGTGCGCGTACATTTCAGATCCGCGCCAATGTTTGAGAAATATCAAGCGTGGTTTTCCCGAATCCGGTGTTCGAGAGAAAAGGAAACATGCACAACGACAACACTCCCCACTCGCGTCGCACTGGCGACGCAGCCGTAACAGGCATCACACGGCGTCAATGGCTGCAGGGCGCACTGGCGCTGACGGCGGCGGGCCTCACGGGCTCGCTGGCGATGCGGGCCCTGGCCGACGATCCCGGCACCGCGCCGCTCGATACGTTCATGACGCTCTCCGAAGCATTGACCGGCAAGAAGGGGCTGAGCCGCGTGCTCGGCCAGCGCTTCCTGCAGGCCTTGCAGAAGGGCTCGTTCAAGACGGCCGACAGCCTGCCGCAACTCGCCGGCGCACTCGCGTCCGGTTCGCTGAATCCCGATCAGGAAGCACTCGCGCTCAAGATTCTTGAAGCGTGGTATCTCGGCATCGTGGACAACGTCGTGATTACCTACGAAGAAGCATTAATGTTCAGCGTCGTATCCGATACGCTCGTGATCCCGTCGTATTGCCCCAACAAACCCGGCTTCTGGGCCGACAAACCGATCGAGAGGCAAGCCTGATGGCCGATACCGATACGCAGAAGGCCGACGTCGTCGTCGTCGGGTCGGGTGTCGCAGGCGCGATCGTTGCACACCAGCTCGCGATGGCGGGCAAGTCCGTGATCCTGCTGGAAGCCGGCCCGCGCATGCCGCGCTGGGAAATCGTCGAGCGCTTCCGCAACCAGGTCGACAAGACCGACTTCATGGCGCCGTACCCGTCGAGCGCGTGGGCGCCGCATCCGGAATACGGCCCGCCGAATGACTACCTGATCCTGAAGGGCGAGCACAAGTTCAACTCGCAGTACATTCGTGCGGTGGGTGGTACGACGTGGCACTGGGCCGCGTCGGCGTGGCGCTTCATCCCGAACGACTTCAAGATGAAGACGGTATACGGCGTCGGCCGCGACTGGCCGATCCAGTACGACGACATCGAGCATTACTACCAGCGCGCCGAAGAGGAACTCGGCGTGTGGGGCCCGGGCCCCGAGGAAGACCTGTACTCGCCGCGCAAGGAGCCGTACCCGATGCCGCCGCTGCCGTTGTCGTTCAACGAGCAGACGATCAAGAGCGCGCTCAACGGCTATGACCCGAAGTTCCACGTGGTGACCGAGCCGGTCGCGCGCAACAGCCGCCCGTACGACGGCCGGCCGACTTGTTGCGGGAACAACAACTGCATGCCGATCTGCCCGATCGGCGCGATGTACAACGGCATCGTGCACGTCGAGAAGGCCGAGCAGGCTGGCGCGAAGCTGATCGACAGCGCGGTCGTCTACAAGCTCGAGACCGGGCCGGACAAGCGCATTACCGCCGCGGTCTACAAGGACAAGACGGGCGCCGACCATCGCGTCGAAGGCAAGTACTTCGTGATTGCCGCGAACGGCATCGAGACGCCGAAGATCCTGCTGATGTCCGCGAACCGTGATTTCCCGAACGGCGTCGCGAACAGCTCGGACATGGTCGGCCGCAACCTGATGGATCACCCGGGCACCGGCGTGTCGTTCTACGCGAACGAGAAGCTGTGGCCGGGCCGCGGCCCGCAGGAGATGACGTCGCTGATCGGTTTCCGCGACGGCCCGTTCCGCGCGACCGAAGCCGCGAAGAAGATCCACCTGTCGAACATGTCGCGCATCAACCAGGAAACGCAGAAGATCTTCAAGGGCGGCAAGCTGATGAAGCCGGAAGAGCTCGACGCGCAGATCCGCGACCGTTCCGCGCGCTTCGTGCAGTTCGACTGCTTCCACGAGATCCTGCCGCAACCCGAGAACCGCATCGTGCCGAGCAAGACGGCCACCGACGCGATCGGCATTCCGCGCCCCGAGATCACCTACGCGATCGACGACTACGTGAAGCGCGGCGCCGTGCATACGCGCGAGGTCTACGCGACGGCCGCGAAGGTGCTGGGCGGTACCGAAGTCGTCTTCAACGACGAGTTCGCGCCGAACAACCACATCACGGGCGCGACGATCATGGGCGCGGATGCACGCGACTCGGTCGTCGACAAGGACTGCCGCACGTTCGACCATCCGAACCTGTTCATCTCGAGCAGCTCGACGATGCCGACCGTCGGTACGGTGAACGTGACGCTGACGATCGCGGCGCTCGCGCTGCGGATGTCGGACACGCTGAAGAAGGAAGTCTGACCGTGCGGAAATCTACTCTCACCTTCCTCCTGGCCGGCTGCCTCGCGCTGCCGGGGCTCGTACGCGCGGCCGATGCGGCCGATCCGGCGCTGGTCAAGCGCGGCGAATATCTCGCGGTCGCGGGCGACTGCATGGCCTGCCACACCGCGAAGGGCGGCAAGCCGTTCGCAGGCGGTCTCGGCATGCCGATTCCGATGCTCGGCAAGATCTACACGAGCAACATCACACCCGATCCCGACACGGGCATCGGCAACTGGTCGGCCGAGGACTTCGAGCGTGCGGTGCGCCACGGGGTGTCGAAGAACGGCGACAACCTGTATCCGGCGATGCCGTACGTGTCGTACGCGAAGATCAACGACGACGACGTGAAGGCGCTGTACGCGTACTTCATGCACGGCGTCGAGCCGGTCAAGCAGGCGCCGCCGAAGAACGAGATCCCCGCGCTGCTGAGCATGCGCTGGCCGCTGAAGATCTGGAACTGGCTGTTCCTGAAGGACGGCGCGTACGAGCCGAAACCGGCGCAGAGCGCCGAGTGGAACCGCGGCGCGTATCTCGTCCAGGGTCTGGCTCACTGCAGCACGTGCCACACGCCGCGCGGCATCGCGATGCAGGAGAAATCGCTCGACGAGACGGGCGGCAGCTTCCTGTCGGGCTCGGTGCTCGCAGGCTGGGACGGCTACAACATCACGTCCGACGCCAACGCGGGGATCGGCGGCTGGACGCAGCAGCAGCTCGTCCAGTACCTGCGCACCGGCAGCGTGCCGGGTCTCGCACAGGCGGCCGGCCCGATGGCCGAGGCGATCGAGCACAGCTTCTCGAAGATGACGGAAGCGGACATCGGTGCGATCTCGACGTACATTCGCACGGTGCCGGCAGTCGCCAGCGGCGATGCGAAGCAGTCGCGCGCGTCGTGGGGCAAGCCGGCCGAGGACGGGCTGAAGCTGCGTGGCGTCGCGCTCGCGTCGTCGGGCATCGATCCGGCGCGGCTCTATCTCGGCAACTGTGCGACCTGCCACCAGATGCAGGGCAAGGGCACGCCGGATGGCTATTACCCGCCGCTGTTCCACAACTCGACGGTCGGCGCATCGAATCCGACCAACCTCGTGCAGGTGATCCTGAACGGCGTGCAGCGCAAGGCCGGCAGCGAGGACGTCGGGATGCCGGCGTTCCGTCACGAGCTGTCGGATGCGCAGATCGCCGCGCTGACGAACTACCTGACCGGGCAGTTCGGCAATCCGGCCGCGAAGGTGACCGAGCAGGACGTCGCGAAGCTGCGCTGATGCGGCGCGCGACGAAGCAGGGCGATAACTGACAAGAGGAGGAGCACAGCACATCGGGTTGTTGCCCGATGCCGGTTGTTGCAGAGCGGGGCGGGCGGCGCAGGCGGCCGCCCGTCCTGGTTCATTCGCAATCCGATGCGCCGGGGCTGTTTCGGCTACGCGCATCGTTTTCGTTGATCGACACCATGACACCGAATCAACCGTTTCTCGCGTCCCAGCGCGATGTGCTGCTGCTGCTTGCCCGGATCCTGCTCGTGATCCTGTTCGTGATGTTCGGCTGGAAGAAGGTCGTCGACTTTCACGGCACCATCGCGTTCATGGGTTCGGAGGGCGCGCCCGCGCCGATCATCTCCGCCGCGATCTCCGTCGTGATGGAGCTGTTCGTCGGGATCGCGATCCTGGTCGGCTTCCAGACACGTGCGCTCGCGCTGCTGCTGGCGCTCTACACGATCGGCACCGGCATCATCGGCCATCACTACTGGACGATGACGGGCGGCGAGCAGATCGACAACATGATTCATTTTTACAAGAACATCGCGATCTCCGGCGGCCTGCTCGCGCTTTGCGCGGCGGGCCCCGGGCGTTTTTCGATCGATCGCGGGTAAGCGGAACCGGGGCGCGCGCATGGGGCACGCGCCGGACGGTCGAGACTTCGAGGGGGCATCATTTTGCGACTCAAACATTTCGCATGGCTGATCGCGGCCGCCACACCGGCGGCCGCTTTTGCACAGACGAGCGTGATGCTGTACGGCCGCATCGACGGCGGCATCGAATACCTGAACCACATCGCGAAGCCGAACGGCGGCAGCGGGACCCGCTGGAGCGCCGAAAGCGGCGATTGGGGCACCAGCATGTTCGGGCTGAAGGGCATCGAGGATCTCGGCGGCGGGCTGTCGACGGTCTTCAACCTGGAAACCGCGTTCCAGGTGATGAACGGCCAGACGGGCGGTGGGCGCATGTGGTCGCGGCGCGCGTATGTCGGGCTGAAGAGCGACACGTGGGGCCAACTGCAGGCCGGCCGCAACCTGTTCATCGACAGCGACGGCGTGTGGGAATTCGACCCGTTCGTGCAGCAGGCGTTTTCGTCGGCATCGCTCGTGCGCGGCCGTAACTGGCAGCAGACCAGCAACAACATCGAGTATCACAGCCCGGTGATCGGCGGCTTCGACGTGCAGGCGCAGTACGCGTTCGGCAACCAGTCGCGCGGCTTCAACTACGGCGCGGCCGACGATTTCGGCCGCTCGGACGGGATCATGATCTCGTACCACTCGCCGTTGCTCGACGTGCGCGGCATCTACGACGAACTGCGCGACAACAACGGCAAGTTCAGCAACATCTTCACCGCGTCGCGCGAGTATTTCGTCGGTGCGAACGTGAAGGTGTCGAAGTTCAAGATCCAGGGCGCGTATACGCACTACCAGGCACCGGACAGCCCGGCAGGCGTCGCGGATCGCGCCGATCACTACTGGCTTGGCGCAACTTACGCGGCGAATCCGCAATGGGCGGTGACGGGCGGCGGTTATTACGTGAAGGTGGGCGACGGCGGCGGCGATGCATCGCACGATCCGTCGGGGCACGCGATGATGTACGTGCTCGGCACCACGTACAACCTGTCGAAGCGCACGTTCCTGTACGGCACGGTCGCGTATGTGCGCAACGGCGGCAACTCGAACTTCTCGCTGCTTGCGACACCGCGCGACGCGACGTCGGGCACGAGCCCGATGACGGGCGAGTCGCAGACGGGTGCGTATGTGGGGATGATGCATACGTTCTGAGCGGGGCAGATTGCGTACGGGAAAGGCACGGGCGGTGAGGGCCCGTGCCTTTTGCGTTTACGGCGATTGCGAGGGGGCATTGCGGCGAGCATATCGGTATCGGCCGGCGGACTCGGATGTGTCGTGCCAGCCGCGACCGCTGTTATATAACTGCCGCACGTCGCACGACCATCGGTTCGCTGAGAGCGCATGGTGTGCATGAGCATTGCGTTGCCGATAGTACGCGCTCGATGGATTCACACTCTCTGACGTTTATGACGTGGAAATTTGACGCGAAATGGTTATGCGATTTGTCGCTATCTGACTGATGTGAGCCACTATTCGATCCGTTCGGCCGATCGCACGGGCGTGTCCATGCAGATTGCGCGTCGGCGACCAGCCCCGCACGAAAACCGCGGCCAGCGCTCGTGCGGCACGCCGTGTCGACGGGCGGCGAGCCCGTGCTTCCCAGCGACATCGTTGTGCTCGAAAGCATGATGCAAGTTGCACGGGAGTCGTTTCGGCGCGCCGCGATACTGAATGTGAAACGTCATCAGCGCACGACAGGATGAATCGCGATTTAATATGATGAATGCCGGCTCGGCGCGATTCAGCGCTTCGAACCGCTTCGAACCGCGTCGATACCTGAAGGCCCTGCAGCGGCCGAAATTCGGGGCCTTCTCCTGTCGATGTGATACCAATGTGCCGCCCGGCGTTGCCCGGCGGCTGTTTTTGTTACTACACGGTACGGGGTAGTCCGATGATTTCCGAACTGTTGAACAAGGCATTGCGCGCGCAATACGTGCAATCCGGACGAATTGTCCGCCTTGATACGCCACTTGGCGAAGACTGGTTGATTCCGCTCTATGTCCGAGGGCGCGCACGCCTTGGGCGAGACTTCGCATTCACCATTGATGCAACATCGACCCGGCTTGAAACGATTCAGGCCAAGGCATTGATTCGGCAATCCGTGACGCTGTGGATTCGACAGACGGACGGCAGCGAAATGCCGATTCATGGCTTCGTGACCGCGTTCAGTCGCTTGGGCGTGGACGGCGCGAACACCTACTACCAGCTTCGATTCAACTCGGTCCTCGCGTTGCTTCGGCTCGGGAGCGACCGTCGCGACTGGATCGAGGCGCCCGCACAGCAAACCGTGTCCGACGTGTTCGCAAAATATCCGCAGGCATCCGGTAACGTGACTTGGCAAGTGCGCCAAGCGTTGCGCTCGTATTCCCAGCGGATGCAATGGGAATCGGACTGGAACTACGTCCACCGTACATTCGAAGAACTCGGCCTCTTTCCGCGTTTCGATATCGCGCAGGACGGCAAGTCGCACAAGGTCGTCATCATGGACGATCTTTTTTCAGTTCCCGAATTGAAGCACAAGATCATTTCGTTTAGCGGCGCGGTGCAGGACGAGGAATTCGACGGTCTTGGCGAGTGGATCGATTCGCAGGAAATCCAGTCCGCCGAACTCGACACGGGCACGTTCGACTACAAGCGCCCGGACCTGTCCAAACACGTCACCATGCCCGCGTTCGATCTTGATGACGTTCCGGGCTTGGGCGAGCAGTACGAATACACCGGTTCACATACGTGGTCGGATCGCGATATGGGCGAGAACCAAGCGAACTTCATTGCTGAGGAATGGCGGTCGCGTGCGCAACGCTTCTACGGGGTCGGCGCACTGCGTTGCGCATGGCCGGGCCGCTATGGCGTGCTGACCGGGCACCCCGTGCACGATGCGCAGTCGGAACAGGATCGAGAGATGGCAATTCTTTCGGTGAACTGGTTGATTCAGAACAACGTGCCGGGCCTTGAAAACCTGATGCGTTTTCGCAAGAGCGTGCGCGCAGAGGTCGAGCAGGCGCGCGCGACTGGCGCGGGTTCGGCGGTGCGCCATGACGACGGCGGCGTTGGATTCTTCCACGTCGAAATCGAAGCGCAGCGGCGTCGCGTCGCGTTTCGTAGTCCGTTCGAACACAAGAAGCCCGTCATGCAGATTCAAACGGGCATCATTGGCGGACCGGACAACGAGGAAATCTATACGGATGCGATGCTGCGCGCGAAGGTTCGCTTGACATCGGATCGGCTCAATGACGGCGATCAGAACGTGTCGGCGTGGATACGCGCGGCGATGCCCGATGCGGGCTTCAAGCGCGGCGGCATGTTTCCACTGCGCAAGAACGATGAAGTTTTGATTGGCTTCATTAACGGCGATTGTGATCGTCCGGTGATCCTGTCCAGAATGCACGGCGGCGAAAGCATGCCCGAATGGCACACGCACGGGCTGACCTCGGGCTTGCTGTCGCGCGAATACGGCGGCGACGGCTACAACCAACTCATGATGGACGACGCCAGCGGGCAGAACCGCGTGCATTTGTACTCGACAAGCTACAGTTCACATTTGCACCTGGGCTACTTGATTCAGCACTCGGGTAACACGCGTGGCGCGTTCATCGGCCACGGCTTCGACCTCAAGTCATTGGGCTACGGCGCGGTGCGTGCCGAACAGGGGCTCTATGTGTCGACGCAACCCGCCGCGACGCAACCGCTGAGTGCGACGGCGGCATCCGAACAGCTTACCCGTGCCGAAGCGATGTTGGAGACGACATCGAAGGCGAGCCAAACCAATCGAGCACAAAGCCAACAAGACGGCCACGATGCGCTGAAAGCGTTCACGGACGCTACGACGCACGCAGTGGCAGGCACGACCAAGGGCGGTCGCACGGCGGGCGGCGGCACGGGCAATGCAAATGGCTTCGCGAAGCCGATCATGCTGCTCTCCAGTCCGGAAGGCATCGCCGCATCGACGCAAGGATCGGCGCATATCACGGCAAACAAGCAAACTAATTTGGTCGCAGGAGAGGACATCAACCTTGCGGCTGGACGAGCACTACTCGCCAGCGTGCTGGAGCAAATCAGCCTGTTTGCGGAAAAGCTCGGCGTCAAGATCTATGCGGCGAGCGGCCCGATTGACCTTCAGGCGCAAAATGACTCGATGAGCCTGGCCGCCTCGCAGGATGTGAAAATTACGGCGGGTAGGAAGATGTATTTATCGGCCGACGAAATCTGGATCGGCGCGAATGGTTCGTATATCAAACTGACGGCGAACATGATCGAGAACGCGACGTTGGGCCAGATTGTGGAAAAGTGTGCGGATTGGGAGAAAGCAGGAGCGGCAAGCGGCACTTTGCAAAACCCGTTGCATTCGTCGCCGGTATCGGTAGACGGCGGGCGTTTCACGCTGTTCTCCGGTTGAATTGCTCGGCCGGCATAGTGCCACCATAAAAAATTCTGAAACCGAATCCGAGTCGGGAATCATGGGCAAGACAACGCACAAAAAGAAACACCATCCAGCGGCTGCGCCACAACCGGTACCGAAGCCCGCCGAACCCATCGATACGCCGCTGAGTTGGGCGTATCCCTTTACGCCCGTGGGGAAGAGCGACGCGGCCGACCCGATGACGTATTTCAGGGCGCTGGCGAAGTGCGACACGGGTTTTTATCCAATTGGCGTGAGCGGTATGTGGCACGGAGGCGTGCACTTTGCCACAGGCAGTGCTGAAATGTTGAAGCAGGACAGCGGCGTGCGCGCCATCGCGGACGGCAAGATTGTTGCGTACAGGCTGAACACGCAGTACGAGGAAACGACGTACCCGAACAACCTTGGTCTGGCGCACTACTCGACGGGTTTTGTACTGGTTCGGCATGAACTGAAATTGCCGCCCGTACCGCCGAAACCGGCACCGAAAGAACCCGCGAAACCTGCGGCCCCCGCATCGGCTCCCGCGCCAGCATCGACTTCCGCCTCACCAACGCCCGCCCCGGCCGATAATCCCGCGCCGAGCAGCAAACTGGCGACCGACAAGCCGCTCGTGTTCTTCAGCCTGTACATGCACACGATGGATTGGAAGACCTATCAGAAGGCGGTCGAACAGGCTCAATCCAACCCGAAGCCCGATCCGGCGCTTCCCGCGCCAATGTCGTATTGGGAAGGCGAGCGCTACTATCGGGTTGGCGATAAAGCGAAAGATCTGCAATCGCTGCCGAAAGCGCCTGCGCCGCCCGCTCCGCGTACCGACGGGGCCGACGATCTGCCCATTAACAACACCAATCAGAACCAACCGCCGTCCGCGAATAGCGATCGAGATACCGATCTACTGGCTCCCCAGACGGGGTTGCGCATTAGAGAATTGCCAGATGGCAAGAGCAAGATTACAGGTCTGTTGCCGAAAGGGGCTGAAATTATTGCCGGCGAAGGCGACCCGGCCCATACAGACTGGATCAAGATCAAGGCCGTTAAATCGGGCACGATTTTGCCTGCCGAAGTGGGTAAGCCGGTATCACCCCAAGCGCCTTGGGGCTACGTGTTCAAAGCGGAACTGGACGCCGTAGTCGACCCGCAGCCGCTTGATACGGTCGTGATCCTGAAGGAGCCGCAGCGGGTCAAGGCAGGCGAAGTCGTCGCCCATGTCGGCCAGTATCAATGGGCCGTGAAAGCCAGTCCGATACCGCCCAAGTCGAACTTCCCGATGCTGCATCTCGAAGTGTTCGCGGGAGCGGATTTCAAGGATTTCATGGACCGAAGCCGCAATCGCGTCAAGGAACTGAACGAGAAAAACAAACCGCTTCTGGAAATCGAGCCGGGGGCGAAGTTGGTGAGCGAGGTTCCCGCGCCGGATCAGCAGTTGACCCAAGCCGGGTTGAAGCTTGTACCGATAGGCGATGGAAAGGGTTCGCGCTGGATCAAGGTGCAGCCCAAGAGCGTGACCAATCTTCCCGCGAAAGGCAAACAGAAGGCCGGGCAAAAGTTTGCAGATGTCGGGAAGCCGATGTGGGTGGAAAGCAGTCTCGCGAACACGATCAGCACGGCGAACGTTCCGGGCTGGCAGAATTTCCCGCTGGACGTTTCCAAGGCAAGCGGACCGGGAGCAGGCTTTCGGGATGTGATGAGTCGTGCACAACTCGACAAGCTTGGGGCGGACAAGACCGCAATCGATGATAAGGGCCATCATTGGTGGAATATCACGGTTGGTTCGAAGGATGGGGCCGACCAGCAAGGGTGGGTGTGCGACACCGACCACCCGAACGTACAGTTTCGGAGTCCTTGGGAATGGCCGGGTTTCGAGTTGGTCGACAACGGTAGCGTCAACCCTGACGATATGTACAAACGCCATATCCATACGACCGAGCAGTATATGGCGGACGAAGAAGGCACCGAGTTCATGGAGACAGCGGCGAAGATCAACGCCGGGGAACTCATCACGAAACTTGAAAAGGCGATCGATACGGACCACAACGGGAAGGTGACGGCGCAGGAACTGAAGCACGCACTTGAAACGCCGTGGATGGCCGAAGCGGTATCGCACCTTGTGGTGCGCAATGAAACCGAGTGGGGCGGCGGTCTCGGCAAGTGGGAAGAACTCAGCCCGCTCATGCAGAAGCAAACCGAGATGTGGAAGACGGAACTTGATCGGCTCGCGAAGCTTCAGTGGTGGGAGCAAATCAAGGGGGTTGATGGCTTCCCTACGGACCTTTTGCCTTGGCACTTTCACCCGATTGGGTTGATCGGGAATTTCTCGGCAAGTGGGGGATGCGGCTGTATCGGTTCGCGACTCGAACTATCAAGTATGAGAAAGATTGCGACAGTCTGCGGCGACGAAAAAATTAACGAATATCTTGGTGCTATAAATCAAGCATTTGTTGATTACAAAATGAATGAATGTATGCAGCGGGCTCATTTTATTGCTCAAATTCTTACGGAAAGTGGGGAATTTAGATATACGCGAGAGATGTCAAAGAATAATGCCCCGCTTGAGTATGATCCGTGGAGGGGCGCGGATTAATTCAACTCACCCATAAGGATAATTACGATTCATATCAAGGGTACTCTGGTGAGGATGTGACGTCAGGGATGCCGGCAATCGAAAAGCTTGAGAAGGCGCCTCATTCTGTTTTGTCTGCGGCTTGGTATTTTGTGATTCATGCCAATTTGCTCAAACCTAGTGAGGACGATGATTTTATTTGGGTATCCCGTATCATAAATGGTGGTTTTAATGGGTGCGATCATCGTCTCAAATACCTCAATCGGGCTATCAAGGCTCTAGGGTTAGAGGCTTGCACGAAATTGAACCGGGATGGAGTGTATAGATTTGAGGAGAGTCGCGCTTACAACGAGAAGCGCGCGTCCTTTGGTTGGGGGAACTGGCATGATCCGGGTTCGACGGTGTCGGGCACAGATAAGGATAAGGACGAGGCGATCAAGGGGTATAGGCGATATCTTGATCTTGATGATGCGGAGGGTAAGCCGGTAGATAAACATGGCAAACCAAAAGATCAAAATTGGTATCACATCGCAATTGTGCGCCCACGTGCTGAGGCTCGACTGGCCGCGCTAATGGCATCTTAATGAAGGGTCGGGCTATGAAGAGAAGAAGCGTCTTGAGGGTTGTTTTTCTTTGCTCTCTTGTTTTGAGTGCTCCTTGTGTTTTTGCGTCAGCCGGTAAAAATAAAGTGACGGGCGACTTTGAGGGTGTTGGGAAGCCTGGAGTCTTCACATCTGAGGTGGCGCATAATGGATTAGATATTAAGTATTATTCGCCATCACTGCAGCGGACTCTTTCATATAGAGTCGAGAATTTTGATGAATGCAGCATGATGGGTATGTACGTTATTCCGCATGCAAATTTGTTGGCTGTTGATGGGAGTTGTCCGAGTCAAGGTGGGCAGATATATCGTTACATCTATCAATGGAGTGCAAACGATAAAAATTGGTGCTTGATTCGTCAAATTAATGGGGAGAAATCTGACATTACTTCGGGCACAGTAGTTCCGACTGAGGATGTGTTGCGAGTAAGCGGATGCGCGCCTATTGGGAAAAGTGATTCGCTAATATATGAATCAAAAAATCAAGTGCGAAATGAAATTCGTGACGAATTGATTGATTTCAAGAGGGCGGCTCTAGCCCAATCGTCTCTGGGCAAGTATATCGCTGGGATGCTGGATTTTAATGTGGCTGAGATCGCGGCGTATATTGATGCGGATAATGTCGAGGATGTTAATAATTTGGCATTTTATCTTGAGAAATACAAAAGAAATGATGATGCCTTGCAGATTCTGCAATCCTTGGTCAAGAAATTCCCAAATAGAACGGTGGCCCGGTTAAATTTGGCGGATGCATATTGGGGGGGGATGCTAAAGAATTGGCTATTCCGGAATATCGGGAATACAAACGTCAAATGGACTCGAAAGGGTTGTCTTCAAAAATTCCTCCGCGCGTTCTGGATAGAGTAAGGTAGTTTGTTGAATTGATTGGGTTGAATTGTGATGAATCTAATTCGCATTGGTGACGATACTGACCATGGCGGCAAAGTCGAAACTGGCTCATCGACTATGAAATTCGATGGCCGTTATGTCGCCCGCAAAGGCGACCGCGTGTCGTGTCCGCAGCATCCCGACGTGTCGCCGAACATCATCGAAGAAGGCGACGAATCGATGAAGGACGACGGCATGCCGATTGCCCGACACGGCCATCGTGCGACATGCGGCTGTCACCTCATTCCGCGTCTTGTGTAAGGCTACAACAGCGGCGCGACGCCCGGCCGCATCGGACAACGCACGATCAGGGAGCCGTCGTTCTTCGACGGCACGACGAGCTGTGTAAAGCTGTTGGCGGGCGCGTAGCGTTACAGGTAGAGGTCGAACTGAAGGATCAGCGCCGCCATGCTGTCTTCAATGAACGCGTTCTCGTCCACCGCCATCACGATTTCGAAGTCTCTCACAAGGGCCGAATGCCGTTTCGCACCTTATTGTGCGCAATGAAACCGAATGGGGTGGCGGTCTTGGCAAATGGGAAGAACTCAGCCCGCTCATGCAGAAGCAGACCGAAATGTGGAAAACGGAACTTGACCGGCTCGCGAAGCTTCAGTTGTGGGAGCAAATCAAGGGGGGGCGACGGATTCCCTGCTGACCTCTCACCTTGGCACTTCCATCTGATCGGATTGCTGGCGAATTTCCTCGCCACTTTTAGAAAACGACGGGATTACGATCTTGGAGGGTTGTCGACATATTACGAAACTAGTGGTCGAGGGCCGATTGTCGTCTCAGGTGGTCAAGGAGATCCAGGGGGAGTTTCATACGGTTCGTATCAGTTTACGAGCCAAACACGATAAAAGCATGGCCTACCCATCATTGGCGGAAGAGTAAAGGAATTTGTTTCATGGTCTGGATTTACTTGGCCCAACGCCTTTGACGGATTAACGCCTGGATCATCTGAGTTTTCCGATAAATGGCGGGAGTTTGTGAAGTATATCGAATCGAAATTTCATGATTCGGAGCATAAATTCACAAGAGAAACTTACTGCGACATCCGGATTCCGGCAATTGAGGATTCAGCGCGATTCGACATGAGATACCACTCTCGCGCACTGAATGACGTAATTTGGTCAACATGTGTGCAACATAGACCATCGGCCGATGTTGTTACAACAGCAATGAGCTCTCGCGGACCACCGACAGAGATGCGAGATTACGATGTGAAGCTGATTGACGCTATCTATGCGGAACACGGTAGAAAAAACTCTGAGGGAATTTTGTTCGATTTGTCCACTCGTCACGCAATGAGCAAGCTAATGTGGCAAAGAGATTTGTTTCAGAAAGAGTAAAGGCACAACAGGAGCTTGACAATGAAAAGAATTATTGATTTATCGTGCAGTGGCGTGCTGCTATTTACGTCTATGTTCGCACATGCAGAGAAAACCGTAAAGTTTTATGAAACGCAGGGAGCAGATGCAGCTTTGGTAAAGGCTGACGATAAGTACACGTTGACGCTATCGGGCGGCGCCCCACCAGCCGGAGCGTCGACTTCCGCAGATTGTTACGTAAAATCTAAGGACCTGGAGCTAAAAAATGGCATTCTCGGTGGTGAGCTTGCTCCCATCCATAATGGAATCGCAAATCTCAGCTCGAAAAATTTGACCGGACATCATATTTATGCAAGTCTGAATAATTCGATTATCGATGTAAGGGAGGCGGATGTGCAAGGGATTTGCGCGGACGATATTGATTTGACGGGCGGCTATAAGGTGGTGGTGAATGAAAATGAAATAAAAGAAAAATACATATATTATGTCGATATGGCGCATCAAGAGGCACTTCTTTTTCTAAAGAGTGGCAATCCCGTGGGCGCCGTCACCACTCTCGCACCATATGCCAATTCATATCGAGAGAGATGGCTGCGTGACCGAAGCTCTCGCAACACCTTAATTTCGGTTCTGAATGATTATGCGTATGCCCTCCAATTGAACAATCAAAATGAAGAGGCAATTACCATTTTGAGAGCTGTATTGTCTGCCGCGCCGAATCGTGCGGTGGCGTGGCTTAATATCGCTGATTCATATTGGAGCCAAGGCGATTTCGAAAAGGGGCGGGCAGCATATAGAAAATATGTTAGCCTGATGACTAGTGCTGGAGATGCTACAAAAATTCTGCCCAGGGCGAACGAGAGATATGTCAATTGAAAAGTTGACGCCGCCATGAGCAAGATAAAAGAGGGCATTAAATCGAAGGGGCGGTGCTTCCCGGTCTCGTCCACAGGCGAGCTGATGAAGTGAGCTTGTACCAAAAAGGACGATATGAGATGAATGGCGTACCGATTAATCATGAATGATCGACTTTGTAATCTTCTAGAGGGCGTGTCGATAGGGTTGCAAGAAATTTTTAAACTGCTGTGGATTGGATTATTTATTTTTCTCCAGTCGCAACAGGCTATTGCTGCCGAATGGAATCCAGCCATTGAAGGCCAATGGAAAGTAGAGTCAGTGCACTTGAATGCTGGTGCGGAGTGGACCCCAAGCTACGGATGGAATGATCCAAGGCTGGTAGGAAGGCTGTTCATTTTTAAAAAGAATAAGATTTGGACTGACGCCCCTGAAAATAGATCTTGTGCCGAGATAAATATTCAGACATCACAAGCCAACTTGCGCGATCTGATTTCATCGAGCATGTCTGGATTTGGAAATCCAGTAACGAATGCTACCGAAGAAAGTTACAAAATTGATATTCCCGGATCAACGACGGTTGATGTTATTAGGATATTTTGTGGCTCGCAGCCTTGGCATGGCAGTTTGGGAGCATCAGATAAAGAAAGTGGCGTATGGATATTTCCCCCCCAGTCCAGGAAAGCTTCTGCTGCGGTGGTATGGGGAAACAATTCTCACCCTAATGCGAGTTCATGACAACGCGAGGCCAAGCCCATCTTTCAACTGCGAAAAGGCAAGGAGCGAAGTGGAGATGGAGATATGTGGCTCATATGAGCTTTCATCGTTTGACCAAAGTGTTGCCACATCGTTTTCACAATTAATCAAACAAAGAAAGTCGGCCGGGAATGAGGTGGGCGACGCAATTCGAAAACAAAGAGAATGGCTTTCTAGCCGAAATTTATGCGGCAAAGATACTGCCTGCATTCTTGATGCAATGAAGGAGCAGCTTATAAAGCTTGACGGCATGAGCCGTAATTAGCGAGACCTATCTAGGTCAATTCAGGATGAACTTGATTCGCGTCGGTGACGACACCGATCACCGCGGTAAAGTTGAAACTGGTTCATCGATCATGAAATTCGACGGCCGCGACGTCGCACGCAAAAGCGACCGCGTATCGTGTCCGAAGCATCCCGACGTGTCGCCGAACATCATCGAGGAGGGCGACGAATCGACGAAGGACAATGGCATTCCTATTGCACGACACGGCCATCGCGCGACATGCGGCTGTCACCTGATTTCGAATCTTGTGTAACGCTACAACTGCGGCGCGATGCCCGGCCGCATCGGACAACGCACGTTCAGGGAGCCGTCGTTCTTCGACAGCACGACGAGCTGTGTAAAGCTGTTGGCGGGCGCGTAGCGTGACAGGTAGAGGTCGAGCTGAAGGATCAGCGCGCCCATGCTGTTTTCGATGAACGCGTTCTCGTCCGCCGCCATCACGATTTCGAAGCCTCTCACAAGGGCGGAATGGGGCTTGATCGCCAGCAATCGTTCGACGACGTTTCGCTTGACGAACGAAATCGCGCCGACGTGTTCGGCGCGTCGGTCATTCGGCGCAAGCTGGCGCATGAGCGTCACGAAGTCCGGCCACCCCTCACGGGTCAACTGCGTCAGGTTCGCCGTCGTCAGCGCGATCACGCGCCACTGCGCTTCCACCTCACGAGACGCGCTATAGGTCGGTGTCGGCTGTTTCAACAGCGTAATCCTGCAAGGCACTTGATCGTTTTCGTTTTTGAGATCGCTCTTGGGCGAGCCGATCCGTATCCGCAACGGCCAGTCGCGATTCGTGCAGGTGAGGTCGGCGTTCAATTGCAGCGGCATCTTCGCCGCCGCCGTCCCATTCGCACGCAGCAGCACGAGCGACGTTTCACATCCGGGATGATGGGTTGCCGCGTAGGGATCGTGACGCGCGAGCCAGAACCGTTCGCCGGTTCCCGCTTTCCACGCGTTCAGCGGCGGAATGACGATCCCGTCTGACGGATCGCGAATCGCGTCAATCGAATAAATGCCGCGCATGGCCGGCCGGTTCGGCTTCGGCACAAGGGGATAGTCCGCGACGATTTCGCCGCGCAACGACTTGATGCCCGTTTGCGTAAACAGGTTCACGATTGGCGTACAGAACAACCGGAGGTTGTCCGCCGATAGCGGGGCGAGTGCCTGCGCAATGCGCGAATCGGCGTGCACGCCCTCAATTGCGAGATGCAGGGTGACGCGCCGCGCGCGGTTCATTTGAGCGGGCTGAAGACATCGGTGTAAATGAATGTCGAGGAAATCGAACTTGTCCGGAAATCCGACGTGTTCGAGCAGCGGTTGAATGAGCGGCGAGGTTCTGGACGGCGGCAGCAGCATGTCGGTCGGTCCGAACCCGGCCGGTGTGATCGGTATTCCCGAAATTGGTATCCAGCGCCCGCTGTCGTCCGCTTCAACAAACGCACCCCGGACATGCAGTAGGACCGTATCCAGCAGCGCCACGACGGTATGGCGCGCTCCGGTAAGGTGGACACGCAGTACGTCAGGCGAAACCGTTCCGAGCGGCACGGTGGCGGCCGACTCGATGGTGATGGAAATGATGTTGGTTGTGTTCGGCGGCAAGGTGACGTGTGCCGGTGCGACGGTGCTGCGTGAGAATCGGGCACTTGCGATGCGGATCGGTGCAAGCGTGACGTCATAGGCGGTTCGAAAGCGCACTTCTCCGCCGCGCGACGTGAGTTCCAGGCCACGCGGCAAGACGACCGGCTTGTCCGGTAAATCCCTGGTTGGCTCGAAGCGAGCGATCGAACATGCCGGGAACGGTCGCAAGTAGTGCGGGTGCAAGACATGAAGCAGCGCTTCGGTGAACTTCGGTGCGCCGTCGTCCAGGTTGGCCCGGATTTCGGCTGCAATCAACGCGAACGCCTGCATCATTCGCTGGACGTGCGGGTCGTCCGTCTGTCCGCCGGTAAAGCTCAGACGGGCGGCAATTCGTGGATGCTCGTTGGAGAAGGTCGCGAACTGATCCTCCAGCTTCGCCAATTCCCGTTCATAGTATCCGCGCAGCTTGTCGTGCATATCCAACGTCGTAAGGCCTCTGCAGTTCACGACGCGCGTCGTATTGTCGAGCGGCCATCGTAGCCGAATCTTCATCCTCCGAGTTCCCGCAGCCCGATAGTCTGACGTCAAAATATGTCTCTGATGAGATTGGGGCAGCCGCACGACGGCAGGAAAAATCGCCTATGTCCGCATACGGTGACTCCACCCGAATAGCGAACGAAGCGTGCCGGCCTCCATTGCTGTGCCGGCTGGCATGGCTGTCAGCGCTCGCGTCTGGGCCTGTCGATGGGGGGAGAGCTGGGGAGTCGGGCGCCGGCTAAAAACTGTCCGCGAGTGTTGCTGGTCTCCGCTATCCGCAAGCGATTGATATTCAGTAACCCATATTGATGGGTTTTTTTGCGTCAATCGTGGTTTCTTCAATCTCGTGAAGATGTTTCGCAATGTGAACTTCGAGGGGCGGCTCGTCGAGATAATGTCGGCACGGTCGCGTATGTGCGCAACGGCGGCAACTCGCACTTCTCGCTGCTCGCGACACCGCGCGACGCGACGTCGGGCACGAGCCCGATGACGGGCGAGTCGCAGACGGGGGCGTATGTGGGGATGATGCATACGTTCTGAGCGGGGCGGTTCCGCGAGCGGTACGCAACGCACGGGTGGTGGCCGCCCGTGCGTGGTTGCGTTTACGGCGCGTGATCCATGGTCAGAACACGCACGCGTCGGTCGTGGTGAGCGTCGCGAACGGGCCACCGAGCGTCGCATTGTGATGCGAGACGATCCGCTCGGCCGGCAGTTCCGGCGTGTCCATGCAGGTGTGCGCATCGGTCACGAGCACCGCGCGAAAGCCGTGATCGCCGGCCGCGCGGCAGGCCGTGTCGACGCAGTACTGAGTCTTCATTCCCGCGATGACGAGCTCGCCGATGCCGGCCTCGCGCAGCCATTCGGCGAGCCGCGTGCCCGCGAAGCTGCTCGGCCGTGCCTTGTCGAACACGATGGCGCGCGCCGCATCGATCGCGAGTTCAGGTACCAGCGCAGTCAGCGGAGAACCGGGCGCAATCGGCGAACCGGCGGGCCCGGTGTGCCGGACGGCGAACACCGGCGCACTGGCTTCATGCGCGCGACCGATCAACCGGTTGATGTTCGCGAGCACGCGTTCGCCGTCGTACGGACGCTCGGGGCCATGAAACAGGCCGACCTGCATGTCGACGACGAGCAGCGCGCGTTTCGGGGAAGAGACTTCGGGCATGGCGTTTCTCCTGAGTGACGGATACGGACGGAGAAACGACAAGACCCCGTCCGGAACCGGCGGGGCCTGTGAGGGATGGCGCTATGACCTTGCGCGCACTCTCCGCACGAGCCCGCCGAAGGCGGTCGTGCGCGTCGTGGTCGAGGAAGTGGTCGTGGTGTGGCGCATGGCGCGATCATGCCCGATGCGTGCGCGTCACGTCAATCGCGCATCGTGCGTCGCCCGCCGGTCAGTCGAGCGCCTTCCCGGCCTTTTCGTCCATGCAGCGCACGGCGAGCAGCGTCATCGCACCACATCCGATCGCATACCACGCAGGCGCATTCGGATTGCCGGTCGCCGCGATCAGCCACGTGACGAAGAATTGCGCGAAGCCGCCGAAGATCGCGACGCCGACGCTGTACACGAGCGCACCGCCGGTCGCGCGCACCGCACGCGGGAACAGTTCGCCGAGCATCGCGCCCGTCGCGCCGATGTTGATCGCATGCACGATCGACAGCGCGGCGATGATCGACAGCAGCGACGCGGCGCCCGGCCAGCGGTTCAACGCGATGAACGCCGGGTAGATCGCGGCCATCAGCACGATGCGCGTCCACCAGACGATCCGGTTGCGCCCGTAGACGTCGGACAGATGGCCGCCGATCGGCGTCACGAGCATCAGGATCGCGCCGGCAACGCAGCCGGCCGTCATCGACAGCCACGTCGGCAGGTGCAGCACCTGCACGCCGTAGATCGCCATGTAGAACACGATGATGTAGTGGATCGACGTGCCGCCGATCGTCACGCCGAGGCCCGCGAACACGGCCTTGCCGTGATGGCGCAGCACGTCGGCGAGCGGCAGCGATGCGACCGGCTCGTCATGTGCGGCAGCGGCGGCGGGCGCGGCGGCCGGCACTTCCTCGACGGTGCGGCGCAGCCAGTAGCCGATCGGCACGAACAGCGTGCCGATGATGAACGGTACGCGCCAGCCCCAGTTTTCGAGCTGCGCTGCATTCAGCGTCGATGTCAGCGCGACGCCGGTCAGCGCACCGGCGAGCGCGGCGAGCCCCTGGCTCGAGAACTGGAATGACGCGTAGAAGCCGCGACGATGCTGCGGCGCCTGTTCGAGCAGCAGCGTCGTCGATGCGCCGACTTCGCCGCCCGACGCGAACCCTTGCAGCAGGCGCGCGAGCACGAGCAGCAGCGGCGCCGCGAGGCCGATCTGCGCGAAGGTCGGCGCGACGGCGATCGTCGCGGTGCCGAGCGCCATCAGCAGCAGCGTGAGGATCATCGCCTTCTTGCGGCCGGCGCGGTCGGCATACATGCCGATCACGAGCCCGCCGAGCGGGCGCGTGACGAAGCCGACGCCGAAGCTCGCGACCGCGAGCATCAATTGCCCGAACGACGAATGCACGGGGAAGAACAGCTTGCCGATCAGGATCGCGAAGAAGCTGTAGACCGTGAAGTCGTAGAACTCGAGCGCGTTGCCGACGGCGGCGGCCGCGATCAGCCGGCGTTTCTTCGCGGCGGCGCGTGCATCGACCGGCGTGCCGGCGAACGAAAGGGTGGACGTTTCCATGTGGGGCTCCCCCGGTTGGCGCGAAACGATGGGATGACGGGCCGTCAGGCCGCGAGCCAGGCTTCGGCGACGCGAACCCAGTAGCTCGCGCCGATCGCGAGGATGTCGTCGTTGAAGTCGTAACCGGGGTTGTGCACCATGCAGCCGCCTTTGCTGCCGATCCCGTTGCCGATGAATGCGTAGCAGCCGGGGCGTGCCTCGAGCATGAACGCGAAATCCTCGCTGCCCATCAGCGGCGCGGAGTCGGGTTCGACACGGTCGGCGCCGAGCATCTGGCGTGCAATGTCGGCCGCGAACGCGGTCGGTTCCGCGTGATTCACGAGCACCGGGTAGCCGTAGTCGTAGTCGACTTCCGCTGTGACGCCGAAGCTTTCGGCCTGGCCTTTCACGAGGGCTTCGATGCGGCGCGCGAGCAGCGCGCGAACGTCGGCGTTCAGCGCGCGCACCGACAGCTTCATCGTGACGGTTTCGGGAATGATGTTGAACGTTTCGCCGGCCTGCACGCTGCCGACCGTGATCACGGCCGCGTGCTGCGCATCGACTTCGCGCGCGACGATCGTCTGAAGCGCGACCATGATGCTGCCCGCGGCCGACATCGGATCGCGTGCGAAATGCGGCATCGCGCCATGGCCGCCGACACCGCGCAGCGTGATCGTCACGCGGTCGGCCGACGCCATCGCGGCGCCGGTGCGGAAGGCCATGTCGCCGGCCGCGCGGCCCGGCATGTTGTGGATCGCGAAGATCGCGTCGCACGGGAAGCGGTCGAACAGGCCGTCGTCCATCATCGCCTTCGCGCCGCCGAAGTTTTCCTCGGCCGGCTGGAAGATCAGGTTCAGCGTGCCGGAGAACTGGCGCGTGGCCGCGAGGTGGCGCGCCGCGCACAGCAGCATCGCGGTGTGGCCGTCGTGGCCGCACGCATGCATCTTGTTCGCATGGCGGCTCGTGTACGGCAGGCCGGTGGCCTCCGCGAGCGGCAGCGCGTCCATGTCGGCGCGCAGCCCGACCGTGCGCGTGCCTTGCCCTTCGCGCAGCACGCCGACCACGCCCGTCTTGCCGATGCCGCGATGCACTTCATAACCCCAGCCGGCGAGCAGCTCGGCGACGAGATCGCTCGTGAGCGTTTCCTCGAATGCGAGTTCGGGGTGAGCGTGGATGCGGCGGCGTACCTCGACCAGCTCGGGTGCGATCGCGGCGATGCCGGGGATGACGGGGTTCACGGCTTGCAGCATGGTGTCTCCTGTGGGGCAGGTGGGGCGTTTGACGCACATATGACGAGCAAGCATATAAATTTCTTTTGGCCACCAGAAGCTGATAAATTGCTTTGGTGCTCACCACCGGTTGCCGCTCGGGAATACCCTGAGCCGGTGTGTGCCGTGCAGCACAGGGTTTCCACGGATCACGCGTTGCCGCCATGAAATACCATCAGTTGAAAGCGTTCGTCACCGTCGCGGAAGAGGGCAGCATTCGTGCGGCCGCGCGGCGTCTGAACGTGTCGCCGGCGGCGCTGACGAAGGCGGTCAAGGAGCTGGAGATCGCGCTCGGCGTGTCGCTCGTCGTGCGCACCGCGCGCGGCGTGCAGCTCACCGCGTTCGGCCAGCAGTTGCAGGTGCGCGCGCGGCTGATCGTCGCCGAAATGCAGCGCGCCCGCGACGACATCGAACAGGCGCAGGGCGCGATGACGGGCTCCGTCGCGGCGGCGATCACGCCGGCCGCTGCGGTGACGATCCTGCCCGACGCGTTTCGCGCGTTCCGGCGCCGCTTTCCGGTGGCGCGCGTCAACCTGGTCGAAGGGTTTCCGGGCGTTGCGCTGCCGCGCCTGCACGACGGCTCGCTCGATTTCGCGGTGGCCGTCGTCGTGCCCGAACTGCTGGCGGCCGAATTCGATCACGCGGAACTCTATGCGAGCCGATCGCTGATCGTCGCCCGCAAGGGGCATCCGCTCGCGTCGGCCACCTCGCTCGCCGATCTCGTCGACGCCGACTGGCTGATGAACCCGTCGCCGGAAAGCTCGACGCAGGTGCTGTTCAATTCGTTCGTTGCCTACGGGCTGCCGGTGCCGGCGCGCGTCGTCGAATGTCCGAGCTTCGGGCTCGCGCACAGCCTGATGACCGGTTGCGACCTGATCGCGTCGATGCCCGAGCAACTGCTACAGGGCGAGTGGGCGCGCGACCAGCTCGCGGTGCTGCCGATTCGCGAGCGCTTGCCGGGCGTCTCGGTGCAGGTCATCACGCGTCGCGACAGCCCGCTCACGCCGGCCGCGACGATGCTGCTCGACTGCCTGCGGGACTCCGCGCGGCGCAAGGGGCTGCGGTGAACCGGTGCCCAGGGTCGGCAGCAGTCATTGCATCGGTATCCTGACGATCTGGGGCGTGGCGTTGCCGTCGTCAGGCGGGCACGTGGCTTGCCCAGCGGACGCCATTCCGGCGCAGGCCGCGCGAGCCGGTATCATAGCGGCCGGCCCGCCGCTCCGGCCGGCCTCCAACAACATCGCCATTCGGCATCCAGCAATCAGAGGCATTTCATGACCAGTGCAACCCAATTCGACAACGTATCGGTCGTCAAGCGCGCGAACGTCTATTTCGACGGCAAGTGCGTGTCGCATACCGTGCTCTTCCCGGACGGCACGCGCAAGACGCTCGGCGTGATCCTGCCGTGCGCGCTCAACTTCGGCACCGATGCGCCCGAATTGATGGAAGTGCAGGCCGGCAAGTGCCGCGTGAAGCTCGACGGCAGCAGCGAATGGCAGACCTACGGTGCCGGCGAATCGTTCTCGGTGCCGGGCAAGAGCCGCTTCGACATCGAAGTGCTCGAGACGCTCGATTACGTCTGCAGCTACCTGTAACTCGCCCGTACTCGCGCAGCAAAAGAAAAGCCCCGCCGAAGCGGGGCTTGTCGCAAGTGGAGGGCGCCAGGGCCCTCCGGCGCGCCTGTTCTCTGCTTACAGGCAGGCGTTGATATCGCCGGCGGAAGCCGCATTGCCGCCGCGGAAACCGACCCAGGTCTTCGCGCCTGCGGCGTTGGCCGGGCGCACGATGGCGGCAGCGCCGTTCGGCGGCTGCTGGCCCGGCGCATAAACGGCCATTGCGAGGCCGTTCGCCAGTTCATACTGCGACGTCACCTGTTGTTGCGACTTGTCGGCCCAGGTCTTGGCGATGCACTGCGCCACTTCGTCGGCGGATTTTTGGCTTTGTCCCACGTTCTGCAGGGCAGAATCGGCTGCATGAGCAGAAAATGCCACGGTCAATGCGATGAGCGGTAAGTATTTCGCGTTCACGTTATCTCCCTCGAGTCGTGATTGATTGAGTGGGATGCGCAGCAGTACTGCGTACAAGTGAGATCGCATCAGGCGAGCACGGTTCCGGCTATTCCGAAACAAGTTGTTAACGCGCTTGCCAAATGGCGGCTCCGGTGCTGTGTACTTTGCTGCGGCACGGCATGCATCGTGTGCGGCACGACGTCATGCGTTGCGTGGTCGGCGCGCTGCCCGGTCGTGTGGTGATGTGACGGCCGCGGCGAGCGGCATGTGTTGCATGCCGTGCCGCGACTCTTTATTTGATCGCGAAGTGGAATGGCTGATTGATGGCCCCGTCGCATGAGCACCATGATGACAAACTTTCGTCCGTCGAATTGTTAACCAACTTTAAACACGGGAAGCGGCGAAATGCGATGCGGCACGTGAAGGGCGTGCCGCATCGTACGGAAGAGGTGACGCGAGCGGGGTGTGCGCGGCGAGGGTGCCGCGCAGCGCAGTGGATCAGCCGGCCTTGCGCGTGCCGATGTCGCGCAGGTTGGCCGGGACGACCGGGCGGAAGCGCTCGCGCTTCTGTTCGTCGTCGAAGTGCTGGAGCGCGGGCTTGATCAGGTCGCTGCGCGACACGATGCCGGTGATGCGCATCGATTGCTCGTCGGCAACGACAGGCAGGCGCTCGAGTCCGAGCATTGCGAGCCGCGACGCGACGACGCGGCAAGTTTCGTGCGCCTGAGCGACGGCAGGCGCGCGGTTGACGAACGCGCCCGAGATCGGCGTGTCGGCCGTGGCCTGTGCGCGCTGCGCGTCGAGCGTCGCGCGATCGACGAGACCGAGCAGGCGGCCGTTCTGCACGACCGGGTACGCACGGTGCGACTGCTTCGCGCCGAAGTACTGCGACTCGACGGTCGCGAGCGTCGCTGCGCCGTCGATCGCGACGAGCAGGTCGGCCGACGTCATCACTTCGCCGATGTCATGTCGCTCGAGCGGATCGACGCCGTACTCGCGATAGATGTGATAACCGCGGCGCGCGATCTTCTCCGTCATGATCGAGCGCTTCATCACGATGGTCGCGAAACCGTGCGCGACGAGCGTCGCCGCGAGCAGCGGCAGCAGCGCGTTGGCGTCGTGCGTGAGGCCGAACGCGAACACGATCGCGGTCAGCGGCGCACCGAGCGTCGCGCCGAGCGTCGCGGCCATGCACACGAGCGGCCACAGCGCCGGGTCGCCGCCCGGCAGCATCGGCGACAGTACCGTGCCGAGCCCGGCGCCGAGCATCAGCAGCGGGGCGAGCACGCCGCCCGACGTGCCCGAGCCGAGCGCGATCACCCACATCACGGCCTTCACGATCAGCAGCGCGAGCGCGATCTTCAATGCAATGTGCTGATGAAGCAGGTCGCCGATCACGTCGTAGCCGACGCCGAGCGCGCGCGGCTCGAGCCAGCCGCCGATGCCGATCACGATCGCGCCGAGCGCGGGCCACCACATCCAGTGCACCGGCAGCTTCGCGAAGGTGTCCTCGACGCGATACAGCGCAGCCGACAGGCCGCACGCGAGCATGCCCGACAGCAGGCCCGCGACGATGCACGACAGCAGCGCGACGGGCGTCGGCGCGGCCGTGGTCAGCGGAAACAGCGGATCGACGCCGAAGAACACGGCGCGGGCGAAACCAGCCACCGCGCAGGCGAGCGCGACCGGCAGGAAACTGCGCGGACGCCATTCGAACAGCAGCAGTTCGACCGCGAGCAGCACGGCCGCGACCGGCGTGCCGAACACGGCCGTCATGCCGGCGGCCGCACCGGCGACGAGCAGCGTCTTGCGCTCGGCGGCGGTTACGTGCACGCACTGTGCGATCAGCGAGCCGAGCGCGCCACCCGTCATGATGATCGGGCCTTCGGCGCCGAACGGGCCGCCGCTGCCGATCACGACGCCGGACGACAGCGGCTTCAGGATCGCGACCTTCGGCGACATGCGGCTCTTGCCGAACAGGATCGCCTCGATTGCTTCGGGAATGCCGTGGCCGCGGATCTTTTCCGAGCCGAAGCGCGCCATCAACCCCACGATCAGGCCACCGATCACCGGCACGACGATCACCCACGCGCCGAGCGTGTTGTGCGCGGGCGAGCGGTCGACGAACGAGAATTGCTGGAAGAAGAACAGGTTCGTGAACAGGTGGATCAGGCTGAGCAGTACGAATGCGGCCAGCGTGCTGAGCAGGCCGATCCCGGCGGCAAGCAACGCGATCCTGGGCAGGCGGTCGTTGGTCGCGAAATCGCGTTTGTGTGGTGCGTTCATCGGAGTGGAAAGAGCAGGGGTCAGTAATCGATCTGGGGAACCTGGAACGCGTCCTTGAGCGACTTCAGCTCGGCGCGATGCATGGCCGCGAGGCGGGCGAGCAGCGTTTCGCCGGCTTGCTCGAGGTGGACCTCGACCTGGCGGCGGTCCGCTTCGCTCGTCTTGCGCTTCACGAGGCCGAGCGCTTCGCAGCGCGTGACCAGCGCGACGACGCCGTGGTGCTGCGCCTGCAGGCGTTCCGCGAGTTCGCCGATGGTCGCCCATTCGCGATGCGGGTAGCCCTTGATGTGCAGCAGCAGCAGGTATTGCAGCGGCGTCACGCCTTCGCTTTGCGCGGCACGTTCGGAGAAGCGCTCGAAGCGGCGCATCTGGTAGCGGAACTCGGACAGTTGCTGGAAATCGCTTTTCGCCAGCGCGCGTCGGGTATCGTTCATCGAGGTCGGTCGGACGGTCAGTTTCGGTAGCGAGAAATATATCACAACATGATATAAATGGCCGAATTCAGGCGGGATGAATGCATTCCGCGTGTCTCAGGCTGTTACATGGCGTTACGTGCGCCGCGTGCGCTGCATGCGTTATGCGGCCTCGCGTATTTGCGTCTGTCGATACAGGCCCGTGACGAGATCCGTCTGCGTAATGATCCCGACGAGCCGGCGCGATGCATCGACGACCGGAATGTGGTGGTGCCCCGAATGCGTAAACAGCGGGACGAGCGCCGTGATCGGCATCGTTTCCGGCACGCACGCGACGTCGTGCGTCATCACGGTGGCGACGCTCGCCGGCTGGCCGCCGAACGATTGCGGCAGCCGCGCGGACAGGCGTTGCCACAGCGGGGTCGGACGGCGCAACTGGCGCGTGAGGTCGGCGCGCGTGACGATGCCGGTCAGGCGGCCTTCGCCGTCGACGACGGGCAGCGCCTTCACGCGGTGGCGGTCGAGCAGCGTGAGCGCGGCCGTGACCGACGTCGACGGCGCGACTTCGATGGCATTCTTCGTCATCAGGTCGGCGCACGAGAGCTGGCCGAACGTGCGCGTATAGGCCTGCATCTCGGTTTCGCGCAGCAGCGCTTCGAGATCGTCCGGATCGACGTCGAGCCATTCGCCGCGGCGCTTCAGCACCGCGTCGAGGTCGCCGCGCGTGAAGCCGCCGCGCGCCGGTGCGGCGCCGCCTGCCTGCGGTTTCGCGTCAGGACGCACGCCGCCGTGCGGATAGCGGTGCCCGGTCAGCGCGTGATAAGCAAGCGCGGCGGACAGCAGGATGGCCGATTGCAGCGCGATCGGTTCCAGCACGAAGCTGAAACCGAGCGAATGGATCGCCGGGCCGCCGACCACGGCCGTGAGCGCGACGGCGCCCGACGGCGGGTGCACGCAGCGCAGCACGAACATGCCGCCGATCGCGCATGCGATCGCGACCGCGGCGGCCGTGATCGGATCGGCGATCCATTGTGCGCACGCGACACCAACCGTGGCCGCGACGAGATTGCCGCCGATGATCGACCACGGTTGCGCGAGCGGGCTGGCCGGTACCGCGAACAGCAGCACGGCCGACGCCCCCATCGGTGCGACGAGCAGCGGCACGAGGCCCGGCACGCCGGGTAGCAGCCGCATCGTCACGCCGACCGTCGCGATGCCGACGAGCGCGCCCGTGCACGAGCGCAGGCGTTCACGCCAGCCCAGCGACATCGGATGGGGAATGAAGCTGTGCAGCCATTGCCGCAACGTGCGGCGCGACGAAGGGGAGCCTGACGACATGGACGGTAAGCAGTAAAGATGACAGCGCGGATGCGCGCGGCGACAAGCGGCGAATTATATCGCGTTGTGATACAAATTGTCGCACCGCATCAAGCCGTTGCATACGCGCGACGGACGTGTCTTGCAAAAAGCTTTCATCCGATGAAAGTTTGCAGGCCGGACAAACGCGCAAATTTGTCGGCAGCGGCGTACAATTCGGGCCACTGAATCCCCCGTCATGCCAGAACCACGTACGCGATGCCCGCTCCCCCGCCTTTCCCCCGGCACGGTGATCGAATTGACGTGGTTCGCGGCTGCGTTCCGTTTTCCACCTGACGCGAGCGCTGCCGACGCCTCCCCACTGACTCTCCCCAAGCCAATTCAATGGACATGCTCGAAAACATGCGCCTGTTCGTGCGCGTTGTCGAAGCCGGCAGTTTTACTGCGGTCGCAAAGGAAATCGACGCGACCACCGCGCAGGTGTCGCGCGCGGTATCGAACCTCGAAGCGCACGTACAGACGCGGCTGCTGCATCGCACGACGCGCCACCTCGGCCTTACCGAAAGCGGCGAACGCTACTTCGAGCGCTCGAAATCGATCCTCGCGGAAATCGACTACGCGAACGCGGAGGCGCGCAACGCCCTGCTGCGGCCGAGCGGCAAGATGCGCATCCATGCGATGACGGGGCTCGGGCAGAGTCATGTCGTGTCGTCGATCGTTCGCTACCAGGAGGACAACCCCGACGTGTCGGTCGAGCTGACGCTCGCCCAGCGGATGCCGAATCTTGTCGAGGAGGGCTACGACGTGTCGATCGTGACGGCGTCGCAGCTGCCCGATTCGGGCTATGTCGCGCAGACCTGCGGCACGAGCTGCAGCGTGCTCGTCGCGTCGCGCGAATATCTGGCGCGCCACGGCACGCCGCAGTCGCCCGACGAATTGCCGAACCACGTGTGCCTGCGCCTCGATACGCCCGCCTCGCCGGCCAGCGAATGGCGGCTCGAGCGCAGCGATGGCGAGGAAGCCGTCTACGAGCTGCAGCCTGCGCCGTTCCAGGTCAACGTGCCGGACGCGCTGTGCGTCGCGGTGCGCGCCGGGCGCGGGATCGCGTGCGTCGCGCTGTATACGGTGCTCGACGACATCCGCGAAGGGCGGCTGATCCGCGTGCTGCCCGAGTATCGGCTGCAGACGGTGAGCGTGTACGCCGTCTACGCGACGCGCCGCTATCTCGACGCGAAGATCCGCACGTTCCTCGATCACCTGCGCACGACGCTCACGCCCGCGCTGGAGAACGACCTGCGCGAACTCGACCGGCTGACGACCGAACAGACGCCGGGCGGCCGCAAGCGCGCCTGACGATCCGCGCGGGCGCGCGCCGCGCGAACCGCACGGGCCGTGGCGCTGTTCAGGCGCGCGGCGCGATGCGGATCCGCTCGAAGCGTCCCGCGAGCCACGCGTAGGCGGCGATGCCGAGCAACCCGTGCGCGGCGACGAACCATAATGCGCCGGCAAACGAGCCCGTGCTGGCGACGAAGTAGCCGATCACGAGCGGCGTGACGATCCCGGCGATGTTGCCGAGGCCGTTGAACACTCCGCCGCTCAGGCCGACCATGCCTTCCGGCGCGGTGTCGGCGAGCACGGCCCAGCCGACTGCCGCGAGCCCCTTGCCGAAGAACGCGACCGTCATCAGTGCGATCACGATCGCGTTCGACGACGCGCCGTTCGCGAGCACGAGCAGCGTCGCCATCGCCATCCCCACGACGAACGGCGTCTTGCGCGCCTTCGACGGATGCATGCCGCGCCGGATCAGCCAGTCCGACAGCACGCCGCCGAGCACGCCACCCGTGAAGCCGCAGAGCGCCGGCAGCGCGGCGACCCAGCCGGCTTCCATGATCGTCATCCCGCGCCCCTTGATCAGGTAGATCGGAAACCACGTGATGAAGAAGTAGGTGAGTGCCGTGATGCAGTACTGGCCGATGTAGATCGCCCACAGGTTCCGATGGCGAAACAGTTGCGACACGTCGTGCCACGACACGCGCGGCCGATGGCGCACCCGGTTCGCTTCGAGATCGACGAGTGCGCCGTGCGCGCGCAGGTAGTCGCGCTCCGCGTCGCTCACACGCGGGTGGCCGTGCGGCTCGCGATACCACGCGAACCACAGCGCCGCGAGCGCGATGCCGAGCATCCCCATCCACAGGAACACGTGTTCCCAGCCGAGCGCATGCGTGAGCCAGGCCATCGCGGGCGTGAACAGCACGACGGCCATGTACTGCGCGGAATTGAACAGGGCCGACGCGGTGCCGCGTTCGGCGGTCGGGAACCAGCACGCGACGATTCTCGAGTTGGCCGGGAACGCCGGCGATTCGACGAGGCCGAGCATGAAGCGCATCACGAACAGCGCGAGCGTGGCGGCCGCCCCCTGCACGGCGAGCCAGCCGACCGTCCCCTGCAGCATCGTGAAGACGGACCACAGCAGCAGGCTCAGGCCGTACACACGCCGTGCGCCGAAGCGGTCGAGCAGCCAGCCGCCCGGGATCTGGCCGATCGCATAGGCCCACGCGAATGCGGAAAAGACAATGCCGAGCTGCACGGGCGTCAGCCCGAGGTCGTGCGCGACGCCGGTGCCGGCGATCGACATCGTCGCGCGATCCGCATAGTTGATGACGGTGACCGCGAAAATCAGCGCGAGGACCGTATAGCGGACGCGGCCGATCGTGCGTGAGGCGGCGGGTGAGGCGGCGAGAGCAGCGCCGCTGGATCGATTGGGCATGCGTGTCTCCTGGCCTCCGTCGTGCGGAGGCATCCGGTGTTGTAACGGGTGGCCGCCGTGCGGCGTGCGGATCAGCTCGTGACGCTGGTCGGCGGGCGCTGACCTGCAAAACATGCGGCAAGATTGGCGAGCACGATCCGGCCCATCGCTTCGCGCGTTTCGCGGGTCGCGCTCGCGCGGTGCGGCTGCACGACGACGCAGTCGAGTTCGAGCAGCGCGGCCGGCACGTGCGGCTCGTTCTCGAATACGTCGAGACCGGCGCCGGCGATCGTGCCGTCGGCGAGCGCGCGAATCAGCGCGGCTTCATCGACCAGCTTGCCGCGTGCGACATTGATCAGGAATCCTTGGGGGCCGAGCGCGGCGAGCACGTCGGCCGTCACGAGCACGTTGCCGTGATCGGCCGATGCGGCGATCACGAGTAGGTCGCTGTCGCGCGCGAGCGCAGCGAGGTCGGGCACGAAGCGATAGCCGCTGTCGCGATGCTCGCGCGGGCCGAAGTAGCTGACGGGCATCCGGAACGCCTGCGCGCGCTGCGCGATCGCGCGCCCGACGCGGCCGAGCCCGACGATGCCGAGCCGCTTGCCGGTCACCTGGGTCGCGAGGGGCTGGGCCGTCTTGCCCCAGCGGCCGGCGCGCACGATCCGCTCGCCGGCGCCGAGGTCGCGCAGCGTCATCAGGATCAGCCCCATCGCCATGTCGGCGACGTCGTCGGTCAGCACGTCGGGCGTCGTCGTCACGTGGATGCCGCGCGCCCTGGCACGGTCGAGATCGACGGCATCGGTGCCGATGCCGCTGATCGCGACGATCTCGAGCGCGGGCAGCCGGTCCATCAGCGCGGCGGACAGGCCGTTCGCGCCGCCGGTCACGACCCCTCGAATGCGCGTGGCGACGCGATCGAGCAGCGCGTCCGGTTGCCCGGCCGCATACAGTCGGTGCACCGCGTAACGGGTGGACAGTTCGGCGTCGACCGCGTCGGGGAGCGGCTGGGTGAGCAGGATGTCGATGGTCATGAAGGTCCCGGTCGTCGTGCGCGGCGCGGGCCGCGCATCAGGTGCAACCGAGTATAGAAATCGTATCGATATCGGTCTAACATCAAAAGGCTATCGATTGATTCAGGAATTGGATGATTGAACTGCACCAGCTTCGCTGCTTCGTCGCGGTGGCCGAGGAACTGCATTTCGGTCGCGCGGCCCGACGGCTCTTCATGACGCAGCCGCCGCTCAGCCGGCAGATCCAGCTGCTCGAGCATGCGCTCGGCATCGCGCTGCTCGAACGCAGCAGCCGGCAGGTCAGGCTGACCGCGGCCGGCGAGCGGTTCCTGCGCGACGCGCGGCATATCCTCGAATTCTCCGCGCGGGCCGAGCAGGCCGCGCAGCGCGTCGCGCATGGCGGGGCCGGCCGCATCACGCTCGGCTTCACGGCGGTCAGCGCGTACCGGATGATCCCGATGCTGTTGGCGCACGCCGCCCACGCGCTGCCGGACGTCGACATCGAATTGCGCGAGATGGTGTCGACCGTGCAGATCGATGCGCTTGCGTCGCGGATGCTCGACGCGGGCTTCGTGCGCCAGCGGGCCGCGCGCCAGCCGCTCGAATACCGGCTCGTGCAGCGCGAGCCGATGCTGGTCGCGGTCGCGGAGGGCGCGCCGCTCGCCGCGTGCGAGCGCATCGGCCCCGACGAGCTCGACCGGCAGCCGTTCATCGCGTATTCGCCGAACGAGGGGAAATACTTCCACGACCTGATCTCGGGCCTGTTCGCGAACGCGGGGCGGCTGCCGAACTACCTGCACTACGTGGGGCAGACGCACACGATCCTCGGCCTCGTGCGCGCGGGGCTCGGTGCCGCACTCGTGCCGGCGTCGGCACGCGAGCTGCATGTCGACGGCGTGGTGTTCCGGCCGCTGGCGGGCGCCGACGTGGCGGCCGAGCTGTATCTCGCATGGCGCGCGGACAACGACAACCCGGCGCTGCCGGTGTTCAACGCGATGGTCGAGCAATTCCTGCCGGGAAGCGCGGACGACGGACGCGCGTGAATGCCGGCGGCGGGGCGCGGCGAGCACCCGCCTCGCGTCGATAAGTCAGTTGTCTGACGATTGGCGGGGTGGCCCGTCGACAGCGGGATACCCCATTCGCGGACGCTCCAACCTCCTCGTAACGCCTTTCCTGATGCGGGTTAAGGCGATTTCCACCGTATTTCCTGTTGCTCGACGCGGGGAAACCCTCATTCCGGATTCATCGGTCGTCGTATTACTGTATCGATACACTAAATCGATACAGTCGCGCTGAGATGCGCACAAGCAAAGGAGACGGCCCATGAATACCCTGACCCGGCGGCGCTTTCTGCAGACGGCGTCCGTCGCCACGCTCGCGGCTGCAGGCGGCTTGCCCGGCGTGGCCCGCGCGCAGCCTGCGGTGACGCTGCGCTGCTCGTCGTCGATGCCGGCTGACCAGAACGCCGCGCACTACGTGTGGTACGAGCGTCTGGCGGCGAACCTGAAGGCGAGCGTCGGCGACGCGATCCGCGTCGACTACTTTCCGAACAGCCAGCTCGGCAAGGAGAGCGACGTCGCGCAGCAGGTCAAGATCGGGGCGATCGACATGATGATCGCGGGCTCGTCGATCTGGGCGACGGTGGCGCCGGAACTCGGGATGCTCGATCTCGGCTATCTGTTCGACAGCTATGCGCATGTCGCGAAGGTGCTTGACGGCTCGGTCGGTGCAAGCCTGAACACGCTGCTGCAAAAGCGTGCGGGCAGCTCGGTGCTGACCTGGGGCTCGCATTTCGGCGGGCGCTGCGTATTCACGAAGCAACCCGTGCTTGCGCTGCAGGGGCTGAAGGGCACGAAGCTGCGCGTGCTGCCGACGCCGGCGTTCATGGACACCTTCAAGGCGATGGGGGCGGTGCCGACGCCGATTCCGTTCGGCGAGCTGTACATGGCCGTGCAGACGGGCGTCGTCGACGGGCTCGAGCACGATCCGGCCACGGTGCTTGCGAGCAAGTTCGACGAAGTGGTGAAGTCGTGCTGGCAATCGCATCACGTGTTTGCCGCGATGACCGTCGTGATGGGGCGGCGCGCGCTCGACCGGATTCCGGCGAACCTGCGCCCTGCGTTCGATCGCGCGGTGGCCGACGCCACCGCACAGCAGCGCGCGATTGCCGCGCAGAAGGCCGATCAGGCCGAGCAGGCGCTGAAGCAGCGCGGCATGAGCTTCCATCCGATGGCGGCGGCCGAACGCGATGCGGTGCGGCAGACGATGCACGACCGGCTCTATACGGCATTCGCCCGGCAGTATCCGGCGACCGCGCCGCTGTTTCCGGCGATTGCCGCCGCGCGGAGCTGAATGATGGAGACCTGTTCCGTTTCGGGCGCCGCGGCGGCGCCTGGCGCCGGCCTTCCGGCACGCCGTGTCGCACGCGTGCTGGACGCGATGCTGCGCGCGATCGAATACGTGTCCGCGGCGGTGCTGGCCGTCGATGTGCTCGTCGTGTTCGTCTCGGTCGTGTGCCGCTATTTCCTGCACGATCCGCTCGACTGGACCGAGGAGGTCGCGAGCGCGCTGATGATCGTGCTGGTGTTCTTCGGTGCGGCGACGGTGCTCGGGCGCAGCCAGCACGTCGGCATCGACCTGTTTCGCGGCTGGTTCCCGGCGCGCTGGCAGGGCGCGCTCGTGCAGATCGGCCACTGGATCGTCGCGGCCGTCTCGCTGAACCTGCTGGTGTCGTCGTGCCAGTTGCTGGCCGATTCGTACGACCAGTTGACGCCGGGCGGCCTGCCGGGCTGGATCAACGTGTACCCGATGATGTTCGGCGCGCTGTTCATGACCGTGTTCGCGCTCGCGAACGCGCTCGACGCGCCGCGCCGACGCGTGGTCGGCACGCTCGCGTGCTGCGCGGGATTCGCGGCCGCGTTGTACGGATGGAATGCGCTGGTGCCGGCGCACGCGATCGCACCAGGCATGCTGCTGGTCGCCGGTTTCGTCGGCGGGCTCGTGCTGGGCGTGCCGATCGGTTTCGTGCTCGCGTTTTCGGCGCTGCTGTATTTCCTGGCCGACCCGACACTGCCGCTGCTCGTCTACTCGCAGCAGGTCATGGCCGGTGCCGATCACTTCGTGCTGCTCGCCGTGCCGTTCTTCGTGCTGGCCGGGCTGCTGATGGAGTCGAACGGCATGTCCGCGCGGCTCGTCGAATTGCTGCTGCGGATCTTCGGGCGCGTGCGCGGTGGGCTCGGGCTGATCGTGATTCTCGCGACAGCGTGCTTTTCCGGCGTATCGGGCTCCAAGCTCGCCGACATCGCGGCAGTCGGCGGCGTCGTGATGCCGGCCGTGCGCCGCGCGCGCCAGGATCCCGACGAAACGGCCGCGCTGCTCGCGTGCAGCGCGGTGATGGCCGAGACCATCCCGCCCTGCGTGAACATGATCATCATGGGTTTCGTCGCGAACATCTCGATTGCCGGGTTGTTCGTCGCGGGCATCGTGCCGGCCGCGGTGCTGGCCGCGTCGCTCGCGGTGGTCACGGTGATCACCGGGCGCAGGATCGATGTCTCGACGGTGTTCACGGAACGCCGCGCGTGGCTGCCGCTCGCGGGCGGCGCGCTGGTCGCGCTGGTGATGGTCGCGATGATCGGCAAGGGCGTGACGTCGGGGATCGCGACGTCGACCGAGGTGTCCGCGTTCGCGGTGGTCTATGCGCTGGCGGCGGGCTGGCTCGCGTTTCGCGAGCTGACCTGGCGTGTGGTCGGGCGCGTGTTCGTGCGTGCCGCGTCGATGGCCGGCGGTATCCTGTTCATCGTGGCCGCGGCGTCGAGTGTGTCGTTCGCGCTGTCGATCGAGCAGATTCCGGCGCTGGTCTCGGGCACAATGACCGCGTTCGCCCATCAGTACGGCGCGACGATGTTCCTGCTGCTCGCGGCACTGGTCATGGTCGTGTTCGGCGCGGTGCTCGAGGGGGCGCCGGCGCTGATCATCTTCGGGCCGCTGCTTGCGCCGATCGCGCTGCAGCTCGGTATCAACCCGCTGCATTTCGGCACGGTCGTGGTGGTGGCGATGGGGCTGGGCCTGTTCGCACCGCCGGTCGGACTCGGGCTGTTTACGACCTGCGCGATCACGGGCACCGACGTGCGGCACGTTGCGCGGCCGATGGTGAAATATCTGCTGGTGCTGGTTGCCGCCCTCGTGGCGCTGATTCTGGTGCCGGCGTTTTCGTTGTGGCTGCCGGCCCATTTCGGCCTGTAGCCGTTTTTGATAGCAAGACGACATGAGTACGATTCAGGACGTGGCCCGTCATGCGGCCGTTTCGGTCAGCACGGTTTCGAACGTGCTCAACGGCCGTACCGACCAGATGAAGCAGGAAACGCTCGAACGCGTGAAGGCCGCGATGGAAGTGCTGCAGTACCGGCCCAGCACGCTGGCGCGCCAGCTCAAGACGGGGCAGACGCCGCTCGTCGGGCTGCTGGTGCCGTCGATGGCGAACCCGATGTACGGCTACATCGCGCGCGAGGTCGAGGCCTGCGCGCAGGAACGGTACGGGCATCGCGTGCTGATCGGCAATACCTATCGCGATGCGAAGAAGGAAGCGTCGTTCTTCGACGACCTGTTCGCGCATGGCGTGCGGCGCGTGATCGTGATCTCGTCGCTGGCCGACGAAAGCCACCTCGAGCGCGCGGCCGAGCGCGGGATGACGGTCGTGAGCTACGACCGCCGCGCGACGCCCGGCGAGCTGTCGAAGGTCGATCACGTCACGGCCGACAACGAGGCCGCCGCGCGGCTCGCGACCCGTTGCCTCGTCGACGCGGGACACCGGCGGCTCGCGTTCGCGACGGTCGCCGGCATGACCGTGAGCCGCAGCGACAAGATCCGCGGCTTTCTCGCGACGGCGCGCGACGCGGGCGTCGAGGCGCACGCGCGGGTGCTCGACGGCGGTCCCGCGAACGAGTACGGCGACGCCGTGATCGTCGACGTGGGGCGCGCGCTGGGCGTCGCGCTGGCCGCCGATCCGGCGCGGCCGACCGGCATCGTCGCGGTCAACGACCTGTTCGCGCTTGGCCTGATGGCCGGGTTGCGTGACGGCGGTCTGCGCGTGCCGGACGATGTATCGGTCGTCGGGATGGACGGTCATTTCCTGTCGGCGATATCGAATCCGGCGCTGACCACGGTGCAGTTGCCCGTCACCGAGATGGCGGAGGAAATGGTGCGGCGCGTGATGCGGGCGGATGGCGACACGCCGCCGCCGACCGAGCCGCACGTGTTCTCCGGCGTGACCCTCATCGAGCGCGCCTCGGTTGCATCGCCGCCGCAAGCGGACGATTCGCACGGAGGGGCAGCATGATGCGCGTCTTCGTCACGCATCCGACGGGGATGCTCGACCACTATTTCGGCGCGAAGGCGCTGCGTGCGCTGCAGGCGATCGCGGACGTCACGTGCAATCCGCTCGATCGCGAGCTGGGCACGGACGAACTGGTCGCGGCCGCGCAGGGTTGCGACGCGATGATCGCGTACCGGCAGACGCCCGCGCCGCGTGCGCTGTTCGCCGGGCTGCCGGCCCTTGCGGCGTTCCTGCGCTGCGCGGTCGATATTCGCACCGTCGATGTCGACGCGGCGAGCGCGTGCGGCGTGCTGGTCACGCAGGCGAGCCCCGGCTTCGCGCCGGCGGTCGCCGAGTGGACGATCGGCGTGATGATCGATCTCGCGCGCGGTATCGGCCGCTATGCATCGGCCTATCACGACGGGATGCCGCTGGCGCCGCAGATGGGGCGCGAATTGCGCGGCAGCACGCTCGGCCTGATCGGTTACGGGCAGATCGCGCGCCACCTTGCGCCGATCGCGACGGCGCTCGGGATGCGCGTGCTCGTCAGCGATCCGTACGTGCGCGTCGATGCGCCGACGCTCGAACAGGTCGAATTCGCGGCGCTGTTGCACGCCGCCGATTTCGTCGTGTGCCTCGCGCCGGCGACGCCGGCCACCGCGAACCTGATCGATGCGAGCGCGTTCGCGGCCATGAAGCCGGGCGCGTATTTCATCAACGCGTCGCGCGGCGAACTGGTCGACGAGCGGGCACTGGCCGATGCGCTCGACACGGGCCGGCTCGCCGGCTGTGCACTCGACGTCGGGCGCGCCGCGGACCAGATGCCGACGCCCGCGCTTGCCGCGCATCCACGGGTGATCGCGACGCCACACGTCGGCGGCCTGACGCTGCCCGCGGTCGAGCACCAGGCGCTGGAGACGGTCGATCAGCTCGCCGTGCTGCTCGACGGAAGCGTGCCGCGCGGCGCCGTCAACGCGGTACACGCAACGCGGCTGGCGCGCTGGCGCACGGCGCGCGCAGATGCCGGGCCGGACGCGCGATGAGACACGACGCGCCCACCGGGCGGCCGTCCGACGCGTGCGATTGCCACATCCACATCTATGACGATGCCTATCCGCTCGCGCCGACGGCGACGTTCCGTCCGCCGCACGCGCCGGTGGATGCGTATCGCCGGGTGCAGCAGACGCTCGGCCTGGCCCGCGTCGTGATCGTGCAGCCGACCGGCTATGGTGTCGACAACCGTTGCCTGCTCGACGCACTGGCCGCGTTCGGTCAGCAGGCGCGCGGTGTCGCGACGTTGCCGGCCGACGTGCCGGATGCCGAGCTCACGCGGTTGCACGCGGCGGGCGTGCGCGGCGTCCGGTTCATGATGTTGGCAGGCGGGCTGGCGCGGTGGGACGAACTCGAGCGGGTGGCCGCGCGGATCGGGCCGCTTGGCTGGCACGTCGACCTGCAGCTCGACGGCCGGACGCTGCCCGACGTCTTGCCGTTGCTGTCGTCGCTATCGGCGCGCGTCGTGATCGATCACACGGGCAAGTTCCTGACGCCCGTCGCGCCGGACGCACATGCGTTTCTCGCGCTGCGGCGCCTGCTCGACCGTGGCCATGCGTGGGTGAAACTGTCCGCGCCGTACGAGACGTCGCGCTCGGGCGCGCCCGGTTACGACGATGTCGCGCGTCTCGCCACCGTGCTGGCGCGCAACCATCCGGCGCGTTGCGTATGGGGCAGCAACTGGCCGCACCCGAACGCGTCGCCGGTCCCCGACGACATGGGCTTGCTCGGCTGGCTGGATGACTGCACGGCGGACGACTCGGTTACCCGCGCGATTCTGGCCGACAACCCGGCCGTGCTTTACGGATTCTGAGCCGGCACCCGGCACGATGCTGCGCGTGACGAGCTTTCAATCCGGAAGCTTGTGTCTGCGATGACAAGCATTCCTGACCGAGCACGACAGGTCGCAGTCCTGCAAATCCTTACCGTGCTGAAAGCTGCTTCGCTGCCGGTGTTCCAACGGAGGAACGCAGCCGTTCGCTGCACTGCGACAACTGCTTGACGCTGCATGCCGGTCGGCGCAGGATACGTCCGTGCATTTGGAGCGGGACGCGCCGGCCGCGCGGTTCCTGCACCCGCGATACGTAGAAGAACAACGATGAGCCTTTACGCACTCGTACCGGAATACCGGCCCCGCGTTTGTCGGCCCGCCGGAACAACGCTTCTCCCGACGCCCGTCGCGTCACGTATCCGTCATCCCGTTTCGTACCGTGCATCGGTACACGTTCCCGTTCGCGCGCGAGCCGCGACAATGCATGGCGCCTGTCTGCATCGCATCGCTGCGCCGTCCGCCACGCCTCATCACCGCATCCTGAACGGCGCCTACACCGGCGTCTCGTGACGCCCGTCGCGCCCATCCTTGCATTGCGCCGCCGGCTTGTCTGACTGCCCGGCGGCGCCGAAGTCCGAAGCATTTCGATTGAGCTTGAAAGAGGCAAACGCAAGCAGTTCGGTTCGAGGTTCAAGGAGAAAAACTCATGTCGCAGCTTTCGAATGAAGAAGCAAACGGCAGTTCGGGGAGTAGCAAGGTCAAGCTGATCAAGTGGGCGATCATCGTCGCCGGCGTCGCGATCGTGGCACCGGCCGCGCTGTTCATCCTGAAGGGGGTGATCGCGCTGGTCGCGGCAGGCGTGATCGGCCTTGGCGCGATCTATCTGGCGCCGGTCGTCGCGATGAAGTTCGCGAACCAGAAGGTGAAGATGATCGTCGAGGAGGCGCAGGCCAATCCGATCGAGACGCTGATCAACCAGCTCGCGGAAAAGCGCCAGGCGGCACAGAAGTTCGCGGACAGCATCACCGCGTTTCGCACCGAGGTGAAGAACTTCGAGAGCAAGACGGAACTGTTCGAGAAGCAGTACCCGGACGACGCGCCGCGCTTCCGGCAGCAGCTCGACACGATGAAGCAACTGCTCGCGTTTCGCGAGGGCCGCTACAAGCAGGTGCAGGCCGAGCTGAAGAATTTCGCGTCGGCGATCGACCGCGCGAAGGCGATGTGGGACATGTCGCAGGCGGCGCAGCAGATGAACAAGCTCGCGGGCCGGCAGGCGTCCGACACGTTCGAGCAGATCAAGACCGACGTGGCCGTCGATTCGGTGATGCGCTCGGTCAACAAGGCGTTCTCCGAAATGGAGACGTCGCTGATGGATAACCCCGAGGTCAAGCAGGCGCAGCAGCAGGCGGTGATGAACGCCCCGCGCGCGCCCGGGCTCGATACGGCGAACCCCGCGCAGTTGCCGTCGAAACAACAATAACTTCCTGCAGGCACGCAACCATGAAAAAACTTCTTGGCGCCATCGCGTTTCTGGTAGTGCTCGTCGGCGTATGGATCGTGCATCAGGGCGGCCTGTCGACGCTGATGCCCGCGCATGACGCGTCGCCGGCCTCGACATCCGCGCAAAGTGGCGACACGAGCCAGCCCGCGCAACCGTCTCCGTCGGCCAACGTGCTGCCGGCCGGCTTCACGCCGCAGGCCAGCACGCTGAAATCGATTGCCGACAACGGCCTCGTGCGAATCTCGGTGCAGAACCCGAGCGAACCGTTCTTCGGCGAGGACAAGGGCACGGCGCACGGCTTCAACGTCGAGTTCGCGCGGCTGCTGTTCGCCGATCCGTCGTTCTCGCACGGCGGCAAGCCGGTCGCCGTCGATACGCGTCACGAGGTCGACACGTACCCGGGTGTGCCGAAGCAGCTACTCGACACGGACGCGAAGGGGAACCACGTGGTCGACGTGGCCATGGACGGGCTGACGTTCCCGGACAACACGCCGGCGGGCGTCGTCTACTCGGTGCCATACGTCGACGATTTCGGTTATTCGCTGATCGTGAGGCAAGGCTCCGCGATCCGCTCGACCGACGATCTCGCGGGCAAGACGGTCGGCATCCTGAAAGGCGACCCGGATGTACGCGCGTTCGTCACGCGCCAGTATCCGAACGTGAAGTTCGTCGAAGTCGACGATTCCGATCCGGCGTTCATCGCGAAGAGCCTCGACGGCCATACGGTCGATGCGTTCATCTACGACTATCCGTTCGCGGTCAGCTCGATCAAGGGCACCGACCTGAAGTTCGCGGTGACCAAGCTCGACGGCTCGAACATCGCGTACAAGATCGGCGTGCGCGCCGACGACCAGGATCTGCTGATCTACCTGAACGCCGCGATCGCAAAGCTCAAGCAGTCGCCGCAGTATCTCGACCTGCTGCGCAAGTACTTCGTCAGCGACCAGGCGGTGACGACCGCAGCCGCGTCGGGCGAACACACGTACGTGGTGAAGGCGGGCGACACGCTGAACCTGATCGCCGCGAGCAAGCTCGGCAGCGGCCAGCGCTATCGCGAGATTCAACGCCGCAACAACCTCGCGAACCCGAACCTGATCCTGGCGGGCCAGCATCTGGTGATTCCGGTGCGGTAACGGCGGCGTGAAGTGAAGGTGGGAGCAGGGGCTTGAAAGACTGCGCGCGGCCCGGCGGAGGTGATCCGCCGGGCCGCGCGCTTTTCTGCGTCAATGCGTGATCGACAGGAACAGGTAAGCAGCGAACAGCGACAGGTGCACGACGCCGTGCAGCACCGTCGTGCGCCCCTGGCTGAGCGTCAGCGTGCTGACCAGCAGCGTCAGCGACAGCAGCACGGTTTCCATCGGGCCGATGCCGAGCGTGAGCGGCTGGCCGACCCAGATGAACACGGCGGCGACGGTCGGAATCGTGAGCCCGATGCTCGCGAGCGCCGAACCGAGCGCCAGGTTCATGCTGGTCTGCAGCCGATTCGCGCGCGCGGCGGTGACGGCCGCGAGCCCTTCCGGCAACAGCACGAGCGCGGCGATCACGATACCGACCGCGGCTTCGGGCGCACCGAGCTGCATCACGGCATGCTCGACGGCCGGCGACAGCAGCTTCGCGAGCAGCACGACCGCGACGAGGCTCGCGAACAGCAGCAGCATGCTGATCAGCGCGGTGCGGCTGCTCGGCGGCGATGCGTGCACCGATTCGTTCGCGCTGTCGTGCGCGGTAAGGAAGTAATCGCGGTGACGCACGGTCTGCACGAACACGAACGCGCCGTACAGCACGAGCGACGCCACGCCGGCGAACGCGAGCTGCGATTTCGAAAAGAACGGGCCCGGTGCGGCGTTCAGGTAGTTCGGCATCACGAGCGACAGCACCGACAGCGACGCCAGCACCGCGAGCGCCTTGCTGGCGCCGCGCCCCTGGAAGTCCTGTTCGCCGTGCTTCCACGCGCCGACCAGCAGGCAGAGGCCGACGATGCCGTTGCAGATGATCATCACGGCGGCGAACACGGTGTCGCGGGCGAGGCCCGATTTCTCGGGGCCCGCGCCGAGCATCACCGACACGATCAACGCGACTTCGATGACGGTCACGGCGACCGCGAGCACGAGTGTGCCGAACGGTTCGCCGACGCGGTGCGCGACGACTTCGGCATGGTGAACGGCGGCGAACACGGCGCCGGCGAGTGCGGCGGCGAACACCGCGATGACGAGGCCTTCGGCCGGCACGACGCGCGACAGCGCGAGGACCAGCCATGCGGCAAGCGGGGCCACGAGGGTCCAGCGCGGGAGCTGGTTGGACGAGAGCGGCATGGAGGGTTTCCTTATGCGAGTGGCGGCGCGCGACGCGCCGTCACGGGTTGACGAAGCCCGGCCGTACTATCCGCCGAACGAGGACGATGAAACCTGGGGTGGCAGCACGCAACGGCTGCCCTGGGTTCGCCGCCGTGAGGCGGCGAGGGGCGCGGGCGGGCCGGAGCCCGTCGCTGGATGAAACGGTTCGATGCGGCCGGCCGCAAACGGCGCGGCGCGCCCGCGTGACGACGCGCGGGCCGGAGGCTCGGTTCCGACCCCGAAAGGGCGCCCGGCGATGGACGGCGGTGGCGGCGTGACACGCGGTTTCCCCCTGAAATCCGGCGGTTTGTCGAATTTTATCAGGCGTTCGGGGGGCACTATCTCATATTCGAACGCTTTCATTGACCTTTCTGTTTACAAAAAGTGCCCGAATCTTTCAATTTTTTGTCTTTGCAGTTTCCGTAACGGTCTCTTGCACGACAAATTCGGGCTCGCCCTGACATAAATCTACCGACCGGTCGGTTTATAATCGCTCGCACCTCCACTCCATGACGGATCGCAAGCGATGGCTGTTTCTTCTGCACATTCGGTGAACTCGGGCGCGCTGGCGCCGTCGGCCGTCGTCGGCGTGATCGGCGCCGGCGCGATGGGCGCGGGCATTGCGCAGGTCGCGGCGGCGGCCGGTCTACGGTGCTGCTGTACGACCTGAACGAAGCGGCCTGCGACAAGGCGCTGGCCGGCATCCGCGCGCAGTTCGCGCGGCTCGCGGAGAAAGGCCGGCTCGCACCGGCCCAGGCGGAGGCGGCTGGCGCCCGGATTCACGCGGTGCGTGAACTGGCCGATTTCGCGGGCGCCGCGCTGATCGTCGAAGCGGCGGCCGAGCGGCTCGACGTGAAGCGCGAGATCTTCGCGACGCTCGAACGCCACGTCGATGACACGTGCGTGCTGGCGACCAACACGTCGTCGATCTCGATCACGTCGATCGCGGCCGGGCTGCGCGTGCCGCAGCGCGTCGCCGGCCTGCATTTCTTCAACCCGGCGCCGCTGATGGCGCTCGTCGAGGTGGTCAGCGGGCTCGCGACCGCGCCCGAGGTCGCGCAGGGGCTGGTGGCGACCGCCGCCGCGTGGGGCAAGCAGCCCGTGATGGCGAAATCGACACCCGGCTTCATCGTGAACCGCGTCGCGCGGCCGTATTACGCGGAGGCGCTGCGCGTGCTGAACGAGCAGGGCGGCGCGCCGGCATCGATCGACGCGGTGATGCGCGAGGCCGGCGGCTTCCGGATGGGGCCGTTCGAGCTGATGGACCTGATCGGCCACGACGTGAACTTCGCGGTGACCGAATCGGTGTTCCGCGCGTATTTCAACGATCCGCGCTATACGCCGTCGCTGATCCAGCAGGAACTCGTGAACGCGGGCTTCCTCGGACGCAAGTCGGGGCGTGGCTTCTATTCGTATGCGGACGGCGCGACGCCGCCCGCGCCCGATCTCGAAGCACCGCGCGACGCGCCGGCCGACGTTGCGCTGTTTGCGCAGGACGGCCCGGCCGCCGCTTTGCATGCGCGCTTCGCCGAACGCATTGCGAGTGCCCGGCAGGCCGGCGCGCATGCCGACGATCTGCTCGCGACGGCCGGCCGTGCATCGATCGCGCTGACCGACGGCCGCACCGCGACCGCACGCGCCGCGCAGACGGGCGTGGCCGATCTCGTGCTCGTCGACCTGGCGCGCGATTACGCGCAGGCCGGGCTCGTTGCGCTGACGCGCGCACTCCAGTGCAGCGATGCGGCCTATGCGGACGCGGTCGGCCTGTTCCAGCAGGCGGGTTTTCGCGTCGTCGGCGTCGCGGACGTGCCGGGCATGGTCGCGATGCGTACCGTCGCGATGCTCGCGAACGAGGCGGCCGACACGGTGAACCAGGGCGTATGCTCGCCCGCCGATCTCGATCTCGCGATGGAGAAGGGCGTGAACTACCCGTGCGGCCCGCTCGCATGGGCCGATGCGATCGGCATCGGCCGCGTGTATCGCGTGCTGTCGAACCTGGCGGCGAGCTACGGCGAGGACCGCTATCGCGTGTCGCCGCGTATTGCCGCGCTGCATGCGGCCGGCCGCCTGTTCAGGTCGTAACGCCGCCCCTGTTCCCACGATCACGATAACGACATCACTCCATTGGAGGAGCACCCCGATGACTCACCCGACGCATCCCGCCGCCGCCCTCGAGCCGATCGAGACCGCCAGCCGCGACGAACTGCAGGCGCTGCAGCTCGAACGCCTCAAGTGGTCGCTGCGCCACGCGTACGACAACGTCCCGCACTATCGCCGCACGTTCGATGCGGCGGGCGTGCATCCGGACGATCTGAAGTCGCTCGCCGATCTCGCGAAATTCCCGTTCTCGACCAAGAACGATTTGCGCGACAACTATCCGTTCGGGCTCTTTGCGGTGCCGCGCGAGCAGGTCGTGCGCGTGCACGCGTCGAGCGGCACGACCGGCAAGCCGACGGTGGTCGGCTACACCGCGCGCGACATCGACACGTGGGCGAACGTGACCGCGCGCTCGATCCGAGCGGCCGGCGGCCGCCCGGGCGACACGCTGCACAACGCATTCGGCTACGGCCTCTTCACGGGCGGCCTCGGGATTCATTACGGCGCGGAACGGCTCGGCTGCATGGTCGTGCCGATGTCGGGCGGGCAGACCGAGAAACAGGTGCAACTGATCCGCGATTTCGAGCCGAAGATCATCCTCGTCACGCCGTCGTACATGCTGAACCTGATCGACGAGATGGTGCGGCAGGGGATGGATCCGGCCGAGTCGTCGCTGAAGATCGGCATCTTCGGCGCCGAGCCGTGGACGCAGGCGCTGCGTGAGGAGGTCGAGACGCGCGTGGGCATCGACGCGCTCGACATCTACGGGCTGTCGGAAGTGATGGGCCCGGGCGTCGCGTGCGAATGCGTGGAGACGAAGGACGGCCCGGTGATCTGGGAAGACCATTTCTATCCGGAGATCATCGATCCCGTTACGGGCGAAGTGCTGCCCGACGGCAGCCAGGGCGAGCTGGTGTTCACGTCGCTGACGAAGGAGGCGATGCCGGTGGTCCGCTACCGCACGCGCGACCTCACCGCGCTGCTGCCGCCGACCGCGCGCGCGATGCGCCGTCTCGCGAAGATCACGGGCCGCTCCGACGACATGCTGATCGTGCGCGGCGTGAACGTGTTCCCGAGCCAGATCGAGGAGATCGTCGTCGCGCTGCCGCAGTTGTCGGGCCAGTTCCAGATCACGCTGTCGCGTGACGGTCACATGGACCGGCTCGACCTCGCGGTCGAACTGCGCTCCGAAACGGCCGCGTCCGTCGGCGACAGCGATCGCGCGGCGCTCGCGCGCGAGCTGCAGCACCGGATCAAGACGATGGTCGGCGTGTCGTCGGGCGTGACGGTGCTGGCGGCGGGCGGCATTCCCGCGACCGCGACCGGCAAGGCCCGGCGCGTGATCGACCGCCGTCAGGCCGCGTAATTCCGATGTTTGTCGTTCTACCCGAGGAAACCTGTTCGATGGATGGATTGAAGACCCTGGCCGTCACGGTCGATGCGCGCGGCATCGCCACTGTCGCGCTGCAGCGCGGCGACGTGCTCAACGCGTTCGACGAGACGATGATCGCCGAGCTGACCGACGCGTTCACCACGCTCGGCCAGCGTGACGAGGTGCGCGCGATCGTGCTGCGCTCGGACGGCCGCGCGTTCTGCGCGGGCGCCGACCTGCAGTGGATGCAGCGCGCAAGCGCGAACGATGCGGCCGCGAACCTGCGCGACGCGGAGCGGTTTGCCGCGATGATGCGCGCGATCCGGCAATGTCCGAAGCCGACGGTGGCACGCGTGCAGGGCCATGCGTTCGGCGGCGGCGTCGGCCTGTGCGCGGCGTGCGACATCGTGATCGCGAGCGATCACGCGCGCTTCTCGGTCAGCGAGGCACGTTTCGGGATCCTGCCGGCCGTGATCGGCCCGTATCTGGTCGAGGCGGTTGGCCAGCGCCAGGCGCGCCGGCTCGCGCTGACGGCGACCCAGCTCGCCGCCGGCGAGGCGGTCGCGATCGGCCTGATCCACCAGGCCGTGCCGCTCGATTCGCTCGACGAAGCGCTCGACAAGACGCTCGCCGAACTCGGTCGTAACGGCCCGAACGCGCTGATGGAGATCAAGCGCTTCTTCGACGCGATCGGCGAGTATCCGCCGTCGGACGAGCGTGCGGCGTTCACCGCGCAGACGATCTCCCGCGTGCGGGCGACACCGGAAGCGAAGGAAGGCTTCACGGCGTTTTTCGCGAAGCGGCCGCCGGCATGGGAGGCGGGCACCGAGTAAGGGGCAACGGCGAGGGAAAACGGCGACGATCGACCGCGCAGCGGGCCCGGCCGCAATTTGCGGCTCGGGCGCGGGCGCTTGCTCTACAATGCGTGACCCCCGGCGCGCTGCCGGCCCAGCCCCGACCGATTCTTCATCCGATGATCGTCAACCGCCTTATCTCCGAGATCCTGTTCGGCTTCACCGGCCTGATCGGCATCATCAACCCGATCGGCATCGCGTTCCTGTTTCTCGAACGGACCGAGGCGCTCACCGAGCAAGAGCGCGATCTGCTCGCGAGAAAGGTCGCGTTCAATGCGTTCATCGTGCTGATGGTCGCGTTCTTCGCCGGCACGCCGGTGCTGCATTTCTTCGGGATCTCGATGGAAGCGCTGCGGATCGGCGGCGGCTTCGCGGTTGCGGTGGCCGGCTGGCAGATGCTGAACGAACCCGACGGCCCGGGCGGCGGCGACACGCCCGTCAAGCCGATCGACGCGAACGCGATCATGACGCGCGCGTTCTTCCCGCTGACCATGCCACTGACGGTCGGTCCCGGCTCGATCGCGACCGCGATCGCGCTGAACGCGAACCGCACGCACAAGCTGTCGGAGTTCATGCTGTCGAGCATCGTGTCGATCGCCGTCTCCGTGCTGGTTGCGATCGTGATCTGGCAGGTCTACAGCCGCTCCGCGCTGCTGTCGCGCTACCTCGGCAGCGAAGGCACCAAGGTCGCGAAGCGCGTATCGGCGTTCCTGCTGCTGTGCATCGGCGTGCAGATCATGCTGACCGGTTTCTCCGCGTTCCTGCAGCCGATCGCTGACCAGGTCAAGTAAGCGGCCGGCGCCGCGGCGCACGTGATGTGCAGCCGGCGCCCCGCACGACCTCGCGCTGACCAGCGCCTCCTCCGTACGATGCGGCGACGCCGCACGCCTTTTTGCCACCCGCGATAACATGCGACGGTCCGGCGGATGCGCGGCGCGCATCCGGCCGTCAGCTCAACTTCAATGGCGAGGCGTGCAATGGAATACGTGAAATTCGGATCGACAGGGCTGGAAGTGTCCAATCTGGTGCTGGGTTGCATGACGTTCGGCGAACCGTCGCGCGGCTCGCATCCGTGGACGCTGCCGGAAGCGGAGAGCCGCCCGATCATCCAGCGGGCAGTCGAAGCCGGCATCAACTTCTTCGATACCGCGAACATGTATTCGGACGGCACGTCGGAGGAGATCGTCGGCCGCGCGCTGCGCGATTTCGCGAAACGCGACGAGATCGTGATCGCGACCAAGGTGTTCTACCGGATGCGGCCGGGGCCGAACGGCGCGGGGCTGTCGCGCAAGGCGATCATGACCGACATCGACCAGAGCCTGAAACGGCTCGGCACCGACTATGTCGATCTCTATCAGATTCACCGCTGGGACTACGGCACGCCGCTCGAGGAGACGCTCGAGGCGTTGCACGACGTCGTCAAGGCCGGCAAGGCGCGCTACATCGGCGCGTCGTCGATGTTCGCGTGGCAGTTCGCGAAGGCGTTGCACACGTCGAAGCAGCACGGCTGGACCCGCTTCGTCAGCATGCAGAACCACCTGAACCTGCTGTATCGGGAAGAAGAGCGGGAAATGCTGCCGCTGTGCGAAGACGAAGGAATCGCGGTGATTCCGTGGAGTCCGCTCGCGCGCGGCCGCCTGACGCGCAACTGGGACGAGTCGACCGAGCGGCAGCAGAGCGATGCGGTCGGCCAGCGGCTTTACGATGCGACGGCGGAGTCGGACAAGGCGGTCGTCGACGCCGTTGCGACGATCGCGGCCGCACGCAACGTGCCGCGTGCGCAGGTCGCGCTCGCCTGGGTCGCGCAGAAGCGCGGGGTCACCGCGCCGATCGTCGGCATTTCGAAGCCGCAGCAGCTGGACGACGCACTCGCCGCGCTCGAGCTGAAACTGACCGACGACGAGATCGCCACGCTCGAACGCCCGTACGTGCCGCACGCGGTCGCCGGGATCAACTGAGCGGCCGCGCCGCGCGGCCGTCAGCGCGCGGCGGCGAGCATCGGGTAGGTGAACAGGCCGAAGTGGACGACGTTCAGCCCCGCATGCGCGAGCGCGGACGCGAGCAGTCCGCCGCGCCGCCAGGCGAGGCCGTAGCCGACGCCGGCCACCGTGCCGAGCACGATCCATTGCCAGCCGCCGGCCGCATGCGCGGCGCCGAACAGACCCGCGCCGATCGCAAGCGCGGCCCACGGCCCCCATGCGAACGTGCGCAGCGCGCGCGTCAGCCCGCCCTGCACATAGCCGCGGAACAGCGCTTCCTCGGCGAGCGTCACGATCAGCAGGTTGTTCACGAGCCACAGCCAGCCTGACGACGGCCACTTGGGCGCCCAGCCGACCATCCCGAACGCGAGCGCGCCGGCCAGGCATGCGGCCGCCGTTGCCACGGCCGCCACCGCGCCGGTGCGCAGCGCGCGCGACAGCGGGATGTCGGGGGCGACCCACGGCAGCACCCACACCAGCCACAGGCCGATGAGCGGCTTGTCCAGATTCAGGTACATCGTGAATGGCACGGCATCCGGCGTGAAGCGCGTCGCGGCGATCACGCGCGGATTGTGGAAGCCGGGAATCAGGTGCAGGCTGAGCGCGATCGCGAGCGCGGCAAAGACGACGTGGGCGGCGATGCGCACCGCACGCGGGCGCTCGGGCATCACGCCCCAGGCGGCCGCGGCCAGCAACGCGAACGGCGCCAGCGCGAGTGGTGCGAGCTTGCCGAACGCCAGCGCGCACGCATAGCCGAGCGCGGCGAGGCCGAGGCTCAGGCCGTGCTGCGGGCGATGCCACGCGAACGCGGCGGCCGCGAACAGCGCGAGCCAGATCGTGGCGGACGGAAGGAGAGAAAGGGACATGACAGGTGCGGCATTCGTCGGACGAGACGCCGCGCATCATACAGCAGGCGTCCCGCCATGCCGGCCGGGCGCGCTCAGCGGCCGGCGGTTTCGGTGACGCCGTCGCGACCCGGGATGTGAACGCTGTTGCGCACGCGCATCCGCCGCCGGTACCAGAAGGTCCACGTCAGCAGACAGCCGAACACGGTATAGCCGATGATCGGCGACACGACCAGCACACGTTCGACCGGCCAGGTCACGACCATCCAGAGGCGCAGCAGCATTTCCAGCGTCATGAACGCGCCCCAGACGAAGGTCATCAGTCGGAGCATCTGCCGCAGCCCCGGCTGCGCGTCCCAGACGGTTTCGAAATGCGCGGCGCCGCCGTCCATCTCGCGGGCCACGGTGGCGCGGGCGAGATAGAAGATCAGCGGACGTGCGCGGAACAGCGACAGCAGGAATACGACACCGATCGTGCCGGACGCGAGCGACTCGCGCATCAGCAGCGTGCGCGGGCTGCCGCCGAGTGCCATCCCGATGATCGACAGCGCGATGCCCAGCAGCACGATGGCCGCCACCGCATCGACGCGGCGCGAGCGGATGAATTCGACGATCGACCAGACGATCGGCGGGACCGCTGACGCGTACAGCGCGCCGGTTTCACCGAAATACGGCTGCGCGGCCCGGTAGGCGACCCAGGGCAGCACCAGGTTGACGAAGAGTTCGAGAATCAGTCCGGCTCGCGGTTTCACGGTGCGCTATTCCACGCAGGTTGGGGCGAACGTGCAAAGGGCGTGGTGGCCCCCGGTTGCCCCGAAAAGGGTTCGGTCCAGTATATCGAAGAATCGGGTGGGGCTGCGGCGTCGCCTCGGCCGCTTGCCGCCGTCACGGATTCACCGCCACGGGCAGCGTGATCGTGACCGTGGTGCCGTGCAGCACGACACTGTGCACGTGGATGTTGCCTTCATGCCGCTCGACGACTGCCTTGACGAACGCCATGCCGAGCCCGACGCCGCTGGTTTCCGGCTGGCCGGCGGTGCGGAAGCGCCGGTAGCGCTCGAACAGCCGCATCTGGTCCGCGCTGCTGATCCCGCACCCGCTGTCGCGGATCGTGCAGCGTACGGTCTTGCCGTCGCCACCCGGCTCGACCTTGCATTCGACGCTCGTCAGCGGCGCGCTGTACTTGATGGCGTTGTCCAGCAGGTTGATCAGCGCGCGCGACAGCAGTGCCGGGTCGCCCTGGACGATCGTGTCGTCGCGCCGCGGCACGTCGTCGATCGACATGGATTTCCGGTGCGCGAGCGGCCACACGGCGTCGCGTGCCTCGTTCATCAGGTCGGCGAGGTTGACCGGCACGCGTTCGTATTCGCTGGCCTCCGCACGCGAGAGCTGCGCGAAACCGTCGGCCATCGCCAGCGTGTGCCGCGCCAGCTTGCCGATTCTCGCGAACTGCTGCTTCGTCTGCGCGTCGCCCGCCCGGTGCGCCTGCGTGTCGATCAGGATGATCAGCGAGGTCAGCGGGGCGCGCATGTCGTGCGAGAACAGCGTCAGCATGTCGTTGCGCTGGCGCTCGAGCATGTCGCGGCGGACCGTCGCGTTGCGCAACGTTTCCAGCGCGTCATGGATCCGCTCGATCTCGGGCCCGATGCCGCGCGGCATCGCGACGTGCGACGTATCGCCGTCGCTGAGCGCGACGATCCGGCGGCCGAGCGCATCGAGCGGCTTCGACAACAGCCGCTGCGTGCCGCGCGCGAGCGAGACCAGGATCGCGATGCACAGTGCCGTGGCGAACGCCGACAACCCGACCTTGATCCGGGCGGCGTTCCGGTCGCCGATCGCGCGGTGCCGGGCAAGGTCGATCACGCGGTCGCGCAGCAATTCGCTCGGCCGGAAATGCGGCACGATCGCGCGGGAAAATTCGGCCGCGCTCATCGTATAGGCACCGTTCCGGCCGCTGGCGACCGTCGCGTCGACGAGCGGCAGGATGTGCGTGTCGAAGGCCGCGTTGAGCTGCGCGTATTCGCGTGCCACGTCGGGGTCGTCGAGCTGCGCGCCGATCGCGCCGTCGATCAGCGCGCGCAATTGCTCGATGCGCCCGCGCATCCGCATGATGTCCGCGAACTGCGCGCGATCGAGCGCCTGCCGCGCGAACATCGGCGCGATGAGCAGCGAGCCCGTGCGGCCCGCGTATTCCCGGAGATCGCCGAGGAGCCGCGCCAGCAGGATCGCACCCGACGTGCGCGGGGCGCGCATCGCGGTGTCGGTCATCGCCCCGTCGATCAGCAGCGACAGCGTGTCGACGACCCGGAACAGGTGCGCCTGCGCGTGCTGGATATCGTTAACGGTGCGTGACGTGAGCGGCCGCGCGTCGAGCGCATCGACTTCCGCACGCGCATCCGCGAGCGTCATCCGGGCCGAATCGAGTGCATGCAGCAGGTTGCCGCGTTCGCGATCGTTCAGCACGGTCGCCTGCGCGATGCCGGCGCGAAAGCGTTCCAGCGCCTGGTCGGAACGCGCGCGCGCGGCGAGCAGGTGGCGGGCTTCGGTGGCGCCGTCGTCCTGCAGGCGGACCAGTAGGTCGTTCGTCGGGCCGCGCTCGGCCGAGATCACGTTGGCGGCGCGCATCGCCCCGCGGACGAATTCGAAGCTTTGCAGGTCGGCGTTCTCCTGCCGGTATTGCCGGAAACTCCCCCAGATAATCGTGCCGCACAGCAAGGCCAGCAGCGTTGTGACGATTGCGAAGCCGATATGCGTCTTCTGCAGGATCGTCAGCGATCGAATGTTGTATGCGCGTTCCCGGTTAAACGAGAATGATCGATTCATGACACACCATGTTTGCAAGCTATCCCGGGTGGGCCCGTATTCTCTGCCTGTCGGCGCCGTGACGCCGTAAGGTTTATCGGGGGGCAGGGAGCCGCCTTCACGGGGCGGCAACGATCCCGGCCGGGAAGCCGGATCGTGCTTGGCACAGGATCGCCTTGCGTCAGTGTCCTGTCGACACCGGACGAATCGCGCTTGATCCGGAGAAACCCTGATCGCGTATCGCGCCCGTGGCGCGTGACGGCAGATGGTTTGGATTGCGAATGTTTTGAATCGACGTGTCCGACCGGGACGCGGCATCAAGTCCGCTTCGGACGATGGCAGGCAGGCGGGGAAGGCGCGCGCGGGAGGGGGGCGGCAGGCACGTCGCCCGCGAACGGGCGACGCTTCAGGGCGATACGGCAGCAGGCGTGCCGCAGCGCGAATCGCGGCCGCGGGCCTAGCGAGCGGTCAGGCAGCGGCGGGCTGAACGATGATCTTCACGTTCCGGTCCTTGTGGTTGACCAGTTCCTCGAAGCCGTGCGAGACGATGTCGCCGAGCGCGATGCGCCCGGTGATGAGCGGCTGCACGTCGATGCGGCCGTCCGCGATGAAGCGGATCACGTCCGCGAATTCGCCGTTGTACGCCAGTGAGCCGATCACTTCCTTCTCGGTCGACACGATGTCGAAGAAGTTGAACGGCGCCGGCTCCTCGAAGATGCCGACCATCACCGACTTGCCGGCCTTGCGGATCACGTCGATCGCGAGCTTCGCGGTGGTCGTGTGCCCGATGCACTCGAACGACACGTCGGCGCCGTAGCCGCCGGTCAGCGCCTTCACTTCCGCGATCGCGTCCGACGTCTTCGGATCGATGACGACGCTCGCGCCGACTTCCAGCGCTTTCTGCTTGCGCGCGGCCGACATTTCCAGCGCGATCACGCGCCCGGCGCCCGCGGCTTTCGCGCACATGATCGTGCACAGGCCGATCGTGCCCGCGCCGACCACGACGACCGTCTGCCCGACGATGTTGCCGGCCTTCTTCACCGCATGCAGCCCGACCGCGAGCGGCTCGATCAGCGCCCCGGCCTCGGTCGGGAAATCGTCGGGCAGCTTGTACAGCAGCTCGGCCGGCACGTTCACGTATTCGGCGAACGCGCCGTTGTTCATCAGCCCGGTGAACGCGAGGTTCTCGCAGATGTTGTACAGCCCGTGTTTGCAATACCAGCAGGTGCCGCAATGCTGGCATGCGTCGGCCGTCACGCGGTCGCCGACCGCGAAGCCCGTCACGCCCGCGCCGAGTTCGGCGATCTCGCCGCTGAACTCGTGGCCGAGGATGCACTGACCCTTCAGGCCCGTCAGCGGATGCGGCGCGTCGACCGGGATGAACACGGGCCCCGCGACGTATTCGTGCAGGTCGGAACCGCAGATCCCGCACCAGTGCACGCGAATCGTGACCCAGCCTGCCGGCGGGCGCGCCGGCACGGGAACCTGTTCGACGCGGATGTCGTGGCGGCCGTGCCAGACGGCGGCTTTCATGCTGAGGGCGGTGGTCGATGCCGGTGTACTCACGTTGCTGTCTCCATCAGGTTGTCGTCGGGCGCAGCGCGTGGCTGCCGGTGTGCCCGTCGCGCGATTGCGCGATCGACCGGTATGCAGGAACGGGGCCAGCTTGAGTGGGGGCGCCGGGTGGTGGCAGGGCGGGACGGGAATGGCGCAATGCACCATTGCTGTGTCCGCTGATGGGGAAATGTTGTGAGGGGATTGGGTGCGGAATTTGCTGCGCAAGCAAAATCGCAGGCCGGATGAGACGCTGGGACGTTCGTCTCAGCGCAATGAGACGAATTGCGAGACGCGTGCCGATGGCCGGCGCGGTTCGACGCGCGTTCAGGCAACCACTTCGTCGACCGCGACCGGTGCGAGCGGCGTGAACCCGGCGGCGCGGTACAGCGGCAGACCGGCCGCGGTCGACACGAGCCAGACACGCTGCGCGCCGCGTTGCCGGGCATGCGCGGCGATCGCGGCGAGCAGTTGCATCGCGAAGCCGACAGCTTAGATCGGGGCGGTGCACGCTGCCTTGCCGGCCCATTGCCGCGATCGACGGAACGGATCGTTGCGCACATTACCCCTTTACTTGAAGTGAACTTCAATTTGTATCATGTGCGCCAGTCCGATCGCGGACGCGTGACGTATCCCGTGGCACGCGGCCGCTTCAACCGAGGTGGAGATGACCGAATCGCCTGTCGCGGCCGATGCCGCCACGCTATCGTCGCGCCGCTACCGGGCCGCTGTCGCGAACGTCGTGCTGGCGAGCATCGTGGCGGCGTTGCACGTCGGCAAGGCGACGATCGCGTTGCCGTCGCTCCAGCACGAGTTCGGCGGCTCGCTCGCTTCGCTGAGCGGGATCATGTCGGTGTTTCCGTTCGTCGGCGTATTTGGCGGGATCGCGGCCGGCGTGCTGGTGCGGCGCTGGGGCGACCGGCTGCTGCTGATCGCGGGCCTCGTCATCCTCGGCCTGTCGAGCGTCGCCGGCGCATGGGCCGGGAGCTTCGCGCTGCTGCTGGTCACGCGCTTCGCCGAGGGGCTTGGGTTCGTGATCGTGGTGGTCGCCGCGCCGGCCGTGCTGAATCGTGTGACGCCGCCCGAGCGGCGCACGCTCGCGTTCGGGCTGTGGAGCACGTTCATGCCGGTCGGCATGGCGCTGTCGATGCTGGTCGGGCCGCTGCTCGGCGGCTGGCGCAACGGCTGGCTCGCGGCCGCGGCGTTGACGCTCGTGGCGGCGGCCGCGGTGCCCGTCACGACGTCCGCCGATGTGCCGTCGCGGCAGGCCGCCGCGCCGCGCATCGGGCCCGCGCTGCGCGACGTGCTTGCGTCGCGGTCGACCACGCTGCTCGCGCTGGGTTTCGCCACCTACAACGTGCAGTTCTTCGCCGCGATGACGTTCCTGCCGGTGTTCCTGATGCAGCGCCTCGGTGTCGCGGTCGGCGCGGCGGAGCTGATCAGCGCGGCGATCGTCGCCGCGTGCGTGATCGGCAACCTGACGGCCGGCTGGCTGCTGTCGCGCGGCGCACGGCCGGGGATCGTGATGGCCGCGACGTCGGTCGCGATCGGCGCGGCCGGCGCAGGGCTCTTCAGCGCGGCCACGCCGGCACCGCTCGCGGTCGCGCTGGGTTTTGCGTTCTCGGCGATCGCGGGGATGCTGCCCGCGACGATCCTCGCGTGCGCGCCCGGCTCCGCGCCGACGCCGTCGCTGGCGCCGCTCAGCATCGGCTGGGTCGTGCAGGGCAACTATCTCGGACAGGTGATCGGGCCGCTGGCGATCGGCGCGATCGTCGGTGCCGTCGGCTGGTCGGGCGGCATCGGGCTGATGTTCGCGGCCGCCGTCACCGGCGCGGCGATCGGCCTGTCGCTGCTGCGCGAACCGCTGGGCCGGCGCTGAGCGCGGCGCCGTTCAACCTGTACGGAAATCCGTCAAGCATGCTCAACACCATGGAAAGCCTGATTTGCGCAGAAGACCCGCCGTGCGATGCGCCGGCATGGGTCGAACACGATGCGATGCCGCCGTGTGACGGCGTCGCGCATCCGCTCGTGACGATCGGCCGGGTGCCGGCTCCCGAGCACGCGGCGTTGGCCGTCTCGCCGTTGCGTCCGCAACTGTTCGTCACGGTGCTGGAGGCCGGCGACAACGCGTTGCTGGTTCGCTGGGTCGAGAGCGGCCGTTGCCATTACGGCGAACAGCGCTGGCGTTTGCGTATCGCGCTGCAGCCGGGCCGCTGCGCGATCTCGGGGCAGTCGATCGAGCCGGGCGAGCCGGTGTTCCGGCCGGTACGGCGGCCCGTGCCGGCCAACGGCGACGAGATGATCTGCCCGGCGTCGGTGCGGGGTGCCACCGGCGCGACGTGTGGCGTCACGGCGGAGGATGACGACGCACACGCGCCGGCCGACGTTCGCGGCTGAACGCCGGCCGGCTGCAGCAGCGGGTTACTTCTTCACGTCGTGCCGGTACTGGATGAACCCGGCGTTGTTCGCGAGCTTGTCGTACAGTGCGCGCGCGGTCGTGTTGGTTTCGTGCGTGAGCCAGTACACGCGGCTCGCGCCGGCTTCGCGGGCATGGTCGTACACGGCCTCGATCAGCGCACCGCCTGCACCTTGCCCGCGTGCGTCGGGTGCGGTGTAGAGATCCTGCAGGTAGCAGTAGGGCCCTTCGGTCCAGCACGAGCGGTGGTAGATCGAATGCACGATCCCGACCAGCGCACCCGATGCGTCGAATGCGCCGAGCACGAACATCGGTTCGGCGGGATCCATCAGGCGCGCCCACGTCGTCGCGAACACCGCGTCGCTCAGCGCGGTGTCGTAGAACTGCTGATAACCCTGCCACAGCGGGCGCCACGCGGCTTCGTCGGCGGCGACGAGCGGGCGCACCGTGACGCGCGTCGCGTCCTGCGCGCGGCTGGCCGCATCGCGCTCACGCGCCTGCGCGTGACGGATCGCGATGAGCGACTGGCGCTGCTCGCCGTGCGCGTCGAAGTTCTCCGGTGCGAGCCACGCGTCGAACGCGGCGCGGACATCCGGCCATTCGCCGTCGATGATCGAGAACCACGCGGTGTCGCGATTGCGGTTGCGGTAGACGATCGCCTGCCGGAACGTGCCTTCGTAGCGGAACCCGAGCCGGGCGGCGGCCTTGCGCGACGGGATGTTCAGGTCGTCGCACTTCCATTCGTAGCGCCGGTAGCCGAGCGTGTCGAACGCGTACTTCATCAGCAGGAACTGCGCTTCGGTCGATACGGGCGTGCGCTTGAGCAGCGGCGAGAACGTGACGGAGCCGACCTCGATCACGCCGTTGGCCGGATCGATGCGCATCAGCGCGAGCGTGCCGACCGCGCGGCCGGTGGCGCGGTCGATCACCGTGTAGTGCAGCGGATCGGCGCTTGCCTGCGCGCCGCGCGCGTAGTCGCGGTAGCTCGACTCGTCGGCGTACGGTCCGTGGACGAGATAGGTCCAGTCGCTGCCGTCCGGCGCCTGGGCGTAGGCGGCGTACAAGTCGGCCGCATGGCGTTCGGCGTCGAGCGGTTCGAGCCGGCAGTAGCGGCCTTCGAGGACGATGCGCTCCGGCCGCGGGCGCGCGGACCAGTCGGGAACGGGGTGGCCGATGGGTTGCTGGAAAGCGTTGGTGAGCGTGGACAAGGTCGATCTCGCTTCGGTTGGCGGCCGGCGACATGCCGGCATGCAGACGATCGTAGTCGCAGCGAGGTACCATGAGAAGCGCCAGAGATCGGCAAATTTATGGTGCCACGCGTTACGGGGCACGAACCGCGAGCCGTGCGCCATTAGCCGTGCGCCACTGGCCGTGCGCCACCTTCCGACATTTTCACGCTGCGATGTTCCGATGACGACAGTTCTTCCTTCCGCCGACGCGCCGTTGCTGCCGCTCGACGCGCCGCTGGCGCGCACGCCGGGCGCGCCTTCGCTGCAACGCCAGTTGCTGCGCCGTGTGCGCGACGCGATTCTCGGCGGCGCGATGCCGGCCGGCACGCGGCTGCCCGGCACGCGCGCGCTGGCCGAGACGCTCGGCGTGTCGCGCAACACGACGGCCGCCGTCTACGAGCAGCTCGTCGCCGAAGGTTTCCTGCAGTCCGACCGCCGAGGCACGCGCGTGGTCGGGTTGTCGCGGCCGGCACCGCCGCGCCGGCGTGCCGCGCCGCCGGCCGTCGCGCAGCGGCTCGGCCGGATTCGCCCGAGCCGCATCGGCACCGGCGAATCGGAGGGCTTCCGGCCGGGCGTGCCCGCGTTGACGCATTTCCCGGCCGACGCATGGCGCCACGCGATCGACCGCGCGCTGCGCCGCGCCGGCCGCGACCTGCTCGGCTATGGCGACCCGCTCGGCGAGCGCGCGCTGCGCGAATCGATCGCGCGCCACCTGGCCGTGACGCGCGGCGTGCGCTGCGATCCCGAGCAGATCGTAATCACGGAAGGCGCACAGGGCGCGATCGCGCTGTGCGCGCAGTTGCTGACGAACCCGGGCGATACGGTGTGGGTCGAGGAGCCCGGCTATCGCGGCGCGCGCACCGCGATGCAGGCGGCCGACCTCGACGTCGTGCCGATGCCGGTCGACGCGGAAGGGTTGCGCGCGGATGCGGACGACTGGCGCGAGCGGACGCCGCGCCTCGTCTACACGACGCCGTCGAACCAGTTCCCGACCGGCGCGGTGCTGTCGATCTCGCGCCGGCTCGCGCTGATCGATGCCGCGCGCCGGCATCGCGCGTGGATCATCGAGGACGACTACGACAGCGAATTCCGTCACACCGGCGAGCCGATCGGCGCGATGCACGGGCTCGCACCCGATTCGCCCGTCGTCTATCTCGGCTCGTTCAGCAAGACGATGTTTCCGGCGCTGCGGATCGGCTTTCTCGTGCTGCCCGATGCGCTGCTGGCCGCGGTGCGGCCGGTGCTGCCGGAGATGCTGCGCGGCGGGACGCGCCACGTGCAGCTCGCGCTGGCCGATTTCATCGAGACGGGCGAGTACGGCCGCCATCTCGGCCGGATGCGCCGGCTGTATCGCGACCGGCGGCGGTTGCTGCTGGCCGCGCTCGACGGCAACCTGAGCGTGCCGCATGAGATCGAGGGCGGGCCGTGCGGGCTGCATCTCGCGCTGCGGCTGCCCGCGCGCTACCGCGATCGCGCGATCGTCGACGCGGCGCGCGAGCACGGCATCGGGCCGTTTCCGCTGTCGGGATTTTCGATCGATGCGGCATCGGCGGGCAACGGGCTCGTGCTCGGCTTCGGCAACACGTCGGCCGACGCGTTCGAGCCGATGTTGCGGTTGCTGTCGGCGATCGCGGAGCGGGTGGGCGGAGATTGAGGGCGGGGCGGGCACGGGAAAACCAACTCGTCGCCGGTGATTTCCGCTACCGTATCGCCTCCGATTTCCCCTTCTTTTCCTGATCGAACGTGCTCACGCCTTACAGATTCTTTGCGCTCGCCGGTACCGCATGCGCGTTGCTGGCGACCGCTGCCGCCCATGCGCAGTCCACCCAGGACGGATTCATCTGCAATACCGACAAGCATCACATCGTGATCGACCGCGCCGCGAACGGCACGCTGAACTACCGGGCCTGGAACAAGCCGCACTCGGTCGATCGCAAGCCGGACGTCGAGTTGCACGGCGGCACGGAGGAAACGGTCGGCACCGACCCGTGCGTCAATACCGACTGGACGTTCAAGCGCGGCAATGTCGAGTATTTCGTGTCGGACAACGCTCGCTGCTCGGAAGGCAAGCCGCCGCGCAATGCGAACGGGATGGTCGTCGTGTCGATCAACAAGGAATTTGCGGCGCGCTACTGGTGCGTCAAGTAGGCGTCGCGCTACCCGACCTCAATCACCAATCGACCGGATGACCTTCGCCGGATTGCCGCCCACCAGCGTATTCGGCGGCACGTCCCGCGTGACCACGGCCCCTGCGCCGATCACCGCGTTTTCGCCCACCGTCACGCCACCGATGACCGTTGCGCCGGCACCGATCCACACGTTGCGCCCGATCGCGATCGGCTTCGCGACGACGGCGGCACGCCGCTTCGACGGTTCCAGCGGATGGCCGGACGTGATGAGGCTCACGTTCGGCCCGATCATCACGTCGTCGGCGATGTCGAGCCCGCCGAGATCGTAGAACGTGCAGTTCTGGTTGACGAATACGTTGCGGCCGACCGTGATGTCGGGCCCGCCGGTCGTATAGAACGGCGGAAGCAGCAGAAAGCTGTCGTCGACCGGCTTGCCGATCAGTTCGCCGAACAACGCGCGGACTTCGTCCGCATCGTCGAACGACAGGCGGTTGAGGCGGGCGGTGAGCGCCATCGCGCGTTTGACGTTCGCGAGCATCGTCGCCGATTCGGGCGTTCGTCGGGGAATGAGGAGGGTGCGGTCGTCATGCGGCATGCATGGGGATCCTGTCGGTCGGCATTCACTGTTCCGGGTTGACGCTGCGTTGTCTCGCTGCGCAGCCCGCTTCCGGAAGGCCGGTAGCAGCAAGCCGGCAGCCGTCAACGAGCCCGTTTTTCGTACAGCGGCCAGACGCGACAACCGGAGTCCGGAGTCCGGTACGGCCCTGCGCGGATGAAGCCATGCGACCCGCAGCACGCGCATCACCTTGCGTTGTCGCGTTCGAGCCGATGTTGCGGATGCTGACGGCGATCGCGGCGAAGGCGGGCGGGGATTGACGCGCGGGTAACCTTACCCGTTGCCGGTGATTTCCGCTACCGTATCGCTTTCGATTTCACTTCGGGATTCCGACAAGAGAATCGCGTCATGAATGTGCGGACTGGCTCGGTGATAGCCGTTGTTCGTCTGGCCGTTTTCCTGGCTGCCTGCGTGACGGGAGCCGGGTGCTCTCGCGCGACGGATCATGCGGATCCGCAAGCCGCTACGGCGGCCGATGAGGCCGGGATCGGGCTGAAGCTGAACGCGCTGAACTACACGGACGTGCCGATCGGTACCTTCTATGTCGACGGTACCTGGGGCGGGAATGTGGCCGCCCGTATCGGCAGCGCCGGCGGCGGCATCACATGCTGTGTGTCCGTTCCGGAACAATGGCGCCCGGGATTGACGGTCGATGTCGAATGGCGCAACGACGAGATGTTCAAGCGCGATCCGCATGCACTGGCTAGCCGGGTCGTGCCGATCGAGCCGTATGGTTCGTTCTCGGACGGCTATCTGTGGATCGTGTTTTTCCCGGGGGACAGGATCAAGGCATACGCGTCTCCGTGGCTGCCGGGCGCACCGGAATTTCCCGAAGGATTGCAGGTTCCGAGCAAGGCGTGTCCGGGCCACTTCACGGTATTGAACAGCAGCCGTGACTGCCCGACACCGGACAAGGGAATGGCGGGGGCGGTGAGATGAGTGTTCGTGTTGCGGCCGCCGGGCGGCCCGATGCCGGCGTAGCGATTCCCGGCGTGCAGGATGCGATGCCTCGCGGGCTTCATGACGACGACAAAAATGCTACCCGGCGCGGGAGCGGTGAAATGAAAGTGCAGGTCATCGGTCTGTTGCTATGTTCCATTCTTGTCGGCGCGAGCCATGCGCAGGCGCCGGTATCGGGAAACGTCATGAGCGCGGATGAAAGAGCCGCAGCCATTCGGCGCGCCTTCAGCCCGACCGCGCGTGTCGACGCATTCAAGTCGCACATCGATTTCGACCGGAAGTTCGCGACCGACGATGGCCGGAAGATCGTCGCGTTCGACTGGGGCAAGCTCGCGACCCAGCGCGTCCCGGGTTTGAATGCGCTGAAGATCGAGCATTTCGAACAGCCTGTCGACGAAACCGGGCCGCTCAAGGATTTCCGGATGTTTGTCTTCAACGGCCGGTTCAACGGAGCACGCGTGTCGATCACGGTTGCGCAGGCCAAGGATCGCTTCAAGGCGGCGGATTACTTTCTCAACGAGACAACTTCGCCGACGATCTCGTACGTGCCGTTCGAGACGAATCCCGATCCGCTCGGAAGCGTGTCGGTCCAGAGTTCGATCCCCGGTCCCGGACTCGGACTCGTGTGGATCTACAAGAACCTGTGCCTGGTCGTGTCAGGGGCGCCCGCCGGCGCGGTCCGGGATCTGAGTCGACGCCTGCAAACGCTGGCGGAAGCCCACACGATCGATTCGATGTGATGGCGGGCGATCGCTCGCCGCCCGGGGATCGTCGGCCTCCACGTCGAGCGAAGCTCGACGTCGCGCGCATCCATGGCGCCACCTGACACGCACCGCCCATCGCCACGCACGACAATCGGACTTGTGCGGATTGACGAACCGCGCACTTTGTTCGAATCGAACGCCGTCGCGGCTCCGCGCGTGATGCGCCGCCCCGTATTCGGGTTTCGATTCGTATGTTCGAACAGGCCGCTTGGACTATAAATGGATGCGTGTACCGGGGCTTGTCGGGCGCCTGCGCGTCTCGCGCATGTCGGCGCCGTGACTTCCCGGGGGAGGTGCACCGTGGTTCGCCAGACGCTTGCTCGCGCCGTGCTTCGCACCGCGTTGATCGGGGGCGTGTTTGCCGGGTGTTTGCTGCCCCCGCCGGCCGTCCTCGCCGGAACGGTCTCGCCGCCTGTCACGCCACACCCGATGAAGCAGCGGCCGGCTGCTGCGCCTTACGCGATGCCGGTCGATTTTCCGGCGATCGTCGACCGCTACGGCCCGGCGGTCGTGACCATCATGACCGCCGCACCCGACCAGCAGGCCGGCGGCCCGTCCTTCGCAATCCTCGATCCCGACGATCCGCTCGCCGCGTTTTTCCGGCACGACGCGCCGCCGCCCGCGCAAGGCTCGCAGGCGCCGGCACAGGCGCCTGCACCCGACACGTCGCCGCGCGCGGTATCGGGCAGCGGCTCGGGTTTCATCGTCAGCGCCGACGGCCTGATCCTCACGTCGGCGCACGTGGTCGACGATGCGACCGACGTGACGGTACGGCTCACCGACCGCCGCGAATTCAAGGCGACGGTGCTGGCCGTCGATCCGCAAAGCGACGTCGCCGTGCTGCGCGTCAACGCGACGAAGCTGCCGTTCGTCCGTGTCGGCGATTCGTCGAAGGTGCGCGCGGGCGAACCGGTGATGACGATCGGCGCGCCGGACGGATCGGGCAACACGGTCACGGCCGGCATCGTCAGCGCCACGTCGCACCGGATGCCGGACGGCAGCGCGTTTCCGTTCTTCGAAACCGACATCGCGCCGAACCCCGACAACTCGGGCGGCCCCGTATTCAATCGCGCGGGCGACGTGATCGGCATCGCGGTACAGGTCTATACGGGCGCGGATCGCTACGCGAGCACGACGTTCGCGATCCCGATCGCGTTTGCCGCCAAGGTGCGTGCGCAACTGCAGAAGCAGATGCAGGCGCAACAGCCCCAGGCGCCGGACGCGTCGTCCGGCAACGCGCTCGGCGTCGACGTGCAGGATGTCGGCATCGGGCTGGCCGCGGCGTTCGGGCTGCCGCGGCCGGCGGGCGCGCTCGTCAACGGCGTCGCGCCCGGTTCGCCGGCCGCCGCGGCCGGCGTGAAGCCCGGCGACGTGATCGTGAAGCTGGGCGACAAGACGATCGGCCGCTCGGCCGAACTGAACGACCTGGCCGCCGCACTGCCGCCGGGCCAGAAGGCGCCGCTGCGGCTGATCCGCAACCGCGCGCCGGTGATGCTGACGATCACGGGCGCCGACGAGGCCGCCGGCAACGAGGGCCCGGCCGTCGGCACGGCCGCGCCGAAGGCGGCCGCACGACCGGGGCCGGGAGCCGGGGCGGGCGACGGTGGCGACCGTCTCGGGCTGACGATGCATGCGCTGAGCGACGACGAACGCCGTTCGACGGGGCTCGCGGTCGGGATGATGGTGGATGCGGTGCACGGCCCGGCAGCCAGCGCGGGGATCCAGCCGGGCGATGTCGTGCTGGAGCTCAACGACAAGCTGCTCGAGACGCCCGACGACGTGCAGTCGCTCGAAGCGACCGGCGGCAGCGTGATCGCGGTGCTGATCCAGCGTAACAACGCACGGAAGTTCGTGTCGGTGCGTGCGCGTTAGGGCGTTGACGCGTCCGCCATCGTCCGTCTACGATCATCCGATATTGCACGTAGTCAGCCAGGCATTCAGGAGCCATCCGGCATGAAAACAGCACGCTTCATCGTCGTAGTCAGCAGGCGCAGGGTCCGGTAGCGGCACCGCGCCGGCACCCATGCGCCCCCGACTCGTTCGGGGGCTTTTTTTTGCATTGCGCACGGCCGTGCGGCACGTGCGCGGAGGGCATCCGCTTGCAATCGAACCTGCCGATCGCTTCCGAACGGGCGTCGCCGAGATACGCGACGCTGATCCTGCTGTGCGCATGCTCGGTATTGCCGCTGAGTCTGTTCCTGCCGTCGCTGCCAGCGATCGCGCGCGACCTGCGCGCCGACTACGCGCTCGTCGCGCTGTCGCTCGGCGGTTACGCGGCGGTGGCCGCGTCGCTCGAGTTTGTAATGGGACCGCTGTCGGACCGGTTCGGGCGGCGGCCGGTCGTGCTGGCGAGCGTCGGCATGTTCGCGCTCGGCTCGCTCGGCTGCGCGATGGCGACCGATATTCGCGCGTTTCTGGCATGCAGGCTGATGCAGGCGGCGATCACGTCGGTCTATCCCGTGTCGATGGCGACGATCCGGGACACCGGCGGCGGTACGCGCGCGGCGAGCCGGATCGGCTATGCGGCGATGGCGGCCGCGTTCGCGCCGATGCTCGGCCCGACGCTGGGCGGCGCGCTCGATCAGACCTTGGGCTGGCGTGCGAGCTTCTGGCTGCTCGGCGCGGCGGGCATCGCGCTGTTCGTCTGGTGTGCGTTCGATCTCGTCGAAACCCACGCGAACCGGTCGTCGAGCCTCGGGCAGCAGCTTCGCGCGTATCCGGCGCTGCTTCGTGCGCGCCGCTTCTGGGCCTATGCGCTCTGCATGGCGTTTTCGACCGGCTCGTTCTACGCGTTCCTGGCCGGCGCGCCGCTCGCCGCGCAAACGGTGTTCAGTATCGCGCCCGCGGAGATCGGGTTCTACATGGGAACCATCACGGCCGGCTTCGTGTGCGGCAGCTTCCTGGCCGCGCGTTACGCGCGTCGCTACGCGCTGGCCACGACGATCCTGTGCGGACGGGTCGTCGCGTGCGCAGGGCCGTTGATCGGCCTCGCGCTGATGTTCGGCGGCGCGACGCAGGCGATCGCATGGTTCGGGCCGTGCGTGCTGGTCGGCATCGGCAACGGGCTGACCAATCCCGGTGCGCATGCCGGCGCGGTGTCGGTGCGCCCGGAACTGGCAGGCAGCGCGTCCGGGCTGGCCGGCGCGATGACGATCGCCGGTGGCGCCGCGCTTTCGTCGTTGACGGGCGCGGTGCTGACGGCCGGCAACGCGGGCTATGCGCCGCTGGCGATGATGCTGCTGTCGGCCGCGATCGCGCTGGCGGCGGCCGTCTGCGTGCGGGTGTTCGACGCGCGGGAGGTTGGGCGGTGAACGCAGGCGTGGTATCGCGCCGCGTGGAACCGGGCACGGGTGTGGGCACCGCTACCGTGTCGCGCGCGATTGGCGGACAATCGGCCGGACACCGGGAGACGACGAACCCGCCGCGCACCGCGTGCTCCCCGGCGCGCGAAGGGCGACTGGACGAGGATGGGATGAGCGACTTTTCTGATTTCCAGCGGGAAATTGCCGACGCCGCAAGAGCGACATTCCGGGCGCTGCGGGCGCAGCACCCGGACGAGCATTTCTACGCGTTCGCGCTGTACACCGACAGCGGCGCGATGACGGTGGTGCCGGCGGCCAATTCGGTCGAGGGGCTGCGCCGGATCCGCGAGCAACAGGCCGTTCCGGACGACGACCCGTGGTATGCGTGGGGCTTTTCCGAATGGGCGTATGCGGCCGCGGAAGCGTCGCCGTTCAATGCAATCTGCGGCAAGCTCGCCGATGACTTGCTGAGCCCGCAGTTTGTCCGGTCGAGGTTCTCGGAATTTTCGCGACAACTGCACGCCGAGATGATCGGAGCATTGCGCCTGCTCGACCGCGAAGGCCTGTTCGGCACGGGCGACGAAAGGGCGGCGATCACGCTGTTCGTGTCGATCAGCGACGACGATGCTGCCGAGGCGCTCGAAAACGAATCGGCGAAAGCGCTGAATCCGCCGGCCGTCGTCGACGCATTCGTGCGCCGCTACGACTGACGGCGATCGGGATATCGCACGGCGGCCCGAGGCGGGCGGCCGCCATGCGTGCAGCGTGAGTTACGGCTTACGGCTTCGCGCCCACGACGAACTCGAACGTCGCGACGCCGTCGACGCCGCCCGTGACGCGGTCACCGGGCTGCAGCGCGCCGACGCCGGCCGGCGTGCCGGTGAAGATCAGGTCGCCGGCCTTCAGCGCGACCGAGCGCGACACATACGCGATGACGTCGGGAACGGCCCAGATCATGTCGGCCAGGTCGCCTTGCTGGCGCGTTTCACCGTTGACCGCGAGCCAGATGCGGCCCGTCGCCGGGTGGCCGGTGGCTGACGCCGCGCGCAGCGCGGTCACCGGGCCCGATGCGTCGAAGCCCTTCGCCCAGTCCCACGGACGGCTCAGCTTCTTCGCTTCGGCCTGCAGGTCGCGGCGCGTGAGGTCGACGCCGACGCCGTAGCCCCATACGTGCGACAGCGCGTCGGCCGGGTCGATCGACCGGCCGTCCTTGCCGATCGCGACGACTAGCTCGATTTCGTGATGAAGGTCGTTCGTCAGCGGCGGATAGGCGACGGTGCCGCTGGCCGGGACGATCGCGTCGGCCGGCTTCGTGAAGAAGAACGGCGGCTCACGGTCGGGATCGGCGCCCATTTCGCGCGCGTGGTCGGCGTAGTTGCGGCCGACGCAGAAGACGCGGCGCACCGGAAAGCGCGCGGACGTCTGTTCGACTTCGACGGAAGGACGCTCGGCAGCGTCGATGACATATTCGGACATCGGATGGCCTCGTTCGGTGGGAAGACGGATGCGGCGCCCGTGCGGCGCACGGGCCGGCATGCGTGCAACGATACCCGACGCCCGTGCGGCCGGATGCGACGCAACTGCGTTTTACCGGGACAAAACTACGCGTCGGCGGCTGCCGGTGCGTCGTCGCCGTCCGGCAGCGCGGCATTCGCGTCGCGATACGCCTTCGGCGACACGCCGACCCGCGCGCGGAAGCGCCGCGCGAAATACCCTTCGTCGCGGAAGCCGACCGAGCGTGCGATGTCCGCGATGCGCCGGCTCGTGTGTGCCAGCAGCGACTGCGCGAGCGCGATCCGGCGCTCGGTCACGAGATCGGTGAAGGTGCTGCCGGTTTCCTTGCGGACCAGGTGCGCGAGGTAGTTGGGCGACAGGAACGCGGCCTCGGCGGTCGCGGCGAGCGTCAGGTCCTCGCGGGTCAGATTGGCGCGCACATGCCGCAGCACGCGCGCGAGCGCGTCGCGCCGGCCCGCGCGCTGGGCGCCGCGCTGCGCGAGCTTGTCGAGCGCACCCGCGTACTGCGTGCAGACGAGCCCGATCAATTGCAGCAGATAGCCGCGCAGCAACGTGGTCGAGCCGAACGTGCGCACGCGATCGGTGTCGAGCATGCACAGCGCGAGGCGGCGCGCTTCGTCGTAGGTGTCGCCGGTCAGGATGAAGTCGAGGTGTTCCTGAAAGCGGAACGGCGTCAGCTCGGGAAAGCGGTGCGCGGGCACATCCTCGAGATCGAGCGGGTCGACGTCGAGATCGGCGCGCAGGAACGCCTGGCTGAAGTTGATCACGATGAAGTGCGCACCTTCCGGATGCGGGATCAGGTGCTCGCGGTGCGGCAGCACGAACGCGAGCGCGCCGCGCGGAAACGGCCGCGTGACACCGCCGATCCGCTGCTCGGTGTCGCCGCCGAGATTGAACTGGATCTGGAAGTACGCGTGCCGGTGCGGCTCGGTGATCGCCTGGCGCGACGCCTGGTCGCGGATGTAGAAGTCGAGCCGGTCGCTGCGTTCGGGCATCCCGTACAGGCGCGGCGGGGCGGTGGAGGGCATGAAGGATTCTGCTGTTCGTGACGCGGTTGAGCCGCGATGGTACAGCGAACCGGGCGCGACGGCGATCCGTGCGGCCGTGCGGCTTGGCCCGGGGTCGGTCGCGGCGTGCCGCGCGGCGGTCGTGCTTTCGGGGGAAGCCGGGATAACGGGCACGCGGACTGCCGCCGCCGCCCAGCCCGCTTGCCGTGCCGACCGGCGCGAGCGTCTCCACCTTCGTCGCGCGGTTCGATATCAGTGATCGGGCGATGGCGCTGGCTGGCGCCGGCGCGCCCGGATCCTACCGGGCAACCAGCGGCGCGACCCGGCGCCGCAGCTCGGGCACGACCTCGGCGTCGAACCACGGGTGGTGCTTGAACCACGCCTGGTTGCGCGGCGACGGATGCGGCAGCGGCAGCACGTCGGGGCCGTAGTCGCGCCATGCGTGCACGGTGTCGGTCAGCGTGGCCTTGCGCGTGTCGCGCAGGAAATGCCGTTGCGCATACTGGCCGATCAGCAGCGTGAGCCGGATCGACGGCAACTCGGCGAGCAACCGGTCGATCCACAGTGGCGCGCATTCGGGGCGTGGCGGGTTGTCGCCGCTTGCGCCGCGGCCCGGGTAGCAGAAGCCCATCGGCACGATCGCGAAGCGCGTCTCGTCGTAGAACGTGTCGGCGTCGACGTCGAGCCAGCCGCGCAGCCGCTTGCCGCTTGCGTCGTCCCACGGGATCCCGCTCGCATGGACACGTGCGCCCGGCGCCTGCCCGACGATCAGGATCCGCGCGTCGCGATGGGCACGCACGACCGGGCGCGGGCCGAGCGGCAGGTCGGCTTCGCAGACACGGCACGCGCGGATTTCAGTGAGCAGCACGTCGAGCGGCGCGCGCGTGGGTTTCGGCATCGATTCTGAGCGGGGACGGAGTGGTCATGCGGCGTCGCCCGGGGGCGCGTGCCGGGCGCCGACAGGCGACCCGGACAAGCAGGGCGCGGGCGCGCGCGCCGCCGGCATCACGCGGCCCGCATCACGCCCGCGACGGGCCCGCTGCGCCGCTTTCGGCGACCGCAGCATCATACAACGCAGTTTGCGCGATCGCGCGGGCGATCCCCGCGTTGTCGTGCGAACCGTCGAGCATGCCCCAGCGCCGGTACTGGGACAGGAACCACTCGCCTTCGCGCGGATCGGGGCGGTTCACGGCGCCGCCGTCGTGGAAGCGGATCGGCAGCGGCGGTACGGCGAATGGCCCCGAGCCGTAGTCGCCGAGCAGGCGCGGCGCGATCAGCCGGGCCGGCACGCCGAGCGCGTCGGGCGACGCGAGCCAGTCGGCCGCGTCGCGACGGTGCGCGGCGCTGTCGAGCCACGCGCAGGCATCGACGAGCGTGCGGATCAGCGCGCGGGCCGTGGCCGGGTACAGCGCGACGAAATCGCGCCGGGTCGCGAGCACTTTCTCCGGATGATCGGGCCAGATCTCGCTCGTGACGGCGACGGTTCGCCCCGCGCCGCAGGCGTCGGCCACCGCATGCCACGGCTCGCCGGCGCAGAAGCCGTCGAGCTCGCCGCCGGCCAGCGCGGCCACCATTTCGGGCGGCGGGATCACGACGCTGCGCACGTCGCGCAGCGGATCGACGTCGTGCGACGCGAGCCAGTGGTTCAGCCACATCGCGTGCGTGCCGGTCGGGAACGTCTGCGCGAGGAGCGGCTTGCGGCCGAGCGTCGCGAACGCGTCGCGCACGCTGCCGCTGTCGCGATACGCGTCGGCGAGGCCGCGCGACAGCGAGATCGCCTGGCCGTTGCGGTTCAACACCATCAGCGCGGCCATGTCGGCCTGCGGGCCGCCGATCCCGAGCTGCAGCCCGCAGACGAGCCCGTACAGCGCATGCGCGGCGTCGAGCTCGCCGCTCAGCAGCTTGTCGCGGACGGTCGCCCACGACGGCTGGCGGCTGAGTTCGAGCGTGAGACCGTGCCGCGCGCCGAGGTTCAGGCGCTGCGCGACGACCAGCGGGGCTGCGTCGCTCAGCGCGACGAACCCGAGGCGAAGATGCGCGCGTTCCGGCGCGGCGGGAAGTGAAGTATCCATGGCGGTCATGACTGGGGTGACGCGTCGAGCAGTTGTCGCGCGACGTCGACGATGCGCAGGCCCTGATCCATCGCGCGCTTGCGCAGCGCCGCATACGCGTCGTGTTCGGACAGCTTGCGCTGGTCCATCAGCAGGCGCTTCGCTCGGTCGATCAGCTTGCGCTCCGCGAGTTCGCGCTCGACGTCGGCCAGCCGGCGGCGCAGCGCATCGTCGTGGGAAAAGCGGGCGAGCGCGACTTCGAGGATCGGCGCGAGGCGCTCGGCCGACAATCCTTCGACGAGATACGCGCTGACGCCCGCGCCGACCGCCGCGCGAATCAGCGACTGGTTCGCGTCGTGGCTGAACATCAGCACGGGGCGCGGCGCGGTGGCGTGCATCACCGCGAGCTGCTCAAGCGTGTCGCGCGACGGCGAATCGGTATCGATGATCACGACGTCGGGATGCTGCTCCTCGACGGCGGCCGGCAGGCGCGCGGGCGTCGCGACGTCGTTCAGCATTTCGTAGCCGAGGTGCGCGAGCGCGTCGCCGAGCTCGCCGATCGGCTTGTCGGTATCGGTGACGAGCAGCACGCGCAGGCGGGCGGAGGAAGCAGGCGTACTCATGACGCGAACGGCGGCGGCGAAATCGTGGCGCGATGCACGGATCGGGGGCGGTGGCCCCGCGCGCGCATCGGGTCAGTGCCGGGCGCGATGGCCCGGCGGCCGGTGCCGCTGTCTTCATGATAGGTGGGCGGCCGGTGCCGCGTGGTGTCGCGCATGCTATGCGGCCCGGGACAAGGCCGTTTCGAGCGCGGCGCCCGCGTCCGGCACGTGCTGCACGGCCGCTTCGCCGATCGCGCCGCCGACGAGGATCACGGCCGGGCTGCCGAGCCGCGCTTCGTCGATGCCGCGCGCGAGATGGCCGAGCGTGCCGGTCCAGCGGCGTTCGTCGGGCGTGCCGGCCCATTGCACGGCTGCGGCCGGCGTCGAGGGCGGCAGCGCGGCGAGCAGGCCGGCGGCGATGCTGTCGACGCGGCTCATCCCCATGTAGATCGCGAGCGTGGTACCGGTTGCCGCGAGACGCGCCCAGTCGGGCTCGCCGTGGTCCTGACGGTGCGCGGTGACGAACGTGACGCCGTGGCAATGCTCGCGATGCGTGAGCGAGATGCCGAGGCTCGCGGCGGCGGCGAAGCCTGACGAGATGCCGTTGACGATCTCGACCGGAATCGCGGCGGCGCGCAGCGTCGCGAGTTCTTCGCCGGCACGCCCGAACAGCAGCGCATCGCCGCCTTTCACGCGCACCACGTGCGCGCCGCGCAGCGCGTAGCGGCGCATCAGCTTCTCGATGAATGCCTGCGGCGTGGAGCGGCAGCCGCCGCGCTTGCCGACGCGGATCACGCGTGCCTGCGGCGCGAGTTCGACGATGCCGGGCGCGACCAGATCGTCGAGCAGCAGCACGTCGGCAGCGGCCAGCGCCTTCGCGGCCTTCAGCGTGAGGAGATCGGGATCGCCGGGGCCGGCGCCCAGCAGCGTGACTTTGCCTGTCGTCATGTCGTGTTCCTGTGCCGCCTGCATGCGGCGGTCGATAGCGCGTTGTCTGCGCGGCGGCGGCGGGCGGTCGAAACGCACCGGCATCCAGCCGTGCCGCGCACGGAGGGACACCGTTGTCCTGATCGGCCCGTCGGTAAGACGGGCATGGTTTGCGGGGACTGCCCACCGGCGCCGTTGCCGGTGTCATGCATCGAGTTCAGCAATATCCGGGCCAACCGGCATGGCACGTCGTGCCGGCACGGCGGGAACGGCGCGCACCGCGCCGCACGAGGGCCCCGCGCGTGCATGCAGCCGCCGCGCGCGGGCAACCGCAATGCCGCATCGGCGTGCATCGTGCCCCGTCAGCGCGCACCGCGATGTCGCACGGCGACAGTGCTGCAGCGCACCACATCTGTGCCTCGCTGCATCACGGCGCATCGCGTGCCACATGTCGCCGCGCGCCGCACGACACCCGGCGAGCCTTGCTCGACGGGGCTGCGGGCTCGATTCGCATCAACATGGCACGGCGTTTGCGTTAGGAGGTTCGGGCGGATCAACGGCGATTCGTCCGGCAGTACCGATTACTAGACGCGCCCGGCAACGGGCTTCATGGGCAACGGCGTCCTACGCATCGGGTCTCGACGAGACCGGGTGCGCAGGACGCCGTTTTTCGTTTGGCGGATGACATGACCGACAAAGCTACCCGTATCGATCTCTTCAGCTTCCGCACCGCGCCGATGCGCGCGTTCCACCTGACGTGGATGGCGTTCTTCGTGTGCTTCTTCGCGTGGTTCGCGTGCGCGCCGCTGATGCCGCTGATCGCACGCGAATTTCATCTGACGGCGGCCCAGGTCGCCAACATCAACATCGCCGCGGTGGCCGCGACGATCGCCGTGCGGCTGCTGGTCGGCCCGCTGTGCGACCGCTTCGGCCCGCGCCGCGTGTACGTCGGCCTGCTGCTGCTCGGCGCGATCCCGGTGTTCGCGGTGTCGTTCACGCACGACTACCTGTCGTTCCTGATCTGCCGGCTCGGCATCGGCGCGATCGGCGCGGGCTTCGTGATCACGCAGTACCACACATCGGTGATGTTCGCGCCGAACGTGGTCGGCACCGCGAACGCGACGACGGCCGGCTGGGGCAACGCCGGTGCAGGTGCCACGCAGGCGCTGATGCCGCTGTTGGTCGCCGCCGGCCTGATGCTCGGTGTCGGCGAGGATTCGTCGTGGCGCATCGCGCTGGTCGTGCCGGGCGTCGCGATGCTGGCGATGGCCTGGGCGTACTGGCGCTTCACGCAGGATTGCCCGCAAGGCGACTTCGTCGCGCTGCGCAAGGAAGGCGTGACGGTCGACAGCGGCAAGAAGGGCGGCTGGGCGAGCTTCGTCGCGGCCTGCGGCAACTATCGCGTGTGGATGCTGTTCGTCACGTACGGCGCGTGCTTCGGCGTCGAGGTGTTCATCCACAACATCGCCGCGCTGTACTACGTCGATCACTTCAGCCTGTCGCTGAAGGACGCCGGTTTCGCGGTCGGCCTGTTCGGGCTGCTCGCGCTGTTTGCCCGTGCGCTCGGCGGCTGGCTGTCCGACAAGATCGCCGCGCGCCGTAGCCTTGACGTGCGCGCCGCGCTGCTGTGCGCGCTGATCGTCGGCGAAGGGCTCGGGCTGATCTGGTTCTCGCATGCGCAAAGCATCGGCGTCGCGCTTGTCGCGATGCTCACGTTCGGCCTCTTCACGCACATGGCCTGCGGCGCGACCTACGCGCTGGTGCCGTTCATCGACCGCAAGGCGCTCGGCGGCGTCGCGGGGATCGTCGGCGCGGGCGGCAACGTCGGCGCGGTGGCCGCGGCCTTCCTGCTGAAGGGCGTCGGCGACGTGCAGCACACGCTGAGCCTGCTCGGCCTCGCCGTCACCGCGACCGCACTGTGTGCGATGGCCGTGCGCTTCAGCGAAGAACACAAGGCACGCGAAGCCGAGTTGCGCGACCGCGCACTGGCTGCCAGCAGCGCCGCGAACTGATCGACCGAAGGAAACGTCACCATGAAACTCATCGTCATCGGCCACGGCATGGTCGGCCACAAGCTCCTCGAATGCATCGCAGCGGAAGCGGGCGCGCTGCAGGTCACCGTGCTCGGCGAGGAACCGCGCCCGGCCTACGACCGCGTGCACCTGTCCGAATTCTTCGCGGGCAAGTCGGCGGACGACCTGTCGCTCGTCGAACCCGGCTTCTTCGAACGTCATCCGCAGTTCGACCTGCGCCTGAACGCGCAAGTCGCGTCGGTCGACCGGGCCGCGCATACGGTCACGCTCGCGTCCGGCGAAACGCTCGCGTACGACAAGCTGGTGCTCGCGACAGGTTCGCGCCCGTTCGTGCCGCCGATGCCGGGGCACGATCGTGACGGCTGCTTCGTGTACCGGACGATCGAGGATCTCGAAGCGATGCAGGCGTGCGGCACGCACGCGAAGCGCGGCGTCGTGGTCGGCGGCGGGCTGCTCGGCCTCGAATGCGCGAAGGCGCTGCGCGACATGGGGCTCGACACGCACGTCGTCGAATTCGCACCGCGGCTGATGGCCGTGCAGGTCGACGACGGCGGCGGCCGGATGCTGCGCGCGAAGATCGAGGCGCTCGGCGTGACCGTGCATACGGGCAAGAACACGCTCGAGATCGTCGATGGCGAGGAAGGCACGCACCGGATGGCGTTCGCCGACGGCTCGCACCTCGATGCCGACATGATCGTGTTCTCGGCCGGCATCCGCGCACGCGACGAACTGGCCCGCGCATGCGGGCTCGACATCGGCCCGCGCGGCGGCGTCGCGATCGACGACGCGTGCCGCACGAGCGACGCCGACATCTACGCGATCGGCGAATGCGCGGCCTGGAACGGCATGGTGTACGGCCTCGTCGCCCCCGGCTACGACATGGCGCGCGTGGTCGCAAAGCAGCTTGGCGGCAATGCGAACGGCGAGGTCGAGGCCGCGTTCGCGGGCGCCGACATGAGCACGAAGCTGAAGCTGATGGGCGTCGACGTCGCGAGCATCGGCGACGCGCACGGCACGACGGCCGGCAGCCGCACCTACCAGTACGCGGACGAGCGCCGCCAGGTCTACAAGAAGCTCGTGGTGTCCGACTGCGGCAAGTTCCTGCACGGCGCGGTGATGGTCGGCGATGCGGCCGAATACGGCACGCTGCTGCAGATGATGCTGAACCGCATCGAGCTGCCGGAGTCGCCGGAATTCCTGATCCTGCCGTCGTCGGACGGCGTCGCGAAGCCGGCGATCGGTGTCGAGGCGCTGCCCGCGGCCGCCCAGATCTGCTCGTGCAACAACGTGTCGAAGTCGCAGATCTGCACGGCGGTCGCCGACGGCGCGACGAGCCTCGGCGCGCTGAAGACGTGCACGGGCGCCGGCACGTCGTGCGGCGGCTGCGTGCCGCTCGTCACGCAGATCATGAAGGCCGAGATGAAGAAGCAGGGCCTCGCGGTCAACAACCATCTGTGCGAGCACTTCCCGCATTCGCGCCAGGAGCTGTTCCACCTGATCCGCGTCGAGCGCATCACGACTTTCGACGAACTGCTCGCGAAGCATGGCCACGGCCTCGGCTGCGACGTGTGCAAGCCGGCGGTGGCGGGCATTCTCGCGTCCTGCTTCAACGAATTCGTGCTGAAGAAGGAGCACGCCGGGCTGCAGGATTCGAACGACTACTACCTCGCGAACATCCAGCGCGACGGCACGTACTCGGTCGTGCCGCGCATGCCGGGCGGCGAAGTCACGCCGGAAGGGCTGATCGCGGTGGGCCAGGTCGCGCAGAAGTACGGGCTCTACACGAAGATCACCGGCGGCCAGCGCGTCGACCTGTTCGGCGCGCGCGTCGAGCAATTGCCGTCGATCTGGGAAGAACTGATCGCGGCCGGTTTTGAATCGGGCCACGCGTACGGCAAGGCGCTGCGCACCGTGAAGTCGTGCGTCGGGTCGACGTGGTGCCGCTACGGCGTCGACGATTCGGTCGGTCTCGCGATCGACCTGGAGAACCGCTACAAGGGGCTGCGCGCACCGCACAAGATCAAGTTCGGCGTGTCCGGCTGCACGCGCGAGTGTGCGGAAGCGCAGGGCAAGGACGTCGGCATCATCGCGACCGAGAAGGGCTGGAACCTGTACGTGTGCGGCAATGGCGGGATGAAGCCGCGCCACGCGGAACTGCTCGCGTCCGATCTCGACCGTGCCACGCTGATCCGCTACATCGACCGCCTCCTGATGTTCTACGTGCGCACCGCCGACCGGCTGCAGCGCACGAGCGTGTGGCGCGACAACCTCGAAGGCGGGCTCGACTACCTGATCGACGTCGTCGTGCACGACCGGCTCGGGATCGGCGCCGAACTCGAAGCCGACATGCAGCACGTGGTCGACACCTACGAGTGCGAATGGAAGAAGGCCGTGACGGATCCCGACACGCGCAAGCGCTTCCGCCACTTCGTGAACAGCGACGCGCCGGACACGACCATCGAATTCGTCGAGACGCGCGGCCAGATCCGGCCTGCGACGCCCGGCGAACGCGCGGGCGGCAAGCCCGTGTCGATTCCCGTCGTGGCTGAAGGCGTGACGCAAGCCGCAACCGAACCCGCAACCGTTTGACCCTGACCGACACCAGCGTCTTTTCCAAGGAGCCCATCATGAACGATCGTCTTCCGCTGTCCTGGACCCGCGTGTGCCCGCTCGACGACATCGTGCCGAACACCGGCGTGTGTGCACTCGTCAACGGCGAGCAGGTCGCGGTTTTTCACGTCGCACATGCCGAAGAAGGCGGCGTGTTTGCGATCGACAACGTCGATCCGGTATCGCAGGCGGCCGTGATGTCGCGCGGGCTGATCGGCAGCCTCGGCGAGCGTGTCGTCGTCGCGTCGCCGCTGTACAAGCAGCATTTCGACCTGCGCACCGGCGAATGCCTCGAGGCGCCCGAGCAGTCGGTGAGCGCGTATCCGTCGCGGGTCGAGGACGGCTTCGTGTGGATCGCAGCCTGACCGCCCCGGAGCGCGCATGACCGCCACCCCCGTCAAGAGCGTGTGCCCGTACTGCGGCGTCGGCTGCGGGATGGTGCTGCACGTCGAGGAAGGCGAAGTCGTCAAGGTGTCCGGCGACTCCGACCATCCGACCAACTTCGGGCGGCTGTGCACGAAGGGCTCGTCGGCGCACGTCGCGCTGCGCCGCTCGGGGCGGCTCGACCGCGCGTTCGTGCGCCGCGCGCGCGAGGACGACCTGGTGCCGCTGCCGGCCCGCGACGCGATCGCCGACACCGCGCGCCGCCTGCGCGCGGTGCTCGATACGCACGGGCCCGACGCGCTGTCGTTCTACGTATCGGGGCAGATGTCGATCGAGGCGCAGTACCTCGTCAACAAGCTTGCGAAGGGCTTCGTCGGCACCAACAACATCGAGTCGAACTCGCGCCTGTGCATGGCGAGCGCGGGCACCGGCTACAAGCAGTCGCTCGGCGCGGACGGCCCGCCCGGGTCGTACCAGGACTTCGACCGCGCGAACCTGTTCTTCGTAATCGGCGCGAACATGGCCGACTGCCATCCGATCCTGTTCCTGCGGATGATGGATCGCGTGAAGGCCGGCGCGAAGCTGATCGTCGTCGATCCGCGCCGCACCGGCACGGCCGACAAGGCCGACCTGTTCCTGCAGATCCGGCCGGGCACCGATCTCGCACTGACCAACGGGCTGCTGCACCTGCTGCACGCGAACGGGCGGACTGATGCCGCATTCATCGACGCGTACACCGAAGGCTGGGACGCGATGCCCGCGTTCCTCGCCGACTACACGCCCGAACGTGTCGCGGCGATCACCGGGCTCGCGGAAGCCGACCTGCGCACGGCCGCGCAGTGGATCGGCGACGCGCAGGAGTGGATGAGCTGCTGGACGATGGGGCTCAACCAGAGCACGCACGGCGTGTGGAACACCAACGCGATCTGCAACCTGCACCTCGCGACGGGCAAGATTTGCCGCACCGGCAGCGGGCCGTTCTCGCTGACCGGCCAGCCGAACGCGATGGGCGGGCGCGAGATGGGCTACATGGGGCCCGGGCTGCCCGGCCAGCGCTCGGTGGCGTCGGACGATGATCGCCGTTTCGTCGAGAACCTGTGGCGCGTGCCGGCCGGCACGCTGCGCAAGGAGACGGGGCAAGGCACGGTCGACATGTTCGCGCGGATGGCTGCGGGCGACATCAAGGCATGCTGGATCATCTGCACGAACCCGGTCGCCACGGTGCCGAACCGGCAGAACGTGATCGCCGGCTTGCAGGCCGCCGAGCTCGTGATCGCGCAGGACGCGTTCCTCGATACCGAGACCAACCGCTACGCGGACATCCTGCTGCCGGGCGCGCTGTGGGCCGAGGGCGACGGCGTGATGATCAACTCCGAGCGCAACATGACGCTGATGCGCGCGGCGGTCGCGCCGCCGGGCGACGCGCTGCCCGACTGGCGCATCGTCGCGGAAGTCGCGCGCGCGATGGGTTTTGGCGATGCGTTCGACTATGCGTCGGCGGCCGACGTGTTCGACGAGATCGTCCGCTTCTCGAATCCGGCGACCGGCTACGACCTGCGCGGCGCGAGCCACGCGGCGCTGCGCGACGGGCCCGTGCAATGGCCGGTTGCGCCGGGCACCGCGCGCGAGCGGCACCCGATCCGCTATCTGAACGACGGCGTGAGCCAAACGCTGCGTCCGGCCGCCGACGGCGACGATGCACCGCGCCTCGCGTTCCCGACACCGTCGGGCAAGGCGCGCTTCTTCGCGCGGCCGCATGTCAATCCGGCCGAGCTGCCCGACGACACGTTCCCGATCGTGCTGAACACCGGGCGGCTGCAGCATCAATGGCACACGATGACGAAGACGGGCAAGGTCGCGATGCTGAACAAGCTCAACCCGCGCCCGTTCGTCGAACTGCACCCGGACGATGCGAGCGCGCTCGGCATCGCCGCGAAGGACAGCGTCGAGATCCGCTCGGCGCGTGGCCGCGCGGTGCTGCCGGCTGTCGTGACCGAGCGCGTGCAGCGCGGTAACTGCTTCGCGCCGATGCACTGGAACGATGTGTACGGCGACGACCTGTGCATCAACGCGGTGACGAATGACGCGATCGATCCCGAATCGCAGCAACCTGAATTGAAATATTGCGCGGTCGCGCTGCGACGCGTCGAGACCGATGCGTTCGCATCCGCCGACGACGAGACGACGCAACCCGATGCACGCGCCGACGACGCGCGGCCCGCGCCGGTGCTGGCGCAGGCGACTGCTTCACAGGAATCCGACATGGCAGATATCGACACTTTCGCGGCCGCGCTCGGCGTGGCCGATCTCGCGCCGCCGCCGTTGACGGACACCGAACGGCTGTACGTGGCCGGGCTCGTCAGCGGGCTGAAGGCGAGCGCCGGCCGGCGCGAGGGCAGCGTGCCGGTGCTGCCGGCTGGCGCGCCGCTCACGCCGCCGGTGCGGTTCTGGCTCGACGGGATGCTCGCGGGGCTGTTCAGCCGCGCGCTGCCGGCGAGCTTGCCGGGTGCCGCGGCGCCCGCGCTGCCGGCCGATGCCGGCGCGTCCGGTGGCGTGCGGATCGTGCGCACGCGGCCGAAGGTCGTGCTGTTGTGGGCGTCGCAGACCGGCAACATCGAATCGCTGACCGAGGATTACGCGACGCAGCTGATGAACGCGGGCTTCGAGATCCGTACCGCGTGCATGTCCGACTATCCGCTCGCTTCGCTCGCCGGTGCACAATACGTGCTGTTGATGACGAGCACGTTCGGCGACGGCGATGCACCCGACAACGGCAGCGAATTCTGGGAAGCGCTGCAGGCCGGCAGCGCCGCGCGCCTCGACGGCGTGCACTTCGCGGTGCTCGCATTCGGCGATCGCAACTACGACCAGTTTTGCGGCCACGGCCGCCGGCTCGACGCGCGGCTCGCGGAACTCGGCGCGGCGCGTCTCTGCGCGCGCGTCGATTGCGACGTCGAATTCCAGCGCGACGCCGACCAGTGGCTCGAACGCGTCGTCGCGCGGATCAAGGAGGCCGATGCCGCGCTGCACGCGGTGCCGTCCGGCGGGATGAGCCCGTCGGGACTGCTGCCGACGAAGGCGCATCCGGCGCCGTCGAAGCTCGTCGCGAACCTGCGGCTCAACCGTCCGGGCGCGGCGAAGGATACGCGCTACGTGTCGCTGTCGACCGAAGGCGCGAACCTCGAATACGAAACCGGCGACGCGCTCGGCGTGTGGCCGACCAACTGCCCGGAACTGGTCGACGAACTGCTGTCCGTCACCGCGCTGAAGGCCGATGCACCTGTGTCGGTGGCGGGTGTCGGCGACGTGCGCCTCGGCGACGCGCTCGCGCGTCACTTCGACATCACGCGCCCGCATCCGGACACGCTCGCCTTGATCGCGTCGCGCAGCGCGAACGGTGCGCTGAAGTCGCTGCTCGGCGACGACCGCAAGGGCGACCTGAAGCAATGGCTGTGGGGGCAGCAGCTCGCGGATGTGCTGCACGAATTTCCGGTCGAGCTGTCGGGCACGGAACTGGTCGGGATGCTGAAGCGCATGCAACCGCGCCTCTATTCGATCGCGTCGAGCCCGAGCGCGCACCAGGGCGAGATCCACCTGACCGTGTCGGCCGTGCGCTATCACAACGGCCGGCGCGCGCGCAAAGGCGTTGCGTCGACGTTCCTCGCGGATCGCGCGGACGACGGCCGCGTGCCGGTGTTCGTGCAGAAGTCCGCGCATTTCCGGCCGCCGGTGAACGGCGACGTGCCGATCGTGATGGTCGGCCCCGGTACCGGCGTCGCGCCGTTTCGCGGCTTCCTGCACGAACGGCAGGCGCGCGGCGCGCGTGGGCGCAACTGGCTGTTCTTCGGCGAGCAGCACGCACAGACCGATTTCTACTACGGCGACGAACTGGGCGCGATGCACGACAGCGGCTTCCTGACGCGGCTCGACCTGGCGTTCTCGCGCGACCAGGCCGACAAGATTTACGTACAGGACCGGATGCGCGAGCAGGGCGCAGAGCTGTTCGCGTGGCTGGAGGAAGGCGCGCACTTCTACGTGTGCGGCGATGCCGCGCGGATGGCGAAGGACGTCGACACGGCGCTGAAGGCGGTGGTCGCCGAGCACGGCGGCATGTCGGACGAGGCCGCGAACGACTACGTCGCGCGGCTCTCGAAGGCGCGCCGCTACATGCGGGACGTGTACTGAACGCGCGAGCGGCGGCGTGCCGTCCGCCGCTCCGCCGGCGGGTTACTGCTGCCGCTCCCACGCACGTGCCTGTTCGGCGCGCACGAACGCTTCCGACGATTTCGGCAGCAGGTTGCGGAACGCGCCGCCGTCGCTGTCGATCACGTCGACCATCTTCGCGATCATTTCCTCCGGATCGTGCTGTTCGAGCGGGAACGTCAGCCGCTCGGGCGTCACGGTGTGCGCGGCCGGATCGCGCCAGCGTCGCGCCGTTTCCATCATCCGGTCGTTGAAGCCCGTGCTGTACGGGCCGGGGTTCACGACCGCGACCTTGATTCCGTGCGGGGCGAGTTCCGCGTGCATCGCCTCGGCGACCGATTCGATCGCATGCTTCGACGCGCAATAGGCGCCCGTGAACGGCCCCGTGATCAGGCCCGCGATCGACGACACGAACACGATCTTGCCGTGCCGGCGCGCGAGCATGCCGCGCGCGATCTGCTGCGTGAGTTCGAGCGGCCCGAACACGTTGACGTCGAACAGCTCGCGGACGATCTCGACCGGCAGGTCCACCAGCGCGCCGGCCTCGCCGACGCCCGCGTTGTTCACGAGCACGTCGATATCGAGCTCGGCCGCGCGGGCGCGATCGTGAGGCGACGTCACGTCGAGCTTGATCGCGTGCAGCGCGGTGCCGCGCTGCGTGGCCGCGGCCGTCAGTGCGTCGATTTCGGCGGTGACGCGTACGCCGGCCGTCACGTCGTGACCGCGTTCGGCGAGGCGCAGCGCGACTTCGTGGCCGAAGCCGGTGCCCGCGCCGGTGATGAGGATGCGTTTCTGTGCCATGTGCTTACCTTGTGGAGTGGAACGTTGCCGGAAAGCGGTCGCGGCAGTGCTGCGCGATCGCGGTGTCTTCGTCGACGCTGCCGCCCGAGATGCCGATCGCGCCGACGCAGCGCCCGTCGCCGTCGACGAGCGGTTCGCCGCCGCCGAACGTGACGAGCCCGCCGTGGCTGTGTTCGATGCCGCGCAGCGGACCGTCGCCCGACATCGCACCGAGCGCGCCGGTCGATGCGCGGAAGCGGATTGCCGTCAGCGCCTTGCGTTGCGCGAGATCGATCGCGCCGAGAAAGCAGTCGTCGGTGCGCGCGAACGCGAGCAGGTTCGCGCCGGCATCGACGATCGCGACGGCGATGCCGGCGACCTGCAGCGATGCGGCATGCGCAAGTGCCGCGTCGATCGTGCGGCGGGCGGCTGCGAGCGGCAGCGCGGCGGTGAGCGGGTTCATGCAAGGCTCCGGTAGGACGACAGTGCCAGTGTAGGCAGTTGCGGTATATGGGAGAATCCGCATTCCGCTCGAAGGAGTTTCAAGTTTTTTTAATGATGAGCAGACGCGATCCGATGGCCGGGCTGCACGTGTTCATGACCGTCGCGACGGCCGGCAACTTCACGCGTGCCGCCGCCGCGCTGGGCCTGACGCCGGCGGCCGTCAGCCTCGCGATCGGGCAGCTCGAGGGCGAGCTGAACGTGAAGCTGTTCAACCGCAGCACGCGCGGCGTGAGCCTGACGGAAGCCGGCCAGCGCTACTGGCGGCAGACGGAGCCTGCTTACCGGCAGGTCATGCAGGCCCGCGACGAACTGAAGGATGCACGCAGCGAGCCGAACGGGTTGTTGCGTGTGACCGCGCTGCCGCTGGCGCGAGCGCTCGTGATCGCGCCGGTGCTCGCCACGTTTCGCGAACGCTACCCGAAAGTCCGGCTCGAGATCCGCTACGAGAACGAACTGGTCGATATCGCGAAGGACGGGTTCGACGCGGGGATTCGCCTGGCCGACCGGCTGCAGCCGGGCATGATCGGCGTGCGGATCGCGCCGGCGTTGACGTGTGCGCTGGTTGCGTCGCCCGGTTATCTGGCACGGTATGGCGCGCCTGAGTCGATTGCGGCGCTCGAGCGGCATGCGTGCATCCGTTTCCGGTTCTCGGAGAGCGGACGCCTGCACAAATGGCTGTTGCGCGACGGGCAGCGCGACGTCGATCTCGATCCGGACGGCGTGTTCGTGACGAACGATGCCGACGCGGTGATCGATGCGGCGCGCGCGGGCGTCGGCATCGCGTTCGCGTTCATGCGCGAGCGGATCGAGCAGGACGTGCGCGACGGCACGCTCGTCGAGGTGCTGCCCGGGGCATGCCGCACGCTGCCGCCGATGTGGCTTTACTACGTCAATCGCAAGCACGTGCCGGCCAAGCTGCGTGCGTTCATCGACGTGCTGCGCGAACGCAACGGTGCGGACGACGCGTAGCCGCAGTAACGGGGGCCGAGTGTTCCCGGGGCGGAACAGGGCAAGCGCCGGTCACGCAGGCTACCCCGTCCCCATTTCCGAAGGGCCGCGCCAGCAGGTGAATCTGTCCTCGCCCGTGCCGTCCGGCCGGGAGAATTTCTCCCCAATCCGCCACCGGCCATTCATCCGATGAAAAATCGTGTCCGGTTCCCGGTATGATGCGCACCTTGCGTTTGTCGACGCACTATTTTTGATGCGATTTTTACGCACGCGGCACGACAAATCCGCACAATCCGAACCTGAAAGATTCTGTAATATAAATTCCGTATACTCGTAAGTTCTGATCCAGGCGCCACCTGCCCATTCCTTCGGCCGACCGCCCACGCAGAACAACCAGATACGTCGCCGCCTGGCCGCCTTGCGCCGCGACACGCTATGCACCACCACTGAACACGCTATGTCTTCCCGCCACTCTGGTTCGCCCGGCCGCGCCGCGGCGGTGATCGCCCGTGTCCGGGCGCTGATCCGCAACGAGCGTCTGCTGTCGCCGCTGCTCGCGCTCGGCATCGGCCTGCTGCTGATCGTGGTTTTCCAGCACCTGTCGGAATCCGTCGACTACCGGTCGGTGATCCGCGAATTGCGTCACATGTCCGTCGGCGAGTGGGGCGCGTCGCTGGCCGCGACGGCTCTCAGTTATCTCGCGCTTGTCGCCCGCGACGCGGTCGGCCTGCGCTATGTCGCCGCGAAGGTGCCGCGCGTCGCGTTGTGGATCGGCGCCATCGCCGGGTCCGCACTCGGTAACGCGACCGGCTTCGGCGCGCTGACGGGCGGCGCGGTGCGCGCCCGCGTGTACGGCGTGTCGGGCGTCACGCCCGCGCAGATCGGCCGGATGACGGTGTTCACGAGCGGCACGCTGGCGCTCGCGATGGTGTGGATGACGGCGATCGGCATGGTCTGCGTGCCGGAGGCGCTCGCCGCGATGCTGCACGTCGCGCCCGGCGTGCTGACGTGGACCGGTGCGGTGCTGCTGGTTGGGCTGGCCGCGATGGTCGTGATGTGCGGCAACACCGCGCGCCCGGTCGTCACGCGCTTCAAGTGGCTGTCGTTCGACGTGCCTGCGCGACGCGATCTCGTCGCGCAGGTCGTCTATGCGGTCCTCGACGTCGTCGCGGCGGGCCTGACGCTGTGGGTGCTGCTGCCGGCCGCGCCGGTCGGCTTCCCGACCTTCATTACTGTTTACGCCGCCGCGTTGCTGCTCGGGATGATCGGCCACACGCCGGGCGGGATCGGCGTGTTCGAAGCCGCGATGGTCTTCACGCTCGGCCGCGAAGTGCCGCCGCACGCGATGGTCGCCGCGCTGATCGCGTACCGCGCGATCTATTTCGGCGTGCCGCTCGTGCTGTCGGCCGGCCTGCTGGCGGGTTTCGAAGGCCGCGCGCTGCGGCGCCGGCTCGTGACGCGGCAGGCCGTGCGCGTGTCGCAGCTCGCCCCGGTGTTCCTGAGCCTCGTGACGTTCGCGGTCGGCGGGATGCTGGTGATCTCGAGCGCGACGCCCGCGTTCTGGCACCGGATCGCGATCCTGCGCCACCTCGTGCCGCTGTGGGTGCTCGAAGGTTCGCAGGTGATCTGCAGCGTGCTCGGCGTCGCGCTGCTGTTCGTCGCGCGCGGGCTGCTGCGCCGTCTCGACGGCGCATGGTGGATGACCTTCGCGCTGACGCTCGCCAGCCTCGGGCTGTCGCTGGTGAAGGGCCTCGCATTCGTCGAGGCCGGCGTGCTCGGCACGCTGCTGGTGCTGCTGCTCGTCAGCCGTCGCCGTTTCAACCGCCATTCGTCGCTGCTGGCCGAGCGCTTCACCGTAAGCTGGTTCGTGTCGGTGGCGATGGTGCTGATGCTGGCCGTGTGGGTGCTGTTCTTCGCGTTCCGCGACGTGCCGTACACGCGCGAGCTGTGGTCGCATTTCTCGTTCGACGCGCGTGCGCCGCGGGCACTGCGCGCGACGCTCGCGTCCGGCGTGTTCGTCGCGCTGTTCGCGCTGTGGCAACTGCTGCGCCCGGCCCCCGGCCGTTTCGTGAAGCCCGTGGCGCAGGATCTGTCGGATGCCGAACGGATCATCCGCGCGCAGGAATGCAGCGATGCGGGCCTCGCGCTGATGGGCGACAAGTCGTTCCTGTTCTCGGAGTCGCGCCAGGCATTCCTGATGTATGCGAAGAACGGCCGCACGTGGGCCGCGCTCCACGACCCGGTCGGGCCGCGCGAGGAATGGCCGGCACTGATCAGCAAGTTCATCGCGCTCGCGCATGCGCATAGCGGCCGTGCGGCGTTCTACCAGGTGCGTGCGAACGCGCTGCCGCTGTATCTCGACGCGGGGCTCACGCTGATGAAGCTCGGCGAGGAAGCGCATATCGCGCTCGACCAGTTCGACCTGAAGGGCTCGAACCGGTCGCACCTGCGCTACGCGCTGCGTCGCGGCGACAAGGACGCGCTGACGGTCGAGGTGATCGCGCCGTGCGACGTGCCGGCCGCGCTGCCGGCGCTGCGCGACATCTCGGACGGCTGGCTCGACAGCCGCGACGCGCGCGAGAAGAGCTTCTCGGTCGCCGCGTTCCACGACGGCTATCTGGCGACCCAGTCGGTGATGCTCGTGCGTCAGGCCGACAAGCCGATCGCGTTCGTCACGTTCATGACGACCGACCTCAACACCGAGGCAACAGTCGGCGTGATGCGCCATCTGCCGGACGCGTCGCCGTATGCGATGGAATACCTGTTTACGCAGCTCGCGCTGCATCTGAAGGAAGCGGGCTTCCGCAAGCTGAGCCTTGGCATCGCGCCGTTCTCGGGGATGGGGGCGGCGAAGATGCCGTCGCCGTTGCACCGGATCGGCCTGATGGTCTGGCGCTTCGGCGGCCGCTTCTACAACTTCCGCGGCTTGCGCGCATTCAAGAGCAAGTTCGAACCGCACTGGGAGCCGCGTTATCTCGCGGCCTCGGGCACGGTCGGCGTGTTCGTCACGCTGGCGGATCTGTCATTGCTGGCTGGAGGTCGGCGCTCATGATGTTGAAGAAGGGAATCGCACGGGCGGCAGCCGCCTGCGCGGGAATGATGCTGGCCGGCGCCGCGTGCGCCACGCAGCCAGCCGCAGTGAAGGCCGAAACCGTATCGGGCGGCCGCTATGGGCCCGTTACCGTCACCAAACCCAGCGGGCCGTTGCGCGGCTTCGTCGTGCTGTTCTCGCGCGAGGCCGGCTGGAATGCGGCCGACCAGCAGGCCGCCGATGCGCTGGCGAAGGCCGGTGCGATGACGGTCGGCGTCGATTCCGAGCGGTATGCGATGAATCTCGCCGCGAAGCAGGAGACCTGCCACCACCTCGACGGCGACGCCGAAGCGGTCAGCCACCAGCTCGAACGCCTTGCGCAATCGTCGCGCTACTTCACGCCGATCGTCGCGGGCGTGGGCCAGGGCGGCGCGATCGCGAAGCAGATCCTGTCGATGGCGCCGGAGAACACGATCGCCGGCGTCGTATCGGTTGATCCGGCTGCCAAGCTCGATCCGCGCTTCAAGCCGTGTCCGCCCGATCCGACGATCGTGCGCCGCGCGATGCCGGGTTTCGTCGAAACGGCTGCCGCGGGCGATAGCACGAAGCTCGTGTCGCTGGTCACGTCGCATCTGCGGGACACCACCAGCGGCGACGAGCTCGACGTGTCGGACCTGCCGCTCGTCGAGCTGCCGGCCAAGGGCGGCAGCGACCGGCTCGCGATCGTGATCTCGGGCGACGGCGGCTGGCGCGATCTCGACAAGACGATCGCCGAGGCGCTGCAGCGCGACGGCGTGTCGGTGGTCGGCATCGACAGCCTGCGCTATTTCTGGAGCGAGAAGCCGCCGGCACAGGTGAGCCGCGATCTCGCACGCGTGATGCGTACCTACACGGCGCGCTGGCATGCGAATCGCGTGGCGCTGGTCGGCTATTCGTTCGGCGCCGACGTGATGCCGTTTGCGTACAACCGGCTGCCGGCCGACCTGCGCGACAAGGTCGCCGTGATGTCGCTGCTCGGCTTCGCGCCGGCCGCCGATTTCCAGATCCGCGTGACGGGCTGGCTCGGCATGCCGGCGAGCGACAAGGCGCTGAAGGTCGCGCCGGAAATGGCGAAGGTGCCGCCGCAGCTCGTGCAGTGCTTCTATGGCGCGGAAGAGAAGGACACGCTGTGCCCGGCGCTGGTGAACACGGGCGTCGACGTGATCAAGACGCAGGGCGATCACCACTTCGGCCGCGACTACATCGCGCTCGAGAAGAAGATCCTCGGCGCGTTCGGCAAGCCGGTGGCGGCGCGCTGAACGCCGGCGCCCGCTTCGCGGCGGGCACCGGCCGGTAGCGTCCGGTGCATCGTACGGGCGGCCTGCGGGCCGCCCGTTTCATTTTCCGGCGGGCGTGGCCGCGTCCTGCTGCGGCAGTGCCGTTCTCGCATCGCGCTGATAGAAGCCCGGGAACCGGTCGAGCTGCCGCCGTGCGGCCGTGATGTCCGTACCGTCGCCGAGCACCGCGCTCGAAAACCCCGTGCGCTCCATCAGCAGCACCTGGTCGACCAGCACGTCGCCGGTCGCGCGCAGGTCGCCGGCGAAGCCGTAGCGCTTGCGCAGCAGGTACGCCTGGCTGTACGCGCGGCCATCGGTGAACGACGGAAACTGCAGGTCGATACGCGCAGCCTGCGCGATCTGCGCGGCGAGCGGCGGCAGTTCCTCGTCGTTGCCGATCGTCAGCGTCGCGGCGTCGTGCTGCTGCGTGTCGCCGGTGTGTTCGGCCGGCGTCAGCAGCCGGATGCGTGCGGTCGGGTGTGCTTGCTTCATGCGTGCTCCGCGTGGTGGCGCGCGTCGTTCGCGGCGGCCTTGAAGGGTTCCGCGCCGATGCGGCGCACCGTGTCGATGAATCGTTCGCTGCGGCCGTCCTCATCGATCCGCGCGTCGAGATAGGCGTTGACGATCGCATCGACGACATCGACGATCTCGTCCGCCGAAAACGACGGGCCGATCACCTTGCCCGGCCGCGCGGGGCCGCTCGCGGTCGAGCCGTCCGAACCGCCGAGCGTGACCTGGTACCACTCGGCGCCGTCCTTGTCGACGCCGAGGATGCCGAGGTGGCCGCTGTGATGATGGCCGCACGAGTTGATGCAGCCGCTGATGTGCAGGTCGATGTCGCCGACGTCGTGCAGCATGTCGAGATCCTGGAAGCGCTCGGCTATCGCATCGGCAATCGGGATCGAGCGTGCATTCGCGAGCGCGCAGAAGTCGCCGCCCGGGCACGCGATCATGTCCGTCAGGAGTCCGACGTTCGCGCTGGCGAGCCCGATCGCGCGCGCGTTTTCCCACAGCAGGAACAGATCGTCGACATGCACCCACGGCAGCACGACGTTCTGCGTGTGCGTGACGCGGGCCTCGCCGGCCGAGAAGCGGTCGGCGAGATCGGCGAGCGCATCGAGCTGGTCGGGCGACGCGTCGCCCGGCGCCTGCAGGCGGCGCTTGAACGACAGCGTGACGATGCGCAGCGCCGGGTCGCGGTGGCCGGCGACATTGCGGGCGAGCCAGCGCGCGAAGGCCGGATGGCGTGCCGCCTGGGCGGACACGCGCAGGTTCGCGTCGCGCAGGCTGGCCGTGCGCGGCTTGAGCCGCGGCGGGACGAACGACGCGGCGACGCGGTCGAACTCGACCTGCGGAATCGTGTGCGGCGCGCCGTCGTGATCGACGATCTGGCGGAACTCCTCCTCGACGTCGTCGAGGTAGCGCTGCCCCTCGGTCTTGACGAGGATCTTGATACGCGCCTTGTACTTGTTGTCGCGCCGTCCGTAGCGGTTGTACACGCGGACGATCGCCTCGATGTAGTTCATCACGTGTTGCCACGGCAGGAACGCGCGCAGCAGCGTCGCGATCGTCGGCGTGCGGCCCATCCCGCCGCCGACGCTCACGCGGAAGCCGAGCGCGCCCGCGTCGTCGCGCACGAGCTTCAGCCCGACGTCGTGCCAGTCGGTGGCCGCGCGATCTTCGGCCGCGCCCGTGATCGCGATCTTGAACTTGCGCGGCAGGAACGCGAATTCGGGGTGCAGCGTCGTCCACTGGCGCATCACCTCGGCGAACGGGCGCGGATCGGCGATCTCGTCCGGCGCGACGCCGGCGCGCTCGTCGCACGAGATGTTGCGGATGCAGTTGCCGCTCGTCTGGATGCCGTGCATGTCGACGGTCGCGAGCAGGTCCATCACGTCGGCTGCTTTCGCGAGCGGAATCCAGTTGAACTGCACGTTGGTGCGCGTCGTGAAGTGCGCGCTGCGGGTCGGCAGGCGCAGCGTGCCGAGCAACGCCTGCGCGTCGCATGCGGCGCGGTAGGTGGCGTCGTCGGGCACGTCGTAGTCGCGCGCGATCCGCGCGAGCACGCGCAGCTGCGCGCTCGACAGTTCGCCGTACGGCACGGCGACGCGCAGCATCGGCGCGTGGCGCTGCACGTACCAGCCGTTCTGCAGGCGCAGCGGCCGGAACGCGTCTTCGCTCAGCGTGCCGTGCTGCCAGCGTTCGAGCTGGTCGCGAAACTGGGCGGCGCGGCTGTGCACGAGCGCCCGGTCGAAAACGGTATATCGATACATGACGTGATACGCGAGAGGCGCCGCGGCGCGAAGCGCGCGGCTTGGGACAGACGTTGCGACGGGTGTCAGGCAACCAGAGACAGCGTAGGGAACGCGGTGCGGTGGGACAAGCAGCAGATCGGGACGAAAAGGGCGCAGCAGATGGCCGGCGTGGCGCCGGCGCGGGATGGGCATGCGTGCATGCCCGTGGCGGGTGGTTATGCGTCGGCGTCGACGACGCGCGCCGGATCGAGCGCGCGGATGCGCTGGTCGATGAAGTAGCCGCCGCCTTCCTGGTAGCGCAGGAACAGGCGTGCGCACGAGCGGCAGCGATTGACGGTGCAGCGGTTGTACGGGAAATGGCGCAGGGCGATCGGCGCGTCGTCCGACGCGTAGTGCGTGCCGCCCGGATGATATTCGGCGTAGGTCGGCTCCGTCTCGCCGGGCGGCGCGAGCGTGGCAACTTCGATCAGTTGCGCGTCCTGCAGCGACAGCGGCAGGGTCGTCCAGCCAGCGAGCGGCGTTTTCGTGCAGGTGCACGATTGCGTGACGTGCGCGGCTTCAGCCGTCAGTTTCAACAGCGCGTCGTGATCGAGGTAGGGCAGTTGACTCATGGGAATTCATGAAGGGCGGCGGGATCAGCACTGTAACCCGCAGGTGGATTGCGTGCATCGCCATGCGCACCGTGTGCGATTCAAGCGCCCTTGCGCACCGAAGGCTGCGCGACGAGCTCGCCGAGCACGCGGATCGCATGCTCGATGTCGCGGCTCCACGGATGGCCGAAGTTCACGCGCACGCAACGCTCGAAGCCGTGCGCGGCCGAAAACAGCGGCCCCGGCGCGAAGCTGATCCCGCGTGCGATCGCCTGGCGATGCAGTTCCATCGCGTCGATCGCGTCGGGAAACGCGAGCCACAGAAAATAGCCGCCTTCGGGCCGTACCCACTCGACGCCGGCCGGCAGCCAGCGCCGCAGCGCGTCGTCCATCCGGTCGAGCTGCGTGTGCAGCGCGCCGCGCAGCTTGCGCAGGTGCCGGTCGTAGCCGCCATGCTCGAGATAGTTCGCGATGCCGACCTGCGCGGGAATGCTCGCCGACAGCGTCGTCATCAGCTTGAGCCGCTGCACCTTCTCCGCGAACCGGCCGGCGGCGGCCCAGCCGATCCGGTAGCCGGGTGCGAGCGTCTTCGAGAACGAACTGCAGTGCATCACGAGGCCGTGCCGATCGAACGCGCGCGCGGGCAGCGGATAGTCGGGGCCGAAGTGCAGCTCGCCGTACACGTCGTCCTCGATCAGCGGCACCTCGCGCGCGGCGAGCAACTCGACGAGCGCGCGCTTTTTCTCGGCGGACAGCGTGACGCCGGTCGGATTCTGGAAATTGGTCATGAACCAGCACGCGCGGATGTCGTGCCGGTCGAGCGCGTTCGCGAGCGCTTCGAGGTCGAGGCCCGTGCGCGGATCGACGGGAATCTCGACCGCGCGCAGGTCGAGCCGCTCGATCGCCTGCAGTGCCGCATAGAAGCCGGGCGCTTCGACGGCCACGACGTCGCCGGGCCGCGTGACGGCCATCAGGCACAGGTTCAGCGCTTCGAGCGCGCCGTTCGTGACGACGATCTCGTCGATCGGCTGCGAGATGCCCGTCGCGAGATAGCGCCGCGCGATCTGCTGGCGCAGCGCCTCGTTGCCGGGCGGCAGGTCGACGACCGTGCTCCACGGGCTGACGAGCCGCGTGGCTTGCGCGAGCGATTTCGCGAGACGCGGCAGTGGAAACAGTTGCGGCGCCGGGAAGGCGGAGCCGAGCGGCACGATGCCGGGTTGCGTGGCCGCGTCGAGGACGGAGAACACGAGGCTGCTGATGTCGACCTTGCGCGTGGCGCCGGCACGGCTTGCGCGGCGCTTGGCAACCGGGCTCGCCGCCGGCGTGGCGCCCGGCGCGACGTAGTAGCCCGAGCGTTCGCGCGCGCGGATCAGCCCCCACTGTTCGAGCAGGTAGTACGCGCGAAATACCGTCGACTGGCTCACGCCGTGCTGCGCAATGATCTGCCGTAACGATGGCAGGCGCGTGCCGACGGCGAGGTTGCCGTTGCGGATGTCGTCGGCGATCGTGTGGGCGAGGGTTTCGTAGCGTTTCATCGGCGAGGGTGGCGCGCGCCGTCGCCACGCGCGGGCCGGAGCGGCGCCGCGCCGGCGGGCGCGGCTCATTGTCCGATGCGCGGCCCGAAAAGGAAAGCGCAGGCGCGTCGGCCGCGCTTTCCCGTTGTGTCAGGCCGCGTTCGGCTCGACGGTCTGCCCGTTTGCGGCGCCGCGCAGCGGCGGCAACGGCTCGACCTTGCCGACGATGAACAGGTACGACAGCGCGCCGACCACGCACAACGCGCCGGCCACCGCGAGCGGCACGACGAACGAGCCCTTCGTGATCGACAGCATTACGCCCGTGAACGTCGTGATGAAGATCCCCGCGAGGTTGCCCGCGAAGTTCTGGATGCCGCCGAGCGACGCGACATGCGCGGGCGTCGGTGCGACTTCGCCGACGAGCGTCCACACGTTGGCGCCCGCGAACGACAGGCTCGCATAAGCCAGCGCAAACAGGCCGAGGCAGGCCCACACGTTTTCGACGAACGCCGACAGCGCGATCGACGAAGACAGCAGCATCCCGATCACGAGGCAGGTCTTGCGCGCGGCGGTCGCGCTCCAGCCGCGGCGGAACAGGCTGTCCGACACATAGCCGCCGAGCCAGCCGCCCGGAATCGCGAGCAGCGCAGGCAGCATCCCCCACGTGCCGAGCGACGCGAGCGAGAAGCCGCGCGATTGCAGCAGGTAGCTCGGGAACCACGTGATGAAGAAGTAGATCGCGAAGTTCAGGCAGAACAGGCCGATCATCATCCCCCACACGGTGCGGTAGCGGAACAGGTCGAGCCACGACACCTTCGGGCCGTCGGTTGCGGCCGCAACGGTTGGGGCGCCGCGTTGCGCGAGCAGCGCATCGACTGCGTCGGGCGCAATCGCGCGATAGCGTTCCGGGTCGCGATAGACGAACCACCATGCCAGTGCCCACACGATGCCGATGCCGCCCGTGATCGCGAACGACCCGCGCCAGCCGACGATCGAGATCAGCCACGCGACGAGCGGCAGCGACAGCGCGGAGCCGACGCGCGAGCCGCTGTCGAAGATGCTGCTCGCGAGCCCGCGTTCGCTGCGCGGGAACCAGTTGAACGCGACCTTCGCGAACGACGGGATCGCGGCCGCTTCGCCGACGCCGAGCATCAGCCGCACGCCGACGAGCTGTGCGAGGCCGCGCGCGGCGCCCGTCGCGACGGTGAACACCGACCACCAGCCGACCGCGAGCGCGAGGCTCACGCGCACGCCGACCTTGTCGATGAACCAGCCGGCCGGCAGTTGCAGGAACGCGTAGGTCCAGAAGAACGCGCTCAGCACGAGCCCCATGCCGACCGCGTCGAGGCCGAGATCGGCGCGGATGCTGGGCGCCGCGATCGCGAGGTTCGCGCGGTCGATGAAGTTAATGACGTTGGCCAGGAAGCACATCAGGATCATGGCCCATCGGATGCGTGGCATGTGGTGTCTCCGCGCGGAATGTCGTGACGGGCGGCCGGCGATCCGCTGCGCCGGCCGCCTCGATGGGCGGGTTATCGGGTGGTGTGCGGCGGCGTGCGGTCGAACTTCGCGAGCGCTTCCCACAGGCCGTTCAGGTAGACCGCGCCGAGCGCGCGGTCGTAGAGGCCGTAGCCGGGCTTGCCCGTCTCGCCCCAGATCATGCGGCCGTGGTCGGGGCGGACGTAGCCGGTGAAGCCGGTGTCGTGGTAGGCCTTCACGATCGCGGCGATGTCGAGCGAACCGCAGCTCGACAGATGCGCGGTTTCCTCGAAATCGCCGTTCGCGTCGACTTTCACGTTGCGGATGTGCGCGAAGTGGATACGGCCCATCGCGCCGAATTCGCGCACGAGTGCCTCGACATCGTTCTGCGGGCCCGCGCCGAGCGAGCCCGAGCACAGCGTCAGCCCGTTCGCGGGCGTGTCGACGATGCGCAGGATCCGCGCGAGATCGTCGCGGTTCTTCACGATGCGCGGCAGCCCGAAGATCGGGCGCGGCGGATCGTCGGGGTGGATCGCCATCTTCACGCCGGCTTCCTCGGCGACGGGGACGATCGCCTTCAGGAAGTATTCGAGGTTCGCCCACAGCGCGGCCTCGTCGACGTCACGATACTCGGCGAGCAGCGCCTTCAACTGGTCGGGCTGGTAGCTCGAATCCCAGCCCGGCAGCGCGATGCCGTCGTCCGGATCGATCCGGTCGACCGCGTCGGTGCTGAACGCGAGGCAGGTCGAGCCGTCGTCGAGCGTCTTCGACAGCTCGGTGCGCGTCCAGTCGAACACGGGCATGAAGTTGTAGCAGATGACGCGCACGCCGGCCGCGCCGAGATGACGAATCGTCTGACGGTAGTGGTCGATCAGGCGGTCGCGGCCCGGCTTGCCGAGCTTGATGTCCTCGTGGACGGGCACCGATTCGACGACTTCGAACTGCAGGCCGGCGCGCTCGATCGTCGCCTTCAGCGCATCGATCTTGTGCGCGGGCCAGACTTCGCCCACCGGTTCGTCGTAGATCGCGGACACGATATGCGTGACGCCCGGGATCTGGCGGATGTATTGCAGCGAGACCGGATCGGACTCGCCGTACCAACGGAATGACATCTTCACTGGAGCGGCTCCTGGCTGGCGGTTGTTGCATCGGGCGGACGGGCGGCAGCGGCCGGCCCGTCTCCGGTGAGCGGATTATGATTGGTATGCCAGTTTGACGGGATAGTGGTTTACCAGTTGTCGGAGTCTGAACTGGCTGGCCTCCCGCTACAGGAAAGGCCCAGGCACGCCGGCCAACACGGCAATCCGGATGCGGGCCGGAATTGGTGTACCATTTTGGCGATCCGGCGCCGCGACGGCGCCGGCCAGCCCGTTGCGAGCCTTTCGATGACCGATCTTTCCAGCCTGCCCGCCAGCCGCGATACCGATGCCGCGGACCGCTCCTATATCGGCCTGGCGCGTCAGATTCACGCGATGGTGGCCGCCGGCGCGTTCGAGGCCGGCGCGCGGCTGCCGTCCGAGCGCAGCCTGGCCGACCAGTTCGGCGTGAGCCGCACGCAGGTGCGCGAGGCGATCATTGCGCTCGAAGTGCAGGGGATCGTCGAGGTGCGGATCGGTTCGGGTATCTATGTGTCCGCGGCCGATGCCGCGCGACCGGTGACGTTCGAGGTGCCGCGCGGCCCGGGGCCGATCGAGACGCTGCGCGCACGCGGGCTGATCGAGGCGGAAGTCGCGGCGCTCGCGGCGACCGAACGCAAGGATGCGGATCTCGACCGGCTGTTCTTCTCGTTGACGACGATGCGCGAGCAGATGGACGACAAGGCCGCCTACGACGCGGCCGATCGCCAGTTCCACCTGCGTATCGCGGAAGCGACCGGCAACACGGTGCTGCTGCACATGGTCACGGCGATGTGGGACTGCGCGCGCAGCGATCCGCTGTGGGACAAGATCGAGGAGCATTTTCACTCGACCGCGCTGCGCGAGGCGTCGCAGGACGATCACCAGCGGATCTTCGCGGCGATCATGGCGCGCGACGCGGCCGCCGCACGCGATGCGATGGCTGCGCACCTGTCGCGCGTGGTCGCGGAATTCACTCAGGCGTGGCGTTGACGCGCCGGCTGCTGGCCGCCGGCCGCCGCTAGACCACCTTCAAATCCCTTCGAACAACCCGACATGCTGGTCGTACGCGCGCTGCTGCCGTGCGTACGCATCGTCGAGATGCTCGTGCAGTGCGCGCTCGGCCGCATCGGGGTCGTGCCGCTCGAGCGCATCGAGCACTTTCTGGTGCTGCGCAAGCGTGACCTCGCCGACGATCGGATCGCGGACGGTGACGTGCCGCACACGGTCGATCGGCGCGCGCACGATTTCGACGAGCTGCTGCACGCGCGGTAGCCGCGCGGCCGCGCTGACGGTGGCATGAAACGCGTTGTCGCACGCGATCGCCGCGACCGCGTTGCCGCGTTCGATCGCGCGCCGGTGCGCGTCCTGAATGTCGTGGAGCTGTTCGAGCTCGCGCGCGCTGATGACTTCGGCCGCGCGGCGGATCGCGGCCGTCTCCAGCACCTTGCGGATCAGCGCGCTCTCGACGAACTGCTCGCGCTTCACGGGCGCGACGAAGGTACCCGATTGCGCGGCGATCAGCACGAGCTCCTCGCGTGCGAGCTGCAGCAGCGCCTCGCGCACGGGCGTGCGCGACACGCCGAGCGCCTCCGCGATGGCGCGTTCGTAGATGACGTCGTTCGGAAGCAGCGTCATCGTCACGATCGCGTCGCGCAACAGCGCGTGAATCTGCACGGACAGGGCCTGCGAGCGGTCCAGTGTGAAATCGGCGGGGATCAGACGGGCGATGAAGGTGTCCTGGGTGGTGCGTTCTGACTTCATGAATTGGCTAGAGGGTGGCAGGCATGCCGGCATGCTCGATGGACGCCGGTCGATCAGTATATTAATGCGCATATCGATTCAGGCGGATCGGCGGGGATCGCCGGTCGACCGATTCCGGGGTTTACCCCCGTATCGACACCGGGAGGCATCTCTATAATTGCCAACTAATATATTAGTTGGCCGACGCTTCGAAGAAGGCGTGACCGGCGACTCATCCCCACAGGAGACACGTATGCACCTCGAAGACTCAGCAGGCCCCCGCCCGACGGCCCGGGCCTCGACCGCCGCGCCGACCGCCGTGCGCTGGCGGATTTTCTGGCTGCTGTTGTTGCTGTCGTCGATCAACTACATCGACCGCGCGTCGCTGTCCGTCGCGCTGCCGATCATCTCGACCGAATTCAGTCTGTCGCCCGCGATGGAAGGGGTGCTGCTCAGCGCATTCTTCTGGACGTATGCACTGATGCAGATCCCGAGCGGGCTGCTGGTCGACCGCTACAAGGCGCGCACCATCGTCGGCCTCGCGACGATCGGCTGGGGCGCCTGTCAGGCCGTCGCGGCCGTGTGCTTCAGCTGGGTGCCGCTGCTGCTGACGCGGCTCGGACTCGGCATCGCCGAATCGCCGATCATGCCCGCCGGCGCGAAGCTCGCGGGTTCGTGGCTCACGCCGGCCGAGCGCGGCCGCGGCGCCGCGCTGCTCGATGGCGGGGCACCGCTCGGCTCGGCGTGCGGCGCGATCATCATCACGGCGCTGATCGCGGGCCTCGGATCGTGGCGGCTCGCGTTTGTCGTCGCGGGGGCGGGCACGATCGTGGTCGGCATCTTCGCGTGGTGGTACATCCGCAACCATCCGTCCGAGCACGCCGGCGTGAACGCGGCCGAGCTCGAGCACGTGACCGTGCATGCGGCCGCGGCCCGCGCCGGCGAGCCGAAGGCGAGCGTGCCGTTTCGCGAGCTGCTGCGCGACCGTTCCGTGCTGTTCATGTTCGCGAGCTGGGCCTGCTACAACAGCGTGTTCTACGGGCTGATGACGTGGATGCCCAGCTACCTGCACAAGGCGCACGGCTTCGACCTCAAGCAGATGGGCGGTGCGACTTTCATCATCTTTATGTGCGGTTTCGTCGGCGAGCTGTTCGGCGGCTGGCTGGCCGACAAGTGGCGCGCGGCCGGCGGCGCGCCGAATCGCGTGATGCGCGTGATGTTCTCGGTCGCGGGCCTCGCGTCTGCCGCGGCGATCCTCGCGGTGAGCTTCGCGACGGGGCTCGTCAGCGTCGTCGTGCTGCTGTCGATCGCGTTGTTCTTCATCCGCTGGTGCGGGATGTTCTGGGGCGTGCCCGCGACGCTCGGCGGCCAGTCCCGTGCGGGCCTGCTCGCGGGCGCGATGAACTTCGGCGGCAATATCGTCGGCGTCATCGTGCCGATCCTGATCGGCCTCATCGTGCAGTTCACCGGCACCTATTTCCTTGCGCTGATGTTTTTCGTCGTCGCGGCGTTCGGCCTGGCCGTCTGCGCGAGCCTCATCGATTACCGCGACCGGGGCCTCGACTGAAGCCCGTCGCCCGATTCAACCGGAACCGAATCATGTCGTCATTTCCCACCGAAACCCGTCAGGCGCCGGCCGCGTCGCGCGCACGCACGATCCGGCTCGATCCCGCCGACGACGTCGTCATCGCCGTCGAGCAGCTCGTCAGCGGCACGCGCCTCGATGACGAAGGCGTGAGCGTCGCGGGGCTGATCCCACCTGGTCACAAGGTCGCGACGCGCGCGATCGACGCCGGCGCGCCCGTGCGCCGCTACGGCCAGATCATCGGCTTCGCGAGCCAGCCGATCCGGCCCGGCCAGCACGTCCACACGCACAACCTCGACATGGGCGAGTTCGCGCGCGATTACGCGTTCGGCGAAGGCACGCGCGACACCGCGTTCGTGCCCGACGCGCAGCGCGCGACGTTCGACGGCATCGTGCGCGCCGACGGCCGGGTGGCGACGCGCAACTACATCGGCATCCTGACGTCGGTGAACTGCTCGGCGACGGTCGCGCGTGCCATTGCCGATCATTTCCGCCGCGACATCCACCCCGACGCGCTTGCCGCGTATCCGAACGTCGACGGCGTGGTGGCGCTGACGCACGGCGTCGGCTGCGCGGTCGATCCCGACGGCGATGCGCTCGCGATCCTGCAGCGCACGCTCGGCGGCTATGCGTGCCATCCGAATTTCGCGGCGGTGCTCGTGATCGGGCTGGGTTGCGAAACCAACCAGATTCCGCGCCTGCTCGAAACCCAGGGGCTGACGGAGCACGCGCGACTGCGCACGTTCACGATCCAGGACAGCGGCGGCACGCGCAAGACGATCGAGAAGGGCATCGCGCTCGTCGAGTCGATGCTCGCCGCCGCGAACGACGTGCGGCGCGAGCCCGTCGACGCGAGCCACCTGACGGTCGGCCTGCAATGCGGCGGCTCCGACGGCTATTCGGGCATCACCGCGAACCCTGTGCTCGGCGCGGCGGTCGACCTGTTGGTGAAGCACGGCGGGACCGCGATCCTGTCCGAAACGCCGGAGATCTACGGCGCCGAGCATTTGCTCACGCGTCGCGCGGTGTCGCGCGACGTGGGCGAGAAGCTGGTCGAGCGCATCCGTTGGTGGGAGGACTATTGCGCGCGGCATCACGCGGCGATGAACAACAACCCGTCGGCCGGCAACAAGGCCGGCGGCCTCACGACCGTCCTGGAGAAATCGCTCGGCGGCATCGCGAAGGCCGGCAGCACGAATCTCGTCGACGTCTACGAATACGCGATGCCGGTTCGCTCGAAAGGGCTGGTGTTCATGGATACGCCAGGCTACGACCCGATCTCCGCGACCGGGCAGGTCGCGGGCGGCGCGAACCTGATCTGCTTCACGACGGGGCGCGGCTCCGCATACGGCTGCGCGCCGACGCCATCGCTGAAGCTGGCGACCAACAGTGCGCTGTGGCGGCGGCAGGCCGACGACATCGACTTGAACTGCGGCGACGTGCTCGACGGCGGTGTGCGCATCGACGCACTCGGTGCGACGCTGTTTCGGATGATGCTCGATGCGGCGTCCGGCCACGCGACGCGCAGCGAGTTGCATGGCTACGGGCAGAACGAATTCGTGCCGTGGCAGATCGGCGCGATCACCTGATTTGAATTCCCTGCGGCAAGGAGTGCCATTGATGCAATCGAACAACTCATCCACGCGCTATCGGGGCGTGTTTCCCGTCGTACCGACGATCTTCACCGACGATGGCCGTCTCGACCTCGACGGACAACGCCGCTGCGTCGACTTCATGATCGATGCGGGATCGAACGGCCTGTGCGTGCTCGCGAACTTCTCCGAACAGTTTTCGCTGGCCGACGACGAGCGAGACGCGGTGATGCACTGTGTGCTCGAGCACGTGGCCGGTCGCGTGCCGGTGATCGTCACGACGTCGCATTTCGGCACGACCGTGTGCGCGCAGCGCAGCCGCCGTGCGCAGGACGCGGGCGCCGCGATGGTGATGGTGATGCCGCCGTATCACGGTGCGACGTTTCGCGCGGGCGAGGCGGCGATCGTCGAGTTCTTCCGCAGCGTCTCCGATGCGATCGACATCCCGATCATGATCCAGGATGCGCCGGCGAGCGGCACGTATCTGCCGGCCGCGCTGCTCGCGCGGATGGCGATCGAGATTCCGAACGTGTCGTACTTCAAGATCGAGGTGCCGCAGGCGGCCGCGAAGCTGCGCGAGTTGATCCGGCTCGGCGGCGACGCGATCGTCGGGCCGTGGGACGGCGAAGAGGCGATCACGCTGATGGCCGATCTCGAAGCGGGCGCGACGGGCGCCATGACGGGCGGTGCGTATCCGGACGGGATCCGCCGGATCGTCGACGCGTGGGCTGCCGGCCGTGCGGACGAAGCCGAGCGCGAGTACGCGCACTGGCTGCCGCTGATCAATCACGAGAACCGCCAGGGCGGCATCGCGACCGCGAAGGCGCTGATGAAGGCGGGCGGCGTGATCGCGTCGGACGCCGTGCGTCATCCGCTGCCGACGATGCACCCGGACACGCGGGCGAGCCTGCTGCGGATCGCCCGCTCGCTCGATCCGCTCGTGCTGCGCTGGGGCCGCTGAGCGCGGCGCGCGACGGCACGGTTCGACGCTTTCACGATTCAACGATGTTCAATGATGTTCAATGATGTTCAACGAGGACGATTCATGCAGATTTCTGGCGCTTCCCTGATCGGTCGGCGCAGCGTGGTCGGCGCCGCGGGATTCCAGGCGATCGACCCGGCAACCGGCGCGGCGCTCGCCCCCGTGTTCGGCCGCGCGTCGGCGCAAGACGTCGACGCGGCCTGTGCGCTGGCGGCGCAGGCATTCGATGCGTATCGACATACGTCGCTGCACGCGCGCGCGGCGTTGCTCGACACGATCGCCGAGGGGCTGCTCGCGCTCGGCGATTTACTGATCGAGCGCTGCGTCGCGGAAAGCGGCCTGCCGCGCGCGCGCATCGAGGGCGAGCGCGCACGCACCGTCGCGCAGCTTCGAATGTTCGCGCAGGTCGTGCGGGCGGGCGATTTCCTCGGCGTGCGCATCGATCCCGCGCAGCCGGCGCGTCAGCCGCTGCCGCGCGTCGACCTGCGCATGCAGCACGTCGCGCTGGGCCCGGTCGCCGTGTTCGGTGCGAGCAATTTCCCGCTGGCGTTCTCCGTCGCTGGCGGAGACACGGTGTCGGCGCTGGCGGCCGGCTGCCCGGTGATCGTGAAGGTGCATCCCGCGCATCCGGGCACGTCGGCACTCGTCGGCCGTGCGATTCGGGATGCCGTGGACGCATGTGCGATGCCGGATGGCACGTTCTCGCTGCTGTTCGACGACGGTTACGACGTGGGCGCCGCGCTCGTGCGCGATCCGCGCATCCAGGCGGTGGGCTTCACGGGCTCGCGCCACGGCGGCGTTGCGCTGATGGCGCTCGCGGCTGCGCGACCGCAGCCGATACCCGTCTACGCGGAGATGAGCAGTGTGAATCCGGTGTTGCTGTTTGCGCATGCACTCGACGCACGCGCGGAGGCGATCGGCCGCGCGTTCGCGGCGGCGCTGACGCTCGGCGTCGGTCAGTTCTGCACGAATCCGGGGCTGATTCTCGGCGTCGACGGCCCCGCGCTGCGACGCTTCGAGGCCGCGGCCGCCGCCGCGCTGACCGATCTGCCCGCGGCCGCGATGCTCACGCCAGGCATTCACCGCGCGTACGACGAGGCGGTCGCGCGGCTGGGCGCGCAGGCCGGTGTCGAACTGCTTGCGCGCGGCGCGGCGGCCGGTGACGGGATCCGTCATGCGGGCCGCGCCGCGCTGTTCGCCACGCAGGCCGACCGGTTCGCTCGTCAGCCCGAGTTGCACGACGAAGTGTTCGGCCCCGCCTCGCTCGTCGTGCGCTGCCCGGATCTCGACACGATGCATGCGCTCGTTGAGCGGCTCGACGGGCAGCTCACGACGGCGCTGCATGTCGACGACGGCGATCACGCCGCGGCGCGCGCCTTCATGCCGCTGCTCGAGCGGCGCGCAGGGCGCATTCTCGTGAACGGCTTCGGCACGGGCGTGGAGGTCGGGCATGCGATGGTGCACGGCGGTCCGTATCCGGCGACGTCGGACGGACGCTCGACGTCGGTGGGCAGCCTCGCGATCGGTCGTTTCCTGCGCCCGGTCTGCTATCAGGACGTGCCCGACGCGCTGCTGCCCGATGCGCTGCGCGACGCGAATCCGCAGGGCGTGCCGCGCACCATCGACGGGCATCGCGCCGCGCAGGCGTGACGGGTCCGTTCCCGAACGGGCGACGCGGCGATGGCGTACTTTCGACTGATGATTGGCCGCTTGCCCGACGGCCTTTGATGCACGTGCAACGAAGCCGGTGAGGCGGCGCCGTCGCCGCCGTATACGGCTTCTTCCGATTGCGCGACCGTAGGTTTTATGGTCTTGTTGCGGGATATCGCATCGACTCGAAAAAGGACAGTCGAATGCAGCCGGGCGATTCACACGGGGACCGATTGATCAGGGGAATCGGCGCACGTACGCGCGTACGTATCGCCGTGTTCGGGCTGCTCATCATTTTGACGGCGGGCTTGGTTGCCGCTGCGCTTGCGGCGTTCGCCGCCCCTCCCGAAGCCGTCAACGACAACGTGCTGCGCGTGCTTGCATGGCCGGGCTATGCGGACAGCGACGTCGTCAGCGCGTTCGAGGTGCAATTTCACGTACGCGTCGAAGTGACGTTCGTCGATTCCGACGAGGCACTGTGGACGCGGATGCACAGCGCCGCGCCACCGCCGTACGACGTGCTGGCCGCGAACACGGCCGAGATCCAGCGCTACGCGCACGAACGTCTGCTCGCGCCGATCGACCTGTCGCGCATCCCGAACCGGCGGCGGCAGTTGCCGAACTTCCAGCAGCTCGCGACGATCGGCGGGCTCGTGGAAGAGGGCGCCGCGTACGCGATCCCGTTCACGTATTCGTCGATGGGGCTGATCTACGACCGCAAGCAGGTGCCGGTTGCGCCGCACTCGATGCGGGAATTGTGGAATCCTCGCTACCGCGGCAAGGTGCTCGACTTCAACAGTGCGCAGCACAATTTTTCGTTCACGGCGCTGGCGCTCGGCTATTCCGATCCGTTTCGCCTGTCGCCCGCGCAGACGCTCGTGGTCGCGCACAAGCTGATCGACCTGCGCCGCAACCTGCTGACGTACTACACGCTTCCTGAAGAGGCGACCGCGCTGTTCGTCCAGCATCGCGCGGCGCTGATGTTCGGCAACTACGGCACGCAGCAGGTCGAACTGCTCAGGCGCGCCGGCGCGGACGTCGGCTACGTGATCCCGGACGAAGGCGCGCTCGCGTGGCTCGACTGCTGGGCCGTCACGCGCGGCGCGCAGCATCCCGAGCTCGCGTTCGCGTGGATCAACTACATGCTCGAACCGGCGATCGGCGCGCTGCTGACCGAACGCCAGGGCCTCGCGAACACGCTTGCGCCGCCGCCGGGCCTCGACACCGGGCACCAGCATCTCGTCTGGCTCCAGCCCGTCGAGGACATCGCGCGACGCGAAACGTTGTGGAGCCGCATCGTGTCGGGCGACCGTCCGGAGCGATTCGAAAAATGATCCGGCTCGGACTCACGTCGAAACTGTCGGTGCTGTTCGCATGCATCGGCGTGATCGCGTCCGGCGCGACCGGCTATTACACGTATCGCGCGAACCGCGCGATGCTCGTGCAGGAAGCGCAGCACAGCTTGCTGATGTCGACGCAACTGCTCGGGCAGCGCTTTACCACTGCGCTGTCCGACGTTGCGGACGATGCGCTCGTGCTCGCGCAGTTGCCGTCGTGCGCGCTGGTCTCGGACGGCGACAACCGGGATGGCGCGCCACGCGCACGGCTCGAGCAGGTGTTCTACAGCTTCATGAGAAATCACCCCGAATACCTGCAGATCCGGCTGATCGCGCGCGGGGATTTCGGGCTCGAACGCATCCGCATCGATCGCGACGCGCACGGCATCGTCGTGCTGCCGGACAGCGTGTTCCAGGAGAAAGGACAGTTTTCCTATGTATTCGATACGCTCGCGACCGCGCCTGGCCATATCTACCTGTCGCCGATCGTGATCAACCACGAGACGGGGTCGCACGCAGCCGAAGGGCTGCCGATCCTGCGCGTGGGCACGCCGGTCGTCGACACGTCGGGCCAGACGGTTGGCGCGCTGGTCGTCGACGTCGAGCTGTCGCGCGTGTTCGACCGGCTCGAGCGCGATCTGCCGGAAGACTATGGGGTGTATCTCGCGAACGAGTGGGGCGATTTCCTCGTGCATCCCGATCCGTCGCAGACGTTCGGCTTCGATCGCGGCCGGCGCGTGCTGATGCAGGACCGCTTTGCCGTCACGCGCGCGCTGTTCGACAGTACGCGCGTCAACGCTACGGTCAATGGCCTTGCCAATCCGGCCGAGGCACCGGGGCAGATGTTCGCCTTCGCGCGCACGCCGTTCGGGCACGACGAGGGCAACCGCTTCGTCGTGCTCGGGATGGCGCGCCCGCTGGGGGACGTGCTGGCGCCGGCCGGCATGCTCGGCGAACGGATCGTCCGGATGGTGCTCGTATCGAGCTTGTTCGCGGTGATCCTCGCGATCCTGTTCGCGCGTGCGATCACGCGGCCGCTGCAGACGCTCGCGCGCGCCGCGACGCACGTGTTCGACGATCCGGCCGCCGAGCAGCTGCCGGTCGGGCGTGCCGACGAGATCGGCGTGCTCGCGCGCTGTTTCGACAGCATGCGCGTCGAGATCCGCACGCAGGTCGCGATGCTGCGCGCGAAGCAGCTGGAGCTCACGCACCTCGCGGGCCACGATGCGCTGACCGCGCTGCCGAACCGCCTGCTGTTCATGGAGCATCTCGACGCCGCGATCCGGCGCGCGGCCGCGATGCACGAAGGGCTGGCCGTGATGTTCGTCGATCTCGACCGCTTCAAGCAGATCAACGACCAGCATGGGCATTCGGCAGGCGACCGCGCGCTCGTCGCGGTCGCCAAGCGGCTGAGCCTCGTACTGCGCGGCGGCGACATGGTCGCGCGGCTCGGCGGCGACGAATTCATCGTGTTGATTGCGGACGTGCGTTCACCGGCGGTGATCGGCGACGTCGCGTCGCGCATCCAGCTCGTGATGGCCGAGGAACTGGAATTCGGCGACCGGCGCATGGCCGTCGGCGCGAGCATCGGCGTCAGCGAGTTTCCGGCAGACGGCGCGTCGGCCGAGGAACTGCTCGTCAAGGCCGACGCGGCGATGTACGCGGCGAAGGCGTCCGCGCAGCGCGCGTTCGTGCGTTATCAGGAACTGGTCGGCAGCGGGAGCGGCACCGGCAGCGGGACGGACGAAGCGGCCGGCCGGGTCGCGTCGGGCGGCAGCCGGTGACGGCCGGCCGCTGATACGCGCGATGCAAACGCGACGAGCCCGTCGCGGGACGGGCTCGTGGCCGGTGCGGACTGCGCGCGAAGGCGCGCAGTGGCGGGCTTAGTGGCCGAAGTAGATCGAGTCGCGCGGGTTTTGCACCTTCACGGCCGGTGCGCCGCCCTGGACGGCTGCGGCCGGTTGCGCACCGTAGCCGCTGTTGTCGGCGCCGTGCACGCGGGCTTGTGCAGCCTGGATGTCGGCCGGATAGTGCGGGCTCGACTGGCTCGGCTTGTAACCGACGCTTTCAAGCTGGACCAGTTCGTTGCGCACTTGAGCGCGGGTCACGGTGCTTTGGGCGAATGCGCCGAACGAGGCGGACAGGGCGACAGCGGCAACGACTGCGGAAACGAGCGATTTCATGATGACCTCCGATGTTTATTGGCTTCCGCGTTCGACACCATGTCGTAAGCGGTTGATTACATCGTAGGCGCCGGGTGACCTAGGGTAAACGTGGGTTTTAGTGAAAGATCGTTGCAACCGGGGCAATAATTCCGAGACAAACGCCTTCTGTCCCTATTCGGTGTTGCCGGATTTGCAAGGGCGAGGGGGCGGATGCGCGCGGCACGGGGGGGCGTGCACGGATGGGCGCCCGGCGGCGAAGGCGCGGGCGGAGAGGACGAGGCCGGGGCTGCGATGCTGCCGCGTCAGACGTCGTCGTCGATTTCCTTGCGTTCCCGGCGTTCCTCGTTGCCGCGGCGTGCGCGCAGGCGCTGGCGCGACAGCACGGCGATCACCTGCTGGGTCGGCGCGCCGGACGGCAGTTCGTTGCGGATGCGATCGGGCACCATGGGCAGGCCCGCACGCTGCCGGCGCAGCGCCTTGGCGATTGCCCGGCGGCATTCGTCACCGTGGCAATCCCATTCATCGCGGATTCTCTGGCAATAACGGCATTGTTCCATCCGGACAGTCTAACGCGTCTTCGGGATCGGGGCGGGGCGCCGGCCCCAACGTGTCACGCGCCGGGTGCGGTAGCGGCGAGCGCTTGTGCATGCGACTGGAAGCGGTGGTGTTCTTCCGGCGGCACGAGCGAGCCGCCCGTCGCCCAGATCACGTGCGTCGACCGGCGCAGGTCGATCGCGTGGCGATGCACGTAGTCGCGACCGGCCGGGGACTGCGCCAGCCAGCCGGGACCGCCGACGGCAGCGGCGGCCGACGGCTCGAGTGCCACGCCCGTCGCGTGCTGAACCGCGAGCAACTGGGCGTAGAGCTGCGCGTCGCTGACGGTGAAGATGCCCGACAGCAACGACGCCATCAGCGGACTGACGAGGTGCGATGCCTGCGCGACGGCGAGGCCATCGGCCTCGGTCCGATTATCGAGCCCCGCGTCGTAGACGGACACCGGCTTGCCAGGGCCGGCGGCCAGCTGGACCAGCATGCACGGCGAAGCAACGGGTTCGGCAAAGAAGCAATGCACGTGCTCGCCGAACAGTGCCTTGAGACCGTACGCGATGCCGCCCGGTGCGCCGCCGACGCCGCACGGGATATGGACGAAGAGCGGGTGCGCCGCGTCCACGCGGCGGCCCGCCGCGGCGAGCTGCGCGGCGAGAGGCCGGGCGCTGGCCGCGTAGCCGAGGAACAGCAGCAGCGAGCCTTCGTCGTCGACGAAGTGGCTGCGCGGCTGATTGCGTGCCTGCGCGCGTCCGGCCGCGACGGCTTGCGCGTAGTCGCCGTCATGCTCGATCACGCGAACGCCGCGTTGTCTCAGGCGCGCCTTCTTCCACGGCTTCGCGTCGGTCGACATGTGGACGACCGACGCGAACCCCAGCGCGGCGGCCATCACGCCGATGCTCAGGCCGAGATTGCCGGTGCTGCCGACGATGACGGTGTGCGCGGCAAACCGTTCGCGTGCGGCGGCCGATGCGAGGATCCGGCGGTCGCCCGCGGATTCGAGCAGTCCGTGCTCGATCGCGATCGACTCCGCGAGCGCGAGCACTTCATGAAAGCCGCCGCGCGCCTTGATCGAGCCGGCGACCGGCAACGCGTCGTCGCGCTTGATGAACCAGGCGCCGTGTGCGTCTGCCAGGAGCGACAACCTGCGCTGCAGGCTGTCGGCCGGCATCAGCGGCGACTCGATTTTTCCCGCGCTCGCCGCGAGTTCGGGAAACAGCTCGGCCATCAGCGGTTCGCAACGCGCCAGCCGCGCTTCGGCCATCGCAATCGCGTCGAGCGCCGGCGCGTCGGGCGGCAGCGGGCTGCCGGCATGGGGATTCAGCCACAACAATGGGTGGCGGGCTTGCAGTTGGGCTAATAGATCGGCGGGTTGGATCGTGATGGTCATGGGTCGGTCTTGCATTGGATAAGCAGGGAGAATGGCGGGAATGCTACGATTCCGGCAGCCTGCGCAAAAGCGCCGATTTCTAATGAATCCATTAGCCTGACTGATATCTATGCGACTCGACGGTTCGCTCCTGGGGGCGTTGCTCTGCTTTGAAACGGCGGGCCGGTTGCTGAGCTTCACGAAGACGGCGCAGGCGTTCAACCTGACGCAAAGCGCGGTGAGCCAGCAGATCCGGAACCTGGAGGACCGGCTCGGTTATCCGCTGTTCGTGCGCCAGGCGCGCGGCCTGACGTTGACCGAGAAGGGCGGGATCCTGCTCGGGACGATGTCGGGCGCGTTCGTCGACATCAATCGCACGCTTCAGACGCTTGGCATGTCGGATGCTCCGCTGCAGGTCAGTTGCCTGCCGTCGCTCGCGCTGCAATGGCTGATGCCGCGCCTGTCCGAATTTCACCGGCAACAACCGAACGTGCCGGTTCGCGTGAAGGCCGAGTTTCAGGTGCTGGATCGCCAGGCGATGGAGACCGACGACATCGATGTGGCCGTGCGCTACGACCCGGGGCACTACGCGCGGCTGCATGCCGAGGCGATTCTCGACGAAATCCTGTTTCCGGTCGCGACGCCCGCGTATCTGGCGCAGCATCCGTTCTTTGCGAGCGGGGAATCGCTGGACGGCGTCGTTCTGCTGCACGACGCCGCACCGTGGGGCGGCGCACCCGAGTTCGTGGAGTGGCGCACGTGGCTGGAGGAGGCCCGTCCGGTGTGGACGGCGCATCTCGACGGCCCGCAGTTCAATTTCTCGAGCCTTGCCATCACGGCTGCGCTGAACCATCAGGGTGTCGCGATGGGGCGCGCCGCGCTGGTGCACGACGAAATCGCGAGCGGACGGCTCGTGGATGTCTTCGGCACACACGTGCGTGCGCCGGCGCGCTACATGCTGTTGTCGCGCAATCCCGACGATCCGCGTACCGCCGTTTTTTCGGAGTGGCTCAAGGCCGAGTGCGCGCGCTTCGGTGCCGCACGCTCGCGCTTGCTGTCGAACGGAAGCCGGCACGAGTAGGCGATGCTGCCGGACAGGTGGGTCGGAGTGCGAAATAGTTGGGCGGAGGGTACAGCCGTCAACTACAATTTCCCGTCCATCTCCCTACGGATGGCTTGCGCGCGGACGGGCCTGGCGAGCGTTACTTGAGCTGCCAGATACCCCAGATGGCGATCAACAGGCCAAGGCCGAATCCGCAGCCGAGCAACACGTAGGTTTCCATTTCATGCCTCTGAAAGCGCGGCAGTGCCGATGTGGATATCGGCGTGCGAGCAGCAAAGTCGGTGACGTATCGTCCGCACCGTTGGGCGGGGCGATACGCCGGGTCCGCGAATACTACGCTTCGCAGCTTTCAGAACGCATGCGCGATCGATGGCGGAGCGCCACCGGCTAGGGCGTGAACAGGCTCTAGTGCTTGCCCGTTTGCGCGTTGTTCATCTGGGTAACGTGCGATCCGCCGTGCCGGAGCACGCCCGATTTCCAGATCATCTGCGACGCCGCGGCGAGCACGAACAGCAGCACGACCATCCTGAAGATCCGGGGCGACATCTTGTCCCGCAGCGGGCGAACGAGCCACATGCCGGCAATGGCCGGCAGGCTGGCCGCCGCCGAGATCGCGAGGTCGGCGCCGCTCGCGTGCGCGGCGCCGCTGAACGTCGTGATCAGCGTGACGATCGACACCACCAGGATGATCGCGATCTGCTTCGTGAAGACACGCCCGGTCGCGCCGGACGAAATCAGGTACGTGGCGAGCAGCGGGCCCGGCACCGACGCGATGCTTTCCATCAGCGCGGCGCCGAAGCCGAGTGCGAAGCCGACGGGCTTTTGCCATGCATCCGGCAGGTTGAGTTTCGGCGCGGCGAGCATCAGTGCCGCGGCCACGATCAGCAGCGCGCCGGACGCCGCTTGCGCATGACCCGGGTTGAGCGAGAGCAGGATTGCGACACCGACGATATTGCCGATCACGGTGCCCGCGATCGGCGCGGCGATCTTGCGTGCCGTCGCCAGCACCTGGCCGCCTTCCAGCGCCTGCGGGATGTTGCCGAGGATGATCGGCATCGACAGCAGCAGCACCGCATGCCGGATCGGCAGGAACTGGCTGAGAATCGGCATCGCGATCAGCGGCACGCCGATGCCCGTGATTCCCTTGGCCATGCCGCCCAGCAGCAGCGCGACGGCGATGCCGGCCAGATCGAACGCGCTGAGCCCCTGCAGGCTGGAGACCAGCACACCTTCAGTCAGATTGAAATGCATCATGGAATGGCAAGTCGCGGCCTATCCGGCAGCGAGCGCTGCCGACGGAGCCTGTTGCGGTCGCGTGCATGTTGCACGCATTTGTTCTGGTTGGGCTCGAACCGGAAGTTGATCGCATGGCGCCGCGCCGTTGTGCGGCCGGGGCCGCAGGCAATCGGCACGCGGTTCGAGGATGCATCTTACCTGAGCGGCGCGGCGGACATTCGACGCGGGTCGCGGCGCACCACCGGTATCGTCGGCCCGATCAGGTTCGCGGTTCAATATAATTCACGACAGCTTGCCGCATCATGCACAACATACATATCCCGGAATGAGGAGACCCGATGACCCTTGCCCAGTTGCAGGCCCTGGCGGCCGTGGTCGAACTCGGTTCGCTCACGGCCGCGGCCGACCGGTTGAACCGCAGTCAATCCGCGATCAGTCATGCACTGACCGAGCTGGAAGACCTCACGGAGGTCAAGCTGCTGTGGCGCGACCGGCAGCCGGTCGTCCTGACGGCGGCGGGCGAACGCCTGTGGCCGTCCATCCAGAACGTGGTGCGCGAAGCGCAGCTGTTGCGCCAGCAGTTCAGCCTGTCGCGCGGCAAGCTGGAAGGGAAGCTGGTGGTCGCGTCGCTGCCGAGCGTGTCGCTGGCGTTCGTCGTGCCCGCGCTCGAGGCGTTGAAGGAGATGCACCAGGGCGTATCGGCGGTGCTGCTCGAAGGCACGGACAGCGAAGTCGAAGGGTGGATCGACGACGGGACGGCCGATATCGGCGTGGTGGCCGGCACGAAGACGTTCGCGCACAATCTGCCGCTGCTCGACGAGGACTTTGTCGCGGTGGCGGCGGACGGCATGTTCGCCAACCGCAAGAGCGTGTCGGCAAAGCAGTTGTCCACGGCCCCGTTCATATTCTCGAAGGCAGGATGCGGGCCGGTGATCGCGGATTACTTCGCGCGCAGCGACGCGCCGCTGCGGGCCGCGTTCAACGTGGTCGAGATGCGCACCATCCTGTCGATGGCAGAGGCCGGCATGGGCGTGTCGATCGTGCCGCGCATCACGCTCACGTACACACCATTCGGTGGCCGCGTGCTGGAGCTGTCGCCGAGGCTGCATCGTTCGGTGCGGTTGTCGTGGAATACGGCGGGTAATGCGGTCGCAGACGAGTTCGTGCGGCTCGTCGACGCACAGCGTGCGAAGGCAGGGAAGGCGCTTCACACGCGCGCGAAAAAGGGCAGGTAGCGTGCGGCCGGTGCGATGAACAGCGTTCATGAGCCGCTTGCAGTTTATTCATGACGATGCCGATCGAGATGCAGTACATTGTTCGAACTCGCCCCTGACCGCTTTGCCCCGAAGGAGATTGCCGTGCCGGCCTTGCCCACCTTGCTTGCTTTCGGACTCGTGTCGCTCGGCATGGTGCTGACGCCCGGGCCGAACATGATCTACCTGGTTTCGCGTTCGATCTGCCAGGGCCGCCGTGCCGGGCTGGTGTCGCTCGGCGGCGTCGCGCTGGGGTTCGTGTTCTACATGGTGTGCGCGGCGTTGGGCATCACCGCGCTGGTGATGGCCGTGCCGTATGCGTACGACGCGTTGCGCTTTGCCGGCGCGCTTTATCTCGCGTACCTGGCGTGGCAGGCGCTGAAGCCGGGCGGTCGCTCGGCGTTCCAGGTCAGGCAGTTGCCGAATGACAGTCGCGCCAGGCTCTTCACGATGGGTTTCGTGACGAGCCTCGCGAATCCGAAGATCGCGGTGATGTATCTGTCGCTGCTGCCGCAATTCATTTCGCCGGGCCACGGCAGCGTACTCGCGCAATCGCTGGCGCTCGGTTGCGTGCAGATCGCGGTGAGCGTCAGCGTGAATGCGCTGATTGTGTGCATGGCCGGCGCCATCGCGGGCTTTCTGGCGGGGCGGCCGGTCTGGGCGTCGGCCCAGCGCTGGTTGATGGGCACGGTGCTGGCCGGACTGGCCGTGCGTATCGCGCTGGAGTCGCGCTAGCGCGAGTGACGGACGGTTTACAGGACCGCCGGGGGCGTTCGCGTTGCAGCGCGACGAAAGCGCCCGGTACCGTCAGCCCTGGCAATTGCCCTGCGCATCGTTGCCGACCCGAACGGGCGCGGCTTTTTCACGGCGCCGGCCGCGCGTCGCGAGCCAGCACAGGATCGACCCGCCGCATACCATCGATGCGCCTTGCCAGAATTCGATCGACAGCGGCGCATGCAGCAGCGTCGCGGCGAGCATGGCGGCGAGCACCGGGGTGAAGTACGACGCGCCGACGATGACCGTCACGTTGCCGTGCATGATGCCGGTGTTCCAGGCCGCATAGCCGAACCCCAGCGCCGATGCCGCCAGCACGATGTAAATGACCGCATGCAGGCTGAACGTCATGCCGCCGCCGCCTTCGATCGCGAACTTGATCCAGAGCACCAGCGCAACCAGCATGAAGAACGGCGTGACACCGTTCTTGCCGTCGGCGATGCGCGCCGTCACCGTGCAATAGGCGGCCCAGATCAGCGCGCCGACGAACGCGAGGCCGTAACTCAGCGGATTGTCCGTGACGTTGTGCAGCATGCCGGCCGGATCGAGGCCCTGGTCGCCGCCGAGCACCCGGCAGATGCCGAGCATCGACAGCAGGACGCCGGGCACGACCAGCAGGTTGGCGCGCTGCTTGTTGAACACAATCGCCGCGACCAGCGTGAAGCTCGGCCACAGATAGTTGACCATCGCGACTTCGATCGCCTGCTGGCCGTTGCTTGCATAGCCAATCGACAGCGACAGGCACAGCTCGTACGCGACGAACAGCAGCCCGCCCCACAGCAGATAGTTTCTCGGGAACCGGCTCAGATCGGGGAAGCCGACCGAAAACAGCAGAAGCACGGATGCCACCGTGTAGATCATCGCGGCGCCGCCGGTCGCGCCGAGACTTTCGCTCACGCCGCGAACGAGAGCGACGACGGAGGCCCACAACAACACCGCGCCGAGCCCGGCGAGCGTTGCCTTATTCTTGCGCTTCATGCTTCCTGCCTGTTTCAACATTCAAATTCGATTTCAGATGATTCGGTTCTGCCCGCACGTACCGCGATGGCGGACGGAATGAGCCGGTTGCCGCCGTCCCGCGGGGCGGCGCCAACCGGCAATCCCATGCAGCCCGCTTACGCGGGGTCCACGGGTACGTCGATCCAGATGGTCTTGATCTCGGTGTACTGGTCGTGCGCCCAGATCGACTTGTCGCGGCCGCCGAACCCGGATGCCTTGTAACCGCCGAACGGCGTCGTCACGTCGCCTTCGCCGAAGCAGTTGACGGTCACGACGCCCGCGCGGATCTCGCGCGACAGCCGGATCGCCTGGTTCAGGCTGCCGGTGTAGACCGAAGCGGCGAGCCCGTACACCGAGTCGTTGGCCAGCGTGATCGCCTCACCGATGTCGGTGAACGTCGTCACCGACAGGACCGGGCCGAAGATCTCCTCGCGGAACAGCCGGCTGTGCGGGCTCACGCCGTCCACGACGGTCGGCTCGACGAAAATGCCGCCGTCGGTCTGGCCGCCGAACGCAACCTTCAAGCGTTCCGCACCGGCCTGCTCGAGGTACGAGCGCACTTTTTCGAAGTGGGCCTTGCTGACCATCGCGCCGATCCGGTGCGCCGGGTCGAGCGGGTTGCCCATCGACCATTCGCGCATGTGCGTGCCGATACGCAGCAGCAGTTCGTCCTTGATGTCGGCATGGACGATCAGCCGCGACGACGCCGAGCAGTTTTCGCCCATGTTCCAGAACGCGCCGTTGACGATGTGCTGCGCGACCGCGTCGAGATCGGGCGCATCGGGCAGCACGACCGCCGGATTCTTGCCGCCGCACTCTAGCACGATGCGCTTCAGGTTGGATTCGGCTGCGTACGTGAGGAACTTCCGCCCGGTATCCGTCGACCCGGTGAAGCTCACCATGTCGACGTCCGCATGACGGCCCAGCGGCTCGCCGACTTCCTTGCCGCCGCCCGGCAACACGTTGAAGACGCCGGCCGGCACGCCGGCTTCGTGAGCAAGTTCCGCGACGCGCAGCGCCGTGAGCGTGGTTTCCTTGGCCGGCTTGACCACGATCGAGCAGCCGGCCGCGAGCGACGGGCCGATCTTCCACGCGAGCATCAGCAGCGGAAAATTCCACGGCAGCACGAGGCCGACGACGCCGATCGGCTCGCGCACGACGAGCGCCAGCGCGTTGCCGCCGACGGGGGCCGTGTTGTCGTAGATCTTGTCGATCAGCTCGGCGTGCCAGCGGATCGTATGAATCGTCTCCGGCACGTCGGTGTTCTGGCATTCGCGGATCGGCTTGCCGCTGTCGAGGCTTTCCATCGTCGCGAGTTCGTGCGCGTGCTGCTCGAGCAGGTCGGCAAACTTCAGCAGGACGGCCTTGCGGTGCGACGGCGCCAGCTTGCGCCAGCGACCGTCCTCGAACGCCTGCCGCGCATTGGCGACCGCGATGTCGACGTCGGCCGCATTGCATGCGCCAATCTGCGCGAGGACGGCGTCGGTGGCCGGATTGACGGTCGCGAACGTATCGCCGGAGCGGGCCGCGCGGAACGCGCCGTCGATGAACGGCCCGGTCGGGAAGCGCAACGCCGCGGCCAGCGCCGCGTACTCGGACGCGCTGAGCAGGTCGGTCATCAGTCTTCGCCTCCGGTGACGGCGGCGACTTCGCGCTTGATGCCGGCCACGATCGCGGCCAGCGCCTGCTTTTCCGGTTCGTCGAGCCCGCGCAGCGGTGCGCGCACGCCGCCCGCGCGCAGCCCCACGAGTTCGCAACCGTACTTGATCGACTGCACGAACTTGCCGCCTTCGAGGAAATCCATCAGCGGCATCATCGCGGACATGATCCGGCGGCCCTTGTCGAAGTCCTTCTCGATCGCGCATGCCTGGTACAGCGCGATATGCTCGGCCGGCAGGAAGTTCGAGCCCGCGCAGACCCAGCTGCGCGCGCCCCACGCGAAGAATTCCAGCGCCTGGTCGTCCCAGCCGCACGACACGCTGATGTTCGGGAACTCGCGTACCAGCATGTGCAGCTGGCCCGTCTGGCCCGAGCTTTCCTTGATCGCGACGATGTTCTTCGACGCGTCGCAGACGGTGCGGAAGAATTCACGATCCATCGACACGCTCATCCGGCCCGGGTAGTTGTAAAGCATGATCGGCAGGCCGGCCGCGCGATCGATCTCCAGCGCGTGCGCGGCATTCTCCTGCTGCGTGGGCAGCGCGTAGGGCGGCGAGCCGACCAGGATCGCGTCGGCGCGCACGGCCTTGGCCGCCTTCGCGTATTCGACGGAATCCTCGGTGCGCACCGCGCCGGTGCCGATCACGAGCGGCACGCGCGAACCGATCACTTCACGCGCCCAGGCGCCGAGGTCGAAGCGCTCCTGCGCGGTGTGCGCATAGTATTCGCCGGTCGAGCCGCCGATGATGATGCCGTGCACGCCGGCCGCGATCAGCGATTCGATCACGTCGGCGAATGCGGTCTTGTCGATCTGGCCGGCGGCGTTCAGGGGCGTGATGGCCGGGGTGTAGATGCCTTCGAAATTCATGATGTTCTTCCGCGAAAAGGGAAACGGTCGGGTTGACGAAAGGTGCACCGTCGTGACGGCGCACCGGTAACGGGTATCAGTGGTTGAGTGATGCGGCTTCTTGCAGGCTGAGCGAGCGCGTCTCGGGCGCCAGCGCGAGCGATGCGATCAGCCCGACGAACGAGACGGCCGCCGCCGCGTACATGGTGTTGCCGATCCCGACGGTCTGCAGCGCGATCGGCACGAGCCAGGTACCGACAGCCGCGCCGATGCGTGACAGCGAGGCGCCCATGCCGACCGCGAATGCGCGGATGTCGGTCGGGAAGATTTCATTCGGGTACACGAGCTGCAGCACCTGCGCGCCGCCGATCAGCACCGCATACGCACCGAACAGCACGAGGATCAGCACCGCCGAGCCGCCGGAGCACGCGCCTAGGCCCAGCAGCGCGAGGCCCGACCAGAGGAAGCTGTGGATCACCATCGCGCGGCGACCGAGTTCGTTGATGATCCACGTCGCGATGATGCAGCCGACCACGAACAGCAACGTGATGGCCACGGAGCCGAGCGATTCCCACTTGCCGGTCAGGTGCAGCGCTTCGAGTACGCGCGGCGCGAACGAGTAGACGGCGAACACGGGAATCACGGAGCAGCTCCAGAACACCGACACGAACAGCATCCGCTTGCCGTAGCCCGAGTGCAGCAGTGCCCACAGCGAGATCTTCTTTTCGGCTTGCTCTTCCGGCAGGTTCTTCACCGAGAACGACGGGCCGTAGACTTTCCGGATCACGCTGTCCGCTTCCGCCACACGCCCCTTGCTGAGCAGCCAGCGCGGCGATTCGGGCGTGCCGATGCGCACGACGAACAGCGCGAGACCGATCACGGCCGGGCTGGCCAGCACCCAGCGCCATGCATCGGGGCCGCCGCTGCCGAGGATGATGTTGCCGACGATGTACGCGAGCGCCGCGCCGAAGAACCAGATGATCGTCAGCATCGCGAGGCGCGGCCCGCGATACTTGCGCGGCATGAACTCGACCAGCAGCGAGCCGGCGACCGGATATTCGATGCCCACGCCGATACCGATCAGGAAGCGCAGCACGAACAGCGCTTCGCCCGACTGGACCCAAAACTGCGCGAGCGAGCAGACGAAGAAGATCACCGGGCCGAAGAAGTAGGGCTTCTGCCGCCCGAGACGGTCGCTGAGCCAGCCGCCGATAAAGCCGCCGAAGAAGATGCCGATCAGCGCGGACGCGGCGACCATGCCTTGCCAGAAGCCGGTCAGGCCAAGTGCGTCGGAAAACTGCACCATCGCGACGCCGATGATGCTCAGCACGTAGCCGTCCATGAGCCAGCCGCCGCCCGAGCGGATCGTGAGCAACTGGTGGAATCCATTGAGCGGAACATCCTCGATGGAAACGTGATGCGTTGACATTGCCTGTCTCCTTCCATGAAATTGCGCACGGAACACCGTCGCGCGATCTATTGATATGGTCTACTAAGCGTGATGCATGAATCGGTATCGTTGTTATGGTGCTTCCTGGCAGGGTTACGCTCGTTGTGGCCCGGTCAGCTTTCGAGTCCCGCCTTGCGCTGCCCCCACCAGAGCGTCGAGTTGACGCCGATCGACAGAAACGGCTCCGGCGGGGTGCGGTTCGGTCCGGATGTTTCCAGCAGGAAATCGGCCAGCTCGCTGCGCTTGCCGGCCAGCCAGTCGGCGAGCAGCGTGCCCGTCACGGTGCCGCGCGTGATGCCGAGGCCGTTGCAGCACAGCGCGCCGTAGACGCTCGGCGCAAGCTGCCCGAAGAATCCCTTGTGGTTCTGCGACAGCGCCAGCGAACCGCTCCACGTGTACTCGAACTCGACGTCCGGCAGCATCGGGAAGCGGCGTTCGAACGACAGGCGGTGCCGGTCGGCGAAACGCGGCAGGTACTTTTCGCGCGGGCGGCCGTCGGGGTTGAAGCTGAAGCTGTTGCGCACCAGGATGCGGTTGTCGTGCGTGCGACGCAGCGTGCTGCCGAACGGGTCTGCCGGAATCACGCCCCAGAACGGCTTGCCGCCCAGTTGAGCTTGTTCGGCGCCGGTCAGCGGGCGCGTCAGGCTCGCATACAGGAAGACCGGCAGCATCGTGTGCTGCAGGAAGCCGAAGCGCATGCCGAACGCGTTGTTCGCGAGCACCAGCTGGTCGACCGTGATCCGGCCGTTGCGGTGCGCGAGGACGATCCTGTCGCCGTACTCGACGTCGGTGATCGGCGTGTGCTCGTACAGCGTCACGTTCGGCGGCAGGCAGTCGGCCAGCCCCTTCACGAGCGCCGACGGCTGGATCAGCACGGTGCCCGGCGTGAACAGCGCCTTCCGGTAGAACGACGTGCCGATATGCGCAGGCAGATCCTTGCCCTCGATCATTTCGTACGGCTGGCCGAGCTTGTCGAGACCGCGGCGGTAGGCGTCGAGCACGGTGATCCCGCGTGGCTCCACGGCCGCCTGGTATTTCCCGGACGCACTCATCGCGCAATCGATGCCGTGCTCGGCGACGAGCCGGCGCAGGATCGTCTGGCCGAGCACGTTCAGCTTCAGCGTCGTCCGGGCGGTGGGGATGTCGCCGATGTAGTCGTCGGCGCCGATGTCATGCGGCAGGTCGATCGCGAAACCGGCGTTGCGCCCCGAGGTGCCGAAGCCGACTTCCTGGGCGTCGACCAGGACGATCTCGTCATCCGGAAAATTCAGCGCGAGCTGCCGCGCGGCGGCCAGGCCGGTGAAACCCGCGCCGACGACGGCCCAGCGGGCGCTGGATTCCCCGCGGTGCGATGGCCTGGGCTGACGCTGCCGGCTGGTGTGGTACCAGCCGCACATCCTGTCGTCGGCTGGAAGCGATGTGACCTTATGCATTCCTAAATCCAATATCGGTAAAGAGTCCTGATCGACGGTGTGGGAAGGCGGCGCACGTGAAAGCGTGCGCCGTCTGGTGCAGCCGTTAAAACTGGATGGGTACGTCGAGGCCTTCCGGGATCACGTACTCGGCCATGCGGCGGCGCGACAGCTCCATGTGGCTGCGGACCAGCTCGCCGGCGCGCTGCGCATCGCGCTGCGCAATCGCTTCGATGATCTCGTCGTGCTGCCTGACGGCGGTTTCCAGGTCCTGCTGCATGTCGCTCGTCTCCGGCGAGCGATAGAAAATCTTGCCGAGGCGGGCGTGATCGATCAGCACGCGGCGCAGGCTCGGCATCAGGTAGGCGTTGCGCGCGATCCGGCCGATCTCGAAGTGGAACGCATCGTTCTGCAGCACGCGCGCCTGCAGGTCGTTCTCCTCGATCGCGGTGCGAAACTGCGCCTGGATCGCCTTCAGCCGTTCCACTTCCTCCGCCGTCGCGTGGCTGGCCGCCAGCTGGGTCGTCGCGACGTAGATCAGCGGCGCAGCCAGGAAAAAGCTGCGCAGCGACTGATAACCCATCGGCGACACGCGGGCCGGCCGGTTCGGCTCGAGCTCGAGATAGCCTTCCGCCGCCATCTGGCGCATCAGTTCGCGCACCGGCGGGCGGGAGAGCCCGAATTCCTCGCTGAGCGCGAGCTCGTCGACCACGGCGCCGGGCGCGAGCTCCATGCTCACGATCCGTCGCCGCAGTGTCTCCGCCATTACGTTCTTGCGATCCGCCGAACCGCCGGATTCGGCATCCGGTGAGGCGGTCTGAAGCTTCTGTCTGGACATGATTTCATTGTCTACAAACTGTAGACACAGTTTAGGTTGAGAATAGACTTAGCAAAAATAAGGGTTTACACCTTACCTCGACGAGCGGGTGAGGTCGGTGAGGGCGCGGGGTGGCGTGCCCGGACATGCGTAGCTTAAAGGGACGAAGCAGGGAGGGGCGAACGGCGGGCATCGGCGGGGCGCCGGCTCTGCGTGCGGGGCCGATTCAGGCGAGCCCGCGAAAAAGGGGCCGCCGGTCATGCGTCGTCGATATGCCAAGCCGCGCCGATTGCGGACAACGCGCGGCCGATCGAGTCGAGCATCGTGTATCGCGTCCGCCCGAGTGTCGTGGCCAGGAAGAAGCCGTCGTCGTCGGTCCACAGGTTGACCAGCGGCCAGCCGCTGGTGTCGCCACGGACTTCAAGCTGTCGTCGGTCGGGATCGATGTCGATGTCGTCATGCGCTTGCCGCAACGCATTGGCGATGGCATCGAATGCGTCGGCCGACGGGATCGTGTGGATACGGTATTCGAAACTCATCTTCATGGGCCGGTGGGGGAGGCGGGCAGTCTAGCGCGTGTCATGGCGCAACGCCCTGCAATGGGTGTGTGACAGGCGCCTGCGCGCCGTCGCGGTATAGTCACGCAGCCGTCGTCGCATGCATCGAATCCCATAAGACCGACCAGAAGATCCATGTTGAATCGCTCACTGCTCGCCATTTCCGCCGCCGCCTTCGCCGCGCTTTCCGGCGTCGCGCGTGCCGACGCGTCCTACCTCTACGCATCCGAAGTCACGCGCTGCACCCGGATCGGGTCCCGCGACGTGCCGTACCCGGCCAGCGCGCGCCGGGCTCGGCAAAGCGGGGAGGTGACGGTCGGCGGCGTCTTGCTTCCGGACGGGACGGTGTCGGACGTGACGCTGCTGGAGAGCAGCGGGCATGCGGAACTCGACGCCGTGGTGACTGCGGCGTTCATGCGCATTCACTGTACCGCCGACGAGGGCGCACGCCCGATTCGCATGAAGGAGAAGATCACGTTCTCGCTGATGTAGCGAGCCGCCCGCATCGTGCTTTCAGAGAGGGAAGCCATGAAAGAAGTGCCGTATTTCGCGCAATGGGAATCGTCGCACCTGGTTTCGCGGTTCGTATCCCGCGAACTGCGCTCGGAGGACGACCCGTTGTGGCATCGCTCCGGCGCGAGCACGCCGGAAGAATATGCACAGTGGAGCCCGAGCATTTGCGGCATTGCGTGCCTGAAGATGCTGCTCGCGCACCGTTCGAATACGATCGTGCCGTTGCTCGAACTGGTACGCGAAGCCGTCGGGTTCGGCGTGTACCGGCCTGAACTCGGCGACACCGGCAAGCGCCTGCATTACCGGCCCTTCGTCCACTGGGTGCGCGAGCGGTATGGGATCGACGGCGACGTCGTGGAAGGGATCGATTCGGCCGCGCTTGAACCGAAGCTGCATGACGGCCACATGCTGATGGCATCGGTTCATCCCGGCATCCGGCACGACGGGTTCGAGCCGCCGTCGCGCGGCGGGCATATGGTGCTGGTGTTCGGCGCGAACCGCGACACTGGCGACTGGTTGTTCCACAACCCGTCCGGGTTCGACGTACGCACGCAGCAGAACGTAGCGATGCCGCGCGCGATGTTCGACCGCTATTTCGCGAACCGCGGCATCCTGATCGCCCCGTAACGTTGCGCATGCAACGAGTCGCGCGTGTGCCGCAGCAGGCGCCCGTTGCAGCGGGCGCCCGCCCGATCAGCGTTCGTTCCGCTTCTTGCTCAGTTCGATCGTCTCGAACAGCTCGTAGTCGGCGGTCGGGTGCTGGTCGGCGCCCGGTGCGTGGTAGTAGCGCATCGTGATCGTCGTGTGTCCGTCCGGCTTGCCCGGCTCGTAGTCGAACACGGCGATCCCGTAGCCGGTGCCGGTATCGCGCCGCGCGGACCAGATCGCATCCTCGAGCGCATCGGCCGGCTCGCGCACGAACGTATTGGGCGCCGTGCCCGGCACCGGCCGGTTCGGCTTCGTAAACACCTTCGCGCGCGCAAAGCCGGTCGCCGGGTTCTCGCCGTACACGTCGAGCGGCGCGCTGGTGCCGCCGCCGCCGAGGATCAGGTGGATCGTGCCGTGGCTCGTGTCGAACTTCGTGCGATCCGGATCGTTCGAGCCGACCGGGCGCGGCTGCAGCGTCTCGACGACTTCGCCGGTCGTCGCATCGACGCCCGCACGGTGATTGCAGCCGCGCACCGGGTAGCTGCGCTCGTAGTCGTGATCGTGGCCGCACAGCACGAGGTCGACGCCGTAGCGGTCGAACAGCGGCAGCCACGCTTCGCGGATGCCCTTGTCGGAACCGTTGCCCGTCTTCGACGAACTGAGCGCGTCCTGGTGCATCTGCACGACGATCCAGTCGATGTCGTCATCATGCGCGGCATGACGCAGCGTGTGTTCGAGCCAGCGCGTCTGTTCACCATTGCTGTAGCCGCGCACGTAGAACGACGTGCCGGGCTCGATCGGCGGGCGGCCCGTGCTCGCGGCCGGCACGAGCGGCGCGGGGCCGCCGACGAACGCGGCGGCGTCCTGGTACACGACGTCGTCGGCGTCGAGCGACACGAACAGCACCGAGCTCACGCGGAAGCTGTACCAGCGGCCCGGGAAGCGTGTGCCGTTCTCCGGCAGCGTATAGCGCGCGAGATACGAATCGAGCCCCTGCGGGCCGTTGTTGAATTCGATCTCGTGATTGCCGGGGCACGGCATCCACGGACGATTGGCGGCCGACGTCTGGTTGTTGTTGCCGAAATCGCGCCACACCTCGGGCTGGTGCGCGGGGTTCAGGTTCGCGTAGCAGAGGTCGCCGTTCAGCAGGTGGAACAGCGGCTGGAACTGCTCGACCGCCTGCACCGCGAAGCGGCTTTGCGGCGACGACAGCACCCACGCGCCGTTCGGCGTCGCGAGATCGCCGTAGCTCGTGAAGCGGAACGGCGCGCGGCCGCGCGGCGCGGTCGAGAAATTCGCGGAGAACGGCTGCGCGGCGTTGCTGTCGTTGTCGGCCGTAATCTCGTAGCGGTAGCGCGTATTCGGCTTCAGCCCGTGCACGCGCGCGTGGTACGCGAACACGGTCTCGCCGTTCAGGCCGTCGGTGTACAGGCGCTGGACGCCGTGCACGGTGCGCGGCGGCTCGCCGTCGGCGACGATGCGGGCGCGCGGATTGACGGCCGACGCGAGCGACGCCCACGAGATCACGACTTCCGACGTCGGGTCGTTGCCCCACGTCAGGTGGACCTGTTCGGGCGTGCCGTCCGGGTTCGACGCGGCGGCCCTGGCTGCCGCGAGACCGCCGGCGGCGGTGGCGAGGCCGGACACGCCGGCGAGTTTCAGGAAGCCGCGACGCGACACGGACGCGGCCGGCTCGTTCGGCTGGATCGGGGAGTTGTCCTGGTTCGACATGGTCGGTGTTTTCGTTGGTGGAGACGCGAGATGTGGAACCGCCTGACCGTGCGCAAGCGTGGCCGGGGCGTGGGCCGGAAACGAGCGGGATCCCGGTGCCGAACATTGTCGAAGGGCAGTTTTGCCGGGTTGTGACAGCGCGGCAACCCCGCGCAAGCGTCGGCACATGCCCGGGCTTGTGCATCGCGCCATCCGGCCCGCGCCGACGTGCCGACGCGCGTCCGGTCCGGTCGAAATTTTTTTGCCGACATTGCGACAGATTCCGTTCGCCCGCGCCGTTTAACGCATGAACGGCCGCTTCCGGTCGATACCCGCTACTTCGGAGTCTTTCATGAAGCTTTCCATCTCGTTGCGGTTTGCCGCGGCATGCGTGGCCGCGCTGGCTGCGTCCGCCGCGTTCGCGCAGGCCGTCATCGTCGCGCCTTACGCGCCGCCGCCGCCTCGCGTCGAAGTGATGCCGGCGCCGCGCGCGGGCTACGTGTGGGACCAGGGCCACTGGCACTGGCGGCAGGGCCGCTACGTGTGGATTCCGGGCCACTGGCAAGTGGTTCGTGTCGGTTATCACTGGGTGCCGGGCCACTGGGCCGCGCGCGGTCCGGCGTGGCGCTGGGTTCCGGGTCACTGGGCCTGATGCGCATGCCGCCGCACGGCACGCGGTGCCGGCACGGCGGCTTCTTCCCGTAACGTCATGAGTCGCAGCCATGCCTTTTCGAACCGTGGTGATCCTGACGGCCGCAGCCATCGTGCTGGCCGGCTGTGTCGTCGTGCCGGCGCGCCCGGCCTATTACCGGCCCGCGCCGGTCGTCGTATATTGAGCGCGCCGGCCGCCGCTCACGCGAACGCGTCCGGGCGGCCGGCACCCGATCGACACGATCGCCATGCGGCCTGAAACGGATGTCGATGAAACGGATCTTGCCGATGCCGTGCGCGATACGTGCGGCGATTCCGAACCGCCGGTGTGGCGGGGCCGGGTAATGGCGCGGCGCATGCAAGGAGAGCATGACGATGAACTTCAGTCTGCCGGCGGGCGCATCGACGATCGCGCCGCGGCACAGACGCGCGTTGCGCTGGAGCGCCCCGCGTTGAGCGACGGCGATCCGGACGCGGCACTGGTGGCACGGGTCGGCGCGCGCGACGCGTCGGCCGTGCGCATGCTCGTCGCGCGCAAGCTGCCGCGGCTGCTCGCGCTCGCGACGCGCATGCTCGGCGACCGCACGGAAGCCGAGGACGTCGCCCAGGAGACGTTCTTGCGGATCTGGAAACAGGCGCCGGGCTGGCGCGAAGGCGAGGCGCGGTTCGACACGTGGCTGCATCGCGTCGTGCTGAATCTGTGCTACGACCGCTTGCGCGGCCGCCGCGAGGAACCGGTCGACGTGTTGCCCGACGTGCCCGATCCGCAACCGGAGCCGGCCACCCGGGCGGAGACCCGCTCGCGCGACGCGCGCGTGCGGCAGGCGCTCGCGGCGTTGCCGGCGCGGCAACGCGAAGCGCTCGTGCTCCAGTACTATCAGGAAATGTCGAACGTGGAGGCAGCCAACCTGATGGGCATTACCGTCGACGCGCTGGAAAGCCTGCTCGCGCGCGCCCGGCGAAACTTGCGCGCGCAACTGGCCGGCGATTCACCTAGCGAGGACATCCGATGACACCCGAACGATTTCGTACCATCGTCGCCGCGTACGGCTCGGATGCGCGGCGCTGGCCGGACGGCGAGCGCGCGGCCGCCGAGGCCTGGGCGCGCGCGCATCCGGGCGACGCATTGGCGGCGCTGGACGATGCCGCCGAACTCGATGCGTGGCTCGCCAACGATACGGTCGCACCGCCCGCGCCGGCGCTCGTCGAGCGCATCGTCGCGACGGCGCCCGCACCGCGCCGCGCGCGGCGGCGGGGCGCCGTGTGGTGGTCGGGCGCGGCATTCGCGGGCGTGGGCCTGGCCGGCGCGCTTGCGGGCGCGGTGGCCGTGTCGATGCTGATGCTCGGCAGCGTGCCGCCTTCGCATGAGCCCGGCTATCTGACAACGACGTTCGGCGGACCGAGCGTGGACTGGAGTGATGAATGAGTGAGCGTGGCTGGAAATTCATCCTCGTCGGTTCGGTCGTGCTGAACGTATTCATGCTCGGCGCGATCGGCGGCGGCGCGTATCAGTGGTTCTCGACGCATCGCGACCTGCGGGCCGCGGGCGCACCGGCGTCGCGCACCGCATTGCGTTTCGCTGCGGACGAATTGCCGGATACGCGCCAGCAGGAATTCGCCGCGGCACTGAAGGCGGCGCGCAAGGACGGCCGCGATTTCGCGCGGGAAGGGCGCGACGGCCGGATCACCGTGCTGGATCTGCTCGCCGCGCCGCAACTCGATCGTACGGCGATCGACGCCGCGCTCGACCGCACGCGTGCGGCCGATACCGCGCTGCGTGCGCAGGTCGAGCGCAGCGTCGTCGATTTCGCGGCGACGCTGACGCCGGACGAGCGCGCGAAGTTCGTCGACGGGTTGCGGCGTAGCGGTAACTGGCGGCTGCCGCCGAAGTTGCAGAAGAAACAGGGCGACGCGGCGAGCAAGTAAACAAACGCCGCGCGGGAGACGTGCGGCGGCGTGCCGTTTCAGTGATGCGCAACGCGTACGCGGAAGGCATGGCCGTCCATGCTGGCAGGCAGGTGACAGCGAAGGATTACAAGAGGCAACCGCGACTGCACCACGCGGCGCGCACGTTCAACGAGCGAGCATCCACGCGGAGATCGCGTCGACCACGCCGCTCTCCAGGCCATTGAAGCCGTGATACGCAAACGCCTCGCACGGATCGCCCCGGGACGTGCCGCCCGACACGATCATCAGGTCGGATTTCGGCGACTGGTCCAGCTTCTTCATCAGCGTATCCGTTTCGGACACCGGACAATTCCTGCAGCCGTCTTTCTCGTGATGCACGACGAGCACCGGAATCCTGAGGCTGACAAGGTTCATGTCCGTGACCGCCGTACCCCCTCTGTCTTCGCGGAGGATGGTGGACGTCAGCACGATACCGTCGGGCCCGCCGCCGCCGGCCAGTGCAATCGCAATGGCGGCGGCGGACTGGGTGCCGCGGCTCGTTCCGACCAGCCAGACCGGTACGTGGAGTTGCTCTCTCAACCAGGCGATCACCGCACGCGCGTCGTCAGCATGTTCCTTCGACAGTCGAAAGCCGTTGAGGTAGGGCGCGGATTGCCGGTCGCTCGGTGCATCGATCACCGCGACAGCGATGCCGTCCTTCACGAACAGCTGCCGGGTGCGGACGAGAAAGTTGCCTCCACCCCATCCGAATCGTCCGGATGGATCCAGCTGCAGCCCGCCGTGTCCGCCGGCATAGAGAATGGCCGCGGCCTTCGGCGCGTCCGGTGCGATGAAGAGAAACCGTTGGGTCACGCCGGGACGGGTCGGAATGTCGACGACCTTGGGCGGGTTCTGCGCATGCGCCGGATAGCCGTGCAGCGTCAGTGCGACTGCAAGCAGCCACGCGCCGGTCCAGCGCGTGGGCGGACGCATCGAACCGAAGCAACGAATCCGCGCGCGCAAGCTGACGGGAAGAGTGGGCATCGTAGTGGCGGCCGGCGCATTCCACTGTGGCGGGCGGGAATGCGGCAGCTTCTCCTGGTCAATGTCGTGGCGCCACGTCGACGCGAGGTGTGCCGAACCGTGGCTGCCCGAGCGCTCGTATTCGTTCCGACGCGCGGCGTTCAATGCGATTCGACGAACTGAATGATTTCGCCGTTGTCGCGCCTGAGATAGAGTTCGTCGCCCTTCACGCGAACGTCGTTGCACGAGTACGGGATCTTGCGGCCCTTGCTGCAGACCTTGCCGTCCTCGGCTTTCCAGTCGCCGTGATCGGCGAACCCCTGGCTCGACTTGAAATCGTAGTCGCCGCCGTTGCCGTACTGGACATGCCACTGGGTACCGTCCGCCAGTTTGATGTCGAATGCCTTGCCCGCGAGACGTTGCTGGATGTCCGATGCAGCAGGCGTGGTGGACCCTTCGGGAAAGGCCGATTGAGCGGCGAAAGCGATGGCGGGAGTCAGCAGGAGGAGGGCGAGCAGCTTGGTCATGGTCAGTCTCCGGGTGTACCGAATTCTTGCTTTGGGTCAAGACGACGAAACTCCCTGACGCGCGGGGCGATACATGCCATTGAGTCTAGGTGGCTTTCGGGGAACGGCAAGCGCTGGGCACCTGCGGCCGGCAAGGCGTCATTTCAGGCGTTCAGGAGGGTTTCGGTCGACGCGCCTTCCGATCGGCGCCGTGCCGGTCAGGCTGGTGAAAGCCCTTTAACCGAATGTCGAAACGTGCCGTCCTCCGCAGGGGCACGGAATTGCGATACGGCGGCGGAGCGATCCACCGGGTCGCTGCATTCGTCAGCTGAATCCGCGACGGGAATTCGAACGGCAACACGCACGCATTCGACGCCGCGCGACGCACCAGAAATATTCGTGTTCCCGGCGACGGATTTTCCGCCGACCGGCGTTAAACACGGGTACGCATCGCGAGAGCCCCGTCATGGACCACCCGAACGACATCACACCGGCCGCCATCGCGCTGAACCGTTTCGGTCTCGGCGCGCGGGCCGACGAAGCGCCGCCTGCCGACCCGAAGGCGGCGCTCGTCGCGCAATTCGACCGTTACGACGCGCGGCCCGCCGCGTGGGCCGGCGAGCCCGACGCTGTCGCGCTTGCCACGCGCTTCGCGAACGCGCGCAACGCAATGACGGCCAACGATCCGGCAACGAAGCGCGCGACCGAGCAGTCGATCCGGCGCGACGGCAACGACACGTATCGCAGCGCCGTCGTCGCGCGGCTGAACAGCGCGCTGATCACGCCCGCGCCGTTCGTCGAGCGGCTCGTGCATTTCTGGGCGAACCATTTCGCGGTTTCGGTCGACAAGGGGCCGGTGGCGGCCTATGCGGGCGCGTTCGAGCGCGACGCGATCCGCCCGCACGTGCTCGGCCGTTTCGAGGACATGCTGGTCGCCGTCGAGCAGCATCCCGCGATGCAGCTTTTCCTCGACCAGGCGCGCTCGGTCGGCCCCGACAGCCCGGCCGCGCTGCGTGCCGAAGCACGCAATCCGTCGGCCAAACGCGGGCTCAACGAGAACCTCGCGCGCGAAATCATGGAGCTGCACACGCTCGGCGTACGCACGGGTTACACGCAGGCCGACGTGACGGAATTCGCACGCGCGCTGACCGGCTGGAGCATTGCCGGCGGGCGCGGCCCGCAGCCCGGCGACGCGGCGCCCGGCGCGTTCGTGTTCCGCCCGAAACTGCACGAGCCCGGCGCACGGACCGTGATGGGGCGCAGCTATGACCAGCCCGGCGAAGCGCAGGCGCGCGCGATCCTGCACGACCTCGCGCATTCGGAGGCGACGGGCCGGCATATCGCGTTCCAGCTGGCCCGTCATTTCGTCGCCGACAATCCGCCGCCCGCGCTGACCGACCGGCTCGCCCGCGCGTTCGATGCGAGCGGCGGCGATTTGCCGACCGTCTATCGCGCGCTCGTCGATGCACCCGATGCGTGGTCGCCGGTCAACCGCAAGTTCAAGACGCCGTGGGAGTGGGCCGTGTCGTCGCTGCGCGGGCTCGGCTGGCACGACACGGGCGACCTGAAGGCTGCGCCGCTGCTCGCGCAGCTCGGCCAGCCGGTGTGGCGGCCCGGTTCGCCGGCCGGATACGACGACGTTGCCGCGAGCTGGGCCGCGCCCGACGCGCTCGTGCGCCGCGTCGAGCTTGCGCAGCGGCTGGCCGCGCGCACCGGCGACCGGCTCGATCCGCGCGCGCTCGGCAACACGCTGCTCGCCGGTTCGTTGAGCGCACCGACCGCGACCGCGCTGTCGCGCGCCGAAAGCGCGACCACGTCGCTCGCGCTGCTGCTCGTCTCACCCGATTTCCAACGGAGATGACCATGGCACTGTCCCGCCGCCAATTCCTGAGCGTGGCCGCCGCCGGCGCAGGCGCGATCCTCGTCGCGCCGCGGATCGTGTTCGCGAACGTCGCGACCGACCGGCGCTTCGTGTTCGTGATCCAGCGCGGCGCGGCCGACGGCCTGAATATCGTCGTCCCGTATGCCGAGCCCGCGTATGCAGCGCTGCGCGGCCCGCTCGCGATCGACGCGGCGGCCGCGACGCGGCTCGACGGCACGTTCGCGCTGCATCCGTCGCTCGTGCAGACCGCGCAGTTGTACCGCGACGGGCAGGCGCTGTTCGTCCATGCGATCGCGTCGCCGTATCGCGACCGTTCGCATTTCGACGGCCAGAACGTGCTCGAGACCGGCGGCCGCGCACCGTACCAGGTGAAGGACGGCTGGCTGAACCGGCTCGCCGCGCTGCTGCCGGCCACGCGCGAAAGCGCGATCGCGTTCGCGCCGACCGTGCCGCTCGCGTTGCGCGGCACCGTGCAGGCTGCGTCGTACGCGCCGTCCGGGTTGCCGGCCGCGCCGGACGACCTGCTCGCGCGCGTGTCGGCGCTCTACGAGGCCGACGCGCAGCTCGGCCCGCTGTGGCAATCGGCGATGGACGCGCGCGGCCTCGCCGGCGATGCCCATGCGCGGCAGGATCCGGCGGGTGTCGGCAAGCTCGCCGCGACGTTCCTCGCGCGCGACGACGGCCCGCGCATCGCGATGATCGAGACGGGCGGCTGGGACACGCACAGCGCGCAGAACGCGCGGCTCGCGAATCAGCTGAAAGCACTCGACACGATGCTCGCCGCACTGCGCGACGGCCTCGGGGCCGCGTGGCAGCAGACCACGGTGCTGGTCGCGACCGAGTTCGGCCGCACGGCGGCCGCGAACGGCACCGGCGGCACCGATCACGGGCAGGCGTCGGTCGCGATGCTCGCGGGCGGTGCGGTCGCCGGCGGCCGCGTAGTCGCCGACTGGCCGGGCTTGCGGCCGGGCGACCTGTACGAAGGGCGCGACCTGAAGCCAACCGCGTCGCTCGACGCGCTGATCTCGGGCGCCGCCGCCGAAAGCCTGCGGCTCGATCCGCACCGCACCGCGTCCGCGCTGTTCGCGGAAAGCGGTGCGACGCGGCCGATGAGCGGGCTGGTTCGCGGAGCCGCGTGACGCGCGGCGTTGCCGTTTCGGCACTGAATCTATCCACTACACAACAGGGAGAATGCAAGATGTTGAAGATGCGATCCGTTTCGCTCGCCGTGCTGGTCGCGGCCGGTGCGACGCTGCTGTCCGCGTGCGTGGTCGAACCCGTGCGGCCGCCGCAACCGGCGCCGGTCGTCGAGGTACCGACTCCGATGCCCGCGCCAGGCTATCGCTGGGCGAAGGGGCATTACCGGTGGGCCGGCAATCACTGGGCGTGGGTGCCCGGGCACTGGGTGGGCGTGTACTGATCGGGCGTAACGTGCCCCGCGGCGCGGGTGCGGAAGAGGCGGAGCAGCGTATTGAAATGCGATGCGCGTTGCCCTAAGCTGCCGGATCGCGGCGACGGGCATCCGGCGACGGGCATCCGGCGACCGGCTTCCCCGTTCGTCCGTCACGGCGGGCCGATCCACGGCCGCCGTTTTCTACCTCACGGCACCCACATGAAAGCATGGCTCGTTGCGCTGGCCGTCGCGGCCGGCATGACCGGCGCGCACGCCGCGTCTTTCAACTGCGCGAAAGCGTCCACGTTCGTGGAGCGCGAAATCTGCGCCAATCCGACGCTGTCGCGTCTCGACGATGCGCTCAACGCGGATTACCAGCACATGCTCTACGACTTCAGCAACTATCCGGTCGAGGATCCGCCCGAGTATGAGCAGTTCATGGCGACCCAGAAGGCATGGCTGAAGGCGCGTAACCGCTGCACGACGACGCAGTGCCTGATCGACAGCTACCGCAAACGCATCGACGTGATGTGCGGGCAAATCGACTGGCAGGTGAAAGGCGATCGCGCGAAATGCCGCAGCAATGGCGGCCTGGGCGGGCTCGAACTCGATCACTGAGCGCGGACACGTTGCGCGAGCCGGGATCCGTCAGGCCGGTGCGGGCCTACCACCCGATCCGGTGCTTCTCCTCCGTCTCGCGATGCCGCCAGTCGTCGTCCGCGTGCAGGTACTGGCTCGTCGTCGTGAGCGACACGTGGCCGAGGTTGTCGCGCACGAGCCGCAGGTCGACGCGGCCGTCGGCCATGTGCGAGCCCGCGCTGTGGCGCAGCCAGTGCGCGGACGCCTGTTCGAGCACGCGCGCCTGCTGCTCGCCGGCTTCGCCGTTCGCGCGCAACCGGTCGGCCGCATGCCGGAACACCTGCTTCACGATCCCGTGCAGCGCCGCGCGCGTGAGCGGCTTGCGCGTCTGGCCGACCGGCAGCACGAGCGGCGTGGGCTCGCCGTCGGACGGCAACGCGGACAGGCCATGCGCACGCCGGTAGCGCGACAGCTCGGCCATCATTTCGTCGGTGGCCGGCACGAGCCGCTGCCGGCCGCCTTTGCCCGTTACGTCGAGCCACCAGCGGTCGCGCCCGTCCGCGTCGCGCCGGCAGAAGAACTGGCCCATCGTCGTGTCGGCCGCTTCGGTGATGCGCAACCCGCCGAGATACAGCAGCGTGAACAGCCAGCGCGCGCGATCCGCATGGAAGCCCGCCCGCGCGTCGTCGCGCGGCATCGCGGCGATCGCGTCCTTGACCGACTGCCACAGCGGCTGCCCGAGATGGCGCGTGACGCGCGGCGCGGGCCGGCGCTGCCGCTGCCGCGACAACGCGAGCGGATTGCCGGCCAGGTAGCCGGCCTGCACGAGCCACGAGAACATCACGTTCAGGATCACCAGCGCCTGCCGCTGGCTGGCCGCCGACAGCGGCCCGTAGAACGGCCGCCAGCGCGGATCGTCGCGCGGATGCTTGCGCCCGCCGTTCGCGCACCACAGGTCGGCCGGCGCGGGGGCGAGCAGGAACTGCCGGTACACGATCAGATCTTCGTGCGTGAGCGACGACAGCGGCTTGCCGCACGCGATCACGGCCCACAGCAGCAGGCGTTCGGCTTCCTTGCGATAGTTCTGGAACGTGGTCGGCGTATCGACGAAGCGTGCGAGCCATGCGCGCACCGCGTCGAGATCGTTGGTCGCGGCAATCTGCGGATGTGCGCTGTTCGAGCGGTTGGCGCCCGTGCGTCCGTCGAGCGCGGCCGGCACGGTCAGCGCATCGATCGGCAGCGGGCGCAGCGCGGTGTCGGACGGAACGGGTGAGGTCATGCGAAGCGGGGTGCGCTGCGCGGATCGTACGCTGGGAGCCGGGCGGACGAACGCAGCGCGATCAGGCATATCGGGAAGCGCCGATGGTACACGATTGCCACGCGGCGAACCGGCCGGCGACGATCACTTCGGTCAGCCGACGGCATGCCATTCGGCAACGTCCCGACGAGCATCGCCTGTCGCGTGACGCCGATCGGCGAAAGAATCGCTGCATGCGCGGCCCGCTGGCGGCGATGACTGCGGCCGAACCGGCCCACCGTAACGTGACGCCTCGCAAGCGACATCCGGTGAACGAGGGGCAGATCGATGACTGTAAGCTATCTGTGAACTTTCTCGTTGCACTGGCCGTCTAAACGGCCCTCCAACGCTTCCTGAGGACCATCCGATGATTCGCCCATCCAGAACGCTGCTCGGCGCGGCCGTCATTGCCGGCAGCACGCTCCTCGTCGGATGCCAGACCGACGCAGTCGCCACGTCGCCGAACGCGGCGCGCCCGGCCGATGCCAAGCCGGTGACCAGGACCGTCTATGTCGCGCCGCAATCCGCGCGCTGCACCGGCGTCGCGCCGATGGAGTGCCTGCAGGTGCGTAGCAGCCCGAGCGAGCCGTGGAGTCTGTGGTACGCCGGCATCGAAGGCTTCGCGTACCAGCCCGGTTACCTGTACACGCTTGAAATCGACGAATACCGCGTCGCGCAGCCGCCGGCCGACGGCTCGTCGATCCGCTGGGTGCTCAAGCGCGTCGTCGAGCGCCGTCCGGCGAACTGACGGCCACGCTCACGCGGACGGCCGCGCCGCCGCACTGGCCGGCGGCGCGGCCGTATCGATCCGCCGGAACACGACGGACGACAGCAGCGTCACCAAACCCATGCAGGCGAACGACAGCATGAACCCGTGCGCCATCGAGCCCCGATAGGCGGCAAACACGTTGACGAGGCCGCCGCCGATCGACACGCCGAGCCCCATCGCCAGCATCTGCATCATCGTGAACAGGCTGTTGCCGCTGCCGGCGTCGGCATGCGACAGCCCCTTGAGCGTCACGCCGTTCATCGCCGCGAACTGCATCGAGTTCGCGGCGCCGAACACGATCAGCAGCACGCCTTCCAGCACCGGCGCGGGTCGTGTCGACACCAGCGCGAACCCCGCGATCGCACACCCGACGATTCCCGTATTCACGACCAGAAATGCCGCGTAGCCGAAGCGCTTCACGAGCGGCGCGATCCAGCGTTTCGCGATGACGCCCGCGATCGCGGCCGGCAGCAGCATCAGCCCCGACTGCAGCGGCGTATAGCCGAGCTGCACCTGCATCAGCAGCGGCAGCATGAACGGCACCGAGCTCGTGCCGATCCGGCACAGCAGGTTGCCGAGCAGCCCCGAGCCGAAGTTCGGCTCGCGGAACAGCCCGAGCCGGAACAGCGGCTGCGCGCGGCGCCGCGCGTGCGGCAGGTAGGCAAGCGCGCTCGCCAGGCCGACGATGGCCAGCCCGGCCGACCACGCCGCGCGCTGCGCGGGCATCGGCGGATCGATCGCAAGCGACAGCGCGATCATCGCAACGGACAGCAGCGCGCAGCCGACGAAGTCGAACGGCGGCGGCTGCGTCAGCTGGTCGTGCGGCAGATAGCGCTGCACCGCGAGGAAGCCGACCACGCCGACCGGCACGTTGACGATGAACACCCAGTGCCACGAGATCGCCTGCGTGAGCCAGCCGCCGAGCGTCGGCCCGGCGATCGGCCCGAGCTGCGCGGCGACCGACACGAACGCGAGCGCCGACACGTACTGCTCGCCCGGCACGCGGCGCAGCACGGCGAGCCGCCCGATCGGCAGCAGCATCGACCCGCCGATGCCTTGCAGCGCGCGTGCGGCGACGAGTTGGCCGAGCGTATGCGATGCCGCGCAGCCGATCGACGCGAGCACGAACACGAGAATCGCGAGCGAGAACACGCGGCGCGTGCCGAACCGGTCGGCCAGCCAGCCGGACGCGGGCGTGAGCATCGCCATCGTCAGCGTATAGACGACCACGACGGGCTGCATCGCGAGCGGCGACGCGTGCAGGCTTTGTGCGATTGAAGGCAGGGCGGTGTTGACGATCGTCGTGTCGAGCGACTGCATGAAGAATGCAGCGGCGACGATCCAGAGCAGCGCGGTGTGTGTGGGTTCTCGGGACATGGCGAAATCGGTGGTGCAAAGGCCGGCGCGGGCGGCGCCTTGACGCGGTCGCACGGCGCCTGCCGGTCTTCAAGCGCTCGATGGTACCGATTCCGATGGTCATCGGGAAGCCGCCTGACGACGTTGACTGTCATCGGTGATGCCGATGACAATGCGGGATGCTCAATCCCGTCTGGCTCAAGACGTTCGCGACCGTCACGAACTGCCGCAGCTTCACCGAAGCGGGCCGGCAGCTCGGGCTCAATCAGTCGAGCGTCAGCGAACACATCCGTCGTCTCGAAGAGAGCGTCGGCCGGCGGCTGTTCGTGCGCGACACGCATTCGATCGCGATGACGGCCGACGGCGAGGCGCTGCTCGTGCATGCGAACGTGATCCTGCAGGCGTTGAACCGCGCGGAATCGCAATTCCGCAAGCCGAGGCTGCAAGGGCTGGTGCGGCTCGGCGCGCCGGACGATCTCGCGCTCGTCGCGTTGCCGGACGTGCTCGCCGGGTTTCGCGCCGCGCACCCGGACGTCGCGCTGGAGATCACCACCGGCATGACGAGCCGGCTCTACGAAGGGCTGGACGCGGGCGCGCTCGACCTGATGATCGGCAAGCGGCGGCTCGGCGAGCGGCGCGGCACGCCGCTCTTGCGCGCGCGGCTCGAATGGGTCGCGCGGCCCGGCACGGTCGTCGATCCGGAGCGGCCGCTGCCGCTCGTGCTGGTCGCCGAGCCGAGCGTGACGCGCGGGATCGTCCTGAACGCGCTCGCGGAGAAGGGGATCGGCTGGGAAGTCGTGTGTTCGAGCAGCAGCCAGCCGGGCTGCATCGCGGCCGCGCGCGCGGGGCTCGGCCTGACCGCGACGTCGCACTATTTGTCGACGCGCGGGCTTGCGCCGCTGGTCAACGGCGACGCGCTGCCCGTGCTGCCCGACATCGAATTCATCGCGCTGGCCGCGAAGCGGCTCAGCCAGCCGGCGCGCACGCTGCTCGAATTGCTGGAAGCGAGCGACCTGCGCGCGCCCGGCCCGGCCGCCTGACGCGGCCGACGGGCCGACGATCCGGCGCGCGGCGCCACGCGCCGGCGACCGCGAAGCCCGCCGGGCCGCGTGCGGCCATGTGCGGCCATGTGCATCAGGCGGCCCGTTTCTGCGAAATCACCAGCAGCGCGCCGTTCTTGTCCTCCAGCACCGCGCGGTATTCGTGCGGCCCGGCCTGCACGGGCACGCGCACCGATGCGCCGGCCTTCACGACCCGCGCCATCGCCGCATAGAGATCGTCGTCCTCGTCGACGCGCAGCGTCAGCGCCGGGCGCTCGACGATCTGCTCGTCGCCCGCGACCAGCGCGATCGTCAGCGGACCGCCGTCGAGTGCGCAATAGCGGTCGCCGTCGCGGAACTTCACGTTCAGGCCCAGGCCGTCGATGAACAGCGGCAGCGCCGTGTCGATGTCGGCGACCGGATACAGCAGCATGGATACCTTCATTCCCTCTCTCCCTTGTCGTTGGCCGGCGCATGCAAGGCGCCGCCGTTCGATGCTAGCGCGCGGTTCGCCGCGTCACGCAGTCCGATCGGATGACGGTGAAACCCCTCTGTCCCCGCAGGCGTACCGGTACTCCGAACAGACGATGCCCGCGCCCGTCCGCGCGCCGACACTCCCATTCGCGGACCGTCGCGCTTCGTCCGTATCGTGCGGGCGGGCTGCACGACCCCGACTCGTCCAACAACCATGGAGACGCACGCAATGAAGTTTTCCCTCATCTACGAAGCCCAGACCACCGACGCATCGCGCGAGGGCGACCACCGGGTATTCAAGGAGACGGTCGAACAGGCGCTGCTCGCCGAGCAGGTCGGCTTCGACACGATCTGGTGCGTGGAGCACACGTCGCTGACCAACTATGCGCACATGAGTGCGCCGGAAACCTTCCTTGCGTACCTGGCCGGCCGCACGACGCGCATCGGCCTCGGCCACGGCGTCGTGTGCCTGCCGCCGGCGATGAACCACCCGATCAAGGTCGCCGAGCGCGTCGCGCTGCTCGACATCCTGTCCGGCGGCCGCGTGCACTTCGGCGTCGGCAAGGGCGGCAGCCAGCAGGAGGCCGGCGCGTTCGGCTACGACCTCAACGAACTGCAGCCGATGATCGACGAATCGATGTACCTCGTGCCGAAGATGTTCGTGCAGGACGAGATCGAGCATGACGGCAAGTACATCAAGATTCCGAAGCGCCCGATCCACCCGAAGCCGTTCCAGGATCCGCACCCGCCGATGTACCTCGCGTGCACCAACACCGACGCGCTGCTGCGCGCCGGCCAGCGCGGGATGGGCGCGCTGGTGCTCGGCTTCGGCGGCCCCGACGAAGTCGCGAAGAAGAACGCCGTGTACCGCGAAGCGTGGGCGAACCGCAAGCCGGAAGACCAGGTCGGCTTCCGCCCGACCCAGCACCTCGCGGCGCTGTGCCCGACGGTCGTGATGGCAGACGGCCAGGCCGCCCGCAAGATCGGCATCCGCGGCCAGCGCTATTTCATGGAATCGCTCGCGTACTGGTACACGGGCGGCGAGCGTCCGGACCCGGCGAAGTGGGGCGACGATCTCGTGCAGGCCGACACCGGCGAGATGGTGATCCGCTCGCGCTTCGCGTCGGAGGAAGTCGTCGTGAACTTCGCCGACCCGGCGCTTGCGATGATGAACCCGAACCATGCGTACGGCACGGTGGACGACTGCATCGGCTATGTCGGCCGCCTGCAGGAAGCCGGCGTCGACGAAGTGCTGTTCCTGTGCCAGATGGGCACGGTGCCGCACGACGCGCAGATGGAGACGATCCGCAACATCGGCGAGCACGTGATCCCGTTCTTCAACCGCGAGAAGGAGCGCGCCTGCGCGTGATGCACCGGGCCGCGCCCGTCGTCCGGTCGGACGATGCGGCGCGGCGGCGCGAAGCCGACCATCGACGATGGCGAGCATCGCCCGCGGCCAGGCCGCGCCGAACAACTTTGAACGAGAGCGGGGCAGGCGCCGCGGCGCATCACCCGCTTCACAGGAGACATTCGTGCATCGCGACAACGATTCGAACGCACTGGCCGCCACGCTGATCGCCCGCGCCGAGGCGCTGGCGCCGACGCTCGCCGGCCGCGCCGCTCAGGCGGAAGCGCAGGGCCGCATCCCGGCCGAGACGATCGCCGACATGCAGGCCGCCGGCTTCTTCAAGGTGCTGCAGCCGAAACGCTACGGCGGCTACGAGCTCGATCCGCAGACCTTCTTCGACATCCAGATGGCACTGGCGCGCGGTTGCATGTCGACCGCGTGGGTGTACGGCGTCGTCGGCGTGCACAACTGGCAGCTCGCGCTGTTCGACGCGCGCGCGCAGCAGGACGTGTGGGGCAACGATCCGGCGACGCTGATCGCGTCGACCTACATGCCGGTCGGCCGCGTGACGCCGGTCGACGGCGGCTTTCGCCTGTCCGGCCACTGGAAGTTCTCGAGCGGCAGCGAGCTGTGCGAATGGGTGTTCCTCGGCGCGCTGGTGCCACCGGCCGAAGCCGGCCAGCCGCCCGAATACCGCACCTTCCTGCTGCCGGAAGCCGACTACCGGATCCAGCAGGACTGGGACGTGCTCGGCCTGCGCGCGACGGGCAGCCACGACATCGTCGTCGACGACGTGTTCGTGCCCGCGTACCGCACGCACAAGGCGATCGACGGAATGAAGGGGACGAGCCCCGGCCTGGCCGTCAACGATGCGCCGCTGTTCAAGCTGCCGTTCGCGCAGATCTTCGTGCGCGCGGTGTGCACGTCGTGCATCGGCGCGCTGCAGGGCGCGCTAGACGATTTCACCGGCTATGCGGCGACGCGCGTGTCGGCCAACAGCGGCGCGAAGACGACCGACGATCCGGGCGCGCAGGGCGCATGTGCGAACGCGGCCGTCGCGATCGACGAGATGCAGGTGCTGCTCAAGCGCAATTTCGCGGAGCTGATGGCGTCGGTCACGGGCGGGCCGGCCGTGTCGATCGAGCGCCGCGTGCATTTCCGCTACCAGTCGGCCCAGGTCGCCGAGCGCTGCGCGCAGGCCGCGAACGCGCTGCTGCGCTACGCGGGCGGCAACGGCATCTATCACCGCAATCCGCTGGTGCGCCGCTTCCTCGACCTGCACGCGGCCCGCGCGCACTACGCGAACAACGTGGACCGCTTCGGCCAGAATCTCGGCGCCGTGATGCTCGGCCGCGAGAACACCGACTTCTTCATCTGACGAGGCCGCGATGAACGACCCGCAAGCACAGCAATACGTGTTCGACGTGGTGGTGGTCGGCTCGGGCGCGGGCGCGCTGCTCGCCGCGTGCCGCGCGGCCGATCGCGGCCTGTCCGTCGTCGTGATCGAGAAGACGGCGCTGTACGGCGGCACGTCGGCCGTGTCGGGCGGCGGCATCTGGGTGCCGTGCAACCACCTTATCGCCGAGCTGGGCGCGACCGATTCGCGCGAGGCCGCGCGCGGCTACATCGAAGCGTGCGTGGCCGGCGAATCGACGCCCGAGAAAATCGACGCGTATCTCGACCGCGCGCCGGAGATGCTGCGCTACCTGGAATCGAAGACGCCGGTACGTTACCAGTCGCTGCCGAAGTACGCGGACTATTTCCAGAAGGTGCCGGGCGCGATGCCGGGCTACCGCGCGCTCGATCCGCTGCCGTTCGACGGCGGGCTGCTCGGCGACGAGTTCGACCGGCTGCGGCCGCCGTCGCCGGGCACGCTGATCGGCGGGCGCGTCGCGGTGACGTCGAAGGAAGCGCACACGCTGTTCTCGCGCGGGCCCGGCTTCATGAAGCTCGCGATCGCGCAGTTCGGCCGCTACTGGCTCGATATCGGGATGCGCCGCCGCACGCGGCGCGACCGGCGCCTGACGCTCGGCAATGCGCTGATCGGCGGGCTGCGCCGCGCGCTGCTCGACCGCAACGTGCCCATTTGGCTCGACACGCCGATGCGCGACCTGCTCGACGTGGGCGGCCGCGTGACGGGCGTGCGCGCGCAGCGCTTCGGACAGCCCGTGACGATTACCGCGCGACGCGGCGTGATCCTCGGCGCGGGCGGTTTCGAGCGCAACCAGCCGATGCGCGAGCGCTACCTGCCGCAGCCGACGCAGGCGCGGTGGAGTGCGACGCCGCCGGCCAATACCGGCGACGCGATCGCCGAAGGCCACCGGCTCGGCGGCGCGCTGGCGCTGATGGCGCACGTATGGGGCGCGCCGACGGTCGGCGTCGCGGGCGAGGAGAAGCAGCGCGCGCTGTTCGTCGAACGCAACCTGCCGGGTTGCGTGATCGTGAACCGCCTCGGCAAGCGCTTCGTCAACGAAGCCGCGCCGTATTCCGAATTCGTGCCGGCGATGTATCGCGACCACGCACATACCGGTGCGAGCGTGCCGGCGTGGATGGTGTTCGACGCACGGTTTCGCCGCAAGTATCCGTGCGGGCCGATCATGCCGGCATCGATGATGCCCGATACGAAGATTCCCGCCGCGTTTCGCGACGTGCTCGTGAAAGCCGACACGATCGACGCGCTCGCCGCGCGCATCGGCGTCGACGCGGCCGGCCTGCACGACACGCTGCGCGACATGGCGCGCTATGCGGTCACCGGGATCGACGAAGCGTTCGGCAAGGGCGACAACCTGTTCGACACGTACTACGGCGACCCGCAGAACCAGCCGAACCCGTGCCTCGGGCCGGTCGACCAGGCGCCGTTCTACGCGGTGCGGATCGACGCGGGCGACATCGGCACGAAGGGCGGGCTCGTCACCGACGAGCACGCCCGCGTGCTGCGCGCCGACGGTGAGCCGATCGATGGCCTCTATGCGATCGGCAACACCAGCGCATCGATGATGGGCGCGAGCTACCCCGGCGCGGGCTCGACGCTCGGTCCGGCGATGACCTTCGGGTATCTCGCCGCCGACCACCTGGCTGCTCGCGCAGCCGACGCCGGCGGCCAGCCCGCCCGGCCATCCACGACTGAACTTGACGGAGTCCGATCATGAGCGATCTCACCACCCATCCGCTGCGTACCGACATGCTGCTCGCGATGCGTCGCCTCGCGCGCTCCGTCACGGTCATCAGCAGCGCGCACGACGGCCGGCGCTATTCGATGTCCGCGACGGCGGTCGATTCGCTGTCGACCGATCCGCCTTCGCTGCTGATCTGCATCAACCGCAGCGCGTCGCTGTATCCGCCGCTCGACGCGGGCGCCGGGTTCTGCGTGAACGTGTTGTCGGCGGCCCACGAAGGCATCGCGATCGACTGCAGCGGCCGCCTGAAGGGCGAGGCGCGCTTCACGACCGGCGACTGGCACACGTCGGCGCACGGCGTGCCGTATCTGCGCGACGCGCAGGCGAACCTCGTGTGCGAGCAGGACGGCCGGTTCGAATACGGCACGCATACGGTGTTCATCGGCCGCATTCGCGAGGTGCTGATGAGCGGCGACGTCGATCCGCTCGTCTACCTCGACGGTGCGTACACGACGCCCGGCGCGCCGCTGGCCCGTGCGGCCGCGTGACGTGAGGAGCCGGCCATGAGCGATTCGCGCTTCCATCGGCTGACCGTGGCCGACGTGATTGCCGAAAGCGACGACGCGTGCTCGTTCGTGTTCGACGTGCCGGCCGCGTTGCGTGATGCATTCGCATACCGGCCCGGTCAGTTCCTGACGCTGAACGTGCCCTGTGCGGATGCGACCGTCGCGCGCTGCTACTCGCTGTCGAGCGCGCCCGGCATCGACGCCGCGCCGAAGATCACCGTCAAGCGCGTGCGCGACGGCCGCGCATCGAACTGGCTGTGCGACCGTGTGAAGGCAGGCGACGCGCTCGACGTGCTGCCGCCGGCCGGCGTGTTCACGCCGCGCACGCTCGATGGCGACCTGCTGCTGTTCGCGGGCGGCAGCGGCATCACGCCGGTGCTGTCGATCCTGAAATCGGCGCTCGTGCACGGACGCGGGATGCTGACGCTGATCTATGCGAACCGCGACGAACGCTCGGTGATTTTTCGCGACGAACTGCAGCAGCTCGCGCAGCGCCACCCGGGCCGCATGCGCGTGATCCACTGGCTCGACAGCGTGCAGGGCATCCCGCAGCAGCGCCATCTCGAGGAACTCGCGCGGCCGTTCAGCCAGCAGGAGACCTTCATCTGCGGGCCGGCGCTGTTCATGGAGAATGCGCTGGCCGCGATGCTCGGCCTTGGATTGCCGCGTTCGCGCGTGCATGTGGAGCGTTTTGCGTCGCTGCCCGATGCGCCGGCACAGGCTGCTGATACGGCTACGTCGAGCGCAGCGGGGGCCGCAGCGTCCGGCGACGGCGCGGCGATCGAGACGGTGCTCGACGGCGACGCGTTCGCGTTCGACAGCGCGCCCGGCGAAACGCTGCTCGACGCGATGCTGCGCGCGGGCGTGCCGGCGCCGAATTCGTGCCGGATGGGGCAATGCGGCGCGTGCATGTGCCGGATCGAGCGCGGCGAGGTGGCGCTCGACAGCAACCACGTCCTCGACGCCGACGAGATCGCGGCCGGCTGGACGCTCGCCTGTTGTGCACGGCCTGCGAGTGACGCGCTGCGCGTGGTGTTTCCCGACTGAGCCGTGGCGCGCCGGCGGCGCGCACGGCCACCTGATGCCTATGACGATGGACAACGAAATCCTGACCACGCCCGCGCTGATCGCACGGGCAGCCGCGCGCCACGGCGCGCATCCGGCGATCGAATCGGCGCATGGCCGGCTGACTTACGCGGAACTCGACGCGGCACGCGTCGACGCGGCCCGCGCGCTGCTCGCGAGCGGCATCGCGGCCGGCGACCGCATCGCGGTGTGGGCGCCGAACCTGCCGCAATGGATCGTCGCGGCGCTGGCGATCCACACCGTCGGCGCGATCCTCGTGCCGGTCAATACGCGGATGAAAGGGATGGAGGTGGGCGGCATTCTGCACGACGGCGGTGCACGGCTGCTGTTCTGCTGCGGCACCTTCCTCGGCGAATCCTACCCGGCGATGCTCGCGCCGCACCGGCCCGCGACGCTCGAGCGCGTCGTCGTGTTCGATGGCGAGCCGCCTTCAGGCGTGAGCGACGAAACCTGGAGCGCGTTCCTCGCGCGTGGCGCCGACGTGCCGCTGGCCGCGGTGCGCGAACGCGAGGCCCAGGTGACGCCCGACACCGTGATGGATCTGATGTTCACGTCCGGCACGACGGGCCGCCCGAAGGGCGTGATGACCGCGCACGGCCAGAACCTGCGCGCTGCGCAGGCATGGGCGGCAATCGCCGGCGTGCGGCCCGACGACCGCTACCTGATCGTCAATCCGTTCTTCCATACGTTCGGCTACAAGGCCGGCTGGCTCGCCGCGCTGGCGAGCGGTGCGACCGTGCTGCCGCACCTCGTGTTCCAGCCGGCCGACGTGCTGCGGCGCGTCGCCGACGACCGCATCTCGGTGCTGCCCGGCCCGCCGACGCTGTACTACGCGCTGCTCGACGCATCCGATCGCGCGACGCGCGACCTGTCGTCGCTGCGGATCGCGGTCACGGGCGCGGCGGCGATCGCGCCGAGCCTGATCGAGCGGATGCGCGCGGAGCTCGGCTTCGAGACGGTGCTGACCGGCTACGGGCTGACCGAATCGTGCGGTTTCGCGACGCTGTGCCGTCAAGGCGACGATGCGGAGACGGTCGCCTATACGTCTGGCCGCCCGATGCCGGATGTCGAATTGCGCATCGCGGGGCCGGGCGGCGCGCCGCTCGGGCCGGACGAGACCGGCGAGATCTGGGTGCGCGGCTACAACGTGATGCGCGGTTACTTCAACCAGCCGGACGCAACGCGCGAGACCGTCGATGCGGACGGCTGGCTGCATACGGGCGATCTCGGCTGTGTCGATGCGAACGGCAACCTGAAGATCACCGACCGCATCAAGGACATGTTCATCGTCGGCGGCTTCAACTGCTATCCGGCCGAGATCGAGCGGCTGCTCGCCGCGCACCCGGCGATCGCGCAGGTGGCGCTGGTCGGCGTGCCCGATACGCGGCTCGGCGAAGTCGGGCACGCGTATGTCGTGCTGCGGCCGGGCGCGCATGCGGACGCCGGCGAACTGAACGACTGGGCGCGCCGCAACATGGCGAACTACAAGGTGCCGCGGCATTTCACGTTCGTCGAGCAACTGCCGACGAGCGCGGCCGGGAAGGTGCTGAAGTACCGTCTGCGGACGGGGATCGAGGCGGCGGCCTGAGCGCCGCCGCGACACACGAACGGGATGAACGCATGAACGACAACGGGTTTCCGCCGGGCGCGGTGCTGGTGTTCGGCGGCAGTGGCGGGATCGGGCAGGGGGTTGCGCTCGAGTTTGCGCGCGCCGGCGTGCCGGTCGCGGTGGGCTACCGCAGCAAGGCGGACGTGGCCGAGCGCGTCGCGCGCGACATTCGCGGCGCAGGCGTCGCGGCCACCACGCACTGCGTGGACGTGACCGATTCCGCCCAGGTCGACGCGGCGCTCGCGGCTGCAATCGGCGCGCACGGCCGCGTGCACACGGTCGTCTGGGCGGCCGGGCCGTTCGTGAACCAGCGTCATATCGGCGACATGACGCACGACGATTGGCGCCGCGCGATCGACGTCGAGACGATCGGCTTCTTCGTGGCGGCGAAAGCCGCGCTGCCGCACTTCCGCGCGTCGGGCGGCGGATCGTTCGTGACGCTCGGGTCGGCCGGGCACCTGCGCTGGCCCGACCGAGACGGGCTGTCGGTCGCGCCGAAGGCGGCGAACGAGGCGCTGGTCAAGGGGCTGGCACGCGAGGAGGGGCGTTACGACATTCGCGCGAATTCGATCCTGGTCGGCGTGATCGAGGCCGGGATGTTTCCGGTGCTGCTCGAACAGGGACAGTTCGACCAGGCGTGGATCGACGAAACGCAGAAGATGCTCGCGCTCAAGCGCTGGGGGAAGGCGCACGACGTCGGGCGGGCGGCGGTGTTCCTGGCGTCGGACCGGGCCAATTACATTACCGGGCAGCAGTTGAATGTGTCAGGCGGGTATGGGCTGTGACGGTTGAGGTGCTGCGGGCAAGGCAGTGCGCGCCCGCGATTCCGATAGGGCGCTGCAGCGATGCCTGCCCCATGAGCGAGGAGCAGGCATCGTGTGCCCGTCATGTCGGCTTGCGTATTTCAGTGACAGACCGCTTCGTGTCAGCGTCGACGCGGGGAAACCCGAGGGTCGCGATCACCACGCCAGCGGTGCCGGCTCCGTTTTCCAGAACAGCCAGCGCCGGCGTTCGAGATGCATGCCGTTGCCGATCTGGTATGGCTGCTGCCGCCCGGCATCCAGTTCGATAATCGACACGTAGCCCGCACAGGTCGAGACGACGAGCGTTCGGCCGTCGTCCGATAGATCCATGTCGCAGATCGTCGAGCCGACGAAATGTTGCCAACGGGCGTTGCCGTCCGTGTCGACCGCGCGCAGATAGCCGCCGGCATCGCCGAGGATGAATTCGTCGCGACGCGCGGCAGACGCGTAGACGCGTGCGTTGCCCTCGATCACTTTTACGCCGTCTGCGTCCTCGTAGAAATCCGAGTGCAGCCCGGGAAGCTTGTCGACCTGTACGCCGATCGTTGCGCCGTTGTAAAAGTGGCAGGCGTTCAGCGCGAGCACGCTGCCGTCGGCGCTGAACACGGCATGGTGCGGATACTCGCCGTGCGGGCCGACTGTCGCGATGCATTGCAAGCGGGCGTCGAATACCCGATGCTCGCCGTCCTGCGCACCGACTGCAATGAGCGATCCGTCCGAAGACAGCGCGCCGTGCTCCATGTCGAGCGACACGTCGGGCGCGTCGTCCGGATAGTTCTTGCGGAGCCAGTCGAAATGCTCCTGCATTTGCTCTTGGGTCGGCAGGAGCAAATGCGCGCGTTGTTCGTCCAGAACGTATGTGCCGTCGGCGGAGACCAGCAGCACGCGCTTGCCGTCCGGAAACGGGATGAGCCGGGTCGGCTTCGGGTGCGTTTCGCGCGGCGGGACGTCGAACCCCTCCGGTACGCCTTCCTGGCCCGTCGGCCAGGGGCACCATGCAACACGCGGCCCTTGCCAGCCGTCCGTCACCTCGACGCCTTGCTCGCGTGCGACGGCGAAGAAACGCCGGCGCGGGCAGCGGCCGAAGAAGAGGACGTCCGGGATGTCGGTGATCGTGTCGCCGTCGATATGCAGAACCTTGCCAGGTTCGTACGTTGCACCGAGGCGCACGAGGATGCCACCGTCACGCAGCGCGAGCACGGCCGCAATGCTCTGCGCGTTTTCCTCCAGCAACGGCATCAACGGTTCATGCGCGAGCGGCCATTGTGCCCGGATGTCCTTTCGCTCGGAGGACGCATTGGCTTCGCGAAGCGATGCCAGCAAGGCAGGCAGCAGGTCGTCGCTGTTCGCGAATTCGGGGGCATCGCCGGCCTCGTCCCAGCCTTTGGCGAGCCCGGTTGCCACGTAACGGTTGATCTCTTCGGCGTAGTCGAGCACGCGGTGTTGCCATAGCGCTTGCGCTTCGTCCTGGTTCATTCGGTTTCTCTCGGATTGGATCGGCGTTGGTTCGACGCCGTTGGTTTTTTGTAGACGGGTTCAGCCATTCGGACAACCGGCGTGGCCCGTTGCGACATGCGCCGGCCGATTCTACCGTCATGCCGTGACATTCAATTCGATGGACTTGCCCAGGGCACGCTCTCGGCCCGGGTATGGGGTGTAGCGGGGTGCGGAAATGCGTGGTCGAGCGATTGCGCTCCCGTATCGAGCTTCATCGGCGCCGACATTACCTGTCTTTCCCGCTCTTGAAATCGTTTACGACACGGGTCGATCTGTCGACCGGTTCCCGCCCATCGTTTCGGCTCGCTTATCTCCCCGGTGCACGGCGCGGACAAGATGGATGCGCACGCATCGGTATTCACCCTGCATCGCCACGCGCGATCGCACATCGGCCTCGCGCGCGACCGGCGCGAGGTCACATTCTTGCAACGCATTCTTCAATGCATTGCGCCGCACGCGTTCGACGACAACGACGACACGCATGCGCTGAAGGCCGTCCCGCCTCGTTCGGCACGCGTTGCGGCACCGATGCGCGGCGCGGCGGATCGCGTGTCCCGGCATCGACCGCCGAATATGGATGCGCGCCTGAAACATTTCCTCCTGTTGCAGCCCGCGCGACCTTCCGTGTTTTGCGGTGACGCTTGTCCCGCATCGGTTTGCGCCGCATGGCACGCGCTTTGCGGTTGACCCGGTGCCGCCGGTGCAAACGAAATGGGCAACAACGATGAACGCATCGTCGGCATGCAACGACATCGAAACAATCGGGGAATCGGATCGGGCCGCGGGCGCCGCGTGGGGTGGCGCACCTGCCGCGCATGTCGTATCGGCCATGTGCACGGGGCAACGCGTGCCCGATCCGTAGAACAGCAAGCGTGCTTGCAAGGTGTCGTGTCGGGGTTCGCATCACGCAGGGCGGCGCAGGCCGCATGCGTTGGCGAGGCGCGCCCGGCACATGTCGGGGGAGGCGCCCGTGAAAATGACGGTGAACCAATGGGCAGCGGTCGCGGTGATGTGCGCCGCGAGCGCGCATGCGCAGGAGATCTACCTGCAGGGCGGCACGCAGGGCGTCGGTATCGGCGCGGCCGTGAGCTTCAATTCGATCCTGGGGGCGCATGCGGACTTCAATGCGATCGATCTTTCGCATGACTTCACGGTGGCGGGCAATCGCTATCAGGACGACCTGAAGCTGCGCCAGGGCGGCTTGTACGCGGACATCTTTCCGTGGCGCGGCAGCGGCTTTCGGGCGACGCTCGGGATGCGCTTCAACGACGACGATATCCGCGGCGTATCGGTGCCGACCAACGGCACCTATGTGTTCGGCGGCAAGCGCTATCCGGCAATGCCGGGGATGTATGCGGTGGCGGAAGCGCGCTATCCGACCGTGATGCCGTACGTCGGGATCGGCTACGGGCATCGGCCGGCGTCGAAAGGGCTGGGATTCGTCGCCGATCTCGGCGTTGCGTACGGGATCCCGAAATGTTCGTACACGCTGTCGCCGGAACTGGCCGCCGCGGCCGGGCCGGCGAAGAGCCAGGTTCTGGTCTCGAGCGGGCTGGATTCGCTGCGGCAGGTGATGTCGCGCTATCGGTGGTATCCGGTTTTGCAGATCGGGATTTCGTATCGGTTCTGAGCGGTTGCGCTCCCGTTGCGCTCCCGTTGCGTGTGCCGGGCGGGGGATGGCCGGCAGCGCCGATACGGGCGGGACAACGGGTGCCGGCAAGGTGGGCAGTTGACGACCGTCGCGAGCGCGACGCGCGGCGGCGGTTTGCGCGTGCCTTCAACGGATGGGACGACTGGCTGATCGGCCGTCTTTCCCGCCGGACCGATCCGGCTTGCCTTGCACCCAGCGGTTCGACGTGTCGGGCGAGCTGCGCATGTCGAAAGGATTCATGCGCCCCGTTGCCGTTCGCCGACGCCAACCACCGTCCTCTCTCCGCCAATGGTGGTGATAGCCGTGATTGCAACGGGTGTCATGGCACTATCATTGATATCAGCCTGGATGGAGGGAATCATGGCAAATCTACTGGTGCGTAACGTGGACGATATCGTTCAGCGCCCGCGCGAGCAGGCTGCGGCCAATGGGCAGGCGTGCGGAGGCTGAACATCGGGCCATTCCGGCCGCTGCGCTCGGCCGGAAACCGTTGGCGCACAAGGGCATGTTCTGAATCTGTTCAGAATTCGTCTAGAACTCACCTTCACCTGAATCGTCGTGACGCCTCGCGCATCTGCATAGCTTTCGGCCGACGTGTCCGACATGTGGCCGAGTAGCGCCTTCGCATCACGTCTTCATGGAACTTACGCGATAGCGCCTCGAAGATCGGCATCGAGCCGCTCCGCCCGGTTTTGAATTCGGCCGTTTCCACGTCGATGTCGGCGGACGATTCGAACGCGTTTCACCTCGTTCCGCGCTTCTCCCGATCGCATTCCCGAATGCCTGATTCATGTCGAACGACAACGACACGTCGGCGACGGAGGGAAGACGATTGGCCTCGGTGAAAACGGCAACAGTCAGTTTTCCGTGAATGCGTTGCGGAACAAAGTGTGGCAATCCGGTGTCATCGTCGGTCGGGACGCGATGGGTTGGTCGCCGGGATAAAGCAGGTGAACACGGGAACAACCATTCAAGCAATGCAGGGTGCCGTTTGAGCGGCACCGAGCGGCTCGTAACAAGGAGTGCAACAAGCATGAAAATTTTCCGCACGAGGCTTCGCAGCATCGCAGGCCTCCTGGTTGCAGCGGCAGTGTTCGATTCAGCGTATGCACAGGGTGTGCCTGGGCAGCTTCTGACTGCAACGCAGCTTAACGATGCGTTGCGGACGGCCTCGATCCAGGGCGGTGCGATCAACGGCGCGACGATCGGGAGTGCTCGTCCGGCTTCTGGCAAGTTCACATCGCTTGCGGCGTCTGCATCGAATCCGTCGTTACTGTTCAATTTCGGTGGGGTGGGCGAAAGCGATCGCGCGTTGCAGGCGATTCTGCGGGAACAGAAAATTTCGGTGATCGCATTCGGTGCGGACCCGACCGGCACACGACCGAGCGCGACGGCGATTCAGAATGCGATCAACTACGCGTGTGCGTCGCCGTCGCAGAAGACGGTGTATGAGCCGCCGGGCACATATCTCTGGGACCACAACGTGACGATCAACTGTCCGGCCGTCAAGCTGATCGGTTCTGGAGGGGGTGGATACAACGACAATGCGCCGAAGATCAACGCGACGACGATCAATCGCTGGGTCGGCCCGCGGGGCGGCACTGCGCTGACGATCGCCCCGTCCGGCGATCAGAAGACAGAAGACAACAGCGTCATGGGGATCTTCTGGGACGGCAACAATTCCCGTGGCGGTATCGCTGTCAATCTGATTTCAGCCCGGTACGGGACTTACGACATTCGTGCAGCCCACTGGGCTACCGCTTTTGTGCAGACGGACATTTCGCCGGCGGCAACGGAGAACTCGGACGTCACGGGAAACATTTTCTACAATATTTCCGGGTATCAAACGCTGCCGACTGACGGGTCGGCGCTCATCACGCACAGTGCTTACGATCACAATGCCTGCTGGAATCACTTCTTCCTGATTCAAGCCGTTTATTTCAATTCGCCCGGTATCGTGCTGAATGGCGACGACAGCGAACGGTTTGACGTGATCAATCTATACAACGCGAAGGATGGAACAGCAAAAGGGCTCGTGCTGAATGGCTCGAATACGTCGCCGTATGCCAATACGCGTCACAACACGTTCTATCTGGTTGGCACGGGGGGCAGCCAGCACGGCAACCAGGGCGGCGTTTATTCGCAGGGGGTTGACGCGTCCGGCAAGCCGCTCGCCTATCCTGCGGTGGGAAACAATATCGTCTGGTACGACGCCGAGAACTCGCAAGCGATGCCGACGGTCGATCCCGGGTCGACGCTCTGGTGGAGTGAGGACAATGCGCCGGCCGGGATGAGGCAGTTCTATTTCACGAAGAGCCCACCCGGATATGTCCAGGTCGACAATTCGGGAAAGATCACGCAGGCCGGGCAGATCACGATCCCGGCGGGCGCGACGAGTGGTTCATTCACATTCCCCACCTATCAAGGCAACCGGACGGCAGGGTTTCCGCATGCCGTCGTCAGCGTTCAGGCTACGCCAACGACGGCTGCGGTTCCATTTTGGGTGTCGGCGACGAACAAGGCTGTGACGATCACGTCGGGATCGCCGCATACCGCGCTCACGTTCTCTTTCAAGGTCGAGGGGTATTGAGCCACGCTGAAGAGGATCCTTGCGGGTTTCGCGCTTGGCTGCGCGTGCCCGATCCAACGCACGAACTCGACAAACCGATCGCGGCCGCCGCGCTGATCAACGATCTCACCACCGTGGTCACGCGCAACGTCGACGATTTCTCGCACACCGGCGTGCGGTTGCCGAATCCGTTCGACTAGCCGCGCGGCCTGTCCGAACCGTTTTTTTTACCCCGTATAATCGCGCGGAAAACCAATCAAAACGAACGGGGACGCGATGACGCCTTACGCACAACAACGATGCCGATACGGCACGATGCTGTTCAATTCGAATGATGAATTTGTGGGGCGCAGCCTGTCGTTGTACGGCGAGTGGTCCGAGCCCGAGTCGTTCCTCTTCGCGCAGATGGTCCGCGAAGGCGACACGGTCGTCGAGGCCGGCGCGAATCTCGGCTCGCACACGGTGATGCTGTCCCGGGCGGTCGGGGAGCGCGGCGCGGTGTACGCGCTCGAGCCGCAGCGTCATACGTTCCAGTTGCTCTGTGCGAATCTCGCGCTGAACCAGCGGTTGAACGTCCGCGCGCTGCAGTGCGCGGTCGGCGATGCGGAAGGCTCGGTGCCGTTCCCGGTCTTCGATCCGCGTTCGCCGAACAACTTCGGCGCGTCGTCGCTGCTCGGCACGAATCGCGACACCGAACCGGTACCGCTGCGCACACTCGACTCGCTCGACTTGCCGCGGGTCGATTTCCTGAAGGCGGACGTCGAAGGTTTCGAGCCGAACCTGATCCGCGGCGCGGGCGACACACTCCGCCGGCATCGTCCGATCGTCTATCTGGAATACTTGAATCACTACACGGGTGACAGCTCGAAGGCGTTTCTCGAGCGCTTCGCGGCGCTCGACTACCGCGTCTGGTATTTCATCACGCCCGTGTTCAACCGCCTCAACTTCCTCGGCAATCCGGAGAACGTGTTCGACGGCATCTGGTCGTTCGACCTCGTGTGCATTCCACGCGAACGCGGCGAAATGCACGGGCTCGTCGAAGTGACGCCGGACAACGAAGGCGTGTGCATCGATCCGGATACGTGGCGGCGCGTGCGGTTCGCGCCGGCGTGAACCGCAGCGCGGGGATCGGGGCATAGCGCCCCGGCTCCCCGTGTCGACCGCCGGATGCGTATCGAAGGCCGCACCGGCGTGCGCGTGATGACCTTCCTGCCGCTGCGAATGCGCGGGGCAGACGGTCGATGAACTGATCCCGTTTCCGGTTCGCAAGAATCCGGCACAACCCGGCAACAACCCGACGGCAACCCGTCCGGGTTTTCCCGGCCCTCCCGCATGCCCGCGTCGTCCCGCCGGGCTTTCGCGAACCTCCCGTTCCCCGCTGCCTCTCGTCCCAACAGACGATGTGACGCCATCCCCGACCGGCCAGAATCCTTTCACGAACAACGGATTCTGAACGAGGAGGAGGCCGACATGATCGATGTCCGTGCACTCGGCTATGTGGTCGTCGAAGCGACCCGCGTCGACGCGTGGCGCCGCTATGCGGAGGACGTGCTGGGCATGCAGGCGATCGACGCGTCCGACGGCGCGTTGTACCTGAAGATGGACGAACGCGATCTCCGCTACGTGATCGTCCCCGGCCAGGCCGACCGCTATTTCGCGTCGGGCTGGGAACTGCCCGACGGCGCCGCGTTCGACGCCGCGCTTGCGGCACTGCAGCGCGCGGGTGTCGAACCCGTGCGCGCCACCCGCGACGAAGCCGCGTTGCGCCGCGTGCAGGCGATGGCGTGGTGCACCGACCCGTCCGGCAACCGCCACGAACTCTACTGGGGGCCGCGCTGCGACTTCCGCCGCTTCGTGTCGCCGCTCGGCGTGCCGCGCTTCGTCACCGGCGACATGGGGCTCGGCCACGCGGTGCTGCCGGCGCCGCAGTTCGACGCGACCGACGCGTTCGTGCGCGGCGTGCTCGGCTTCGAGCTGTCCGACATCTACCGCGTGAAGTTCACGCCCGATCCGGCCGAGCCGGAGAAGCGCATCCATTTCATGCATTGCCGCAACGCGCGCCATCACAGCCTCGCGCTGTTCGAGATGGCCGTGCCGTCGGGCTGCGTGCACGTGATGGCCGAAGTCGACTCGATGGACGAGGTGGGCCGCGCGCTGGATCGCGTGGCTGCCCACGACGTGAAGCTGTCCGCGACGCTCGGCCGTCACTGCAACGACCAGATGATCTCGTTCTACATGAAGACCCCCGGCGGCTTCGATCTCGAATACGGCTTCGGCGGCCTCACGGTCGACTGGTCGCAGCACGCGGTGTTCGAGGCCACCCAGGTGAGCCAGTGGGGCCACGACTTCAGCATCGGATACCGGTAAGCCAGCACGATGACGATGAAACCTCTCGACAAGACGATGTCCGCGCGCGACGTGGTCGCGCAACTCGCCGACGGCATGACGATCAGCATCGGCGGATGGGGGCCGCGGCGCAAGCCGATGGCGCTGGTGCGCGAGATCGCGCGCTCGAACCTGAAGGACCTGACGATCGTCGCGTACGGCGGCGCCGATGTCGGCCTGCTTTGCGCGGCCGGAAAGGTGCGCAAGGTGGTGTTCGGCTTCGTGTCGCTCGACGTGATTCCGCTCGAACCGCATTTCCGCCGCGCCCGCGAACAGGGCCGCGTCGACGTGCTCGAACTCGACGAAGGCATGCTGCAGCTCGGCCTGCGCGCGGCCGCCGCACGCCTGCCGTTCCTGCCGACGCGCGCCGGGCTCGGCACCGCGCTGCTCGATCACGCACCGCAATTGCGCACGGTGCAATCGCCGTACGACGACGGCGAGACGCTGCTCGCGATGCCCGCGATCGAACTCGACGTCGCACTGCTGCACGTGAACGCGGCCGACCGGATGGGCAACACACGCATCGACGGTCCCGATCCGTTCTTCGACGCGTGGATGGCCCGTGCGGCGCAGCGCTGCTACGTGTCGGCGGAAACGGTCGACGCGTCGCTCGCGAGCGACGACCTCGACGCCGCCAAACGCAACCCGTTCGAGCGCTCGCTCGTCACCGGCGTCGTGCACGCGCCGGGCGGCGCGCACCCGACCTCGTGCGGGCCGGCCTACGGCTGGGACCTGCCGCACCTGCGCGCGTACTGCACGAGCGCGGAAGACGACGCGAAGACGGCGGCGTACCTGCGCGACGTGGTCGGCCAGGACGAACGCCAGTACCTCGAAGGCGTCGGCGGGCTGTCGCACGTGACGACGCTGCCGTTGCCGATTCTGTAAAGGAGCGCCTTGTGAGCGAATCTCTCGACCATTCCCTCGCGGAACTGATGATCGTCGCGTCCGCGCGGCTCTGGCGCGATGACGGCGAAGTGCTGGCGACCGGCATCGGCACGGGCCCGAGGCTCGCGGCCGGCCTCGCGCGCCTTGCATATAACAACGGGCTGATGCTGACCGACGGCGAAGCGTATCTCGTCGAGGAGCCGGTGCCGCTAGGGCCGCGTCCCGACGGCTATCGCGTGAAGGCAAGCGGCTGGATGACCTACGAGCGCGTGTTCGACTGCCTGTGGCACGGCCGCCGCCATGCGCTCGTGATGCCGACGCAGATCGACCGCTTCGGCCAGGCCAACATCTCGTGGCTCGGCGACGACTACGCCCGCCCGAAAACCCAACTGCTCGGTGCACGCGGCTTCCCCGGCAACACGACGAACCACGCGAACTCGTTCTTCGTCAGCGGCCACGGCAAGCGCACGTTCGTCGAACACGAAGTCGACATGGTGTGCACGGTCGGCTACAACCCGGCGCGCCGGCTGCCCGGGATGAAGACCTTCGTCGACCTGCGCAGCATCGTCACCGACCTGTGCGTGATGGATTTCGGCGGGCCCGACCATGCGATCCGCGTGCGCTCGCTGCATCCGGGCGTGAGCTTCGACGAGGTGCAGGACGCGACGGGCTTCCCGCTGGTCGCCGCACCGGACCTCGGCACGACGGCCGCGCCGAACGCCGACGATCTGCGCATCGTCCGCTCGCTCGATCCGCACAACCTGCGCGCGACGATCGTGCGCAACAATCCGGCGCCGCGCCGGGGATGAGGTCAGACATGGAAGCGACCCAGGTGACCTTCGGCGACGGTGTCGTCGACTACGCGGTCGAAGGCGGCATCGCGACGATCACGATGAACCGCCCCGAGTACCACAACGCGCAGAACTCGAAGATGACCTACGCGCTCGACGCGGCATTCCGGCGCGCCGCGCACGACGACGCGGTGAAGGCGATCGTGCTCGCGGGCGCCGGCAAGCATTTCTCGGCGGGCCACGACATCGGCACGCCGGGCCGCGACATCCACGAGTCGTTCGAGCGCGCATCGCTGTGGTACGACCACGTCGACAAGGAAGGCGGCGAATTCCTCTATGCCCGCGAGCAGGAGGTGTACCTCGGGATGTGCCGGCGCTGGCGCGAACTGCCGAAGCCGACCATCGCGATGGTGCAGGGCGCATGCATTGCCGGCGGGCTGATGCTCGCATGGGTGTGCGACCTGATCGTCGCGTCGGAGGATGCGTTTTTCGCGGACCCGGTCGTGCGGATGGGGATTCCGGGTGTCGAGTATTTCGCGCACGCCTACGAACTGAACCCGCGCATCGCGAAGGAATTCCTGTTCCTCGGCGAGCGGATGCCGGCGGAACGCGCGTACCAGATGGGGATGGTCAACCGCGTCGTGCCGCGCGAGCGGCTGCGCGACGCGACCTACGCAATTGCCGCGAAGATCGCGACGATGCCGCGCCTCGGGCTCACGCTGACCAAGCAGGCGCTGAACCACGTCGAGGAACTGCAGGGCAAGCGCGCGGCGATGGATGCGGCGTTCGCGTGGCATCACTTCGCGCATGCGCACAACGAGCTGGTGAGCGGCGACCGCCTCGGCGGATACGACGCCCGCAAGATGGCCAGCTCGCAGCGCCAGCCGAACGGCGCGGACCGCAGCGACGCGCAGGCGCCGGCACCGGCACCGGCCGCCGTCAACGGAGCCGCCGCATGAGCACGACGCTGCATACGCCCTTGTGCGACCTGCTCGGCTGCCGTTACCCGATCGTGCAGACCGCGATGGGCTGGGTGGCCGATGCACAGCTCGTCGCGGCCACCGGTAACGCGGGTGGCTTCGGCTTCCTGGCTGGCGCGACGCTCGAACCGGAGCAGGTCGAGGCCGAGATCCTGAAAGTGAAGTCGCTGACCGACCAGCCGTTCGGCATCAACTTCCACATGTTCCAGAAGAACGCGCAACAGGTCGTCGAGCTGGCGATCAAGCACCGGCTGCGCGCCGTCAGCTACGGCCGGGGGCCCGACGCGAAGACGATCCGCCGCTTCAAGGACGCCGGAATCGTCTGCATGCCGACCGTCGGCGCGCCGAAGCATGCGGCGAAGGCGGTCGAGCTCGGCGCGGACATCGTCACCGTGCAGGGCGCGGAAGGCGGCGGCCACACGGGCGCGGTGCCGACCACGCTGCTGCTGCCGAAGGTGCTCGACGCGGTGCGGGTGCCGGTCGTCGCGGCCGGCGGCTTCTTCGACGGGCGCGGGCTGGCTGCCGCGCTGGCTTACGGCGCGGCCGGCATCGCGATGGGCACGCGCTTCCTGATGAGCGCCGAATCGCCGGTGCCGCGCGAGACGCTCGAACGCTACGTCGCGGTCGGCGACCCGGCGCGCATTCGCGTGTCGGACGCGCTCGACGGGCTGCCGCAACGGATGATCGACAACCCGTATCTGCTGAAGCTCGAACGCTTCGGCCCGCTGCGCCGCACGTGGTTCGCGTTGAAGACAGCCGAAGCGTGGCGGCGGCAGAACGGGCTGAGCACGGGCGACATGCTCGGCCTCGCGATCAAGGCGCTGCGTTCGCAGGACTACACGGCGAGCCAGACGCTGATGGCCGCGAACGCGCCGTTCCTGATCCAGCGCGCGATCGTCGAGGGGCGCCCCGACGAAGGCGTGCTGCCGAGCGGCCAGGCGGCCGCGATGATCGGCGCGATCGAATCATGCGATGCGTTGATCGCGCGGATCGTCGCGGAAGCGGGCGAGCGGCTCGATGCGCTGGCCGTATTGCGCGGCGCGGCAGCGGCACAGGCTGCGTAAAAAACATCACAGGGAGGCTTTGGAGATGACTACATCCAATCAACCGGCCGGCGCAACGCCGTTCCGGATCGATCGCGCCGACGGCATCGCCGAACTCGTGATCGCTCATCCGCCCGTGAACGCGCTCGACGCGCAGGGCTGGCACGCGCTCTCGCGTGCGCTCGACGCGCTCGGCGAGGACGACGACGTGCGCGTGATCGTCGTGCGCGGCGAAGGCCGCGGCTTCTGCGCGGGCGTCGACATCAAGGAACTGGCCGCGCATCCGGAGCGGATCGTCGCAGTCAACGCAGGCAACTACGAGACGTTCCGCGCGGTGCACCGCAACCCGAAACCGGTGATCGCGGCCGTACACGGCTTCGTGCTCGGCGGCGGGATCGGCATCTGCGGTGCGGCGGACATCGTCGTCGCGGCCGATTGCGCGCGCTTCGGCGTGCCCGAGATCGACCGTGGCGCGATGGGCGGCGGCGCGCATCTGCAGCGGCTGTTCGGCGTGCAGAAGGTGCGCATGATGTATTTCACCGGCGACATGATCGACGCGGCCGAAGCGTATCGGCTCGGCGCGGTCGAGCAGGTCGTGACGCGCGACACGCTGCGCGACGCGGCGCTCGCGATCGCCCGCAGGATCGCCGAGAAGAGCCCCGCGATGGTGCGGCTCGCGAAGGAGGCGCTGAACGGCGTCGAGGACGGCGATCTCGAGGACAAGTACCGCTGGGAGCAGGGCTTCACGCTGCAGGCATACATGACGAACGATTCGACCGAGGCACGGGCCGCGTTCGTCGAGAAGCGCGACGCGCGCTTCGACGCGCAGGCCGCCGCCGAGGAGGCACGCGCATGAACCTGACCTATACGCCGCAACAGCAGGCGTTCCGCACGGAAATCCGCGACTGGCTCGCCGCGCACGTGCCGCGCGAGCGGCTGCCGAGCTTCGACACGGAAGCGGGCTTTGCCGCGCACCGCGAATGGGAGCGCACGCTGCACTCGGGCCGCTGGAGCATGGTCACGTGGCCGCGCGAGCTGGGCGGGCGCGGCTGCGACCTGATCGAGTGGCTGATCTTCGAAGAGGAATACTGGCGCGCCGACGCACCGATGCGCGTGAACCAGAACGGCATCTTCCTGCTCGGCCCGACGCTGATGGATTTCGGCACGGCGGAGCAGAAGGCGCGCTTCCTGCCCGCGATGGCGGCCGGCGAACACGTGTGGGCGCAGGGCTGGTCGGAGCCGAACGCGGGCTCGGACATGGCCGCGATCCGCACGACCGCTGCCCGGATCGGCGACGAATACGTGCTGAACGGCCAGAAGATCTGGTCGACCCGCGCGGTGTGGGCCGACTGGCTGTTCGGCCTGTTTCGCAGCGACCCCGAATCGTCGCGCCACCACGGGCTCACGTTCCTGATGGTGCCGCTGTCCGCGCCGGGCATCACGGTGCGGCCGATCCGCCAGCTGAACGGGCAGACGGGCTTCGCGGAAATCTTCTTCGACGACGTGCGCGTGCCGGTCGAGAACCGTCTCGCGGCCGAAGGCGCGGGTTGGCAGGTCGCGATGGCGACGGCCGGCTTCGAGCGCGGGCTGATGCTGCGTTCGCCGGCGCGCTTCCAGCGCACCGCGCAGGCGCTGCGCGACCTGTATCTCGCGCATCGCGACAGCGCGGACCGCGATCCGACGCTGCGCGAGCGCGTGGTGCAGGCATGGATGGATGCGCAGGCCTACGCGCTGTCGACCTACGCGACCGCGAGCCGGCTGCTGAAGGGCGGCCACATCGGCGCGGAGTCGAGCACCAACAAGGTGTTCTGGTCGGAACTCGACCTGCGCATGCACCAGACGGCGCTCGACATCCTCGGCGCGCACGGCGAGGTCGTTCCGCAGACGGCCGCGCAGCACGCGACGCTCGGCCACTGGCTCGACGGCTTCCTGTTCGCGCAGGCCGGCCCGATCTACGCGGGCACCAACGAGATCCAGCGCAACATCGTCGCCGAACGGATGCTCGGCATGCCGCGCGCGTAAGCGCGCCGGCGACTCTCTCACTGAACGGACATCGTATGGATTTCGTATTCGATGAAGACCAGGAAGCGCTCGCGGACAGCGTGAAGCGCCTGCTGATGACCGAGATGACACCCGAGCTGATCCGCGAGCTGTGGGCTACGCCGACCGGGCGTTCGGACGACCTGTGGGCGCTGTTCGCGTCACAGGGGCTGACCGCCGTGTCGGTGCCGGAAGCGCACGGCGGCCTCGGCCTGACCGAAGTCGAATGGGCGCTGCTCGCGCAGACCTACGGCTACTTCGGCAGTCCCGAGCCGCTGCTCGACACGGCGCTCGTGTCGGCCGGCGTGCTGGCGCGGCTGCCCGCCAGCGACTGGCGCGACGCGCTGCTGAACGACATCGCGGAAGGCCGTGCGCGCGTCGCGCTCGTGCATCCGGTGAACCCGTATGCGGCCGACGTGCACGTCGCGCAGACGCTGCTGTGCGAGCACCGCGGCGAGCTGCACCGCGTCGATCCCGCGGAGTGCGCATGGCGCGCGGTCGACAGTGTCGACCCGTCGCGGCGCCTGTTCACGCTCGACTGGGAACCGTCGGCGGCTACGCGCATCGCGAGCGCCGACGACGCCGCGCCGCTGCTCAATCGCGCGCTCGACCACGGCGCGTTCGCGGTCGCCGCGCAACTGCTCGGCCTCACGCAGCGCGTGCTCGACGTTGCGATCGACTACAGCGCGCAGCGCAAGCAGTTCGGCAAGGCGATCGGCTCGTACCAGGCGCTCAAGCATCTGCTGGCCGACGTCGCGATCCGCTACGAGTTCGCGCGGCCGGTGGTCGCGCGTGCGGCACAGGCGATCGCCGACGACCACCCGCAGCGCGCGGTGTTCGTGTCGCACGCGAAGCTCGCGGCGATGTCGGCCGCGCAACTGGCCGCGCGCCACTCGATGCAGGTGCATGGTGCGATCGGCTACACGTGGGAACTCGACCTGCAGATCTTCATGAAGCGCATCTGGGCGCTCTCCGGAAGCTGGGGCGACGCCGCATTCCACAAGGCGCGCGTGGCCGACGCGATCTTCGGCGACGCATTGCCGATCGGCCCCGCGCAGACCTTCGACCTCGAGGAATCGAACTAATGAAACAAGCCTATATCGTCGACGCGCTGCGCACGCCGACCGGCCGCCGCAAGGGCGGGCTCGCACACGTGCATGCGGCGGACCTCGGCGGCTTCGTGCTGAAGTCGCTCGTCGAACGCAACGCGATTCCGGCCGACGACTACGACGACGTGGTGTTCGGCTGCGTCGACACCATCGGCCCGCTCGCGGGCAACATCGCGCGCACCTGCTGGCTCGCGGCCGGGTTGCCGCTGAAGGTGCCGGGCGTGACGGTCGATCGCCAGTGCGGCTCGTCGCAGCAGGCCGTGCACTTCGCTGCGCAGGCCGTGATGAGCGGCGTGCAGGACGTGGTGGTGGCCGGCGGCGTGCAGACGATGACGCAGATCCCGATCTCGTCCGCGATGACCTGCGCGGCGCCGCTCGGCTTCACCGATCCGTTCTCGGGCAGCACCGGCTGGCGCGCGCGCTTCGGCGATGCGCTGGTGTCGCAGTTCGTCGCCGCGCAGCGGATCGCCGATCACTGGAACCTGTCGCGCGACGCGATGGAGCGGTATGCGCTCGAAAGCCATCGTCGCGCGGTCGCGGCGATCGAGGCCGGTCATTTCAAGCGGGAAATCGTGCCGCTCGAAGGCGTGATGCACGATGAAACGCCGCGTCCCGATACGTCGCTGGAGAAGATGGCGACGCTCGAGCCGCTGACGCCGGGCGGCTCGCTGACGGCGGCCGTCGCGAGCCAGACCTGCGATGCGGCTGCCGCGCTGCTGATCGTGTCGGAGGATGCGTTGAAGCGCTACGGCCTCACGCCGCGCGCGCGCATCCATCACCTGAGCGTGCTTGGCGACGATCCGTTGTGGATGCTGACCGCACCGATTCCCGCGACGAAGGCTGCGCTCAAGAAGGCCGGCCTCGACTGGTCGCAGATCGACGTCGTCGAGATGAACGAGGCGTTCGCATCGGTCGCGCAGGCGTGGCTCGCCGATACGCGCTTCCCGCACGAGAAGACCAACCCGAACGGCGGCGGGATCGCGCTCGGCCATCCGCTCGGCGCGACCGGCGCGCGGCTGATGACGACGCTGCTGCACGAACTGGAACGCACCGGCGGCCGCTACGGGCTGCAGACGATGTGCGAAGGCGGTGGCCTCGCGAACGTCACGATCATCGAGCGCCTGTGAGCGCCATCTTTCACGATCCACGAGGCATGAGCATGGGAATCTGTAACGGACGCACCGTCATCATCACCGGCGCGGGCGGCGGGCTCGGGCGCGCATACGCGCTCGCGTTCGCGGCCGAAGGCGCGGCGGTCGTCGTCAACGACATCCGGCACGATGCCGCGCAGGCCGTCGTCGACGAGATTGCACGACGCGGCGGGCGAGCGCTCGCGAACGCGGACGACATCACGCAGGTCGACACCGCGCAGCGGATCGTCGACGCGGCACGCGATGCATTCGGCGACGTGCACGTGCTCGTCAACAACGCAGGCATCTGCCGCGACAAGATGTTCACGAGCATGACCGAAATCGACTGGGACGACGTGATGCGCGTGCATCTGCGCGGCCACTTCTGCCTGTCGAACGTGCTGGCGCGCGTGTGGCGCGACGCGGCGAAGGCCGGCCACCCGGTCGATGCGCGGATCGTCAACACGAGTTCGGGCGCCGGGCTGCAAGGCTCGATAGGCCAGTCGAACTACGGCGCGGCGAAGGCCGGGATCGCCGCGCTCACGCTGATGCAGGCGGCCGAGCTGCAGCGCTACGGCGTGCGCGTGAACGCGCTTGCACCGGCCGCGCGCACGTCGATGACCGAAGGTGTGTTCGCCGACATGATGAAGAAGCCCGAGGACGGCGGCTTCGACTATTTCGATCCGGCCAACGTTGCGCCGCTGGTCGTGTGGCTCGGCAGCGCGCTGTCGGCCGACGTGACAGGCCAGGTGTTCGAGGTCGCGGGCGGGATGATCGCGGTCGCGGAAGGCTGGCGCACGGGCCCGAGCGTCGATCGCGGCGCGCGCTGGGCGGCGGCCGAGGTCGGCCCGGCGGTGGCGCGGCTGATGGCCGAGGCACGGCCCGCGCAGCGCGTGTACGGGAGCTGAGCAATGGATCTGGCGCTCACCGACGAACAGGCGATGATCCGCGACGCGGCGGCCGACGTGCTCGTCGAGCGCAGCGCGTCCGCGGACGTGCGCCGCGCGCTCGAGCAGTCGGCCGGCCGTGACGATGCGTTGTGGGCCGCGCTCGCGGGCGAGCTCGGCTGGAACGCGCTCGCGCTGCCCGAGACGGCCGGCGGGCTGGGGCTCGGCGCGGTCGAGCAGACGGTGCTGATGGAGCAGCTCGGCCGGCGCGTGGCGTGCGTGCCGTATTTTTCGACCGCGTGCCTCGCGGCGACCGCGCTCGCGGGCTGCGCTGGCACGTCGCTGGCAAACGGATGGCTCGCGAAGATTGCCGAAGGCGCATGCAGTGCGACGCTGGCGCTGCCGCTCGATGCGCCGGCGGGCGCATGGCCGCTGCCGGTCGTCGCGGAAGAAACGGCCGGCGGCTATGCGCTGACCGGCACGATTCCCCAGGCGATCGACGGCGCGCGCGCCGACCTGCTGCTGGTGCCCGCGCGGATCGCGAACGAAGGGCAGTCGATCGGTTTGTTCGCGATCGATGTCGCAACGGCGTCGGGCCTCAAAGTCACGCCGCTCGACACGCTCGACGCTACTCGGCCGATCGCACGGATCGTGCTCGACGAAGCCCGTGTGAGCCGCGACGCGCTGCTCGCGTGCGGCACGGCGGCTACACAGGTGCTGGAACGCACTGCCTGGTTCGCGGCGCTCGCGCTGGCTGCCGAACAACTCGGCGGCGCCCAGCAATGCCTCGACCTGACGCTCGACTACACGAGCCAGCGCGTGCAGTTCGGTCGCGCGGTCGCTTCGTTCCAGGCCGTCAAGCACCGTTGCGCACAGATGATGGTGCTGATCGAATCGGCGCGTTCGGCGGTGCTCGGTGCCGCGCATGCGTGGGACGCGGAAGCCGGCAGCGCGGTGCCCAGCGAGGCGCTGCGGGCCGATGTCGCCGCTGCGAAGGCCGCTGCGAACGACGCCGCTGCGTTCTGCGCACAGGAAGCGATCCAGTTGCACGGCGGCGTCGGCTTTACGTGGGAATACGACCCGCATCTCTATTTCAAGCGCGCACAGGCGTCGGGTGCGCAGTTCGGCAGCACGCCGCAACTGCTCGAATGGATCGCGTCCCACGCGATCGACGGCGGCGCGTCGTATCGCGACGAAGCGTTCTCACCACCCGCCACGGTGGTATCTCGACCATCCGCCGCACGCGCAGGAGCCCTCCAATGAACAGCGAAACGCGCGAACAGCAATTGCGGCACGAAGTGGCCGACTGGGTGCAGTCGCACCTGACCGGCGGCTTCGCGTGCCTGAAATACCGCGGCGGCCCCGGCGACGAGGAAGCGTGGCCCGAACTGCGCAAGGCGTGGGAACGCGAACTGGCGCAAGGCGGCTGGACCGGCCTCGGCTGGCCGACGGATGCCGGCGGGCGCGGCTTCTCGGTCGCCGAGCAGGTGATCTTCCACGAGGAATACGCACGCGCGGGCGGCCCCGGGCGGATGGGCCACATCGGCGAAGGGCTGCTCGGGCCGACGCTCGTCGCATGCGGCACCGACGACCAGCGCGCGCGCTTCCTGCCCGGCATCCTCGCCGGCACGCAGTTCTGGTGCCAGGGTTATTCAGAGCCGGGCGCGGGTTCCGATCTGGCCAACGTGCGCACGCGCGCCGAGCAGGACGCGGATGGAACGTGGCGCGTCCACGGCCAGAAGGTGTGGACGTCGCTCGCGCACGATTCCGACTGGATCTTCGTGCTGGCGCGCACCGACCCCGTGTCGAAAGGCAACAAGGGGCTGTCGTTCCTGCTGATGCCGCTCGACCAGCCGGGCATCGAGATCCGGCCGATCAAGCAACTCAACGGCGGCGCGGAATTCAACGAAGTGTTTTTCGACGGTGCGCGCGCGGATGCGCGCGACCTCGTCGGCGCACCCGGCGACGGCTGGCGGATCGCGATGACGCTGCTCGGCTTCGAGCGCGGGATGTCGACGCTCGGCCAGCAGATGCAGTTCGTCCGCGAGCTCGAATGGGTGATCGACGCCGCGCGCGAAGCGGGCACCGACCGCGACCCGGTGCTGCGCCAGCGGATCGGCCGCGCGTGGGCCGGGCTGCGCGTGATGCGCTACAACGCGCTGCGGATGCTGTCCGGCGCGGACGACGTCGACGGCGGCTCCGCACCGCTGCGCCGCGAGGCGCTGATCTACAAGTACTCCTGGTCGAACTGGCATCGCGACCTCGGCCAACTCGCGATGGATGCGCTTGGGTCCCGCGCGAACGTGATCGATCCGGCCGACGAAAAACTCACTCATCTGCAGCGCGTATTCCTGTTCTCCCGCGCGGACACGATCTACGCGGGCACCAACGAAATCCAGCTCAACATCATGGCCGAGCGCGGGCTCGGCATGCCCAGGGAACCGCGAGGACAAGCATGACCGAACCCACCATCCAGAAGGCACCGGCCTACGTACCGGGCCATCAGTTGCTCGCCGGCAAATCGGTGCTGATCACGGCTGCCGCCGGCGCCGGCATCGGCTTCGCAGCCGCCCGCCGCTGCGCGGAAGAAGGCTGCCGCGCGCTGTTCATCTCCGACATCCACGAAAAGCGCCTCGAACAGGCGGTCGAGACGCTGCGTGCCGAAACGGGGCTGCAACAGGTGTACGGCCGCCTGTGCAACGTCGCGGCCGAGGCCGACGTGCAGGCGCTGGTCGCGCAAGCGCAGGACAAGCTCGACGGCGTCGACGTGCTGATCAACAACGCGGGGCTCGGCGGGTCGACCCGCATCGTCGATATGGACGATGCCGAATGGTCGCGCGTGATCGACATTAGCCTCACCGGGACGTTCCGGATGACGCGCGCGATGCTGCCGCACATGCAGGCCCGCGGCCGCGGCGCGATCGTCAACAACGCATCGGTGCTCGGCTGGCGCGCGCAGGCGGAACAGGCGCACTACGCGGCCGCGAAAGCGGGCGTGATGGCGCTCACGCGTTGCGCGGCGCTCGAGGCGTCGCCGTACGGCGTGCGCATCAACGCGGTCGCGCCGAGTATCGCGATGCACGATTTTCTGAAGAAGTCGGCGCCGGCCGACTTGCTGAATCAACTGGCGTCGCGCGAAGCCTTCGGGCGCGCCGCCGAAGTCTGGGAGGTCGCGAACGTGATGGTGTTTCTTGCAAGCGATTACGCGTCGTACATGACGGGCGAAGTGCTGTCGGTCAGCAGCCAGCACGCATGATGAGCGCGACCCTCGACCCCGTGCGCGCGACGCCCCGTGTGTTCGCGCATCCCGGCCAACTCGCGGCGGCCGTCGGCGACACGCTCGGCGCGAGCGCATGGCTCGCGATCGACCAGATCCGCATCGACGGCTTCGCGGATGCGACGGGCGACCACCAGTGGGTGCACGTCGATCCGGTGCGCGCGAAGGACGGCCCGTTCGGCGCGTGCATCGCGCACGGCTACCTGACGCTGTCGCTCGTCAATTATTTCCTGCCGCAGATCGTGCGGATCGACGGCGCGCGGCTCGGCGTCAACTACGGCTGCGACAAGATCCGTTTCCCGGCGCCGGTGAAGGTCGGCGCGCGCGTGCGCGGCGTCGGCGAATTGCTGCGCGTCGAGCCGCTCGAAGGCGGCGTGCAGGCGTGGATCCGCGTGACCGTCGAGATCGAAGGCGAAGCCAAGCCCGGCTGCGTCGCCGACACGATCAGCCGTTACACCTTCTAGTTCGAGAGAGCCACACACATGGAAGACGCAGTCATCGTTTCCGTCGCACGCACGCCGATCGGCAAGGCGTTTCGCGGCATGTTCAACGACACCGAGGCGCCCGCGCTCGGCGGCCACGTGGTGCGCACCGCGCTCGAACGCGCGGGCGTCGCGCCGGCCGACGTCGACGACGTGGTGATCGGCTGCGCCGCGCAGCAGGGCACGCAGGGCTACAACATCGGCCGCCTGTCGGCTGCGGCGGCCGGGCTGCCGGCGTCGGTGCCCGGCATGGCGATCGACCGCATGTGCTCGTCGGGGCTGATGTCGATCGCGAGCGCCGCGCGCAGCATCGGCGCGGGCGACGCGCGGATCGTCGTCGCGGGCGGCATCGAGTCGATTTCGCTCACGCAGAACAAGCACAAGAACGCGTATCGCGCGCGTTCGCAGGCCGTGCTCGACCATCAGCCGGCTGCGTACATCGCGATGATGGAAACGGCCGAGATCGTGTCGCGCCGCTACGGCATCTCCCGCGCGGCACAGGACGAATTCGCGTTGCAGAGCCACCAGCGCACGGCGCAAGCCCAGGCGGCCGGCCGCTTCGACGCGGAAATCGCACCGCTCGACGTGCGGCGCGCGCTGTTCGACAAGGAAGGCAATCCGGCCGGCCACGAGGACGTGAACGCCGCGCGCGACGAAGGCGTGCGCGCCGACACGACGGCCGAACGGCTCGCGGGGCTGAAGCCGTCGTGGAGCGGCGGCAAGGTCGTCGAGCAGGGCGAGTTCGTGACGGCCGGCAACGCGTCGCAGCTGTCGGACGGCGCGGCGGCCGTGGTCGTGATGTCGCGTGGCGAGGCCCAGCGCCGCGGCCTGACGCCGCTCGGCGCGTTCCGCGGCCTCGCGGTGGCCGGCTGCGAGCCGGACGAAATGGGTATCGGCCCGGTGTTCGCGATCCCGAAGCTGCTGGCGCGCTTCGGGATGACCGTGGCCGACGTCGGGCTATGGGAGCTGAACGAGGCGTTCGCGTGCCAGGCGCTGTACTGCCGCGACACGCTCGGCATTCCGGACGCGCGGCTGAACGTCGACGGCGGGGCGATCGCGCTTGGCCATCCGTTCGGGATGTCCGGCGCGCGGATGACGATGCACGTGCTGCTCGAAGGCGCGCGGCGCGGCGTGCGGCACGCGGTCGTGACGATGTGCATCGGCGGCGGGATGGGTGCCGCCGCGCTGTTCGAGGTCGGCGCGTAGCGGCACGCGGACGGGCCGCGCCGCTCGAGCGGCCCTCCATTCAGGACCATTCGAGGCCGCGGCAACGACCGACGGCCCGGAGACTTGCAGGCGACGGCGGTGGGCGCCATGGCGTGAACCGTCGTCGAACGCAGACACAGGAGACAAGCGATGAAACGAACTTTGCCCGGACTCGCGATGTCGGCACTCGTGCTCGGCGCCGCGCTGTTCGCGTTTTCGCCGCGCCCGCTGCCGGCGTTCCCGGTCACCGCGATCCATGCGGAGCGCCTGCAGATCAACGGGCTGGCGAAGGCCGGCGCGCGCATCGTCGCGGTCGGCGAGCGCGGCGTGATCCTGCTCAGCGATGACGCGGGCGCGCACTGGCGACCGGCGTCGGTCACGCCCGACCAGGGCTCGACGCTCACGCAGGTGCGCTTCGTCACGCCGACGCTCGGGATCGCGGTCGGCCACGACGGCCGGATCGTCCGCAGCGACGACGCCGGCGCGCACTGGCGCGAGGTGTACATGGATCACGCGCATTCCGATCCGTTGCTGTCGATCTGGGGCACGGCCGACGGCCCCCTGTTCGCGGCCGGCAGCTTCGGCCAGCTGCTGCGCTCGGACGATGCTGGCCTCGATTGGCAGACCGTGAAGACCCCGGCCGGCGACCGCCACCTGAACGCGATCGTCGGCGACGGCCACGGCAGCCTGCTGATCGCGGGCGAGAGCGGCACGCTGCTGCGTTCGACCGACAACGGCGCGACCTGGGACAAGCTGCCGTCGCCGTACGCCGGTTCGCTGTTCGGCGCGCTGATGCTCGCGAACGGCGACTGGGTCGCCTACGGGATGCGCGGCAACGTCGTGCGCAGCACCGATCGCGGCGCGACCTGGACGCACGTCGACAGCCATGTACCAGTGTCGTACTTCGGCGCAACGCAGCTCACCGACGGCGAGCTCGTGCTGGTCGGGCAGGGTGGCGCGATCGTCGCGTCGCGCGACGGCGGGCTGACCTTCGACGTGCGCAAGCTCGGCGGCGTGCAGAGCCTCGCGGCCGTACTCGACATGGGCCACGGCGCGCTGCTGCTCGGCGGTGAGGCCGGCGTCGCGCCGCTCGCCGGCTTGCTTGCCGCCAGGCCGTCCTGACGCGCGGCGGTCCTGCTGCCTGCTTCCGTTCATTTCGCATCGTCTGCATCGACAAGAGAATTCCCATGAACGACCTGTCACGTCCCCCTGAAGCCGTTCCTGCGTCGCGCCTCGCCGCGTTCGTCGAGCGCTGCGCCGACACCATCGTCCGCCGCCGCCGGCTGCTGCTGGTGCTGTGCGTCGCGGTGACGCTCGCGCTCGGCCTGTCCGCGACGCGCCTGAAGCTCGATCCGGGCTTCAACAAGATGATCCCGATGGAGCATCCGTACATGCAGGTGTTCGAGCGCTACGCGGGGGCATTCCCCGGCGCGAACACGATCCTCGTGAGCCTGCGCTGGAAGGGTGACGGCGACATCTACAACCAGACCTTCATGGACGCGCTGCGCCACGCGACCGACGACGTCTTCTTCATCCCCGGCGTGAACCGCTCGCGCGTGTTCTCGCTGTTCACGCCGAACGTCCACTACACCGAGGTGACCGAGGCCGGCTTTCGCGGCGACGTGGTCGTGCCGGGCCAGTTCTCGAGCGCGAACCCGGACGATCTCGCGAAGGTGCGCCGCAACGTCGCGCGCTCCGGGCAGATCGGCCGCCTCGTCGGCAACGACCTGAAATCGGCGCTGATCCGCGCGGAGCTGCGCGAGACCGATCCGGCCACCGGCAAGCGGCTCGACTACAGCGCGGTCGCGCGCCAACTCGAGGAGATCCGCGCGAAATACGCGAAGCAGGGCATCGATGTGAACATCATCGGCTTCGCGAAGCTGGTCGGCGACGTCGAGAACGGCATCGCGGGCGTGATGGCGTTCTTCGCGCTCGCGTTCCTCGTGACGGCCGCGCTGCTGTTCGCCTACACGCGTTCGTTGAAGACCACCGTGCTGGCGCTCGTCGTCGCGCTGCTGCCGGTCGTGTGGCTGCTCGGCGCGCTGCCGCTGCTCGGGCTCGGCATCGATCCGATGTCGATCCTCGTGCCGTTCCTGATCTTCTCGATCGGCGTGTCGCACGCGGTGCAGATGACCAATGCGTGGAAGCAGGCGCTGGTGCGCGGCGCATCGTCGGCCGATGCCGCGCGCGACGCGTTCCGCAAGCTGTTCGTGCCGGGCACGGTCGCGCTGCTGACCAACGCGCTCGGCTTCATGGTGATCATGCGGATCCGGATCGACATCGTGCGCGAGCTCGGCATCACCGCGTGCCTCGGCGTGCTGCTGATGATCGTCACGAACAAGGTGTTCCTGCCGATCCTGCTGTCGTACACGCGCCTCGAACGCGGCACGCTGGCCCGCGCGCAGCGCACGGCGGCGGCCGGCGGTAGCGGGAAGTGGGCGCGTTTCGCGGTGTTCGCGCGGCCGGCGCCCGCACTCGGCGTGTTCGCGGTGGCGCTCGCGCTGCTCGCGTACGGCACGCTCGAATCGCGCAAGCTGGAGATCGGCGACATCGGCACCGGCGCACCCGAACTGCGCACGAACTCGCGCTACAACGTCGACAACGCGGCGATCACGCACCAGTACAACATCGGCGTGGACGTGCTGTCGGTGATCGTCGAGACGACCGGCTTCGACGACGCGTGCCTGCATTACCCGGTGATGAGCGCGATCGAGAAGTTCGAGATGAACATGCGCGGCGTGGCCGGCGTGCAGTCGGTGACGAGCGTGGCGTCGCAGGGCAAGGTGTTCATCGCTGCGTTCAACGAGGGCAATCCGCGCTGGGCCGCGCTGCCGCGCTCCAGCGACGGGCTCACGCAGGGTTCCAACGCGTTCGATCCCGACAACGGGATGAACACCGCGAACTGCAAGGCGATCCAGGTGCTGATCTACACGCAGAACCACGAAGGCACGACCATCGCGCACATCGTCGACGAGATCAAGCGCTTCGCGGCCGAGAACCCGACGCCGAACGTCGCGTTCCGGCTCGCGGGCGGCAACGTCGGCGTGATGGCCGCGACCAACGAGGCCGTCGGCGACGCGGAGATCGCGATGCTGCTGTCGATCTTCGGCGCGATCGCGCTGCTGTGCGCGGTCACGTTCCGCTCGTGGCGCGCGGTGCTGTGCATCATCGTGCCGCTCACGCTCGTGTCGATCCTGTGCAACGCGGTGATGGCGCGGCTCGGCATCGGGCTGAAGGTCGCGACGCTGCCGGTGATCACGCTCGGCGTGGGCGTGGGTGTCGACTACGGGATCTACCTGTACGAGCGCTTGCAGCACGACATCCGCCACGGCGCGACGCTGCCCGACGCGTTCGCCGATGCAATGCGCCAGCGCGGTACGGCGGCGCTGTTCACGGCCGTCACGATGTTCATCGGCGTCGGCACGTGGGCGTTCTCCGCGCTGAAGTTCCAGGTCGACATGGGCGTGCTGCTCGCGTTCATGTTCCTCGTGAACCTGTTCGGCGCGGTATTCCTGCTGCCGGCGCTCGCCGCGTGGCTCGGCGTCGAGCGCGCCGAGCGCCGCGTGCTGCACAAGCAGCAGCCGTCGCCGGCGGCCCCGGCGCCGCTGAAGCCGTCGCCCGCGTTCGAACCCGGCAACCCGATGCGCTGACCGGCGCCCCCATTTCCCCCGCGCGCGGCCGGCCGCCGCGCGCTCTCCACAAGAGGAGTCAACCCACATGTCCGCACGCCCTTACAAGATCGAAGCCCAGCCGCTCGCGCAGCGCTATGCGCGTGGCTGGCACTGCCTCGGGCTCGCCCGCGACTTCAAGGACGGCAAGCCGCACACGCTGAACGCCTTCGGCCGCAAGCTCGCCGCGTTCGCCGATTCGACCGGCAAGGTCAACGTCGTCGACGCATACTGCCCGCACATGGGCGCCGACCTGAGCCTCGGCACGGTGCAGGGCGACCACCTCGTGTGCCCGTTCCACGGCTGGGCGTGGAGCGGCGAAGGGCAGTGCGCGTCGATCCCATACTGCAAGCGGATCCCGCCGAAGGCACGCATCGGCGCATGGCCGACCTGCGAGGAAAACAACCTGCTGTTCGTGTGGAACGACCCCGAAGGCAACGCGCCGCCGCCGGAAGTCGCGATTCCGCGCCTCGACGTCTGCTTCTCCGACGAATGGTCGGACTGGGTCGTCGACAGGATGGTGATCCAGGCCAACTGCCGCGAACTGGTCGACAACATCTCGGACGTCGCGCACTTCGCGACCGTCCACCGCGCGCCGATCGACTATTTCGCGAACCTGTTCGAGGACCACAAGGCGACGCAGTTGATGGTCGGCCGCAGCGAGAAGCTCGGCGGCGACGCGCTGACCGCGCTGTCGACGTATTTCGGGCCGGCCGTGCACATCACGCAGATGACGGGGCAGAGCGGCGGGCAGCCGATCCACTCGGTGCTGCTGAACTGCCACGTGCCGATCGACATGAACAGCTTCGAGCTGCGCTACGGCGTGATCGTGAAGAAGGTGGCCGGGCTGTCCGACGCGCAGAACATGGAGATCGCGAACGCGTATGTGAAGGAAGCGCAGCGCGCGTTCTACGAGGACGTCGACATCTGGCACAGCAAGACGCGGATCGACAACCCGCTGCTGTGCGAAGGCGATGGCCCGCTGTACCAGATGCGCGACTGGTATTCGCAGTTCTATCTGGACGTGGCGGACGTGCGGCCGGCGAGCGTCGCGCGTAAGGCATTCGAAATGCGGATCCGGGAGGGCGCGGAACCGCCGGCGCTGCATCACGTGTTCGAGCCGCAGTAAAAGCCGGCTCGCGGAGCGAAAAAAGGGGGCGTATCGAAACAGGCCCCGTCGGCCGGTAACACCCGCCGCATAAGGCGCACGCGGCGGGTGTGCTGGTGCGCCGCATCAAAATGACTTGACGAAACGGCCACTACCGCGTAGTGTCCATGACCGAAGTGTTCAAGAAGTTCGATTGCTCATCATTGGCCGCACTCCGTGCGGCGGTCGTTGGTCTCTCCCTCTTTTGATTCTTTCTGTGCCCGTCGAGGGCGCATGTTCAATTATTCGTCATTTGTATTAAGGAAGTAATTGTGGATACCGGTACCGTCAAGTGGTTCAACGAAACCAAGGGCTTTGGTTTCATCTCCCCTGACAACGGCGGCGACGATCTGTTCGCCCATTTCTCGGAAATTCGCGGCACGGGCTTCAAGACCCTGGCCGAAGGCCAGAAGGTCAGCTTCGAAGTGAAGCGCGGCCCGAAGGGTCTGCAAGCGTCGAACATCACGCCGCAGTAAGCCGCATCGGCAACGGCCGCCACACGGCGGCCGCTGCCGGATGGATTTGCGCGCAGGGCGCCGCTTTGGCGGCAGCCGGCGCGTTTCCGATGCGCACGACCGATGCATCGCGACATTCACGATGCATCGGTCGTGACGCCTCTTTCATCGCATGCCAGAATGGCGTGCGACGCAACGCCTTCGCAAAGCGCCTGCCGCTTAGCGAGCGCATCACCGCTTCAACCTGAGCAGACCGCCGCCATGCCGTAGCAGGCGCGGTCCCGACTTGCGCGGCGCTTCGTGCGCCGCCGCCACCGACCGCCTGAACGCCGCAACGCGCCGGGCTCCGATCGCAAGACAGGCCCATGGCCCGTCTGAACGAACCGATCCCCGGCAGCCTGCCGGCCGCCGTCCCGTTGTGGGCACGGCGCCGGGCAGATCGCCGCGGCCGCGGTCAATTACCTTGTCTGGAGGAATTGGTTTGGCAAAAGAAGAACTGCTGGAACTGGACGGAATCGTCGACGAAGTGCTGCCGGACAGCAAATACCGTGTCACGCTGGAAAACGGCGTCGTGGTCGGCGCGTACGCGTCGGGCCGCATGCGCAAGAACCACATCCGCATTCTTGCGGGCGACCGCGTGACGCTGGAACTGTCGGTCTATGACCTCACCAAGGGTCGTATCAACTTCCGCCACAAGGACGCGAATTCCCCGCGTCCGCCGCGAACCGGCCAGCCGCGCCGTTAAGCGGTAACGATCGGCGCGCCGCCGCGTGCCGATCGAATCCCGTCCGGCCGACGAGGCCGGACGAGCCGGGTGGACGACACCATCGCGTGCCGTCCACCGGTCGTCGCCGGCATCGTCATGCCGTGGCGGCCAATACGACCTTTACCGGCCGCCGCGCGTGCGCAACGCTCAGGCGGCCGCGTCCCGCAGGAAATCCTCGACGATCATCGCGAAGTACGGCGGACATTCCTGCATCGGGTAATGCCCGCAATTCGGCAGCGTCGCGAGCCGCGCGTTCGGATGCCACGCGAGGAACGTCGCCTGCATCGCCGCTTCGTCGAGCCCCGGATCCTTGTCGCCGACGATCACCAAGAAGCGGGTGTCGAGTCCGCGGATGTCGTCGACGAAATCCGTGCCGGTCAGCATGTCGAGATACGCGAGCCGGCAATCCGGCGCCACGCGCTCGCGGTTCTGCCGCAGCTTCACGTCGGCCCAGCGCGCCGACAATCCCCCCGTCACGAATCGCACGAGCCGGCGAAACGCATCGTCGTCGACGGCCGTGCGCGCGAAGAATGCGCGCGCGTCGTCGTTCAGGCGATTGCCGGCCGCCGACACCGGGCACACGGCGATTGCGCTCTTGATGCGCGACGGCGCGTCGGCGGCGAGCCGCTGGGTCGCCATGCCGGTCATCGAATGGCCGATCACGTGAAAGCGCTGCCAGCCGAGCCGATCCGCGAGCGCCAGGCAGTCGGCCGAGATCTCGTCGACGGTACAGGCGCCGGTCAGATGGATGGATTCGCCGTAGCCGCGCAGGTCGACGAACACGTACGTGAACGCCGTTTCGTCGAGATACGGCAGCAGCGCCGCGTAGTTCGTATGGTCGCCGAGCCAGTCGTGCATGACCATCACGCATTCGGAGCCGGTACCGTGCTGGAGGTAGCCGAGGCCGCTGTTCGGGCGGGAAGTGAGGGTGTCGATACGGTTCATTTCAAGGGGCTTCCTTTTGGTTGGAGGAACCAAAACGAAACGCCCTCCCGGCGGACCGGGAGGGCGTCTTGAAAGTGCATCGATCGTATCGGGGCGATCGACGAAAGTCAACGATCATCCCGCCATCCCGCCATCCCGCCATCCCGCCATCCCGCCATCCCGCCATCCCGCCATCCCGCCATCCCGCCATCCCGCTCGACACCGCAATGCGCTAAGCGTTGCGCGAGCGGCGAACGCGGAAACGGCCGCGTATCGCGTCGGCTACGAAAGCGCGTCGCAGTTCAGCCGCGAATACGCGCGGATGTTCGGTGCGCCGCCGCGGCGCGATGTCGTCACGCTGAAAACCGCGCCGGCCGACGGCTGAACGCACAGGCCGCAACGCGGTTCGCATGCAGCTTTACGCGCGGGCCGGCGCGGTCGTACACTCGTCGGCAATTCGCGGCCCGCGCCACGGCTTTCAATCCCTTCAGTGGCTTTCAGCGGGCCAACGACCGTGCCAGCAGGACTTTCGTCGCGCGACGCCAGGAGGCGCCATGAGTGCAGACGCAGCCCCCGCATCTCCTTCGGTTCAGGCGCGCATCCAGCACGTGTTCGTGCTGATGCTCGAGAACCGTTCCTTCGACCACCTGTTCGCGCTGTCGGGCTACCCCGACATCGTCGCCGCGTCGCCGGGCAACAGCAACGCGTATGGCGGCGCGGTCTATCCGTTCGGCGGCGGTGCGCCCGACCGGATGCCGACCGATCCGTGCCACGAATTCACCGACGTGCTCGAGCAGCTTTGCGGTGCGGGCGTGCCGTTCGTGAAAGGGCAGCCGTATCCGCCGGTCGGCAATACGGGATTCGTGTCGAACTACGCGACCTCGCATGATGAAGGCACGCCGCCGCAGCCGGCCGATGCGGGCAAGATCATGCAGGGCGTCGACATCGCGACGCAGGCGCCGTCGCTGTCCGCGCTCGCGAACGCGTTCGTGCTGTGCGACGCATGGCATGCGTCGATGCCGGGGCCGACCTGGCCGAACCGCTTTTTCCTGCACGGCGCGTCGTCGGCCGGGCTCGATCACTCGCCGACCAAGGAAGAAATGGCCGGGTGGGATGCGTTCGACGGCTTTCCGTATCCGAAGGGTTCGATCTTCGCCGCGCTCGGCGACGACAACTGGCGCATCTACCAGGACCAGACGGGCGATCCGCTCGGCCACGTGCCGCAGGTCGCGTCGCTGAAGGGCATCAGCTTCTTCGACGTCGACGATCTCGCGCATTTCGAGGCCGATCTCGCGGCCGGCTATACGGCGCGCTATACGTTCATCGAGCCCGGTTACGGCGACATCGTGCACGGCACCTACCAGAACGGCAGCTCGCAACACCCGATGGACGGCCTTGCCGGCGGCGACCAGCTCGCCGCGCGCGTGTACAACGCGATCCGCAATTCGCCGGTGTGGAACAGCAGCCTGCTCGTGATCTGCTACGACGAGCATGGCGGCTTCTACGATTCGGTCAGGCCGGGCGCCGCACCGCCGCCGAACGATGGCGCGGCGGCGACGCTGAACGCGAGCGGCTTCGGGTTCGACCTGTACGGCGTGCGGGTGCCGGCGATCGTGATTTCGCCGTGGGTCGCGGCCGGGCAGGTCGACCATACGCCGTACGATCATGCGTCGGTTGCCGCGACGCTCGAGCGGCTGTTCGGCCTGGCGCCGCTGACCGACCGCGACCGTCTCGCGAACGACCTGCTGGCGCTCGTCACCACGACGTGCCGCAGCGACTGCCCGCAAAGGATCGGATCATGAGTACCACACCGGCCTTCGACCCGCGCGATGCGCTGCCCGTGCGCGACGGCACGAGTCTGATCGCGTATCTGCACATCCTGAAGAAAGCGCATGCGGCGCTGGTCGGCCATGACAAGGCCCATCAGCGTTTCAGCGAGGTCGTGACGCGCGGGCAGGCGCGGCAATACATCGAGGAACTGATGCCGTCGCTGCTGCAGGCGCGCGAAGCGCATCGGCGCAAGCGGCACGGCGCGAAGCATCGCTGACGGCCGGGGCGGTGCGCGGTCGGGGTGGCGTGAAGCCATGTCGGCATGGACAGGTGCATGAGCGAGGCCGCGACGCGTTATGCCGCCAGCCGCGCACGCTGCATGCTGAGTGCCGACACCGCGGCGCCGGCCAACTGAACGGCCGCGCCGGCGAACATCGCCGCACGCAAGCCGGCTGCACCGCCGTGCGCGGCCGCGAACAGCGTGCCGAGTACCGCGATGCCGAGCGTCGCGCCGGTCATGCGCGCGACGTTGACGAGCGCGCTCGCGGTGCCCGAACGCGCGGCGTCGACCGCCCCGACGGCGACCGTCATCAACGGCCCCGTCGCGATCCCCATGCCGAGCCCCGTCATCGCAAGCCCGAGTTCGGCGCCGAGCAGGCTCGACGAACCGGCCGACGCGCCGATCGCGCCGAGCCCGCTCGCGATCAGTCCGACCCCGCCGGCCGTCGTTGCACGCGAGCCGATGCGCTCGGACAGCGGCCCCGACCACGGCGACACGACGACGAACACGAGCGCCATCGGCAGCAGCGCGAGGCCCGCGCCGGTCGAATCGAGGCGGCCGGCGCCTTGCCAGTAGAGCGGCAGCAGGAACAGCACGCCGTACATCCCGAACGTCATGCCCGAGGTCGCGGCGATCGCGCCGCGAAACGCGCCGATCCGGAAGAGTTCGAGCGGCACGAGCGCGGCCGCGCCGTGACGCCGTTCGATCGACACGAATGCGGCGAACGCAGCGATCGCGACGCAGCCCGCGAGCACGCATGCGACCGGCGAATCGCGGAACACGATTGCCGCATACGCCAGCGTGCCGAGCGCGAGCGCGCCCGTGACTTGCGCGCCGACGTCGACGTGCCGGCCGCGCGGATCGGACGACTCGGGCACCGCCGGGATGGCAAGCAGCATCGCGGCGACGCTCAGCGGCACGACGACGAAGAAGATGCTGCGCCAGCCGAAGTGCCGGATCAGCACGCCGCCGAGTGTCGGGCCGATCGCCATCGCCGCGCCGTTGCAGGCGGCCCAGATGCCGAGTGCGCGGCCACGCTCGACCGGGTCGCGCCACACCACCCGCACGATCGCGAGCGACGCCGGGAGCAGCAGCGCGGCGCCGACGCCGGCCAGCGCGCGGGCGGCGATCAGCACCGGCACCGAAGGCGCGAGCGCGCACAGCAGCGACGCGACGGTGAAGAGGGCCGTGCCCGCGATGAAGATGCGGCGCCGGCCGTGCAGGTCGGCGAGCAGCCCGCCGGTCAGCAGCAGCACCGCGTACGTGAGGTTGTAGCTGTCGACGACCCATTGCAATGCGCCGACGCCCGCGTGGAAATAGTCGCCGATCGCACGCGTCGCGAGATTCACGACGGCCGTGTCGACCTGCGCGACGAGGACGGCGAGGCAGAGGGTCAGCAGGGTCATGCCGCGCCGCTTGACGACGCGGCCGGCGAGCGCGGAAAGTTCTCCGGTGTGAGCCATGGGCGGTGTTCTTGAGCGGACGATCATGCGAGCTTAAGCGCCGCCTGCTGCCAGCGTGGTGTCAGCAGGGCAAGGGCAGCCGACGCGCAATCGGCATGCATGTATGCTCGGTGCGCGGAGCAGGAACAACGGGCCTTGAGCCCCCGTTTCTCACCTGATTCAACTAACCCGCGCAAATAGCCGCCGACGGCCTCCCGTCAATCGCCGGCGCACTCGCATCGATGGCGGGGTCGCAGTGCAGCGCCGCGACGCCATACTGCAACGGGACCACGCAATGCACGATTGCCTGGATGAGTTTGGTCTACCGTGTCACACCCATTTTCGAGAACGCCGCACGCAAATGCGAACGCACGGGGCTGTGGCGGATCGGTATCGTTTCGGCTGCATTCTGCAGCGACAACGCTTGCGTCAGATGCAGCACGAGCGATGCCTCGCGGCGGGTTCAGCTTGAACATGGCCTGCAGCATCTCGTCCGAGACCTGCGGCCGGCAATCGGAATCGCGTCCCCAGGAAGACGGCGCGGCGCTTGCGGCCCGCTTGCTCGTCGATCGGCGGCGGCCGCACGAGCGGCCCAGCGCGTGCACCGTCCGCGGGTTCGCGGCGCCGTCGCACGCTAGCCAGCCGTCGGCAAAGCGCGAGCCTCCACGTTTTTTAATCGGGACGGTCGGATTGGCCGTCGCGGAGCAGGCGTCGGCACGACCAGTGGGCCGGAACGATTGCCGTTGCGATCCCGAAAACCATTCCGCTATCGGATTGATGAATTCGCTCGCTTTATCGCTATCAGCATAATAAGAGCACTGTCGGCAATGCGGAATTGCGATGACCAGCTCCGCATGTCGCCAAGTTTTCGAAGCTGGCCATGGAGTTCATTCGGCTGAGGGTTTCTATTTAGTACGTGTCCTAGTGCTCATTTTGTTTCAAATTGAAAATTATCGATTCAATCTAAAAAATAAAATAAAATTCGCCGATTCGTGCATTGACGCATTGCTTCCTCGAAAATAGAATCCATCGCCAATCTAGGAAGTTTTTGCTTCGTCCGGAGTTTCCCTTCCCTGCATCGCACGTCCCAATTGACGGTGGCGAGCCGCTCCGTCTTGCGGATTTTTCCCTGGTTGAATCGTATTCGGATTATCGGTTTATCACGTCTGATCGAATTGATGGATTAATTCTGGATGGATTTTTCGTGCCCATTCAAATTTTAATGATGGAGGCGCACCAATGGATGCAAGAAAGGAATCCGGGGCTGCAACGGCATCGAATGTCTATTTTGGTCCTTCCGCGCAGAGAAAATGGCTGAGGCGCGGTGCGCCGCGCGACGTGGACGTCGTTCTGCTGACTCATCCGCGCGATAGAGCCGATGTCGAGCGGATGTTTCCGTGGGCGGGAATGCTCGATGGCGACGCACTCGCTGATCTGCTGGACTGTCTGCAACCCGTCTACGGCGAGATCATCGAGGCGAAAGGCATCAACATCGGAATCCTCTTTTTGCCGATTCTCGCGGAAGACATGATCGATCCGAGAAAGCGTGCATCGAGTCGCAGTCGCATGGAGAAGGAGGGATTGACCAAGGCGGCCGCGATGGGCGCACGACATGTCTGCCTGGGCGGGCTGACCGGGGCGCTGACGAATTACGGCCGCCGCATCGAAGCGCGTTCGAAGGAGCTCGGTATCGAATTGACGACCGGCCATGCGGTGACGTCGGTCTCGATCGTCCGGCAGTTCGACAAGGCACTGTCCGAGTCGGGATTGAGCGGTGGCGATGCGGTCCTCGCCATCCTTGGCGTTGGCAGCGTGGGCGCGGGGGTGGCCAGGCTGCTGGCGCACTCGCCTCGGGCCACGCGACCTGCGGAGCTGATCCTCGTCGACACGCTGCAACAGCAGGACAGGGTTCGCGCGATTGCAGACGAAGTGATGGCATATTCATCGATGCGGGTATCGGTTGAGGTGCTTCCGACGCGTTACGCGTTGCCGGATGGCAGCCGGTGCTATCGCGATGCCAATGTAATCGTCAGTGCGGTCAGCACGCCGTCCATCCTCGAGATCGACCTCGTGCGCGCCGGCACGATCCTGATCGACGACAGCCAGCCTTATTGCTGGGATCGCAACGCAGCGTGGGCGCGCGTGCAGGCACGTGGTGACATCCTTCCGTGTGATGCAGGGCTTGTCGATGCAGGTGCGACCGCATATCGGTCGTTCTTTCCGTTCGATTTCGCCGACGATGTCGGAAACGGCAGCGTCGTCTCATGGTCGTGCCTGGCCGAGGGGATGTTGCGCGCCAGCCTGCCGCAACTCGCAAGCAATATCGGCGAGGCGGATGTGGCACAACTGCTGGCCTACGAGCGCGCGTTCGATAAGGTGAAGTTCGGAATTCCGCCGCTCCAATGCGGAAGGCATGTGCTGGATGTGGCCGCTTTCCGCCGTTTTCTGCGCGATGCGGACGGATCGTCCGGCGAGCGAGGAGGCCGTTCGTGAAGACGATTCCGATCTATCGAGGATGCAACCGCTGCGGGATGCCGTTGCATTACGACGCGCTGATGAATGGCACCGACGTCGACAAGACCGTGGCGTCGGCGCTATGCGCACACTGTTCGCGCATGCAATCCGATCGGCGCCCCGAATACGAACGGGATGCCGATCACGAATGGTTGCTCGATGCGATTATTTCCAGCGCCCACGGCGAACGAACCTGGCGTCACAAGGCGCTCTCGGCGGCGAAACGCTTGCCGATTGTCGGTGACGGCAGTCTCAGGACGGCAGCCGCCATGCTCGATTCGATTCCGGCCCGCGAACCGCGTTCGACGTATTCCGCGATGGTGCTCTACAGCGGCGGGAAGGACAGCACCTACATGCTGGTTCAACTGGCGGAGAAAGGGTTGAATGTTTGCGCGTGGATGCTGGATCCCGGTTACCAGTCGCCGCAAACACTCGAGAGTGCGCGGCGCGTCACCGCCAAGCTCGGTATTCCGCTTGTGATCGAACGTCCGGATAAAGCGCTCACGGATGCGTTGTTCCGATCGGGATTTTCGATCGACGGGAATTCGGATGTCGATCTACAGAAGGGAGCCATGACGTACGGCTCCGCGTGCTGGCCGTGTTTTTCGTTGATCGCGGTCAGCGCGAGCGCCTTCGCGAATCGCCATCGCATTCCGCTCTGCTTCATCGGCACGCAGAAAGGGCAGAACCGGTTGAATCTGGAAGGTGCGGGCGTGTTGTCTGCGCAAGCGTCGCCGAAGGTCAACGATCTCGTCGCCAGGTTCGTGCAGCCGTTCCGCAAAGCGATCCCGGATCACGCGGCTTCGCTCGAAGCGGATCCCGACGACATCGGGTTTCCGACCGTGCTCGTGCCGTACTACGAACTCATGCGCAAGCCCGAGCGGGAGATCCAGATTGCGCATATCGAGCGATATGACTGGATCCTGCCGAAAAATACGGGCGCATGTAGTTCGAATTGCATGATCAACGAGTTGGGCCGGGCCGTCATGCGTTCGAGATTCGGTTTCGATCTGTATCAGGTCATCGACGCGAACGAACGTCGGCTCGGGTACGCCCCGGATCAGGCCGCCTCGGGCTTGCCCGATCCGGCCATCGTGCGTCTCGGCGCTACGATGCTCGGCTTGAGTGAGCAAGAGGCCGCCGAACTCGGCGTGAAGATTAGACAGGATAGTCACGATGCGTAATCTGAGCGAAACCGAGACCTATTCCTTTACCGATCACATTCTGAGCCGCGCCGTCTTCGCGCTGTCGCGCGTCGTGGGCGTGAAGAACATCACGCGGCCGTTCTGGAATCGCTGGCGGGCCGCGCTGTTCGACCAGAACACGCTAGATCGCTTCCTTGCGGCGATGGACGGTCTTTCCGACTGGCCGACGAAAGGCATGGACTTCCTGCAAGCCGAGATTCGACGGGTCGAGGCGATGCTGCCCGGGATGTCCGACGACGATGCCATTGCGCACTACCGGCGGTTGTCGTTCCTCGCCCATCTGGTCCAATGGGGCTGTCTGCCGCTTTCGGATGCGAAGACGATGGCCTATCGGCACTGTCGAGACTTCTATATCGAGGCCGAACGCCGGGCATTCGGCGCGCGATTCGCTCGTATGCGCATCGACTGGCAAGGCAAACCGATGTGGGCGAATCTGCATTTGCCGGAGCCGACGTTATCGTCGGGGCCGATTCCGTTAGTCGTGATCGTGCACGGCATGGACGACGTCAAGGAAGAGCATCTCGCGAGCGAGCTGTTGTTTTCCGAAGCGGGTTTTGCCGTGCTGTGCATCGACGGCCCAGGGCAAGGCGAAACTTTTCTGCTCGACGGCGCGACGTGGCCGCCGAACTTCGACGAGGCGATCGTCGCGGCCGTCGACGCGTTGAGCGACTATCCGGGGATTGACACGGAAGGCTATGCCGTTGCCGGTATCAGCTGGGGCGGCATGTGGGCTTACAAGATTGCAGCAGTCGACCCGCGTGTCGGCGCGATTCTCGATCTGGGCGGCCCGGTGGATGCGCGCGAATTCAACAAGTTACCTTTCTTCCTGAAAAGCAAGTTTTGCCAGATTCTCGGCATTGCGTCGCTCGACGAGGCCCGAGATTCGGTCGACCACTTCGCCATCCGCGACGTGACGATGCTCGGAAAGATTCGCGCCCGTGTCCACATCGTTCATGGCGGTCGCGATCCGCTTGTGTCGGTCGCAGACAAGACATGGCTGCGCGATACCCTGAGCGCGCTCGGGCGAACCGATGGCGTCCAGCTGACGATGTTCGCCGATGGAGACCATTGCTGCACGCAATACGTGACGGAAATCCGGCGTGCTGCAGCCGCTGAGTTTTTCGATGCCTACACGCAGCGAATCGGCAGTCGCTGCCAGTCGGGCCATCGCTTGCCGACCGCATAAGCGTTCATCGCCTACAACCGCGCCACATTCGGTTCTTTCACTATGGAACGCATCACGATCATGCCCCGATGGGTCGGGTACGGCTTCGTTTGCGCGTGCTTCTTCGCCGCAGGCTGTACCAAGTCGCCTGAAACGTATCACGGCTATGTCGAAGGGCAGTTTTCCTATCTGTCGGCGCCATACTCGGGAAACCTGAAGACGTTGCGCGTGGCGCGCGGCGATCGTGTCGAAGCGGGTGCGGTCGTCTTCGAGATCGGCGCGCCGGACCTGGAACAGGCAATCAAGCGCCAGTATCACCAGTGGCAATCGTCGCTGAACGTACTCGGCGACCTGGAGCAGGGCAAGCGGTCATCTGAAATCGATACGGTGAAGGCACAGGTCGAACAGGCCAGGGCGAGCGCTGCCCTTTCAACGCAACGGCTCGCCCGTGCAGAAACCGACTACGCGATACAAGCGATCTCGCGCGATCAGCTCGAACGCGAACGTGCGGCAGCGCGGGTGGACAAAGCACGGGTCAGCGAGCTCGCCAGTCAGTTGAGGACGGCGCGTTTGCCGGCACGCGACGGTCAACTGCATTCGCAACGACAGACCTCCGACGCACAGCAGGCCGAATACGAGCGGCTGCAGACGCAATACCGGCAACTGTCGGTGGAGGCCCCCGGCAAGGGTGTCGCCGTCGATACGTTCTTCACGCCGGGCGAGTGGGTCGTCGCCGGCAACCCGGTGGTCAAGATTCTGGTCGATCGCAATACGAAGGTGCGCTTCTTCGTGCCTGAGGCCGCGCTGGCCAATTTACGCGTCGGTCGTGTCGTGAGAATCACGTGCGACGGCTGCGAGCGCGGCTATACGGCGACGATCAGCCATATCGCGTCGGACGCCGAATATACGCCGCCCGTCATCTACAGCAACGATGCGCGTTCGAAGCTGGTGTTTCTCGTCGAGGCGCGGCCCGATACCGTTGCCGCGCGCGGGTTGCATCCCGGCCTGCCGATCGAGGTGAGGCCATGAATCATGTGATGCCGCTGATCGATGTGCGCGATCTGAACAAGCATTTCGGCACACGGCACGTCGTCAAGAACTTGAGCCTGCAGGTCGGCCGCGGCGAGATATTCGGCTTTCTGGGCCCGAACGGGAGCGGCAAGACGACCTCGTTGCGCATGATGTGCGGACTGCTGACGCCGGATTCCGGTAGCGGAACCTGCCTCGGATTCGACATCCTGACGCAATGCCGGGAGATCAAGCGACGAGTCGGCTACATGACGCAGCGTTTCTCGTACTGGGAAGACCTGACGGTGCGGGAGAACCTCGACTTCGTCGCGCGACTGTATGCGATCGACGCGCGAAAGGAGCGCGTCGCGCGGATCCTCGCCGAGATGGGCCTGGAGTCGCGCGCGAACCAGCTCGCCGGCTCGTTGTCGGGCGGCTGGAAGCAGCGCGTGGCGCTTGCCGCTGCGCTGTTGCAGTCGCCCGAACTACTGCTGCTCGACGAACCGACGGCCGGTGTCGACCCGGGCGTGCGCAGGGTGTTCTGGGAGGAACTGCACCGTCTGGCGGCCCGCGGCGTTTCGGTGCTCGTCAGCACGCACTATATGGACGAGGCCGAACGTTGCCACAAGCTGGCCTACATCGCGTACGGCACGCTGCTGGCACACGGCGAGGTCAGTGATCTCGTGCGGCGGCACGCGCTCCATACCTGGTCGGTGTCAGGAGGCGATCTCGTCCGGCTGAACGACCGGCTCAAGGGCCGGCCGGGCGTCGAGCAGGTGATTGCATTCGGTCGTGCGCTGCACGTATCGGGACACGACGAGGTCGTGCTCGCGGCGAGTCTCGCAGCCGTCTGCAGCGATGGTGTCGAGCTTCACAGAATCGCGACGAATATCGAGCACGTTTTCCTGCATTTGATGAAGGACGCACCCGGGGAGCCTCGCTGATCATGACCGGATTCTCGATTTCCCGCTGGTGGAGCATGGTGACGAAGGAATTCCTGCAGATCCGCCGCGATCGCGTCACGCTCGGGATGATCGCAGTGTTGCCGATCGTGCAGCTGGCGCTGTTCGGTTTTGCGATCAACAGCGATCCTAAGCATCTTCCGGCGATCGTGCTCGCCGACGACGCAAGCGAATTTTCGCGATCGCTCGTCGCCGGCATGCGCAATACAGGCTATTTCGATATCCAGGGCGGCCAGTTTTCCGAACGGGCGGCTCGTGACGCGCTGCAAAAGGGCACCGTGCAGTTCGTGGTCAGCGTGCCGTACGACTTCTCGCGACGACTGGTGCGCAACGAGCATCCGGAAATTCTGGTCGAGGCGGATGCGACCGATCCCGCTGCAACGGGAAATGCGATCGCCGCGTTCAATACGATGACGCAGACCGTGTTGAACAAGGATTTGACGGGAGCCCTGGCGACAACCGCGCCATCGCAAGCATTCTCGGCCCGCGTGCACAGGGTCTACAACCCGGCCGGCATAACGCAGTACAACATCATTCCCGGCTTGATGGGCGTCATCCTGTCGATGACGATGGTCATGATGACGAGTCTCGCCATCACGCGTGAACGTGAACGTGGAACGATCGAGAACATCCTCGCGTCGCCGGCAACCTCGATCGAGGTGATCTGCGGAAAGATCGTGCCGTACGTCCTGATCGGCCTTCTGCAGTGCACGATCATCCTGCTGGCGGCACGATTCGTATTCAGCGTGCCGTTTGAAGGCAATCCGGTGACGGTCTACTGCCTCGCGTCGTTGCTGATCGTCGCGAATCTGATGGTCGGCATCGCCATCTCGTCGGTCGCACGGAACCAGTTGCAGGCGATGCAGATGACGTTCTTCTATTTCCTGCCGAGCGTCCTGCTCTCCGGATTCATGTTCCCGTTTGCAGGCATGCCGAGCTGGGCGCGGCTGCTAGGCAACGGATTGCCATTGACTTATTTCAACCGGGCCATCCGGGGTGTCCTCCTGAAGGGGAGTGGATGGAACGAAGTATGGCCCGATGCCGCGACGATGACCGTTTTCGCGCTGGTTGCAATGACGGTCGGCCTGCTCGCTTACCGAACCACGCTCGATTGAACGACGATGGCACAACGAACACCTGTCGGCCGCCGTGCTCGCCGCACGATTGCGGTCCTGCCGATCGCGGTTGTCATCCTCGCGGTGCAGGGGTGCAGCCATCCCGCGTTTACCCCGCGATCCGCGAGCGAGCTGGCATTGCCCGCCACCTTCATGGGAATGAGCGCCGGATCGACCGATCGCGATGACGCGACCGTGCACGGCGAACACGATCCGCGCTGGTGGCGGCGCTTTGGCTCCCCGGCGCTGGACGCACTCGTCGAGCAGGCGATGCAGGACAATCCGTCCATACGGAGCGCGGAGTCGCGGCTACTCGAAGCGACGAAGTATCTTGCGGGACAACACGGCGCCAGTCGCTATCCGCAGGTGGACGTCGGCGCGTCGCCCAAAAGGGAGCAGTTGAATACCGCAGCCGCCGGCCTGCCGATGATTCCGAACCCGTCCCCGTTCATGCTGTACAACACGAACGTGAACGTCCGATACGACTTCGATTTGTTCGGCGCGCAGCGTCATAGGGTCGAAGCGAAACGGTATGAAGTCGCGCTGAGAAAGCATCAGGCCGACGCTGTACGCCTGACACTGGTCAGCAACATCATCGCTGCGGTGGTCCGGGAAGGGCGGCTGCGCGACGAAATCGAATTGAACGACGCCGTGTTGCGGAATCGGCAAGCGGTTCGGCAGATGCTGCGCGAACGGCATGAAATCGGCAGCGTCGCGTATCGGGAAACGATCGACGGCGATTCCGACGTCGATCGAATCGAAGCGGAACGGGCGGCATTGCACGCGGAACTGCAGCAAATCCGGTTTCAACTCGCGGTCTACGCGGGCGTGCCGTCGCCCGAGTCGCTGCCGCGGTTTCGTTCGAGCGATTTGCAGTTGCCGCAAAACCTGCCGTCGATCGTTCCGTCGGAACTCGTGCGTCGACGGCCCGACATCCTCGCAGCGGAGTCGAGCCTGCATATTGCGGGCGAGCTGGCCGGTGTCGCCACGGCAAACCTTTACCCGCGGATCGAACTGAGTGCGAGCATCGGGTCGTCGCCGCTGGTGCTCGGCCAGTTGTTCGCCGGCGGCACGACGATCTGGAATATCGGTGCCCAGCTCAGCGCACCGGTTTTTCACGGTGGAGAATTGCGTGCGGCGCGGGATGCGGCGGTCGCGGCTTACGATGCCACGTTCGAGGACTACCGGAAGGTCGTGCTGGGCGCGTTGCAGAGCGTCGCCGATGCGCTGACCGAAATCGATCGCGATGCAACCGCGCTGCAGGCCCGTAGTGCGGTCGCGCAACGGCAACAGACCGTTCTCGACATGACCCGGCGCCAGTTCGCGAACGGTGGTTCGGATCGGCTTCGTGTGCTGCGCGACGAGTATGCATACGACCTGGCGCGGCTCGAGGTAACGCGCGTTCGCGCGGCCAGGATGGCCAGTACGGTTTCGTTCTTTGCCGCCGTCGGTGGCGATGCGTATCGTCCGGATTGACTGCACGTACGCCGAACGGGACGCCGGAGTCGGCGACCGCCGGGGCGCTGGCCCGACTGCCCCGTCCCGCGTAAATGCCGCGACGGGGCAGGGCAGGGACCCCCGTTACGCCGCCACCTCCCGCGCCCGCACCATCGTCAGCGCCGCGTCCTCGATCATGTCCTCCTGCCCGCCGACGAGCCGTTGCCGGCCCAGTTCGACGAGGATGTCGCGCGCGGGAATCCCGTACTTCGCTTCCGCGCGCTTCGCGAACAGCAGAAACGACGAGTAAACGCCCGCATAGCCGAGCGTCAGCGCATCACGATCGAGGCGGATCGGTGCGTCCATGATCGGCACCACGAGATCCTCGGCAACGTCCGAGATCGCGAACACGTCGACACCCGTCTCGATCCCCATCCGGTCGCACACCGCGACGAACACTTCCATCGGCGTGTTGCCCGCACCGGCGCCGAGGCCGGCCGCGGCCGCGTCGATCCGGTTCGCGCCGGCAGCGACCGCCGCAACCGAGTTCGCGACGCCCATCGCGAGGTTGTGATGGCCGTGGAAGCCGAGTTCGGTCTCCGGCTTCAATGCGTCGCGCACCTGGCCGATCCGCGCGGTCACGTCGTCGGGCAGCATGTGGCCGGCCGAATCGGTGATGTAGATGCAGTTCGCGCCGTACGACTCCATCAGCTTCGCCTGCACGACGAGCTGCTCTGGCGACGACATATGCGCCATCATCAGAAAGCCGACGGTATCGAGCCCGAGCGTACGCGCGAGGCCGATGTGCTGCTCCGACACGTCGGCCTCGGTGCAGTGCGTCGCGACGCGGATCGTGCCGACGCCGAGTTCGTGCGCCATGCGCAGATGCTCGACGGTGCCGATGCCCGGCAGCAGCAGTGCCGACACCTTTGCCTGCTTCAGCTCGGGAATCACGGCGCTCAGGTACGCCTCGTCGGTATGCGCGGGGAAACCGTAGTTGACCGACGCACCGCCGAGCCCGTCGCCGTGCGTGACCTCGATCAGCGGCACGCCGGCCGCGTCGAGCCCGCGCGCGATGTTGCGCATCTGGTCGAGCGTGATCTGGTGGCGCTTCGGGTGCATCCCGTCGCGCAGTGACATGTCGTGGACGGTGATCTTCTTGCCTGCAAGTGACATCGCGTGGCTCCTCAACTCAAGCGGTGGCGGCCGTCGCGGCCAGCATCTGTTCGGCGAAACGCTCGGCCGTGGCGGCCGCGGCGGCGGTCATGATGTCGAGGTTGCCCGCGTACTTCGGCAGGTAATCGCCGAGCCCTTCGACCTCCATGAAGACCGACACGCGATTGCCGTCGAACACCGGGCCGTTCTTCAGCGTGTAGCCGGGCACGTAGCGCTGCACTTCCTTGACCATCGCATGCACGGACGCGGTGATCGCGTCGACGTCGGGCGGGCCGTCGGTCAGGCAGTGGATCGTGTCGCGCATGATCAGCGGCGGCTCGGCCGGATTGATCACGATGATCGCCTTGCCCTTGCGTGCGCCGCCGACCTGCTCGATCGCGCCGGACGTCGTGCGCGTGAATTCGTCGATGTTCTTGCGCGTGCCGGGGCCGACCGAGCGCGACGAAACCGTCGCGACGATTTCGCCGTAAGCAACCGGCTGCACGCGCGATACCGCGTACACCATCGGGATCGTCGCCTGGCCGCCGCAGGTCACCATGTTCACGTTCGTCTGCGCGCTGTCGAGATGCGCATCGAGGTTCACCGGCGGCACGCAGTACGGCCCGATCGCGGCGGGCGTCAGGTCGATCATCTTCACACCGAGGGCGGTGAGCTTGTCGGAGTTGTCGCGGTGCACGTACGCGGAGGTCGCATCGAACGCGATGCGGATGTCGTCGGCGGCCACGTGCGGCAGCAGCCCGTCGACACCCTGGTCGGTCGTTTTCAGGCCGAACTCGCGCGCTCGCGCGAGACCGTCGGAGGCCGGATCGACGCCGACCATCCACACGGGTTCGAGCACCGGCGAGCGGCGCAGCTTGTACAAAAGGTCGGTGCCGATGTTGCCGGGCCCGATCAGTGCGCATTTGATTTTCTTCATCAGGATTCCTTTTATTCAGATAAAGCGGACGTCGCAGCTGCCGATGCCGGAGATGTGCATCGACAGCGCATCGCCGGCCGTGACCGGAATCAGTTTCGCCAGCGAGCCGGACAACACGATCTCGCCGGCGAGCAGCGGCACGTCGTACGCGGCGAGCGTGTTCGCGAGCCACGCGACCGCATCGGCGGGGTGGCCGAGCGCCGCATCGCCGCGCCCTTGCGCGACTGGCTCGCCGTTCTTGTCGATCGTCATCTCGCACGCAGCGAGATCGAGCGTGCGCGGATCGACGCGCGCGTCGCCGAGCACGTACACGCCGCACGACGCGTTGTCGGCGACGGTGTCCTCGATGCGGATCGCCCAGTCGCGGATGCGCGAATCGACGATCTCGAAGCAGGGCGCGACGGCGGCCGTCGCTGCGATCACGTCGGTGCGGTCGATGCCGGGGCCGCGCAGGTCGCGCGCGAGGATGAACGCGACCTCGCCTTCGGCGCGCGGTGCGATCAGCGAATCGGCAGGAATCGCCTCGCCGGCCGCGTAGTGCATGCCGGACAGCAGGATGCCGAAATCGGGCTGGCGCACGTTCAGCATGTCCTGCACGGCCTGGCTCGTCACGCCGATCTTCTTGCCGACCACAGCCTCGCCGTGTTCGACGCGGCGTGCGATGAAGCGCTGCTGGATGCGGTAGGCGTCGTCGAGCGACAGGCGGCGCGGGCGGCTCGACAGCGGCGCGACTGGCGCGCGCGCATGCCACGCGGCGTACAGCTCGTCGCCGAGCGTCGTATGCAGGCGGGAAGACATGAAAGGGCCCTCGAATCTTGAATGGAACAGGCCGCCGTCGCGGGCGGCGTCGTGCGCCGGAGCGGGGCTCCGGCGCGTGGGGCGCGGGTGTGGTGCGTCAGTTGCCCGAGCTGCGGATCCCGTCCGGCGAGAAGTACGCCTCGGTGAACTGCGGGCTGTTGTCGAGCTTCGGCATCGGCCCTTCGTTCGTCAGGCGGTCGGCCATGTACGCGCCCGAGACGAGGTCGTGGTAGAACACGACGCCCGGATAGAACGTCTTCGCATCGAACGCGTAGAGCGTCGTGGCAACGTTGGTGCGCCAGAGCTGGCCGCGCGCGTCATAGTTGTCGGCGAGCAGCGTGATCCACGAATCCTCGTCGAGGTACAGCACCCGCTTCGCATACTGATGGCGATAGCCGTTCTTCAGCGACGCCTGCAGCACCCACACGCGATGCAGTTCGTAGCGGATGTACGACGGATTCTCGTGGCCCTTGCCGAGCAGGTCGCTGTACTTGACCGACGTGTCCATCGCCTTGTAGTTGTCGTACGGCACGTAGATCTCGCGCTTGCCGAGGATCTTCCAGTCGTAGCGGTCGCCCGAACCGTTGAAGAGACGATCGTCGTCGACGGTGCGGAAGCCGCCCGGTCCCATCGGCTGGTCGTAGCCGTATTCAGGCGCCTGCCGCACGCGCCGCGTGCCGGGGTTGTACATCCACGTGCGCGACGCGTTGTCCGCACCGGCCTTGTCCCAGTTGGTGAACGACAGGATCAGCGAGCCGCGGTCGGACAGCGGCAGGTCGGTGGCGACGCGCGCATAGGTGCGGTTGTTCAGGTCGCTCTTCACGTCGTACTTGCCGACGTTGCGCGGCGAGTAGATGTCGTAGCGCACCTTGCCCCAGGCCATGTTGCCGTCGGAATAGACGACCGCCTGGTCGTAGGTGGCCTGTTCGGTGCCGATCGCCGACGACATGCGCTGGTTCCACAGCAGCTCGGTGGCGCTCTTCGGGATCGGGTACGGCACCTGCGGCGGCGCGTTGGTGAGCCCGTTCGCGTCGGACGTCATCGTCGAGTCGGGCGCATAGGTGCGGATGTCCTTGTAGACGGCATCCGTATAGCGGAAATCGCGATGGCTCGGATAGACGACGATCTTGAAGGTGGCCGGATAGCGCTTGAACATGGCCTTCTGGCCGTCGGTCAGGTGCTCGGCGTATTGCGCCATGTTCTCGGCGGTGATCGTCGCGACCGGCTTGTCGCTCGCGAACGGATCGGGGTAGCGGCCGCCGCGCTTGTACTGCACGTCGGGCGGCGTGCCGAGCCACTTGCCCGACCATTCGGGCACGCCGCTGTCCTTGCTGGCGGCGCGCACCGCGCCTATCGGCGTCAGTGGGCCGTCGAGCGCCTTCAGGTCATCCGGGGACACCTTCGGGAACGACGCCGTCGCGACGACCGCGCACGCGGCCATCACCGATGCGCGCAGGAGGGGGAGATGAATGCGTTTCATGACTATCCTCATCTTGCTGGGTGACGAGCGGCCGGGCCGCTCAGAAGTGGTAGGTCGCCGTGGCGAGCACGTAGTCGCGATCGGCGAGCGGCCGCGTGGCGGGATTCGGCGAACCGAGGAACTTCGCGTAGACGAGCGACAGCTGCAGGTTGCTCAGGCGCGTGAAGGTCACGCCGGCGGTCACGCGGTGGTCGCCCTGGCCCGTCAGCGAGCCGAGCGCGCCGGCCAGCGGCGACGTGCCCGTCAGGTCGTGTGCGTAGGTCAGCGGCACGTCGAGATCCCAGCCGTTGAACACGTTCTTGTAGCTGAGCGTCCACGCGACCTCCATCGCGAGCGCGTTGCGCGAATTCGCGAGCGTCGTCGAGCCGTCGAGCGCCGAGATGCTGCCCGCGTGCACGTACGTGAGTTCGCCGGTCAGCGACTGCGAGTTCGCGAGGAAGCTCGGCCCGATCGAGTAGATGCCGGACAGGTTGGTCTGCAGCACGTTGGCGCGCGTCGACTGCGGGCCGGTGGGCGTGTTGACGAGCACCGCCGCGCCTTGCCGATACGACACTTCGCCCGCGACGTTCACCGGGCCGACCTGCGTCGAGAAGCTCGCGCCGGTCAGCTTGATGTTGCTGAAATAGGTCTGCTGGTACTGGAGCGTCGGGAAGTACGTCGTGACGACGCTCGGATTCATGTCGTTGTAGTGCAGGTGGTACAGGCCGAGCTCGGTGTCGCCGAGCACGCGGAAGCGCGCGCCGATCCCCCACTGGTTGCGTGCGCTCGGCTTCTCGTCGGGGCCGCGCGGAATCACCATCCCGCCCGGGCCGATGATGTACTGCGCGCCGGGGCCGGTGACGTCGGAGTAGCTCCAGTACGTGCCGGGCGCGGTCAGCCGGTTCTGCTGGAACGAGAACTGGTAGTAGGCGAGCAGGCTGAAGCTCGGCGTGATCTGCCACTGCGTCGAGATCTGCGGCACGGGCAGCAGGATGTCCTTCACCTCGGCGCCGGCCATGTACGACTTGGTCGCGTCGGACGGCCCCTGTGCGCCCGCGATATTCGGGAAGAACAGGCTTTCGCCCCATGCGACGACCTGGTCGCCGACCTTCACGTTCAGGCTCGTCGAGCCGATGTGGAACGTGTTGTACGCATACGCGGCGAGCAACGTCGTGTGGCCGCCCGACCAGTAGCGCGCGTCGCTCGTGAAGTCGTTGTACTGGCCCGAGTGGTTCACGGTGCCCGGCGCATCGTTGTAGTTCGGGCGGTGATAGGCCTGGTCGTAGAACGTATCCGCGCGGACGAACACACCCCAGTCGTCGTGCTTCAGGTTCACTTCGCCGAGCAGGCTGACCTGGTTCTCGATCAGCTTGTTCTTCGCGAAGTTGCGGTCGCCGTCGTCGCCGTTGATGTTCGCCGGCGTGAGGAGATTGCCGCTCGGTGCGCGGGTGCGCATGCCGAGGCCGTAACTGAGCGTGAACGTGTAGTCCAGCGTCGTGTCGGCGCCCAGCTCGATCGTGCTGCCGGCGTGCGCGCTGGGAACGGCGCACGTCAGCAACGCGGCGGCCAGCGTCGACAGCGTGGCGGTTGCCCGCTTGTCGGTACGGCGCGAAATCCGTTGATGCATGGTGTCTCCTCTTGGGGGTATCGACGACGGTCGACTGTGTGTTGTCGTGAGAGGCAGAGTAGGGAGATCGCGGTAGCAGGGAATCGTCAAAATGAACTAGATGACTTCCCTAGGACTGGCAACGATTCGCACCGCACCGTCGGGAATGCACGCATCAACGCGCGGCCGCTTGCGCCGCCCGCAGGAACGCAGGCCGCTCGCCGCCGCCGTCGAGCCGCAGGTTCGCGCCGGACGTGTACGACGCGTCGGGCGATGCGAGAAACAGGCACGCAGACGCGACGTCGTCGGGTGTCGCGAGCCGTCCGGCGGGAATCGTCGCGCGGATCGCGTCGAGCGCGGCGTCGTCGCCGTAGTGGCCTTCGGTGGCCGATTCGGTCTGCACGAGGCTCGGGCTGATCGCGCATACGCGCACGCGCGGCGCCCACTCGACCGCGAGCGACGTGACCGCGTTGACGAGGCCCGCTTTCGCGGCGCCATACGCGGCCGTGCCGGGCGACGGACGCGACGCGCTGACGCTCGCGATGAACAGCATCACGCCGCCTGCCGGCTGCGGCTGCATGATTGCGTTCACGCGCTGTGCGAGTTGAAGCGGCGCGATCAGGTTCAACCGCACGATCGATTCGGTGAAGCGCGGAGAAGCATCGGCCGCGAGCGCGAACGGCGAGCCGCCCGCGTTGTTGACGAGCACGTCGAGGCCGCCTGCCGCATCGTGGATCGTCGCGAGCATCGCGTCGACCTGTTCGATGTCGCGCAGATCGGCCGCGACGAACGCCGCCGTGCGGCCGCTGGCCGACGGCGGCGTGTCGGGCGCACTGCGTCCGCAGACGAACACGCGCGCGCCCGCCGCGAGAAACCGTTCGGCGATGCGCCGCCCGATGCCCTTGGTGCCGCCCGTCACGAGCACCGTCTTGCCGCTGTAGTCGAATCCGTTCATCGTTGCCTCCGTTTCGGTGGGCCGATGATAGGAAGAAGCGCGCGCGGCTTCGTAGTCTGAAAGGATGATGCCGGCCGGCGCCGGCGGCGCAATCATCGTGGCAGGCATCCATCGAACGACGAAGGAGACAACCCGCGATGACGATTCCCACGACGCCGCCGGCCGGCATCTTCACCGACGTGCCGGGCGGCCTGCGCCTGCACCACTACGAGGCGGGCGAAGGCCGGCCCGTGGTGTTCATCCACGGCAGCGGCCCGGGCGCCAGCGGTTTCAGCAACTTCAAGCACAACGTGCCCGCGTTCGCGGCGGCCGGCTATCGCGCGATCGTCGTCAACCTGCCGGGTTACGGGCAGTCGTCGAAGCCGGCCGACGTTGCCTATACGCTCGATTTCTTCGTCGGTGCGCTGCATGCGCAACTGAACGCGCTTGGAATCGGGCCGGCCGTGCTGCTCGGCAACTCGCTCGGCGGCGCGATTGCGCTCAAGTACGCACTCGACTACCCGGACGAAGTCGACGGGCTGATCATGATGGCGCCCGGCGGGGTGGAGGATCGCGACACCTATTTCCGGATGGAAGGCATCCAGCGGATGGTAAAGCTGTTCACGAATCGCCAGATGAATGACGACACGATGCGCGAACTGCTGACGCTGCTCGTGCACGATCCGGCGATCGTCACAGACGCGCTCGTCGCCGAGCGGATGAGGGTGTGCGTCGAACAGCCGACCGAAGTGCTGTCGACGATGAGCGTGCCGAACCTGACCGACGCGCTCGGTGACCTGCGTACCCCGGTGCTCGGATTCTGGGGCACGGACGACCGCTTCAATCCGGTCGGCGGCGCGCTGAAGTTCCTCGAACGCTGCCGCGATGCGCGCTTCGTGCTGATGAACCGGTGCGGCCACTGGGTGATGGTGGAGCACGCCGACTATTTCAATCGGGAATGCCTCGATTTTCTTGCGACGCGGAATACGCGATAACGCCGGATGCCCTCGACGGCCGGCCTCGATGCAGGCGGCCTGTCTGAACAAATATATGGAGACGACATGAAACTCATCGAAGACCTGTTCGACCTGCGCGGCAAGGTCGCCGCGATCACCGGCGGCGCGCGCGGCATCGGCGCGGAGACCGCACGCACGCTGGCTGCCGCCGGCGCGAGCGTCGCGATTCTCGACGTGCTGTCGCAACCGGCCGAAGCGCTGGTCGAGGAAATCCGCGCGCAGGGCGGCCAGGCCGCGTTCTGGTCGCTCGACGTGACGCACGAGGCCGACGTGACGCGCGTGTTCGGCGAGATCGTCACGCGCTTCGGGCGCCTGGACGTGCTCGTGAACAACGCGGGCATCGAAGGCCACAACGTGCCGACGCACGAACTCACGCTTGCGCAATGGCAGCGCGTGCTGGACGTGAACGTCAACGGCGTGTTCCTGTGCACGCGCGCGGCGATTCCGCATATCGACGCGGCCGGCGGCGGCTCGATCGTGAACCTGTCGTCGATGTACGGGATCGTCGGTGGGCCCGACGTGCCCGCATATCACGCATCGAAGGCCGCGGTACGGATGATGGCGAAGGTGGACGCGATGCTGTACGCGGCGAAGAACATTCGTGCGAACTCGGTGCATCCCGGCTATATCCGCACGCCGATGCTCGAGGAAGCGTTCCGCCAGATGGGGCAGGATCCCGATCGTGCCTTCGAGTACATGCAGACGAATGTGCCGATGGCGAAGATCGGCAGTCCGCGCGACATCGCGGCCGGGATCCTGTATCTCGTGTCGCCGGCAGGCCGTTACGTGACGGGCGCGGAGCTGGTGATCGACGGCGGGTTTACCGCGCGCTGACGCAACGCGGCGCACGCAACGGAACAGGAGACAGGCAGTTGAAAGCGCTCGTGGCAGTGAAACGCGTGGTCGACGCGAACGTGAAGGTCGGCGTGAAATCCGACCGGACGGGCGTCGACATCGCAAACGTGAAGATGTCGATGAACCCGTTCGACGAGATCGCGGTGGAGGAAGCCGTGCGGTTGAAGGAGGCCGGCGTCGTGACCGAAGTGGTGGCCGTGTCGGTCGGCGTCGCGCAGGCGCAGGAAACGCTGCGCACGGCGCTCGCGATCGGCGCGGATCGCGCGATTCTCGTCGAATCGAATGAAGGCGTCGAGCCGCTCGGTGTCGCGAAGGTGCTGAAGGCGCTGGTCGACAAGGAGCGGCCGCAACTGGTGATCCTCGGCAAGCAGGCGATCGACGACGATTCGAACCAGACCGGGCAGATGCTGGCTGCGTTGGCGGGTTTGCCGCAGGCGACGTTCGCATCGAAGGTGGTAGTGGCCGACGGTAAGGCAACGGTCGCACGTGAAGTCGACGGCGGCGCCGAAACGCTGTCGCTTCAACTGCCCGCTGTCATTACCACCGACCTGCGCCTGAACGAGCCGCGCTACGTGACGCTGCCGAACATCATGAAGGCGAAGAAGAAGCCGCTGGACATCGTGAAGCCCGACGAGCTCGGCGTGGATGTGACGCCGCGTCTGAAGGTGCTCAACGTGAACGAGCCGCCGAAGCGCGCGGCCGGCGTGAAGGTGCCGGACGTGCAGACGCTGGTCGGGAAGCTGAAGACCGAAGCCAAGGTGCTGTAACAGGGAACGCAAGGACATGACGATTCTGGTGATTGCGGAACACGGCAACGCGTCGATCAAGGCGGCAACGCTGAATGCCGTCGCTGCCGCACAGGCGCTCAATGCAGCGGGCGGCGGCGACGTTCACGTGCTCGTCGCAGGACACGACGCGCAGGCGGCGGCCGATGCGGCAGCGAGGATCGCGGGTGTGTCGAAGGTGCTGCTGGCCGATGCGCCGCAGCTCGCCGACGGTCTGGCCGAGAACGTCGAAGCAACGGTGATGAACGTCGCGAAGCGCTACTCGCACATCGTTGTGCCGGCCACGGCCTACGGCAAGAACATCGCGCCGCGTATCGCCGCGAAGCTGGATGTCGCACAGATCTCCGAGATCACGGCGGTGGTGTCGGCCGATACGTTCGAGCGCCCGATCTACGCGGGCAACGCGATCGCGACGGTGCAGTCGAGCGATCCGGTCAAGGTGATCACGGTGCGCGCGACGGGTTTCGATCCGGTGGCAGCCGTTGGTGGCAGCGCATCGATCGAGAAGATCGAGGCGGCGGCCGACGCTGGCAAGTCGCAGTTCGTGAGCCGTGAAGTGACGAAGCTTGACCGTCCGGAACTCACGAGCGCGAGCATCGTCGTGTCGGGCGGCCGCGGGCTGGGCAGCGGCGAGAACTATACGAAGGTGCTGGAGCCGCTGGCCGACAAGCTGCATGCCGCACTGGGCGCGTCGCGCGCAGCGGTCGACGCCGGCTACGTGCCGAACGACTACCAGGTCGGCCAGACCGGCAAGATCGTCGCCCCGCAACTGTACGTCGCGGTCGGCATCTCGGGAGCAATCCAGCATCTGGCCGGGATGAAGGATTCGAAGGTGATCGTCGCGATCAACAAGGATCCGGAGGCGCCGATCTTCAGCGTGGCCGACTACGGTGTGGTCGGCGACCTGTTTGCGCTTGTGCCGGAAGCGGTCGCGGCGCTCTGACCGATGCCGCTGTTCGAATTCAACGGGATGCGGCCGCGCGTCGATCCGTCCGCGTATGTCGACCCGAGCGCGGTCGTGATCGGCGACGTGACGATCGGCGCGCGCTGCTACATCGGCCCGCATGCGAGCCTGCGCGGCGACTTCGGCGCGATCGTCGTCGAAGACGGCAGCAACGTGCAAGATGGCTGCGTGTTGCACGTCGGGATTGGCGAGACGTGCCGGCTCGGCGTGAACAGCCACATCGGCCACGGCGCGATCGTGCATGGGGCGACGCTCGAACGCGACACGATGATCGGGATGAACGCGGTCGTGATGGACGGCGCGACGATCGGCGCGACGACGATCGTCGCCGCGTGCGCGTTCGTGAAGGCCGGCTACGACGTACCGCGCGGCGTGCTGCTCGCGGGCATGCCGGGGCGTGTCGTGCGGCGGCTGAGCGACGCGGAGATCGATGCGAAGGCGAACGGCACGCGGATCTATCAGCAACTGGCGGCGGACTGCCTGAGGACGATCAGGCGGGTCGACGGGTGAGCGGGCATCCGGGCGGGTCTGGATGCGACGGATTGCCGGGCAGGTTGCCGTTGCCGTAAGATCGGCACAGGCTTTCCCATCGGCATTCGCGTCACATGAAAAAGAACGTTCGTTTGCGGCTCACGGTCATTGCGTCGGCATTTGCCGTCTACAGCGTTTACATGCACATCCAGCAGTTCATCAGTGGTTGCGTGTGGGTCAGGGGCCATCAGCGCTGCAGTTTCGAAAACAGCGCGAATTTCGAAGGCTGGATGGATCTCGATCTGATGATCGCGTGCTGCTGGGTCGCGGCGGCGGTGGTCGGCTGGATTGCCGTCGTGCAGGCTGCGAAGAAGCCGGGTTGAAAGGCTGGCGCTTCTTTCACGCAAAACCGATCGCTGTCAATCCGTGACAACGATCGTCCATGCGGCATCGCCGCAATCGTCAGTGCCGCACCCGGATCCTCGCGCCGCAGGGGCAACCGGCCAACGGGATCGGGTTCCGGTCCGTCGACGCGCTGGTCGGCGCAGACGCCGGCACGCGCGTCGCCACCCATCCGCCGCCATCGGCTGTCGTTGTGCTTTTTCCTTCCGTACCGGGATAATGATCCGGCGTCGCGCACGCTGCGCGCGGGGAGGCTCCCATGCAATTTCCGACGGGTTCGGTGGTCGCGCTCAGTTCGGCCGCCGCGACGATGTTTTCGATGGGCATGCTGTTTCTCGGCTACTGGGGGTGGCACGAGCCGCTGCCGTGGCGGTTCGGCGACTACGTCGTGATCCTGCCGGCGCTGGCCGGGTTCGCATGCCTCGTCAGCGTGCCGTTTCTCGCGACATCGCCGATGAAGACACCCGACGACGAGTCGCGGATGTTCGTCGCGCGGCGCGTGTTTCTGTGCGGCGCAAGTGCGTTGTGGTGTGCGATCGTCGCGTCGCTGGTCGTGTGAGATTCGCGTGAGATTCGGCCGAGCCGCCGCCCGCCGGCGCGGCCCGGCGCAATCCTGTCGAAGCGTCTTGCATGAGCGCTGAAAACACGGTTTTCACGCGTCGATTCGGGCCACAATCGCGGCTTTGATTTCCTCTTTGGCGTGCACTAGATTCGAAGCGTTCACGTGTCACCGAGCGCGAGGTGGAGTCATGACGCCGTGGGAGATTCAGGGCATCGAATTGATCAATTGCAATTGCTCATACGGTTGTCCCTGTCAGTTCAATGCGTTGCCGACCAACGGCAATTGCGCAGCGATGGGGGCGATTTCGATCGACAGCGGCCACTACGGCGACGTGGTGCTCGACGGCGTCCGGATCGCGGTCGTGTTCGAGTGGCCGGGGGCGATCCACGAGGGCGGGGGCCGGTGCCAGCCGATCGTCGACGAGCGCGCCAGCCCGGCGCAGCGCGACGCGGTGCTGAAGATCATGACCGGTCAGGATACCGATCCGTTTGCGACGATGTTCTCGGTATTTGCGTCCACGCTCGAGCAGGCGTTCGATCCGATCTTCACGAAGATCGATTTCGACGTCGATGTCGACGCGCGGCGTGGCCGGATTCACGTCGACGGCGTGTTCGACGTCGCGGGCGATCCCATCCGCAATCCGGTGACGGGCGCCGAGCATCGCGCGCGGATCGACCTGCCGAACGGTTTCGAATACGAACTGGCCGAGATCGGTTCGGGTACGTCGCGCTCGCAAGGCCATATTCCGCTGACGCTCGACGGCACCTATGCGCAGTTCGCGCGGCTGCACCTGAACAACCACGGGTTGATCCGGCATCGCGTCGCGGCATGATTCCCGTCGGTCACTGGCTCGCGCGCGAGTGCGTCATCACGCTGCTCGGCATGGCGACGCTTGTCGGCCTGTGCTGGTTCTACCTGTGGACCGGGGCGGGCACCGGCATGTCGGCGTTGGAGATGACGACCGTCGCGTTCTTTCCGCATCGCCTGGCGAACGTCATGGGTAGCATGGATCCGTCGCTGCCGACCGTGATCGTGATGTGGTGGGTGATGATGATCGCGATGATGACGCCCGGCGCGGCGCCGCTCGTGATGCTGTACCGGCGTGTGCTGCGGCAACGTGGCGCGGACGGGGCGGGTTCGGCGTTCACGTCGGTGTCGCTGCTGAGCGGTTACCTTGCCGCGTGGCTCGCCTTCTCGATCGGCGCGGCGTTGCTTCAGGCGATGCTGCAGCCGACGGGGCTGATCTCCACAATGATGCTGTGGTCGAAGAGCGCCGCCCTTTCCGCGATCGTGCTGGCGCTGGCCGGGCTCTATCAGTTCTCGCCGCTGAAACGCGCGTGTCTGCGGCAATGCCGGGCGCCGGCCGGGTTCCTGGTCGCGCACTGGCGACCGGGCGTCGCGGGCAGTTTCCTGCTCGGCGTGCGGCACGGCCTGTATTGCGTCGGCTGCTGCTGGTTGCTGATGGCGCTGCTGTTCGTCGGCGGCGTGATGAACGTCGTGTGGATCGCGGCGCTGTCGTTGATCGTGTTCGCGGAAAAGATCCTGCCCGGCGGCGAACGTATCGGGCGTGCGCTGGGCGTCGTACTGATTGCGTGGGCCGGGGTGACGCTGATCGTGTGACGGGCGATGCGTGCGTCACGCAGGAGCCGTGCCGAGATCCACGAAGACCTTGTCGGCGCCCGCCTTGTACAGCCGCTTGCCGAGCTTCGGATAGTCGCACACGTCGTGTTCCGGACGGTCGCCCGCCACGAGATAGACCAGCGGCAGATCGCCGGTATTCAGCATCGTGTGCGCGCTGCCGCCGCGCGGAAATCCCATGAAGTCGCCCGGGCCGATCGCATAGGTGTGGCCATCGACGACTGCTTCGCCGGTTCCCGACAGGATATAGACGCATTCTTCCGCGTAGAGATGCCGGTGGTATTCGGTGGATTCGTGTCCGGGCATCAAGGTCATCAGATGGAAGCCGAGTTGTGTCAGTCCGGTTGCGTCGCCAAGCGACCGCTTCAGGCGGACAGCATTGCCGTTCAACGGATGGACCGAGTGTTCCGGTTCCATCGCTGCGATGTCGGCGGCTTTCAGCACTTCACACGGGGTGTTCATTGTTTGTCCTTTCCGGGAATGGCGCTCCCGTGGTGCGGCGAGTATGAATCATGAGGGCTGGAGTTGGCGACAGCGTTTCTGCGCGATGCTACGTAACGCAGGGCCCGCGTTACGCACGCGTTACCTAGGGCGAAGGGCTTGATCGCCGCTGTGAGGTTGAAGCCGGAGGCCCTGCGTCGTGCCCCGGAAGGCCATCGGGGCGCGACGGCCTTCCGGGTCGATGAAGTCGTCGTGGATGCCGATCGTAATGGCACGATAGCTGCTTGTCGGGATGATCGCGCTGAAAGCGAACGGGGCTTTTCGATGCGTCAATCGCGCGTGATGTCGCGCTGCGACGGCGGCCGCGCGAAACCGCGCGCGGGCAGCGGCGTCGACATCACGATCGACGTGCGTGTTTCGCCGTACAGGTTGATGCGTTCGATCAGTTGCTCGAGATGGGACATGCTGATCGCGACGAGCCGCATCATGTACGAGTCCGCGCCCGTCACGTGGTGACATTCGACGACTTCGGGAATCGTCTCCAGCAACCGGAGGAATTTTGCTTTCGCCGGTTGCTGCACCGTGATGCCGATCAGCGCGCTGACCGGATAGCCGGCTGCGGCAGGATTGATCCGGGCCGTGTAGCCCGCGACGACGCCGGCCGCCTCGAGACGCTTCACGCGTTCCGTTACCGCCGGCACCGACAGGTGCACCTGGCGCGCCAGCTCCGTGTAGCTGATGCGGCCGTTGGCCTGCAACAGCGCCACTACCTTCCAGTCCAGATCATCCATCGAGGCGGTTTTTTTTAAGGTGGAGCAGCCATTTTTCCTTAAAAACCGCATTCAGCGATGACCGGACTTTCCCTACGATGCCTGTTCAACACATTACATGTTGCAAGGAGCAGGCAATGCTGTTCATCAAATCCGTCGTGATGGGGCTGTCGATCGCGGTGCCGGTCGGCCCGATCGGCATGCTGTGCATCCAGCGCAGCCTGAGCCGCGGCTTTCAGGCGGGATTCGCAACAGGCGTCGGCGCCGCGTGCGCCGATGCGATCTACGGCTTGCTCGGTGCGCTCGGCATCGCGGGTATCGTCACAGCCTTCCCGATGCTGACCGTCGGGTTGAAAATCGGCGGCGGCGCGTTCCTCGTGTGGCTGGCGTGGACCATCGCGCGTCAGGCGCCGGCCGCGTCGACGCTGCAACGCGACCTGCCGCGCACGTCCGTCCTGCGCGATTTCGTGACGACGTTCGGCCTGACACTGTCGAACCCGATGACGATCCTGTCGTTCGTCGGGATTTTCGCGGCGCTCGGCCCGCTGTCGGGGGGGCGGGAAGGGGCGATGGGATCGGCCGTGGCGCTGATGGTCGCCGGTGTGTTCATCGGTTCCGCGACGTGGTGGCTGTGCCTGAGCAGCGCGACCGCCGCGCTGCGCACGAAGATGTCGTTCGCGTTCATGCACGGGCTGTCGCGCGTGTCGGCCGCGGTCATCGCGGGATTCGGCGTAATTCAGGTCGTCGCGGGCATGCGCGGTGTCATCTAGGTTGACGCATCGCGCGCATCGCGTTGCGACCGGATGGCGTCGACCGTCGTCAGGAGATGCGCGAGCAACTCGAGCATGACCGCTTTCGGAAAATACTGGTTCATTCGGGTGCTGACGACGAGATCGGACGGCAACGCGTCGATCGAACACCGAACCGTCAGCAGCTCGTCAGCGAGTTGCGCCAGCGCTGCGCGATTCCGCGTGCCCACCGCACCCGCGATCTCGTCCGGCCAGAAAACGAACGCGTCGATGCCGCAGCATTCGGCGACGCAGTCCGTCTCCAGTGCATCGAGCAACGGCATGATCCCTGCCAGACAGGGATCGATCGCGACCGCCTGCGCCTGCTCGCCCGTCAGGTCGCCGAATTCGATCCAGCGATCCGGGCCGATGCTGATGTCGTTCTTGTGTGGTTTGCCGTTCATGGGTTGACGCTCGACAGGTTCAGTTTTCGTGACGATCACCCCAGCTCGAACGACGTGACCCCGAACACGCGATCGAGCGCAATCGCCGGTGCGTCGTTCGTGTACATCCGCGCGGTTTCGAAGACGCTCGTCATGCCGTGCCGTTCCGCCAGCGCGACGGCCGCCGGGTTCGTTTCCGGCACGTCGAGCACGATGATCTCGCCGGGCATGCGCGCCGCCAGCGCGCGAAACAACCCGGTGGCCACGCCCGCGTCATCGGCGAACAGCGGGCCGATCTTGCAGCCGGTCTTGCAGCGGCGCACGACACCGTATCCGGCGACACGGCCGGCGTCGAGCGTCGCGAGCGCAACCGCATCCGGCTGCGCGATCCACGCGGAGACGAAACGCTCGCGCGCCGCGGGAAAGCACTGGCGATCGTAGGCGAGCAACTGCTCGAACGGCACGTCGCCCGCTGCCACCACGTGCGCGCAACCGATGCCGCCCACACGCCCCTCGTAGCGGATATTGCGGTACGCGAGCTCGAATCCGGACTTCCTGTAGTTCGCCTGCTGAGCCAGGACACCATCGAGCCCGATGTTGCGGACGCCGAGGTACCGCATGCCGTGTTGCCAGATTCGGATGCCGAAGCCTTGGCCGCGGAACCCGGGTTTCACGATGTAGAGACCGATGAAGCCAAAGCGTTCGTCGTAGGCGACAGCGGCGAGGCACGCAATCGGCTCGCCGCGCCAGACGCCGACGAAGAACCCGGCCGGGTCCGCATTCCAGAAACAGGATGAATCGTGCAGGCCGGGGTTCCAGCCTTCTGCCGCCGCCCAATCGACCGACATGGCTACCTCGTCGGCCGACATGGTGCGCACGATGAAGTCTTCGTCTTGATCCATGGTTCACTCCAGTCGCCGCGCTCGAGATTGCGTGTTGCGTGACGGAATAGGTATCGGGGAAGCGCGGGCAGGCCGCTTCCGTGGCTGCCGATCGGGCCATCATAATCCCAAGAGCGGGGATGAGCGTGGGGCGGTCACGCGGTGCCGGAAATGGATGTCCCGCGATCGGTTGAAGCGGATCGCGTGGCTGCGCTTGGCGAATATCGGGGATTTAGAGCGAGGGGGCAAGCGCCAACCACTTGATGAAGCCGGTGCGGACGCTGTTGTAAGCCAATCATATGTCCGGTGGCGCTGGACACAGCTTTCCGATGGGCGGCCTCGCTGCACGTCGCACCAAGGCCGTCCCGCCCCGATCAGAACGTATAACTCACCTTCCCGAACGCCGTCCGCCCAAGCGTGTTGTACCCATACGCGGTCATGTACTGCCGATCGAACAGATTCGACACCGTCGCCGACACGGTCAGGTGCGAATTGATCCGATACGAAGCACGCAGGCCCACCGTCAGATACGACGGCAGATAGGTCGAGTTCGCCGGATCGTCGAACGTCGTCCCGCCATAAAGCAGCGACGCCCCCGTGCTCAACGCATGCAGATGCAGTTCGTCCCACGTGTGGTCGATGTTGAGGCTGACCGTCTGGCGCGGCCGACGGTTGAGCCACGAGTCGTTGGTCTCGTCCTGCGGATTCAGGATCCCGACCGCGACGCTCACCGGCGTCGAGCGGCCGATCGTCCCCTTGTACGACAGGTCGATCCCGCGAATATGCGCGCGACCGATGTTCATCGGTGAGAACGTCGCCGGGTTGTACGCGATCAGGTTGGTGACCCGCGTGTCGTAGATCGCCGCCGTGAACGTGCCGTACGACGTGTTCGCATCGACCGCAGCCTCGACCGACGTGTTGCGTTCCGGGCTGAGATTCGGATTGCCGTAGCCGGGGTAATACAGATCGTTGAACGTCGGCAGCCGGAACGCATTGCCGTACGACACGCGGGCCGTGTACACCGGCGTGATCGCCCAGGACAGCGCCGCGTTACCCGTATTCACCGACTGCCCGGCGATGATTTCATGACGCCCCGCGAGGAACATCGTCACGCTGCCGAGCGTCGCGGACTGGTGCAGCGAGAACGCGGAATCGTTGCGCGTCGGCACGCCGTTCGGAGCGTCGACCGGCAGGAACGCCTGCTCGCGCGTGAAGTCGTACGCGAGCTTGGTCTCGCCCGACAGCGGCAGCCCGAACAGATGGAATCCGCGCTCCTGATGCGTCAACGACGTCGACGTGCTGATGCGTTGCGAATTGATCTGGTCGGTCGGGATGGTCGGATCGCTTGCATAGAGGAACTGTCGATCGTTCGAATAACCGAAGGACTGGTCGAACTGCGTGTCCGGCGTGATATCGAGGTGGAACGCGATACCGGTCGTCAGCTGATGATCGAGCTGGCGGTTCGCATAGCCGCTGTTGTCGTAGGACAGATCGGAGCGGTGATACAGCGCGAACGTCGAGATCGACCAGTTGTCGCGCGCGTAGCCGAGGCGCGCGTCGAGATCCTGCGCGTGGTATGGGTTGCGGCCGTCCTCATGGCCGTACGCGAACGGCCGCGTCGCATCGATACCGGCCGTGTTGTACGAGTGCAGGCCGAGCGAGTAGGTGAGCCCGCCGAGCGCGGCGAGCGGCCCGGTCGACGGCACCGTGCCCGACGTGCGGAGCTGCGTGTCGAACGTCTTGTTCGACCCGCCGCCGAACGACACGGTGGTCTGGTTCGGCTGGTTGCCGGCGCGGCGCGTGAAGAGCTGCACGACGCCGCCCATCGCGTTGGCGCCGAACGACGCGGCGGCCGGCCCCGAAATCACTTCGACACGTTCGAATGCTTCGGTCGGCAGGTCGGACCACGGCGCGATGCCGGTGGTCGACGAGCCGATCCGGATGCCGTCGATGAACACGGCAACCTGGCTTGCCGACGAGCCGCGGATGCTGACCGACGCGGACGAACCCGGGCCGCCGTTCTGCGAGACGGTCACGCCGGGCAGCGTCGCGAGCGCTTGCGTGATGCTAGGGTCGCTCGGCGACAGCCGGTCGAGATCGGTACGCGTCAGGACCTGGGTCGTCGCATAGCGCTGGTCGAACGACTCGGGCAGCCGCCGCGTGTCGGTCACGTTGATCGTCGGCAGGTCGGTGCCTTCGGCGGCCGGGGCCGGTCGCGACGCCGCGGTGTCGCCGGCGGCGTGGGCGAGGGGCGAGAGGAGCGCGGTCGCGGCGGACGTGGCAAGGAGGTGTCGAATCTTCATGAGGCTGTCGTTGTTGTCGGGCTGCGCATGCGTCGATCGTGAGCGGGCGGCGGGCAGCGCCGGTCTTGTTATCGGTGATCGGGTTATCGCGGGACCGAGCCCAGCGCGCCGTCGCTGTGGGCGTCGGCGCGGCGCATGCCGGCGGGCGCGATCGAGATGGAACGGCACGCGTGAGCAGGCGGGCCGTGCATGCCGGCGGCGTGCCGGCGCGACGCTTCCGGCGCGGAAGCGGATGCGGTAACGGTGGACATCGGGCGGATCCTGAGGTCGGGCCGTCCATGCAACGGGCGACCGCCAACGGCGGTGCCGGGCGCGCCGGGACACCCCGCCCGGTGCGGCTGCTTGGACCTCGGGTCGATGGCAGGTCTCCTGGCTCGCGGGTCGTCATTCGTGCCGGCCTTCCCGGTTTCCCAGTGGCATGCAGTGGCACGGATTCGCCGCTCACAGTTGCGGGGGCAGCCGCAGATTCGAGGTGGGCCTCTCCTGCGTTCCCTTTTGATCCCGTCTCCGGGAACCATCAGCGCGCAAGGGTAATGGCGTGCGCTCCGGCGCGTCAATTGTCCGGCCGCGCGGGGATGCGAAAAAACGTCATTACCGCGCAAAAACTTTCGAAATCCTTTCTTTTATGCGTCGGTGCTGCGTTTCATGTCTGACGAAACGGGAGAAGACGCAGCCGTGCAATCGCGCCTGAACCGGCTCGGCGCGATACCCGTCCACCGGACGAACGCGCGGCGGAACGCTTCCTCGCCGCCGAATCCGAGATGGGCAGCGATCCGCGCGACCGCCCAGTCCGACTCGCGCAGCCAGCGTTGCGCGGCCTCGGCGAGACACTGCTCCCGCAGCGCGTGATAACCGCTTCCTTCGGCTACCAGCCGCCGCCGCAGCGTTGCCTCGCTGACGCCGAGCCATGCGGCCAGCTCGGCGAGCGCCGGCAACGCCTGCTCATGCGCGAGCGCGGCATCGAGAAAACCGCGCACCTGCTGCGCCCACGACACGACGGCTGGCGCCGCATCGATCAGACGAAACGGAAAATCGACGAGAAATGCGTCGAGCTCGGCCGGCTGCCGGATCACACGGCATTCGAGCCGCGCCGCATCGAATGCGAATCCATAGGTTTTGCGGCCGACCTCGACCGGCGCATTGAACAGCCCGAGCAGCGGCATCGCGTCGTCGCGGCGCGGATGGCCGAGCCACACGTCGATTGGCCGCAACGGCTGCCCGATCAGCCAGCCGAACAACTGCAGATAGCAGAACAACCCGGTCAGGTCGACGAGGCACGCGGCCGGACTGCGCGTGCGGCGCAGCGAATCCATCCGGAACGTCGCGCGCCCGTCGCGCACCGCGAGCGACAGCGCGCCGGCGCGCGGCGTCAGCATCTCGCAGAATTCGCGTGCGCAGCGGATCGCGTCGGCCAGCGTTGCGCAGCTCAGCAGGCAGCGGCACATCAGGTCGACTTCGCGCTTGCGCATCGGCGGGTGGCCGTCGCCGCGCGCGACCTGCGCTTCGAGCCGTTCGATCGCGTCGCGGTACAGCGCGATGAAATCGCCCGACGTCGTCGCCGGTTGCGGCGGCTGTGCGTCGCGGTCGGCCGGCGGCGCGCCGCTGCGCGTGAGCTCGCTCAGCAGGCGTGTGCCGAGGCCCGGCAGGACGCGGCCTCGGGCCGGCATGGCGCGCTGTTTCATGAGTTTCCCGATCTGAGCGTTGCGACAGGGGCGGGTGAGCGGGCCGATAGGGGTCCGGGAACCGTCACCACGCAAGAATGCTATCCACGCCGGCTGCCTTCGGCCTCGCCGGAACGGCGTAGGCCGGCGCGCATCCCTGTAACGAACGACCACGGACGACACGCGAATGATCCAGATCGTAGACGAAATCACGCTCGCGCCCGAGCGCATTCCCGACGTGCTTGCACTGCTGCGCGACCGTTACCTGCCGGGCCACGCGGCGCGCGGGCTGACGGCGGCCGGCCGCTGGGTATCGCCCCCCGTCGCGGTGCCGGGGCAGCCGAGCACGCTGTGGCTGACCTGGCACGTTGCCGACGCGCCGGCCTACTACCGGATGCGTGCGCTGACGGATGCCGACGTGGTCGGCTTCTGGATGGCCGTCGACGCGCTGTGCGATGTGCGCCGCCGCCATGTGATGACGGACGCCGATGCGCCGCTGCCCGCGCTGACGGAGGTCGATCATGCGGCATGACACGGCACAGGTATTCGTGTCGGCGGATCGCGACGCCGACGCCATCGAACGCGCGCTGCACGAAGCCGCGCACGCACTGACGGGTGCGAAACGCGTGGCGCTGGCGCGGAATCTGGACGGCAGCTGGGGCGCGGGCGACTACACGCTCGACGTGCTGCGCGACGAGTCGGCGGCCGACGGCACGGCGGCTTTCGCCGCGCTGGCGCACCTGCCGGGCATCGTGCGCATCGATGGCGCCGGTTGCCGCGCGATCGGCGGCGGCCTGCGCGAACCGGCGCTGCGCGACGGCGTGTGGCGCACGCTGATGCTGCGCGTGCGGCCGCGTTCGAGCGCAGCGCAGATTGCTGCGCTCGAACGCGAACTGCTGCAGATGCCCGCGTTCATGCCGGGCATCCGCAATTGGCGCCTGAGCCGGATCGTGACGCCCGGCGCATGGACGCACGTGTGGCAGCAGGAATTCGCACACGTCGGCGATCTGCTCGGCGAATACCTGATGCATCCGTATCACTGGGGCTGGGTCGATCGCCGGTTCGATGCCGAAAGCCCCGACTGGACGGTCGATGCGATCTCGCATGCGTTCTGTCCGCTCGCGTCGAGCCTGCTGGCCGAGACGGCGGCCTGACGCGCAGCACACATCAAGCTGACAACAACCCTGGAGACACGAAGATGCGAGCCCTGTTGATCGACCGCGTCGGTCATTCCGACGCCTTGCGGATGGCCGACGTGCCGGCACCGACGCCGGGCCCTGGCGACGTGCTGATCCGCGTGGCGTACGCGGGCATCAATCCCGCCGACTGGAAATGCCGCGAAGGCTACCTCGGTGCTTTCATGCAATACACGTTTCCGTTCGTGATCGGCTTCGATGCGGCCGGTGTGGTCGAAGCGGTCGGCGACGGCGTCGACGGTTTCGCGCCCGGCATGCGCGTGTTCGCGCAGACCGACGTCGGCGCGGGGCGCTGGGGCGCGTATGCGGAAGTCGTCGCGGTGCGCCACGACTCGGTCGTGCGCGTGCCCGACGCGGTGAGCCTGGCGGAAGCCGCCACGGTGCCGACGCCTGCACTCGCCGCGTGGGCCGGCCTGTTCGACGACGGCGGGCTGCGAGCGGGCCAGACGGTACTGGTGCACGGCGGCGCGGGCGCGGTCGGCACGTTCGCGATCCAGCTCGCGGTGCAGGCCGGCGCGCGCGTCGCGGCGACGTGTTCGGCGCGCAACCGCACGACGGTCGAGTCGCTGGGCGCGGCGGCGAGCATCGACTATCGCGCGCAGGACATCGCCGCGGCGCTGCGCGCATGGGCGCCCGGCGGTGTCGACCTCGTGCTCGACGCGGTCGGCGGCGACACGCTGCCCGATGCGCTCGACCTGCTGGCACCGGGCGGCACGCTGGTGACCATCATGACGCTCGCGGCCGGCGATGCGGAGCGGCTGGCCGCGACGGCCGCCGAAGCCGCCCGGCGCGGCCTGCGCACCGCGATGACCTATAGCCGGATGCCGAGCGGCGGCACGCTCGCCCGGATCGCGGAGCAGCTCGACAAGCGCGCACTGCGCGTGCCGCGTTTCGACCATTTTCCGCTCGAACAGGCGGCCCGCGCACTCGATCTCGTTCAAACGGGCGAGGCGAGAACGAAGCTGGTGCTTCATGTTGCGGATATCGCCCGCTGAGCGGCCCGCACGCACATCACAGGAGACAACGATGACCGACACCCGAACCGGCGTACTGGCCGGCAAGTGCGCGCTCGTGACGGGCGCAAGCCGCGGCATTGGCCGTGCGATCGCGCAGCGCCTCGCATCCGAAGGCGCGACCGTCGTCGTGACGGCGCGCAGCCTGACGCAATCGGCCACAACCGCCGGCACGCTCGCCGAAACGGTGGCGTTGATCGAGCAGGCCGGCGGCCGCGCGATCGCGCTTGCGGCCGACCTGTCGAACGCGGCCGAGCGCGATGCGCTCGTCGGGCGCGCGGCGCAGGCGGCCGGCGGCCTCGACATCCTCGTCAACAACGCGGGCGTGGCCGACTACGCCTGCGTCGACGCGATGCCGATGACGATGTTCGACACGACGGTCGAACACTATCTGCGCATCCCGTTCGCGCTGGCGCAGGCCGCGATCCCGCTGATGCGCGCACGCGGCGCCGGCTGGATCGTGAACGTCGGCTCGGTGACGGCGCTGCCGCCGCTGCGGCCGTTCGACGATTTCTCGCGTGCGGGCGGCGCGACCGTCTACGCGGCGGTGAAGGCGGCACTGTCGCGTTTCACGCAGGGGCTCGCGGCCGAACTCGAAGCCGACGGCATCGCCGTGAATCTCGTCGCGCCGAGCACGGCGATCCGCACGCCGGGCGCCGCGCGCTACATCCCCGAAGGCTATCCGACCGAGGACGTCGCGTATCTCGCCGAAACCGCGCTCGCGCTGTGCAGCCTGCCGGCGCGCGACCGCACGGGCCTCGTCACGCACAGCCTGCATTTCCCGCTCGCGCAGCAGCTCGCGGTGCGCTCGCTCGACGGCCGCACGGCGCTGCCGCCGCCGGTGATTCCCGCATATGCGCATCCCCACATCGACCCGACAGGACACTGATTGATATGACGAATTCGATTCGCTTCGATGGCGGCACCGCCGTGATCACCGGCGCGGCCAGCGGCATCGGCAGCGGGCTCGCGCGCCACGCTGCCGGGCTCGGCATGCGCGTCGTGCTGGCCGATCTAGACCCGGCGAAGCTCGACGCATTCGCGGCGACGCTCGACACCGACGTGCTCTGCGTGCCGACCGACGTCAGCCGGCCGGAAGCCGTCGACGCGCTGGCGGAAGCCGCGTGGCAGCGCTTCGGCGGCGTCGACCTGCTGTTCAACAACGCGGGCGTGATGGCGACCGGCTTCAGCTGGGAAATCACGCCGGAACGCTTCGAGCGCAGCTTCGCGATCAACGTGCACGGCGTGCTGAACGGGATCCGCAGCTTCGTGCCGCGGATGCTCGAACGCAACGTGCCGGCACGCGTCGTGAATACCGCATCGGTGGGCGGGTTCCTGCCGAGCCCGCTGATGTCGCCTTATTCGGCGACGAAATTCGCGGTGGTCGCGCTGATTGAATCGTTGTACGGAGAACTGAAGATGCTGGGCGCGCCGGTCGGCGTGTCGTTGCTCGCGCCGGGCCCCGTGCAGTCGGGCATCTTCAACGACCCGTTCGGCGCGGCGCACGACCGGCCTGCGGTGCGCGGCTTCGTCGACACGATGCGCTCGATGCTGAACGCGCACGGACTCACGCCCGACGCGTTCGCCGAACGGGTGTTCGACGGCATTCGTGCAGGGCGCTACTGGCTGATTCCGCAACCGGAGACGATCGACGGCGCGCTGCAGCGGCGCACCGACGACATCCTCGCTTCACGCGATCCGTCGCTGCCGTCGTTCTGAGAGCCAGGCGCGGCAGCCGCGCCCGGCGCACCGTCACATGTGCGTGCCGGTGTGCGTGCGGCCGCTCGGGTCGCCGCCGCGATCGGGGGGCGTATTGTTCTGATCGATCTTCGCGAGCACGAAGCCGGCGTGCGGCAACGCGCCGGGCGAGCGGTGCGTCGCCTGCGCGACGGTGTCATGGGGCGATGCGGCGGGAAAACCGGATGACGTCACGCCCGGTTGAGCGAACGCCGAAAGGGAAGCAGCCGCCAGGGCGGCGGCGACGATCGCGTGCGTTTTCATGGTGGCTCCTTCACGACTGACTGAGGGACAACGTAATCAGTCTAGGGCGCGAAACTTAACGCGGCGTGAAGGAACGGTGCGGCGCGTATGACGGAATATTCATGCGCGCCGCGATGTTCATGCGGATGCCGATACCAGCGCGCAGAAGGTCTCGAGATCGACGTTGCCGCCGCTGATCACCACGCCGACGCGCTTGCCCTGCAGCGCGTCCTTCATCCGTCGCGCGGCGGCGAACGACAGGCAGCCGGTCGGCTCGACCACAATCTTCATACGAGTCGCGAAGAAGCGCATGCAGTCGACCAGTTCCGCGTCCGTCGCGGTCAGGATGTCGTCGACGTCGCGGCGGATGATCGGGAACGTCAGGTTGCCGAGGTGCTGCGTCTGCGCACCGTCGGCAATCGTGCGCGGCGTGTCGATATGCACGATCGCGCCGGAACGGAACGATTGCTGGCCGTCGTTGCCGGCTTCCGGTTCGACACCGTAAAGCGTCGCGTGCGGCGACAGCGCGCGCGTGGCGAGCGCGGTGCCCGACAGCAGCCCGCCGCCGCCGAGCGGCGCGAATACCGCGTCGAGCGGGCCGACTTCGTCGAACAGTTCCTTGGCCGCCGTGCCCTGGCCGGCGATCACGTCCGGGTGATCGTAGGGCGGGATCAGCGTGAGCCCGTGCTGCGCCGCGAGATCGCGCCCGATCTGCTCGCGATCCTCGGTGTAGCGGTCGTAGGTCACGACATTGCCGCCGTAGCCGCGCGTCGCGGCTATCTTCGCGGCCGGCGCATCCTGCGGCATCACGATCGTCGCGGGAATGCCGAGCATGCGCGCCGACAACGCGATCGCCTGCGCATGGTTGCCGGACGAGAACGCGACGACGCCATTGCGGCGCTGCGTCGCGTCGAAGCGCGACAGCGCATTGAACGCGCCGCGGAACTTGAATGCGCCGATGCGCTGCAGGTTCTCGCACTTGAAGAACACCTGCGCGCCGAGCGCTTCGTCGATCGTCCGCGACGTCATCACCGGCGTGCGGTGCGCATGGCCTTCGAGGCGGGCCGCCGCGGCGGCAACGTCGTCGTACGTGGGGAGAGTCGGAGAGTTCATGGGATGCCCGTGGGTCGTTGAAATCGTTCAGCAGGAAAGCAGCGCGCGCCACGCGCTTGCGTCATTTCGCATCGTTGTAGACGGTCGCGCGCGAGACGCCGAGATGTTGCGACACGATCTCCATCGCGCGGCGCACTTGGAGGAAGCCGTCGACCTTCAGCGTCTGCATCAGCTCGCGGCGCTGGTCGGTCTTCAGTTCGCGCGGCGTCGTCGCGAGACGCATCGCGAATGCGTCGATGCGTTGCCGGATCGCGTCCGCGCCGGCGGGGTCGAGCGTTTCGGCGATGGCTTCGCCATCCGTGCTGCAGAACTGGTTCAGCATGCCCTGGAAGCCGCGGAACAGCGTGACGTCGGCATTCAGGCACAGCGCGGCCACATAGCGGCCGGTCGAATCCTTGATGCCGATCGACGTGCTTTTCGCGGTGCGGCCGTCGGCGAAGCGGTTCGGGTAGTTCGCGAGCACTTGCGGGAAATCGTCGTCCGCGATGCGCGCGAGGCCGAGCTCGGTCGTGGGATCGCCGACCGCGCGCCCGGACAGGTTGTTGTGGATCGCGAGAATCGAGTGCTTCGGCGTGCGCAGGTCGTGAACCACGACCTCGGTGAACGGCGCGAACATCGCGCCGAGCCCTTCGGCAATGCGCTGCACCTGTTCGATCAGCGAGGCCTGCTCGGACAGCGCTTTTTTCCGGGTGGTGGTCATGATGGTTTCGCGTTCAGGTTTCGAATCGATGCGATGGCGTCGGGAACGGGGCAACCGGCGTGTTACGCGTCGTCCGCGGTTTCCGGCCGGGTGATGTCGGCGAGCAGCGGCTGCGCGATCCGCACGTAGTCGGCCGCGTCGAGCACGACGGAGCGGTCGAGGCGGCCCGCGTTGAAGGCAATCTCGGTGTTGCGTTCGATTAGTGCGGGATCGACGACGAGCGTCACGCTGGGGTCGAACGCGAACGGCGGCACGGCGCCCATCACGCAGCGCGTGACGGCGGCCGCAAGATCGGGCGACGCGAGTGTGGCCTTGCGGCGGCCGACCGCATCGGCAACCTTGCGGAAATCGATCTTCAGGTGGCCGGGAATCACTGCGAGCGCGGTGCTGTCGCCGCCATCCTTGAACGTGCACAGCATCGCCTTCGCGCCCTGATCGGGGCGTGTGCCGCGCAGCGCGGCGATCGCGTCGGATTTGCCTTCGGCCGGATGCTCCAGCACGCGGAACCGCGCGCCGGACGTGTTCAGCAGATCGCAAAGCGTGTCGAAAACGGGGTAGTCGCTCATGTCGCTCCGGGCAGGTGGGGCCGGGGGATCGGGGCGCGCTCGGATGCGGATGCTTTAGCGTGCCGGTCGATGGATTGTCCAATTATAGACGTTTTGTCATGGGTGTGGCAAAGGCACGCGTGACCGGGGCGTGGAGGGCGTGGAGGGCGGAAAGGGGGCGTTGAGGAATGGCGTGGAGCGCCGAGGGTATTGCCGGCGCGGCCTGTCGACGGCGGCGCCTGTCGGGCGGGGCGGTGATCGCGGCGCGAACCCGGTGCCGGCGTCCCGCCGCCGGTTATGACGGGAGCGCGCAACCATCCGCCGTTACTTCTTCATGCCTCGTTCCTCCCACCGGTCCCAGGTCTTCAGCGCCTGACGGGCCACCCTGCCGAACATGAACGACAGGGTGTCGCTCTTCATCGACATCGATTTCCGGTTCACGATCCAGAAGTCCGTCAGGACCGACTGCTTTCCGCTCAGCAGATCCGCGATCGTCCGGCCATTGAGGTGCGTCAGCGCGACGCCATGACCGAAACATCCGCCCGAGTAGATGATGCGTTCGTCGTCGATGAAGCTGATCTCCGGAACCATGTCCATCGTCACCGAAACCGGGCCGCCCCATCGATAGTCGATGCGCGTGTTCCGCAACTGGGGGTAGATCCACTTCAGGTGTTCCTCGCAATGCCGCCAGGTCGCGGGGGCCGGAACCTCTTCCATGGCATCCGTCCGGTAGCTGATGACATCCCCACCGCCCATGAGAATGCGGCCATCGGCCGTCGGCCTGAAATAGTGCAGCATCTGCCGATTGTCCCCGAAGGACTGCCGCGCTTTCCAGCCGATGCTTTCCCATAGCGCATCGCTCAAGGGTTCGGTGACGACCTGATACGTCCAGAGCGGATATTGACGCGCTTTCAGCCTCGACGAGCCGGGAACCTCGCGAGAATAGGCATTCGTCGCGACGACGATCCTGTCGGCTTCGATCCGGCCGTGCGGCGTTGCGATGCGTACCGACAACGGCGTTCTTTCCAGATGCGTGACGGGCGTCAGCTCGTGGATCGAGACCCCGCTCGACATCGCCAGGGACTTCAGCGCCCGGACCTGCTTGCAGGGGTTGAGATACCCGGTGTCCGACTCGTAGATGCCGCCCGCGAAACGTTCCGAATGGAAGTCCTGCTGGAATTGCTGCGCGCTGCGCCACGTCATGTCCGTGTCGATGCCCAGTTCCTGGAACAATTCGAACGTCTTCTGCATTCGACCCAATTGCTGCTTCGTGTAGCTCGCGCGAACCAGGCCGCCATGGCAGTAGTCGGACTGAAAACCATGCTCCTCGATGAGACGCCGGGTGTGCGCCACGGCGAGCTTCAGGTAGTGATAGGCCTCGACCGTCTTTTGCTTGCCCCAGCGCAGCACGACCATTTCCGGCTCGAGGCCGAACATCTTCGTACTGAACCCGGCATTGCGACCGCTGGCACCGAATCCGACGATGGCGGCCTCCAGCACGACGACTCGAGCGTTGGGATTGTCCTTTTTGAATTGATACGCGGTGTTCAGCCCGGTGAAGCCGCCCCCGATGATGGCGACATCGACCTTGTGATCCCCGACCAGGGATGCGTTGGGTGAATAGTCGCCGTAGGCGTGCTGCCAGAATGACCTGGCCTGAAGCAGTGATGTTTGATCGAGTGCCATGGCGATGCTCGCATGTGGGGAGATCCGGTCGCCGCTCGATGAATGACTGCGAGGGCGTCGCGGCATAATTCAAGGGTTACAAGGACTCAAGCCTGATGATGACGATGATTAAATTCGTTATCCATAGCGATTTTCTCGTGCCGATGAATGAATGCATCGATGCGGCTGGCCAGCACGGCATCCTCGCCATTCAATGAGCGCTTCATCATGTCGATCTGGAACTCCTCCTGATCGACCATGTAGTCGAGAAAGGTGCGCGCTTCGGAGGGGCCGATGTCCCGGAGTCGATGCAACACGTCGCAGTAGGCGACGGTCTGCATGTACACGTACTTCAGGAAAGGCTTCAGCAGGCACTTGGGGACTGAACTCACCACCCATGCCTTCACCCGCGTGGCCAACCGGGGCGAAGCATCCATCCCCCAGCGAGTGGCCGCGGCTTGGTAAATCGGCGCATTGAACACTTCCAGTTTCAGATAGGCTGCCCAAAGTCGCTGACGGGGATCACCGTCGAGGCGACCCGCCAGCCTTCCAATGGCACGCAACGCGAAGGCACGGTTCTGGATCTCGTGATGAAATCCATCGGTAAATGCGTTAGTCGGCATCGAAATATTCCGCTCGTGTAGGGCCGGTTCCTGGCTGGGAAAGGCTGATCCAGACCGTGCCGGCATGTCGATCGATTCGAATAGTCACAAAGCAATCCTAATAAATAAGGTTTGGCAGCCTTCAATGATCGGAACAATGGGTGACGTACTCGATCGCTGGAAGCGCCGCCAATCCCGCAGTCGACAACCGCCGTATGGCGTTCCGCGTGGAAGGCGATCCTTGTGAGTTCGTCTTGAGTGACGCCGGGCTATCTGTCCCGTATGTCGCCGCCGGTGCTTACCGACGATAATATGTCACGTGACCTATTTGTGCAACATCAGCGATGAGCGCGCAACGTGGGTGGCGGAACCCGATTGCGGCCATCCGGCTCGGCGCCACGAGGCTGGAGCCGTGGATCTACAGTCTCGCGAAAAGCATGCGGGGCACTATCGTCGCCGCATCGGGCAGTTGTGCGGGGAATGCTTGCGTAAACGGAGAGTGAGCAGGGATTCCTTTTGCAGACAGGCGCCGAACGAGTCCCGTGTACGATCGCCGATCGATACCGTCTCGTCTCCCGGGATGACCAAACCTGCGTAGAATGTCGCGGTCAGGTTCGGCATGCCGGCTCCCGCCGTGGAGCCGATCCCTGAAAGCAGGCGGCAAATGCGAGTCGACCGACAGGATCCGATATCGGGTATCGATGCTTTGCAGAATCCGGTCGACCAACCTATATCGCTGCTCGCCGTGTATCGAGCGGGCACGGCACGGTCGGTATGCGGCCGGGCACGAGCGGCGCTGACGCGTCATCAGCACCATCGCCCGGACATGCGTTCACAGGGCAGCAGGAGGGATTCTTGAAGAGGGCGGCTCTCGATAACGGACGCGTCTTGACCGAACGCGGCAAGAACGCTGTGAACAAAATTATGGTCTGCGCGATCGAGATATTCGTCGACGAAGGCTACGGCGGGCTGACCATGCGGAAGGTCGCGGCCAAAGCGGGATTGGCGCTGTCGAACCTGCAACACTACTTCCCTACGCGCGAAGACATCTTCGAAGCGATCCTTTCGGCCACAAGGGAGGCATACGCCAATACGTACGACAGCGTGCGTGCGGACGCGTCCCTGACACCCGAGGGCCGCCTGGAGAAAGTGGTTCGGTTGTTGCTCGAAGACGGAAAGCAGCCCAGGACCCAGAGCCTGTTCGTGAACTTCTGGGCGATGGCCCAGACTCAGGAGTTCGCGCGGAAAATGCTCGAAGAGGGGTACGGATTTCAACGCGGCGTGATCGCCGGATTCATCGAAGCCGTGAACCCGGCGCTGTCACAGGCGGCGCTCGCCCGACGAGCGGCACTGGTGACGGCACAAATCGAGGGGCTCATCGTGTTGATACCGCAAAGGAATCGGTTCCCGTCGGATATCAAGGGAATCGAGGACGATGTGGTGATGGCCATTCTTGCCCTGGCCAAGGCGCCATGAGCGGTCTATTGGCTTACATGTCGGTCGGAGTATTCCTCGCCGTCTTTGCTTTTGTAAGCATTCTTGGTTGCCTGGGGCGATTGGGCCGTTGGCGGCCAGCGGAAGCTGTCCAGATGACGATTACCAGATCGTTGAAGATAAAGATAATTATTATTGCGTGACCATACTGAGGCGTCAGCATGGGAAAGATCCGTCAGCGCGTTGACATGTCGGCAGAGATGCTTGTTGACACGGGGTGAATCCATGCCTGACGGTTGCGATCGAAATACATTGGCCTGCTGAGAGGGGCTGCCCGAAGGACTGCATGATGAGAAGACAGACCACGGCGATAGCCGTGATGGCGCTGCTGAGTGGTTGCAACCCCTATACCGCTGTATCGACCCATCCTCTTTCCGGTTGCGTATCCGGTTCGACCAGTCCGTCCTGCGCGATGCCTTCGACGGTAACGACGTATGGAATGGGAGGTCCGTCGACAGAGCCGCCCACGTCAGCGGCTGAACGTCAATATGAAGCGGCCGCCGAAGGGTACAAACGGATCAACGCGCGGGTCGGCGCGTGGCAAAAGGCGTGTGCAGCCGCCATGTCGACACCGAAGTTGTTTTCGATCCGCGACAAGATCGAAATTTTTCATGATGCGTCGACACCCGCGCCATACACGTATGCAGCGATTGATGCGTTTCCGACGCGTGCCGACTCGCCGCTGATCACGAAATGGATTGAACTTCGTGATGCGTGTACCAAGCGGGAACATGAGATCGACCTGACGTCGCCGGAGCTGACGCCGATGGCGCAATCGATCGTATTGCAGAGAGCGGAGTTCATCGGCATCGCCGAGGCGAAGATCCGCCGGCTTGCTGTCAGTCTCTCGCAACGGAAGCTGACATACGGCGAATTTGCCCAGCGTCGCTACCAGATCAATAGCGCGACCGAAAACGCAGCGAGCGAATTCGCCATGACGTCGAGTTTTCGGGATTCGGGCAGCCAGTTGCTTGAACAGCGTCGAATCAAGCATCGGTTTTCAGCGGAGGTCGACGGGTTCGAGCGCTACCTGCGTGCCGTCGACGCACGTCTGCCGGAAACGGTTCGTCTGGCGTCGGTAACGGCAATCGGATCGCGTGCCGCCGAGCAAGCGTGTGGTACGAATTGCTCATCGGAGCCCATGTCGGAAGGATATCTATTCAAGCAGTTGCGCCACGGGTTCACTGTCTCCTACGGAGGGCTCGGGGGAACGACGGTGAAGCTGGTTGATTTCGATAAGGGCATGTTATCCGTAATCGATCTTGCGTTGGAATCGGTCGACGGCAAAGTGCGTTCCACGATCACTCGTCGCTCTGACATCGTGCTTGCGACAGGCGAGCTGGAGAAACTGCAGGCAATAGCAAACATGATCTGGATATCTTTCGGTCCCGTTCCGACAGCCCGGGTGGGGCTGGGTGCCTTCTGGGAAATGAGTGTGGTCAATGGCAAAGTCGTCAGATCCGAGCGCGGGATGGGCAACGTGGGCGGGGCGGGGCGAGACATCAATGCAGTATTGCAGGGCATCGAGGAAAGGCAACTCGCGCATTTCCTGTTCGAGAACAGGCGCATGTATCAAGTGTGGTCATGCTACGACTATCCGTCGGCCGGGCACGCTGGCGTGCCCGGTTTGCATATTCGAACGTCGGGATACGGTTGGTCGGATCCGGATGACGTACCTCCAGTCTTTCCGATCCCATCAACCGATCCATTGCAATTTCGCTTCGACGTTAAAAGAATTCAATGGACATGCGCCGATTGAACCGTCGAGGTCATCTTGAAAGCCAACGAGAGGAGATGTGCGTGTCCGGCTGTCTGCGTGCAGGACATCGTTGCTATCCTTGAAACCGGTTGGAAAACATCTCTGCCAGGAGTACACGAGCAATGTTGATCGGCTCGCAGGAGAAGTACGGAGAGGAATCGTCGGCGAAGCGGCAATGCTCGGGCAAGAGTAAAGGTACGAAAAACCACTTCTACGCACAGACGGTGCTGTCGCTCATATTCGCGCTTGTTGCGCATTGCACGTTTGCCGCGAACGACGTGAGCGACGAGGCCCAGCAGCAAGCTGCGTTGCGTACCCTGATGGGCAAGGATCCCGCGCCGTCGGATAGCGTCAAGAGTGTCGCGCTGTCGCCATGGGCGCACGGACCATCGGCTTCAGGGCTGCTGTGGGTCGTGTCGGCATTGGTCCAGCGCTCGACCGAGAACGTCGACGCGGAGTTGTGGACGGGTGTCCTGACCCGCGACGAGCAGGGGTTCCGCCTGCTCGCGAGCGATCGAAGCGAGCGCGTCGAAACGTCACCGATGTTGTGGAATGCATCCCTGACCATGGACGTCATTCCCTACCGAATCAGTGCGCAGGAAACCGCCTTTGGCGTTCGCTTCAACAATAACTACACATCGACTTCTCATAGCGATTCGACCGAGATACTGAGCCTGTATCGCTATGCCGATGCGCGTGTGACGCCTATCTTCACCGCAACTACCGATTGGTGGACCTATGACAAGGACGGGGCTGAGACGTGTGTCACGGAGAAGGCCGGAAAAGGCAAAGGTCCGGACGACGCACGGCAGGATGCGTGTGATGCGGAAAACACGGAGGAGGTTCATTACGTGCTGTCGTTTAGCTCTCGTATCACCAATGGGCACTACGACCTCCTTGTGCGTCCGAAAGGCAAAGCCGCATCGGGCAAGTCTGCGCGGTTTACCTGGAATGAGAGGACGTATCTGCCGCGGCGCTTCGCTGGCGACTGGCGTTGAAATTCAACTGCGAGCCGGATGAAACGGTTGCCGCTGCGTGAAGGCTTGCTGCGGACGAAATGATTGTCGGCACCTCGGTTCGGTTCACACGGTTCACGGCCGCCATTCGTTTGCTCGTGCTACGATTCGCGATGCCTGAATGACGGACCCAAAGCAGGCATGGACCAACCCGTAGCGAACTGCAAAAGACCTACCCGAACAATGTACGCAGCTGCCTGGCCTCCCTCGAAAACGCACTGAAAACCAGCGGCGATGCATCGATTGCATCGACCTTGGTATTCGTCCCGGACTGTTTTGGAAAACAGTCCGGTGATGTCGTTCGAATTGACCGATCGTGTCTGTATTCGTGCGACTGCGTTTTCAAGAGACCACAACATGCGTATTCTCAATACGATGGCGGCTCACGCCATCCCGTTCGTTCCCCGTTCGCTGATCCGCAGGATCTCCCGCCGCTATATCGCCGGCGAAACGCTTTGCGATGCGCGTACGCGCATCCGGGTGCTCCATGCAGCAGGCTTCCGAACAACTGTCGATGTGTTGGGTGAGACTGCGTCATCGCCCCAGCAGGCGGAGTCGATGACGCGTGATTATCTCGATCTCATCGATACGCTCGGAGCAGAGCATGAGCCCGCCGAGCTTTCGATCAAATTGACAGCGCTCGGGTTGCATCTCGACGAGGACGCATGCATGGCGCGTGTCTCGGCGATACTGCAATCGGCAGCCGCGCACGGGATCAACACATGCATGGATATGGAAGACATCCGTTGCACGCAGAAAACGCTCGACGCGTTCTCGAAGCTTGAAGCCGACGGATATGCGATCGGAATCGCGTTGCAGGCGTATTTGAAGCGCACGAGCGATGACATTGTTCCGCTTGTTGCGCGAAAAAGTCGCCTGCGAATTTGCAAGGGAATCTATGCGGAGGCGAACGAGCATCTCGTCGACGGTGCGTCGAGGGATCGGGCGGCGATCAATGCGCACTTCGTCCGGCACGTTTCGACTGCAATACAGGCGGGATCGTTCGTGGGCATTGCCACCCACGATGCACAATTGATCGATGCGCTGACCGGCTGGCTGCAACGCGAGCGGATCGACAGGTCGAGGTTCGAATTCCAGATGTTGCTCGGTGTGTGTGAACCGGCGCGTGACGCGCTGCTTGCGCAAGGATTCAATGTGCGCGTCTATGTGCCGTACGGCCAGGACTGGTACGGCTACAGCACGCGGCGAATCAAGGAGAATCCGAGAATCGCCGGATATATTCTGGCCGCGATGATACGTAACGATCGGGTGCGTTAGCCACCGCGGCACGATCGACAGGTTGGGACCAGCCAGGTCGGTGGTCCCGCTTGCATGGAGATCCAGGATGCCCGTAAAGCGATACGCCATTCGCAATGGCTATCGCGTTTCATTCGAGAGGTTCTCTAAAAACGATGCAGACAGAAATCGAAGCACCGGGCCCAGCCGGCCCGCTGAAAGGCACGCTCTTGTCTCCGGACACCGGTGACGCCCCGGTGGTGTTGATCGTGCCAGGCTCCGGCTCGACCGACAGAAATGGCAACTCACCGCACTGGGTGCAGGCGTCGACCTACCAATTGCTCGCGGAAGGATTGCTCGATGAAGGTATCGCGTCGGTTCGAATCGACAAGCGCGGCTTGTTTGGCAGCGCGTCGGCGACACCGGATGCCGATGACGTCACGATCGACGCGTACGCGACCGACGTCCGTTCGTGGGTAGCCGCGATCCGTGCACGGACCGGCGCCTCCTGCGTATGGGTGTTGGGGCATAGCGAAGGCGGATGGGTGGCATTGCTGGCGGCAAGGCAAATGGCCGACATTGCCGGCCTGATCCTGGTATCCACGGCGGGACGCCCGCTCGCGCCCGTATTGAGGGAGCAACTGCAATCGAACCCGGCCAATGCGCCAATCCTGGAAAATGCACTGTCGATCCTCGAATCGCTGGAAGCCGGGAAACGGGTAGACGCAGCCGGGATCGATCCAGCACTCATGCCGTTGTTCAGACCGCAAGTCCAGGGCTTCCTGATGAGCGAATTGACCATCGATCCGGCAGCGCTGCTGGCCGGCTATACGAAGCCCGTGCTGATCGTGCAGGGAACGCGGGATATCCAGGTTGCCGTACAGGACGCGGAACGACTGAAGGAGGCCAATCCGCGGGCCGAAATGGCGCTGATCGCCGACGCCAATCATGTGCTCAAGACGGTCCGCACGTCGGCGCGGCAAGAGAACCTCGCCGCTTATTCGGACCCGGATCTGCCGCTGGCAGATGGCGTCGTGGCGGCGATTTCGGCGTTCGTGCATGCATCGACAGTGAACAGGCCCTAGGCCCGGTCGAATCCGGTTCGTCTGTCGGTCGAACGCATCGAGCAGGCGTCGGCCAGCAGACGACACTCAATGGACAAACGCCAATCGCCGGAAATCGTGCACCGTCAACGCCGCAGATAATCCGAGACGCGCGCCTGCAAATGCGTGATCGCATCGGTGAGCCGCAGATACGCGTCGACATCCATCAGCGTCCATTCCTGGCCTTCGTTGCCGAAACGGATCGCGGCGATTTCCGCATCGCTCAGCCAGCTGGCGAAGAACCAGTGCGGCAGGCGGTCTGGCCGGGTCGACGGATAGACCCTGGACCAACCGATCCGGCTGCCCGGTATCGTCAGTCCGAATTCCTCATGGAGTTCACGCAACGCGCACGCTTCGGGCGTCTCGTTGCCTTCCCGGCCTCCACCGGGCAGGTCCCACAGACCGGGAAACGGTATGTCGGGTTTGTCGTCGCGTCGATAGACGAGGATTTCCCGGTCCTTGAAGAGCGCGATCTTCGAACCACTGAAGGGGGCAAGCGATTCCATGCATGATCCGTATCGTGGAAGCGGGATTGTCAGTGTAGATTCTCGGGTATCCATGCGTACAGCCCGGGTTCGGCCATTTTCTGCGGAAAGAACGAAATGAACGCGATGTTGTCGATCAGAACCGCGAGGCGGGAAGACGCCGCGCGAATTGCCGTGCTTGGCGCGCATGTGTGGGTGCATACCTATGCAGCGGTGGGCCTATCCGAGGTCATTGCACAGTATGTGCTGAGCACCTTTACGAGCGAACGGATCCTGACGCTGGTGAACGATCCCGGCGTCGTTCTGCTGGTTGCCGAGGCGGACGGAAATCTTGCCGGATACATCGTCATCCGCCTGGATTCGCACCACGCGGACATTCCCGTCGAGATAGAAACGCTCTACATCCAGCCGTCTTTTGCCGGCCGTGGAATCGGATCTTCACTGCTGACTCATGCGAGCGGCGTGGCAGAGGAAAGAACCGGAAATCGCACATTCTGGCTCAGCGTCAACTCGCAAAATGAGAAGGCAATCGCTTTCTACCATTCCCGTGGAATGACGCAGGAGGGGATAGCGTACTTTGAGCTCGACGGGATCCGGCACGAGAACAAGATCATGGTCGCAAGGGGCTGACCCATCGCTTAAACGAACCATGACAAACCCGATTCGATTCCGCGTCCGGCCGGTATTTCATGGCAGCGATCTTCTGGTCGAGGTACTTGACGATCATCGCGCAGTGAATTTTCCAAATGTCGCGGCGATCCTGCAGGATGCGCTGCACGCTGTCCAGGTCCCGCATCCGGATGGCCTTGATGACCCTGCGGTCGCATTGTCCCAGGATCGCTACTTCAGCTATTGGACATATGCGCGGGGCCACTATGAAATAGACGACGATATCTGGGCGCTGTTCGTCACCGCGACGATCCACAACGCGTTGATCGTCGCGGACATCGAAAGCGCACTCCTGTCGACGGGACAGTTCGTCAAGGAAGACGGGGATTTCGGCAGGTTCGCGTGAGTTGAAGGGATCCGGGAAAGCCGTCGCAACGATGGCGAACGACTGTACCCGGTGACCATCGAGGATCGCGCCGCGCGATCGCCTGGGCTTATCCCCGCACGTCCTTCACGACATACTGACTCGTCGGCACCACATCGATCTTGTCGAAGTCGATGAAGCGCCCACAGCTGTCCATCATCTCGGCCACATTGCGCTGGAATTTCTCGTCATCGCCCACCGCATCGAAGAACGCATGCGGATCGGTCATCGCCGCAGCGGGGAAGCACTCCTCGACGATCGCGTCGTAGCCGGGTGCCGCATGCGTGAGCGCGCGCACGACCACGTTCTGCACGTACAGGAAATTGTCCTGCGTCTCGATCGCGACGCGCGTGTGATGCCCGTGCCACACGTCGAGCCATGCTTCATGCGTGAGGCGCGGCGGCCGTTTCAGGAACGCGAGCTGCGAGAAGCCCGTGGTCCGCTCGCCCGGACGCGCCGGAAAGCGCGTATTCGGAATCGGCTGCGACTCGGTAACCAGATACGCAGCCATGTGCGGGACGACCGCGCGTACCGCATCGTCGAATGGCTGGCGGAACATCGCGTTCGCACTGTCGACCCATACCGAGACGATGCCATCGATGCCCGGGTGCGTGTTGGTCTGCTTCAGGCCGGCGGCCGGCGCGACCTCCGCGTCGGCGACGTTCACCTGCACGCCGTGCGCACCGAGCGACAGAAACCTGTCGGCGAGCTGCGCGCGCACGGTGCGGCTCCATTGATCCGGCGCGGCCTGTGCGTCGCGCCACAACACGTAAATGACTTTCTCCATTGCTTCGGCTCCAGGGGAATGACGGGATCGGCGGCGCTGCCGCCGGGGTTCAGGAAGCGGCTTCAGGCGTTCCCGCCGGCTGGTGCGCGCCCGGCGCGAACCGGTTCGCGGTCAGCGTGAACGACGGCGGGATCGGCGACGTGACGGTTTCGAACAGCCGTTCATGACGCGTCGCGTGAATGCGCCACACGCCGTCGCACTTCACGTACTGGTCATCGTAGAACGCAGTGCCGTGCAGCAGGTAGTTATCCTCAAGATTGATCGCGTGATCCTCGAGAAACCACACGCCGCACGCGTGATCGGCCGAGACCAGCGTGAGCTCCGGGTGATGGCCGTGATGCATCGTCAGGAAGGTCGGCTTGCCGATCAGTTCGCGCAGACTCGACACGAACGCATCGCGGCCGTCGTACGCATAGCGGCCACCGTACAGCCGTGCTTCGCAGTCGTCGGTCAGGCAATCCGCGAGCAGCGCCCAATCGTGCGTGTCGACCGCGCGGAAATACCGGTATTTCAGCTGTCGGATCTGCTCGTACTCATGGAGCGTGCGGGTCGTGTCGTCCATCGCCGGGTCTCGTTGTGGTGTCGTTCGATGGTAGGAACGAAGCGCGGTGCATCACATCGTCTGTTCGGACGAATGTCGTTGCCGCACGTCAACGACGCTACCGAAACGAATCACGGATTTCATCCGAACGGGTGATGGCCGGTGCATCGCGCGGCGGTAACGTGGCATCGACGCGGCGTTTGAACTGCGTCGGCATCGCACAAGGAGACGGGATGACCCTCATCGAATCGCTGGAAGCGCGCGTGCGCCGGCTCGAGGATGCCGACGCGATCCGCCGGCTGAAGGCGCGCTACTTCACGTGCTGCGACCGCAAGGATCCGCACGGGATGCGCGACTGCTTCGCGCCCGGCCACGTGCATATCGACTACGGCCAGATTGGCACGTTCGACACGCGCGACGCGCTCGTCGACGTATTCGCACGACTCGGCTGCCATCCGCACATCGTCGAGATGCACCACGGCGTGAATCCCGAGATCGCCGTGCTCGACGACACGCATGCACGCGGCACGTGGGGCCTGCACTACCAGATGATCGACACGAACGCGCGCACGCTCACGCAGCTCGGCGCGTACTACGACGACGAATACCGGAAGGTCGACGGGCAATGGAAGATCGCGGGCACGCGCTGCGTCGTCACGTCGACACTGACGGCCCGCTACGAAGGCGATGCGCCGGGCGTGCTGTTCGCCGGCGCGCAGCCGCCGGCCGCCTGACGCACGCCAGCGCCACGCTTATGGCGCACATTTCACAGGAGACATCGAACATGACACAGAACCACGATGCGCCGGTCGCCGTCGTGACGGGCGCATCGCGCGGCGCGGGCAAGGGCATCGCGCGCGCGCTCGGCGCGGCCGGCATGACCGTCTATGTCACGGGCCGCTCGCAGAACGAAGGCGATGCGCCACTGCCCGGCACGATCCACGAGACCGCGCGCGAGATCGATGCGCTCGGCGGCCGCGGCATCGCGGTGGTCTGCGACCATGCGGACGATGCGCAGGTGAAGGCGTTGTTCGAGCGCATCGAAAGCGAACGCGGGCGGCTCGACATGCTCGTCAACAACGCGACCTACCTGCACGATCAACTGATCCTGCCGGGCCCGTTCTGGGAGAAGTCGCTCGACCTCGTCAACATCCTCGATGTCGGGCTGCGCTCGGCGTATGTCGCGAGCTGGCACGCTGCACCGCTGATGGCGAAGCGCCGCAGCGGGCTGATTGCGTTCACGTCGTCGTTCGGCGCGAGCTGCTACATGCACGGCGCGGCCTACGGCGCGCAGAAGTCCGGTGTCGACAAGTTCGCGAAGGACATGGCTGTCGACCTGAAGCCGTTCGACGTCGCGGCCGTGTCGATCTGGATGGGCCCGCTGCGCACCGAGCGCACGACGCGCGTGTGGGAAGAACACCCGGATCTGTACAAGGAATTCTCGCTCGTCGCGGAAAGCCCCGAATTCACGGGGCGCGTGATTCACGCGATTCACGGCGACCCGCAGCGCATGGCGCTGTCGGGGCAGGTGCTCGTCGGCGCGGAAGCCGCGCTGCGGTACGGCATTGCCGATCTCGACGGCAAGCAGCCGCCGTCGTACCGCGAACTGCTCGGCGGGCCCGTGCAGGCGCATCCGGCGATCGTCGCCTGAGGTGCGCGCATGGGCATCCTGAAGGGCAAGGTCGCACTCGTGACGGGTGCAGGGCAGGGCGTCGGCCAGGGCGTCGCGCATGCGCTCGCGGCGGAAGGCGCGCAGGTCGCTGTGGTCGGTCGTACTCGCGACAAGCTGCTCGCGACCTGCGAAGCGATCCGCGCGCGCGGCGGCGTGGCCGAGCCGTTCGTGTGCGACGTGATGGACGCCGCGCAGATCGCGCAGTGCGTCGACAGCGTCGTCGCGCGGTTCGGCGGTGTGCAGATCCTGATCAACAACGCGCAGGTCGTGCCGCTCGGCCGCCTGCTCGACGTGACCGACGCGGATTTTATGGCGGGGCTCGAATCGGGGCCGATCGCGACGCTGCGGATGATGCGCGCGTGTCATCCGCATCTGAACGGCGACGGCGTGATCGTCAATTTCGCTTCGTCGGCCGCGGTGCGCTGGGATGCGTCGGGTTACGGCGCATACGCCGCGACCAAGGAGGCGATTCGCGCACTGACGCGCGCGGCCGCCTGCGAATGGGGCGTGGATGGCATCCGCGTGAACGCAGTCGCGCCGCATGCGTTGTCGCCGGGCCTGAAAGGCTGGGTCGACGCGAATCCGCAGGAAGCCGCCGCGTTCTTCCGCACGATTCCGCTCGGCCGCGTCGGCGACTGCGAGCAGGACATCGGGCGCGCGATCGTGTTTCTGGCGAGCCGCGACGCCGCGTACCTGACGGGCGCGACGCTGCCGCTCGACGGCGGGCAGGCTTACTGGGGCTGATCGCAAGGGCCGACGGCGCGCGGCGCTGGCAGCGTGCCAATCACGATCCGGCACGCACGCGCACGCAGGCGCACGGCAGCCGGCAAACCGGAATTGAAGAGAGGACGACATGGGTCGACTGGAAGGCAAGGTAGCGATCGTCACGGGCGGTGCGCGTGGCATGGGCGCGGCGACGTGCAGGCTGTTCGTCGCGGAGGGCGCGCGCGTCGTGATCGGCGATGTGCTCGACGCGGAAGGCGAAGCGCTCGCGCGCGAGCTTGGCGACGCGGCGCGCTTCATGCGGCTCGACGTCGCCGACGAAGCGAACTGGGTGCGCGTAACCGAAGCAACGATTGAAAAGTTTGGCCGTATCGACGTGCTGGTCAACAATGCGGCCGTGTTGACCTTTGGCGGCATCACCGAGCTGTCGACACGCGATTTCGAGCGCGCGGTGTCGATCAATCTCGTCGGGACCTTCATCGGGATCCGCACGGTCGCGCCGCGCATGATCGCGCAGAAAAGCGGGTCGATCGTCAACATCTCGTCGGTGGACGGGCTGCGCGGCGTGAACGCGCTGGCCGCGTATGTGTCGAGCAAGTGGGGCGTGCGCGGGCTGACGAAGGTCGCGGCGCTCGAACTCGGCCATCAGGGCGTGCGCGTGAATTCGATCCATCCGGGCGGCGTGAACACCGCGATGTCGAATCCGACCGGCGCGCCCCTCGAGGAAATCAACAAGCACTATGCGAACGTGCCGATGCAACGCGTCGGCCTGCCCGACGAGATCGCGCGCGCGACGCTGTTCCTCGCGAGCGACGAAGCGTCGTACTGCAACGGCGCCGAGCTGGCCGTCGACGGCGGAATGGCAGCGGGCGCGTATTACCCCGGATTGCCGGGCGCACCGTTTTGAGCAGGGGCGCTTGCCGCGCGTTCACGTCAGATGTTTGTGTACGCAACCTAATTCGGGGTTTCCCGCAGTAGCGAAAACGCGAATTCGCGCAACTTGCTTTCGCGGTTGCCATGCGCGGGAGCGGCAGGCCGATTTTGCCGCTCCCGCAAAACCCTTGCCGGGCGGCCGTCCCGGACATTTCATCCCCAAAGCGCGCGCAATGGCGCTGTAAAAAGGACTCACAGGCAACCGGCGTGCCGGCTCGCCGACATAGTTGTTTCTTGTTGCAACGCAACGTTTGCTGAATAACGGCGATGGTATGCTGGCCGTCATGGAGTTGTACGGCAGGTTGCTTGTATGGCGAAACTCGCGTTCGCAATTACTAAAGAGACATCACCTTCTCTCGCTCGCATCGCGGCATCGACGCGCGCTCCGCTCGCGCGTCCCGTCCTGCGCGCCGCCGCATCCTGCGCTCCAATCGCATACCCCATCTCGCGGGTTCGACCCGCATCCCCCATCCCCGCCCAATAATCTGGAGACATTCTCATGTCGCAAAACACTATGGCCGAGGCAACACACGGCCCGCTGATCGCTCCGCCGGCTTTCGTCAAACATCGCAAGCTGATCGACTGGGTGTCGCGTATCGCGGCGCTCACGGAGCCCGAGCGCGTCGTGTGGTGTGACGGCTCGCAGGAAGAAAACGACGCGCTGTGCCAGGCGATGGTCGACCAGGGCACGCTCACGCGCCTGAACCCGGCAAAGCGCCCGAACTCGTATCTCGCGCAATCCGATCCGTCCGACGTCGCGCGCGTCGAGGACCGCACGTTCATCTGCGCGGCATCGCGCGACGACGTCGGCCCGACCAACAACTGGATCGAGCCTGCCGAAATGCGCGAGACGCTCAACGGCCTGTTCCGCGGCTCGATGCGCGGCCGCACGCTGTACGTGGTGCCGTTCTCGATGGGCCCGCTCGGCTCGCCGATCGCGCACGTTGGCGTTGAGCTGTCCGACAGCCCGTACGTCGCGGTGAACATGCGGATCATGACGCGCATGGGCCGCGAGGTGTACGACGTGCTCGGCGAGGACGGCGATTTCGTGCCGTGCGTGCACAGCGTCGGCCATCCGCTGGAAGCCGGCCAGCAGGACGTGCCGTGGCCGTGCAACCCGGTCAAGTACATCGTGCATTTCCCCGAAACGCGCGAGATCTGGAGCTTCGGCTCGGGCTACGGCGGCAACGCGCTGCTCGGCAAGAAGTGTTTCGCGCTGCGTATCGCCTCGACGATGGGCCGCGACCAGGGCTGGCTCGCCGAACACATGCTGATCCTCGGCGTGACGTCGCCGGCCGGCAAGAAGTATCACGTCGCGGCGGCATTCCCGTCCGCGTGCGGCAAGACCAACTTCGCGATGCTGATTCCGCCGCAGGGCTTCGACGGCTGGAAGGTCACGACGATCGGCGACGACATCGCATGGCTGAAACCGGGCCCCGACGGCCGACTGTATGCGATCAACCCGGAAGCCGGCTTCTTCGGCGTCGCACCGGGCACCGGCGTGAAGACCAACCCGAACGCAATCTCGACGCTCACCGAAAACGTGATCTTCACGAACGTCGCGCTGACGGAAGACGGCGATGTGTGGTGGGAAGGGCTGACCGACACGCCGCCCGCGAAGCTGACCGACTGGCAGGGCAACCCGTGGACGCCGGAAATCGGCAAGGAAACGGGCCGCAAGGCTGCGCATCCGAATTCGCGTTTCACGGCGCCGGCTGCGCAGTGTCCGTCGATCGACGGCGACTGGGAGAATCCGGCCGGCGTGCCGATCGATGCGTTCATCTTCGGCGGCCGCCGTTCGACGACCGTGCCGCTCGTGACCGAGGCGCGCGACTGGGTCGAAGGCGTGTACATGGCCGCGACGATGGGCTCGGAGACGACCGCGGCGGCGGTGGGCCAGCAGGGCATCGTGCGCCGCGATCCGTTCGCGATGCTGCCGTTCTGTGGCTACAACGTCAGCGATTATTTCGCGCACTGGCTGACGCTCGGCAAGCAGCTCGAAGGCGCGGGCGCGAAGCTGCCGAAGATCTACTGCGTGAACTGGTTCCGAAAGGATGCGAACGGCAAGTTCGTGTGGCCGGGCTTCGGTGAGAACATGCGCGTGCTGAAGTGGATGCTCGACCGCCTCGAAGGCACCGGCGGTGGCGGCGATCATGCGTTCGGCGTGTCGCCCGCGTATGAGGACCTGCACTGGGATGGCCTCGATTTCACGCGCGAGCAGTTCGATGCGGTGACGTCGATGAACGCCGACGAATGGCGTGAGGAGCTGAAGCTGCATGCCGCGTTGTTCGATACGCTGAAGCTGCGCCTGCCGGCCGAAATGACCGACACGATGAAGAAGATCGCGGAGCGCATCGGCGCCTGACGGTTCGCATTCGCGTAGTTATCCTGACGTCCCGCCGCCGGCATTCATCGCCGGCGGCGGGACGTTTTTTCATCCGCGCCCCACACGCGCCGCTCGCTTACTGCGCGCGGCAATGCGCGACGACTTCATCCACCGCGCGCTGCACGTCGCCGCGCCGGTAACGCAGCAGCGCGCTGTCGGCCGGATCGGGCTCGTACGACACGACATTGCCGCGCCCCGTGTAGATCGCGATGTCGGGCAGCAGCGGATGCTCCTGGTCGAGCGACGGCACGTCCTGCGGATTGCCGGCCGCGCGGAAGAAAGCCGCGAAGTAGTCGGCGAAGCTGAGGTTCTCGTCGCCGACGAGGTAGGCTTTGCCCGCTTCGCCGCGCTGCAGCGCCCCCCAGATCGCTTCCGACAGCGATTGCGTCGAGATGAAGTTGCTGCCGCCGGCCGGCCCGAACACGGGCAGCCCCGCGAACTGGCCTTGCGCATAGCCCGTGTACGCCGCGAACATCTCGTTGCGCAGCCCCGGCACCGATCCGACGACGAACGGCGCATTGACGCTGCAGACGGCGAACGACGGCGTCGCGAGGGCACGCACACGTTCGTCGGCGAGATGGCGCGAGCGCACATACGGCACCGTCTCGACGAGTGCCGGAGCGACCTGCGGATAGAAGCTGCCGACCAGCACCGCGCGTTTCACGCCCGCATCGCGCGCGAGCGCGAAGAAGCGCGGCACCGCGTCGACGTTCGCGCGTTCCCAGTGCGCGGCTTCGTCGGTGCCGGGCGGCAGGTGGCGGATGTCGTTACCGGCCGCGAACACCACTGCATCGAACGGCGCGAGATCGTCGCGCGTGAAGTTGCCGGCCACGTAGTCGCGCAGCAGCACGTCGAACTGAGCGAGCGCGCTGCCGGGGGCAGGCGGCTTGCGGGCGGCGAGCGTGACGTGGTTGCCCTGCGCGTGCAGGTGCAGCGCGGCATGGCCGCCGATGAGGCCGGTGCCGCCGACGATCAGGATCTTCATGGTGTCTCCCGGTGCGGCGCAACCGCGCCGCGTGAAATGAACAGGCGAGCGGTGCCGCTCAGAAGTTGAAGCCGTTGCCCGCGACGACGGGCAGGTTGGTCCAGAAGCCGTTCGGGTCGCGATACCAGCCGGCCGCCGCGAGCGCGCCGCCGTCGACATGCAGCGTCGTGCCGGTGACCCACGCGGCGAGCGGGCTCGCGAGGAACAGCGCGGCGCCCGCGATATCGCCGGCCGCGCCGAAGCGCCCGAGCGGGATCCAGCGCGGGATGTGCTCGCGATGCTCGGCCGAGACCATGGCGCTGACGGGCACCTGCGGCGTCTCGGTGGTTTCGGGCGCGATCTGGTTCACGCGAATGCCGGCCGGCCCGAGTTCGACGGAGAGGCTCTTCGTGAAGCCGGTCAGTGCGGCCTTGAACGACGCGTACACGGTGCAGTTCGGAATCGCACGGAAACCTTCGATCGACGACACGCCGACGATGCTGCTGCCCGCGCCGCGCTTGCGCAGCAACGGCAGCATCGCGCGCGTGACGATGAAGACCTGGCGAAGATTCACATCGAACAGCCGCGCGATGTCGTCGTCGGTGCAGTCGTCGAACGGTTTCGCGATCTGCAGGAAATCGCCCACATTGTTGACAAGCACGTCGAGGCCGCCGAAGCGTGCGTCGATCGTTCGCGCGAACGCATCGATCTCGTCGCGGCACGTGACGTCCACGGTGCCGACGAGCGCATCGACGCTCGCCGCTTCGAGCGCCTGGCGCACGTCCTGCGCGCGGGCCGGGTCGATCTCGGCCACCGCGACGCGCGCGCCGGCCGCGCCGAACGCTTCAGCGCACGCACGGCCGATGCCCGCGCCGCCGCCGGTGACCAGCACGGTCTTGCCGGTGAATGAAATCATCGATGGACTCCTTTGAACGTGAAGGCAGGGCGTCGCGTCACAGCGACGACACCAGTTGCGCGTTGTCGATCCGCAGCTCCGCGCCGTTCACGAAGCGCGATTCGTCGGAGGCGAGGAACAGCACGAGATTCGCGACGTCCTGCGGGTCGCACATGCGTGCCATCGGATCGCTGCCGATGCCGAGTGCGGCCGGGTCGAGATCGGGCATCAACGCCTGCGTCATCGGCGTCCAGATCCCGTCCGGATGGATCGAGTTGCAGCGGATCCGGTAGCCGCTGCGCTTGCAGTGCACGGCGACACTGCGCGCGAGTGCCGTCACCGCGCCTTTCGACCCGGTGTACGCGCACATCATCGGCAGCCCGCCGAGCGCGGCGACCGACGACATCATCACGATCGAGCCCGGCGTGTCGTTGCCCTTCATCGCGCCGATCGCGTACTTGCAGCCGAGGAAATAGCCGTCCGCGTTGGTGCGCATCACGCGCCGCCACGTGTCGAGGCTCGTGTCCTCGATCGAGCCGACCGGACAGATCGCGGCGTTGTTGACGAGCACGTCGAGGCGGCCGAAGCGGTCGAGCGTCGACGCGATCGCATGCCGCCAGCCATCCTCATCGGCGATGTCGTGGCGGACGAACAGCGCCGCGTCGCCGATTTCGCGCGCGAGCGCGCGTCCCGCGTCCTCGTCGATGTCGGTCAGCACGACACGCGCGCCTTCGGCGGCGAGCAGCAGCGCATCCGCGCGGCCGACGCCGCTTGCCGCGCCGGTGACCAGCGCGACCTTGTTTGCGACTCGATTCATGGTCGGTCGAATTCCTTTGACGTTGAAAGAAGGCGGGCGCTCATGCGGCGCCCGGTACGCGGCCGGCCTTGATTGCGTCGAGCGCGGCCGTGCCGTAGATCTGCGCGATCGTGTCGTCGACGCGCGGGTTGGTACGCAGTTCATGGCCGCCGTCGACCGCGAAGCTCTGGCCGGTCACCCAGCCCGACTCGGGACCCGCGAGATAGCGCACCGCATGCGCGATCGCTGCCGGTTCGCCGAGCGTGCCGAGCGGGATCTGTTCGAGAAAGCTGTCGACGAGCGCGCGGTTGTCGAACAGCGGCGACGTGGCTTCGGAGCGCGTGAGGCCCGGGCGCACCGCGTTCACGCGGATCTTCGCGCCGGCCAGTTCCTCGGCCGCGCCGCGCACGAGCGCTTCGAGCGCGGCCTTCGCGGTGCAGTACGCGGACAGCCAGCGGAAGTTGATCTGCGCGGCCGTCGACGAGATGCAGACGATCGCGCCGCCGCCGCTGTCGGCGAGCCGCGGCGCCGCATGACGAATCGCGGTGAACGCGCTGTGCAGGTTCAGGTCGATTTCGGCGCGGAAGGTGTCGGCGTCGTGCAGCAGCAGAGGCCGGAAGCCCGCCCCGCCAACCGTCGGCACGACGATGTCGAGGCGATGGTCGAGCGCCCATGCGCAGTCGAGCGCGGCCTGCAGGTCGGCTTCGTCGCAGGCGTCGCCCGCATGGATCGCGACGCGGCTGCCGGGCACCGCGTCGGTCAGGTGCCGCTGCGTGCGTTCGAGCGCATCGCGGCGACGGCCCATCAGCACGACGGCCGCGCCGTCGGCGACGAGCGCGTGCGCGCAGGCCGCACCGATACCGCCGGCGCCGCCCGTCACGAGCGCGGTGCGGCCGTCGAGGGGCGCTGAGGTGCGCATCGTTCAGCCCTCCAGCGGCAGATCTTGCGCCCAGTCGACGTGCAGCGTGCGCGCGGCGAAGCGCCACGTGGTGCCGTCGAACACGCAGCGGTCGCGATAGCGCAGCCCCCAGTCGAGCTTGCGCTTCACGCCGTCGCGCACGTAGACGTGGCAGGCGACGCCATAGGTCTCGACGACGGCCGCGCCGCCGTCGAGCGTGACGAGCTGGTTGTGCACGTGATGCTGGGTCGCTTCGTAGCGCTCGATCACGCGCATGCCCGCGACGATCGCGTCGCGGGCGTCAAAGCGGAAGCCGGGGCCGGCCAGGGTGGCATCGGGGGTGAAGAGGGCGGTGAGTCGTGGCCAGTCGCGCCGGTCGACGGCTTGCGCGTAGCGGCACGCAAGGTCGTACAGCGCGTGGCGGGGATTGGAATCGGTCATGCGTTGGCTCCCGTGGAAAAACGGAACGCATCGGCCGTGCGAAGCGGGCCGACGCGGCGGCATTGCGACGTCGACGGGCAGGTTCGCACCGGGCAGGCCGGGATTCATCATCCATACGGAGCAGGGCGAGGGTCGGGGAAAACACCGGGGCAGGCCGCCTTATATCGCACGAGGCTGCGTGGATGGTGCGATGCAGCGACCGGAGCGCGGCATGCGTCTGACGATTGGCGCGGCCTGCTACGACAGGCGCGCGACGTGTCGCGTTTCCTTCAAGTATGCGAAGCCGTCGCGTTCGATGTTGCGATGCCGCAGGCCGTACCCCGTCCGCTCAGCGTTTGCCCCTAGTCGAAACGGACGATGGCCGACGGCCGGGCGCTGGCTACCGTGCAGTCATCCGGTGCCGCATGCGATGCCCGCCGGATACGAGCCGCACCAGCGGACAACCGGAGGGGACACGATCATGAGACTGACGACTCGCAAGCTGTGCGTACTGGCGATGGGCACGTTCGCTGCCATGGCACTGGCGCGATACGGCGCCGATCAGGTGCCGTCGCCGCCGTATGCGGCCGGCATCCTGCAATGCCGCTCGGTCGACGTGAACGGCCTGCCGACCGGTTGCGTGCCGATCGATCCGTCGCACTTCGGTTTCGCCGCGATGCGCGGCATGTGACGCCGGCGCGGCCGCGCGCCGCGCCAACCGGCCGGACGTCGTCGCGCGGCGACGCGTTGTCCGCATTCGCCGAAATCGCCGAAATCGCCGCGCGGTCGTCGTGCGTCGGCCAGGCTGGCGCGGCGGGTCCAGCTTCGCGCGATTCGACTGCCGTCGCATCCGGCATGGCCCGCGGTTTGCATTGGCGCCGCCGCGTGCCAGTACCGGCAACGCGGTATCGCGGTAACGCGCCGTCATGACGTGACGGCGCAGCGACGTCCGCATCAGGACCGCGAGCCCTCGCCACACCCACCGCTTCCCGCAGATCTCCTAAACGCTGACCATTCCTCATGTCATCCGACTATTCCCTGACTCACCCCTTGAACACCCGCGACGTACATCGTTGGGATGCCGAACACGATGTCGTGATCGTCGGCTTCGGCGCGGCCGGCGCCTGCGCCGCGATCGAAGCCGCGAGCGCCGGCGCCGACACGCTGATCGTCGAGCGCGCGTCGAGCTACGGCGGCACGAGCGCGCTGTCGGGCGGCGAGATCTACCTCGGCGGCAGCGGCGGCACGCCCGCGCAGCGGCAGGCCGGCTTTACCGACGCCACCGAGGATCTGTACCGCTACCTGATGCTGGCCGGCGGCCGCGACGCCGACGACGCGAAGGTGCGGCTCTACGCGAACGAAAGCCTGGCGCACCACGACTGGCTCGTCGCGCAGGGCCTCACGTACAAGAACACGTTCATTGCCGAGCGGATCGTCGAACCGGAAACCGACGACTGCCTGATCTGGTCGGGCAGCGAGGAAGCCTGGCCGTTCAGCGAGGCGGCGAAGCCGTGCCCGCGCGGGCACACGCCGCAATGGCCGGGCTGGGGCGGCGGGCAGATGCTGATGCGCGTGCTGGCGGAACGCGTGGCGGCGCTCGGTGTCGCGACGCGCTACGACACGCGCGCGCAGGCATTGATCGTCGACGACGGCGGCGCCGTGCGTGGCGTCGTGCTGCGCGCGTATGGCGAGACGGCATTCGTGCGGGCACGTCGCGCGGTGATCCTGTGCGCGGGCGGCTTCGCGATGAATCGCGACATGGTGCGCCGGCATGCACCGCAGTTCCTGCGCTCGGACGAGCCGATCGGCAGCCCCGGCGACGATGGCTCGGGCATTTTGCTCGGCCAGAGCGCGGGCGGTGCGGCGATCCACATGGATCAGGGCTTCGTCAGCCTGCCGTTCTACGCGCCCGAATCGCTGATCCGGGGGATCTTCGTGAACGCGCGCGGGCAACGCTTCATCAACGAGGACGGCTATCACGGCCGCACGGGCCATCACGCGTTCCACCAGGCCGACGACCGCATCTACCTGCTCGTCGACCAGGCGACGTACCAGGAACCGCCCGCGATCGCGCGGATCGGCATCGCGGCGGCCGGCGAAACGTGGGAGGAAGTCGAACGCGATCTGCAGATGCCGGCCGGCACGCTGACGGCCACCGTCGACGTCTACAACCGCCATGCGGCCGAAGGCGCCGATCCGCTGTTCCACAAGGCGAAGAAATGGCTGCAGCCGCTGATCGAGCCGCCGTTCGTCGCGCTCGATTGCCGGATCGACTACGCGTTCTATCCGCACTTCACGCTCGGCGGGCTCGACACGCTGCCGACCGGGCAGGTGGTCGATGCGGCGCGCGCGCCGGTGCCGGGGCTCTACGCGGCGGGCCGCACGACCTGCGGGCTGCCGCGCTGGGGCGCCGGGTACAGCTCGGGGCTGTCGCTGGCCGATGCGACGTTCTTCGGCCGGCAGGCCGGGCGTCATGCCGCGCAGGTGGAGTGTGACGCACTGCGAAGCGCCGCGTAGCGTTTTCAGGCGGGAAACGAACGACGCCCCGGGTAATCGCATTGCCCGGGGCGTCGTCGTTTCAAGCCGCCAAGCGGCAACCAATCAGGCCAGCCGGTTCTTAGCCGAGATCGAGCGCGTTCGTCAGATCACCCGGCGGCGTCGCGCCGCGCGCGGCGAACGCCTTGTTGCGCGCGACCACGCCGTCGAGCGGCGCGAGCCCGTGTACGCGGCTGATGAAGCGCAGGATCGAGTTCGTGTCGTACAGCGTGTGATCGACGAAACCCTTCTTCGCGAACGGTGAGATCACGAGCGCCGGAATCCGCGAGCCCGGCCCCCAGCGATCGCCTTCCGGCGGCGCGACGTGATCCCACCAGCCGCCGTTCTCGTCGTGCGTCATCACGATCACGGTGTTGTCCCATTGCGGCCCGCGCCGGATATGGTCGATCACGGTCGCGATGTGACGGTCGCCCGATTCGATGTCCGCGTAGCCCGCGTGCATGTTCAGGTTGCCCTGCGGCTTGTAGAACGTGACGGCCGGCAGGCGGCCCGCGTCGATGTCGGCGATGAAGTGGTTGGTCGACGGCTCGTCGCCGAGCCCCGCGTCGCGCAGGTGCTTGCTGCGCGCGTCGGTGTCGGGCGCGTAGTTCGCGAAATAGTTGAACGGCTGGTGGTGGTACTGGAAATCCGGCACGGTGCCCGTGTCGCGATGCTCGAGCGCGTACTGCCACGCGCCGCTGTACCACGCCCAATCGACGTTCTTTTCCGACAGGCGGTCGCCGATCGTCGCATAGCCCTGCGGTGGCATCACGCGATGATCGGCCGGATCCGCATACGCAGCGTTGCCCGGATCGGGCGGCGGTACGTAGCTCGGCTGGTACGGCGGCGCCATCGTGTTCACCCCGTAGCCATCCGGCGTCAGCGCGCCATCTGCCGCGAACTTCGGCGGGCCGTCGAGCGCGGACGCGGGCGAATCGTTGGCGAGTTTCAGGCGCGTACCGGCAGGATCGTCGCCTTCGACCTTCGACAGCAGTTTCGCCGCGTGCGGATGCTTGTGCGCGTCCGGATACAGCGGCGGCTGCGCCGAGATCAGGAACATGTGGTTCATCCACGAACCGCCGAAGGCCGCCATGAAGAAGTTGTCGCACAGCGTGTATTGCCGCGCGAGATTCCACAGTCGCAGCGTATCGGCCGAATTGCGGTAGTGGCCCATCACGAGGCCGCCCGAATCGGCCCACGCGGCGAACTGGTTGTTGCGGCCGGCCGCGATCTGCATCTGGTTCTGGTAGAAGCGGTGCCACAGATCGCGCGTGATCACGCCGTTCGGCAGCGCCTTGCCCTGTGCGTCCGTGATCAGGAACGGCGCGTTCGGCAGTTTGTCGATGTCGCGTTCGGCGATCGCATAGCGCTTGCCGTCTACTTCCTGCGCCTGCGGCACGAGCCCGCCCCAGATCTTCGGCAGCACGGGCAGCGGCGTCTTGCCGTCACGATCGAGCTGCTGCGCGTGCTCGGGCCGCACCTCGCTCAACGGATGCTGCACGCCCGGGAAATTGCCGTACAGGTTCGCGAAGCTGCGATTTTCCGCGTAGATCACGACGATGTGGCGCACGCGCTGGCGCAACGCTTCGTCGATGCGCTGGTCGGCGGCGGAACGCGGCGCGCTGCCTGCCACGGTTTCACAGCCGCTGAGCGCGACGCCCGCACCGAGCGCGGCGAGGCCGCCGAGCACACGGCGGCGGTCGGGATCGGCGGGAAGGTCGTCGGGGCGATCGGGCGTGTCGTTCACGTCGGGGGTTCCTCGAATGGGCGGGTGGACGGGGGCATCATGCGCTGTGGCGTCGCACAGGCTGCCGCGCCGCAAGATGGAAAGCAATGGCCGGCGTTGCGTGCCGGCCGCTTCGGCATGACTGTCACAAAAATGTCATGAGCGCGACTATAACGCGGCAACGGGGGCAGATGAAAGGTGTTTGTCCGACGAATCGAGGCACGCCTCGGGCCATGCGCGACGCCCGCGCGCGAACTAGACTGGATTCAGGGGCGGCGCGTCGCGGCGTGCCGCCCGGGCGAGGATTGCCCGGCGGCGCCGGCCGACGGCGTCGTCGCGGCGCCATTGATGCGACGAACGAGGCGTTGAAGCGAGGCGACGATGGCGTGGATGAAGGCCGCTTCCGCATGGCCGCCGATGCCGCGCGCCGGCTGCGCGCGTGTCCGCGCACGTTCGCCGTGCCGCGCAGCGTAGCGCGCACGTCCGGCCCGATGCCATGGACAGGAAATTCGACTACCCGGGATTGCTGATCGCGGCGGGCTTCTTCGTGCTGTTCGGCGCGCAGTTGCTGATGCTGCATCCGTCGTCGGCGTCGATCGCGTACAGCGATTTTCACCGACTGGTCGCCGCACGGCTCGTCGACGATCTCGAGGTCGGCCCCGCGTCGATCTCGGGCACGCTGAAGATGCCGCAGGCCGGCGCGATGCTGCCGGCCTCCGAAACCGCGGCTGTACAGCAGGCCGGCGCGCCGTGGCGCTTCACGACCAACCGCGTGACCGACGAACACCTGACCGACACGCTGACCGCCGCCGGCATCCGCTATCACGGCGCGCCGGACACGAGCTGGATCGCATCGCTTGCGTCGTGGCTGCTGCCGCTCGTGCTGTTCGTGTTCATCTGGAACATGATGCTGCGCAGGCGCGGCGGGCTGCAGGATTTCACCGGGATGGGCAAGAGCCGCGCGCGCGTGTACGTGCAGCAGGAAACCGGCATCACGTTCGACGATATCGCGGGTATCGATGAAGCGAAGGCCGAGCTGCAGCAGCTCGTCGCATTCCTGCGCAACCCCGACCGCTACCAGCGGCTCGGCGGCAAGATCCCGAAGGGCGTGCTCGTGGTCGGCGCGCCGGGCACCGGCAAGACGCTGCTCGCGCGCGCGGTGGCCGGCGAGGCGGCCGTGCCGTTCTTTTCGATCAGCGGCTCGGCATTCGTCGAGATGTTCGTCGGCGTGGGCGCGGCGCGCGTGCGCGACCTGTTCGAGCAGGCGCAGCAGAAGGCGCCGTGCATCGTGTTCGTCGACGAGCTCGATGCGCTCGGCAAGGTGCGCGGCGTCGGCCCGATGTCGGGCAACGACGAACGCGAGCAGACGCTCAACCAGTTGCTTGTCGAGATGGACGGCTTCCAGGCCGGTTCCGGCGTGATCATCATGGCCGCGACGAACCGGCCCGAGATCCTCGATCCCGCGTTGCTGCGGCCGGGCCGCTTCGATCGCCACATCGCGATCGACCGGCCCGACGTGAACGGCCGCCGGCAGATCCTCGGCGTGCACGTGAAGCGCGTGAAGCTCGCGGCCGACGTCGATCTCGGCGAACTCGCGTCGCGCACGCCGGGCTTCGTCGGCGCCGATCTCGCGAACGTCGTCAACGAGGCCGCGCTGCATGCGGCCGAACTTGGCAAGCCGGCGATCGGCATGACCGACTTCGACGAGGCGATCGACCGCGCGTTGACGGGCCTCGAGCGCAAGAGCCGCGTGATGAACGCACAGGAGAAGCTGACCATCGCGTATCACGAGGCCGGCCACGCGCTCGTCGCGGAAAGCCGCGCGCATTGCGATCCGGTGAAAAAGGTGTCGATCATTCCGCGCGGCGTCGCGGCGCTCGGCTATACGCAGCAGGTGCCGACCGAGGATCGCTACGTGTTGCGCCGGAGCGAGCTGCTCGACCGGATCGATGCGCTGCTCGGCGGGCGCGTGGCCGAGGAGCTCGTGTTCGGCGACGTGTCGACGGGCGCGCAGAACGATCTCGAACGCGCGACCGCGATGGCGCGCCACATGGTCATGCAGTACGGGATGAGCGAGAAGATCGGGCTCGCGACGTTCGACGATGGCGATGCGCGCACGGGCATACCCGGCGCATGGCATGCGGGCGACGGGCGCTGCAGCGAGCACACCGCGCGGATGATCGACGACGAGGTGCGCACGTTGCTGACCGACGCGCATGCACGAGTCGCGATGACGCTCGGCGAACGCCGCGATGCGCTTGAACGCATCGCGCGCCGGCTGCTGCAATGCGAGGTGCTCGAGCGCGACGCGTTGCAGGCGTTGATCGACGGGCGCGCCGAACCGTCGTCCGCCACGGCGCCGGTGTCCGCGCCCGACGACGGGGCCGGCGCACGCGGCGGCGCGATCGAAACGGAGCAGGCATCCGCGGTCGAGCGCGATTTCGTCGCGTACGGGCCGCCACGCGAACCCGAGCGCTGAAGATGCCGTGAACCTGCGAGCGGCGCGCGTCGATGCGACGGCGTGCCGGCCTTCCTTTCCCTGTTGATCTCCACGGAGTCGCCATGAGCGAGGCGCACGTATCGGTCGATGTCGCGCAGCAGGCGCGTTTCTGTTTCGAAGTGGTATTTGCCGGCACGACGCTGGCACCGGTGCTCACCGACGAACCGCCGCCGCTTGGCGACGGACGCGGGCCGAATCCGATCCGGCTGCTGGCCGCGGCCGTCGCGACCTGTCTCGCGGCGAGCCTGCAGTTCGCGTTGGAAAAACAGCATGTCGATCCGCAGCCGATTGCCGCGCACATCGACGTCGACATGGTGCAGAACGAAGCGGGCAGGGTGCGGGTGGGCGGGATGGCCGTCCGGCTGTCGATCGGCAAGACGTGGGCCGATCTCGCGGCGGCGACGCGCGTGCTCGATCAGTTCGATGCGTATTGCGTACTGACGGAGAGCCTGCGCGAAGGCATTCCGGTTTCGGTCGACCTGTGCGATGTGAACGGCGCAGCGCTCGAATATGCAACGACGGACGCGTGAGCGCGCGTCAGGATTCGGTTGCGGCCGCGACTTCGGCGGCTTCGGCGAGCGCGTCGAGAAAGCGCGTGCGCCACCAGTGCACGTCGCTCTTGCGCACGATCGCCATCAGCGCCGCGTGCCGCTGGCGACGCTCTTCGAGCGGCATCGTGAGCGCGCGCTGGATCGCCTGCGCGGTGCCTTGCGTGTCGTACGGATTGACGAGCAGCGCCGACTTCAACTGCTCGGCCGCGCCGGCGAAACGCGACAGCACGAGCACGCCCGGGTCGGCTGCGTCCTGCGCGGCGAGAAATTCTTTCGCGACGAGATTCATCCCGTCGCGCAACGGCGTGACGAGCGCGACGCGGCATGCGCGATAGAGGCCGGGCAAGCGCTTGCGCGCGACGGTGCGGTGAATGTAGCGCATCGGCATCCATTCGAGTTCGCCGTAGTCGCCGTTGATCGCGCCGCACAGACTGTCCATCTCGCGCCGCAGGTCGTCGTACGCGCCGAGATCCTCGCGGCTCGGCGCGGCGATCTGGATCAGCGTCGCGCGGTTGCGGTTCTCCGGATATTGTTCGAGCAACTGACGGAACGCATGCACGCGCTGCGGCAGCCCCTTCGTGTAGTCGAGCCGGTCGACGCCGACCAGCAGCTGGCGGCGGGAATATTCGTCGCGCATCCGCTCGAACATGTCGATCCCGTCTCGATCGCGCGCGAGCGATTCGAACTCGTCGACGTTGATGCCGATCGGGAAGGCGCCGGCCGACAGCGTGCGGCCGAATGCTTGCAGGCGGCCGTCCGGCAGCCGCGCGGCGCCGGCTTCCGCTTCGACGTAATGCTCGAAGTGGAGCAGATCCGACTCGGTCTGGAAGCCGACGAGATCGTACGCGAACAGCGAGCGCATCAGCCATTCGTGTTCCGGGATCGCGGCCATGATCGGCGGCGGCGGCATCGGGATGTGCAGGAAGAAGCCGATCGGATTCGTACAGCCCATCGCGCGCAACTCGGCGGCGAGTGGAATCAGCTGGTAGTCGTGGACCCAGATGGTGTCGTCGGGCCGCAGCAGCGTGCGCAGCTTGCGAGCGAACAGCTGGTTCACACGCCGGTAGCCGTCGGCGAAGCGGCGGTCGAACTGAGCGAGATCGAGCCGGTAGTGAAACACCGGCCACAGCACGTTGTTCGAATAGCCGAGGTAGTACGCGTCGTAATCCTGCGGGTCGAGATCGATCGTCGCGAGCTGGATGCCGCCGACGTTCTGGATCTGCACCTCGTCGCCATGCGTGGGCTGATCGTCGCCGCCGCGCAGCCTGCCGCTCCAGCCGAACCAGACACCGCCGGTTTCCTGCAGGCTGTCTTTCACGGCGACGGCGAGCCCGCCGGCCGCAGCTTTACGGGGATCTGCAATGCGATTGGATACGACGACGAGTCGGCTCACCAGCTCTCCTGACGATTGTTGGGGGAAAGGTTCGTGCGGCCGTGGCGCGAGAAGCAGACGCCGCCATCGACGCGCGGGGCGCGAAGCGATGGGGCCGCAATGCGATCGGAAGGGAGTCAGGGCACGCGATTCGCCGTCCGAACGGGGAGTGCTTTTTTAAGCATACTCGTCATTCGTTGGTTTTAAAAGTCTGCGTCGGCGAGCGATGCACGTGCGAATGCAGCGCGATCTCCCTGTCATGGGTAGGGCAACGCACGAAACTCGGGGCAGGATCGAAACTTGCGCAACGCTGCACATGCAGCGCGCGTAGGGCGTGCGAACGTTCGTGACGATGCGCATTTCAGGGCACGCGCACGAGGTCGCACCGGTCGACAGCGACGACCGCTGATGACGCGGTTACGTCGACGTGCGAGCTACCCGCACGCGTGCCGCGAACGCGCGACACGAATCGGCGAAGCACGATGTCGTGCGCGTGCACAGGCCGCGCCGGACGGCGGCGATGCACCGCGCACCGCACACCGCACACCGCACACCGCACACCGCACACCGCACACCGCACACCGCACACCGCACACCGCACACCGCACACCGCACACCGCACACCGCACACCGCGAACCGGTGGAACGCCGTGCGCATCGTCGTCTCCCTGCGGCATCCGCTACGCGGTGGCCGGTTGCCAGTGATGCGTGGCCTGCACGTGCGCGAGCCCGCCCGTCGACGTCGCATGCGTGCCGGCCGGCATCCGGAACGCGGAGACCGTTTCGGACAGTTCGTGGCCTTGCGCCTCGAGCGACTTCGAGGCGGCCGCGGCCTGCTCGACGAGCGCGGCGTTCTGCTGCGTCGTCTCGTCCATCTGCGTGATCGTCAGGTTCACCTGGTCGATGCCGCGGCTCTGCTCGGCCGACGCGGCCGCGATCTCGCCCATGATGTCCGTCACGCGCGCGACGGCCTGCGTGACGTCCGACATCGTCTTGCCGGCTTCGCCGGCGAGCGCCGAGCCGTCGCGGATCGTCTGCACCGACGCGGAGATCAGTTCCTTGATCTCCTTCGCCGCCGTCGACGAGCGCTGCGCGAGACTGCGCACCTCGCTCGCGACGACCGCGAAGCCGCGGCCCTGTTCGCCCGCCCGCGCCGCTTCGACGGCCGCGTTCAGCGCGAGGATGTTGGTCTGGAAGGCGATGCCTTCGATGATGCCGGTGATGTCGGCGATCTTCGACGAGCGGTGGCCGATTTCCGTCATCGTGTCGACCACGTGGCCGACCACCGAGCTGCCGCGATGCGCGACATCCGACGCGTTCGAGGCGAGCGCGCTCGCCTGTTGCGCGTTCTCCGCGTTCAGCCGCACCGTCGACGTGAATTCCTCCATCGTCGCGGCGGTCTCCTGCAGCGACGCGGCCTGTTCCTCGGTGCGCTGGCTCAGATCGAGGTTGCCGGACGCGATCTCGCTCACCGCATGCGCGATGCTGTTCGACGAATCGCGCACACGGCCGACGATGCCGATCAGCCGCTCGTTCATCGTTCGCAGCGCTTCGAGCAGATCGCGCGTCTCGTCGTTGCCGCTCACGTCGATGCGGCTGCCGAGATCGCCGTTCGCGACCGTGCGTGCAACGTCCACGGCCGCGCCGATCGGTACCGTGATCTTGCGCGTCAACCACAGGCCGCCGCAGACCGCGATCGCGACGGCACCGAGGCAGATGCCGGCCAGCAGGTTGCGCTCCATCGCATAGCGGTCCGCGAATTGCTGGGCGATCGCGAGTTCGCGTTCATGCGTATAGGTCGCGTACGCGTCGGTCGCGCGCACCAGCTGCGCGAGCAGGGGCCGGCAGTTGTCGTCGATGTCGGCGATCGCCTCGTCTTTCTTGCCGGCCTGCGCGAGCCCGACGATGCGCAGCGCGACGGGCCCGTAGCTGGTTTCGATGCGCACGATGTCGGCCACCAGTTCGCGTGCGCGAACGGACGTGTCGGTCGCGTCCGCCATCATTGCCTTGAGCTTCGCGAGATGCTCCTGCACGTCCTTGTGCGCCTGGTTCACCTCGGCCAGTTCGAGCTCGAGGTCGGACGGCTTGGTCACGAGCACGAGGTTGCGCGCGGCGATCGCGCGCCGGTCGACGGCCGTGCGGATCTGCGCGGACAGGTTCGCCCGTGCGCTGATACCGTTCATGTAGCGGGAAAACTCGGCGTTGGTATCGGATAGCGCCTTGAGTGCCATGCCCGACACGATCACGACGACCGCGGCGAGCAGGCCGAAGCCGCCAAGGAGTTTTATTTTGATACTCATTCTGGCGATTTTCACGTAGTGCCCCTGCGCGAGTGGTTGGCAAATTGAAATTATTGTTCGACCAGATACGGGCTCGTGCCGGCATTAACGGGTGTGGTTGATGATTCTTTACCCGTAGAAAACCCTGATATTAGTTTTTTTAGCGCTGAAAACCTTGTCGGATGGAGGTTCTTGATTTCGATCAAAAACCGCTGGAGCGCCCGTGATTCAAAGGTTTATGCGTGGAATTTGAAACCGGTTTTATTGAGTGAAACGGAGCCGGTGTCTATGCGAATAATTGTCTGATGAATTTGTTTGATTTTATGAGTGAATAAATAAATTTCTCGCGGCTTAGAGCCGCTAACACAAGTCATCAATGAAGCGGGAGCAGATGACGGCAGCGGCAAGGGAAAGCAACGCGACATGAATGTCGAGACGACGCTCGAATCGAATGCGCAGCTTGCTGAAACCGGCAAACCAGGCATGCGTGCGCTCGACTACCCAGCGATGCCGTCGGCGCTTTTCCTTGTTTTCCACACCGCGACGAGCGATACGAGCCGTGATGGCACGTTGCTTCAGGTGACGCCGACCGCGAGCAAAGTCGTAGCCGTGGTCGGCATGCAGTTTGCCAGGGCGTTGCGAGGCTCGCCATTCAGGCCCGACACTGCGGGAATGGCATCGCGCGTGGATTCGAATGCCATCGAATCATGCCGGTGGGCACCCGTGACCGTGGCGGCCAGCGGAATGCCTCGCGCATCTACGACGATGTGTCGTTTCGACCCGAGCTTGCCCCGGTCCGTCGGGTTGGGGCTGGTTTGCGCCCCCTGGGCTGGGAACGCTGGCGCCATCGATGCTCGCCCGCTCCCAATCAATTTGGTCATGCTCACGCAGCCGGTGCAACAGAGCCAGATCATGGCGGCAGACGGGATCGATCCATGGTTCTGCATGGCGCCGTGCCGCATCGCTCGAGGCGCTGGCGGGCGCGGGTAGCATGCTCGCGGCCATCGCTTCCGACGTTCTGCGCGACATCCGTCAGGCAAAGTCGGAGGCGAAGGTGTCGATGAAAGCAGCGGTCGCGGTCGTTCGCGGCGGCGATACGGTGAAACGTCTCGCTGCATTGCAGCAAGCGCGGGACGATCTGTGCGACGCGAGGCACATCGGCGAACTCGTCAAGGCAGTGTCGGAGCCACCATGCGTTGACGTGACGCTTGGCTGAACCCACTCGGGCAACCACGCATCGCGGCGTGGACCGATAGGTCCGCGCCTGCCGGAAACCGTACGGTTGTGCGAATTCTGCAGATAAGTATGTGAGGGAATTTTCTTGGACATGCCGATATCCCCTCAATAACATGTCGACTGTATTGTTTTGCTGCGGCACTGCAGCAAGGCTCCAGCGAGCAATATTAACGAGCAGCAGTCCGATCGCACAGGGTGCGAGTTGGACGCGCCATACATCATGACGAACCTGACCACTGATACCGGGAAGCAGCCACGGCGCTCGCAGCACGCGCGCAGCTCCGCCGCCCGTCACGCACTGATCAACGCGACGCTTGCGTGCCTCCGGGAGGTGGGCTACGCGAAGGCTTCCATCAGCGAAATCTGCCGGCGTTCGGGACTGTCGCGCGGCGCACTGCTTCATCATTTTCCTCACAAGAACGAGTTGCTCGTGGCGTCCTACGTCACGTGGATCGGCACGAAAATCGGCATGCTCGAACGGCGCATTGCGGCCGGCGCGAGTGTACGCGACGAGGTGACCATATGGCGTGCGCAGATGCGTGAAACCTTCCCGACGTCGCTGGAGTTCTATTGGGCGTTGCAAAGCGATACGGATCTGCGGGAGCGATTCAACGAGGCGCTGCTGTCGCACCCGATCGGCGACGACGAGAGCGGTCACCCAATTGATACGTGCGTCGACAACTCACCCAAGCCGTCTCTCACGCGCTATGTGATCGTGTGCTTCATTCGTGGCTTGTGTCTGCAGGAGTTTTTCGTTCGGGATCCGTCGATTCCCGATCAGGCTTTCGAGCATTTCATCGAGATTCTGAGCGCGTACATCGAGCGGCCGATTCCGGCTCGGACCTGACACGGGGAAGTTTCGGTTCGGCTTTGGTGCTCTTTGGACTCTCCATATTATATCGGATTACTAATTATGAAGGCGGGACTTCTCCATTTGCGTGTGCTTCCAGCCATGCTGGTCGGTGCGGGGTTGTTGACGGCAGGCCACGTGTACGCCGCCGACGAAAACAGCGCGAACGATGACGCGTCGTCGGCTACGTCGACGAAAAATTCAGCGGGCAAGCAGACTGCAACGCCAACCGCAAAGTCGATCGACACAGTACGCAGCCTTTCCACCGTGACGGTGCAGGGTTCGCGCCGACAGGCGCCTAAGGTGTCGAGCGGCGCGCTCGGCACGCGTTCGGATCTGGAAACGCCATTTTCCACACGCGTGGTCACGCAACAGGATCTCGAAGACCGTCAGGTGAAGTCGCTCGGCAAGGTGTTCGCCGAGGACGCGGCGGTGTTGTCGCTAGGCGATACGTATTCATTCAACGCGTATTCGATCAATGTTCGCGGCATGGCGCTCGACGATTTCAACGGCTACAAGATCAACGGCCTGCCGTTCTATATGACGACCGTCGAACTGCCCGTCGAGTCGTTCGAATCGATTCAGTTGCTCAAAGGCGCATCCGGTTTCATGTATGGCTTCGGTGCGCCGGGCGGCATCATCAACTTCGTGACGAAGAAGCCGACCGATACGTTCACGTTCAGTGCAGATGTCGGCTATAGCTCCGACGGCGTAGCGAGCGAACACATCGACACGGGTGGCCGCTTTGGCCCGCAGAGCATGTTCGGCTATCGCTTCAACATCACGCACGAGCAGGGCGATACGTACAACGGCGCGCATGTGCTGCGCAATTCGGAGTCGCTGTCGCTCGATGCGCGCCTGACGCAGTCGCTCACGTGGACGTTCGACGGTCTTTATCAGTCTCGCAAGGTGGACGGCGGCATTCAGGACATCACGCTCGGCGATTTCACTGGTGCGAGCTTGCCGCGCGCGCCGAGCGGACGCACGAATCTTTCCGCTTATGGCGATACGTTCTTCAATTCGAACGTCTATTTCCTGAGCAGCGGCTTGCATTGGCAGATCGATCCGGTGTGGAAAGCGAGCATCGACTACAGCCATAGCAAGGACGAACGGAGCTACTCGGGGCAATGGCTCAATCTGCTCAATCCGCAGGGCGATTTCGATACGATCCTGAACCGAGCTCGCGGCTCGTCGATCTACGATATCGTGCAGGCGACGCTCGAAGGCAAATTTTCGACGGGGCCGATCGATCATCAGGTCGTGCTCGGCGCGTCGGAACAGTGGCTCTCGAAGAAGACCGTGCCGAAGGCGCTGTACACGGATATCGGCTCGAACAACCTTTACAACCCGATCACGCCGCTCACGTGGAACGGCACGTTCGACTACGGCCAGCAGTACAACAATTTCAATTCGCAGCAGAAGTCGCTGTTTGCAAGCGACACGCTGAGCTTCCTGAAATACTGGTCGATTCTCGCAGGCGTTCGCTACACGAGCTATCGCCAGACGTCGTATACCGCGCCCGGCACGGCCGGCAGTACCTATACGAAGACGCCGATCACACCCACACTCGCGCTGATGTATCGTCCGCGCAGCGACCTGATGTTTTACGCGAGCTACGTCGAGGCGCTCGAGGACGGCGGCACGGCGGAGGCAAGCTACGCGAACGCCGACCAGGTGCTCGACCCGATCAAGAGCAAGCAATACGAAGTGGGCGTGAAGTATGACGCCCAGCACTATGGCGCGTCCGCCGCGCTGTTCCGCATCGAGCGCGGCGCGCAATACGGCAATGCGCAGAACGTGTACGTATCGAACGGCAAGGTGCGCATCACTGGCCTCGAACTGAACGGTCGCGTCGATCTGCCTGCGGGTTTCCGTGTCGCGGCGAGCACCGCGTGGGAAGCGGGCACGTATAACGAGACCGAAGCGGATCTCGTCGGCAATCGCGTCGAGGGCATTCCGCGCTGGCAGGCCACGTTGCAGGTGAGCGACCGCATTCCGGGCCTGCAGGGTCTGACCGCGAACGTCGAGGCGCATTACTACGGCAGCATGAAGGCCGATGCGAACAACCAGTTTGTGCTGCCGAGCTACACGCTGTTCAATGCAGGCCTCAGCTATCGCACGACGATCGGCGGCCATGGTGTGACGCTGCGCGCCGAAGTCGACAACATCTTCAATCGCCATTACTGGGGCTTCCTGCAGTCCGATTACCTCTTTGTCGGCGCGCCGCGCACGCTCGCGCTCAACGCGAGGTTCGACCTGTGAGCGCCGCATCGCTGACTGTCGAAGATCCCGCGCTTTCGCAGCGGCGGCGCGCGGCGTGGCGGGCGGTCGTCGTCGGGGCCAGGCATGGTGTGTCCGCTGAGTCGCGGCAGGAGCGTGCCCGCGCCGATGCATCGTTCGACGCGCGTGACGGCGGTCCTGTCACCGCTCGTCAGGCCGTGGGCGGCGCGCTCGTCGTCGGCGTGTTGCATGCGGCGCTGATCGCGGCGTGGCTGCATGCGCGGCCCGCGTCGCACGAACCGGTCGTCACGCCGCCCATCGCGTTGCAGATGACGGCCGCACCGCAACCGCTGCCGCAAGCGCCTGCGCCCAAGCCGGTGACACCGCCGAAGCCGTTGCCTCAGGCGCGGCATGCACCGCAGCCGCGCCACGTGCCGACCCCCGCGCCAGCGCCGTCGGCATCCGTACCGCCGCCCGCTGCGCGGCCCTCGGCTGCGCCGGCGGAATCGGCCGCGCCCACACCCGCTGCACCGGCTGCAGCTACCGCACCGGCCACGCAAAAAACCACGCTGCCCGACGGAAACGCCGATTACCTGCACAATCCCGCGCCCGACTACCCGACGACAGCGCAGGACTACGGCTGGCAGGGCAAGGTCGTCCTGCATGTCCACGTCCGTGCTGACGGCTCGCCCGACACAATCGAGGTCCGTCGCTCGAGCGGCCACCGCGTGCTCGACGATGCCGCCGTCGCCGCCGTGCGGCACTGGAGCTTCGTGCCCGCCAAGCGGGGCGACACGTCTGTCGATGGCTGGGTCGACGTTCCGCTCAATTTCCAACTTGACTGATTTCCGGAGTCCGAACATGAATTCGTTGCCGCTTACCCTTATCGTGCAAGGCGCCTTGTGGCTGCTCGGCGCGTTCTCCATCGCAACGTGGACGATCATCGTCCTGAAGGCGATCCAGCACACGCGCGCCGCACGCGTCGATCGGCGCACCGACGATGCACTCGACGGTGCACTTACGCTCGTCGATATCGCTTCGCGCGCGCTGCCCGAAGGCCCCAAGGCGCGCGTGACGGGCACCGCACTCGCCGCGCTCGAACAGGCGCGCACGTTTGACAGCGACCATCCCGAAGACCTGTGGAGCCGGCAGGACACGCTGGAGCGCCAACTCACGCGCCAGATTGCGCACGAACGCCGACGCCTCGAACATTCGCTCGCGTGGCTTGCGTCGGTGGGCAGCATCGCGCCGTTCGTCGGGCTATTCGGCACGGTGTTCGGCATCATTCACGCGCTCGGGGCGATTTCGCACGCGGCATCGGCGAGCATCGACGTGGTGGCCGGGCCGATCGGCGAGGCGCTCGTCGCGACGGGCATCGGCATCGCCGTCGCCGTGCCGGCCGTGCTCGCGTACAACATCTTTGTGCGCGGAACGAAAGCCGCGGTCGCGCGTCTCGACGATCACGCCGGCACGCTCTACGCGCTCGCGCAGCGCCAGCAGTTTCGCATTTCAGTAGAAAACGCCGCCGAGAGCGCGGCGACTGCGCCGCGCGCCGATCAATCCCGACCGGTCTTCGCCCGCGCCACGGAGGTCGCCGCCTGATGGCTTTCTCCTCCAATCAGGACGACGACGTCCTCAGCGAAATCAATATCACGCCGCTCGTCGACGTGATGCTCGTGCTGCTCGTCGCGTTCATCGTGACGACGCCGCTGCTCAACAAGGCGATCCAGGTCAATCTGCCGAAGACCGAAGCGACCGCTTCCTCTGATCCGAAAAAACCGCTTACTGTGAGCGTCGACGACGCGGGTGCAGTCTGGTTCGACAAGCAGCCTGTGCCGCTCTCGCAGGTGGAATCGCAACTCGAACAGCGCAAGCAGGAGGACACGGATCTCGCGGTGTCGCTGCAGGCCGACGAGCGCGTGCCGTACGGTCCCGTCGCGAAGGTGATGGGCGCGGTGCAGCACGCGGGCATCACGAAGCTGTCGCTGGTGACGCAGCCGGAGCAGTAATGACCGATTCCGTTCGTCCGACGTCGCGCGCTTGGCCATCCATTCTGATTGAGCGAGTTTCACGGGTTGCACAGGTTGCACGTGTCGCGCAAGTTGCACGCGTTGCACGATGCGTGTGCATTGCCGGCACCGTCACGCTCGCACACGCCGCGCCCGATTCTCAGTGGCAAACGACGCTTGCGCTCTTCGACGACGTGCGGCCCGATGCGTCGATGCAGCGCTTTGCGTGGGCCGACCACGCGCCACCGCGCGACGGCACGCTGCGCCTCGCGAACTACACGGAGATCGCGACGTACGACTCGCTCAATCCGTTTCTGCTGCGCGGCAACGCGGCGCCCGACGAAGTCAATCTGATGTTCGAGACGCTGATGCAACGCAGCCTCGACGAGGTCGGCACGCAATATCCGTTGCTCGCCGATCGCGTCGAGATCGCGCGTGACGGCCTTTCGGCGATGTTCCACCTGAATCCGGCCGCGCGGTTTTCGAATGGCGCGCCGGTGACGGCGCAGGACGTGCGCTACTCGTTCGAGCAGTTGACGGGTTCGTCGACCTCGCCGATCCACAGCAGCCGCTACACGCTCATTCGCGCGGTGGACGTGATCGACGCACAGACGGTGCGCTTTGCATTTCGCACGGCGCAGCGCCGCGCGGTGCTCGAAGCGGGCGATCTCTACGTGTTTTCGCGCGACTGGGCACGCGCGGCGGACGGCGGCACGCTGACGTTCGATCAACTCGCCACGGTTGCGCCCATCGCGAGCGGGCCGTATCTGATCGGCGCGCGCGCGAGCAATCACGAGATCGTGTACCGACGCAATCCGCGCTATTGGGGCGTGGATCTGCCGGTGCGGCGCGGCATGTTCAACTTCGCCAACGTGATTTTCCGGCTCTACAGTGACCCGTCGGCGCCGCTTCAGGCTTTTCGCGCCGGCGATGTCGACGCGCTGGCCGAAGGCAGCGCGGAGCAATGGTCGCGCAACTACAGCGGCCCCGCCTTTGCGAACGGCACGCTGCGCAAGCAGGAGTTTCCGGATCACGGCATCAGCAATGCGCAGGGTCTGTTCTTCAATCTGCGGCGTCCCAAGTTCCAGGACATTCGCGTGCGCGAGGCGATCGGTCTCGCGCTCGATTACGAATGGATCAACCGGAACATTTTTTTCGGCCAGTACACACGCACTCGCAGTTTTTTCGACGAAAGCGTGTTCGCCGCGAGCGGCGTACCGGGCGCCGACGAGCTGACGCTGCTCGAGCCGCTACGGGGTGGCGTGCCGCCCGAGGTGTTCGGCGCACTGCCGCCGCAGCCGGATACGTCGGCGCACCACGGGCTGCGCCGCAATCTTGCACGGGCCGAGGCGCTGCTGGCGAACGCGGGCTGGCATTACCGCGATGGCATGCTGCGCAACGCGGCCGGCACGCCGTTCACGATCGAACTGATCGACGACGGCACGGGCATGGAGCGCATCCTGATGATCGTCGTGCGCAACCTGAGGCTGCTCGGCATCGACGCGCGGCTGCGCATCATGGATCAGACCATCATCGTCGAGCGCCTCAAGCATTTCGATTACGACATGACGACGTTGGGCTACCGCGCCGCGAGCATTCCGGGCGTCGAACTGGAACGCCGCTTCGGCAGCCGCGCAGCGCGCACGCCGGGCTCCGAGAATTACACGGGCATCGCGTCGCCCGCCGTCGATGCGCTGATCGACGACGTGCAGCGCGCCGGCAGCGAACGCGAGGTGATCGCCGCGGCGCGCGCGCTCGATCGTGTGCTGCTGTGCGAACGCATCATGATTCCGGAGTGGCACGCTACGCACTCGCGCATCGCGTGGAGCCGCCGTATCTCGCCGCCCGCACGCGTGCCGCGGCAATACGGCGAGCTCGATTGGATCATTGGCTGGTGGCACGCCGCACCCGACGCGCAGAGCACGAACGCCGCGATGCACGCGGCCCAACAGGAGTAAGTGTCATGTTCGCGTATATCGGGCGCAGATTGCTGCTCATGATTCCCACGCTGCTGGGCGTGCTGACGGTGACGTTCGTCATTATGCAATTCGTGCCGGGGGGGCCTGTCGAGCAGGTGATGGCGCGGCTGCAAGGCTCGTCGGTTCACGGCGAGGGTGCTTCCGGCCCAGGCGGCTATCACGGCAACGAAGGCGTCGATCCCGCGCAAGTCGCCGCGATCCGCCACACGTTCGGCTTTGACGTGCCGCCGCTCACGCGCTACGTGCGCATGCTCACGCATTACGCGCGCTTCGATCTCGGCCAGTCGTTCTTCCAGCATCGCTCGGTCTGGGCGCTGATCGTCAGCAAGCTGCCGGTGACGGTCACGCTCGGCACCTGCGCGCTTGTGCTCACGTATCTGATCGCAGTGCCGCTCGGCATCGCGAAGGCGCTGCGGCGCGGCACGACGTTCGACTTCGCGACGAGCGCCACGCTGCTCGCCGCATACGCGATCCCGGGCTTCGTGCTCGGCGTACTGCTGATGATGCTGTTGAGCGGCGATCTCTTTCTGCACGTGTTTCCGCTCGGCGGCTTCGGCGCCGAAGAGCACGACGCGCTGCCGCTCGCGCAACGCGTGCTCGACCGCGTCTGGCATCTGGTGCTGCCGGTCACGGCGTCGGTGGCGAGCAGCCTCGCCGTCGTGTCGTTTCTCACGCGCAACGCGTTCATCGACGAATTGTCGCGCCAGTATGTGTTGACTGCGCGCGCGAAGGGCGTGTCGCGCAACGCGGTGGTGTGGCGACACGTGCTGCGCAACGCGCTGATTCCGACCGCGACAGGTTTTCCAGCGGCGTTTGTGTCCGCGTACGTGAGCGGCAGCCTGCTGATCGAGACGCTGTTTTCGCTCGACGGCGTCGGGCGCCTGTCTTACGACGCGATCATCGGCCGCGATTATCCGGTCGTGCTGGGTTCGCTGTTCGTGTTTACGGCCGTGAGTCTGTTCGCGAAGCTCGCGGGCGATCTCGCGTATGTGCTGATCGATCCGCGCATTCACTTCGGCGGCAACGGTCGCTGAATCCGGAGTTCTCCATGGAAGTCATCAGCTCATCGCACGCGGATTCGAAGCAGGCGGACTACGCCGATACCGTTCCCGACACGCCAACGGGGGCCGCATTCGTGCTGCCGTCGCGCGCCATTGCGTCACACCGCGACGCGGCGAAATTCGCGCGCGCGTTCGCATGGTGGCGGCGCTTGCGCCGTCAACGGCACGGCTTCGCGAGCCTAGTCGTGTTTGCGGTGCTGTTTGTCGCGAGCCTGCTTGCGGGCATGATCGCCAACGATCGGCCGCTCGTCGCGCGCTATCACGGCCAGTGGCTGTTCCCGGCGCTGCACACGTACGCCGATAGCGACTTCGGCGGCGCACTGCCCACCGAAGCCGACTATCTCGACCCGTTCATCCGCGAGCAGTTTTCGCGCGACGGCAATTTCGCGCTCTACGCGCCCGATCCGTATCGCTACGACACCGTGAACTATCACGCGGCGCAGCCATTTCCGGCGCCGCCTTCGGCACAGAACTGGCTCGGCACCGACGCATACGGTCGCGACGTGTTCGCGCGCGTTCTCTATGGCTTTCGCAGTTCGGTCCTGTTCGCGCTTGCGCTGACGCTGACAGGCGCGCTCATCGGCGTGCTCGCGGGCGCGCTCCAGGGCTATTACGCGGGCCTCGTCGACCTGCTCGGCCAGCGCGTGACCGAGGTATGGACCGCGTTGCCCGATCTCTATCTGCTGATCATCCTGTCGTCGATTTTCGAGCCGAGCCTCGTGCTGCTGTTCGTGCTGCTCGCCTCGTTCGGATGGGTCACGCTGTCCGATTACGTGCGCGGCGAATTCCTGCAAAAGCGCTCGCTCGAATACGTGCGCGCCGCGCGCACGCTTGGGCTGTCCGATCGCCAGATCATGTGGCGGCACATCCTGCCGAACAGTCTTACGCCCGTCATCACTTGGCTGCCGTTTCGGATGAGCGCGGCGATCGTGTCGCTCGCGAGCCTCGATTTTCTCGGGCTCGGCGTGCCGCCGCCCGCGCCGAGCCTCGGCGAGTTGCTGGCAGAAGGCAGAGGCCATCTATCGGCATGGTGGATTTCGGCGACAGCCATCGCGGCGCTGGTGGTCACACTGCTGCTGCTCACGTTCATCGGCGATGCATTGCGCGAATCGTTCGCGACTGACCGCAACCGCGCCGCTGACGGTGCAGACGCCGACGACGCCAACCCCCACGCCGGCAAAACCCGCACCGCAGGAGCCACCCGATGACGATGCCCGTACTGGAAGTCGAAGACCTGAACATCCTGATCGGCGCGCGGACGATCGTGCACGGGCTCGATCTGACAATCGGGCGCGGCGAACGCGTCGCGCTCGTTGGCGAATCGGGATCGGGCAAGAGCCTGACCGCGCTCGCGCTGCTCGGGCTGGCCGACGCCGCGCGCGTGAGCGGCAGCGTGCGGCTCGCGGGCGAGGAACTTCTCGACAAAAGCGATGCGCAATGGCGCGCGATACGCGGTCGCGACATCGCAATGGTGTTCCAGGATCCGATGACTGCGCTCAATCCGCTCAAGACCATCGGGCGGCAGATTGGTGAAAGCCTGCGTCTGCACGCGGGGCTGCGGGGCGCGGCGGCACGCGAGCGGGCGATCGCGCTGTTGCGGCGCATGGGTATCGTCGAACCCGAACGCAGGGTCGATGCCTATCCGCACCAGTTGTCGGGCGGCCAGCGGCAACGCGCGATGATCGCGATGGCGCTCGCGGGCAACCCGCGTCTGCTGGTCGCCGACGAGCCCACCACAGCGCTCGATGTCACCGTGCGCCGGCAGATCGTCGATCTGCTCATCGAACTCCAGGAAGCCAACGCGGACGGGCACGGCCTCGCCATTCTGCTCATCACCCACGATCTGCATCTGGTGCGCCGCTTCGCGCATCGCGTCGCCGTGATGCAGCACGGTGAGATCGTGGAGCAGGGCGCGACCGACGCGCTATTCGTGGCGCAGCGGCATGCGTACACACGTAAGCTGTTCGACAGCGCACCGCGCCGTACGATCGCACCGCTGGCCGCCGATGCGCCGCGCGTGCTCGACGTGCGCGCGCTGTACGCCGGATACCGCACGCGCGCACGCGGCTGGCGCGGCTTGTTTCGCAGCGAAACGCCCGCCGTGCTGCAAGGCATCGACCTGCAACTGCGAGAAGGCGAGACGCTCGGCGTGCTCGGCGAATCGGGCTGCGGAAAATCGACGCTGGCCGCCGCGCTCGTCGGGCTCGTCGCGCCGTCGGCCGGCGCGATCCGCTACGCGGCGCTCGAAAGCGCAGGCAAGGCGGCGACGCGGCGCGAACACGCCGCGCACGTGCAGATGGTGTTCCAGGATCCATTCGGTTCGCTTGCGCCGCGCCTGCGCGTAGGCGAGATCGTCGATGAAGGGCTCGCGCTGCATCATTCGCACATGCCGCCCGACGCGCGGCGCGCACGTGTGGCGGCGCTGCTCGCGGAAACCGGCTTGCCGGCCGACGCGGCCTCGCGCCATCCGGCGACATTCTCCGGCGGGCAACGACAACGCATTGCAATCGCACGCGCGCTCGCGGTCGATCCGCGCATCCTCGTCCTCGACGAACCGACGAGCGCGCTCGATGTGTCGATCCAGAGGCAGATTCTCGAATTGCTGGCGACATTGCAACGGCGGCATCGGCTCAGCTACGTGTTCATCAGCCACGACATCGACGTGCTGCGTGCGGTGTCGCACCGGCTCGTCGTGATGCATGGCGGAAAGATCGTCGAGACCGGGGAGACGCAGGCGGTGCTGGAGGCGCCGCGTCATGCCTATACGCGAACGCTCGTCGATTCGAGTGACCGTACCGGATCACGGATGGTACACATGCCGTAGAAAAGAATGGCCCGGAACCCACCAGGAGGCTCCGGGCAGGCATGTTGGTTCTGTCGCAATAAGCGGCCGATCAGGGATAGGCGGGGAGGGTCATGTTCGAGAATCAGCGCATCGACATCGCACTTCTTACTCGACTATCCAGCCTTATTGCGACAGAACCTGCGCTGCGCGATAGGCAGTAATGGCCGATAAACGGAAACTCGCGGCGAGATGGGCGTCGCCGGAGCAAGGCCCGCGGCGGGCGCCGCGGACCATGAGCGGGTCAGAACGTGGTGCGCAACCCGGCCATCACGCTGCGGCCACCTTCCGGCGCGAAGCCGCGCACGACCGAGGTCGCGTAGCGGATTTCCTGGTTTGTCAGGTTGTCGCCACGCAGGTACGCGAGCCAGTGCGTCGCACCGACGCGGAACTTGTAGGTCAGCATCACGCCGAGCGACGTGTAGCCGTCCGTCGAAAAGTCGTTGTCGGGCACGCGGTGCTGCGACCACGCATGCGTGACCTGCGCGCGCGCGCCGAACGGGCCGTAGCCGTAGTCGGCCGCGAGCGTCGCGCGCAGCGGCGCGATGCGCGGCAGCGGCTGGCCCGTATCGACGTTGCGCGCGTGCGTGTAGTCGGCCGTCAGTTCCAGGTCGACCGTATGGCCGCGCCGTGCGAACGCGCGCCACTTGCCGTCCAGCTCGATGCCGTAGAACTCGGCGCGCACGCCGCGATAGATCGCTTCGTTGAGCGAGCCGTCGGTACCGGGCGCGACGGGTTCGCCGTCGTCGTCGACGACGCGGCCCGTGTTGTACTCGGCCAGGTAGTTCGAGAAGCGGTTGTAGAAGACGCCGACGCTGCCGCGGTTCGGGCCGCTCGCGTAGCGCAGCGACAGGTCGGTCGACACCGCTTTTTCCTTCGACGCGTTCGGGTTGCCGATCAGGAACTGGCCGGTCGCATCGTGCGGGCCGTTCGAATACAGCTCGTAGAAGGTCGGTGCGCGTTCGGTGTACGCGACGTTGGCCGCCACCGACCACATGGGCGTCAGCGAGAACAGCGCGCCGGCCGACAGGCTGCCCGCATTGAACTCGCGCGGCTGTGCCCCCGCGAATTTCTCGACGCCGGCCGGATCGGGATCGACCTTCACGTGTTCGAAGCGTCCGCCGAGGCTCAGCTTGAGTGCCGGGACGACCTGCCATTCCTCGAGGCCGAACAACGCGACGCTGTTCGTGCGCGTGGACGGCACGAGCATCTCGTCGCCCAGCGCGGAGAACGTGTTCTGGCCGAACTGCACGCCGATCGCGCCTTCGAACGGGCCGATCTTGCGATGCGTTGCCTCGATGCGCGCCTCGTAGCCGCGATTGCGGAAGGTGGTCGCGGTCTCGCCGTTGTCGACTTCCTTGTGGCGATAGTCGGTGTACGCGAAGTCGAATTTCAGTTTCGTGAACGGCCCGCTCAGGTTGCGCACCTCGGATGCGAGCGCGAGGCGCTCCTGGCGCATCCGCAGCCGCACGTCGCTTTCCGCGACGGAGCCGTAGTTCGATTCGTAGCCGCTGTAGGACAGGCCCGCGAAGCCGTCCGCCCACGTGTACGACGCGCCGACCGCGCCGCCGTGCACGCGGCCGTCGCTGTTCGGCACGTTGCCTTCCGGTTGCGGCGTGTCGGGGCCGTCGATCGCGCGCTGCGCGCTGCTGCGCGCGTAGCCGGGAATCCGCAGCTTGCTCGTTTCGCGGTCGAATGCGTCGACGTGGAACGCGAAGCGGCCGTTGCCGCCCTCGACCTGCGCGGCACCCGCGCGCACCGAGTTCGCCCCGCCATAGCGCGCGTCGAGCGCACCCGTCACGCCTTGGATCGCTTCGCGCGGAATCCGGTTGTCGATCGTGTTGACGACACCGCCCACCGCGTTGCCGCCGTACAGCAGCGCGGCCGGGCCACGCACGATCTCGACACGCTCGATCGACAGCGGATCCTGCGGCACAGCATGGTCGTACGACAGCGACGACGCGTCGTAGGCCGCGACGCCGTTCTGCAGCAACCGGATCCGGTCGCCGTCCATCCCGCGGATGATCGGGCGGCCGACCATCGGCCCGTAGGTGGTGGTCGACACGCCGGGCAGCCCGTTGAGCGTCTCGCCGAGCGAATCGGCCTGGCGGCGCGTCAGCGCATCGCCGGAAAGCTGGACGGTCGGCGCGATCAGGTCGCTGTCGCCGAGCGGGTTCGCGGTCACGAAGATCGGTGCGAGCGGGGTGGTCGGCGGCGTGCTGGAGACGGCGGGCGTAGCGGTCTGCGCGTGTGCGACGGCGGCGAACAGCATCAGCGAAAGGGACGAGAGCGGGCGGAGCGGTAGACGAGGGAGGTCGCGCATGGTCGGTGAATCGGTTGGAGTCGGATCGGATAACGAGCGATGCGGGTCACGGCTGGATACGATATATTGTTGCGTCTTTGGCGCGCAGTGACCCGTTGGAACATGGCTCGGCGAGGCTCGGCCACCCACGGTGGAACCGCCTCAGGCGGACGAGCACCCGAAATGATATGTTATATCATTTCAAATTCCAAGCCGGATGGCAGGATCCTGCCGGGTTTCTGTCGGATGGGTGAAATGACGGCGGGAGCGGAAAGCGGCTGCGCGATGTTCGGAACGATCGCTTGAACGGGGCGATGCGGTGCGTGTGTCGCCGTGTTGCTCGTGCGCCGGCCGGGTTCGTGGCGCCCCATTCGGGATCCGTCGGCGCGGCCCGCCGGGAAACTGCCGCACGCCGATCGATGACGCGGGCGTGGACATCCGCCATCGGATCAGGGTCCAGTGAATCCTGCGGAGCGCGCCGGTGCGACGCCTTGAAGCAGCGGGCATCGCCGCGCATCGCCCGCGCATTGACGCGCATCAACGTCGTTCGAATCCGAAACCGGATACTGGATCGCTCACCGACCAGCCAGGAGCGACACATGTCCCAAACCATGAAAGCGGCCGTCGTGCACGCGTTCGGCGAACCGCTGCGCATCGAGGAGGTGCCCGTGCCGACGCCGGGGCCCGGCCAGATCCTCGTCAACATCAAGGCATCGGGCGTCTGCCATACCGACCTGCACGCAGCCGACGGCGACTGGCCGGTCAAGCCGTCGTTGCCGTTCATTCCGGGCCATGAAGGCGTGGGCATCGTCGCAGCGGTCGGCGCGGGCGTCACGCACGTGCGCGAAGGCGATCGAGTGGGCGTGCCATGGCTGTACACGGCGTGCGGCCATTGCGAGTACTGCCACACGGGCTGGGAGACGCTGTGCCACGGCCAGCAGAACACCGGATATTCGGTGAACGGCAGCTACGCGGAATACGTGCTGGCCGATCCTGATTACGTCGGTCATTTACCCGCTCAGGTTGCGTTCGACGAGATCGCGCCGATCCTGTGCGCGGGTGTTACCGTCTACAAGGGCATTCGCGTCACCGATACGCGCCCGGGCCAGTGGCTCGCGATCTCCGGCATCGGCGGCCTCGGGCACGTGGCCGTGCAGTATGCGCGTGCGATGGGCCTGCACGTGGTGGCCATCGACATTTCACCCGACAAGCTCGCGCTGGCGCGGCAGCTCGGCGCGGAACTGACGATCGACGCGTCGATCGACGATCCGGCCAAGGTGATCCAGAAGGAGATCGGCGGTGCGCATGGCGTGCTCGTCACGGCCGTGTCGCGCAGCGCGTTCGCGCAGGCGCTCGGGATGGTGCGGCGTGGCGGCACGGTGGCGCTCAACGGCTTGCCGCCCGGCGATTTCCCGTTGCCGATCTTCTCGACGGTGCTGAACGGCATCACCGTGCGCGGGTCGATCGTCGGAACGCGGCGCGACTTGCAGGAGTCGCTCGATTTCGCCGCCGACGGCCTGGTGCGCGCGCATATCCACCGCGACCGGCTCGGCAACATCAACGACGTGCTCGCGAAGCTGCGCGAAGGCAAGGTCGACGGGCGCATCGTGCTGACCGACATGCATTGATGCGCGGGGCACAGCGCGCGTGCCGTCAACGGATCGACGGTGCCGCGCTGCCGCTCAGCGTTCCGCCGGAAACCGCTCCTGCAGCGTGTGCAACCAGCGCGCGACGACATCGAGTTCGTCGTCGGAAAACCCGTCGCACAGCTTGCCGTTGAGTTCGCGCAGCAGCACGCGTGCACGCTTGAGCGCCGCGTGGCCTTCGTCGGTCAGGTACAAGCGTGTTGCGCGGCCGTCGTCCGAATCGGCATGACGCGTAATGAGGCCGGCTTTCGCCATCCGGTCGGCGAGCCCCGTCATCGCGGACGGCGCAAGCTGCAGCGCGGCGCCGACTTCACCGATCAGCGCACCATCCTGCTTCGCGAGACAGAACAACGCGCCGGCCTGCGCGGCGCTCGCGCGCGTCTCGGTCTCCGCCTTGCGGTCGATCCAGCGCTGCACGCGCCGCTGGCCGATGTTCAACATGAAAAACAGTCGTCGGTCTTCGCTCAAGCTGGGTTCCCGGCTGCAATGGAAAGGGAGGGACGGCCCGCGGTTCGCGGCGTGTCGAGTGCCTGCGCGAGCCAGTCGGCCACGTCGGGCCACAGCACGGTGCCGGGGCGGCTGCGGAAGAAGCCCATGTGCCCGACCGGGCCGCTGCCCGCCGCGTGCGGATCGATCTGGCGGCGTTCGACCGCCGCGCGGGTCAGGTAGCTTACCAGCAGCCCGATGGCCGTTGGGTTCGCCCACGGATCGTCGTCGAAGCCGAGCGCGAGGATCGGCAACTGCTGTTTCGCGTAACGCTCGGCCGCGCCGAGCGTCGGATCGTCGAAGAAATAATGCGGCAGCGTCGTCCAGCGGCTCCATTCGCGGAACACGCCGGCCGGCATGTCCTCGCCGAGCCCGAGCCGCTTGCCGGGCACGTAGCCGAGCAGCGCGGACATCAACGGGCCGAGCACGCGCAGGATCAGCCGCACCTTCAGGCGTTCGGCCGCCTGCGCGATCAGTCGCGTGCTGCCCGCATGCGCGGCGACCAGCACGGCCGCGCGCAGGTGCGGCGTCGCGGCGGACAGCCCGATCGCATGCCCGCCGACGCTATGCCCGACCGCCAGCAGCGGCAAGCCTTCGTATGCCTGCCGTGCCCACGCGGTCGCGGCGCCCACGTCGAGCTCCATCCAGTCGCGCATGCGGGCCTGCAGCGCGCCCAGGCGCGCGGGCCGCGACGCACCGATGCCGCGATAGTTGTAGGTGAGCGCTGCGAAGCCGCGTTCGGTCAGGAAACGCGCGAAGCCCGCATACAGCCGCTCCGGCACGGCCGTCGCCGGATGGATCAGCACCAGCGCGCGCGGCGCGGCGTCCGGCGTCCACAGCGTGCCGTGCAGCGCGTAACCGTCGACGGCGGAAAACTCGATGGGTTGGGAGGTCATGGCCGTCCTCGTTCCGGGTAGTTATTTCGTATGCGAAATATAGCGCGAATTTATTTCGCGTGCGAAATATCCGTCGAAGATTCATTCGAACCGGGTTTCATGGAGGGGCCGGCGGCATCCGGCGATGCCGGTCACTTCATAAAATATTTGCATCTTTGCATAGAAGAATATTGCGTTTGTTTCATGAAGCGGATCGACGTATCTTCACCGGTTCCATGCGTTACGCCGGCCGCTGCGCACGGCGGAACACGAGGCGCCGCCATTGCGCGGCCGCCTGCCAACCCTCCGGGAGATCACGTTGTTGAGCCGAATCGTCACGGCACTCTTGCTGGCGCTTGCCGCGCAGCCGGGCATTGCCAAAGACACCGTCACGCTGCGCGTCGGTGAACAGAACTACTTCAACATCCAGGCGTCGATGGAGGCGTCCGGCGTGCTGAAGGATCTGCCTTACACGATCGAGTGGAAGCATTTCCAGGCCGCCGCACCCGTTGCCGAATCGCTGAACGGCAATGCGATCGACGTCGGTTTCCTCGGCGACTCCGCGCTGCTCACGCTGGCCGCGCGCGGCGCACCGGTGAAGGTGGTCGCCGTGTCGCGGCAGAGCCTCGACGGCGTCGCGATTCTCGTACCGAAGGATTCGCCGGTGCGCACCGTGGCCGACCTGCAGGGCAAGACCATCGCAGTATGGCGCGGTGCATGGAGCCAGCAGCTCGTGCTGCGCGCGCTCGAACACGCCGGCCTGCGCGCGGATTCGGTCAAGTATGCGTACCTGATGCCGATCGATGCGACCAACGCGCTCTCGAACGGCTCGGTCGACGCCGTGTCGCTGTGGGAGCCGTTCGTCAGCACGCTCGCGTTGCGGCAGGGCGCGCGGCCCGTGACGACCGCGCAGGGGCTGATGCCGGCACTGAGCTTCGTCGCCGCGAACGAGCAGGCCGCGTCAGGCAAGCGCGCCGAGATCACCGATTTCCTGAGGCGCGTCGTTGCGGCGCGCCAGTGGGTCGACAGCCATCCGCGCGAGTATGCGGACCTGTGGGCGAAGCGCGCGAAGCTCGAACCCGACGTCGCATATCGCTGGCTCAACAACGCGAAGCAGCGCGTCGGCCCGGTCGACGACACGGCCGCGACGGACGCGCAGAACACGGCCGACTTCCTGCACAAGGCCGGCGTGATTCCGGCTGCGTACGACACGTCGAAACTGCTCGACCGTTCGTATGCGGGCGCGTTCGCGGCGCCTGCGAAAAAGACGGCCGCCGCGCAGTAAGCGAACCATCCCGGCCACGATTTCAGATCAAGCACCCCAAGGACATCCCGACATGCCAGTCGACATCATCGGCATGATCACCGCGACACCCGGCGCGGAGGTCGACGTACCGGGCGGCGCGGCCGTTCAACCCGACTACGTGCGCCGCTTTGCGCAGGCGCACGAGGCCGCCGGCTTCGACCAGATCCTGGTCGGCCATTTCAGCAACGCGGCGGACGGTTTCATCGTCGCGTCGTTCGCCGCCGCCGCGACCGAACGCATCCGCATCCTGCTCGCGCACCGGCCGGGCGTGATCGTGCCGTCGGCCGCCGCGCGGCAGATCGCAACGCTCGACGTGTTCAGCGGCGGCCGGCTCGCGCTGAACGTCGTGTCGGGCGGCGACGATACCGACCTGCAGCGCGACGGCGATTTCGTGCCGCACGATGCGCGCTACCGCCGCACCGGCGAATATCTCGACGTGTTGAAACGGATCTGGCAGGCCGACGCGCCGGTCGATCACGATGGCGCGTTCTATCGGCTGCGCGGCGCGTCGCCGCTCGTGAAGGGCGCGCAGCGGCCGCACGTGCCGATCTATTTCGGCGGCTCGTCGCCGGCCGCGCTCGCGGTCGCGGGCGAGCATGCCGATGTCTACATGACGTGGGGCGAGCCGCTCGCGTCGGTACGCGAGCAGGTCGCGCGCGTGCGGGCTGCGGCCGCGCCGTTCGGGCGGGCGCCGCGCATCAGCGTGTCGTTCCGGCCGATCGTGGCCGACACCGAGGCTGCCGCATGGGAGAAGGCCGAGGCGATTCGCGAACGCGTGCGCGCGGCGCGGCTCGCGAACGGCCAGCCGATCGCCGGCCATGCGCCGCAGAACGCGGGCTCGCAACGGCTGATGGCCGCCGCCGCGCAAGGCGACGTGCTCGACGAGCGGCTGTGGATGGGCGTCGCGAACCTGACCGGCGCGCGCTGGAATTCGACCGCGCTGGTCGGCACGCCCGAACAGGTCGCGCGGGCGCTTGGCGCGTACTACCGGCTTGGCGTGTCGACGTTCCTGATTCGCGGGTTCGACCCGCTCGACGATGCGCTCGATTACGGGCGCGACCTGATTCCGGCGATTCATGCGCAGGTCGCGAATCTCGACAGGGCTGGGGCTGCACTGCCGGCATAGGTGCGACGCCGATTTTGGATCGATGGAGCATGGCGCCTCCCTGAGTCGGGGCCGAACCGCCACCGGTTACAATCCGCGCATCGGACCATGGGCCATGGCCGACGAGAGCTGGCTCGCGCGTCGCGCTGCCCGTGACGGGCCTTGCCGAAGCGTGACCGGCATGGCGCGCCGCGCTGCCGCTGGTCAGAACGACGGTAACCCCGGCGGATTGGTCTCAGCGCGCGCGATCGCCTCGCTTTGCAAACCCCAGCGCGCGAGCGCCTGCCGGTAGCGACCGCTGCCGATCAGCGCGTTCGTCGCGAGCGTCAGCGCGGGTGCGAGCCCGCTGCCGCGCCGCGTCGCGATCGCCACATCGGCGTTGGCCGGCCAGCCCGCATTGACGACGCCGACACGGCGGATCTTGCCGGTGCGGGCGGCCTCGTACGCGAGCGACGCGTTCGGGTTCAGCTCCGCATCGGCACGGCCCGACAGCAGCGCGACGCGCGACGCCGCATCGTCGTCGAAATAGAGCAGTTCGGCCGGTTTCAGCCCCTGCGCGACGTTACGCTTGTTCCACTCGAGCAGGATGTGCTCCTGGCTCGTCCCCGCGCCCGTGATGATGCGCAGGCCGGCGACGTCCTTCGGCGCGGCGATCGTCGCGATCGGGCTGCCGGTGCGCACGTAGAAGCCGTGCAACCCGAGCCGGTAAGTCGTGAAATCGTATTTCTCCTTGCGCTTCTCGGTCACGCCGACGTTCGAGATCACCGCGTCGTACTTGCCGGACGTGAGTCCGAGCGGCCAGTCGGCCCACGCGATCGGCAGCAACACGAGCGTGCGGCCGAGCGCGTCGGCGACGAGCTGCGCATAGTCGGGATCGGCGCCGACCACGGTGCGCGCGTCGGTCGCGTAGGTCGACACCGGCGGCGCGTGCGGTGAAATCGCGACCGTGAACGCGCCGTCGCGTACCCAGCGATAGCCGGCTGCCTCATGAACGGCTGCGTCATCGCGTGTGGCGCGAATGCGGCCCGCCTGGCGCGGATCGAGATCCGCGGTCGCCGCGGCTGCATGTACCGCGTGCCATGGAAGGCTACCCGTTGCCGCGACCAGCGCGGCGGTCATGAACTGGCGTCGGTCGGTCATCGTGCGGCACCTCGCAAGGCGGGAGTGGCGCGCATCACAGCACCCGCGACAGGAACGCGCGGGTGCGCGGATGCGTCGGCGCATCGAGCACGACGGCCGGCGGCCCGGCCTCGACGATGCGCCCGCGCTCCATGAACAGCACGTTGTCCGCGACTTCGCGTGCGAAGCCGATCTCGTGCGTGACGATCACGAGCGTCGTGCCCGAGCGCGCGAGTTCCTTGATCACGTCGAGTACCTCGTTGACGAGCTCGGGATCGAGCGCCGACGTCGGTTCGTCGAACAGCAGTACCTTCGGGCGCAGCGCAAGCGCCCGCGCGATCGCGACGCGCTGCTGCTGGCCGCCGGACAACTGGCGCGGATACGCGTCGGCTTTATCCGCGAGACCGACGCGCGCGAGCAGTGTGCGGGCGGTGCGCTCGGCCGCGTCGCGCGTGACGCCGCCGACGACGACTGGCGCTTCGATCAGGTTTTCGAGCACCGTCAGGTGCGGGAACAGGTTGAAGTTCTGGAACACCATCCCGACGGCCGTGCGCCGCGTCAGCACGTCGCGTTCCTTCAGCTCGTGGAGCACGTCTCCGTCGCGGCGATAGCCGATCAGTTCGCCGTCGATGTCGATGAAGCCGTCGTCGACGCGCTCCAGATGGTTGATCGTGCGCAGCAGCGTCGACTTGCCCGAGCCCGACGGCCCGACGATCGCGGTCACGCTGCCGCGCGGCGCGACGAACGACACGTTGTCGAGCACGCGCTGCATGCCGAACTGCTTGGATACGCCATGTACCGCCACTTCGCCGCCGGCGCGTGGGGCGGCGGCGGTCGCGGCGTCGCTATCGCCGTGAGCCTGCGAGGTCGATGCCGCGTGGCGGGACGCGGCGCGCCGCCACAGCGTGCCGAGGCGCGCGAGTGCGAACGTGATGACGGACGGCGGCGGGTTGCGCAGCGCCCCGCGCGCATAGTGCCGTTCCACCTGGACCTGGATGGCCGACAGCACGGTCAGGATGATCAGGTACCAGACGGTGGCGACCATCAGCAGCGGAATCACTTCGAGATTGCGGCGATAGATCACCTGCACCGTATAGAACAGCTCCGGCATCGCGAGCACGTAGACCATCGACGTGCCTTTCGCGAGCATGATCAGGTCGTTGAACGCGGTCGGCAGGATCGCGCGCATCGCCTGCGGCAACACGATTCGCGTGGTCTGGCGGCGGCGCGGCAGCCCGAGCGCGGCGGCCGCTTCGAGCTGGCCCTGGTCGACCGCGAGAATGCCGCCGCGGATCACCTCCGCGGAAAACGCCGCGTGATGCAGCGTGAGACCGAGCACGGCCGCGAGGAACGGGCTGATCAGGTCGGTCGTCGGCGTGTCGAACCACACGATGTCGGTGAACGGCACGCCGAGCCGCACATGTTCGTACAGGTAGCCGAGGTTGTTCAGGATCAGCAGCAGCACGATCAGCGGAATCGAGCGGAACAGCCACACGAAGGTCCACGCGCTCGCCGACAGCAGCCGCGAACGCGACAGCCGGGCCAGCGCGACGAACGCGCCGAGCACGAGGCCGAACACCGCACCGAGCAGCGTGAGCACCAGCGTGCGCGCGAGACCCGACAGCACCGGTGGCGACAGGAACCATTCGGCGAACACCGGCCAGCCCCATTGCGGGTTGCCGAGAATCGAATGCAGGACGATCGCGATCAGCGCGACGGCGAGCACGGTACCGGCCGTGCGCGACCGGTGGCGCGCGGGCACGATCCGGAAACGCGTGCCGGTGTCGCGCGCGCCGGGGGAAGAGAGCGGCGGCAGCGCGCCGCCGAGGTGGGTCGTGTCGCTCATGTCGGTGGAAATCCTCGAATCGGTCGGGCGGGCGCACCGCGCACGGGCGGCGCGGCGGCGGGCGTCAGGCGTCAGGCGTGCGCTTCGGCCGCCGTTTCGTGCGACGGGGCAGGCGCCGCGTGGCGGCTCGCCTTGCGCGGCAGGCCGAGGTGGTCACGCAGCGTCGCACCGGGGAGGTCGCGGCTGTAGCGGCCGCGCGCCTCGAGCACCGGGATCACGAGTTCGACGAAATCGTCGACGCCCTGTGCCTGCACCGCAAAGCCGAGGATGAAACCGTCGCCGGCGCCCGCGTCGTGCCAGCGGATCAGCTCGTCCGCGACATGCTCGGCCGTGCCGATGAAGTTCGGGCGCGGCGTGGCGACCGCGAGCGCCGTCTCGCGCAGCGACAGCCCTTTCTGTTTCGCGTCGGCCTTGATCCGGTCGGTGGTCGAGCGGAAGCTGTTGCGGCCGAGCTCGCCGAGTTCCGGGAACGGCGCATCGAGCGCGTACTGCGTGAAGTCGTGATGATCGAAATAGCGGCCGAGATACGCGAGCGCCTCGTCGATCGTCAGCAGGTTGCGGATCGCCTGGTATTTGTCCTCGGCCTCCGCCGCCGTGCGGCCGACGATCGGCCCGATGCCGGGGAAGATCTTCACGTCGCTGCCTTGCCGGCCGTGTTCGATCGCGCTCTGCTTCACGCGACGCGTGAACGCGGCCGTTTCGTCGAGCGACGGCGAATGCGTGAACACGGCATCCGCATACTTGCCCGCGAGCCCGATGCCGGTGTCGGACGAGCCGGCCTGGAAGATCACCGGCTGCCCCTGCGGCGAGCGCTGGATGTTGAGCGGGCCCGCAACCTGGAAGAAGCGGCCGTGGTGGTCGAGCGTGTGGAGCTTGTCGCGATCGAAGAAGCGGCCGGTCGCGCGGTCGCGCACGAATGCGTCGTCGTCCCAGCTGTCCCACAGGCCCTGCACGACGTCGAGGTATTCGTCGGCGATCTCGTAGCGCAGTTCGTGATCGGGATGCGCCTTGCCGAAATTCTTCGCGGTGCCTTCGAGCGGCGTCGTCACGACGTTCCAGCCCGCGCGCCCGCCGCTGATCGTGTCGAGCGACGCGAGCTGGCGCGCGACCGTGAACGGCTCGCTGTACGACGTCGAGATCGTGCCCGCGAGTCCGATCTTCTTTGTCGCGACCGCAAGCGCCGACAGCACGGTGAGCGGCTCGAAGCGGTTCAGGAAGTGCGGGATCGACTTCTCGTTGATGTAGAGGCCGTCCGCGACGAACGCGAACGCGATGCCGGCGGCCTCCGCCTTGCGCGCGATGCCGATCGCGAAGTCGAGGTTGATGCTCGCGTCCGGCGGGTTGCTCGGGTGCCGCCATGCGTTCATGTGGCTGCCTGCGCCTTGCAGCATCAGGCCGAAGGGGATCGATCGTCGGGTCGTCATGGGAGCGTCACGCGTTCTGGTCAGGGGAAAGGGAGCGGTCGGCCGCGAGGGCCGCCTGCAACGGCGTGGCCGACAGCGCGCCGCCGAGCCATTCGGCCGATGCGAGCCGCGCCGCGTAGTCGGTCACCGGCGAATCGATCACGAACGCATCGACGTCGAGCCGCCGGCTCAGCGCGTCGAGTGCGCGGTGCACGCGTTCGGGCGTATCGGCCAGCACCGTCGGGCGCAACTCGTCGATCCGGTAGTCGGACGCGCCGCTCTGCCGCGCGAATTCGGCGGCCGCCTGCGCGCTGGCGAGATTGAAACTCTGGCCGCCCGCGAACTGCAGCTTGAAGATCTTCAGCGGCCCGATCAGTCGCTCGGCCTCGTCGCGCGTCGGCGCGGCCACCGCGTACAGCGCGACCAGCGGCCGTGCGCCGCCCGCGCTGCGGTACGCATCCAGCGAGCGTTCGAGGTTCGCATCGTCGCCGTTGAAATGCCCGGCGTAGCAGAAGCGTCAGCCGTTGCGCGCGGCGAGCGCGCCGCTGTCCGGCGAGCCGCCGAGCAGGATGCGTTCGGGCGGCTGCGGCGGCACCGGCAGTGCGACGGCACCGGCGAGCGGGTGATCTTCGGCAACGCCCCAGCCGAGAAACGCGTCGAGTTCCGCCAACTGGCCCGCGAAGTCCGGCTTGCGCGCCTTGTCGTGGAACCACTGCAGCGCGCGTGTGGTCAGCGGCAACCCGCCGGGCGCCTTGCCGATGCCGAGATCGACGCGGCCCGGCGCGAGCGCGGCCAGTACCTTGAACGTCTCGGCGACCTTGAACGGGCTGTAGTGCTGCAGCATCACGCCGCCCGAGCCGACGCGGATGCGCGACGTGTGCGCAAGCAGGTGCGCGACGACGATCTCCGGCGCCGAGCTCGCGAAGGCCGGCGTGCCGTGATGCTCGGCGACCCAGAAGCGCTCGTAGCCGAGCTGTTCGGCGCGCTGCGCGAGGGTCGTCGTGAAGCGCAGCGCGTCGGCGGCGTTCGCGCCGTCGGCGATCGGACTCTTGTCCAGCAGCGAAAGCGAATAAGACATGATGAGCGGCGTTCCTGCGTGAGCGTGGATGGACGGTGGGCGCGCGCGGCGCTCAGCTTTTCGGCAGCCCGGGCGGATTGGTGCGTGACTGATCGATCGCTTCGGACGCGAGGTTCCAGCGGTCGAGCACCTGCTGGTAGCGGCCGCTCTTGATCAGCCCGTTCAGCGCGACGGTCAGCGGATCGGCGAGCCCGCTGCCGCGGCGCGTCGCGATCGCGATGTCGGCCGTGCGCGGCCAGCCCCCGCTGATTGCGCCGACGAGCCGCGTCTTGCCTTGCTGCGCGCTCTGGTACGCGAGCACCGAGTTCACGCTGAACACCGCATCGGCGCGGCCCGACTGCACGGCGACGATACGCATCGCCTGGTCGTCGTAATACTGGATCTGCACGGGTTTCAGCCCGTGCGCGACATTCTCGCGATCCCACGCGAGCAGGATCTTTTCCTGGTTGGTGCCGGCGTCGGTCACGATGCGCAGCCCCGCGACGTCCTTCGGCTCGCGGATCGCCTGGATCTTGCTGTCGTTGCGCACGTAGAAGCCGACCTGGTCCTTGCGGTAGGTCGAGAAATCGAGCTTCTGCTTGCGTTCCTCGGTGACGGTGACGTTCGAGATCACCGCGTCGACTTTCCCCGACTCGAGCGCGAGCGGCCAGTCGGCCCACGCGAGCGCGACGATCTTCAGCTTGCGGCCGAGGCTGTCGGACACGAGCTGGCCGATGTCGGCGTCGAAGCCGATCACCGTGCGCGCGTCGGTCGCATACGAGCTGATCGGCGGCAGGCTCGGCGCGATGCCGATCGTCAGCGTGCCGGGCTCGGCGAACTTGAACGACGCGGGCACCGCGCGCTCGACCGCCGCATCGGCCACGCCGCGCGGGCGGCCGCGCTGTTCGGGGCTCAGGTCGAACGTGGCGGCGGCCGCGGCTGCGGAGAGCGCGGTCAGGCCGATCAGTGCGGCGGCCAGCGTGCGCACGGCACGGGAAGAAAGCGGTACGGCTCGTTGCATGAAAGCGTCCTGTGGTGGCAAGCGGAGATCGGAGGGAGGCAGGGGCGCGGTCGCGGTCAGCGCGACAGCACCGGTTCGGGCACGGGCGCCCACAGGTCGGTCAGCGTCGACGTGCGCGACGGATCGGCGAGATCCTTGCCGAACCTGAGGTGGAAATACGTTTCGGGGGCGATCGACGGATCGAACAGCCGCGTATAGCCGGTGCGGTCGTACAGCGCCCACGCTTCGGGCTGGCGAAAACCGGTGGTCAGGTAGAGGCGGCGATAGCCTTGCTGCGCGGCACGCAGTTCGAGTGCTTCGACGATGAGGCGTGCGAGGCCCTGGCGGCGCAGGTCCGTGCGGGTCCAGATGCGTTTGAGCTCGGCGGTCTGTGTGTCGTAGCGCTTGAACGCGCCGCCGCCGATCGTCTCGCCGTCGCGCAGCAGCAGCACGAACGCGCCTTCGGGCGGCGCGAACAGTTCGGCCGGGTAGCGCGCGAGTTCGTCGCGCGCGGACGCGCGGCTGTCGGGGCGATACGCGTTGTAGCGGGTCGAATACTCGTCGATCAGTGCGTCGATCAGCGGTTGCGCGCGGACGTCGAGCGGCGTCGTGTCGATGATGCGGTCGGTCGTGGCCATGGGCATCGCGAAGGGCGTGCGATGCGGACGTTCCTGGCGGGGTGCGGGCACGCGGCCCGTCCGGTCTGTTCCGTTATCGCGACGCAGTTGTCGTGATGGCGGCGGCCGGTGTGCATCCTGCTGCGATGCAGATGGCGGACCGCCGCCGTTTCGAACACGTTAGCGGCGCGGCCGGCAAAGGCGAACGAAGCAATTTCGATAAGGATTTCGCGGCGGAGGTCAGAAGGCTTGCAGGGGAAGTGGGGTGGGGCGAACGGGCGTGGTGGGGAGCCGCGCCCGTTCGATGGGTATATGACGTAGATGACCGCCGTGGATCGGCCAGGTGTTGTTGTTTCGATGGCCTACCGGTCATGCCGATTGGGTGCCGGAAGACGATGAAGCTGAAGGTTCTTGAATCACGGAGGGCTACAGGCAACGCGCGTCATTCAATATGACGGTGACGGTCCCCGGTCAGGAGCCGTTACTCAGAACACGTTCTTTAAAGCAGACATTGGCCGCCCAATAGCGGGTTGTCGCGGAACATTCCGAGATCGCTCATGGAAAGAATTGGGAGCCGTAACTCCAGCGGCTTGTATAACCGACGTGAGCCGAGATAAACTCCGACGCTACATCCAACTCTTTTTAAAAAAGGAGGTAAATATGGTTTTTCTAGTGCGCCCACTCATGTTGGCACATTTATTCAGCACATTCGCCCGCTCTTGCCTGAGTTCCATCGCGCTGCGATAACCCGGTCAGAGCAAAGCCTTTTCCTCCCGAGTCCTTTCTCGACTCCAAGGTTGTCGCCAGCGCTCCTGTTGACAGGGACAAACACGTCCCGAAGAAACGAGAGCAAGAGCATGACAACGCTGATTTCTGCACTTTCCCTGAAACTGGAAACCGGCCATGGCCCGCTATTCCAGGATCTTTCCTTTACTGTAAAACTTGGCGACCGTATCGGCCTGATTGGCCACAACGGCTGCGGCAAGAGCAGTCTGCTGGATGTATTGGCGGGCAGCCGCGAACCCAGTGCCGGTAGCGTGCAATATGCGGCAATGTGCCGCCTGCAACACGTCGAGCAGCATCTACCGCCAGGACTTGCCGACCTGACGACACGAGCGGCGTTGCTGGAGAGCGTCGGCGAGCAACGGGCGGAGCATTGGCGGGTAGACAGTCTACTGGACGACTTAGAGCTTGCCACCGTGGCGGACACACCCATTTCCGACCTGAGCGGCGGCCAGCACACTCGTTTGCTGCTGGGACGTGCAGTCCTTAAGCAGCCGAATCTGTTGTTGCTTGATGAACCAAGCAATCATCTGGATCTACCTTCGTTATTGTGGCTGGAAGATTTTCTGCGCCGCTGGCAGGGTGGCTTCATCTTGGTATCGCACGATCCGCGACTTCTAGACACCCTCAGCGACAAAAGCTGGATTCTGCGCGATCAGCGCTTGTACAGTTTCGATATGCCGTGCAGCCGGGCCATGGTCGCGTTGGCCAAGGATGATGCAACGGCACAAGCGCGGCATGCGGGTGAGCAAAACGAGATAGACCGGCTAGCCGCCAGCAGCAAACGTCTGGCCATCTGGGGGCGCGAGCACGACAATGAGAAACTGTCGCGCCAGGCCAAGTCCATGCAAAGGCGTGTCGAAAAACTAAAGGAAGACCAGACCTTTGTGAGTCATGGCAGCCCTTGGCGCTTGAAGCTACAAGGAAGGCCATTGGCGGCGGACCGTCTGTTGGCGTTCGAAGGCCTGCATGTCCGTGCCCAGGCAGAAGAACCGATCCTGTTTGAGGTTCACGATTTGTGGCTGCGGCCAGGTGACAAGATCGCCCTCCTGGGCCGCAATGGCACGGGCAAATCCTCGTTGCTACGCCAGTGCTGGAGCGATCTGCAGCAGGGAGAAGCGCGCATGGGTTGGCGTTATCATCCAGCGGCGCGCATCGCCTACTACGATCAGTCATTGCATCAACTGGCCGACGACGCCACGTTGTCGGACGCGCTATATAAATTTGCGCCAGTCGGCGACAAAGAGCGACGGCAGGCTTTGATTTCTGCCGGGTTTGCGTATGTACGCCATGGTCAGACCGTGGCCACGCTGAGTGGCGGCGAGCGGGCCCGTCTGCTATTTCTCGCGCTGTCCATGGCCAGCTACCACCTATTGTGGCTTGACGAACCGACCAATCATCTGGATATGGAAGGCAAGTGCGAACTTGCTGCCGCGCTGGCGGCGTTCGATGGTGGTTTCATCCTGGTCTCGCACGATCGCGAACTGATCGAGCACAGTTGCAATCGCTTTTGGGCAATCCATAACGGGCGCTTGCAAGAATTGCCGGATGCTGAAAGCGCGTATCGAAATTTGTTCACCTCTCGTGATGCCGCTGCACCCGAGCAGATTCCGACGACACGGAACCCCACCGGTGTTCAATCCGCGAGCTGTGACGCTGAGGCACAGTGGCAACGTTGGTGTCAGTTGGAGGCATGGCTGGCGGCAGAGCTCACACGCAAACCGAAACATCAAAAGCGGCAACTGCAGGAACAGTGGCGGGAGGAGATGCGGCGACTGGAACAGGCGCTTGGGCTTTAAGGCGTATGTAACGGGTGCGGTTCGCAGCGGCACGGCGACGTCCGGGTGGCTATGGCGATATGCAGCGACTGGTTCGGTGCCGCTTGGCACAGCCTGCCGCCAATATCCCGCGATTCCACGCCCGCTTCACTTTCTGATCGAACGAATGGCCGATCTCGAAAAGTTCGAGTGCTCCTTCCGGGTCGGCATGCGGCATCGGCGTGGCGCCGGGCTGAAATCGACGAGAAAGAGACAATCGACGGTTGTATCGAGATTGACGACAATGAAAAGCATTCCAACAGAGGGCAAACAATCATGATGACTTCCGGTGACGGCCTGACCAGTCCAGCGCGGCTCCTGCGACTCGCGTCGTGGGCGATCGCGATCGTCTTCGCGGTCTTTCTGAACATGCTCGGCAGTCTCGTGATCCGCGACATGGCGTTCGCGCCGAGCGGCGGTCCGCCCGCCATCGAGCAATTCGCTGATACCCAGGCAAAGGCGCGGCTGGACGCGGCGCGGCGCCGTCTGCAGGCTCAGCACGACGCGCTTGTCGAGAAGGCCGACACGATGGAAGTGGCGCGCGGCCGCGCCGCGAAGGAGTACGCGGCCGAGAAGGAAAGTTTCCGCAACTGGCTGGCAACCCGCGCGGTGACAGGAGACAGTGCGAGGGACCCGGACATTCTGGCCAGAACGCACAAACTCGATACGCTCCAGGCCGTGGTGGTCAACTGGCAGCATCAGATCGATGCGATCGGCGACCAGCAACGGGCACTGGCCTCGCAGCAGACTCAAGTGGACACGCAAATCGCCGAAGCGGACGCAACAGCCGAACGGCGCTTCGACGAGGCAACACGGCACTACGAGATCCAGGTGTTCGGGCTGCGGCTGGCGCTGACGTTACCGATACTGCTGGTTGCGATCTGGCTGTTCATCCGTTACCGCAAGGTGCGCTACTGGCCTTTCGTGTATGGTTTCGGCCTGTTTGCGCTGAGTGCGTTTTTCATTGAGCTGGTTCCGTACTTGCCGAATTTCGGCGGCTATGTCCGGGTTCTGGTCGGCATTGCGCTCACGGTATTCGCCGGCCTTTACATGATGAAGGCATTTCAGCGCTATGCCGAACGCAAACGGCTCGAATTGCAGCAGGATCAGGGCGCACGCGCGCGCACGATCGGATACGAAAAAGCCGTTCGGTCACTCGAAAAAAAGCGCTGCCCGTCATGCGACAAACAATGGAATCTCGGCGGCGACGATTCCACGTTCTGCGTACATTGCGGATTGAGGCTTTTCAATGTGTGCGAATGCGGCGGCCGGAATTTCTTCTTCTTCCCGCATTGTCACCAATGTGGCGCTGCGCAGGAAAATGAGTTGCCAGGGGCGTCCGGCTGACGGTCAGCGTGTTTGCAATAGGCGCCGGCGCCGGCGTACGACGGTTGTGACGCGTTGTCGATATCCTTCGCGGCGGCGGGTTGTGCCAGTCGCGATCACTCGATGACACGCGCCGGCGTCGACAACTCCGCCAACTGAAACAGGCAGTCCCCGCGCCGCACCTGCGCGGGCACGCGCTTGCACACCACTTCGCCGTCGCCCTTGAAGCGGTGCAGCACCGGCTCACGTAGCGGCGTATCGGGGAAATGTACCCATGCGGCCGGCTGCCCGGCCTTCACCTGGTCGCCGAGTTCGACGAGCGGCTCGTACAGCCCGCGCTCGTACGCATAGACGAAGTGACGCTCGCCGTCGACGCGCATGAAGCGCGTGACGGTCGGCGGCGCATCGGGCACGAGCGCGCCGTGCAGCAGGCCGATATAGCCGAGGTAGTGCAGCAGCCCGTGGCGGCCGAGCCGGATCAGCGACGGATCGGCCATGCCTGCGCCGCCGAGTTCGGTCACGATCGAGATCGCGCCCTGGCGACGCGCGGCCGATGCCGAATGCACGGGGTTCGGCGCGTGCAGCAGCGCATTCTGCAACCCGAACGCGACCAGCAGCCCGTTGAGCTTCGCGGCTTCGTCGGCGTCGAGCGGATCGATCGCGAGCATGTTGCCGCCCTGGTACAGCAGCGAGCTGCCGCCCGAGTGCAGATCGACCAGATACTGCGCGCGCGACAGCAGCGCATGCTCGATGTAGTGGGCGATCATCTGCGTCGGCGTGCCGGTCGGGTCGCCGGGGAAGCTGCGGTTCAGGTTGCCTTCGTCGAGCGGCGACACGCGCAGGCCCGCATCGGCCGCCGGGAAATTCGCCATCGGCAGCAGGATCAGCTGCCCGCTGACCATCTCGGGCTCGATCTCGCGCATCAGTTGCGACACGATGATCTGGCCTTCGTATTCGTCGCCGTGGTTGCCGGCCATCACGAGCGCGACCGGGCCGTCGCCGTTGCGGATCGACGCGATCGGGATCGGCAGCCAGCCGTACGCGGAGCGGTGCACGGAATGCGGCAGCCGCAGGTAGCCCGCGTGCTTGCCGGGTGCGTCGAGATCGATTTCGCAGTGGATGGGATTGCGGTGCGAGGAAGAGGCGGTCATGGCGGCATCGTTCGATGAACGGAATCTGCCATCTTATCGGGAAACGACCGCCGCGCGGTGTGCCGGGCGCGCGCAACGCGGAACGCCATCGACCGGCAAGCGCATGGAGGCGTACGGGCGAGTTGCACAGCCGATACGCGGAACCCCGCGCGATGTTGCAGCGATGAACGCATGCCGGCGTGCGAGCCGGCCGCATTCGGGTGCGATGTTTCGCGCCGGCCCCTTGCCGCGACAGGGCCGGCACGCGCAGCCGTCTTATCGGCCCGATGTTTCAGCTTCGATACGGCCTTCTTCCCACAGTGCCCAGAAACGGCTGCCGGCACGATACGGATTCGCACGGTGCGCGCCGTGATCGGCGACGCCCTGGCGAAAGGCGCCGTAGAGCGTCAGCGGCGGATTGTCGACGCATCGGGCTTCGCGTGCGGCCGGCATGCGGCGCTCGGAAACGAGCCGGCGGATCAGTGCTGCGCCGTCGATCACATCCAGTTCGTCGATGGTATCGCTGCGGCTGAGGACTTCGACGGTATTCATGTTGGGTCTCCCTGACAACCTGTTTCCCTGACAGGGAGCAATAAAAGTGCCAGGCTTGAAAAGCCTGGCGCCGATTCGATCGTGCCGGCTTCTGCAGCCAACGTGATGCGTGGCAGGCGGCGATGTTACGGAACACGTCACGTGACACGCGAACGCGCGGCGCCACGTGCGGTCACGCAAAGCGTTTCGGGTTTGAATCGTCGGAGGAGGCGAACGCGGGGGAAAGAGGGCGGCGCAGCCGGGTCAGTTCGCGGTGGCTGGCGCGACGTGGCTGCTGCCGCTCGAATAGAAGCGGTAGATTCCCTTGCCGGCCGACTTCGCGTCGTACAGCGCGCTGTCGGCCTGCCGGATCAGTTCATCGGGGGAGCCGTGCCCGTCGTCGAGTGCGATGCCGATGCTGATCCCCAGGCTCACGGTCGCGCCGATCGACAGCGTATACGGCGCGGAGATCTGCCGGATGATGCGTGCGGCGAGGAGCGAGCACGCGTGCATCGTCGTGTCGTCGAGCGCGACGACAAACTCGTCGCCGCCGATTCGTGCGGCCAGCTCGCCGGGCGGCAGCGTCTTGCCGAGCCGCTCGGCCACCTGCGTCAGCACGTCGTCGCCGGCCTGGTGGCCGAACCGGTCGTTGATCGCCTTGAAGCCGTCGAGGTCGAGATACATGACGGCGGGCGCGGGGCCCGGCATGCGTGGCCGGCGCGCGAGCATCCGCTTGAGCTCGGCATGCAGTTCGTGGCGGTTCGGCAAACCCGTCAGCGCATCGTGCCGCGCGAGGTGCCGGATGTGCTGCTCGGTCCGGCGGCGCGCGGTGACGTCCTCGACGATGATCACCGCGTTGCCGTCCGGCACGCGGTGGCGCGTGAGTTCGAGCTGGCGGCCGTCGGCGAGCACGACGTCGAGCGGCGCGGGTTCGTCGCAGGTCAGCCAGAGCGCGCACTGTGTGGCGAGACTGGCGCCACCGGGATCGGTCGCGTCGTTCGCGCCGAGCGCCGCGACGACGGCCGGCAGCGGCGTATCGAGCATGATCTCGCGCGGCGAGCCGAACAGTTGCGCGGTGCGCCGGTTCGCGACGATCACGCGGTGCTCGCCGTCGATCATGCACAGGCCGTGCGGCATGTAGGTGAGCGCGGCGTCGAAGCGCGCGACGAGTTCGGCGTTGCGCTGGCGCGCGGCGATCAACGCGACGAGCACGCGATAGTGACGCTGGACGACCGTGCGCATCGCGGCGAGATAGATTGCGAGCGGCGGCAGCAGCAGCCATGCGCCCGACCGGTGGGCCAACAGCGCACCGACGCCGATCGGCAGCACGCCGAGCGTGACCTGCATCATCGCGAGGCGCGGCAGCGCCGAATTGCGCGACGCGATCCCGCCGAACACGCCGCCCGCGACCATCACCGACAGCGTGCCGAGCTCGACGTCGACGGCCTGCACGCAGCCCATCACGCCGAGGCCGAGCACGAAGCACGCGACGAGCGACACGGGCGCATAGTGCATCGCCCAGTATTCGGCGCGGTCGTCGCCGGCGTCGCGCCGCACCGCGTACGCACGCGCGATCGAGAGCCGCGCGACGAGCAGGCCGACGTCGACGATCAGCCACGCGAGGCACCAGAGCTGCTGCAGCCGGATCAGCGCGACGGCCGCGACGAAGCCGCTCGCGAGCCCGGAGAGCGCCATCGGGCGGACGTCTTCGAACAGCGTAACGAGCATCGACGGGCGCAGTGCGGCCGTCACACGGTGGTTGCCGGAGGGGGGAGTGGCGAGAACGGAGTGCAGGAGAGATGCCCTGACTGCCATGGTTTTTAACCTCGACACGATGTCGCGTGATGTCGCGATGGCTGGCGGCGCCCGCACGGCACATGGCGGAAGCCCGGCCAGGCCGGATGCGCACGACATTACCATGAAACATGGGCCGCATCGGGCGCTGCGCCGGCCACTAGTCGTAAACCACGCCCGCGAAAGTCTTGCGCATTCACCTACGCCACGGCAGCATCGTTGCGAACGGAATGCGGTTCGGCGACCGACGGGAGACCGGTTGCCTTGCAGGCGGCGCGGGTCCGCCGGATGCGGTCGATCCGATCGAAACCGCTGCAAACGATCACGCGACGGGGACGAATCGCCACCCGCGACCGGCTGCCGCAGCCCGGCTGAATACCGTTATAAGAAATTCGATAAGTATTTCATGCGAGAAATACTATAGGCGATATATCTAAAACAATGCCAGAATGCGCGCCGCTCCGAACGTCGCGACACCCGATCGCCGTCCGAGCCGCATCAGGAGGTTCCCCCCAATGAAAAACCACGGCCTGTCACGGCGGGGTTTTCTGAAAGCCAGCGTGCTGGCGGGCGTCGCAGTGTATGTCGCGCCCCTGGGCAGCCGCGCGTTCGCGGCGCTCTTCGAAGAAAAACTCCTCACCCCCGTCAAATGGGATAGCGTCACCGGCATCCCCCAATTCCGCATCGACGGCATCGCGAAGGTCACGGGCTCGAAAGTGTTCGCCCGTGACGTGCGCGCAGCCGACATGCCGCACTGGCCGCAGCAGCAGTCGCATGCGCTGATCCTGCGCGTCACGCAGGCCGACCGCACCTACGAAGGCTTCGACCTTTCGTTGCTCGGCGACGACCTGAAGCCGGACCGCGTGGTCACGGCCGACGATCTCGCGCGCGACGGCGTCGCGTTCCCGGCGTTCTACGGCGACGACATGTTGTTGCCGGCCGGCAAGACGCCCGCGTATCTCGGCCATGCGGTCGCGATCCTCATCTACCACGACTTCGCGCGCTTCCGCTTCGCGAAGAACGCGCTCAAGTTCCGCGACGACGTGATCCGCTACGGCGCGGTCACGGGTCCGCTCGAGCGCGACCCGTGGGGCACCTTCCGCTATGTGCGGGTGGGTGGCAAGACGGCCTACGACGACGACGTCTATTCGAGCCTGAAGGACGCACCGATCTTTCCGAGCATGATGCGCAAGCACCTGCCGGTGTGGCCGGACGGCAAGGAGCACGGCAAGCTCGACGAGCAGGGCATGTTCCTGGCCGGGCAGATCGCCAGCGAGCTCGACCATCCGTCGGCCGACTGGCTCGTGTTCGACCGCGAGTACAACACGCAGTCGGTCGACACGTCCGCGCTCGAACCGGACAACGCGAACTGCTGGTACGACACCACGACGCAGTCGCTGCACCTCGTCGTGCCGACCCAGTCGCCGCTGGAAGTGGCGGAGCACGCGGCCGAGATGGTCGCGAAGTGCCGCATGCCGGTGAAGAAGCTGTTCGTGCATCCGTGCTACACGGTCGGCTACGGCTCCAAGGATCACTTCAACGTGCCGTTCTACGGCCTCGTCTGCGCGCTGTACGCGGACGGCCGCCCGGTGCGTTTCGCGAACGACCGCTACGAGCAGTTCCAGACGTCGCTGAAGCGTCACGCGTTCAAGATGCACTACCGGATCGCGGTGGACCGCAACACGGGCCTGCTGCAGTCGTTCAAGGGCGACTTCGAGGCGAACGGCGGCGGGCGCTCGAACTTCTCGCCTTCGGTCGCGATGGTCGGCGCAACGGCCGCGCAATCGATCTACTACTTCCCGAAGAGCGACCTGGCCGCGGTGGCGATCGCGTCGCGCGCGATCGATGCCGGCTCCGCGCGCGGCTACGGCACGCTGCAGAGCATGGCCGCGACCGAGATGGCGGTCGACGAGATCGCCGCGCAACTGAACATCGACCCGATCGATTTCCGCCTGCGCAACGCGCTGCGCTCGGGGATGAAGAACACGCAAGGAGCGATTCCCGCCGGCGCGCTGCGCGTCGACGAGGTGCTCGAGCGCTCGAAGCAGCATCCGCTGTGGACGCGTCGCGTCGCGCGCAAGGCTGAATACGAGGCCGCGAATCCGGGCAAGCGCTACGGAGTCGGCTTCGCGTGCGTGCAGAAGGACTTCGGCACGGGCGCGGAAGCGTCGTTCGCGAAGGTCGAATTCGACGAGAACGGCAAGGTGTCGCTGCAGCACACGGCAGCCGAGATCGGCACCGGGATGTCGACGTCGCAGGCCGTCGCGGTTGCGAAATGGCTGGGTCGTCCGGCAACCGAAGTGCGCGTGGCCGTGACCGAATGGCCGGACCTGCCGGTCGAGACCAGCGGCGATCCGTACATCATGTCGCAGGCCGACCAGGATCGCCTGAGCGCGAACCCGCGCTGGTCGCCGAGCTATGCGTCGCCGTCGAGCGCGACGAACTCCGCGTACTACTTTACGCACAGCACGCGCGAAGCCGCGCGCGCGGTGTTCCGCTACGGCCTGTGGCCGGCGGCGATGTCGATCTGGACGCGCGGCCTCGGCGGCGGCCAGGCCGCGCCGTACACGATCCGCATCGAAGACGCGCGCTGGGTCGACGGCAAGCTGACCGCCGACGGACTCGAGCCGTTGAGCTTCGAACAGCTCGCGAAGCAGGCCTATGCGCTCGGCCTGCCGACCGGCGCCGTCGTGCACGTGTTCAACCGCTGGCAGTGGACCGACGCCGAGTTCGAAGTCGGCGGCACGGTCGAGCGCTTGCCGATCGACGGGCTGTCGCTGCGCGTCGGCGCGCCGAAGACGGGCGACAACGGCCCGGTGCCCGGCACCGCCGCGCCGGCCGGCGCGACCGCGATGCGCGGCACGCTGGCGCCGACCGCGAACGGCTATCGCGTGCTGGACCGCAAGCGCGTGTTCATCCCGCCGACGAGCCGCAACAACGCGGCTGTCACGTACTACACGGCAGTCGGCACGCTCGTCGAGCTGGCCGTGCACGAAGCGACCGGCAAGGTCGAGCTGCTCACGCATCACTCGGTCATGGAATGCGGCAACCAGATTTCGCCGCAGCTCGTGTCCGGCCAGTTGCAGGGCGGTCTCGCGATGGGGATCGGCCACGCGCTGCACGAGTACCTGCCGCTGTATGAAGACGGCCCTGGCAACGGTACGTGGAACTTCAACCGTTACCAGCTACCGCGCGCGTCCGACGTCGCCGTGTGGACGCAGACGGGCGACGTGCTGCCGCCGCTGTCCGAGACCGATCCGCCGAAGGGCGTCGCCGAAGTGGTGATGATCCCCGTCGTCGGCGCGATCGTGAACGGCATCGCGCACGCGATCGGCCATCGTTTCACCGACCTGCCGGTGACCCCGCAAAAGATTCAGGAGGTGCTCGCATGACGACCGCCCAAACCGCGGCTTCGGCCGCGAGCGCCAGCGCCGCTGCGACCGGCGCTTCCGCGCCGAGCGCGGCTTCGGCCGCACCGGCCTCGGCCCCGGCAGTGCCGGCTGCGGCATCTGCACCGGCTGCCGTCGAGCGTCCGCTCGTCCGGTTCCAGTCGAAACCGCTGTCGATCAACATCAACGGCAAGTCCGTCGGCCCGATGCAGGTGCCGGAAGGGCTGATGATGATCGAGTTCCTGCACGAGTACGCGGGCCTCACCGGTTCGCGGCTTGGCTGCGGGCAGGGGATCTGCCACGCGTGCGTCGTGATCGTCGACAAGCCGGACGGCACGAGCGAGGAAATGCGCACGTGCATTACCGGCGCGCACTTCTTCCACGGCCGCTCGATCCGCACGATCGAAGGCCACGCGAAGCGCAACGAAGCCGGCGAAGTGGTCGAGCTGTCGCCGATCCAGCAGAAGTTCCTCGAGCACTTCAGCTTCCAGTGCGGCTACTGCACGCCGGGCTTCGTCAACGCGGCGACCGTGCTGATCGAACGCCTGAAGCGCGAGCCGATCGCGAAGGCCGACGTCGAACGCACGATCACCGAATCGCTCGACGCGCACATCTGCCGCTGCACGGGCTATGTCCGCTACTACGAAGCCGTCAAGGACGTGGTGCTGACGACGCCGGGACTCGTGAAGGACGCCGCATGAAACGCACCTACGCTCACCGTGTCGCGCGGGCTGCGGGCCTGCCCGCACTCGCCGCGGCCTGCGCGCTGCTGCTCGCTGCGTGTGGCGGCCGCGACGCGCCGGCCTCGAACGCCGCTTCCGGCGCGCCCGGCGCCGACCAGGTCGCGCGCGGCCGCTATCTCGTCAAGGCCGCCGACTGCGCGGCGTGCCACACCGCCAAGGACGGCGCGCCGTTCGCCGGCGGCGCGCCGCTCGAATCGCCGTTCGGCACGTTCTACGGCTCGAACATCACGCCCGACAAGGATCACGGGATCGGCAGCTGGAGCGCGGACGACTTCTACGCCGCGCTGCACGACGGCAAGGCGCCGGGCAAGCGCCTCTATCCGTCGATGCCGTATACGTCGTACCGGCAGCTCACGCGCGCCGATTCCGACGCGATGTACGCGTACCTGAAGACCGTCAAGCCGGTCGCGCAGGAAAACCGCGAACACGAGCTGAAGTTCCCGTACAACCTGCGTTTCGGGATGGTCTTCTGGGACATGGTGTTCCTGAAGGACAGCCTGCCCGATGCATCGACCGGCCAGTCCGCCGACTGGCAGCGCGGCCGCTATCTGGCGGGCGCGCTCGGCCACTGCGCGGAATGCCATACGCCGCGCGCGTTCACGGGCCAGCTCGACAGCGCGAAGCCGTTCGCGGGCGCGGCGCTCGGCCGTGTGGCGGCACCCGACATCACGCCGGCCGGCCTGGCCGCGCGCGGCTGGACGGGGGCCGACCTGCAGACGTTCTTCGGCGTCGGCATCGCACCGCAAGGGTCGGCATTCGGCGAGATGTACCCGGTCGTGCACCTGAGCACGCAGTACATGGCGAAGGACGACCTGCGCGCGCTGTCCGTGTACCTGCTGGGCGATACGCCGCCCGCGCCGCAACCGGTGAAGCCGGTGTCGGCCGACGCCGCGCAACTCGCCGCCGGCCGCTCGGTGTATCTCGCGGTCTGCGCGGGCTGTCACGGCTTCAACGGCGAAGGCAAGCCGCACGTGGCGGTGCCGATGAACGGCAATTCGACGGTGCGCCAGGGCGATTCCCGCAATCTGCTGGTCGCGATGCTCGACGGCATCGGCGAGCAGAAGTTTGCCGGGTTCGAGAACCTGCAGCCGATGCCCGGTTTCGCGCACACGCTGAGCGACGACGAACTCGCGCAGCTCGCGAACTACCTGCGTGCGACGTGGGGCGGCCAGCCCGCGAGCGTCACGCCGGCCGACGTGAAGGCCATGCGTTAAGTCGTGCCGCCGGGCAGGGCGTCGCGCGCGATTCAGCCGGTTTCCGGTGCTCGCGCGCGACGCGTCGCCCGATTTCTTGCGGCGGTTCTTCAGTAGCCGCCGCCCCCTCCGCCCCCCCCTCCGCTGCCTCCCGCGCCGCCACCGCCATACCGGCTCATGCCCGGTCCCTGCGCAGGGCCACTCCCCGACGACATGCATCCCGCCGACAGGACGAGCACCAGCGCGGCGATCAGCGCCGCGGCCAACGTTGCCGATTTCATGTCCGCCTCCTTGCCACGCGCAGGCCGCGGGAAAGGCCGGTTCGCGTGAACCGCACGTCTGCGCGCTGACGAAACACGAAACGTTTCGGGCGGGCCGTTTATTCCATGCTTTTTGTGGATCGTCGAACGCGAAGGGGCCGGATCGGAGCCGTCGCGCGGCGCCTTGGTACACTGCGGCACGCCGTCATTCCGATTCCGACTACAAAAACATGAGTGCCACCGTTGAGCGTCCGACGTCGCGTCCGTCCCATTCCGTCCTGCTCGGCTGCGTGTCATTTGCCGTCGGCGGCCCGCTGGTCACATCGCTCGTCTGGCCGGCGGTGACGCTGATCATGTGGTCGTTGCTCGACGGCCCGTCGTGGGAGCGACTGAATGTCAGCGCCGGCATGGTGCCGATCATCTTCTTCGGATCGTTCCTGCTTGGCTTTTTCCTGCCGGCAGCCGTGGCGGGCGGCATCATGGGCGCGATCGGCACGCGAATCCAGCGGCGCTGGTTCGTGCTGCTGGGGATGGTCGTCGGTGCTGGCGCGGCGCTCGGCTTCGTCGAAATCGTGAATGGCCTGGCGAAGACCGACAAGTTCGACACCTTCACAGCGGCCGCCACGCTCAATGCGATCGTGGCATCGGCCGTGATGTCGCACTGGCTGCATCGCCGGCTCGAACGCCGGCATTGAACGAGAAGCACCGCGGCATCGTCGGTGGCGTGCATGCGCCGCGCGGCCGCTTCTGCGGCCTGCGGGCTGCCATGCTGTTCGTGAAGCGGGTGCCACCGTCGCGGTGGCCCACGATCAACGATAGACGAGATCGGCGCGGCGGTTCTGTGCCCAGGAATCCTCGTCGTGGCCGAGCGCGACCGGCTTTTCCTTGCCGAGGCTGACCGCCTCGAGTTGCGTGGCCGGCACGCCGAGCGTTTCGAGCCCGCTCATCACGGCCTGCGACCGGCGTTGGCCGAGCGCGAGGTTGTATTCGGACGTGCCGCGTTCGTCAGTGTTGCCCTGGATCAGCACGTGCCGCGCCGGATGGCTGCGCAGGTAGTCGGCATGCGCCTGCAGCAGCGACTGGTATTCGGGCTTGACGGAGTACTGGTCGAAATCGAAGTAGATGCTGCGCTTCGCGAGCGGGCTGTTCGGATTATTGAGCTCGTCGGCCGTCACCGTTGCGACGGCTTCGCTCGAGGGCGTCGGCGCCATGCCGGCATTCTCGGGCGTCTTGGCCGCGTGGTGGCAACCGGCCAGCAGTACGACGGTTGCCAGGACCGCAATTCGGTTCGTTTTGCTCATCGTTCGTCTCCTGCGGTTGACTGCGTTGAACGCGTGGGGCGTGCGATCGGCACGTCCGTATCCGGCCTCGACAGCGCGAAAGGTCCGGCACCCACGACGTGAATCGTGTTCGTAAGCCGGTGGTGCGCCATATGAAAGAGTGTCGCGACCGGAACGCCAAATCTCGGCGCCGCTGCAAACAGATTAGGAAAAATGTCACAGCGTGACCAGTTTCTCCGCATTTTTTTGCGCCGACGCGACAGACCGGGCGGCATTCTTGCCTTCGTGCGGGGCGATGCCACAGCGAAAAGGCCGCGCACGGGCGCGGCCTTTTCGGCTCAGGGGCATGACGATCGGGCAGTGCCGGAACGCATGCCTTACGCGGTTGGCGTAGCGGCGTTGCGCCGCGCCGCGTCGTCAGAACTTGTGCCGCAGCCCCAGTGCGACGACGACCTGGTTGCTGTTCGCCGACGGCGTCAGCGTCCAGACGGTCGCGTTGAATGCGGGATTGCCGTTGCCGCCGCTCACGCTCTGGTAGACGCCTTCGAGATACGCATCCGTGCGCTTCGACAGCGCATAGTCGGCTTGCGCGACGACCTGGTTCCATTTCGGGCGCGTCTGGCCGGTGCGCGTGTCGAAGCGGCCCATCGTGTACGTGTACGCGGCCGAGAGGCTCAACGCACGCGTGACGAAGAAATGTCCGTCGACCGTGAAGTTGTCGAACACCAGCGATTCACCCTTCAGCGGTGCGATGCCGCCGCCCTGGAGGACACCCGTCACGCCATCGGTGGTCGAATGCGACCACGCGGCGCCGACCGAATGCGGCCCGAACGCATAACGGCCGGCGGCGGCCCAGATCTGCTGGTTGCCACCCGTGATCGTCGCCGAGCCGTCGACTGTGCTGAGTGCGCCATTCGGGTTCGGCGCATTGCGGTCGCGGCTGATTTTCAGGTAGCCGGCGCCGAGCTTCAGCGGCCCGTTCGCATACGACACCCCCGCGCTCCAGGCCGCGTTGTTGGCGAACTGGCCGGCCGTGTTCGAGAACCCGTACATTGCACCGAACGTCAGCCCCCGGTACGTCGGGCTCGTGTACTTCACCGCGTGATTGATGCGAAGGTTGCGGTTCGAATCGTCGTTGTCGTACGGATGAACTGCCAGGTTGCCGCCCCAGCCGGGGCCGGACGCGCCGAGCGGCGTCACGAAATCGAGGATCAGGTCGTACTGGCGGCCGAACGTGAGCGTGCCGGCCGTCTTCGAACTCAGGCCGATCCAAGCCTGGCGGCCGAACATGTCGACGCCTTTCTGCGACAGCGCGCCGGTGGTGCCCGAGAAACCGTTCTCGAGCGTGAAGACCGCGGCCGTCCCGCCGCCGAGATCCTCGCGGCCGCGCAGCCCCCAGCGCGACGCGTTAAGCGCACCGCTCGTCATCGCGACGGTGCCGCTGCCCGGCGAGCCGGCGCCGTGCGAGCGCTGGTTCGTCGCGTAGGTGATCGACGTATCGATCAGGCCGTACAGCGTCACGCTGCTCTGTGCGTGCGCGCCACCCGGCGCGAAGGCGGTCAGGCTGGCGGCAATGGCGGTCCCCGCGAGTCGCGTGCTGGCGTTCTTGGTCAATTTGTAGGAATGCATAGGAGTTTTTATCGTTTTTCCGGCCCGGTGGCCGGCGGATCGAGCGGCCATTATTGGAGATCGTGCGGCGGTCGATTAAGGCGTTGCACAGGAAAGGTCCTCTGCGAAATCGCTCGGAATCGCGGCGGGACGGAAGACGAGGGCGTGCGGTGCGGTGGAACGCGCGCGCCGGGTTGGCGATGCGTTCCAGCGCGACGTCGGGGGATTCAGGCGGCCATCGCGTGATCGTCGATCGAGCGATCGACGGCGAGCAGTCTAACGGCGAGCAACCGGCAGAGCGGCTTCGACGCCACCGCTGCGATACGCGGCGCGGACGGCGATCGCCCAGGCTTCGAGCGCTTCCGGCGAGAGCCAGGGCCGCAACCGAACCGCGACGCGCGGCAACGCGGCAAGCTGATCGCGCAGGCGCACGATCGACTGGCAGCCACGGAATGCCGACGATCGTGCATCGGGGCCCGACGCGGCTTCGGCGAGCTCTGCCGTCCACTCGACGCCGCGGTGGCCCCTGACTTCGTCGAGGTGCGGCAGATGACGCGCGTCGCCCGATAACGCGATCAACAGCGCGGCCCATTGCGCGCCGCGCCATCCGTGGTTCATGTCGCGCGTGAGGTCGGCCAGCAGCGCGTCGTCCAGCACGGACAGGCTTTGCTGGCACAGGTAGTGGAAGTCGAGCGGCTGATAGCGGACCTGCGGGTAGTCGCGCAGCACGTGCCCGAGTTCGGTGCCGGTCTCGACGGCGGCGGCCAGGAATTGTTCGGCCGGCGCGGGACGGTTCAGCAGCAGCGTCGGCACGCTCCGGTAGAGCCGGTGGATGTCGTCGGGGTGATAGTGCATCGCGAATGTCGGAGTGATCGACCGGCGCACGCGGTGCGCCGTTCAGGTTTTCTGCTGGTCGCCGGACAGTAGCGCCGTATAACGCCGCTGCATTTCATCGGGTTCGACCGCTTCGATCGTATGCCCGATCAGCCATTCGTAACCGAACGGGTCGCGAATCTTGCCGGAACGCTCGCTGTAGAACTGGTCCTGGATCGCGCGTGTCAATTGCGCGCCGGCCGCGACTGCGGCGGCGATCGTCGCGTCGGCGTCGTCGACATGCAGGTGAAGCGACATCGGCGCTTTGGCATCCGGGTCGAGGGCAACGATATCGTATTCGGGGAACTCGTCCGAGATCATCAGCGTGCATGGCCCGAGCTGCAATTCCGCGTGGCCGATGCGTCCCGACGGCTCGACGAGGCGGAATTTCTCCTGCGCGCCGAACGCCTTCGCATAGAACGCGATGGCGTCGTCCGCGTGTTTGGCGCGCAAATAGGGAAAGACTTCGTGAATCGCCATGGTGCCCTCCGGGTGATGGGGTGGGTGTCGCTCGATCCTGTCGGGCCTCGCGGGCCCGGTCTTGAACAAGATTTGCCGCCGTACCTGACATCGGGTCAGAGCGGAACGTGAAAGCCGTTCGCGTTCGCGCGTTACCGGTACTCTTCCGGCGACAGCCCCGTGAACGCGCGAAACTCGCGGTTGAAATGCGGCTGGTCGGCATAGCCCGCGGCACAGTTCATTCCGGATCGGAGGCGGCGGGTACGCCGCCCAGACCGAGTCGATGAAGGGCCGCAGGGCGCCGCCGGGGCGGCGGCTGACGATCATGCCTTTTACCGTGTCATGAACGGCGAACACGCCGATTCTACAAACGAATCGCGTGGGTGGGGGAAGGGCGGCGATGGCGAGCGGATGCTGACCGGTGGACTGTCATCCGCAATCCGCCGATCGGTCATTGTTGTGATTCCGCAGCGGGTCGAAAGCGATCACGATACGCACCCGGGCTGAGACCGACCTTCTCCTTGAACAGCCGGCAGAAAGAGCTCGTATCGCTGTATCCCACCTGGGCCGTGATCCGCTCGAGGCTGAGATCGCCGGTCTCCAGCAAACCGCGCGCGGCTTCGATGCGCAGGCTCTGCAAATACCGCAAGGGCGGCTGATTCAACGCGGCCTGGAATCGGCGGATGATCGTGCGCTCGCTCACGCCGAGATCATGCGCCATCGCCGACATCTTCACGTCCTTCGCCATGTTCTTCTGCAGCCAATGCTGTGCGCGGTGAACCAGCGAATCGGCGTGCGTCTTGTCCGTCAGCAACGGGAGGTACGGCGATTGCTTGGTCTGGCTCACGTCGATCAGCATCGTTTTGGCGCACTGCGCCGCGATGATCGCCCCAGCGAAACGCTCGATGACATGGATGGTCTGCAGCAGGTAGGACGCTGACGCACCGGCACAGATCAGTCGATCCGCTTCGGTGACGACGGGTTCCAGTTGAAGGTCGACACGGGGAAACCGGCTGCGAAACTGGTCGGCCAGCCACCACGTGGTCGTCGCAGGCCGTCCGTCCAGGAGACCGGTGTTGGCCAGCACGAACGTGCCGGTGCAGTTTGCCGCAAGGTAGGCCCCCGCGTTCCATTGCGAAACCAGCCAGTCGCATGCGGCAGACTGTCGTGCCAGCAACTGGTCGAACGCCTTGCCGCTCGCATAGTGCGCGCTGGGAATGAAAACCAGGTCGAACTTCTCTTGCGGCCGGATCGGCTCCGTGTTCAGTTGTAGCCCGTTGCTCGCCATCACCGGCTTCCCGGTCGGAGACAAGAACCGCCATTCGAACTGCGCATGTCCATCGCCCCGCTGTCGCCGCAAATGCGCGTTCGCAATCTGGAGGATGTCGGCGAACCCGCCCAGGCTGGAGGCGTAGCAATCGTCATACGCAAGGATGGCGGCGCGGGGCATGGCGTGTCGGATATCGCATTCAATGTGTCAGTTTAGCCAATGTACTGCAATCCGAACTGCGAGGAAACTGTCCAAATCTACCGGGGGCCAGTCGCGTTTCCGGCATGCGAAGGCGCTTTCGTCTCAACCTGAACCGAAAACATCATGAAAACCAGGATCACCGAACTCTTCGGCATCGACTATCCAATCATCCAGGGCGGCATGCATCACGTCGGGTACGCGGAGCTGGCCGCGGCAGTCTCCAATGCCGGTGGCCTCGGCATCATTACCGGCCTGACCCAGCGATCGCCGGCGGATCTCGCTGCCGAAATCCGGCGTTGCCGCGAGATGACCGACAAGCCGTTCGGCGTGAACCTCACGTTCCTGCCGACCGTCACGTCCCCCGACTATCCGGGCTATATCCGGGCCATCGTCGAAGGCGGGGTCAAGATCGTCGAAACGGCCGGCAACAACCCGCAGCCATACCTGGCCGCGCTCAAGGACGCGCATGTCAAGGTGATCCACAAGTGCACGTCGATTCGTCATGCGCTCAAGGCGGAGGCTGTCGGCTGCGATGCGGTCAGCGTCGATGGATTCGAATGCGGCGGCCATCCGGGCGAGGATGACATTCCGAACTTCATCCTGCTGCCGCGCGCGGCCGACGAGCTCAAGATCCCGTTCGTGGCCTCCGGCGGCATAGCTGATGGCCGGTCGCTGGTTGCGGCACTTTCGCTAGGCGCGGATGGCATCAACATGGGGACGCGCTTCATCGCCACCCGCGAGGCGCCGGTGCACGAAAACGTGAAGCAGGCGCTGGTCGCGGCGACCGAACTGGACACGCGTCTGGTCATGCGCCCGTTGCGCAATACCGAGCGCGTGCTGCGCAACGCCGCGGTCGATCGCATCCTCGACAAGGAAAGCAAGCTCGGCGCCAGTATCCGGTTCGACGATATCGTCGAAGAGGTCGCCGGCGTGTATCCGCGCATCATGAAGGAGGGCGCGCTCGATGCGGGCGCCTGGTCGTGCGGCCTGGTCGTCGGGTTGATCCGCGATATCCCGACCGTGAAGGAACTCGTCGAGCGCATCGTGAACGAGGCGACGGAGATCATTCGCGGTCGGCTGGCAGGTATCGCGGGTTGACATCGATGTGAGACACGAGATGCCGCTGGCCTTCGGTGACGAACGAGCGGCGTCGAACGCGCGATGAGCAGCCTGTTGCGGTGTTCATCGCACCCGCTCCATCACGAACCGGTGCCCGCGATCGAATCGCGGGATCGCCAAAACGCATGTTGACGGATCTTGTCGCCGCGCAGCGATATAATTCGCGCTCCGAGGGCATTCGAGCCCGACCGCGAATACAAGACAAGAAGAAGCAGACATGGCTCCGTCTCAACCGCATGCATTGCAGCGTCCGCCCGCTGAAGTCCTGTACGCCGATCAGCTCGCCGAGCTGAAGGCGCAGGATGGCGGCCAACCCCGTCCGCCGGGCTGGCAACTGAGCCTGACGGCCGCCCGTGCATTCATTGCCGGCGATCGCTCGCTCGGCATTGCGCCGAAGATCGTCGCGCCGATCGCAAGCATCGAGCGCATGCTCGTCACGCTCGCCACCGGCCGCGGACTGATGCTGGTCGGCGAACCGGGTACCGCGAAATCGATGCTGTCCGAGCTGCTGGCGGCCGCGATCAGCGGCACGTCGACGCTGACGATCCAGGGCGGCGCATCCATCACCGAAGACCAGATCAAGTACGGCTGGAACTACGCGTTGCTGATCAACGAAGGACCGAGCCCGCGCGCGCTCGTGCCCGCGCCGCTGTACCAGGGCATGCACGACGGCAAGATCGTGCGCTTCGAGGAAATCACGCGCGCGCCGCTGGAGGTGCAGGACTGCCTGCTCGGCATGCTGTCGGATCGCGTGATGGCGGTGCCCGAACTGCATGGCGAACACGGGATGCTGTATGCGCGCGAGGGTTTCAACATCATCGCGACCGCGAACACGCGCGATCGCGGCGTGAACGAGATGAGCGCGGCGCTCAAGCGGCGCTTCGATTTCGAAACCGTGTTTCCGATTCTCGACTTCGACAGCGAACTCGCGCTCGTGCGCGAAGCCAGCGCGCGGCTGCTGGCCGGCAGCGGCATTCCGGCGGCCGTGCCGCAGCCGGTGCTGGAATTGCTGGTCACCACGTTTCGCGACCTGCGCGGCGGGACCGGCGACGGCACAGGCAGCGACGGCGCGATGGATCGGTTGACGGCGGTGATGTCGACAGCCGAAGCGGTGAACGTCGCGCATGCGGTCGGGGTGCGCGCATGGTTCCTCGAGCAACGCGAAGGATCGCCGCAGGATCTCGTCGACTGCATCGCCGGCACCGTCGTCAAGGACAACGCCGACGATCGCGCAAAGCTGCGCCGCTACTTCGAACAGAAAGCCGCGCGGCGCGAAGGGGCGCACTGGCGCGCGTACTACGCGGCACGCCACCGTCTGCCGTGACGCGCGACATGAATGCGACCGATCACGGCGGCATGCCGGGGCGGGGACGGATTGCGCCCGACGCGTTCGACGCACACGGCGTGTGCGGGATGCACGGCGGCAAGGGCAGGTCGGGCGCCATCGTCGGCGCCGCATGCATCGACGTCGACTGACGGGCGCCGCATGCAGACCGAGACATCCAGCAACCCGCACATCGTCGGCATCCGGCATCACAGCCCCGCCTGCGCGCGGCTGGTGGCCGAGCGCATCCGTGCGCGGCGGCCGCGCTACGTGCTGATCGAAGGGCCGGCCGACTTCAACGGCCGGCTCGACGAACTGTATCGCCCGCACCGCCTGCCGATCGCGATCTACAGCTATCTGTCCGGCGATGCCGCGCATTACGGCTCGTGGACCCCGTTCGCCGAACATTCGCCGGAATGGCAGGCCTTGCAGGCGGGCCGCGAAGTCGGCGCGACGGTGCGCTTCATCGACCTGCCCGCGTGGCACGCGGCGTTCTCGCAGTTGGAGAACCGCTATGCCGATGTCACGGACGCCGAACACGAGGCACGTGCCGACGCCTACGAGCGCGCGCTGGCGGACACGCTTGCCGTGCAGGGGCGCGATGCGCTCTGGGACCACCTGTTCGAGAGCGTCGGCGAGACGCCGGACGCGCTGGGCGAGCTCGCGCAGCGCCTGTCGACCTACTTCTCGCATCTGCGCGACGCCGATCCGGGCTCGCTCGGCAACCAGGCACGCGAACGGATGATGGCGCGCTGGATCGCGTGGGCCGTCGCCGAAGCCGGCGGGCGGGCGGACGACGTGCTGGTGGTCTGCGGCGGCTATCACGCGCCGGCGCTGGCACGACTCTGGCGCACGCTGCCGGCCGCGTTGCCCGATACGCCCGAACCCGGCGCGCTCGACGGCGGCACCTGCACCGTGCTCGACGGACAGGCGGACGACGCCTGCGGGCCCGGGACGGATGCGAATACCGCCGACGGGGCCGCGCGCAGCGTCCGATACGGTTCCTATCTCGTGCCGTACACGTTCAAACGCCTCGACGCATTCGCGGGCTACGCGTCGGGCATGCCTTCGCCGGCCTATTACCAGTGGGTCTGGGCGTACGGCGCGGAAGAGGCCGCGCGGCGTGTGCTCGAGAACGTGATGCAGCGGCTGCGCGCGCGCAAGCTGCCGGTATCGACGGCCGACCTGATTGCCGTGCACGTGCGGGCCGAAGGGCTGGCACGCCTGCGCGGGCACGCGCGGCCGCTGCGCTGCGACTGGCTCGACGCGCTGGCCGGCGCGCTGGTCAAGGACGCGCTCGACGCGCCGCTGCCGTGGACCTATCGCGGACCGTTGAGGGCCGGCACCGATCCGGTGCTGGTCGAGGCGATGGCGGCGCTGGCCGGCGACGTCGCGGGCGAGCTTGCGCCCGGCACGCCGCAACCGCCGCTCGTCGCCGCGGTGCGCGACGAGCTGGCCACGCTCGGCATCGTGCTGCGCGGCACGCTGACGCTCGATCTGCTGACTAATGAAGGTCGTGCGCGCAGCCGCGTGCTGCACCGGTTGGCGCTGCTGCGGGTGCCCGGCATCGTGCGCTGCCAGGGCGCGCAGCTTGCGATGTCGGGCGAGCGCGACGAGGTCTGGCAGCTCGGCGAGCCGCTCGAGCAACAGGCCGCGCTGATCGAAGCCGGCGCGTGGGGCGCGACGCTGGCCGACGCGGCGCGCGCGCGGCTCGAGGATGAATTGCGTGAGGCGGGCGGCTGCATCGCGCCGCTCGCGGACGGGCTGAACCGCGCCGCGTGGGCCGGGCTGGCGGCACTGAGCGACAGCTTGCTGGACACGCTGCACGACGCCGTCGCGCGCGAGCAGCGCTTCGAATCGCTCGCACCGGCGCTCGGGAATCTGCATACGTTGCTGCGTCACGGCCATCTGCTCGGCATGCACGATGCGCCGGTGTTGCGGATCGTCGTCGAGGCCGGTTTCGATCGCGCGCTGTGGTTGCTCGAACCGGCCGCCGCGCTGGCGCCGGGCGATCTCGATGCTCATGTGCAGGGGCACGTCGCGCTGCGCCGGATCGTGGCCGACGTGCTGGCCGGCGCCGAGGGTGTCGCTCACACGCCGCTCGCGATCGAGCCGTTGCGCGCGCTGGCCGTCTGGCGGCGCAAGGCGGCCGATACCGCGGCGGCACCCGCGAGTCGCGGCGCGGCGCTCGGGGCGTTGCTTGATCTCGCCGCGCATGCCTGCGCCGACGACGGTCAACCCGTCGCCGGCATCGACGATGCGATGGCATTGCTGCAGGCGATGCCGGCCGCCGCGCTCGGCGATGCGCTCGGCGGATTGCTGGCGCTGGCGCGCGAGACGCTGGCGAGCGCGCCCGCGTTCGTCGCGGGCATGGATGCGACCGTGCGCGCACTCGACGACGCCGATTTCGTGCTTGCGCTGCCGGGGCTGCGCGGTGCGTTCGCATGGTTGCCGCCGCAGGAGCGCGGGCGGCTTGCCGATCAGGTGCTCGCGCTGCACCAGGCGACCCACCTGTCGCGACGCGTGCTGACCGAGCGGCACGCGGAAGAGGCATCGCCCGAGGCGGCCGCGCACGCGGCACGCATCGAGGCGCAGGTGCTGGGCCGCTTGCGGCGCTGGGGGCTGACGCCCGATCCGGAGGCATCGTGACGCGCCGATCGACGGGCCGCCGCGCGCCCGGCTTCTCCTTCCTTCACCCCGAGGCCGCGCCGTCACGGCACCACGCGGCGCGGTTTCCACGAGTCCTGCCATGCCGCTGAACATTCCCGGTCCGCTCGAACGCTGGCGGCTGCTGCTCGGCGAACCGGCCGAAGCCGCGTGCGGCACGCCCGGTGCCGATGCGCAGGCCGCCGATGCGGCACTCGAATGGCTGTACGGTCGCGACGGCGACCGCGCGCAGCGTGGTGAGCGCGGTGCCAACCTTGGGCCGTCCGCGCTGAGCACGCCGGACTGGATCAACACGATCCACACGCTGTTTCCGAAAGAGGTGATCGACCGGCTCGAACGCGATGCGGTCGAGCGCTTCGGTATCGACGAAGTCGTCACGAACCTCGACGTGCTGGAGCGGATCGAGCCGTCCGAATCGCTGCTGCGCGCCGTGCTGCACACCAAGCACCTGATGAATCCCGAGGTGCTGGCGGCCGCGCGGCGGCTGGTGGCCGAAGTCGTCCGGCGCATCATGGAGCGGCTGGCGACCGAGGTGCGGCAGGCCTTCAGCGGCACGCGCGACCGGCGCCGGCGCTCGCGGGTGAAGATCGCGCGCAATTTCGACTACACGCGCACGCTGGCCGCGAACCTGCGCCACTGGCATCCCGAACGGCGCAAGCTGTATCTCGACACGCCGGTTTTCAACAGCCGCACGCGTCGCCAGGTCGAGCCGTGGGACATCGTGCTGCTCGTCGACCAGAGCGGGTCGATGGTCAACTCGGTGATCCACAGCGCGGTGATGGCCGCGTGTCTGTGGCAATTGCCGGGCATGCGCACGCGGCTCGTGGCCTTCGATACATCCGTGGTCGACCTGACCGCCGACGTGTCCGACCCGGTCGAGCTGCTGATGAAGGTACAGCTCGGCGGCGGCACGGACATCGCGAAGGCCGTCGCGTATGCGCAATCCTGTGTCGCGAATCCCGCGCGCACGGTGGTCGTGCTCGTCAGCGATTTCTACGAAGGCAGCAGCGACTACGAACTCGTGCGCCGCGTGAAGGCGCTGGCCGAGAGCGGCGCGCGCGTGCTCGGGCTGGCCGCGCTCGATTCGGCGGCCGAGCCCGCGTACGACCGCGAGATGGCCGCGCGGCTCGTGAACGCCGGCGCGCAAGTCGGTGCGATGACGCCCGGGCAACTGGCCGCGTGGCTCGCCGAGAAGGTGCAGGGATGAGTGCGCCGATGCGTGACGACCTGCTCGAACTGACGCCGGAGGCGCTGACCGCGCTCGCCAACGCCGGGTTCGTCAAGCGCGCACAGAAGGATGTCGCGGCCGGCGCGATGCCGGCGCTGACCGTCGACGGCGACGGTACGGTGCACGCGTCGTTCGACGACGGTGTGCGGACCAGCCTGCCGCCGGGGCGGACCTTGCGCGATGCGGCGTGCAGCTGCACCGCGAGCGGCATGTGCCGGCATCGCGTGATGCTGGTGCTGGCTTATCAGGCGAGTACGCCGGCGAACGAAGCGGCCGATGCGGCTGCGTCGGGCGATGGACATGCAGGCGGAGACGGCAAGGCGGGGCAGGCCGATCCCCGCGACGAATCGATCCGCGATCCGAATGACGCAACGCGCGGCGAAACGCGCGACGGCCCGGACGATGCGTCACCGGACAACGACACGAACGGCACGTCGTCCGCGGATCGCGCATGGAGCCCGGCCGATTTCGACGATGCCGCGCTGGCGGCGAGTTTCGCGCCGTCGGTGCTCGAACAGGCCGCGCGCCTCGCGGTCGCGCGTCCCGTCGTGGCCGTGCAGCCGTGGTCCGACGCGCAGTCGTCGCCGATTGCACGCCTGCCGATGTGCACCGTGCGGTTCTTCTCGCGGCGCTCGCTCGCGCATGCGCGCTGCGACTGCCGGCAGGGTAGCGGCTGCGCGCATGTCGTGGTGGCCGTCTGGGCGTTTCGCCAGGCCGGCACACCGGCCGACGGCGCAACGGAGACGATCGTCGAGGTGCGCCCGCCGGCCGGCAATGAAGCGGAGAGCGACGACGACCGTTCACCGCTGCGCGACGACGCGGCGCATGCGTTGATCGCCGACCTCGACGGGCTGGTGCAGGCCCTATGGCTGGACGGTTCGAGCCAGCCGCCGATCGCGCTGGCCGCGCGCGTGGAGTCGTTGCGCGGCCGTCTGCGCGAGCGCGGCTGGCAGTGGGTCGACGACGCGCTCGACGAAGCCTGGCAGCTCGTGCTCGCGCAGCATGCGCGCAGCAGCCGTTTCGAGCCGCTGCGGCTCGTGCGCGTGCTGGCCGAACTGTGGGCGCGCCTGCGCGCGGCGATGGGCGCCGCGACGCAGCCCGACGGTGCCGCGGTACCGGCCCGCCAGATGCTCGGTATCGGCGTGAAGGGCGAGGTCGAACTCGATCATCTGCGGCTGGTGTCGCTCGGTGTCGAGCTGTGGGCCGACGAAGCGGAAGAGGGGGCGAGCGTGCTGTTCGCCGATCCCGATACGCAAACCGTGATGGTGCTCACGCGAAACTGGCCGCGTGCCGCCGACGTCGCGGCCGGCGGCCGGGCGCAGGATCTGGCCGGCCGCCGTGTCGCGGGTTTTCCGCTGCGGCAGATCGCGGCCGGGCAGGTCGTCACGAAAACCGCGAAGCGGCGCGCGAACGGTGCGGTCGACATCGCGGCCGGCGTACGACAGACGGGCGTGCTGCCGCTGTCGCCGAAATCCTGGGACGATCTGGCCGCGCCGATCCGCCAGCCGGGCATCGCGGCGCTCGTGGCGTACCTGCGTGACGCGCTGCCCGATTTCGTGCGGCCGAGACAGGCGGCGAATGGGGCGGCGGCCGGCGCGGCCGGGTCGCTGCACGTCGTCGCGTTCGAGCCGATGGTCGTGCGGTCGGTTCACTGGGATGCGGCCGCGCAGGTGCTTCACGCCCGGCTTGCGCACGGCGAAGCCGCGACAACCGGCGTGGACGGCGGCGATGTGCTGCACCTCGCGCTGCCGCATCGCGCCGTGGCGCCTGGCGCCGTCGACGCACTGGCGCGTGCGCTGGCCGGCGAATGGGGCGCGTTGCGCGCACTGGCGGGCACCGTGCGCCTGCATGCGGGCACGGCTGTGATGCGGCCGCTGGCCGTGCTGACCGCACAGCGCGCCGTCGTGCTGCAGACCGAAGCGACGGCGCCGCAACCGCTGCCGCTGGCTGGCGGGCGCGCGCCGTTGCCCGAGCTGGTCGCGCTCGCGGAGGACACGCTGGCGCTCTTGGCCGAGTGGCTGCGCCAGGGGATGCGCCATCAGGGCGGCGGCGCGGTCGAGCGTGCGCGGGCGCAGGCCACGCGGCTGGAGCGGGCCGGCCTCGCTCACGCGGGCCGCCTGCTGCGCTTGCTGGCCGACGGCCTGCGTGCCGCGCAACCGGCGTCGCTACTGGCGCAACTGAGTTCGCTGACGTTGCTGTTGCTGGGCATCGTCGAGCAATGACGGCATGACCGTCGACCGGGCGAGCAGGTCGCGCCCGACATCGCGAGTCGTCGTGCAGGATGCACGGATCGCGGGATGAATGAACGAGAGGGCGTCGTGGCTGCCTGGCGGCCACGGCATGCAGGCGCGGCATCGTGCTGCGTCGTCGATCCGAGTGAGAGGGAACGGATGCGTCGTTTTGAACTGATCGAAGGCAATTCCAGCAAGTTCTGGGAAGTGGAGCAGGACGGCTCCGGGCTCAATATCCGCTGGGGCCGCATCGGCACCGCGGGTCAGAGCCAGACGAAGTCGTTCGCGGACGACGCGAAAGCGCGCGCCGCGCTCGACAAGCTCGTCAAGGAGAAGACCGGCAAGGGCTATGCGGAAGTTGCGGTGGCGGCTGGCACCAGCATCGGCGCGACCGCCGCGAAGCCGCCGGCCGCGGCGCCGTCGGCAAGCTCGTCCGCGGTGTCGGAGGCATCGACAGATGCAGAGCCGGCGGCGAGTACGCAACCCGTGGCGGTGACGGCGGGGAACAGCGCGGCGCCCACGCCGTCGCCCCAGCTGGCCGCATCGACACCGGCTTCTACGGCCACCTCCACCACCACCAACCCCGCACCCGTGCCGCCCGTTGCCGCCGAAAGTTTCGATGCCCAGTGCGAGCGCGTCGTCGAGACCATGCGCGCGGAGATCGCGAACGGCGACATGAAGCCTGGCGAGCGGCTGACGGTCGCTGCGATCAAGCGTCGCTACAACGTCGGTGACCAGGGCGCCGCGATGGCGTTCGACCTGCTCAAGTCGCGCCGGTTGCTGTATGGCTGGGGAACGTCGGCCGCCGTGCACGACCACGCGCAGGCGACCGCCGTGGCGCTTGGCGAGGCGGTGGCAACTGAGGCCGCTGCACCGGCGCCCGCAGCGCCCGCGGTCGCCGACACCGGCGCGCCGCCGTGGCTTGCGCACGGCGACCCCGTGCGCCTGTCGCCGCAGATGCAGCGCGAAGCGTTTGCGTCGCGCCGTTTTCCCGTCGAGGTGACCGTGCTCGACGTGCGTGCCGCGTGGCTGAAGATCGAAAACAAGGACAGCTACTCGATCGACATCGGCGCGACCGACGCGGCGCTGCGCCCGGCCGTCCAGCGGATGCTCGACCGGCTGGCCGCGCGCACGCCGATCGCCGGGCCGGTGGCGGATGCCGAAGCCGACGCCGCGCTGTTCGCGCTCGCGATGACCCTGGGCGACTATCACGGCGAAACCACGATCGGCCGGCCGGTCGTCGGCTACCTGATCGCGCAATACGGCCTGACGGGTGCGATCGACGTGCTGCTCGACGCGTTGAAAATCCAGGTGCACACCGACTACGACCGTCAGGCGCAGCGCCGCGTCCATCGTTTCACGACGAATGTCGAAGGCCCGGTGCGCGGTAGCTGGCGCGGGCCGATCGTCGGCGGCGAGGCGGCGCTGCGCGAGTATCTCGCCGCCGCGAGCGAAGCGGACTGGCAGGCCTGCGTCGACAGGATCGAGGCCGCACTGCCGGCGCTGCACCCGACCCGCCAGCCGATACCGGCACTGCTGCTGCCCGACGCGCCGCACGTGTCGAATGCACTGGTGCGCCGGCTGGGTGCGGAGCGCAACGTGCCCGAGACGCTGCACTGGATGCTGCTGACTGCGACCGACCCCGACGCGATCGCGGTTGCCGCGAAGATCCGGCCCGACAGCTTTGGCTATTCGTTCTGGGGAATGTCGCGGATGGTCGCGACCGTGTTGCGCGAGCGCGGCGCGGCGGCGTTCGATGCGCTGGAACGCGGCGCCGCCGACGATGCGGCGGGCGATGGGCTTGCCGCGATCGGCACGCCCGACGCGGTGGCCGCGCTGGGCAAGGTCGCGAGCGGTTCGAAGGGCGCGCTCGCGCGCCTGTCGCTGGCGCTCGATCGCTGGCCGGTGGCGGGCATGGTCGCGCTGTCGCGGCTCGTGGCCGCGGGCGGCAAGGATGCCGGGCTGCTGACGCCGAGCCTGACACGCCTGCTGCGCGCGCACGCGGTGCAGGTCGACGGGCTGCGGCCGTGGCTCGACGCACCGGCACAGGCCGTGATCGACAAGCTGCTCGCGCTGCTGGCAGGCCCGGCCGACGTCGCATCGGCCGACGAATTGCCGGGCGTGCTGGCCGCGCCGCCGTGGCTTGCCGCGCGGCAAAAGAAGGCCGCTGCGCTGACGCTGGAGCCGCTCGCACTGGCGGCGATCGAATGCTGGGACGAAGCGAAGCGCAACCAGGCGAAAACGCCAGGTCAGTGGGAGGCGAAGCGACTTGCCGAGGCGGCGAAGGACACGTTGACGCTGGTTGCCGGCCTCGGTTTCGAGGCGAGTAAGAAGTACTACGGGCCGCTCGGCGAGGCCGCGGCAAAGGCGATCCGGCAAGGCGACGCGCCGGCGTTCGTCGCCGCGTGGCGCGGGATGATCGACGAGCGCAAGCGCGAGCGGTACTTCTGGTACACGCTGCGCGCCGAGTACCTGACGCTGTTGCCGGCCGCGGTGGCGGTCGATATCTGGAATGCGATTGCGGGCGATTTCAGCACGGCGGGCGTCAACATGATGATGGCAACCTTCGGCTTGCCCGCGTTGCCCGGCCTCATCGCAGCCGTGCGCAGCAAGCCGACGGAGAATTTCGGCGGTGCGCTGAACTACGGCGCTGTCGAATGCGCGCCGATCGCGGCCCGCGCATTTGCGAAGCTGAAGACGTTGCGCGACGAAGGCCGTACGTGGCTGCTGAAGTTTCCCGAGCATGCGGCCAGCGGCCTGATCGCGCCGTCGCTCGGCAAGCCGGGCGAAGCGCGCGACTGCGCCGGCGCCGCGCTGCGTTTGCTGCAGGCGAACGGCCACGAGGCGCTGCTGATGGACATCGCCGCGCGCTATGCCGACGACGCGGTGCAGCAGGCGGTGCGCGCGGTGCTCGACGAGAGCCCGCTCGACCGTTTCCCGACCAAGCGCAGCAAGCTGCCCGAATTCTGGCAGCCGCGCGGCTGGCGCCGGCCGGTGCTGAAAAACGGCAAGGCGTTGCCGGACGACGCGCTCGACCATCTCGGCCAGATGCTGACGTTCTCGACCAATGAAGAGATCTACGGCGGCATCGACGTCGTGAAGGACGCATGCACGGCGGAGTCGCTGGCCGACTTCGCATGGGACTGCTTCAACGCCTGGCTCGATGCCGGCGCACCGGGCAAGGAAGGCTGGGCGCTGACCGCGCTGGGCCTGTTCGGCAACGACGATACCGCACGCAAGCTGACGCCGCTGATCCGCACGTGGCCCGGCGAATCGGCGCATGCACGCGCGGCGACCGGCCTCGACGTGCTGGCCTCGATCGGCAGCGACGTTGCGCTGATGCTGCTCAATGGCATCGCACAGAAGGTCAAGTTCCGCGCGCTGCAGGACCGCGCGCGCGAGAAGATCGAGGCGATCGCGGAAGCGCGCGGGCTGTCGTCCGAGGAGCTGGAGGATCGCCTTGCGCCGGATCTCGGGCTCGATGCGCAGGGCACGATGCTGCTCGACTTCGGTCCGCGCGTGTTCCAGGTCGGCTTCGACGAGACGCTGAAACCGTATGTGCGCGAGACGGGGGCCGACGGCGTGCCCGGCGCGCGGCTGGCGGACCTGCCGAAACCGAAGAAGACCGACGATCCGGTGAAGGGCAAGGACGCGGTCGAGCGCTTCAAGCTGCTGAAGAAGGATGCGCGCACCATTGCGAGCCAGCAGCTTGCGCGGCTCGAGGTCGCGATGTGCGGGCGCCGTCGCTGGACGCCCGAGGTGTTTCGCGCGTTTCTCGCCGAGCATCCGCTGGTGCGCCACCTCGTGCAGCGCCTCGTGTGGGGAGTGTACGAAGTCGACGACGGCGGCAACTTCGGCGGCACGCTGAAGGCCTGCTTCCGTGTGGCGGAAGACGGCACCGCAGCCACGGCCGACGACGACGCGTTCACGTTGCCGGAAGGCGCGACGATCCGCATCGGTGTGCCGCATGCGCTGGAAATCGCGCCGGCCGATGCCGCCGCGTTCGGGCAGGTGTTCGCCGACTACGAATTGCTGCAGCCGTTCGCGCAGCTCGGCCGCGACGTGTACCGTCTGACCGACGCTGAGCGCAACGGGCGGTTGCTCGAACGCTGGAAGGGCGTCAAGGTACCGACCGGCCGCGTGCTCGGGCTCGTCAACAAGGGCTGGCGCCGCGGCCAGGTGGAGGATGGCGGCTGCATCTGGTATTTCACGAAGCCGCTCGGCGCCGGCAAGGTGATCGAGCTGTCGCTCGACCCGGGGATCATCGTCGGGGCGATCGACATGTATCCGGATCAGGCGCTCGGTGCGTTGCAGGCCGGTGCGCCGTCGAACTGGGGCAGCATTCGCGAGCCTGATGCGCTGTCGACGCTCGACGAGATCTCGGCCAGCGAGTTGATCCGCGATCTGGAAGGGATGCGGGAGTAACGCGCGCTTGCCACCGAAGCGGGTGGGCGTTGCCCCGTCCGCTTCGGTCACGCCAACGTCGATCGTTCTTGCTTGCAACAACACCCACCATGACGCTGCTCACGCCTGAATTCCTTGCCGTCCTGCACCGGCCCGTCCTCGACGAAGCCGATCTTTTCACGATGGACGACTTCTTCGAACTGACCGAAGTCGACGACTTGCGCGAGCAGGCGCAGGATCGTGCCCGCGCCGACGCCATTCTGCGCGCGTGTGCGGCCGAACTGCCGGCGCTGCATCCGAATCGCGCGGCGTTGCTGGCGCTGCTCGGTGGCGCGATCGTCGAGCGCGGGGCCGATCCGCGCATCCTGTTTCCTGCCGCGCAGGCGAGGCTTGGGGCGTGGCTGCCCCAACTCGCGCCGTTTTGCGCAAGGGCGGTCGAGGAGGGCGACGATGAAGCCACCGACGACGAACGACGCGACTGGCAGGCGGCCCGGCAGCAGCTCGATGCACTCGACGCTCAGCAACGCCGGGAAGTCGATGCGTTACGGGACGCGGTCGATACGCTCGTCTTGCCGCTGATGGCCATGCTGATGCGCGATCGTGACAATCACGGCGACCTGATTGCTGACGCCGCGCTGCAGGCGTTGCTGGACAAAGTAGCCGACAACGACAGTTTGCCGTCCGACCAGTTGCACTTTCTATGCCGCGCGTCGGCGTTGAGCTACGAACCGGAGTGCGTCGTCGTGCTGCCGGCTTCAGGCACCGGCTTCGTCGCCAGCGCGCATGCGGTCAACAACACGTTCCACGCGTTCACGCTGCTCCAGCGCCTGATCGGCGAACACGCGCAGACGCTGTGCGTCGGCAAGGCGATTGCGCCGAGGAACGGCGACGAGGAGCTGGACACCTCGGAGTTTCACTGGCTGCAGGCCCATGCGTATGAGAATGGCGTGCTGGTCGACAACCTGGCGCTCGCGTGGGGCGAAGCGCCGTTGCGCAGCCACCGCAAGCACGGCAAATGCGTGCTGATCGCACTGGAGACGGAAAAGGGTATCCAGCGGAGCTGGGACGGCTTTGGTGGCGTGTTCCATCCGGCGCAGAATCCGTCCGTGACGCTGGTGCGGTTCCTGACGGCGGATGAGGTTGCCGTGTATCTGGCCTGATGCGTTGGCTTCGGCGGATTGACCTTGAATCGGTCCAGCTCGCGCATCGTCAGTGTCACCAGTCCGGCTGGTTGCATGGTCGGCTCCCGTGCTTGCTCAACGAGCCGTCCAGCATGCCAGCAGTCAAAAACACGACATCTGTAAATAGCCAGAACACGACATTTCTAAAAAGCTACTACAAACGAAAATATCGATAATTCACGTTATGTCAAATAAAGAAACGCCCTGAACGAGACGAGTCAAGGAGCCTTCTTGAAGAATGTCCCTGTCCCTGCATCTTGCGAAGTCAGTACAGCCTTTGCATGACTAGACATTGTTTGGCGTAGTTCCACTTTGCGTTAGTCACCAATCAGTCGGTTCTCCATCTTCGTCCTGGATCGTGATTTGAGTTTTCTCGCGGATCCATGAAAACAATGAAATCAAGTCAAGCTCGATCGTCCTGGGGTGCGAGCTGATCTCGATGAATATTTCACTTTTCCTCAGAAAGAGTCGAACATCAAATTCCCATCTGCCAGGAACTCCTCTTTCCTCAATGCCCAGGAGCCAATATTCCTCATCGATTCTTTTGGAAAATGTCGTAAGTAATTGAATTTTTTCATCAATCAGATCACGATTTGTCGAGTACCAATTGCCATCATTGAAAGACAAAATAAATTCGGCGGCCATCTTTCTAGTCCCCATGGTTTCTTCCGGATACAGCAGGAAAGTCGGATGGATTTTTTATCCCGATATGTGCGGCAGCAGAGAGTTGATGTACTGCAGTTCTTCCATCGTCTGCAAGCTCCACAGTGGGCGGAGTGGTGCTATTGGGGCCTGGTACGTTTCCGTGTTTTCCAAGCGACTTATGAGCGTGTGCGTTGTTGCTCGCTTTATATTGTGATGTATTTGTGTTTCCATACGCGTGCACCTGAACTTCGGATCCGTCGGGATGTTTCCAGCGCTGATTTTTCGGGTTTGAGGGGTTTGTTCTCGTGAAGCCCGCCCTCCGGAGAATTCCTTCAACGCCTTTTACGGTTTTTCCTTTCAGCTTCGGGAGTAAGGAAATGATTGGCGTGACTGCAAACCGACCGCGGGCATCGATCCATTGCCCCCTTGAATTCTGCCTTACTGCCGGCCCGCATGCAAGGCCAAGCGGATCGACCCAGGTAATCGGGTTTGGTGCGAACTGGTAGAGATTGAGTCCGCCGTCAAGCCCGATCGGGTCTTGAGATATAAATGCGGCACTTTTTGAATCGAAATATCGGTATCGATTGTAATGAAGGCCGGTTTCTTCGTCGTAATATTGCCCCTGAAGCCGAAGAGGATGGTTGCTTTCGAACTTTCTTTCGATGTTGCCGATGCCACCCCAGGCAACATGTTCAATTTCCCAAATAATCCCACCCTCCGAATCAGTAATTCTTGTTGGAGCGCCATTGGGGTCTACGTGGAAATAATGTACTGTGGTCTGGCTCGACGCCGGGAAAGTCGAATTTTGATCCTCTCCATCTCCATACCTTGCTTGCCCTCCTCCTCTCCGCGCATCGCCCGTTTCGTATTCGGTGATCCGTTCGTGGCCAGCCATAGAAACTGGAGCTTCGATTTTGTGCGGCCACTGAATACCTGCTAACGGAACAAAACTATCGGGATAGTAGATCCACTCCTGCGCGACACCGTGACCACCCTTCTCCGGATATTTAATCTCGCTTGCGAGTACATCGGTATCCCAGAAAAATGAAGTGGTCTGAGATTGTAATGAAGCCGTTTCCATTCCATCGGAAGCGTGTTGAACATGGGTAGTCTTTTTCGTGCGTCGATGGAAGGCATCGTATTCGTAACAAGTACGAAGGTGTAGAGTCTTGTCGATGCAAAGTCCATCACTATTTGATCCCCGACGTACAGCCAATGTCTCAATCAACAAACCATCGCCATCCCAACGCAAAATCAGATCCTGCTCCCGATCTCGCTTGTGAATCAGATTTCCGATTCGATCAAAAGCATAGTGGCAATCGTCATATTCACCATCCCTAGTCCATGTATCGTTGCGACTCGGACTGGAGGGAATTCGCGTTGTCAGAAGATTCCCCGTCGGGTCGTACGATAAACTAAGTAATTTGCGGATTGGATTGAGATGTCCGGTCAGTCGACCAACCGGGTCGTACTGATAACTTTCAAACCCAAGACGTGAATCTGATTTACCAATGATCTCATCGTTCGCGCTATAGGAATATTCGCTTGAAAATAGTGAACCGGTACCGGAGAATAGCTCCTGTTTCGCGAGAAATCCTTCAGATGTGTACGATAATTCGCGTCGCATCGCATCGGTTAATTGCTCTGTTTGGGTTCGCCCGAGCGCGTCACGCTCAAATATGATTGGCACGGCGTCATCGATCTGAATCGAAGTGACTGCATCGAGAATGTCATACTCGTAGCGAATCCGATGTACGACGATGTCATTTTCCGATTCGAATCTGGTTCGGCGACCAATGCAGTTCCCGGCAGCATCATAGTCGCGGTCGATTGTAAAGGTATCACCTTGCCTTTCCTCAACGAGACGGTTGGCGGCGTCATACATCAGCACGACCTGGCTATCCGGATGCTCCGCCGCTACCAGGTTGCCTCGGCAATCGTATGAGAACGTTTCAGTGCGAATCCCGTCCAATCGGCGTGGATCCGGCACACGTTTTTGTACGATACGCCCGAGTCGATCCACTTTATAATCGATCGCCTGACCGAGTGGATCGATGCTCCGCGTCAACTCACCTCTTACACCGTATTCGTAGCGGCGAGTTTGCCCCCAGTAATCAATTTCTTCAACAATCCTTCCCAGCTCATCGCGATTCAGGCGATAAATTTCGCCGCATTCGTTAATTATGGAAACCAGTTGATCTTCAGTATCATATCGATATGACACCACCCCGCCATCGGGCGTTGTTCGCTTTGTTACCTGACCAAGCGCCGAATATTCGAACTGTGTAACTTGACCTTTGGGGTCGCGATAGCGGACGAGGTTGCCTTCAGGATCATAGCTGCAGGATGTTTCTCGTTCACCGGGCTCGATTGCTCGAATCAAGTTGTCGTTGCGATCGTAGTCATATCTGGACACTTGCCCGAGTGCGTTAACAATTTTGATAACATTGGCCCTCGCATCACAGGTGTATCGCGTGCTGGCGCCAGCCGCGTTTATTATCTCTTTTAGATTGCCATTGGAGTCGTAGGAGAATCGTGTAATTGCACCGCGCGGCCCCGTATGGACAGCAAGTTGACCATGGCTGTCGTATTCGTAATGCATACGAGCGTTTGTGGGCAGGGTTTGTTCAAGCAGTTTGCCGCAATCATCCCAAATGTAATGCCACTGCCGATTACCGGGAGCCGTCACGCACGTTGGTCTACAGTTGTTGTCGTACTCCGTTTTTGTGAGGCTTCCATCCGCAAGCGTGCGTTTAATGATATTTCCGTATGCATCGTACTCCCATGTGGTAGTGAATCCGCCAGGATCGACTTCGGCGCAGGTGCGCCCTTGTTCATCGTAGCGATAATGTGTCACGCCACCGAGAGGATTGATCAAGCTTACCGGGAAGCCACGCTCGTTAGTTTGTAATGTTGTTATATCTCCCTGGGAATCAATAATCCGAATTTCGTGATGCTTGGCATCGTATGCGAAGCGATAATCAAATAGTCCGCCATCGCCCCATGCACGATCAACTTTCCACGATTCGGCATCACTTTGAAGATAGCTATAGTAAAATGACACTCCCCTTGCACTTGTGTGACGTATCATGCGATGGCCGGTGTCATATTCAAATTCATGCGGCTGGGCCATCGCGTCCAACGCGACCATCAGGTTTCCATTTTGATCGCACTCGTAACCTACAAGGGAGTGAGCGCCGCCGACACTATCGGTTAGTACCAGTTCTGTTATGAAATTGGTTTGTCTTTCGTTCCTGCTGGATAGATGCGTTTCGACGATAATTGCGCGGCCGGTAGCATCCTCCCCTTTGAATTCAATAATTCGCTCCAGCCCTTGACCAGCATTTCGCTCAAAGGCCCAGGCGTTTTTGTGTAGATCTGAAATTCGCCGAACCGGCAATGTTAATGCCGCGCCGTCAATGCCTTTGTTTATTTCGTTTTCCCAGTTTGATGGCAGCGAGAATTCATACTCAACTCCGGCGTGTGTGCGCAGAATTAATAGATTAACCCGTCGATAGAGTGCATACCCATTTTGCCAGTCATACTGGCGTGCCTCCCATCCAATTTTTCGAGGCATTACGTCGAACGCTGTCGCATGATCCGGGAAAAACGAGACGACTCCCACGACATTGTTATGTGGAACCAGTTCGAGCCGTATATCCGCGGGGGTTTGCCAGCCTACGCCGATCGCTCCTTTTCGCTTGTCGTGACTTGCGTAGGAGCGATCCCATTCGAGCGGTAGGCGACCCATGACGGTAAAATCATGCTGTTGCACAATCACCTCACCGGTGATTGAATCGACCGGCTCTGCCTGTAAAACATTGCACCGCAAAAATCCAGGCTTCAAATGAAGCTTGTCCGCCAGCGTCTTCGCCCACTTCGATCCCTGAAACGACTTGAACAACCCCTTCGCCGCCGCAGCCATGTTCATGATCGGCGGCCCGCCCACCAACACCGGCCGCCCGGCCGGAATCGGCAACATCACCGAACTCGGCATCGACGGATAGGTTCGATTCGTATGCGCGCTGTTATGCGGGGGCGGTTCCATCCCGATCGACCAGCAACTCAATGCCTCGAGCGCCATGTACGACATCGGATCGTTGTTGGCGAGCACCGTCTTGCTGCCCATGAACGATTCCCCGTCGTTCGACGGTTCGACCTTCTCAGGCGGCGGCGCAAACGATTCCCCAAGCGGAAAATGCAACCCCGGAACGTGATACGCATGCGTCCCCGCCGTGGCTCGCATCATCCCGTTCACAAAAATCGGCCTGCCGCTGCCGCCACCTGCCCCGACATTCGAGCCCAGATCATCACTAATGCGGCTCTTGAGCCGATCGACATATTGGGAACTCAACGCACGATCAGTATCGATGCGGTTCTTGAGTTGATTGACATCTTCCGCAAACCTCGCTCCTCCAGCGACGATGGGGTTGGCCATGAAGTCAGGCGACTTGCCGCCGCCCATTGACCCGGACAAGTCGTTGATCGATTGATTGATCTGCTGATTCGTTTCATCTGCCAGGTGGTTTGCTTCGTCTGCCAGATGTTCCAGCTTCGCCACATCGTCGGGATGATCTGCGATGTATTCGTTTACCTTTTCCTGCGCGATCATCGTTGCAATGCAGCCAACCACGGCCTTCGCGGCCTGGATGTACTCGCGCTTGTCGAGCATGAATCCGACATGAGGGTGCGGCAGAAACACCGGTGGCGTACCCGGCGTGACCAGCACCGAATGGACGTCGACGCCAACGACCGGATCGAGATGCTTGACGGCCAGAAGTGCCACGGTTTCGGCCTCCGCTCAGCGCCCACCGCGCAACGCAGCGACCTTCTCGCTCAACGCGTTGCGCCGCCGGTCCATCGCACCCAACTGCGACACCATCCACTCGACAACCATCGGCAGATTGCTGTTCGCCCGCATCGGTTCGTCGATCATCAACCCCGCATCGAGCGCATTGAACCCGGCCTCCAGCGCGTGCTCGCGCTCCCCTGCCCGTTCCCAGCACACCGCGCTCATCCGCCAGGCCTCGACCGTCATCAGCCCGTCCTTCGCCGCGGTGGTCGACGCCACCGCGCGCTCATAGCAATACGCCGAGTGCGCATAATCCTTGTGCGTCAGATGCACGCTCGCCTCGCCGAACAACCCGTTCGCCACGAGCTTGTGCCCTGCCGGATGCCCTGCCTCGACCGCGCGCATGCCGCTGCTGGCGGCACGCCGATAGGCATCGATTGCACGCTCCCGATCGCGCCATTTCAGATAGGCGGCCCCCGCAATCAGGTGCACGACAACGCATTGATCGAACCACTGCTCGCGCTCGGCGACCTTCAGCGCCGCCGCGCGCAATTCCTCCAGCCGAGAAGGATTGCCGCCTTCGATCATCTCGGTCAGCATCACGAAATGCCGTCTAAACTCCCCGCTCGGCCCGTGCTCGCCCGATTCCGCCAGTAACTCGCGAGGCACGCTCGCCATCGAATACTTGCCATGTACGACGCGCACCGCCGCGCGATGCCGTTGCATCAACGCAGCAAACGGCGCGATTTCAATACGCGGCACGACAAAGCGCACACGCTCGCCAAGCTGCGGCGCGACCGCAATGATCGACAGCAAATCGTCCATCCACCGCACCCATGCCGAGGTATCCCGCACATTCACCGGTTCCAGCACGAACACCATCGCTGGAAAAATATCCGGATGGTGCTGCATGAGGCTGTCGGTAACCGCGAACAGATACAGCAAGGGATTCTTGCCGTCGTCGTACGGCGCTTGCCAGTCCGCGCGCACGCCCTGCGCATTGGATGCCTCCCGCCGGCTGTCGTAGAACGCAATCAGCTCGTCCGTCAACGCCGTCGCATAACCCGCTTCATCGACGAACGACGCACGCATCGTCCTGACCGCGCACGACGTCTCATCCTGAACCTGGAAATACAGCCGCACGAGCTCCGCATCCGTCTCGTCGGTCTGCCAGATCATCAATCGCGCGTCCTGCTCTTTCGCGAAACTCATCCAGTCCGTGTGCGCATCCATGAACCTGCGCTCTACCGGATTGGTCGGCTGCCAGTTCTGCATTCGTGCGGGCCTCCGTCACGGATTCAGTTTCAGGACGGCGCCTTCGACCGTGTGCTCCGCGGTCGCCGACGACGTCACCGTCTTGCCGTTCACGCTGTGGGTGTTCGTACCGGTCGATGCGACGTTGACGCCCTGGATCGTGATCGTGCCGTCGCTCTTCATCACGATGCTGGACATCCCGCAGACGAGCGAAAGCTGGTCGCCGGCATTGACCAGCACCTGGTGCTGCACGCTCGTCGTATGGTTCGCGCCGACGCTGACGGTGTGCTCACCGCCGACCGTGTGCGTGTGCGCATTCGCGATTGTCGACGTTCGCGTACCGATCTCTTCGGTATGCGCCGACGCAACCAGCGTCTTCATGTCCTGCGACGTCGTCTGATACATCTGTCCGACGTTCAGCATCTTGGCTTCGCCGATCGTTTCGGTCTTGCCCTTCGCGACCGTCTCGGTATGCACGCCACCAATGGTGGCGTCGCGATTGGCGGCGATCGTCACGGTTTCGTTCTTCCCGACCGTCCGCGTCCGATTCCCCCCCACCCCATGCGTCTCATCCACCCCGATCTGCGCGACCCGGTTCTTGCCGATATTCAGCGTCTCGTTCTGCCCGACACTCCGTTGCCGGTTGTTCTTCACCTGCATCGTTTCGTCGTTCCCGACCGTATGCGTATGGTTGTTCCCGACAGACAGCGAGTGATCGGCCTCCGTCTCTGCATCGAAATTCCGTTCCGCATGCATCCAGAGTTGCTCGGCGCCCTTCTTGTCCTCGAACCGGAACGCATTGGCATGGTCGGTCGTCCCGCCCGGCGACGATCTCGACAGCAGCCCGCTTTGCGTCGCACTCCCCGGCAGCCCCCACGGCGGCATCTTTTCGCCGTTGTAAACCCGCCCGGTGACGATCGGCTCGTCCGGATCGCCGTTCAGGAAATCCACGACCACCTCATCGCCCACCCGAGGAATCTGCACGCCCCCGAACCCGCCTCCGGCCCACGGACTCGACACCCGCACCCAGCACGACGAATCCTGATTGCTCTGCCCGTACCGATCCCAGCGGAACTGCAGCTTCACGCGCCCATACTGGTCGGTCCAGATTTCCTCGCCGGGCGGCCCGACGACGGTCGCCGTCTGCGGCCCGTTGGTGCGCGGCCGCGGCGTGTCGCGCGGCGACCGGTAAGGCAGGCTCGACGGTTGCACGAGCATCATCGTCTGATGCACGACGGCCTCCGCGCCCTGATCGCTCGCATACGCGTTCTCCTGAAACCGGTACCGGCACCGCACGATCAGGTACTCGCGGTTCTGGTCGGCGCGCGGGCAATGTTCGAGCGTGAACAGATACCCGGGCGCGGCACCACGCACGTCGGTATCGGCGCTCGCCCGCTCGTGTTCAGCCTGCTGTTCCTCGAGCCGCACGCGGCTGTAATGCGCGCCTGGCGCATCATCGCGATAGCCGCCCGGCCACTCGAACGATGCGAAACTGTCGTGATCGTGACCACGCGGATCGACCTTCTGCGACGAAAGATCGGCGCGCGGCTTCGTATAGTCGTAATCGGTGGTCTGGTGCCGGCCGACACTCACTTCCTGCGCGGGCAGCCAGCCGTCGATGTGCTCCTCGTCGGCGATCGCCGTACGGTCGCGCGCGATGTACGGAATCGTTTCGTAGCCGGGCAGCACGGTGTGCGACGACATCGCGTCGCCCAGCATCAGCGTATGCGTATCCTCGGCGTGCCGGAACCAGAAATAAATCCCCTCGAACTCCATCAGTCTCGACACGAACGCGGCATCGGTCTCGTTGTACTGCACGCAGTAGTCGCGTGGCGCATACGACTCGGCGAGGTGGTTCTCGATCGGAAAGCCGTACGTGGACAGCACTTCCTGCACGATCTCGGGCACGGTCTTGTTCTGGAAGATCCGGCAATCGGAGCGGCGCGTCGCGAGCCACAGCCACGGGCGCACGATCAGCTCGTAGCCGTAGTACCGTTCGGCTCGCCGTCCGGCGAGCGATGCGCGCGCAACGATGCCGTTCAGGTAGCGCGTCGAGAGGTCCTGCTGCTCGATCCGGACTGTCACGGGTTTGCCGAGCATGTCCTTCAGCGACAGGCTGTGGCTGTCGGCAAGCGCCTCGATCCGGAATTCGTACAGGCGGCCGAGTTCGTCGCTGCCGTCGAGCGTATGGAATTTGAGGGCATCGCCGTGCGGGCTGTCGAGTGTGAATACGCGATTCACGTCGTTTCCTCCTCGTCGAACCGGTACGTGAATTCGCCGTCGGCCGCGCTCAACTCGATCGACGCGAGCGCGCGCCCTTCGAGCGTGGCCTGCAGGATCGCGCGGCCGATGCGTGGCATCACGGTATGCGTGAGAATCGCGTCGACCATCCGGCCACCGGATTCGATCGTCCGGCAGCGCTCGACGACCAGCGCGGTCGCCGCGTCGGTGCAGTGCAGCAGGATGCCGTGATGCGCGTCGATCCGCTGCTCGATCCGCCGCAACTGCAATGCGACGATCCGCGCGAGCGTCGCGTCGGTGAGCGGGTAGTACGGTACGACGGTCAGCCGGCCGAGCAGCGCGGCGGGAAACACGTCGAGCAGCGGCGCGCGCAGCGCATCGGCGAGCGTCTGCGTGTCCGGGAGGCGCTCGGGATCGCGGCATAGCTGCATCACGCGATCGGCGCCGACGTTCGACGTCAGCAGGATCACCGTATGCCGGAAATCGATGTCGCGCCCTTCGCCGTCCTCCATCCAGCCCTTGTCGAATACCTGGAAGAAGATCTCGTGCACGTCGCGGTGCGCCTTCTCGATCTCGTCGAGCAGCACGACGCTGTACGGGCGGCGGCGCACGGCCTCGGTGAGCACCCCTCCCTGGCCGTAGCCGACATAGCCGGGCGGCGCGCCTTTCAGCGTCGACACGGTATGCGCCTCTTGGAACTCGCTCATGTTGATCGTGATTGCGTTGTGTTCGCCGCCGTACAGCGTGTCGGCCAGTGCGAGCGCGGTCTCGGTCTTGCCGACACCCGACGGGCCGCACAGCAGGAACACGCCATGCGGCTTCTTCGGATCGTCCAGCTTCGCGCGTGCGGTCTGGATGCGCTCGGCGATCAGTTCGACCGCGTGCTTCTGGCCGACGACGCGCTCGCCGAGCGTATCGGCGAGCTTCAGCACGGCCTGCGTTTCGTCGCGCACCATCCGGCCGAGCGGAATGCCGGTCCAGTCGGCCACGACGGCGGCCACCGCATGCGTGTCGACGGCGGGCAGCACGAGCGGCGCGTCGCCCTGCAGGTCGGTCAGCGCCTGCTGCTCGGCCGAGAGACGGCTCTGCGCCGCGGTACGCGCGTCGGCGTCGAGCGCACGCGACGGATCGTCGTCGAGCAGCAGCGCACGGGCGTCGACGATCGCCGTCAACGCGTCGCGTTCGGTTTGCCAGCGCGTGTCGAGCCGGTCGAGTTCGGTCTGGGCAGCGGCGATGTCGTGATCGATCGCCTCGCGCCGGGCCGTATCGCCGGTGCCGAGCGTGCATTCGCGCCCGATCCGTTCCTGTTCGACACGCAGGCTGTCGATCCGGCGGCGCGCATCTTCGATCGGCGCGGGCACCGCGTGCTGGCTGACGGCGACGCGCGCGCAGGCCGTATCGAGCAGGCTGATCGCCTTGTCGGGCAACTGGCGGGCGGGAATGTAGCGGTGCGACAGCGTGACGGCGGCCTGCAACGCGTCGTCGAGCACCAGCACGCGATGGTGGGCCTCGAGTTTCCCGGCCAGGCCACGCAGCATCGTCAGCGCAGCCGCTTCTTCGGGTTCGTGCACGTGCACGAGCTGGAAGCGCCGCGTCAGCGCGGGATCCTTCTCGATGTACTGCTTGTACTCGGACCATGTGGTCGCGCCGATCGTGCGCAGCAGCCCGCGCGCGAGCGCGGGCTTCAACAGGTTCGCGGCGTCGCCGGTGCCGGCGGCCCCGCCCGCGCCGACGAGCGTGTGGACTTCATCGATGAACAGGATCGCGGGCCGCTCGGACGACATCGCTTCGTCGATCACGCCGCGCAGCCGGCTCTCGAACTCGCCCTTCACGCTCGCGCCGGCCTGCAGCAGCCCGATGTCGAGCAGGTACAGCGCGACGTCGCGCAGCGATGGCGGCACGTCGCCGGCGGCGATTCGCAGCGCGAAGCCTTCCGCGACGGCGGTCTTGCCGACGCCGGCCTCGCCGACCAGCAGCGGGTTGTTCTGCCGGCGCCGCAGCAGGATGTCGACGATCTGGCGAATCTCCGGATCGCGCCCGATCACGGGATCGATCTCGCCGGCCCGCGCGCGGGCGGTCAGGTCGACCGCGAAGCGCGCAAGCGCCGAGCCGTCGGCGGCGGCGGTCGTGCCGCGCATCGCAGCGTCGCCGCCCGGCGCAGCCTGCCCGGCCGGTGGTGCCTCCGGCGAGCCTTCGACGATCGATTCGAGCGCGTCGGCGAGCACGTCCGGCACGATGCGCTCGAATTCGCGCGTGATCGCCAGCAGCACGTTGCGCAACTGCGGCGTCTTCAGGAGCGCGAGCAGCAGCACCGCGCCGCGAATGCGCGTCGCGTCGTACTTCAGCGTCGCGTAGACCCACGCACGTTCGACCGCATCGTCGATATGCACGGACAGATCCGACACCGAGCCCGCGCCGCGCGGCAGCTTGTCGAGCGCGGCAACGAGCCCGCGGTCGAGCGCGGCGGCGTCGATCGCGAAGTGGCGCAGTACGCGCTGCAGGTCGCCGTCGGGCCGCTGCAGCATCTGCTTGAGCCAGTGTGCAAGTTCGACATACGGATTGCCGCGCAGCCGGCAGAAGCCGGTCGCCTGCTCGAGCGTCTCGTAGAGGAACGGATTCAGTTTTCCGAACAGGTTGGCGCGGCCGATATCGGACATGACGGTTCCCATTTAGGCGGTTTCGCGATGAAGGGGGGCGCCGCCGCGCCGCACGTCGTAGCGGACGACGAGGTCGCGCGCGGGGCCCGGTTCGAGCCGCTGTCCGAGCCACGCGGTGCGGCCGATGCCCTGCGGCACGCCGAGCGCGATCGCCGGCACCGCGTCGGCCGCGAGTTCGAGTTGCACGTCCCAGTCGAACTCGATGCCGACGTATTCGCGCACCCATTGCGCGAGCTGCCGGGCATGCGGGCCGCCCGGCAGGAAACGGCGGTACGCGTCGAGCGACAGCGGGCCGAGCACGATCCGGAAGCGCGACTGCGCATCGCGCACCGCGATGCCGAGTGCGACGGCGCCGACCCGCAACGTCGGCCGCGTCGCGCGGATCGTGCAGCGCTGCGAGCGTTCGATCGCGACCCACTGCGGCATGTGCTCGACGATGCGGGCCTCGACACCGAAGTGCCGGCGCAGGATCTGCACGAGGCCCTCCGGGTTGCGCGTGTGCCGCACCAGATGGCCCGCATGGAAATAGCGCGCGTGCGGCGCGAGCGCGTCGGTGTCGGCGTTGGCTTGCGAGGCCGGTTTGTCGCCGTGTGCTGCTCGCCCGATCAGGCTCGCGACATAGCCATCGAACCGTGCACGTTCCGGGCGATCGAGGCTCACCGTCGGCTGCGCGTCGGCCCACGCGCGGTAGAACAGCAGGATCAGCCGGTGATGGAACAGGTCGGCGAACGCGGCGAACGTCGGGTCGTCGTGCTGTGCCGCGCGTTCGTGCGCGTATTCGGTCAGGTGCGTCGGCAGCGGCCCGTTCGGCCCGAACACCCCGAACCCGTGGATCGCGATGCGCGGCGGCGTGCCACTGCCCTCGTCGCTCACGCCGGCCAGCATCGATGCCGCGAACGCGAGCGACGGCTGTTGCCCGAGCCGCACCGGTTCGTCACGCGGCCGCGCGGCATGGCCAAGCGGCGCGCGGCCGGGCGACAGCGCGTCGAGCCAGCGCAGCGCCTGGAACAGGTCGTAACCATGCGGCGCGGCACGCAGGCGTGCCCACCACGCGTCGCGGCGTGCGGCTTCGGCGGCCGGGGCGGCGCCCGGTGACCTATCGCGCTTCATATCGCGGGCCGCCTGCCGATGCGCGCCGGCCAGCGCGCGAGCGTGCCGCGCTGCGCGCTGGTCAGCACGCATTCGGCGAACGCGTTGATCGACACGTGGCGCGCGAAGAACTGTTCGAGCACCGCGCCGAGCAGGAACGGACTGTCGCCGGAAAACGCATGGTCGTCGACCGTCACGTCGACCTGCACGCCGCGCCCGAACATCAGCGGCCCGGCCGTCGGCAGCCGGCGGAACACCGGCGAGAACGCCACGCGCAGTACGCCATCGATCTGCCGGCGCATCGCGGCATCGGCCGGGTCGGCATGCAGGCCGAGCAGTTCGCGCAGCGCATGCGCGCCCTCGTCGTCGTCGAGATCGGTCAGCGTGTGGCGGGCCAGCCCGAGATGGCGGATCAGCCGCCACGCGGTTTGCGCATCGGCGATCGGCGGGCGCGGCCGCGACGGGCCACGGATCGCGACGATGCTTTCGACCGGGGCCGACACGCGCAGCGTGAACGTGTTCGCGTCGCCGGGTGCCTGCAGCAGCACGAGATCGCGGTTCGTGCACAGCGTGTCGGCCGCCAGGTAACGCATCGTCTCGTCGTACGGCGCGCACTGGCTGTCGACCAGCGACACGTAGGTCTCGCTGCCGACGTAGCCGGTGCGCGTGCCGCTCGCGCGTGCCTGCGTGGAGACCAGCCGCGGCTCGCGCCGCACCGTGTAGTACGCGCCGTGGTTGCCGTCGTCGCTGGCGATCGACGCGTGAAACGGCCGGAATTCGCGCGACTGGCCGTCGTCGCGCTGCTCGCTCGCGAGCCGCTGCACCGCATAGACCTCGTAGTCGAGCGGCCGGCTGCGATCAACGACGACATGGTGCTCACGCGCGCCGGGCTGCAGCGGAATGCGATCGGCACGGCGCGCGAACAGGTTCACGGCCGGCGTGCAGTTCAGCGCGAGGTGTTTCGCGCTGACGGCCGCTTCGAGCGCCGCGTCGTGGCGGTCGAACAGCACGGTCAGTTCGAACTCGTCGCCGGTCGCGCGCGCGAGCGCGGCACGCAGCCCGCCGATGCTGAAGAACAGGAAGCGCGCCGGAAACGCGAAATACTCGCGCAGCAGCCGGTAGCCGTGGAAGCTGCGGCCGTCGTCGGGCAGGATCGCCTGCGCGGGATCGAAACCCTCGTGGACGATCGCGTCGGCGTCGAGCGTATGCAACCAGCGCGGCGGCTGCGCCGGATCGTGGCACACGACGCCAAGCGCATGCGCGGCGATCAGTTCGAGCAGGTGCAACGCGTCGCGCTCGGGGCCGGCGAGATGGAACGTCAGCCGGTCGAGCGGCAACTGGGAGAGTTTGGCACCGCCGCGCGCTTTCAGCCGGATGCGCAGCGCACCGCGCACGTCCTGCCGTGCGGCGAAGGCGCCACGCGGCAGCCACGACGGCGCGCCGGTGACGGTCGCATCGGTCAGTTCGAGCGGCCACAACGTCAGGTCATGCGCGGTGCGGAATTCACAGGCGGTCTGCTCGGACGCGGCCGGACGCGCGCGCAGCGCGGTGCCGGCCGGCAGCCGCCAGCCTTGCGCGAGGCTGCCTTCGTTCAGCAGCGGCGCGAACCGCACGATCGCCATCGACGGCAGCGGTGCGATATAGCCCGGATACACGGCATCGAGCAGCGCCTGCGTGAAGCGCGGAAACTCGGCGTCCATCTTGAGCTGCACGCGCGCGGTAAGGAAGCTGAAGCCTTCGAGCAGCCGCTCGACGTACGGGTCGGGCGGCCCCGATTCATTGAGCCGCAGCCGCGCGGCCACTTTCGGGAACTGCTGCGCGAATTCGCCGCCCAGCTCGCGCAGGTACGCGAGTTCGCGGTTGTAGTAGTCGAGCAGGCGCGTATCCATCGCGTCAGGCCCCCGCCACGGATTGCAGCGACATCGCGCCCGTCTCGAGATCGAGGTCGGAGCGCAGCACGAATTCGAGCGGATGCGGGATCGACCACAGCGTGCCGTGAATCTCGAACAGCAACACGTTGTGGCGCCGTTCGCCAGCCCGGCCGCCGGCCGCGTCGATCACGCTGCGCACTTCGACGCTGTCGGGCGCGATGCGCGGCTCGAAACGGAGGATCGCGTCGCGGATCGACGCCTCGACCGACATGCGCTCGACGCCCGACATCGGCTTGCCGACGAGCGGCCGCATCCCGTAGTTGAGCACCGACGCCTGCGCGTGCGCGAACGCCGACCAGTCGACGAAACCGTCCTCGGCGTTGCGCGTGTTGAGCAGCCACGCGAGATCGCGCAGCACGGCCGCGCGCAGGCGGTCGGTGCCGATCCACTGTGCGCCGGGCGCTTCGGTCGCGTGCTGCGGCGCATCGTCGGTGAGCCGGTCGAGCAACGCGGGCTGGAGCCGGTCGCGCAGGCTGCCCTCCCGGCCGTCGCGGGTTCGCGGGTCGTCCATGGTCATCTCCGCACCGTCACATCTCGGTGTTTTCCTTGATGTTCCAGCCGACGGTCACCTCCGCGCCCTTGCCGCCGTTGTCGTTCTGCTGCCAGTACTGCTTCTTCACCTTCGCGGCCTGGAAACCGTAGTGCATCATCAGCCGGTCGGCGACGTCGCCCGGATCGATGCCCGCGACCTGCGCGGACGTGACGAGCACCTCCTGCAGCGTCACGCGCATGAACTCGACCTGCGTGCCGCCCGTCTTGCACGCGGAGATCTCGACCGACGACAGATGCTTGCCGTTCGCGCAGTTCTTGATGATCGCGGGCGCGCCCTTGTCCATGTACGCGGCGACGACGAGATCGTTGAAGCTCGCCTTGCCCGCATTGCCGCCGCTGCCGCTCGCCATCGCGCCCGGCTGGCTCGCGCCCCACGTGAACGACTGGATGTCGGTCCAGCCCTTGTGCTGTGCGTCCGCCGATTCGCCGGTCACGCCGTCCACCTTCATAAACATTGCCACGCCCATTGCCGTCTCCGTTTCAGTGCGATGTCAGGATGAATGCCGCGTTGAATGCCGATCGTTGCTTGCGCCGCCGCTCACTCGTTGGCCGCCTTCGCGGTCGGCAGCCGCGAGATGAGCCGCAGCGACACCGTGAGCCCTTCGAGCTGGTAGTGCGGCCGCAGGAAGAATTTCGACGTGTAGTAGCCGGGGTTGTCCTCGACCTCGTCGACCACCACCTGCGCGGCCGCGAGCGGTTTGCGCGCCTTGGTTTCCTGCGACGAGTTGATGGGGTCGCCGTCGACGTAGTTCATGATCCAGTCGTTCAGCCAGCGCTCCATGTCGTCGCGTTCGCGGAACGAGCCGATCTTGTCGCGCACGATGCACTTCAGGTAATGCGCGAAGCGGCAGCACGCGAACAGGTACGGCAGGCGGCCGGACAGCCGCGCGTTCGCGGTCGCGTCGGGATCGTGGTATTCGGCCGGCTGGTACAGCGACTGCGCGCCGATGAACGCCGCGAAATCCGAGTTCTTCCGGTGCACGAACGGCATGAAGCCGTTCTTCGCGAGCTCGGCTTCGCGGCGGTCGCTGATCGCGATTTCCGTCGGGCATTTCTGGTCGACGCCGCCGTCGTCGGTCGGGAACGTGTGGCTCGGCAGCCCCTCGACCGCCCCACCCGATTCGACGCCGCGGATCGACGAACACCAGCCGAACTGCTTGAACGAGCGGTTGATGTTCGCGGCCATTGCGTACGCCGAGTTCGCCCACGTGTAGCGGTCGTGGTTCGCGGCATCGGTGTCTTCCTCGAAGTCGAATTCGTCGACCGGATTGGTGCGCGCACCGTACGGCAGCCGCGCGAGAAAGCGCGGCATCGCGAGGCCGATGTAGCGCGAATCCTCCGACTGCCGCAGGCTGCGCCATGCCGCGTATTCGGTGTTCTGGAAGATCTTCGTCAGGTCGCGCGGGTTCGACAGCTCCTGCCACGAATCCATCTGCATCAGCTCCGGCGACGCGCCGGCGATGAACGGCGCGTGCGCGGCCGCCGCGATCTTCGACAACTCGCCGAGCATCTCGACGTCGGGCGGGCTGTGGTTGAAATGGAAGTCGCCGACCAGGCAGCCGAACGGTTCGCCGCCGAACTGCCCGTACTCCTCTTCGTAGATCTTGCGGAACAGCGGACTCTGGTCCCACGCGACGCCCTTGTAGCGCTTCAGCATCCGCGCGACTTCGTTGCGCGACGCCGGCAGCGCCTTGATCTTCAGCAGCTCGTCGGTCTCGGTGTGCGTGACGAGGTAATGCAGCCCGCGCCACGCGCCTTCGAGCGTCTGGAACTCGTTGTGATGCAGGATCTGGTTGATCTGCTCGGACAGCTTGCGGTCGATCTCCGCGATGATCTGCTTCACGCTGCCGTATGCATCGGTCGTCATGCCGACCGTATGTTCGAGCGCCTGCTGCGCGAGCGTGCGCACCGCGCGCTCGACCGACTCGCGCGCCTCGGCCGTCTTCGGCTTGAACTCCTTCTGCAGCAGCGCGGCGAATTCGTCGTGCGCGACGGCCGGTTGCGCGGTATCGCGTGTGTCCGCGCGGGATTGGACGGGATCATTCATCGCGGGCCTCCGGTTGGGTCGCGTCGCCGCCCTGTGCAGGGGCATGCGGTTCGCGCACGAGCGTCTTCAGCAGGTCGGGATCGTTGATCGCGCGCTCGATCAGCTGTTCGGCGCCGTGCTTGCCGTCCATGTACGACAGCAGGTTCGACAGCTCGGTGCGCGCCTCCAGCAGCCGGCGCAGCGCGTCGACGTTGCGCGCGATCGCGGCCGGCGAGAAATCGTCGATCTGCTCGAACGTCATGTCGACGTTGAGCATCCCTTCGCCCGTCAGCGTGTTCGGCACCTGGAACGCGACGCGCGGCGCGACCGACTTCATCCGCTCGTCGAAGTTGTCGACGTCGATCTCGAGGAACTTGCGCTCCGGCAAATCCGGCAGCGGCTCGGCACGCTTGCCCGCCAGATCCGAAATCACGCCCATCACGAACGGCAACTGCACCTTGCGTTCGGCGCCGTAGGTCTCGACGTCGTACTCGATCTGCACGCGCGGCGCCCGATTGCGCGCAATGAACTTCTGTCCGCTGCCTGCCGCCTTGGTTCTGTCCGTCATCGTCCACTCCTTCACATCGATCAGGTTGCGCAGTCCGTCGGCGTCGCCCGCATGGCGGCGCCTTTCGTTCGTTTCATTCGCTCCGCTCGCCGCTCAGCAGATCCAGCTTCGGCAGGCTCTCCGGCGCGAGATCGCGGATGATTTCGTAGAAGTCGAGCGCGAGCAGCCGCTGCGCGCGACGCAGCAGCAACGGCGCCGGATGGCTCGGCTCGTGCTGCTCGAAATAGCGGCACATCTTGTCGAGACCGATCCGCACGTCGTCGCGGCTCGTGACTTCGGCGTCGCGCCACGCGTGGGCGTTCGGCATCGCCGCCGCTGCGGTTGCTGCGGGGCCGGCCGGTGAGGCGTCGCCGGGTGCGGCCTGCTGCATGTCGGGAGAGACCGGTTGCGGCTCGGGCAGCGGCACTTCGCGCACGATCCGCCGCAGCGCCTTCTCCGCATCGCCTTCGTCGGGCGCCCATTCGCGGCCCAGCCTGTCCGTCACGCACACGCGGATCGCATCCAGCGCGTGCAGTACCACGCGCGCCGCGTCGAGCGGGGTCGTGCCGTCGCTGCGCGCGGTGGACAGCGCAGCCAGCAGGCTTTCGCGGCTGCCGGCCACGGGGCTGCCGGCGTCGTCGCGGCCGTCGAGCAGCCGTTCGGCGTCGCGCACGCTCGGCCCGCCGTCGAACAACGGCTGGCGGCGCGCCGCACGTGCGCAATCGTGCGCGCCGGCTACCTCGGCGAGCGCGTTCATCCGCAGTGTCGGGTCCGGTTCGCCGTCCGCGTCGAGCCGCGGATGCAGGTCGTCCCAGCGGCGCTCGAGCAGGTTCGCGACGAGCGCGAGCGCGTCCGCGTAGCCGGGAATGCCGTGCTGCTCGGTCCAGCTTCGTGCGAGACAGGCGATGACGCGCAGATCCTTCGTGCGCGCGGACAGCGCCAGCGCGAGCCGCTCGACCGCGCGCCAGTCGGGCGCTTCGGCCGGGATCACGGTGTCGCCGTATTGCTGCTCGGCACGCGGCGTCGCACGCTCCTGCAGTTGCAGGAACTCGGCGTCGTATTCGAGGTTCGTGCCGCACGGCGCATCGGGCGCGACATCCGCGAGCAGTTGGCCGATTACGTCGGCGCGCGGTGTCGCCGGCATGCCGGGTGGCATCGGGGACAATGCGGCGGCGGCCAGCGCCGCCTGGCTGACGTCATTCGAATGCATAGTCGATGTTGACCGGTTTGCTGCCGAAGTCGATCGCCACGGTGCGGTGCAACGGCGGCAGCGAGCCGTTGCGGATCTCGATCACGTAGACGCCCGGCGTCAGCGATACCGAACGCAGCGGCGGGCTCGCGCCGCGCCGCGCGCCGTTCACGTAGATGTCGCCCCACGGCCGCACGTTGAATCGCACCTGCACGGTTTCCTGCGCCTTCTGCGGACGCGGCTGTTGCTCGGCGGGCAGCACGTTCGCGGCGGCGATGGCCGTCTGGTTTTCAGGCGGCTTCGGCGCCGAGGATGCCGAAGCCACCGGTGGTACGGCGGCTTCCGACGGCGGCACGTTGACGACGCGCTCCGACGCGTCGAGGCTGCCGGCGGGCGCGATGGCGGAACTGGAACCGGCCGCCGCCGGGGCCGGGTTCGTCACGGTGGTCGCAACCTGCGGCGCGGGCGCGGCTTCAACGGCAGGCGTGCTGGCAGGCTCGGCGGCAATGGGGGGCGGCGGAACTTGCGCGGACGATCCGGCCGGCAGGCTGGACGGCGGCACGACGGTCGGTGTCGGCCCCTGTTGGGCCAGTGTGGCGGCCGGCGCGCTTGCAGGCGGAGACGTGCCGGCCAGCGGCTGGCTCGCAACGGGCGCGGGCGCGTCGGCGACGCGGGCAGGACGCGACAGATAGGTTGCGGCGAGGCCGACGGCGATCAGCGCGACGAGCGCGCTACCGACGTAGACCGGCAGGCGGCGGTGGCGCGATCCGGCGGTGGCTTGACCGCGTTGGGCACCGGGCGGCACGGATGCACCGCCTGATGACGAAGCCGATGCGGCGGGATACGGTGCGCCGGCAGTCGCGTGCGCGTTCGCATTCCCGGAACCTGCTGCACTGCGCGCACCGATGTCCGTGTCGGGATTTGCGGATCGCGTACCGGCTTCGTCGCGGGTGTCGGTTCGTGCAGCGGGCGGTGCTTTCGCGCGTTCGGCGTTTCCGTTCGGTGCGTCGGATTCAATCGGCTTTTCAACCGGGTTGACCGCCGGCTGAGGCCCAGACGATGCGGACGCTGCGAGCGTGCCGGCGGCCGCAGTCGTGGCGCCTTGCGCGGCCGCCTGGCGCGTTGAACGCGCATCGGTCTCCGGCTTGGCAGCGGACACGGCAGACGATGCGGATGCCGTGTCGGTGGCCCTGGACACCTGATCCTCACCGGCGGGCGTTGACGGCCGCCCATCCTGCGCAGCGTTGCCCGAAGCGGTCGCGCCCGCGCCGATCGAAGCCGCAGCGGCAGCCGACGTCGTGCCGGACGCAGCAGAAGCTTCACCCTTCCCTTCCCCGCTCCTGCCTGCTTCAGTCACAGGCGGCACGGCCGCCGCACCATACCCGCCACCCGCCCCGAAATCCCGCAACCCGAGTTCCGCCGCGAACGCTGCGACCGATTCCGGCCGATCCGGAATCCGCAACTGCAGCGCATGATCGACGGCCGCGAGAAACGCCGGGCTGTACACCTCGCCGGCCGGCAGTTCGCGCGATGCGAGCGGCCGGTACGTGTCCTTGATGCTGCGCACGACCGCCGCGGGCGGCAGCTCGCCGGTGATCATCGCGTGCATCACCGCGCCGAGCGCATAGAGATCGGTCCACGGCCCCTGGCTGAACGCGGGATCGTCGGTGTACTGCTCGATCGGCGCGTAGCCGGGCTTGATCATCATCGCGCCGTCGTCGACCAGATCGCCGATCCGTTTGCGCGCCGCGCCGAAGTCGAGCAGGATCGCGCTGCCGTTCGGGCGGATCAGCACGTTGTCGAGCGCGACGTCGCGATGGAAGCACTGCGCGCGGTGCAGCGTGTCGAGCGCGCCGAGCAGCGCGCCGACGATATTGCGCAACTGCGTCTCGCTGATCCGCATCCCGCCGTCGAGCAGCTGCTTGAGCGTGCGCCCTTCGTAGAACGGCATCACCATGTATGCGGTGCCGTGGCTTTCCCAGAAATGCAGGACCTTGACGAGCCCCGGATGATCGAATTGCGCGAGCAGGCGCGCTTCGTTGAGGAACGCGCCGCGCCCGGCGTCGAACGCCTGCGCGAACCGCTCGGAGCGCAGCGACACCGTATAGTCGCCGCCGCGCGTGGCCAGCATCGACGGCATGTATTCCTTGATCGCGACCGCGCGCCGCAACGTGCGGTCGAATGCGCGATAGACGATCCCGAAGCCGCCGATGCCCAGCACCTCGTCGAGCTGCAGTTCGCCCAGGCGATGGCCGAGCGGCAGCGGCCGCACCGTGAATTCGGATGCGTCGCCGCGTATCGCCGTGTCGTGCTCGTTGTCTCTCGATCCAGCGTCCTTCATCTCCACCACCTCTCGAAACCGCGTCCTGTCCGCCCGCCGCGCCCGGCGGCCCGCCCTCCTGCGGCCGGGCCGCTAACTGCCGCCGAACAGCGTCAGGAACAGCGCGTTGTCGGGCGTGCCCGTATGCGCATGCGTGCGCAGCGGCGATCCGTCCGCGCGGTTGGTCCACCAGAAACTGGTGCCGCCGTGCGGATCGAAGTAACCGGACAGCCCCGGCCACGCAGCCGGGGCCGGCCGTTCCGGCGGCGGCGCCGGCATGCCGTCGACGATGTCCGCGTACGTGTCGTCGCCCTGTGTGAGCCGCACGCGTTCGAGCATCTGCTCGAGATCGCCCGGCGCGCGTGCATGGCGGATCGCGTCGAGCAGCGCCTGGCCGACCTGCCAGTAGAACGTGTCGGCGGCATCCGGCAGCCCGTTCCAGTAATCGGCCGCGCGCATCGGCAGCGTGACGATCACCGGGTAGTAACGCCCCACGCGGTCGCAGCTCGGCGCGAGGCAGCCCGGCTGCACGCACGACGCGCCGGCGCCCGCCGGAATCAGGAAATTCCAGACCGGCGCGACCGTGTAGTGGCGCTCGATCTCGTCCGCGCCGCGCTGCCGCATCGCGGCCATCCCCTGCTGGAGCCAACGCTCCCACCACAGCGCGAGCGCATGCGGCAGACGGCTGTTCACGAAGTCGCCGGCGCCGGGAATCTTCCCGTACCAGGCCGGCGCATCGCCGTCGGTACGCGTGAACGGCGGGGTCGAGCTCATGGCTTCGGAGGGCATGTAAAGGACTCCATCTGGGGCAGCCTGAACGGGTTGCGGACACTGCCCGCATTCACTTGCAGCACGATCGGTTTGCCGTCGACCGTGAAGCGCGCAATCATCTGGTCGGAACCGCGCCCGGCCGACACGGCCGCGCGGTCGAACAGCCGGTGCAGTGCCCACGGCCCGTCGGTCGAGAAACCGTCGGTCGCACCGGCCTGCCCCGATACCTGCAGCCGCACCTGGTTGCTGCCGCGCGGGCCTGGCCAGTCCACCGCGCTCTGCACCAGCGGGCCGTGCGCGTAGCGGACGATCTGCCCGTCGACGTCGAGCACCATCTCCGTGATCGACGGATCCATTTCGAGCGGCTGGATCTGCACCTTCAGTTGCGCGGTGCGCGCACCGCCGCCGAAATAGACGTCGCGGATCACCGCCGCCTTCTCGAACGATGCAAGCATCGCGGCGGCCGACGGATCGGCGTCCGCATTGCGGTTCGCGAAGCGCCACGGATGCGACGTCGTATCGACGATCGACTGCAGGTTCTTCTGGAAGAAGTCGTCCATCAGCCCGCCGGGCGCGAACATCTGCGCGAAATCCGCCGGCGCGACGTCGCGCGACGCGCCGCGCGCGAACGGATAGCGGCCCGCGATCGCCTGCCGGCAGAAGTCGCCCACGTTCGCGCCGGCCCGCGTCGCGACGCTGCGCTGCTCGACGGTCGCGACACTGCCGTTCGCGACGTTCGACAGGTCGTCGAGCACTTCGCGGAACGGCGTCGGCAGGCGGCCGGCCTGCGCGCGCAGCTTGGCGGGCGCGTCGGACGGCGGCGGTTGCGCGCCGCTCCTCAGCGCGTCGTCGGTGGCCGTCAGGTACGTGTACAGCGCGTCGATCGACTTCAACACCTCGTTGAACGCCTGGGCCTGGTCGCCGCTGCCCGGCGCGAACGCGCGCAGCCCGGCGAAGTGGCTGTCGACGATCTGTTCGGCGCTCGCGGGCGCCGCCGCGGATGCGCTCGCATTGCTGCCCTGGCCCGCGAAGATCTGCGACAGCGAACTGCGCGCCTCGTCAACCTTGTCCTGCGCGCGCGCCGCGAGATTGCGCGCCCCGCCCGGCGCATCGCCGAGCGCCGTGTCGCGCGCGAGCGCAACCATCAGCCGCGTGAGCGGCGAATCGGCGGACGACAGCGCACGCGCCACCTGGATGCTCTGCGCGAGCGTCGCGGTGCGTTGCAGTTTGATGTCGGCGAGATAGTCGTCCCAGATCTTCAGGTAGTCGTTCAGGTACAGCTGGCGGATATCGCGGGCCCATGCGGCCGCGTCGTTCGGCCCCGGAATCTCGGAGAGACCGAGGTTCAGCACCCACACTTCCTCGCGTCCGTAGGCTTCGACCTCGCCGGCCAGGCGCGGCGCGAACACGTTGCGATAGCCGTTGCGCGTATAGAAGCCCGGCACGCCTTCCGACAGCGGCTTGCCGCTCTGGCGGCGGAACACGAGCGACGCGTCGGGGCCGACTGCCCGCGCGACGCTGAAGTCGAACGCGGAGGTGGCCGGCCGCAGCGTGAGCGTGAGCTGACGGTACAGCCGCTGCGAGAACGGCACCTGCCGCAGCCGGTCGCGCACGTCGGCCACGAGCCGCTCGTTCATCGGATACGGCGACACCGCGACGCGTCCGCCGAACAGCGCGGCGAGATGGGCACGCAGCGCGGAGCGCTCGGCCGGCGAGAAATCGGGCGGCAGCGCGCGTTCCATTTCGAGGTCGACGACGGCCTGCACGAACGCCGGATCGTAGTGCGCGCTGTCGTACAGCATCAGGTACGCCTTCAGCGCCGCATACGCGTATTCGGTCTCGTCGGGCCGTGCGTCGCGCAACGCGGCTTCCATCCGGCTCGCGGCGATCGGCAGCAGCACGTCTTCGAGCGCGCGCCGGTACACGGCATCGACGGCTTCGTCGATCTTCTCGCCCTGGAACAGCCCCCACCGATACGCGAGCGGCGGATGCTGCAGGTCGACGCCGCCCGCATTCGCGAGGCCGCCGAGCGCGTCGAGCACGGGCAGCAGGCGGGCGACGTCGGCGGCATCGGAGAATTTCGCCCCGGCGATCTGCGTATCGACGGCCGGTACGCGCGCGGCGATCTGGTCGAGATACGCGCGATTGTTCGAATAGCTGCGCAGCCACGCGACCAGCACGGCCACGCACACCAGCGCGAGCAGCACGTAGCCGGCGATCTGCAGCACGCGCCGCTTCTGATGCCAGCGCAGATCGCTGCCGGCGAGCGCGGCTTCGCGGAAGATGTGCTCCTGCAGCAGCGACTTCAGGAAGAAGCTGCGCCCGGTCGAACCGACCTGCGCGACCGGCGGCACGCCCTCGATCTTCAGGAAGCGCTTGATGCCGCTCATCACGCGATCGAACGCGGTGCCCTCCTGCGTGCCGCTCGTCAGGTAGACGCCGCGCAACATCGGCATCGGCTCGTAGCTCGACACGGAAAACACCTCGGCGACGAACTGGCCGAGCATGTCCTGCAGGTCGGCGATCTGCTGCGGCAGCAGGTACGTCATCTCGCGCTGTCGGGCGTCGGTCTGCGCGGCAAGCAGTTCGGGCAGCCCGTCATTCAGCCGCTGGTGCAGCAGCCGGTATTCGCGGTCGAATGCCGCGCGCAGGTCGAAACCCGGTGCCTCGCTTTGCGCGAGCGGGAACGTGAAACCCCACACCTGCGCGCATTCTGTGCGGCCGTAGCTGCTGAAATACTCGGCGAAGCCCGCGAGCAGGTCGGCCTTCGTCACGAGCAGGTACACGGGAAAACGGATGCCGAGCTGCGCGCGCAGTTCGAGCAGCCGCTTGCGAAGCACCATCGCGTGCTGCGTGCGTTCGGCCTCCGACGCGCCGAGCAGGTCGGCCACGCTGATCGTCAGCATCGCACCGTTCAGCGGCTGGCGCGTGCGGTATTTCTTCAACAGGTCGACGAAGCCTTTCCACTCGGCCTCGTCGAGCGCGCGGTTGCCCTCGTGCGTCGTATAGCGGCCGGCCGTGTCGATCAGCACCGCGTCGTTCGTGAACCACCAGTCGCAATGCCGGGTGCCGCCTACGCCGCGAATCGCCGCGCGGCCGAACTGCTCGGCGAGCGGAAAACTGAGCCCGGAATTCACGAGCGCGGTGGTCTTGCCCGAGCCCGGTGCGCCGATGAACACGTACCACGGCAACTGATACAGATACTGGCGCGACATCCGGTCGAACCACTGCGACAGGCCCTTGCGCGCTGTGTCGGCCTGGCCGAAGCGGACTTTCTTCAGCAGCGTCGCGGCTTCGTCGAAGCGGCTGCGCAACTCGTCGAGCTGCGCTTTGGCCGGATCGTCGGCGGTGGCCGGCCCCGGCGCGGCTTCGCGCAGCTGGTTCAGCAACTGCGCGTTGAGGCGGCCGGCACGCCAGCCGCGCCACGCGACCCGTGCGCCCCACGCGAGGAACAGCACCGCGATCGTCAGCCCGCGCGCCCAGCCGCTTTCGAGCGGCCGGACCTCGGCGAACGAGAACAGCGGGCCGGCGAGCCAGATGAAGCATGCGAGCACGACGAGACCGGCGAAAGTCCAGATTTCCCGCGACGGCAACGGCCGGACGAAACGCGCGACAGCCTGGTTCATGTCAGTGGGCTCCCTGCGTGGCGCTCGCGCCGACGGCGGCAGTGCCGGGCGCCGGCAGCAGCGTGATCTCGACGCGCCGGTTCAGCGCGCGGTTCGCCGGCGAATCGTTCGGTGCGACCGGGTCGAGCGTGCCACGCCCTTCCGCCGCGAGCCGCTCCGGATGGTCGAGCCGCGCGGCGATCATGCCGCGCACGGCTTCCGCGCGTTCGCGCGACAGGTCCCAGTTCGACGCGAAGCGCGCGGTATGCACGGGCGTGTCGTCGGTATAGCCGGTCACGCGCACGTTGCCGGGCACCTTGTTCAGCGCATCGGCCACGCGCGCGAGCACCGGCACGTAGCGGTCGATCACCGACGTCGAGCCGGACTTGAACAACCCGTCGCCGCGCAACACGATCACGCTGCGATCGGCGTCGTCGCGCACCGACACGAGGCCAGCCGCGATTTCCGGTTCCAGGAACTTCGCGATGCGCGGCGCCGGCGCCGGACGCGGCGGCGCCTGCGCGGGCTGCAGCTTCGGCACGTGCAGCGCGTCGATCGACGCGAACAGCCGATCCGAATGCCCGGCGAGCGCGATCCGCAGCCCGACGAACACGCCGAAGCCGATCAGCAGCGCCAGCGCCACGCATACCCACAGCGGCACGACGAAACGGCGTGCGACATCGCGCGTGACGACGTCGCGCCAGTGCGGCGACAGCGCCGGTTCGAATTCGCCGCGCACCGAGCGGATCGTCAGCGCGAGCTGGTGGCGTAGCGCGTCGAGCTGCGCATGACCGTTGTCGAGCACGCGATAGCGGCCCTCGAAGCCGAGCGCGAGACAGAAATACAGCAGCTCGAGCAGGTCGAGATGCTGGCGCGGCTGCTGCGACAGGCGTTCGAGCAGGTGGAAGAACTTCTCGCCGCCCCAGGTCTCGTTGTGGAACGACACGAGCAGGCTGTGCGACGACCACACGCTGCCGCCCCACGGCGTCAGCGCGGCCGCTTCGTCGAGCGCCGTGCACAGGCAGTAGCGCGCGCCGATGATCGCTTCCGACGGCACGCCGGCTTCCTGCGCACGTGCCTCGAACTGCCGGATCTCGACGACCAGGTGCTCGCGCAGCCACGCCGGATTCGGGTGATGGACGGTCGAACGGATCTGCGGCACCAGGTTCAGCAACGGATTTGCCGCCGCGACGAGCGGGTTCGTGCCGCTCGCGGCCCAGCGCCCCGGGCGCGGCTGCGTCGCGGTCGGGCCGGCCGTGCCCGCCGCGGACGGATGCACGCCGCCCGGATTCGGCGGCACGAATCCGCCTGCGCCGGGGGAGATCGAATCGGAGGAGGAATTCATCGCGTCGCCCCGCCCTTACCCGCGTATCGCCCAGAACTCCATCGAGAGTCCAGGGAATTCGCCGGCGAAATGAAAAGCGAGACCGCCGGAGCGCGCCAGCTGCTTCCACAGGTCGCTGCCCTTGTCGATCTCGAAGTACGTATGACCTGCGTGATACGGGATCTGCCGCGGCGCGACCGGCAACTGGCGCATCGTGATGCCCGGCAGCTGTAGCTGCACGAGATCGCGGATCCGCTCGACCGGCCCGAGCTTCGCCTGGGCGGGAAAACGCGTGCGCAGGCTGTCGGCCGGCACGTCCGCGCGCACCGCGAGCACGAAGCCGGCCGTGTCGCGCAGCGCCGGGTCGGCCAGCATCGCGACGCGGATGCCGTTGCCCGCATCGCGCAGCTCGATCTGGATCGCGTTTTGTTCGAGCACCGTCGACAGCGACCGGCGCAGCTCGGTCATCAGTTCCGCGAAGCTCGTGCGCAGGTCGTCGTGCACATAGACCGCGAGCGACTGCGGGCGCCGGCCGGCCGCCGTGAATGTGCTGAGGTCGCACGCGAGCTTCAGCCAGTCGCAGAACAGCGCCTCCGGATGCGTCGACACGTGCTGCTGCGCGTGCCAGGTCAGTGCGAGATAGCGGTTCACGAGCTGCAGCAGCAGGAAATCCGCGACTTCCGACACGCCGCCGCGGCCGGGCTCCGACAACCGTGCCGCGAGCGCTTCGCTGCGTTGCGTGAGCAGCCCGTGCAGCTCGCGTGCATAGGCCAGCAGCACGGCGTCGTGCTGCGCGACGAGGCGCGGCGGAATGTAGCCGTCGTCGACGAGCAGCCGCGCGTCGGTGCGCCGCTCGACGATCCGCGCGACGCCGAGCGCGTGCCAGTCGCCGGTCAACTCGGCTTCGAGCATCAGCCGCACGTTCAAGCGGCCCGTCTGCAGCAGCGCGGGGCCGAGCGCGACCGCGTTCGCGTCGGCCACTTCGTATTCGCGCACGACGTAGCGCGCGACATCCACGCTGCCATTAGCGCCGTTCGCGCCATTGCCTCCGGCTGCCCCTGCCCCTGCCCCGAACGACACCTCCTCGCCCCCGCCGCGCCACAGCGGCAGCGCGAGCACGACGAGCTGGTCTTTCGCGTCGGCCGGCACGTCGAGCGGTTCGGGGAGATCGTCCGGATGGGACAGGTCGAACGGCGTGCCGTCGCGCATCACGCCCGACGCGGTGCGCAGCGCGACCTTGCCGAGCGCCAGTTGCTCGCGATCGAGCTCCAGCGTGTCGAAGCCCCAGTAGAAGCCCTGCAGCGGCAGGCAGCGCAGCGCGACGTAGCGTTCCCAGTGCCGTTCGAGCTGCTGGAAATGCTGCGGCCGCAGGAACATCCCCTCGGTCCACACCACTCGCTGGCGGAGCGCCGCGACCGGCGTCGCGGACATCGTCGGTTCGGTCATGGGCGCCCCTTCGCATCGTTCAGCGCGATGCCGCCATTGCGTACGGCGATCGACAGCTTCAGCTCGCCCGGCGACGTCTGCCAGAACTTGTAGAGGTTGAGCTGCTTCGCGCGCGGCAGCGGCACCGTCAGCCGCCAGCGGTTCTTTTCGAGCATGCGGTATTCGGCGACCACGCCGATCGCACCCGCCTCGACGTTGCCGCGATAGTGCAGCGTGCGCGATTCGCCGGGCCGCAGGATCACGCGGTCGGTGCCGAGCAGGTCCGCGCCGAGCACGTTCTCCGGCTTGTCCTGCAGCGAGAAGAAATCCGCGCTGTCGAACGACGACGACGCGCGGAGCTGGAACACCTTCAGCACGATCGGCGAAGGCTTGCGGTTCATATCAGGGTTGACGTCGGGTGCAACGTCAACCCTGATCGCATACGGCACCGCCGCGGCGTGTTCCGTCGCGCCGCATCCCGGCAACAGCATCACGCATCCCCATACGATGAAACTGCTCGACCGCCATTGCATATTCCACCCTCGCCACCTAATAGCCACGCACCGGTTTTCGACTGCCAAACCGGATGATCTGATTGAAAAAGGGACAATTAATTGATCGGTAATTGTGTAACCTGCATATCCATACATTGCAATCCGTGTCGGCAAATTATTCTTGTAAAAAGCCGGGTCATATCATTCGGGGTTTTTGAAAGTCGATTTGGCGAAATGATGGGCAATTGAATTGAGATTGGTAAATTAATGGCAACAGTTAATCCGACCGGTGCGCCTGGGCGGCCCGGTTCTATGGCACGGACACCTGTCGGATGGCTCGGGGGCGCAAGCCGGCCGGCCGCCGGGCAAGGGGCGCCCGCGACACGGAGGGTGTGCCAGGCTATTCGTTTCGCACGAACGGACGGGCCGTTTTTTCGAGCATTGACGTGCGCTAACCAAACAACTGACGAATCCGAAAAACACAGCGAACTATAGGCCGTTTTTCTGGATTCACAAGCACTGAAATTCGTAGTCGATTCTGCATTCAAGTGGAAATGAATCGGCCAAATGAAACAAAACGTAACAGCTGGTTCGATGCAGATGATTGGCACTAGAATCCAACAGCGCTTGTGTGCCACCTTCCAATTACGCCAATTTTTAATTTCAATAATGAAAGGTCGTTCATCGCTCGTTCTTTTCCTCGGCGCATTGTTGCTGGGGGCCGGCGGGTGCAGTACGTCCCCGACACAGTCGGCTGCACGCGCGACGGTCGATAGCGCGCGTGCCGCGTACGACAGCGGCGACTACGGGCGCACGATCGCGCTGCTGAGCCACGCGAAGGAGATCGACGGCGCCGACACCGACACGCAGGTGGCCGCGCACAAGCTTCTCGCGTTCAGCTATTGCGTGACGAACCGCATCACGCCGTGCCGCGCCGAGTTCTCGAAAATTCTCGATCTCAACCCGCGCTTCGACTTGTCCCCTGCCGAGAAGGGGCATCCGATCTGGGGGCCCGCGTTCGAATTCGCGCGCCGCAGGCATGCGTCGTCATCCTGAACGAACCGGCTTCCACGCGAGCGCTTCACCGAGCGACGTATGACATGCAACTGATCGTGATCGAACATGCCGGCGAGCCGGTCGAAAACGACTCCTACGACGCCGTCGTGTTTCATCCGCCGGGCGGCACCATCGGCCGGGCCAGCGACAACCATCTGGTGTTGCGCGACGACACGCGGCAGATCTCGCGGCTGCAGGCGCTGCTGCAGGTCGGCGACGACGCCTGCCTGCTGAAGAACCTGAGCAGCGTCTCGACGATCGAGGTGAACCGCGAGCCGGTCGGCTATGCGCAGGAGCGCCCGCTCAACACCGGCGACATCATCCGCATCGGGCCGTATGTGCTGCGCGCCGAACGTGACGATGGCGGCGATGACGACGCGGCACCGGTCATCGACATGGCGCGCGATGCCGGCGTGCACGTCGATACGCAGGCGCAGGCGCAGGCGCAGGCGCGCGCGTCAGCGACGCCCGCGCAAGCTTCGTCTTCGCGGGTCGATACGAAAGGCGGCGGCAACCGGCTGTGGGGGCTCCTGCAGGATCGTCTCGCGCCGCGCGGCAAGGCGGCGGACGCCGGTACCCGGCCAGGTGGCCCGGCACGTGCGGATGCACCGCAGCCGGCGAACCGCGCAGCGCAGGCCGTACCGCCCGCGCCGTCGCAACGCGACCTGAACCAGCTATCGACCGATCCGCTCGACCTGTTCACGCAGTCGTCGGGCGATATCGGCGCAACGGGCACGGCGGCGCAAGTCGATCGTGGCCACGCCGATCGCGAAGCGTCGTCCACGACACAGGCCGACCACGCACCCGAGTGGATGCAACACGTGCGTGTGCAACCCGCCGCCGCGCACGCCGCCGATACGCAGCCCGCCGACGAACCGGCGCCGCGTGCCACCCGCGCGCCGACGCCCGATGAACTGCTGAGCGCGTTCTTCGAAGGCGCGGGGCTCGATACGGCCGCCGAATCGCATCAGTGGTCGGCCGAACAGCTGTACATCGCGGGCCAGTTGCTGGCGCTGTTCGCGAACGGCACGGTCGAGCTGCTGTCGTCGCGCAGCATCCTGAAGCGCGAGGTGAAGGCGCACATGACGATGCTGCTCGACCGCGAGAACAACCCGCTGAAGCTGCTGCCGGACGGCGGTGCGGTGCTGCGGCAGATGTTCGGGCTGCCGCTGCCGGGCTTCATGTCGCCGCAAAGCGCGGTCAGCGACGCGTTCCAGGATCTGCATGCGCACCAGATCGGCATGGTCGCCGGCATGCGCGCCGCGTTGATGGACCTGCTGACGCGCTTTTCACCGCAACGGCTGCGCGAGCGGGACGACGCGATGCGCTGGTACGAGAAGCGCTTGCCTGTGCTGTACAAGGCGCGGATGTGGGATCGCTACGCGGCCACCCATCGCGACACGGTGTTCGCGATCGAGGACGACTTCGCGTCGGTGTTCGGCAAGGCGTTTCTCGCGGCGTACGACGCGGAAGTGGAAAGCTATCGCGGCAGCGGCCGGCATTGAGCGTCTAGCCTTGGAGGGCACGCCTGCCATCGGCAGCGGGCGATGCGTGCCGGCGGTGGTGTCAGGCGCCAGTTTCATGCGACGCGACCTTGTTTCGCCCCGTTTCCTTCGCGTGGTACAGCGCCTCGTCGGCCGCCTTGATCACCGATTCGACCTCCCCTTCCTGCCCGGGCGCCCAGCTTGCCACGCCGATACTCGCGGTGACGCGCCCGAATTCGCTTTCCGCATGTTCGATCGCCAGTCCGTCGATGGCGGCCCGAATCCGTTCGGCGATCTCGGTCGCACCCGTTGCCGGCGTATCGGGGAGGATCACGACGAATTCCTCGCCGCCGTAGCGGGCCGCGGTGTCCGCGGGACGCCGGATGTTGTCGCCGATGCACCGCGCAACCGCCGTCAGCGCGTCATCGCCGGCCTGGTGACCATAGGTGTCGTTGTAGGCCTTGAAGCGGTCGACGTCGACGAACAGCAGCGAAAACACCGAACGGGCACGGCGTGCGCGGCGCCATTCGAGGTCCAGCACTTCCCCGAACGAGCGGCGATTGTTGAGCCCGGTGAGGCCATCGGTGCGTGCCAGCATCACCAGCTCGGATTCGGCACGCATCCGCCGCCGCAGCTGCGTGCCCAGCAAGAACGACAGCACGATGAACGCCACGCCGAAGGTGGCCACCAGCGCGCCGATCGTGATCGCCCGGCGCCGCCACGCGGCGTAGATGTCCTGCTCCGCCTCGGCGACCATGATGATCATCGGGAGGTGCGGCAGCGTCTTGAAGTAGTACAGGCGCCGAACCTTGTCGATCGTCGAGGTGTCAAGGAACGAACCTTCCGGCGCCGTCATGAAGTGGCGAAACGTCGCCGCCTGGCTGATGTCGCGACCGATGGTGTGCACGTCGTACGGCTGGCGCATGAACATGATGCCGTCCGTGCCGACCAGCGAGATCGCGCCGTGCGAACCGAGCGCGAGGCCGGCGAACAGCGTGTGGAAATACTCGAGATTGACCGCGATCATCACGATGCCGCCGAACGAGCCGTCCGGATTCGACACGCGGCGCGTCAGCGCCACGCTGAGCGAGCCGCCGCGCAGGCGGGACGCGTAGGGATCGCTGATGTAAAGCCCGGCGTTCGGATTGTCGCGATGAACCGTAAAGTATTTGCGGTCGCCGAAATTGCCCTGTCGCGGCACGTCGGTCGCCGAATCCAGGATGATGTTGCCGGCCGAATCCAGCACGAGCATCGAGCCGAGAAATTTCGCCGTCATCGCGTGATCGAACAGGACGCCGCGCCGCAAGGCCGGCGACGCCGCCATGACGTCCGGCCGCTGAAGGCCCTCGATCACCGCCTCCAGCGACAGGCCGTACAGTTCGATATTGCGTTCGATGTCGCGCTCGGCGACGAGCGCCAGATTCCGCGACGTATCGCGCGCGCGATCGAGCGCGTCGTGACGGCTCTGAAACAACTGCAACACGCAGAGTCCCATCAGCGCGCACGCTATCAAGGTCCCCGCCAGCACAACGTAGTACGGCGCTGCCGACCGCGGATGCATCCGTTTCCTCTCAGGTTAGGCCGACGCTCACGCACCGGTTGTTATGGTTTGTTCTGAATAACCTATACCAAAAAGTGCGACGCCCGGGTACGAGGTGCAGTCCGAACTTGCCAGGTGGTTGACGACGTGAGCCGCGCGGTGTCGGGCGGATCGTGTGTCGTGCGAGCCGGCACCGGATGCCGGTATCGATTCACCGAGGGGTGTAGTGTGTGGCGTTGCCGATGATGGAATTGAAACAATCCATCCGCAGTGGCACGCACAGTGAAATGCCGAGTGGGTTGCCGTTCGAATGCACGGCAGGCGGGAAACGCTGGCGAGAGACCGGGCATGCCGCCCGGCCCGCGCCGACCGCGCGCGCCACGCCAATGGCGCCGCGCACGCGATCGATCGACAACCGTCAGACGGCCATCACCGTCACCGACTTCGTGACGAGGTACGGCTCGAGTGCTTCCGGCCCGCCTTCCGACCCGTAGCCCGAGTCCTTCACGCCGCCGAACGGCATTTCCGGCCACGGCGTTGCCGGCTGGTTGATCCACAGCATCCCGACTTCGAGGCGCTGCGTGAGCAGGTGCACGTTCGCGAACGAACGCGTGAACGCGTAGCCGGCGAGGCCGAACGGCAGGCGGTTCGCTTCCGCGATCGCGTCCTCGAGCTTGTCGAAGCCGCGGATCGCCGCGACCGGGCCAAACGGCTCGTTGTTGAACACGTCCGCTTCGAGCGGCACGTTCGCGATCACGGTCGGGGCGAAGAAGTTGCCTTCCGAGCCGATCCGCTCGCCGCCGGTTTCGATGCTCGCGCCGACCTTGCGCGCGTTGTCGACGACCGACGCCATCGCGGTGAGCCGGCGCGGGTTCGCGAGCGCGCCGAGCGTCGTGCCTTCCTCGAGGCCGTTGCCGACCTTCAGCCCTTCCGCATGCTTGACCAGCGCGCGCGTGAATTCGTCGCGGATGCTGTTGTGCACGAGAAAGCGCGTCGGCGAAATGCAGACCTGCCCCGCGTTGCGGAACTTCGCGCCGCCGGCGGCCTTCACCGCGAGCGCGACGTCGGCGTCCTCGGCGACGATCACCGGCGCGTGCCCGCCCAGCTCCATCGTCGCGCGCTTCATGTGTAGGCCGGCCATCGCGGCGAGCTGCTTGCCGACCGGCGTCGACCCCGTGAACGTGACCTTGCGGATCACCGGATGCGGGATCAGGTACGACGAGATTTCAGCCGGATCGCCATACACGAGGCCGATCACGCCCGCCGGCACGCCTGCGTCGACGAAGGCGCGCAGCAGCGCGGCCGGCGACGCGGGGGTTTCTTCCGGTGCTTTCACGAGAAACGAGCAGCCGGTTGCCAGCGCGGCGCTCAGCTTGCGCACGACCTGGTTGACCGGGAAGTTCCACGGCGTGAACGCGGCGACCGGGCCGACCGGCTCCTTCACGACGGTCTGCTGTGCGCTGAGGTTGCGCGGCGGCACGATCCGGCCGTACACGCGGCGGCCTTCGTCCGCGAACCATTCGATGATGTCCGCCGCCGACAGCACTTCGACGCGCGCTTCGGTGAGCGGCTTGCCCTGTTCCTGCGTCATCAGCTGCGCGATCGCGTCCGTACGTTCGCGCACCAGCGCGGCCGCCTTGCGCATCGTCGCCGCACGCTCGTGCGCGGGCACCTTGCGCCAGGCGTCGAAGCCGCGTTGCGCGGCGGCGAGCGCACGGTCGAGATCGGCGATGCCCGCATGGGCCACCTTGCCGATCGGCTTGCCGGTCGCCGGGTTCACGACGTCGATCGTCTTGCCGCTCACGGCGTCGACCCACTCGCCGTCGATCAGCAGTTGCGTATCCGTATAAGTCACGTTAGCCATCCAGACACCCCTACATTGCGTCGATAAACGCGCGCTGCCGCGAACGGCCGCGCGCCGGTTGACAGAAAACACCAGGCCGCCGGGCAGGCATGCACCCGGCGGCAGTGACGGCGGGCACGCCGGCCCGCCATCGTTCCGCATGGGGCCGCGCTCAGCGCGCGGCCGCCGTCGCCTTGCGGAGTTTCGCGACGTCCGCCGCCTGCACCGCCGGCGCGCCGTTGTTCCAGCCGGCGCGCATGAACGTCAGCACGTCGGCGATCTGCTGGTCGTTCAGCTGGTTCGAGAACGCCGGCATCGGATACGCGGACGGCACGCCATCGATCACGAGCGTCTCGCTGCCGTTCAGCGTCACGTTGATCAGCGACGCGGCATCGGCTTCGAGTACGTTCGGATTGCCGGCGAGCGGCGCGAGCAGCGGCGCGTAACCGCGTCCGTCCACGCCGTGGCAATGCAGGCAGTAAGCGTTATACACCTTCGCGCCCGGATCGGCTGCCGGCCGGCCCAGCGCGACCTGCGTCGCCTTCGGATCGTAGCGGTACGGCGGTGCGCCCGTGCCGCCCGTCGCCGGCAGCGATTTCAGGTAACGGGAAATCGCCGCCAGATCGTCGTCGGAGAGCGCCTGCGTGCTGTGGTTGATCACGCTGACCATCGAACCGAACGCGGTCGCATGGCGGTTCGCGCCGGTCTTCAGGAACTGCGCGACCTCGGCCTCGTTCCAGCGGCCGAGCCCCGTGTTGGGTTCGCCGGTCAGGTTCGATGCGAACCAGTTGTCGATCGGCGCACCCGACAGGAATGCCGCGCCGCCTTCGTCGAGCGCCTTCTCCTGGAAGCCGACACCGCGCGGCGTGTGGCACGACCCGCAGTGCCCGAGCCCCTGCACGAGATACGCGCCGCGGTTCCACATCGCGTCCTTGGACGGTTTGTCGGCATAAGGCGTCGTGTCGAGGAACACCATGTTCCACAACGCGAGCGGCCAGCGCATGTTGAGCGGCCACGGGATGTCCGACGGCCGGTTCGCCTGCTTCACCGGTTCGACGCCGTGCATGAAGTACGCGTACAGCGCCTTCACGTCGTCGTCCTTCAGCTTCGCGTACGACGGATACGGCATCGCCGGATACAGGTTGTGACCGTCCTTCGCGACGCCCTTGCGCAGCGCGCCGGCGAATTCGGCCTCGGTATAGCCGCCGATGCCCGTGTCCGGATCGGGCGTGATGTTGGTCGTGTAGATCGCGCCCATCGGCGTGACCATCTTCAGGCCACCCGCGAACGGCGTGCCGCGCGGCGCGGTGTGGCACGCGACGCAGTCGCCCGCTTTCGCGAGATACGCGCCGCGCGCGACGAGTGCGCTGTCGGGCGTGGCGGCCTGTGCGGTCACAGCGGTGCCCAGCGCGCAGAGCGTGCCGATGGCGATCAGCGACGCACGAAGGGCGTGAGCGGCATGGGTCAGGGTCAGATTTCGCATCTCTTGTGTCCTCCCCTTACGCCGTCTTCAGCTGGTCGCCGACCGGCAGCTTGCGCAGCCGCTTGCCGGTCGCCGCGAAGATCGCGTTCGATACCGCCGCGGCCGTCGCGGCCGTGCCCGGCTCGCCGATCCCGCCCGGCGCTTCACCGCTTTTCACGAGATGCACCTCGATCGGCGGCGTCTCGTTGATCCGCAGCATCCGGTAGTCGTTGAAGTTGCTCTGCACGACGCGGCCGTCCTCGATCGTGATCTCACCATACAGCGCGCCCGTGATCCCGAAGATGATGCCGCCCTGCACCTGTGCCTCGATCGTGTTCGGGTTGACGACCATACCGCAATCGACCGCGCACACGACACGCTTCACCTGCACCTCGCCGTTATCCACCGCGACGTCGACGACGATCGAGAAGAAGCTGCCGAACGCGTGCATCACCGAGACGCCGCGCCCTTGCCCCTTCGGCAGCGCCGGGCCGCCCCAGCCGGCCGCCTTCGTTGCGACGTCGAGCACGTTGCGCGCGCGCGGTGTCTTGTCGAGCAGCGCGCGGCGATACTGCACCGGGTCGGTCTTGGCCTGCGCGGCCAGTTCGTCGATGAAGCTCTCGACCACGAACGTGCCGCGCGTCGGGCCGACGCCGCGCCAGAACGCGGTCGGTATGTGGCGCGGCTCCTGGCGCACGTAGTCGACCAACTGGTTCGGCAGGTCGTATGGCAGCTCGGCGGCAACCTCGACCGCATCGGGATCGACGCCGTGCTGGAACGCCGGCGGCGCGAAGCGCGCCATGATCGACGAGCCGACGATCCGGTGCTGCCACGCAACCGGCTTGCCATTCGCGTCGAGGCCGGCCGAAATCCTGTCGTAGTAGCACGGCCGGTACATGTCGTGCTGCACGTCTTCCTCGCGCGTCCAGACCACCTTCACCGGTGCGTTGACCTGTTTGCCGATCTTCACGGCCTGGCCGATCATGTCGGTCTCGAGCCGCCGGCCGAAGCCGCCGCCGAGCAGGTGGTTGTGCACGACGATCCGGTCGGGCGCGAGGCCCGTGAGTTGCTGCACGGTATCGCGCGCCCGTGTCGGCACCTGCGTGCCGACCCAGATCTCGCAGCCGTCGCCGCGCACGTGCACCGTGCAATTTACCGGTTCCATCGTCGCGTGGGCGAGCAACGGTTGTTCATAGACGGCGTCGACGCGTGTCTTCGCATTCGCGAATGCCTTGTCGACGTCGCCGTCCTTGCGTGCGACCGCGCCCTTGCCGTTCGCTGCCGCATGCGCGAGATCCGCGAAAAGATCCTTCGTCGAGACCTTCGCGTCCGTGCCTTCATTCCACTTCACGACCAGCGCCGATGCGCCACGCTTCGCGGCCCACGTGTGATCGCCGACCACCGCCACCGCGTTGTCGACGCGCACGACCTGGCGCACGCCGGGGATCTTCTTCGCGGCCGCATCGTCGACGCTCGCGACCGTGCCGCCGAACACCGGGCTGTTCACGATCACCGCGTACAACATGCCGGGCAGGCGCACGTCGAGCCCGAACTGGGCCGTGCCGTCGACCTTTTCCGGTGAATCGAGCCGCTTCGCGGGCGTGCCGATCAGCTTGAAATCCGCCGGCTTCTTCAGCGCGACATCCTTCGGCACCGGCAGCTTGGCCGCCGCATCGGCGAGCTGGCCGTACGACGCGCGCCGGCCGCTCGGCGGATGCTGCACTTCGCCGTTCGCGGCGCGACAGGATGCCGGATCGACATGCCATTGCTTCGCGGCGGCCGCGACCAGCAGCGTGCGTGCGGTCGCACCTGCACGACGCAGCGGTTCCCACGCGTAGCGAATCGACGTCGAGCCACCGGTGAGCTGGCCGCCGAGCAGCGGATCGAGGAACAGCTTCTCGTTCGGCGGCGCATGGTCGAGCGTCACGCTCGACAGCGGCACTTCGAGTTCTTCCGCGACCAGCATTGGAATCGACGTATAGACGCCCTGCCCCATCTCGACCTTCGGCATCACCAGCGTGACCTTGCCGGCGCGGTCGATCTGCACGAACGCGTTCGGTGCGAACACGCCGGCGCGCGCGGTTTCATCGCCGTCGCCGCCGATCACCGAACGGCGCGCATCGTCGCCCGCGGCCGGCAGGCTGAAACCGAGCAGCAGGCCACCGCCCGCCGCCGCGCCCAGCGACATGCCGAGCTTGAGGAACGAACGGCGCGACACGCCCGCGCCGGCCCGACCTGCTTCGATCAGTCCTCGGGACATGTCAGGCCTCCTTGGCGGCTTGCTTCACGGCCGCGCGAATCCGGTTGTACGTGCCGCAGCGGCAGATATTGCCGGCCATCGCCGCGTCGATGTCGGCGTCGCTCGGGTTCGGGTTCGATGCGATCAGCGCGGTGGCGGCCATCACCTGCCCCGACTGGCAATAGCCGCACTGGACGACGTCGAGCTCGCGCCACGCCTGCTGGACCTTGTGGCCGGCCGGCGTCGCGCCGACGGCTTCGATCGTCGTGATCTTGCGGCCCGCGACGGCCGCGACCGGCAGCACGCACGAGCGCGCGGCGACACCGTCGAGATGCACGGTGCACGCGCCGCACTGGGCGATCCCGCAGCCGAACTTCGTGCCGGTGAGGCCGACGACGTCGCGCAGCACCCAGAGCAAGGGCATGTCGTCGGGGGCGTCGACCGAGCGGGTTTCGCCGTTGATGTTGAGGGTGATCATTCAGCCTCCGGGGCCGGTGTATTGGGGAGGTGGCGCGAACGGCGCGCCGCGTGATGTCGTCATCGCCGCCGCGTGCCGTGCGGCGGGTGCCGTGCGGCACGGGTGGGCTCGGGCCGCGACGGTGGTGCTGCGTGGTTACTCGGCGACGTCGATGCCCGACAGCACCTTGATGACCGGCGGCGCGGTGAACCAGTCGGCCGACTTCGTACGGAATTCACCGAAATACGGGCTTGCGAGATGCGCGTCGAAGGCGGCCTGGTCGTCGTAGATCTCGTACAGGTGCAGGTTCGGCGAGCCGTCCTGCTCGCGGAACAGGTCGTAGCGCCGGTTGCCCGGCTCGGTGCGCGTCTTCGCGACCATGCTGCGCAGTTCCGCCTCGGCGGCCTCCGCGTGTTCGGGTTTCAGGAACAGGGAAGCAATCACGTGAAGCGCCATCTTGTCACTCCTATCGAAACGGAATCGGGAAAGCCGCCCGCCGGCGTCAGGTATTTCATGTAACGCCGGCGGGCGGCCGGTTGTTGCTGCAAGCCGGTACTGTCGTGTCAGGCCAGTTCGTCCGGACCCACGCGCACGACGACCTTGCCGAAGTTCTTGCCGGCGAGCAAGCCGATCAGCGCTTCAGGCGCATCGGCGAGATCGGGGACGACGTCCTCGAGCGTCTTCACCTTGCCATGCGCGACCCATTCGCTCATTTCCTTCATGAACGGCGCATAGCCGGTTGCATAGTGATCCAGGATGATGAAACCCTGCATCCGGATGCGCTTGCGCAGGATCGTGCCCATCAGTGCCGGCACGCGGTCGCGGCCGGTCGATACAGCCTTGTCGTCGTAGGCCGCGTCGTTGTAGTGCGCGATGATTCCGCATACCGGCACGCGCGCATGGTCGTTGAGCAGCGGCCACACCGCGTCGAACACGGCCCCGCCGACGTTCTCGAAATAGATGTCGATGCCGTTCGGGCAAGCTTCCTTCAGCTTCTCGGCGAACGCCGGGTCGCGGTGGTCGACGCACACGTCGAATCCGAGCGTATCGGTTACATACGCGCACTTGTCGGCGCCGCCCGCGACGCCGACCACGCGGCAGCCCTTCAGCTTCGCGATCTGGCCGACCACCGCGCCGACCGCACCGCTGGCCGCCGCGACGACCACCGTTTCACCGGCCTTCGGCTCGCCGATCTTCAACAGCCCCGTATAGGCGGTGAAGCCCGGCATGCCGAGTACGCCGAGCGCGTACGACGGATGCGCGAAGTCGCGGCCGAGCGGAATCAGGTCGCGGCCGTCGGACACTGCATAGTCCTGCCAGCCCGCACCCGCGACCACGAGGTCGCCTTCGCGGAACGCGGGCAGGTTCGACGAAACGACCTGGCTGACCGTGCCGCCGACCATCGGCTGGCCGAGTTCGGCCGGCGCGGCATAGGACGGCGCGTCGCTCATCCGGCCGCGCATGTACGGGTCGAGCGACAACCAGACCGTGCGCAGCAGCACCTGGCCGGCGCCGGGCGTCGGCACCTCACCGGATTCGGTACGGAAGTTGCCCGGCGTCGGCGCGCCGACCGGGCGCGAATTCAAGATGATCTGGCGGTTTGCGGTCTTGCTTTGCGGCATGTAAGCCTCCGTCAACAGGAATGGACGTGCTTCGTGGGCACGATCGGATCAGGGATGGACCAGCAGGAGACGCGCGCATGCGGCGGCGGCGCTCAGGCCGTCGCGACTGCATGCGTGCGGTTGAAACAATCGGGACAGCGTAACGCGGCGTGGCACGTTCGTCATGCGCATTGAGTAGACCAGTCGTCTAGAAAAAGGGTAAAACCAAGGCGCGCCAATGCGCGCCCGGGTTACGCCTGCGCTCCGCTCGGCTCGAGCGGCGGCAGGTTCAGCATGCGCCGCGTTTCGACCATCGCCCGTTCGAGCGGTTTGCGGTTGCGGTGAATCTTTTCCAGCAGCGTCGCGCCCAGCCACAGCTCGTAGAGGATCGCGGCCGTATGCGACGGATCGGCGACCGCGCTCAGCGAGCCGTCGGCCAGCCCGGCCTCGATGCCCCCCGCGAGCCGCTCGATGATCTGGCTCGTGCCGTGCCGCAGCACCGCGCGCATCGCTTCCGACAGATCCGACACTTCCGCGCCGAGCTTCACCGCGAGGCACTTGCCTTCCGGATCGTCCGCGCATTGCGTGTGCAGCCAGTTGCTCCAGTACGTCATCAGGCGCTCGGCGCCCGTGCCGGCCTGGTGCTTGAACAGGTTGTCGAGATGCGCGAGATAGCCGTCGAAATACGATTCGAGCAGGGCTTCGCCGAATGCCTCTTTCGAGCCGAAGTAATGGTAGAACGAGCCCTTCGGGATGCCCGCCGCAGCGAGAATCTCGTTCAGACCGACCGCCGAAAACCCCTTGTGGAGCATGATCGGCTTGGCGATGTTCAGGATGTGCTGGCGGACTTCCGCGCCTGAAGATGCATTCATGATGGCGTATGGTAGCAACGATTAGACCGGTCGTCTAGTAACGTCGATCCGGTATGTTGAGCGGCACTTTACCCGATCCCCGCCGGGCACCCAAACGTTGCGCCGGCATGCCTCGCTCCGCTCCCGCCCTGGCGGGTGCACGACGTCACACGCACGACTCGGTTTCGTCGCGGGCGTTTCATCGATCTCCCGCATAAATACGCGCGGCGCACATGCCGGCAATCGCAGCATTACGGCCGGCATTGCACACGTGTGCAATGCGCCGGATCGTCGTTGCCGCCTCCCGAACCCGTGACCAGGAACGCCCATGACCGCTTCGAAACCCGAACGCCCGTCCGCGCCGAACCGCCGGCGCTTCATCCAGCGCGGCGCCGCGCTGACCCTGTCGCCGCTCGTCGGCACATTGGCCGCCTGTGGCGGCGACGGCAACCCGACGTCCGCGTCGTCATTCGCCGCCGCCGGCGCCGCGGATGCGTCCACGCGCAACTACGGGATCGCCGACCGCTCGATCACGATCAACGTCGTCAATGCGATCCCGTCGACGGCACTCGCGTACGGTAATGCGGCAAGCCAGAGCGGCTCGCTGCCGCAGGCGTCGCAAGCGCAGATTTCGACCGGGCAATCGACCGCCGTCAGCGCGTCGAACAGCTGGGGCGATTGCACCGGATCGTTCAGCCTTGCCGGCGGCGACGCGTCGTTTGCGATCGCGTACACGCATCCGTTCGGGTCGCAACCGACCACCGTGAGCGTCACGCCGTCGGCCGGCTACGTGTCGGGCGCCGACGCCGCCACGTTTCCCGGTCACGATTCGGTCGCGAATCTCACGCTGTATCGCGGTGTCGCGACGGCAAACGGGGCGTGGGTCGTCCCGCTTGCGCAGCTCGCGACGCCGCCGGCCAACAACTGCCAGGATTTCGCGAACAGCATGTTCGGCAGCAACGTGCGTACGGCTGCGGCAATCCAGTCCGCGTACCAAAGCACGGGCCCGCTCGGCTACGTGCCGCCCGCCGACTTCACCGGCGGCCAGCTCGCGGGCTTCGTCGCCCAATGGGTGCAGCGCTGGCAAAACGGCGCCGCGTATGGCGTGCTGCCCGCAGCCGATGCGCAGCTCATCGATGCGCTGAACCAGTACGTGTCCGGTGCATCGAACGCCGGCCCGCTGACGATGTGGGTGCCGCAGATCGCGTGGCAGGCCGGTACCGATCCGGCGGTGTTCGCGCTGACGGGGTATCGCGCGTTTCCGTTCGTCGATGCGCAGGGCAACTGGAACGCGGGCACGCTGTCCGCGTTCCTGACGCTGCTGGCGGCCGGTTCGCATATCGTCGCGATCAGCGCGACGAGCGACCTGCCGGCGGGCATCACGATGCAGGCGTTCGACAGCTTCATGGGCGCGAGCGGGCTGACGACGTCGACCGATATCGGCAACTCGCATTACGCGTCGGTCCTGAACACGACCGGCCGCTATTACCTGAGCGTCGGCAGCGATTTCGCGCCGGCGAACTGCGGGCTGATCCTGTCGTTCCTGTACGGGCGCACGGTGAACAACCTGCTCGCGGGTGCCGGCACGTACAACACGTTTATCCAGCTCGAAGGCTGGCAGGCCGGTGGGTCGCGGCACAACGCCGACTATGCGACGTATCAGCAGACGCTGTGGAACATCTCGACGTATGGTGCGTCCGCGTATAGCGAGAAGCGTGCGACGTCGATCTTCCTTGCGCCCGCGGGGTGGACGCCGCAGGTCTACCAGACGACGCGGATGATGCCGTACGTCGGCGCGTATGCGCAGTCGAATGGCTCGCCGCAGGGTTGGCTGAACACGTCGCTCGTCACGATTCCGGCGGATGCACCGGCGCTGCCGTCGCGGTATGTGTCGAGTTGATTTGGTTGGGTGGGCGAGTGGTTGGGGGTGTAGCGGTATCGCTGCTTGCTTACCCACTTGCTCGCTTACGGGCTTCACGCGTGCGTCACCATCGGCTGACGCGCGCGTGCGGTTTTGCCGTCAGCGTGGCGCTTCGTCGGCGCGCTTGCGCGTGCGCGCGCGCCGCTCATCCCGTTGCGCGGCGGGCGCAGCCTTCGCGCCCCGCAACGGTGCCCGACGCGCGAGCACCGTCATTTCCCGTCGCAGCGCATCGAGTTCCTTGCCGCGCGCCACATCGGTCGCCTGCGCGCCGTCGAGCTGCCCCTGGAGCATGCCGCATCGATGCAGCGCGTCGCCGAGTTGCGCCTGCAGCGCGGCCACGTCCTTGCGCTGCTGCGCATCGCGCTGCTCCGTGCGGGATGCCGACGCATCGAGTTCCTTTTGCAGCCGAGCGGCCGCGAGGCGCTCACGATCGATTTCCTGAAGCGCCCGCTTCTCCGACGCGCGCAGGCGCTCCTCGGCCCGGCCGGCGTCGTCGCGCAGCCGGTCGAGCTGGGTGGTGAAATCCGCGCGTGCCTGCGCGAGTGCGCGATCGCCTTCCGCGTTGTCAGTCGTGAGGCGTTCGATATCGGCTTGCAGCGCCTGCCGCGATGCGTCGTCCGCCGCCCTCGCCTGTTCCAGTTCCTGAATGCGCACCTGCGCGGCCAGCAGCGCGGCCGTGCGTTGCTCCAATGCAGTTTCGGTGCGGGCCAGTTCAGCCTGCAGCGCCGCCACGTCCGCCTGTGCCGCCACCCGCTCGGCTTCGACCTCTGCGCGCAGCGCATCGAGCGCGGCGGCCGCGGCGGCGCTCGACCGATTCCATAGCGCAGCCACCAGTTCCCCAGCGGCCGCCTGCAGATCGGCTGGCAAGTCGGGATGCTCGATGCGGACACGACTCTTCTCCCGCAGCTCTGCCCAGAACTCGCCGAGGACGGCCGTCGGCGTGCTCATGCTGCCCTTGCGGACGAGCTGGTACAGACGGTTCGCGGTGGGCGTGATGCCGAAGCGGAAGAACAGCAGCGCGCAGGCTTCGCGATACAGCTCGCGGGTTTTCGGGAATTCGGCCTTGAGGCGCTCGATTTCGGCGGTCAGGCGGGATTCGTCGGCAGCGAGATCGGACATGGCGAGGTTGGGTTGATGATTTCGTCAATAATATAACGTAAACCGTTAAATATCCAATTCAACAAGCCGTGTGATTTGACATTATTTCTATAATGTCGAGATTGGCGTGTGGATTGCCAGTCACGCTGGTTGTCGTCGTGCCCGATTGTTCATACGCTTATGGATCACTCCTGCCTGGAGACCCGAAATGGTGGACTTCAGATTGAACGTGCCGATGGTCGATCAGAGTGGTGTAAAGAAGACCAAGTCAGGATCCAAAGCACTGAACAACGCATGCTGGTATGCGGCGGCGTGCATGGTGTCGTACTTCCACCGCCCCGGGCCGCGTCTGGGTATTCCGGCGCTCTGGCAGGCAGACCAGGGGCTTCCCCCGTCGAGGATCCCTGACTTGTGCGCGGCCGAAGGACTCGTGGCGCTCAATCAGCCCACGGTCATTACGCCCGAGTGGCTGGCCGCGGTCCTGAAGGACTTCGGTCCGATCTGGGCCGCGGGGCATTTCCTGGACAGGCCTGGCCAGCCTGAAATCGGTCACGTGATCGTCATCACGGGGATCAAGCACCGCACCGTTCATTACAACGACCCGGAGGGGCCGCCCGCGCGCACGATGCTTCTGGCGACACTCGACACCGGACGGTGGAAACCCGACGGACTGCTGGTGAAGGGGCCGCACCGCTATTGAGTCCATTGCGGGCGTCCCTCCACCCTCCCGTCAATAACGCCCCAGCAACCGCCTCCGAAAACCGTCAACATGGCGCAATTGAAAGCCGGTTGCGCTGCCTTGCCGTGTCGTCGGCATTCATCCGGTGCGTCCGTCAAGCAAACAGAACAACAAGGAGCCCGCGTTGCGCACATTCCGGATCGGCTTCCGCGGCTTGTTCGTCAAGCTCGTGCCGACGTTCATCGTCGTGGGGTTCGTGGCGATGGTGCTGTCGTCGCTGCTGACGAGCGTGCTGTGGCGCGCGCATGCCGAAAGCGACATCCGACGGTTTCTCGGCAACCTCGACCGTCCTGCGCTGGCCGCCGCGACCGGCGCCGTCGACTGGCGCGACCCGGTTGCGTGCCGCGCCGCGGCCGACGCACTGTTCTGGCAGATCGCGCGGGTCGGCGCGCGTGACGTGATGGATTTCGCGCCGATGATGGGTTTCTTCGGCACCGGGCGACTGCAGGTGCGCATTGCGCGACCGGATGGCGCCGGATGCGCGACCGCGCCGGCCGCGTCGCCACTGCTGTCCGACGCGTTCGCAACTACCCCGGCCGATCCGGCCGCGCCCGACACGATGCTGCGCCGCGACGGCGACTGGGCCATCGTCACGCCCGTCGCGCTGGCGGGCGGCGCCATCGCGCGGATCGGCGTCCATTACTGGCCAGGCTGGCAACTGCACTACGAGATCGCGGACGATGCGTCGGCGTACGACCTGATACGCACCCTGCTGTATCTCGGCGCGATGGGCGCGAGCTTCGCCGGGCTGCTGGTCTGGTTGCTGGTGCGGCGCGTGCGGCGGATGACGGCCGCCGCCGATCGCTGGGCGGCCGGCGACCTGTCGGCGCGGATCGCCGATGCGTCTCGCGACGAGCTCGGCGAACTGGCCGCGCATTTCAACCGGATGGCCGATGCGCTCGCGCGTGCATTCGGGATGCAGAAGGCGCTCGCGGTGTCGGTCGAGCGCACGCGGATCGCGCGCGACCTGCACGACACCGCGAAGCAGCGCAGCTTCGTGCTCGGCCTCAAGCTGACCGAGCTGGATTACGAGGCGCAGCGCCACCCCGACCTGTTGCCGACGGTCGGCGCGGCGCGGCGTCTGGCCGATCATCTTCAGCAGGATCTCGACAACGTGGTGACCGGCTTCAGCCTGCCCGCGATTGCCGAGGACGGGCTGCGTGCAGCCGTTTCGCAGGCGGTGCACGACCTGCTGGCCGGCTCGGGCATCGATTGGTCGCTCGATCTGCCGGAACGTGCTGCGCACACGCTCGACGCTCACCCGTCGGCCGCGCACGAACTGCTGATGATCACCCACGAGGCCGCCGCGAATGCGTTGCGCCATAGCGGCTGCCGTCGTATCGACATCGCGTGCGAACCGGGCGACGCCGTGCGTGCGCCCTCCGGCGCAGCGTCGTCGCGCTGGCGCTGGGTCGTGCGCGACGACGGCAGCGGCTTCGACCCGGCTGCCGTGCCGACCGGTATGGGGCTCGGCAACCTGCGCTGGCGCGCCGATGCGCTACCCGGCGGCATGCTCGACATCGCGTCGGGCGCGGACGGCACGCGCGTGACCGTTCATTTCCATCCGATGGAGACGGCATGACCACCATCCTGATTGCCGACGACCACGCGGTCGTGCGCGAAGGCATCCGCGGGCTGTTGCGGCTCGATGCGTCGTTCGAGATCGTCGCGGAAACGGACGACGGCGCGTCGACGATCGAGCAGGTACGCACGCATCGTCCCGACGTGCTGCTGCTCGACCTGATGATGCCCGGCATGGGTCACACCGGCGTGCCGGCCGTGATTCTTGCGATCCGCGCGACGAGCGCCGATACGCACATCATGGTGCTGACTTCGTCGGACGACGATGCGCTCGCGCTCGCCGCGATCGACGCCGGCGCCGATTCGTTCCTGCTGAAATCGATGCGCGGCGAGCGTCTGCTGCAGGCGATCCATGCGGCCGTCCACGGCGAACCCACCCTTCACCCCGGCATCGCGCAGCGCATGATCGGCGCGTGGCGCAAGCCGCCGCGCAGCCCGTTCGCCGGGCTGACCGCGCGCGAACTGGAGGTGCTGCGCTGCCTGGCCGAAGGCGGCAGCAATGCGCGCATCGCCGCGACGCTCGGCATTACGGAAAAGACCGTGAAGACGCATCTCGGCAACGTGATGTCGAAGCTGCATCTGTCCGACCGCACGCAGGCCGTCGCGCTCGCGTGGCGGGAAGGACTGATGGCGCCGAAGCCCTGACATCCGCTGCCGGCAGCGCGTCGGCAGTACGCCCCGCCACGCATTCCAGCGTCGCGCACCGGCCCCGGCGATACGCACCGTCTGCGACTTTGGTCGCATCCTTTCCGGCCCGAGCACACGACCTTCGCCCGATGTGCGGACGCGACGGCGTCTCTAAAGTGGCGCTGTCGCGCGATCACGCGCATTCGCTACGGCGGAAACATGAGACCTCTCTGGCTGCTGTTCCTTCCTGCCGCGCTGGCGGCGTGCGTGCCACTCGAGCCTTCCGCCGCCGGCCGCGACGTGCGCATCGTCATGCGCGACCCCGGCGGCAGCTGCCGTCACCTCGGCGACGTGACGGGCAGCCGCGGCAACTTCCTGACCGGCGGCTTCATCCCGGACGCGACGCTCGAGACCGGCGCGCGCAACGACCTGAAGAACCGCGCGGCCGCGCTCGGCGGCAACGTCGTGGTGCTGCTCACGCAGCGCGGCGTGCAGAGCGGGAGTTTCGACGGCAGCGAAGGCGGCTATCTGCGGCAGACGGGTGTTACGCTGACCGGCAGCGTCTATCGCTGTCCGGGCACCGGAGCGTGACGATGCGCCTGTTTGCGACCCTGATCTGGAGCCTCGGCGTGTCCGGCTGGTTGCCCGGCTGCGGCCGCGACGCCAACGAAGCCGTCATGCCGGGCGGCTTGCCGGCGCCGCCGCCCGGGATGCGGTGCGCCGCGTCCTGGCCGGACGACATGCCGGAAGCGATCGCGACCCGCATCGTGACGCCCGCCGCGCCACGCGTGGCGCAACGGGCGCAGTAACGCGCCGGCACCGGTTCAGCGCGAGGCCGGCGCGGCGACTGCCGCCCGTGACGCGCGTCCGCGCTTCGCCGGGTGCGTCTCCGGCATCCGCCAGTACACGAGCAGCGAAATCGCCGCGCACGCGGCGACGTACCAGAAGAACATCGTCTCGTTGCCGCTCGCCTTCAGCCGCAGCGCGACGAATTCGGTCGTGCCGCCGAGGATCGCCGTCGTCAGCGCATAAGGAAGCCCGACCGCCAGCGCGCGGATCTGCGGCGGAAACAGCTCGGCCTTGACCAGCATGTGCACCGACGTGAAGCCGCTCAACACGACGAGCCCGGCGAACACCAGCGCGAACGCGGCGAGCGGCTCGTGCACGTGCCCGAGCGCCGTGAAGATCGGCACGGACAGCAGCGTGCCGCCGATTCCGAACCACAGCAGCACCGGCCGGCGGCCGACGCGATCCGACACGAGGCCGAACAGCGGCTGCAGCGGCATGTACAGCAGCAGCGCGGCGGTGCAGATCCAGGTCGCCGTTTCCTTGTGCAGCCCGACCGAATTGACGAGGTACTTCTGCATGTAGACCGTGTACGTGTAGAACGCGACGGTGCCGCCGACCGTGATGCCGATCGCGAGCAGCAGCTCGCGCCAGTGGGCCGCGAGGTCGGCCGTCATGCGCGTCTTCGCCGCGCGCGCCCGGCTGGCGATGAACGCATCGCTCTCGACGACGTTGCGGCGCATGTAGAGCGCGAACAGCGCGAGCACGCCGCCGACGAAGAACGGAATCCGCCAGCCCCAGCGTTCGAGGTCGTGCGTACCGGCAAAGATCCGCTGCATCGCGAGCATCAGGCCGAGCGCGACAAGCTGGCCGGCGACCACGCTCACCTGCAGGAAGCCGACGTAGAAGCCGCGCCGGTCCGGCGGTGCGATTTCGCTCAGGTAGGTCGCGCTGGTGCCGTATTCACCCCCCATGCTGAGCCCCTGCAGCAGCCGCGCGGCGACGAGCAGCGCCGGTGCGAGCACGCCGATCGTCGCGTAGCCGGGGGTGACGGCGATCAGCATCGATCCCGCGCACATCGCGAGCACCGATTTCGTCAGTGCGGCCTTGCGTCCGCGCCGGTCCGCATAGAGGCCGACGAGCCAGCTCCCCGCCGGCCGCGCGACGTATCCGACCGCCGCGATCGCCGCGGTGTTCATCAACTGCACGGTCGGCCGGTCCGCCGGAAAGAACGCCGGCGCGAAGTAGATCGAGAAGATGCTGTACGCGAGAAAGTCGTACCACTCGATCAGGTTGCCGGCCAGGCCGCCGACGATCGAACCGATGCGCGGCGGCTCGCCGGCCGCTCCGGTAGGGAAAGTTGCCACGGGTTGTCTCCTGTCCTGTCTTGTCCTGGCATGGTCATGCCGGGCGGCCGTCCTCGCCGCCCGTGTGCCGGCGCGCTTATGCGCGATCGGCCCCGTAGCGGGCATCGAGCGCGTCGAAGCGCGCCTTGTCGACGAGCCGCTGCCGTTCGGCGAACGGCGCGACGAGCGCGGGATCCTCGTCGAGCCGGCCCGTATCGCGCAGCACCGTCAGCGCGGCCTGCATCCCGTGCACCGCGCCCTGCAGCGCCGCGTTCGCGTACAGCACCACGCCGTAGCCGAGGCGCGCCAGGTCGTCGCGCGAGCGCGTCGGCGTCTTGCCGCCGATCACGATGTTGATGAGCTGCGGCGTGTCGAACAGCGCCGGCAGCCGCTCGACGTCCTCCGCCGTATCCATTGCCTCGATGAACAGCACGTCGGCCCCCGCTTCCGCGTAACGGTGCGCGCGCTCGATCGCGTCATCGATGCCGTGGACCGCGGCCGCATCGGTGCGCGCGACGATCAGCAGGTTCGGATCCACGCGTGCGTCGACGGCCGCCTTCAGCTTGCCCACCATCTCGCCGGCCGGAATCACTTCCTTGCCCGCGAAATGGCCGCATTTCTTCGGCAGCACCTGATCCTCGAGCTGGATCGCGTCGGCGCCGCTGCGTTCGAGCGTGCGCACCGTGTGCAGCACGTTCAGCGCATTGCCGAAACCCGTATCGGCATCGACCATCAGCGGCAGCTCGACCGCATCGCGCACGCGTGCGGTGTGCTCGGCCAGCTCGCCGAGCCCGACGAAACCGAGATCGGGCAAACCGAGCGACATGTTGGTGACGCCGGCGCCGCTCAGGTACAGCGCGCCGAAGCCGAGATCGGCCGCGACCCTGGCGCTGAGCGCATTGAACGTGCCGGCGACGAGCAGCCCCTGGCGGGCGGCGATGCTGCGCCGGAACCCGGCGCGACGAAGTGCGGTGTGATCGGACATGCGGAGCCTCATTGGTCGAAACGGAACAGGGTTCTCGGCGCATCGCGCAGCACGCGCATGCGCTCGCCGGGGTCAGGCAACCAGCGCGCGAGCGCCGCATACGCGCCATCGAAATCGACGCGCTCGCGATGCTGCGTGTGCGGCCAGTCGCTGCCCCACACCAGCCGCTCGGCCGTGAACGCGGTGCGCAGCGCCCGCGCGGCACCGAACGCGTCGATCGCGCCGTCGCCGGCCACGCTGTTGCGATACGCGGCCGACAGCTTGACCCAGACGCGGCCGGTATCCGCGAGCAACAGCAGGCGGCGGAAGCTGGGCGCGCGCTCGCCGAGTGCAGGCGACGGGCGACCGAAATGGTCGATCACCAGCGTGCACGACTGCGCGAGCAGCGGCGCGGTGATCGCATGCAGATCCTCGATGCCGCGATGGATCTCGACATGCCAGCCGAGCGCGTTGATGCGGGCGAACAGCGCGCGCCAGACGGGCGCGCCGAAGTCCGGGATCGGCAGCCCGACGAGGTTCAGCCGCATCCCGACCACGCCAGCCCGGTCGAGCGCGTCGAGATCGCTGTCGGAAATCGCCGGATCGACCATCGCGACGCCGCGAAAGCGCTGCGGGTAACGGCGCAGCACGTCGACGAAGTACGTGTTGTCGGTGCCGAGGAAGCTCGGCTGCACCAGCACCGCGTGCGTGATGCCATGCGCGGCGAGGTGCGCGACGTACGCGTCGAGCGACGCGTCGTAGTCGGGCGCATGCCGGATCACGGGCGCGAGCGGCAGGCCGCGCGCGAACACGTGCGCATGCGCATCGATGGCGGCCACGGCGGGGTTCCCTGCGTACCACGCGTCCACTGACGGCGCGGCCGGAACCGGTTCGGCGAGGTGATTCACGAGACAATCCATGACGAGTCTGCAAGAGGCGCCCGGCCGCTGCACCGGGCGATTCGATGACGGGAGGCGGCGAGCCCTACAGCGACGCCTCGGCGCGCGGCTGGCTTTCGGCATTCGCCTCGCCGCCCTGCGCCGCACCGGACAGCCGCAGGCTGCGCGTTTCGGGCAGGAACCACACCGCGATCACGACCAGCCCGTATGCGATGCCCGCATCGATGCCGAGTGCCGTGCCGAGCGGCAGCGACTCGCCCATCCGCCCGACCAGCACCGGGAAGCCGGCCGACACGATGCGGCCGAAGTTGTAGCAAAAGCCGACACCGCGGCCGCGCACGTTGCGCGGGTAAAGCTCGTTGAAGAGCGCGCCGAGCGTCGCCGGGATGCCGGCCGAGAACAGGCCGAGCGGAAAACCGAGCAGCAGCATCGCGACATCGTTCAGCGGCAGGAACACGTACAGGTTCACCATCACCGCGCAGCATGCGGCGAACAGCATCACGTTGCGGCGGCGGCCGATCTTGTCCTGCAGGTACGCGCTGAGGAAGCAACCGCAGATGAACGCGACGATCACGACCGCGAGATACGCGCCGGTGCCGAGCACCGACAGGTGCCGCTCGGTCTTCAGGTAGGTCGGCAGCCAGATCGTGATCGCGTGATAGCCGCCGTGCGCGCCGACGCCGATCAGCCCGCCGACCACCGTCGCGCGCACCACGGAGCGGTCGAAGATGCCGATCGTCGGCCCTTCATCGCCGCTCGCCGTTGCCTGCGCCGATGCGTCGACCGGCGTCGCCCGCGGCGGCTCCGGAATCGCGCGGCGGATATACAGCACCAGCAGCGCGGGCAGTGCGCCGATCGCGAACAGCACGCGCCACGCCCATTCGGCCGGCAGCCATGCGAACACCAGCATGTACAGCAGCACGGCGCCGCCCCAGCCGAAGCCCCATGCACTCTGCACGATGCCCATCGCCTTGCCGCGATGGCGCGCGCCGACCGTTTCGGCGAGCAGCACCGCGCCGGCCGTCCACTCGCCGCCGAACCCGAGTCCCTGCAGCGCCTTCAGCACCAGCAACTGTTCGAAGTTCTGCGCGAACGCGCTCAGGAACGTGAACAGCGAGAACCAGCACACGGTGATCTGCAGCGCGCGCACGCGGCCGTAGCGGTCGGCGATCATGCCGGCCAGCAGCCCGCCGAGCGCGCCCGACACGAGCGTCGCGCCGCCGATCAGGCCGGCCTGCCCCTTGCCGATGCCCCAGGTCGTGAGCAACGCGGGGATCACGAGACTGAACATCTGCGTGTCGAGCCCGTCGAGTGCCCAGCCGGCAAAGCAGCCGCGCAACGTGCGCCGTTCGGTCGTCGATAGCTCGCGGGTCCAGTTCAATGCAGGTCTCCTCGTGTCGTCATGCCGTCGCCGGGCGCCGGATGTTGTGGCCCGATGAGCATCCTATGAAGCGTGGAGATAATTCGCTACTATGTTTTGAATAATTATTCATAACGCTAGCTTATGGAAATCAGGCACGTTCGCTACTTCCTCGCGATCGTCGATACGGGCAGCTTCACGCGCGCGGCCAGCGAGCTCGGGATTGCGCAGCCGGCGCTCAGCCAGGCCCTGAACCGGATGGAGAAGGAGTTGGGCGTCCGGCTGTTCGACCGTTCGCGGCGCGGCGCCACGCTGACTGCCGCCGGCCTCGCGATGGTCGACGACCTGCGCCTGAGCCTCGCACGCCTCGACGCGGCCGCGCATCGGGCCGGCGAAATCGGCGCGCAGCGCGCCGGGCGCCTGACGATCGGGTTCGTCAGCGCCGCGCTGTTCGACACGCTGCCGCGCACGATCCGCGCGCTGCGCGCAAGCACGCCCGACGTCGAACTCGTGATGCGCGAGATGAGCAATGCCGAGCAGGCGATTGCACTCGAGCGCGGCGAGATCGATATTGGCCTGCTGCATACGCCGGTCCCCGTCAACGGCCGGATGCGCGAGAAGCTGATCCGGCGCGACCCGCTCGTCGCCGTCCTGCCGAACGATTTCCGGCGCCAGCCCGACGGCACGGTCACGCTGCAGGATCTCGCCGGCACCGGCCTCGTGTGGTTTCCGCACGACCAGTTGCCGCTGATCCGCGCGGGCATCCTGAGTGCATTCCGGCAAGCCGGCCACCCGGTCGACATCGTGCTCGACGTGAACCGCACGCTGACCGTGATCTCGTGCGTCGCCGCCGGATGCGGCGTGTCGCTGCTGCCGCATTCGATCCATACGTTCGCGTTCGAAGGCGTCACCTACAGCACCATCCGCGACGGCAGCGCACTGCCGCTGTTCGAACTCAGCGCGATCTGGCCCGCGCGGTCGCGCCCAACGCTCGCGGATCGCTTCGCCGCGCTGCTGCCGTCGGCAGACGTGCAGCGCTGACCGGCCGGGCGGCGTCCTGCGCCTGTCACCGATCTGCCACCGTCGACCGGTAGCGTTCGGGTCTGACCCACGCTATCGACAGACGAATTCGCCATGCAGCGCACGTCGCGCGCCACGCCCCACGATTATGCGGCTACGTCCCGCGCCCTCGCCGTCAGCCTCGCGATCAACCTGTTGCTGCTCGCCGTCGAGACGGTCGCGGCCGGGTCCGCGCATTCGTCGGGCCTGCTGGCGGACGTCGCGCATGCGGCAATCGATCTCGCGGCCGATGCGCTGATCCTCGTCGCGTGCCGGCTCGACGCGCGCCTGCCGCCGGAACGGCGCCCGACCTACGAACCGCTCGCGCTCGCGGGCCTCGGCGCATTGCTCGTTGCGACCGGCGCGCAAATGATCTGGCACGCGATGAACCGGTTCACGACGCCGCCCGTCGTGCAGCCGGGCGCGACGACGCTCGCGCTCGTCGCCGTCACGCTTGCCGGCAAGGCCGCGCTGTCGCACTGGATGCTGCGCAAGGCTCGCGAGACGGGCTCCGCGCTGCTCGAGGCGAGCGGCTGGCATGTCCGGACCGATGCGCTGTCGTCGCTGCTGGCGGCGCTCGCGATGAGCGCGGCGCTGATCGGCTTCGGTCGGCTCGACGATCTGGCGGCGCTCGCGATCGGCGCGCTCGTGATCCGCACGGGCGTTGGGTTCATCCGGCGCGGCTGTGCGCAGTGGCCGGCGCTGTCGGCATGGGCGGATCGGTCGACGCGCGGCTCGTGAACGCAGGGGGCATCGCCCATGCATCGCGGGCGGCTGAATAGTCGCTACCGTCCCCGCTGAACGAACAAGAGGCTCGCATGTTGCGAGCCTCTTTTGCATGATGTCGCCGCTATCGTCCGGCACGCGACGCGTTGACCGATGTCGATGTATCGCCAGACGAATGCGGCCGGTTCCGATGGATCGGCATCGGCAGTCGCTTACCCGAGCGGCACGACGCTTCCGAGCAGAATCCGCACGAGCGTCGCCTGGCGTGTCACGCCCGTCTTCGAGAAGATCGCGCGCAGGTGCGTGCGCGCCGTGTTCTTGCTGATCCCCGATTCCTCCGCCGCCTCCTCGAGCGTCAGCCCGTTCGTCAGCAACAGCGCGAGCGACGTCTCGGCGGGCGTCAGGTCGAACAGCTTGCGAATGATTTCCTGCGCGCCCTGCGGCTTGCGGTCGGGGTCGCGCAGGAACAGCGTGACGGCCGGCCGCCGCTTGTTGTCCTCCGACCAGTCGGACAGCAGCACCGTGCGCACCAGCAGCCCGAGGCGCGGCTTGTCGAAGCTGCGCGTGATCGGCATCGCTTCGACGGTTGCCGCGGCGGTGCCGTGGTGTCCCATCACCGCGTGGCGGATCAGCCGCTTCAGCGTGCGGTTCTCCTGTGCGTCGGCCGCCTCGATCGTGCCGCGTGCAATCGTCAGGCCGTTGTTCTGCTTGAGGATCTCGTCGGCGACGCTGTTCAGGTCGATGATCGTGCCGTTCTCGTCGAGCGTGATCGTGCCGATCTGCATCCGGTTGATCGCGTTCGCATAGATCGAGCGTTCGACCTCGGCCGTGTCGAGCCGCGAATGCAACTCGACCGCGCGCTTCAGGTGCGGCAGCAGCAGCGCGCAGATCGCCTTGTCGCGCGCGGAAAACGGCTTCGACGCATGGTTGCGGCACACGCGGAAGCGGCACTCGACGCCCGACGACGTGCGCAGGTCGGCACCGAGGATATAGCGCACGTCCTGCGGCTTCAGGAACTGCTTGTACAGTTCGCTCGACAGCCAGCCCGTGTCGCCGAATACCTCGTCGACCGTGACCACGCGATCGGCCGGCAGGCCGACGAACGGGTCGAGCGAATAGTAGTAGTTGTTGTACGACGCCTCGCCGTCGCCCGGGACGACCGGCCCGAATTCCGACGCGTGCACGGACAGCGGCGCGCGGCGGTCGCTCGCGGCCGCACGCAGGATCAGCGTCACGTAGTTCGCCTGCAGCCAGCGACGGACCAGTTCGAGCGCGCCGGCCCACGGCGGTGTCTCCAGTGGCCCCTGGTAGATGCGCGCCATCAGCTCGCTGAAATCCGCGACGCCGATGTCGGCCTCGTCACTGGTTGCCTGGCTCTCTTGCGGAGCCCATCTCGTCTCCATCAGCACGCTCCATCCTCCATACGACATGTTTCCGGCGCGACCCAACCGCGCCGCCATGATTAAGACGCGTCTAAATTCCGGCGTCATCGGGAGATTCACTGAATGGTGAGAATTGGCGATCCGGACGAACCAACCATCGTCCGATCGGATGATGTGGCGCCCTGCCCGCTGCGCTGGAATGCCCGTCAGGCCGTGCCGGCAAGCGTCCGGCGCGGACTCAGGGAAAACCGCGACACGGGTTTACCTGATTCAAACCGCATACGATTCAGACAGGAGTCCCCATGCCGCTCGACCCACAGGCGCAGGCGCTGCTCGCCGCGTTCGCCCAGGCACCCGCGATCGATTTCGCGCAGCTCACCGTACCCGCGTATCGCGCGAGTCTTGCCGCCGGCGGCGCATTCGCGCCGGGCGATGCCGTCGCCGCTGAAGAGGACTGGCAGATCCCCGCATCGGGTCGTCAGTTGTCCGCACGGCTGTATCGGCCCGCTGCCGACGGGCCGTTGCCGCTGACCGTGTTTTTCCACGGCGGCGGCTTCGTGTCGTGCGGCATCGATTCGCACGCGAACCTGTGCCGCAGCCTCGCGGCCCGTGCGCGCACGCTCGTGTTGTCGGTCGACTACCGGCTCGCGCCCGAGGCGCGCTTCCCGGCCGCCGCGCACGATGCATGCGACGCCGTGCGCTGGGCCGCCGCCAGTGCGCGCGATCTCGGTGCGCGCGCCGGCGCGGTGGCGGTCGCCGGCGACAGCGCCGGCGGCAATCTTGCGGCGGTTGCCGCGCTGCAGTTGCGCGGTTCGGGCATCGCGATCGCGCACCAGTTGCTGCTGTATCCGGTCGTCGATTGCGCGACTGAGCATCCGTCGTACGAAACGCTCGGCACCGGCTATTTCCTGACGGCGGACATGATGCGCTGGTTCAAGCGGCACTATTTCGACGACGGCGCCGATCGCGCGTCGCCGCTGGCAAGCCCGCTCGCCGCGCCGGACGTCGCGGGCGCGGCACCGGCGACCATCGTGAGCGCCGAATTCGATCCGCTGCGCGACGAGGCCGAAGCGTATGCGTTGCGGCTCGCACAGGCCGGCACGCCGGTGACGCTGGTGCGCTGGCCGGGCCAGCTTCACGGCTTCGCCAGCATGCTCGGCGCCATCGATGCGGCCGACCGCGTGCTGACCTTCGGCGCTGACGCGCTGCGCCGCGCCTTCGGCGCGACGGAGGCACCATGACGCTCGCCGGTACGCTGGAGATCGTCGACGCGCTGCGTGCGGGCCGGATGGTCCTGCTCGTCGACGAAGAGGATCGCGAGAACGAAGGCGATCTCGTGATCGCGGCCGATCACGTGACGCCCGACGCGATCAATTTCATGGCGCGCTTCGGACGCGGGCTGATCTGCCTGACGCTGACCGCCGAACGCTGCGAGCAGTTGCGGCTGCCGCCGATGGCCGATCGCAACGGCACGCCGTTCGGCACCGCGTTCACCGTCAGCATCGAGGCGGCCGAAGGCGTGACGACGGGCATTTCGGCGGCCGATCGTGCACACACGATCCGTGCGGCGGTGCGGGCGGGTGCCCGTCCGGACGATCTCGTGCAGCCCGGCCACGTGTTCCCGATCGCCGCGCGCCCGGGCGGCGTGCTCGTGCGCGCGGGGCATACCGAGGCCGGCTGCGATCTCGCGGCGCTCGCCGGGCTCACGCCCGCCTCGGTGATCTGCGAGGTGATGAACGACGACGGCACGATGGCGCGGCTGCCCGAGCTGAAGACGTTCGCCGCGCGTCACGGGCTGAAGATCGGCACGATCGCCGACCTGATCCATTACCGACGCGAACACGAATCGCTCGTCGAACGCGTCGGCGAGCGGCCGCTGCATACGCCGTGGGGACGATTCCGCGCGATCGAGTATCGCGACACCGTGCACGGCGCGCCGCATCTCGCGCTCGTGCGCGGCGAGCCCGATCCGTCGACGCCCGTGCTGACACGCGTGCACGAATGCCATTCGCTGCTCGACCTGCTCGATGCGGAGCCGTCCGCGCATTCGTGGCCGCTGCATGCCGCGCTGCAACGGATCGACGCGGCCGGCTGCGGCGTGGCGGTGCTGCTCGACTGCGACATGCGCGGCGACGCGATGCGGATGCCGGCCGGCCCTGCCCGCCGCGACGGACGCGTGACGGGGATCGGCTCGCAGATCCTGCGCGAGCTCGGCGTGCGGCGGCTGAACGTGCTGTCGAGCCCGTTCCGGCTGCCCGCGCTGTCGGGGCACGACCTGGAGATCATGGCGTTCATTCCGCTCGGCGACGACGATCCGGAAAGCGCACGGAGCGCGCACGCGAACCCGCTGCGGGCGGCGTGAGGCATTGACGCGGGATGGTCGGCCGGTTTTCCGTTTAACAGGCTATCGTTTGTTTTGGTTAAATACAGCCTTGGATTTGTATTTTGACGATACATGCCATAGACTGTATTTCCCGATTACAAACGATCGCCTGTCATCCCGCGGAGCGCCCGATGGCCTTTCCTGTCCAGACCCTGACCCAGCTGCGTCCGATACTCGTCGGCTTCCGGAAAGCCGCGGGCCTCACGCAGGCGCAATTGGCCGCCCGCCTGGGCGTCACGCAGCAATCCTACGCGCAGCTCGAAGCCAACCCGTCGGCGGTCAGCATCGAGCGGCTCTTCAAAGTGCTGAACACGCTCGGTGTTCACATGACGCTCGCGCAAGGCAAGCAGGATGTCCCGGCGGAATCGGCCGGCCCTGTTCCCGCGCCCGATGCCGCGCCGGCGGTTCGCAAACCGGCGGCGAGCAAACGCAAGCCGGATGCGGCGCGCGGCACCACGCCCGCCAAAAGTCCCGCCAACCCCACAACCGGCGTCGCACGCAAGCGGCCCGCGACGGCAACACCGGCCAAGCCACGGGTATCGAAGCGGGAGGACTGGTGACGATGGCCACGCGCACCCGTCACGACCGGCTCGACCTGTGGATGAACGGCATTCCGGTCGGCTACTGGGAAGTCCGGCGCGGCGTCGAGCGTCTCGTCTACCTGCCGGCCTGGCTCGACGATCCGCAGGGGCGGCCGCTGTCGCTGTCGCTGCCCTTCACGCCCGGCAACCAGCCGCACCAGGGCGCGATCGTCGCCGATTACTTCGACAACCTGCTGCCGGACAGCGAGCCGATCCGCCGTCGCATCGCGCAGCGTTACCGGCTTCGATCGACGGCGCCGTTCGAACTGCTCGCGTCGATCGGCCGCGATTGCGTCGGCGCGATCCAGATGCTGCCGCCCGGCGAAACGCCCGTCGATCTAGAGGCGATCGACGGCGTGACGCTCGACGACGCGGCTGTCGCCGACGTGCTGCGCCACGCGACCGCCGCGCCGCTGCCCGGCCGCCCGGAGCCGGAAGGCGACCTGCGCCTGTCGATTGCCGGCGCGCAGGAAAAGACCGCGTTGCTGCGCCAGGGGAACCGCTGGCTGCGGCCATCGGGCAGCACGCCGACGACGCACATCTTCAAGCTGCCGCTCGGGCGTGTCGGGAACATGCAGGCCGACATGCGAACGTCCGTCGAAAACGAATGGCTGTGCTCCAGGCTCGTCGCCGCGTACGGGTTGCCGGTCGCGCGGTGCGAGATCGGCCGGTTCGACGACCAGAAGGCGCTGATCGTCGAGCGCTTCGACCGGCGCGCTTCGCGCGACCGCACGTGGATCCTGCGGTTGCCGCAGGAGGACATGTGCCAGGCGACCGGCACGCCGTCGGGCGCGAAGTACGAATCCGACGGCGGCCCCGGCATCGAGACGATCATGGGCATCCTCGCGAATTCGGCCGACGCCGCGCACGACCGGATGAATTTCTTCATCGCGCAGCTCGTGTTCTGGGTGCTGGCGGCGATCGACGGGCACGCGAAGAACTTCAGCATCGCGCACCTGCCCGGCAACACGTACCGCAGCACGCCGCTGTACGACGTGCTGTCCGCGCATCCGATCCTCGGCACGCGCCGCAACCAGCTTCCGCCGCGCCGCGCACGGCTCGCGATGGCCGTGTGCGGGAAGAACCGGCACTACGTGATCGGCGAGATCCAGCCGCGTCACTGGATCGCGCAGGGCCGGCGCGTCGGCCTGACCGAAGACGACGTGCGCGCCGCGATGGCGGCCGTCGCCGCACGCACGGAACCCGCGATCGCCGAAGCCGCCGCGCAGATCCCGGCGGATTTTCCCGCGGACGTGGCAGACGCGATCTTCGATGGCATGCGCCGGCAGGTTCGCAAGCTCGGGGCTGGCGAACCCGCGTAATGGCTTGACGGGTGGCTGTTGGGTTTGGGGCAGGCTCGAGCGTCGGGTGGCTTTCGATGCATCGATCGAGGTCAGGTCCGTTTCAGGTCGCGCTCGCGCATCGGCCGGGCTTGAGAACCGGATATGGCGATTCAATGCACGGACTCGATAGATCATCCGGGCCGGACGCACACATCCGCCGCGATCGAGATCCCGTCCAGTACAGGTTGCGCTGGCGCATCGGCCAGGCTCGAGAACCGGATACGGCGATTCAATGCGCGGACTGGACGGCTCACCCGACCGAACTGACGCATCCGCCGCGATGCTGGAATGGAAGCAGCCGGCATCGCATCCCGTCGGATGACGAACGAAGCTTCCGGGGCGCGAGGCCGGCCTGGCTGGCGCGCCCGACGGCACACCGGCTTGCCATCACCGCCACCCGGCTCGTCCACCCGGACGATGCGCGCCTGCGCCGCCGCCGCACAATGGTCGCCGTGCCCATTCCCGACACCCGCCCCCTCATGGAATCCGCCGACCTCACGACCGCGTTCAGCCCGCTGCAGATCGGCCCGCTGACGTTGCGCAACCGCCTGATCAAGTCCGCCACCAACGAGGGCATGACGCCGAACGGCGTGCCGTCGCGCGCGCTCGTCCGCTTTCACGAACGCATCGCCGAAGGTGGCGCCGCGCTGACGACCGTCGCGTACTGCGCGATCAGCGACGACGGCCGCACGTTCGTCGACCAGGCGCGGCTCGACGTGCCGACGGTCCGCCAGTTCCGCGCGCTGACCGACGCCGTCCATCGCCACGGTGCCGCCGCCTCCGCGCAGATCACGCACGGCGGCTGCTTCACGTTCCTGCCGTCGCTGTCGACCGCACGGCCGTTGAGCGCATCGGGCGGCTTCAACAAGGTCGGCGTGATGAGCGGCCGCTTTCTGAAGCAGGCGATGACGCGCGACCAGATGTCGGCCGTTGCCGACGAATTCGCGCAGGCCGCACGCCATGCGCGCGACGCCGGCTTCGATGCGGTCGAGATCCACATGGGGCACGGCTATCTGCTCAGCCAGTTCCTGTCGCCGCTGTACAACCGCCGCCGCGATGCGTACGGCGGCGACGCGGCAAGGCGCGCCGCATTCCCGGTCGAGGTGCTGCGCCGCGTGCTCGATGCGGTGGGCCGCGACCTCGCCGTCGTCTGCAAGATCGGCGTGACCGAAGGCGTGCGCGGCGGCGGCACGGCCGACGACGCATGCGAAATCGCGCGGCGGCTCGAAGCCGAAGGTGCGCACCTGCTCGTGCTCAGCGGCGGAATGAACGTCGAATCGGTGTGGCAGCTGTTCGGCAGCCCGCTACCCGGCGACGCGCGCGCGAATGCCGACAACGCGATCGTGCGCGCCGCGATGGCGCTGCAGAAGCTCACCGAGCCGAAGATGGGCGCGTTTCGCGAGATGTATTTCCTCGAGCACTCGCGGAAAGTGCGCGCGGCCGTCAGGATGCCGCTCGCCTACCTCGGCGGCGTACGTTCGCGCGGGAACGTCGAGCTGGCGATGCGCGAAGGGTTCGACGCGGTCGCGCTTGCACGCGCGCTCGTATTCGAGCCGGGTTTCGTCAACGGGCTGCGTGACGGCCGGCTCGCGCAGTCGGGCTGCACGTCGTGCAACCGCTGTGTCGTGTCGATGTATACGCCGGGCGGCACCGCGTGCGTGCTGCGCGAGCCGAACGACCCCGCGCCGAACCGCGTGCCGGCCGTCGGCGCGTGAAGCATCAGCTATCGCGTGTGACGCCCGATGCGGGCGCCGCGGCCGCTCAGCCGGCGTCGCGCGCGCGGGCGAGCGCCGCGAGATTCCCTTCCCCGAACCCGTGATGCCCTTTGCGCTGCACGACTTCGAAGAAGATTTCGCCGGGCCGCCGCTTGACGAAGGTCTGGAAGAACAGGCGCGGCACGCCGTCGCTGCCGATCTCGCCGTCGACCAGCACCGCCCGGCGGCGCAGCGCGTCGAGATCGACGCCGTGCCCCGGTAGCCGCGCGTCGACGTCGTCGTAATAGCGGGCCGGCGGCTCGATGAATTCGACGCCGTTCGCACGCAGCGCATCGACGCACGACAGGATGTCGTCGGTGGCCAGCGCGACATGCTGCACGCCCTCGCCCGGATGGTCGGGAAGATACGCGTGCATCAGCTCGGTGCGCCGCGTACCTTCCTCGTAGACCGGAATCCGCACCGCGCCGCACGGCGACACCATCACACGCGATTCCTCCGACACATGCCAGTGCGCGTCGATTTCGTGGATCTCGCGAAAATGCAGCAGGTCGTGGTAGAAATCCAGCCACTCCTGCATGCGCCCCGCGCCGACTGTCTGCGTGAAATGATCGACCTGCTGCAGCCCGACGCCCACGCAGTCGAGATCGGTATGCGCGGTCGCGATGTCGATCGGCCGGAAATCGATGTCGAAGATCGAGATATCGCCGACGCCGCCACGCTGGCCGTCGCGCCCGCGCCAGCGGTCGACGAAATAGAGGTGCGAATCGCCGATGCCCTGGATCGCCGGAATCTTCAGCTCGCCGACCCCGACCTTCTCGCCTTCGAACGCCCACGCGCCGAGCTCGATTGCCCGCTCGAACGCGCGCCGCGCGCTGGCCACGCGCAACCCGATCGCGCAGACGCCCATCCCGTATTCCTCCGCGTAGCGTGCGGCGAACGATTCGGGCTCGGCGTTGATCAGGAAATGCATCTGCCCTTGCCGATAGAGCGTGACGTTCTTGCTGACATGCCGCGCGATCGCCTTGAACCCGAGCTGCTCGAAGCGCTGCGCGAGCGCTTCCGGCACGGGCGCCGCGAATTCGACGAATTCGAGGCCGGCCATCCCGAGCGGATTGGCAGCCGGATCGGCAACGGGCGGCGTATCGCTGGACAGGGGGTGGGAATTGCCGGGCATTCCAGTCTCCGGGGGCATGCGTCGATGGGGATGGCGCCCGTCGCGTGCGGCATGCGCGGCCAGGGCGGCCGCCGCGCATCCGCCCCGAACGGGCGAGTTATCAATGCTGCCGATTTTAACCAGATCGTTCACGCCGGCACACCCTGGCCAAACGGGATATCGCCACGCCGCCTAGTGCAAACCCGGAAAGCGTTCGATAATCGCACGGATTTGAACGATAATCGCGCACCTTGCCCGTTTGGCCAATTGCCGCCGGGCGGCGCGCGCCCTATTCTCCGTTCACCCACCGACTTCAATGCAGCATCGGACGCGGCACCGCCACGATTCCTCGATGCGCCGTGCCAGGAGACACCGCCATGACCCCAACCATCGACACACTCGACGCCACCGTCAGTGCCCGCATACGCAGCCAGGCCCGCAAGGCCGCGATCGGCAGCTTCGTCGGCGCCGTGGTCGACTGGTACGACTTCCTGCTGTACGGGATCGTCGCCGCGCTGGTATTCAATTCCGAGTTCTTCCCGAAAGTCAGCCCGACGATGGGCACGCTCGCGGCATTCGCGACCTTCGGCGTCGGCTTCCTGTTCCGGCCGCTCGGCGGCGTCGTGTTCGGTCACTACGGCGACCGGCTCGGCCGCAAGCGGATGCTGGTGCTGACCGTGATGCTGATGGGGCTGTCGACGGTCGCGATCGGCCTGCTGCCGGCGTTTTCGACGATCGGCTGGTGGGCGCCCGTGCTGCTGGTGCTGATGCGCGCGATCCAGGGTTTCGCGGTCGGCGGCGAATGGGGCGGCGCGGCGCTGATGGCCGTCGAGAGCGCGCCGAAGCAAAAGAAGGCGTTCTACAGCAGCGGCGTGCAGGTCGGCTACGGCGTCGGCCTCGTGCTGGCCACGGGCATCGTGTCGATCCTGAGCCACACGCTCGGCGAGGCCGCATTCAAGTCGTGGGGCTGGCGCCTGCCGTTCGTGTTCAGCATCGTGCTCGTGCTGATCGGGCTGTGGGTGCGCAAGAACATGGACGAATCGCAGGAGTTCGTCGACCAGGTCGAACACGGCAACCGCAAGCTGCGCCTGCCGGTGCTCGAAGCGCTGACGCGCCATCCGAAGGCGTTCCTGCTGATCATCGCGCTGCGCCTCGCCGAACTGTTCACGATGTACATCGTCACCGCGTTCGCGCTCAGCTATTCGACGACGAATCTCGGCATGTCGCGCGACCTGTTCCTGAACATCGGCCTGCTGGTCGGCGCGGTGAGCTGCGTGACGATCCCGTGCTTCGCGTGGCTGGCCGACCGCTACGGCCTGCGCCGCATCTACCTGATCGGCGCGCTGATCGGCGTCGCGTCGGCGGTGCCGTTCTTCCTCGCGCTCGAGGCGCGGTCGATCGCGTGGATCGTGATCTTCTCGATCCTGCTCGCGAACGCCGCGCACGACATGGTCGTGAGCGTCCAGCAGCCGCTGTTCACCGAGCTGTTCGGCGCCGAATACCGCTATAGCGGCGCGGGCGTCGGCTACCAGTTCGCGAGCGTGGTCGGCGGCGGGTTCACGCCGTTCATCGCGGTAGGCCTCGTCAGCGTGGCCGGCGGTTCGTGGCACCTCGTCGCCGGTTATCTCGCGGTGGGCTGCCTGATCTCGCTGGTCGTCGCCGCGCGGATGCGGGCGGCGCAGTAACGCAGGAAACGCCCGTCGCCGTTACGCGCGAACGAGACGCGGCAAACGTGCGTAAAGGCGTTCTACGAGTTGTCTGGCGTTTTCGCCGTAATGCAACTCACGGTGGCAGTTTGGGCAAACAGCCACCGTATTCGACACAAGATCGGGACCCAACTCCGCCAGCTTGCGGACATGGTGCGCTTCCAAATACGGCAGGCCATCTGCTCCCTTGAACGGCGCGGGCTCGCTACAGCATTCGCACGTCCCGTTCGCTTGCGCCAATACCCACGCCTTGACCAATGGATCGCGGCGAATTTGGGTCACGGTCGCACTGGTGGCCGCAGGATTCGCGTTTCCCGGCGGTGGCGCAATCTGCGCCTTTTTCAACGCGTCGCGCACGTCGAGTTCGAATTTCACGGCCGGAGCAGCCGGCCGCTGCCCCAGTTCGTTGATGAATTGCTCGATCAGCACACCGTTCGAACCAACGTTTTTCGCCGGCTTGAGCCCGGGAAGCCATTGGCGCCCCATCAACGCCAGTACATAGGAAATATTCTGCATTCGGTACTCGAACGCTTTCGCCGTGCGATTGAACAGCCCGGCCAGCCTGTCGTACACGGCCTTCTTGACGTAAGGCTGCCCCGCGCGCTCGCTCTCGAGCATTTTGAGATATTCATCGACTGAAGAACGGAGTTCTTCATGCGTCCACGGCCGACCGTCGGCATTCGCGGAAACGTCGTCAGATACGAGGGATTTTGGTGTTGGCGTCGACATGAAGGGCCGCATTCGGGAGTCCGGTCTCTATTTTACGAGATAAGAAACCGGTCTGATCCCAGTCACCGCAGCTGACTATTTCCGTTTCTGCGCGCCAGTCTTAGCGTTGGATTGCCGATATCGTCCGTGTCCAACGTCAAACACCGTCAATCACACCCACCGATTCCCCCTTTTCCCCTCTGAACATTCCACGCCGCCCGCCGACCAATGGCATCATATGGGCCTACGTCAGTCACCGATACGCCCCCATATCATGTCGAATCTCATCGTCCACGGCGGCACTCCGCTGCGCGGGGACATCAAGCCGTCCGCGAACAAGAACGCCGTCCTGCCGATTCTGTGCGCCACCCTGTTGACCGATCAGCCGCTGCGTCTCATCGGCGTGCCGGATATCACCGACGTACGCAAGATCCTCGACATCTTCCGCACGCTCGGCAGCGATGTATCGGTCGACTTCACGACTGGCCTGCTCGAGCTCCACCATCGCAACACGAAATTCGATCCGGCGGTCCATCGGCTGCCGGAAGCGATGCGCTCGTCGATCATGCTGATCCCGCCGCTGCTCGCGCGTTTCGGCGTCGCCCGCCTCGAGAACGACGTGAAGGGCTGCACGCTCGGCGTGCGCGAAATCGATCCGCACGTCGAGGTGTTCGAGCGCTTCGGCGCGCACATCGAGCGCACGCCCGATTCGCTGATCGTCCGCACCGACGGCCCGCTGACGGCCAACGACCACTGGCTCGACTACGCGTCGGTGACGACCACCGAGAACTTCGCGCTGTGCGCGACGACCGCGAACGGCACGTCGACACTGATGAATGCCGCGTCCGAGCCGCATGTGCAGGAGTTCTGCCAGTTCCTCGCGATGATCGGCGTCGCGATCGAGGGCATCGGCACGTCGCGGCTCTGCGTGACGGGCGGCCGCAAGCTCGGCGGCGGTGAGTTCCGCTTCGCCGAGGATTTCCACGAGATCGCGACGTTCCTCGCGCTCGGCGCGATCACGGGCGGCGACATCACGGTGCGCAACTCGTCGCCCGAACACTTCCCGCTGATCGACCGCACGTTCGCGAAGTTCGGCGTCAACGTCACGCACCGCGACGGCTGGTCGCGCGCGGAACGCGACGGCCCGCTGCGCGTGCGCCGCCCGTTCACGCAGAACATTCTCACCAAGGTCGAAGCCGCGCCGTGGCCATACCTGCCGGTCGACCTGCTGCCGATCTTCATCGCGCTCGGCGTGCGCGCGGAAGGCAGCGCGATGTTCTGGAACAAGGTCTACGACGGTGCGCTCGGCTGGTCGGGCGAACTGTCGAAGTTCGGCGCGCACGTGCTGCTGTCCGATCCGCATCGTCTGATCACGTTCGGCGGCCTGCAACTGACGCCGGCGCGCGTCGAGAGCCCGTACATCATCCGCGTCGCGATCGCGCTGCTGATGGTGGCCGCAAGCATCGAAGGCCGCTCGGAAATCATGAACGCGCTGCCGATCCGCCGCGCACACCCGCACTTCGTCGAGAACCTGCGTTCGGTCGGCGCGAACGTCGAGTGGACGAGCAGCGAGTAACGAGCGCTGCGCCGGAGGCGGTACGCGTGATATCGCGGCCGCCTTTTCCCTTTCCGTGTTCTTCCGGCTGCCTCGACAGTCAGCCCGGCAATCAGCATCACCTGCCCGTCGGCCGGTTCCAGCCGGCCGTGCTCCCCGCTTGGCGTCACTCCCCGCAGTCGACGTCGCCCGCGCCCATGTGATCGAAGCCGTACAGCATCACGCGGTCGTCCCGCGTGCGGGATGGCTCGGCCGCTGGCCGAGGCTGTCGTCGGTCGGGCTCGATGAATACCGGACGCTCGTGTCCATCCAGTTGTCCGAAGCCTTCCGCAGCCCTGAAAACGGCGCACCTCGCCACGACGTCATGACTGCCGCTCAGTGCGACGTCCCCAACGCCATCGTTTTCACTACGCTGCGGAACAGCGGCAAGGCTTTCGGCATGTCTTCCACATAGGTCGCGCACGTCAGGCTGATCCGGTAGTTCGGTGTATCGCCGAGCGCCATGTACAGCCTGACGCGCTCATGATCGGGCCCGATCTTCGGCGAATACACGGTTTCCTGCCCCTTCACGCCGCCGCCGAGCTCGATCGGCGACATGCGCTCGATCACGCCGAGGATCGAAATCGTCGACTCGATCGACGCCTTCAGGTTGGCGATCGCCTCCGGTGAATTCAGTTGGCGCTGCGATACGTCGGCCATCGCGGAAGATTGCGACTTCAGCGCCACCGCGCACAGGCTGCTCGATTTCCCCGCATAGCGCGGCACCGGCTCGGGATTCGTCACGTCGACGACCAGCGGCATCGACGGCCGCGTATGCCGTTCCCCCAACTGCAGCGGCACCGGCACCGAGAACGACAGCCCCGTCATCGCATCGCTGAACCGCCGCCCGTCGCCGGCATCCGGTTGCGCCGAGCCGAGATCGAAGACGATCGGCACATTGAGCAGCATCGAATCCTGGGGCATGTCCGGCGAGAACGCCGGCACGTTCCCGCCCCGGAACGCGGCCACCGCCGCCTGATCCAGATCCGTATAGCCCGACGACTGCCCGATTTCCACCTGCGTCACCGAACCGTCGCGGCTGATTCGTGCGCTCAGGCGCGCCTTGTAAGTGCCGGACGACGGATGGCCCGACCCGGCCGGGATCTGCAGCCGCTGCAGGATGGCCTGCCTGACCGCCACGGTCCATGCGTCCTGCGTGGCCGGCACCCCTGCACAAACCTGCGCCGCCGGCAACGACACCAGCGCCGCCAGCACGGCGCAGCGGGCGATACGGCGGGCGATTGGCAGGAGGAGATATCGGTTGTCGTCGACGGTCATGTTCCGGGCTCGGGGCACACATCCAGCGTCGAATCATACAAGCCCGGCCATGCGTTGCGACAGAGCCGATTTGCGCGATAATCGCCCATTCGTGCGCGATTACCGCGCACCCAGGCGCCCCTCCTACGATGAAAAAGCCCGAACTCGACCGACGCGACTGGATTGCCGGCCTCGAAAAAGGCCTGGCGATCCTCGAGGCGTTCGACAGCCACCACGCGCGCATGACGCCCACCCAGGCCGCCGCGCGTACCGGCCTCACGCGCACGGCCGCGCGGCGCTACCTGCTGACGCTCGAATCGCTCGGCTACGTGTACACCGACGGCAAGCTGTACGGCCTCACACCGCGCGTGCTGCGGGTCGGCTGGTCGTACTTCGATTCGGCGCGGCTGCCGCGCACGGTCCAGCCCTATCTGCAGCAATTGAGCGCATCGCTGAACGAGTCGGCGTATGTGAGCGTGCTCGACGGCTGGGAACTCGTGTTCATCGCGCGCAACGGCGTGTCGCGCGTGATGACGACCGGCTTCGTGCTCGGCGCGCGCGTGCCGGCGCCGCTGACGTCGCCGGGTGTCGTGCTGCTCGCCCATCATCCCGATCGCGAAGCCGTGCGCGCGTGGCTCGACGACACCGAACTGCCGCCGTTCACGCCGCACACGATCACCAACAAGGCACGCCTGCTCGAACAGGTCGACCAGGCACGCGACGCCGGTTTCGCGGCGATCGAACAGCAATTGCAGGTCGGCGTGCGCGGGATCGCGGTGCCGCTGAAGAACCGTCACGGCGAAGTGGTCGCCGCGCTGAGCACGAACATGCCGATCGGCGCGGAGACGACCGACGCAGCCGTGCGGCGCGTCCTGCCGCACCTGCAGGAAGCCGCGCTCGCGATGCTGAATGTGCTGTAGCGGCAGCACCCGCCCAGGCCGCGGCCGCCCGATCTCGTTACGCGACGGATGGCGCCCACCTGCCGGAATCGGCAGTCTGCCGGCAGCGCTTCTTCCGTCTCACCCGATCCGCCACCACCGCGGCAGCAGATCGCGCACTTCGCGCCGCCGGTAACGGTCGTCGATCAGATGCACGACGCCTTCGTCGTGCTCGGTGCGGATCACGCGCCCGGCCGCCTGCACGACCTTCTGCAAGCCCGGATACAGGTACATGTAGTCGTAGCCGTTGCCGAAACGCGTGTCCATCGCGCGCCGCATCTGCTCGTTGACGTCGTTGACCTGCGGCAGCCCGAGCGTCGCGATGAACGCGCCGATCAGCCGCTCGCCGACCAGGTCCACGCCCTCCGAGAACGCCCCGCCCAGCACCGCGAAGCCGACACCGCGCCCGCCCGCGTCGAAGCGCGCGAGAAACGCGTCGCGCTCGCTTTCGGCCATGCCGGGCGCCTGCGCCCAGACGGGCACGTCCGGATGCCGCGTCTGCATCAGCGCGACCACGCGCCCCAGGTAATCGAAGCTGCTCAGGAAGCCAAGGTAGTTGCCGGGCCGCGTCGCGTACTGCGCGGCGATCAGGTCCACGATCGGTTCGAGCGAACGGTCGCGGTCGCGCCAGCGCGTCGACACGTGGCTTGCGACGCGCACCGTCAGTTGCTCGGCGCGGAACGGCCCGTCGACGTCGAGCCAGCCCGTGTCGCCGGGCAACCCGAGCGTGTCGCGATAGAAATGAAACGGGCTCAACGTGCCCGAGAACAGCACGGTCGCGCGCGCGGCTTCGTAGCGCGATGCGAGAAAGCCGGCCGGAATCACGTTGCGCACGCACAGCGTCGACTGCACGCGGCGCCGGCGGCCGGGCGCCGCAACGCCGTCGAGCGCCGGCTGGCGCGGCATCGGCTCGCCATGCAGCGTCGCATCGAAGATCGACGCGCTGTCGAACGCTTCGGCCAGCACGCCGAACTGGATCGCCTCGAAATGAAACCGCAGCAGCGCGTCGCCGTTCGCGCGCGGCGCGTCGGTCAGGTGTTCGCCGATCGCCGCGACGAGATTCTGCACGGCCGACACGATCGGGCCCGGTATCTCCGGATATGCGGCATAGCGCTCGGCCTGCGCGCGATTGACCGTACCCCATGCGCGGGCGAGCCGGTCGAAGGCCTTGCGCAGCGCGGCGGGCGCGGCCTCGCGCGCGGCCGCGAATGCGAACGGATCGAGCGACGCGCTGTACATCTTGCGCGCGCGATCGAGCAGGTTGTGCGCTTCGTCGACGAGCACGCCGACGCGCCACTGGTTCTGCTGCGCGAGCGTGTGCAGCATCGCGCTGCCGTCGTAGTAGTAGTTGTAGTCGCCGATCATCATGTCGGACCAGCGCGCGAGCTCTTGCGACAGGTAGTACGGGCAGACGTCATGCGCGAGCGCGGCCGCGCGCACCGTGTCCCGATCGAGCAGCCCGGCCTCGATCGCCGCATCGCGCGCGGCCGGCAGCCGGTCGTAGAAACCTTTCGCGAGCGGGCACGATTCACCGTGGCACGCGCTGTCGGGATGCTCGCATGCCTTGTCGCGCGCGACGAGTTCCAGCACGCGCAGCGGCAGCGCGGGCGTGCCGGCGCCGAGCGTCGTCGCCGCTTCGAGCGCGAGCGCGCGGCCAGGTGTTTTCGCGGTCAGGAAGTACACGTGGTCGAGCTCGCCCTCGCCGCAGGCCTTCAGCAGCGGAAACACGGTGCCGAGCGTCTTGCCAATACCGGTCGGCGCCTGCGCCATCAGGCAACGCTCGTCGCGTGCCGCGCGATAGACGGCCACCGCCAGCTCGCGCTGGCCGCTGCGGAACTGTCCGTGCGGAAACGCGAGCGCGCGCAGGGCCGTGTCGCGCGCCGCGCGATGGGCCGTCTCGCGCTCGGCCCAGCCGACGAAGCACGCACACTGCTCCGCGAAGAACGTCGCGAGCTCGGCCGCCCCCAGCGTTTGCGTCAGCATCGTCTCGCGCTCGGACACGATGTCGAAATAGACGAGCGCGACGTCGATTTCCGTGAGGCCGCGCGCGTCGCACATCAAGTGCGCATAGACCTTCGCCTGCGCCCAGTGCAGCACGCGATGGTTGGCCGGCATCGCATCGAGGCTGCCGCGATAGGTCTTGATCTCCTCGAGGCGGTTCGCCACCGGATCGTAGCCGTCTGCGCGGCCGCGCACGGTGAGCGCGCCCCACGTGCCCGTCAGCGCGATCTCGGTTTCGTAGCGTGCGCCGCGGCTCGACGTGACCGCGCCGTGGCCGGCGATGCCTTCGAGCGCGGTCGGCGCGGGCGTGAAGCGCAGGTCGAGATCGCCGCGTCGCGCGGTGAACTCGCACATCGCCCGCACCGCGACGACGTAGCTCATGCGGACAGACCCGCCGCTTCGGCGTACGCGACGCCTTCACCGGCCCACTCGACATCGATCACGCGCACCGGGATGCCGTGCGCGACGCAGTAGGCGAGCCAGCGCGTCTGGTTGTCCTGCAGGCGGTCGCCGGGGCCTTTCACCTCGATCAGCTCGTAGCGGCGCTCACCGGGCCAGAAGCGGACGAGATCGGGCAGCCCCGACCGGTTGCTGCGGATATCCGCGAGCAGGCGCGTGAACCACAGCCGCAAGTGCTCGGCCGGCAGGCACGCGAGCGCCTCGTCGAGCAGTTCGTCGCTCAGCACGCCCCAGAACACGAACGGCGATTGCAGCCCCGCCTTCGTCGCGAAATGCCGGCGAATCGTGTCGCGATAGGCGCCCGAATCGAGTTGCGCGAAACACGCGGCGAACGCGTCTGCCCGGCGCGCGGCGAAATCGGGCGCGTGCAGGTCGGCCGGGCCGCGTTGGAACGGGTGGAAAAACGCACCGGGCACCGCCGCGAACACCGGTTCCCAGCACAGCAACCCGAACAACGAATTGATCAGTGTGTTTTCGACGTAATGAACCGGCGAAGCCGCTTGCGCGAGATGGTCGCGCACCGCGAATTCGACGCTGACGAACGCATCGGGGCGCGCCAGCACGAGCGTTTCGCGCGGTACGTCCGCGGCGGCGGCCGCACGTTCGACGCGCTGGCCGAGCCGCCGCTGCAGGCGCGGCAGCATGCGCTCGACACGCTGGCGTTCCTCGTCGCTCTCGAAGCCGCGGCGCGCATCGAGCGCCAGCGCGAGCGCGTGGTCGTCACGCCCGCAGCGTTCGAGCACGCGGATGCGCCGATGGCGGCTGCCGGGCCATGCGCTGCGCGCATACGCGTCGAGCGCGGCAGTCCAGTCGGCCCGGCGCTCGCAAGTCTGCCCGAGCGCGAACAGCAGCTTCGCGCGACGCGTCGCGAGCCACGGCTGCCCGCAGCCGACCGCGTCGATCGCGCGCATCAGGTCGTCGAACGGCAGATCGTCGGGCCATGCGTCGAGCGCATCGCGGCACATCTGCAGCGCGAGATACGCGTCGACGTCGCCTCGCTGCTGGAACGCACGGGACGACGGTGCGATCGGCACGCTTTCGTACTGGAACACGCCGAGATCGGCGAGCACGAACTCGCTCCAGTCCTGATGGAGATTGCCGAAGAACATCAGGCGCAGCCGGTCGCACAGCGCGCCCACCGTCACGCGCAGCACGCGGTCGCCGGCCTGCGCGCACCACGCGTCGAGCGGTTGCGCGACGTCGTGCTCGGGCCGCAGCCGTTCGAGCCATTCGGGCTTGCGCTCGCCCGCATGCGCGGCGAGTGCCGGGAAGATGCGCAGCAGATCGGCCTTGGTCGATAGCGCGAACAGTTCGTCGAGCGTCAGCGCGGGCGCCGGATCGACCCAGCCGAGTTCGACGAGCGGCGCGGCCGCGTCGAGCGTGCAGCCGATTTCGTCGTACACGAGCTTGCTGGCGCGGAAGTCGGCCCCGTTGCGCATCAGCATCCGCACGAGCAGCGCGCGCGACGCCTGCGGCAGCGTCGCGAACTGCCGGACGAACGCGTACTCGTGCGCGTCGAACAGATCGTCGTAACGCTCGCCGAGCCAGGCCAGCGCGCGTTCGAAATTGGTCAGGTAGTAAAACGCCGGGGGCGTCGGCGAAGCAGGCGTCACGGGGATTGTTCACTGTACATTTGTACAGGTCGGAATCATATCAAATGTGCCGGCAGATGCCCCACCCCGTATCGTCGCGCCCTGCTGCCCGGCCGCCGTCAGAACTGGTAATTCACCGACATGTCGAACACGCCGTTGGTCGACTGCTGCGTGATCGGGCTACGCGCGGCGCGGCCGACGAGCTGCTCGATCGCGCCGTCGATCGTGACGAACCAGTGCTTGTTCACGAACCAGGCCATCGTCACGCCCGCGCCGAACGACTTGAGCCCGGCCCCCGACGAATAGGCCGGCAGCCCGGAACGCGCGGCGGCGCCCTGGTTCACGCCGAACCAGCTGTTCATGTAGCGCGAATCGGCGAACGACACGGTCGGCCCCGCGAACCAGAAGAAATGCTCGTTGCTGCCCGGCAGCGGCATGTACGCGGAGAAATCGCCGACCCAGCCATTCGAGCCGCCGAGGCTGCGCCGGATATCCGCGCGCAGCACGAGCGGAAATTCCTTCGAGATCACGTAATCGGCCGCCAGTTTCATCACCGGTGCCGCGTTGATGTTGTCGAGGCCGTTCAGGTGTTCGGTATCGTCGGCCGAACGGCGCCCGAGGTCGTAACCGACCGACAGGCTCACGCGCCAGTTCGGCCCGCGCAGCACGTTCGCACCGAGCCCCTCGCCCGTCGACAGGAAGAACAGGTCGCGATAGCGGATGTCGAGATTCGGGCCGCCCATCACGCGATAGCGATCGGAGCCCGCATAGCGCGGCTGCAGCGTCATTGCGGCCCCCACGCTGATATCCCAGGTGGAGATGTTCGGGTCGTACAGTTTTTCGAGCGGCACACCCGCCGAGTATTGCCATTCGCCGAGCGGCGAAGGCGTCTGGGCCGACGCGTCGCGGGCACCGGCCGCGGCGAGCGCCGCAAAGGCCGACACACCGGAAACGAACCGGCGTGCGCCGGGCGACAGCAAAGGGCGAGCAGCAGTCATCAAGGCGGTCCCCGTCGGTTGCGCGAATCGAACCTGAAGGAAAGCGCATCGCGCCTCTTCGGCTGCAGCGGCTGGCAGCCTGCGGCGCGAACGTAGCGTGCGCTGAATTAACGGACATCCTACGCGACACGCGCGCAGACGCAAAGCGCCCGCTACGCGCGGGCACTTTGCCGTAGGCCGGCACCGACCGGTGAAGCGTGGTGGAATCAGAAGCGCTCGACGTGATAGTCGCCGGCCAGCGCGGCCGGGCTGCGTGTCGACATCATCCGCGAGAAGCCATCGGCAAGCCTTCCGAGCGCGAGCTGCTTCTGGCTCGCATCCCAGTGCGTATAGGTGTCGTACGCGGCATCGTCGAACGACACGGTGACGGCGACCGGGTGGCCGCTGGCGCGAAAACCGATCTGCAGCACGCCGCCCGGCAATTCCTCGATGTGATAGCGCAACGAGCGCGATTCGAAATAGCGGCCCAGCACCTGAGCGATCGCGCGCTTGTCTGGCGATTGCACGTGAATGTCCATGAGGGTCCTCCTTTTTTCAGGTTTCGCGCGGCCGGTTGTGGCGCACCGCTACCTCCCGGCATCCGCATCGGCGGCGGGTGCGACGGTGGGTCGCCCTGCGGCAGCCCGTCGGGTACCGGCGGATCGACGGGATCGTCGTGCCCGGGCGGCGGCGGATCCGGGTCGACGTCGGGCGTTGTCGGCTCGGGGCGGTGCAGCGTGAATGGCGTCTTCATGTCTCTCCTGCGCGACGGCGCGCGCATCTCGATGGCGCTGGCACCGCGCGCAAGCGGCGTGCCCGCTGCCGCGCCGTTTTCCTCCGGTTGCCCGCTCCGGTCGGGCGCTGCGGTGCGGTGCGCTCAGTCGTCGTAGGCCGCCATCACCAGCCACATCGCGCGCCCCTCCGCGATCAGCCGCACCGCGAGCGCGCACCGGTCGGACGGCGTGCATTGCGCGACGAGCGCCCGCTGCGCGCGCTCGGGGCCGTCGTAGACGGTGTCGTTCAGTTCGCGTACCTCGTCCTTGCCGTCGAACATGCGCCGCTCGGGCCGATAGACCAGCGATTCGCGCTTCCACGTGTCGAAACGTTCGCGCACATGGGAGAAATCGCCGCCGCATACGTTCGCGTCGTAACGTATCCTTTTCTTGGATGCATTCATCACGATGTCCTCTCGTCCACGCCGACGGCGCGCGTGGCTGCGCCGCGCCCCGTCCGGTTCCGCCGACGCGCAAGCGTCGTGCCGTCGGCCCGCGCAGGCATGGCGCTTGCGCCCGCATCCATGACCAAGGAGGTTCGACCATGACCGTTCACGCCCCCGGCCGCCACGACGCCGTGTCACCGGCTGCCGGACTGCTCTGGCTCGCCACGTCGCGCCCGCCGTCCAAAGACAAGACGGAGGAACGCATCGACGAGGGACTCGAGGAGACGTTTCCGGCCAGCGACCCGCCCGCCGTTGGCGGCGCGACCCGTATCGATCCTGCCAAGCCGTCCGGCAAGCACGAACGCCGCGCGCCGCACGTTCCTTCCCCGCCCCCCGATCACGGCTGACGGTGGCACCCGGCCCGCGCTGCGCGGCGGCGCAGCGGCGCGCCGGAGCAATCCGGAGTTGATCTGATGAAACGCCTTGAACGCAGATGGCATGAAATCAGCGGCGCCGCCGGCGTCGCTGCGCTGGCGGCGATCGAAAGCGCAGTGGTGCTCGCGATCGTCGCGATGACGGGCATCGGCCACTGACGTTCCGCCCCGCCCGTTCACGGCTGCCGCCGTGGAAGATGTACAAGCGGGCTGGCAAATTTCTCCGTCGCCTGGCGGTCGCGCCCCGGCGTGGGCGGCATGCGCGCGGCACGCCGTCTGCTTCCTCATCGTCTCGCTCACGAAGGAGACGTTCATGTATCGCGTCACCGAGATCATGTCGCGCGACGTGGTGTGCGTCGCGCCGACCGACACGATTCGCCATGCGGCCGAACTGATGCGGCGCTTCGATATCGGCGTGCTGCCCATTTGCGACGGCACCGAACTCGTCGCGATCGTGACCGATCGCGACCTCGCCGTGCGCGGACTATCGCACGGTCATGCGTCCGATACGCCCGTCAAGGCGGTCGCGTCCACGCCCGTGCAATGGTGTGTCGAGGACGACGGCGTCGGCGACGTCCAGCAGCGGATGGCCGACGCGCAGTTGCATCGATTGCCGGTGCTCGACCGCAACCGGCGGCTGGTCGGCATCGTGTCGCTCGGCGACATCGCGACACGCGCGGGCGGCCCCGAGCGCGACGAGCTGGCCAATACGCTCGAGGACGTGTCGCTGCCGCGCCGGCGCTGACCGGCGCCCGTTCATGCCGCGTGGCCCGCCCCGGGGTGCCGCTTCGACCAGGAGGTGTTCGATGACAACGGACAGACCGTCGCGCGCCGACACGCGCATCGTCGGCGGCATCCGTCGCGCGGCGTGCCGGGGAGCGGCGACAAGCTGCTCGCCGTGCCGTGGAACGTGCTCGTGCTCGACGTCGGGCGCAAATGCTTCGTGCTGCCGGTCGCCACCGAACGCGTGCGCGAAGCCCCCGGCTTCGACCGGAACCGCTGGCCGGCCATGGCCGATCCGGACTGGGCCGAGGCACTGCATGCGTACTACGGCAGTTCGCCATACTGGCTGATCGAGGAAGGCGAAACGGTGCTCGACGCACCGTCGTGCCACGTGCTTTCCGTTGCGTCCATCGTGCCTCCTTGCCTCGTGGCTGACCGGGCGAGCGTCCGCGCCGGCGGCTACCGGCCGCGGGTGTGCCGACCGTGCTCGGCGTCGGGTGCGACATCGGCAATCACGCTCGCCAGCGTCGGCATGTCCACCGGCTTGCACAGATACGCGTCGAAGCCGGCGGCCATCACGCGATGCCGGTCGGCGTTGCCGGCGTGCGCGGTGACCGCGATGACGGGCAGATGCCCGCTGCCGCCCGGCAAATGGCGGATGCGGTCGAGCAGCCAGAAGCCATCGCCGTCCGGCATCGCGAGATCCGACAGCACGACGTTCGGCGCTTGCCGTTCCACCACATCGAGCGCGTCGTGCCCCGATTGCGCGGTCGACACCTGTGCGCCCATCGTTTCGAGTGCCGCGGCAAGGCTCGCACGCGATGTCGCATCGTCGTCGACGACGAGCACGCGCTGGCCGTCGAGCGCCACCGTGTCCGGCGTGCCCCCCGCGTGCAACAGGTTCTCGGCCGGATCGGCGGCGTCCCAGCCTGCCGGCAGCGTGACCGTCACGGTCGTCCCGCGCCCGGTGCCGGCACTCGTCGCGACGACCTCGCCGCCATGCAGTTGCGCGATGTTGCGCACGATCGACAGGCCGAGCCCGAGGCCGCGCTTCGGCGACGCGAATGCGCGTTCGGGCCGGCTGAACGTCTCGAACAGATGAGGCAGGTATTCCGGCGCAATCCCCTGCCCGGTATCGGCGACCGACAGCCGCACGCGCTCGCCGGCACGGGTCAGCGACACGACGATGCGGCCGCCCGGCGGCGTGAACTTGATCGCGTTCGACAACAGGTTCGACAGGACCTGACGCACGCGCTCGCGGTCCGCCGGAATCACGCAGGTCGGCATCTCGCATTCGGTCGACAGTTCGAGCCCACTCGCCTGTGCGGTCGCGTCGAGTTCACGCGTGGCGTCGCGCACGACCCGCACGAGATCGACCGGCACGCGCTCGAGGCGCAAGCGGCCCGTTGCGAGCGCCGACGCGTCGAGCAGGTCGGCCACCATGTGCGACAGCGACCGCGCGCTGCGATCGATCGCATCGACCGCCTGTTGCGCGAGCCCCTGGCCATCGACGTTGCGCAGTACCTCGACCCAGCCGTAGATCACGTTCAGCGGCGTGCGCAGTTCGTGCGACACCGTCGCCAGCAGCTCGTCCTTCAGCCGGTTCGACGTGTCCGCCTGGGCACGAGCGTCGCGCGCGCCGCGCAGCGAGCGCATGTTGCGCCGCTCGCCACGACGGCGTTCGCGCGCTTCGCGCAATGTCATCGACAGGCCCGTGCAGTGGCCCTGCGCATCGACGATCGGCGACGCGGCGAAGGTTGCACGAAAACGGCTGCCATCGCGCCGTATGCACAGCACGTCGAGCGGCCCGACCAGTGCATGCAGGTTCGCGAACGATGCGGGCACCGGATGCCGCCGCAACCAGCGCGGCGCGATCATCGCGGTGATATCGCGCCCGGTGGCCTGCGCCGCGTCGATGCCGAAGATCCGTCGCGCGGCCGGATTCCAGCTCGTGATCCGGCGTGCGGCATCGACCCCGACGATCGCGTCGGGCGACGCATCGACCACGCGGCGCAGCAGGCCGTCGTCAGGGACGGGAACGGGGACGCGGGCGGCAGGCGCCGGCTCGCGCGCAGCGGCGTCGCCGTCGTCATCGGGTTCGCGCAGACGATCGTTCGCGAGCAACGGCTTCACGGCCATCACGAGCACGCATTCGACGAAGCTGATCGCGATGAATGCGCCGGCCTGCGCGAGCAGCGTGGCCAGCGGCGCATCGCGCCACCACAACACGCCGATCACGGCCACGCTCGCGGCCGCCGCGGCCAGGCCGCCGCCGAACGACGTCAGCCATGCCGCAGCCGCCACGCCGACATAGAAAGGCAGCGGCGCAAATGGCGCATGCTCGCCGACGACGCGAACCGCCCACGCCTGCAGCGCGGACGCCAGCCCGACGGCCAGCACCACCCATGCACCCTGCCGTAACAGCTCACGGGTCAGGGTTCTCATTGCATCCTTGCGTCGCGCCGGCTCCCGTCGCACGGTGTCATGCCGCTGGTCGGCAGCAGGCCTGCCGTCGAGCGTGCCGGGCGAGCGTGATGGCATCCGCAAGTGGCATACCCGATTCCGGCCGTGGATGGCCGATGGCACGCCGTGCCGGTTACCTGGCTGCCTGGCGGCCCCAAGTACGGGGGCGGCGGCCGGTCGGGCACCGACCGGTGTCACGGGCCGCATCGGCGCATCATGGCCGCGACCGGCCTTTTTATCGAAATGCTGTAAAAAAGCACCGATACGACCCAGGATGGCCCGGAAGTGCCGCGATTCGTGTCAGGAATCGATGGCCTGTTTCTTCCGCCCTCGCCGCGCACATTGGAAATTTCTATTCCGCGGCACCTTTACGGTCGTTTCGCTGTCGATGATAAATATTGCAATCAACGGAACGCGTGGTGCCGATTTTCAAAACGGCCCGCCAACACCGATGGGAGAAACCGCCAACCGTTCGAAGCAGCGCGCAGACGGCCGCCGGCTGTCAGGCCGGTCGTCCGCGATGCGCACGCTGCTCGGCCGCATCGAAAAAATCGCGCCGACCCGCGCGAGCGTGATGATTGCCGGCGAAAGCGGGGTCGGCAAGGATATCGTCGCGCGCCGGTTGCACGATCTCAGTGCCCGGCGGGATGGCCCGTTCGTCCCCGTGAATTGCGGCGCGATTCCGCCCGATATCGCGGAATCGCAGTTGTTCGGGCACGAGAAAGGCAGTTTCACCGGTGCGATTGCGCAGCGGGAAGGTTTCTTCGAAGTCGCGCGCGGCGGCACGCTGCTGCTCGACGAGATCGCGGAAATGCCTGCACCGCTGCAGGTGAAACTGCTGCGGGCGATCGAATCGAATGCGATCGTCCGGGTGGGCGGCACCGACGCGATTCCGCTCGACGTGCGCATCGTGTCGGCCACGCGCCACAACCCGGCCGAAGCCGTGCGCGACGGCCGGCTGCGGGAGGACCTGTTCTACCGCCTCGCCGCGTTTGCGCTGTACGTGCCACCGCTGCGCCAGCGCGACGGCGACATCGAGACGATCGCGCTGGAATTCGTCGACGCGCTCAACACGCGGCATCACTTGCACAAGCGGCTGACCGAAGCAGCGATCGCCGCGTTGCGCGCGTATTCGTGGCCCGGCAACGTACGCGAGCTGCACAACACGATCGAGCGCGCGTACATCCTGGCGGACGAGGGTATCGACGTCACGCTGCCGAAGCCGGCGTTGCCGCCCGAGCGCCTGTCGGAGAACACGATGGCGCTGCCGCTCGGCGCGACCTTGCACCATGCGCAGCAGCGCTTCATCGCGGCGACGCTGCGCCACTTCGATGGCAACAAGCCACGCACCGCGAAAGCGCTCGGAATCAGCCTGAAAACGCTCTACAACCGGCTCGCGCTGATGCGCGACGGCGGCCGCTCCTGAGCGGTGCGGCCGCGCTTCCCGCGCGCCGCGTTACGCGACCTTGAAGCGCCCGACCGTCGTCGCCAGCGCGTTCGCCTGCGACTGCAGCGCGGTCGCGGCAGCGGTCGACTGTTCGACGAGCGCCGCGTTCTGCTGCACCATTTCGTCGAGCTGCGTGACCGCGCGATTCACTTCCTGGATGCCGCGCGTCTGCTCGTTCGCCGCGTGCGTGATCTCGGAGATGATCGTCGTCACGTTCGACACGTTGGAGACGATCTCGCGCATCGTATCGCCGGCCTGACGCACCTGCCCGGACCCGGCCGACACGCTCGCAACCGTCGATTCGACCAGCACCTTCACTTCGCGCGCGGCCTGCGCACTGCGTTGCGCGAGGCTGCGCACCTCCTGCGCGACCACCGCGAAGCCGCGGCCCTGCTCACCCGCGCGCGCCGCTTCGACGGCCGCGTTCAGTGCGAGGATGTTGGTCTGGAACGCAATCCCGTCGATCACGCCGATGATGTCGCCGATCCGGCCCGATGCTTCCTCGATCTTCTCCATCGTCGCGACGACGTCCGACACGACCACGCCACCATGCGACGCGATCCGCGACGCGGCCGCCGCGCGTTCGTCGGCCTGGCCGGCCGCCGCTGCCGACTGGCCGACGGTCGCGGTGATCTCTTCCATCGATGCCGCCGTTTCCTCGAGGCTCGCCGCCGCCGATTCGGTGCGCGACGACAGATCCTGGTTGCCCGCCGCGATCTCGTTCGCGGCCGTGCGCACCGATTCGCTCGCATCACGGATCTGGCGCATCACGTCGTTCAGCTTGTCGACGAAGCTGTTGAACGAGCGTGCGATGTCGGCCACTTCGTCGCGGCCGTCAGCCGGCAGGCGCTGCGTCAGGTCGCCGGCGCCCGAGCCGATCGCGGCCATCGCCTGGCGCACTTGCGACAGGCGGCGGAACGCGGTCGCGGTGATCGCGCCGATGATCAGCGACGCGACGGCGACGATCACGAGCAGCGTGATCAGCGACGCGGTCAGCAGCGAGCGCATGCCGGCCGTCGCTTCGCTCTTGTCGAGCAGCACCAGCGCGTACCAGTCGGTGCCCGGCACGGGGCGCGCGCGCACCAGCTTCGCGTCGCCGCCGACGCTCACCTCGACGGGCGCGGTCGCGGCCGCGATCGTCGCGCCGTTCGTCGCGCCGAGTTCGGCCGACACGTCGGCGACCGGCTTCAGCGTGAGCTTCGGGTCCGGGTGCGCAACCACGTGGCCGTTGCTGTCGATCAACATCCCGAAGCTCGCGGGCGTCGGGTGGATCGACTTCACGTTCGCGATCACGGTGTCCATCGACACGTCCGCGGCGACGACGCCTTTCAGGGCGCCGTCGCGCAGGATCGGTACCGCGAACGTGACGACGAGGTTGCCCGTGCCGGCGTCGACGTAAGGCGGCGTGACGACCGGCTTGCCGGCCTGCGCGGCCTGCTTGTACCACGGGCGGCCGGTCGGATCGTAGTCGGGCGGGATGCCGGTCGGGTCGGAGAAGTGGAACGCCTTGTCGGCATAGCCCGCGTAGACGTTCGTGAAGCCGCCGGCCGTGGCCATCTGCTTGAACACCGGCAGCGGATCGGGAGTCAGCGCGGCATCCTGCAGCGACGCGATCATCCGGCTCCGGGTGGCGACCCAGTCGGCGATCCCGACCACGTGGCCGCTTGCGACGGAGGTCAGGTTGCGATCGATCGCGTCGTCGTTGTACGAACGCGCGATGAAATAGTTGATGAGCGTGGTGGCGACGAGCGCGAATACGACGATGGAGACGCACGCGGCGAGGATGCGGGCGCGGATGGACGAGAACATGGCAACGACTCGGTAAGGGAGCGCGAACGCCCGGTGGACGAATTCACCGGGTAAACGGCAATCGCGCCGCTTACTTGAGGCCGCCGTGACAATTCAGTGAAACGTATGACGAAACGCAACGTCGGTTTTCAGGAGGGCGCCGGGATCGCCGCACCCGGTCGGCACCGCGCGCACACGCCGTCGCCGGATGCGACGACGGTGCCGGCGATCTTGCGCACGGCAATCGAAAGGGAATGGGAACAGGCCGGTTCGCTGTCGACGGATGCCTGCATGTCGATCAGGATCCGGCCCTGGCCTGGCGGCGAAGCGCGTCACGTCCGCGGCGTCAACCGCGGCGCGTGCCCGTCACAGGCGGTGGCTCGGACGCGGATCGGATTCCGTGGGCGACCCGTCGGCCCGCGTGTCGTGGTCGAAATCGTCCTGCTGGCGCATCCGTTCGCGCAGGTGCCGGATCGCGAACACGTGGATGTAGTCGTGCACCCGCGCGTCGGACGACAAGACGCGCACTTCGTCGTCGAGCATCGCACGCAACTGATCCGAACCGATCGCGCGCTGTTTGGCGGCTTCCTTGAGTGAATCGAGCAAATTGTCCTTGGACATCGACGGACTCCTGACGGTCGAGGAACGAAAAGAAGTAGATACCGGAAGCTTAAAGACTGAACGGCAGCGCGGCGTGCGATGCGCCGGCGCGTGTTTGCGCGCGATCAACAGCACGTTGCGTGCCGCCGCGCCGATTCGTCCCTGAACCGGCCGCGCAAGATTCGCGGCGCGAACTGCCCGCGAACGAGACTGGAAGCCCTGCCACGCCACCCCGAGGCGCGGCACCGGTGGCGGGCAAACGATGGAGGCCGCTCGACGCCGATGCAGTGACGAAGTTAGACCGGCCGAAATCATGCGTCAAGCGACCGCCACCACGCCCCGCCCATTCGTCGGAACGAACGCGCCGGATCGTCGCCGGGACGGCCGATCGGTCGCACTGCGTGTCAGCGGATTCCGATACGCCCCGCGCAATCCCTGACAGCGACTTCAGCGCGCGCTGCTTGGCAGCGCTCGGGCGCCACACGATACTGATGACATGGACGAAACGTTCATACGGGCAATCGCTCAGCCGGCCATCGAGCCGGCATGCGGGGCCTGGCGCAGGAGACCAACCATGGGACATCGCAACTTACCGGGCCGGGACGGCCAGCGGCGCGCGTCGGGCAACGCGCGCGCCCTGCCCGCCCGTGCCGTGCCGGCCGGCAACCGTCCGTCCGACAATATCGACACCTTGCTTGCGCTCGCACGCGAAGCCGGGTTGCTCGTCACGCTCGACGGGCAGATCGGCCGCGAGAAGTACCAGAGCGTCGCGGGCTCGGTCCTCGCGTTGCAACGGTTCGCCGCGGCACTCTGCGCGCGGGCCGCCTCCGACGCGGCGGCCGTTGCGGAGCCGCGCCGCAAGGCGCGCCCCGGCTGGCCGCATGCAAACCGCCTGCGCAACCGCACGTGCAGCGCGTGCGCGCCGCTGCATGTCGCGCGCCAGCGGCCGCGGGTGTGCCGCGGCGCGGGCCGCCGGCACGACCTGCGGTCGATGCTTCGCACCCCTTGAGCGTGCAGGCAGCCGGCACGGCACGGGGCCGTGCGCCGGCTGTGCACCGCGCCACCTCGGCAGCGCCTGCTGCACGCCGTGCCTGTATGGCGGCGGCGCGCCTGCCGCGATCATCACCGATCCGCATTGGCGCGACCGCACGCCATCACGCATCGTGATGCGCCGTTCCACACGGCCGCCATGACAACGATTCCTGCGGGGAAAGCAATCCAGACGGGGCCAACGACAACACGAACGCGGAAAGCGGACGGGGTGACTTGCACCCCGCCCGTCCTCCAAGGCAGCCGTCGGCTGCCTACCCTCGTGCCAGAGAGTTCTCGGTCGGATGACGCGCCGTGCCATGCACGTCGCGGCTCCGGAAAATGATGTGACGACGGCGAATGCGCCGCCGAGCGCACGCCGTGACGCTCGCGTGGCTGCGTCGCTGCGCGGTAGATCCACGACAGACCGGCCACGTGGCCGGATGTTCCATCAAGGTCTCACGCGATACGCGTGCCGTTTCTGATGCAGATCAACCCAAGCCCGCTTCGTTCGTGACACCGCGCGATTTACTCGGCACCGCGCACGAGCAACACGGGCACCTGGGCGAGATGCGCCACGCGGCGCGCGACGCTGCCGATCAGCCAGGCGGCGATGCCACGCCGGCCGTGCGTGCCGACCACCAGCAGCTCGGCACGCCAGTGCACGGCGTCGCGCATCAACGCATGGGCCACGTCGTCGCTGGTCGGCCGGGTTTCGACGACACCGCGCTTGGTCGGGTTCCCGGTCGCATGGAACAGCGGGCCGATCTTCGCGAGCGCATCCTCGCCCTCCGCGCGATAGGCATCCTCGAGCGCGCGCACCGGCACGATATCCGTCAGACGAACCGCGCGATCGATCACGTAGGCCGCGTACAGCAACGTCGTCGGCGCCGCGAAGCCGAGCCCGACGCGCACCGCGTTTAGCGCCGGCTCGCTGCCGTCGACCGCGAACATCAGCCGCTGCAGGCCGCCGTCCGACGGTCGCGCATAGGCGGCCGGCACGATCAGCAGCGCGCAGCGCGCGCGCGTCGTCAGCGTGTCGGACATCGCGCCTTCGACCAGGCGCAGCAGCCCATGATGCGGATTCGCGCCGACCACCAACACGTCCGCGCGCCACGCCGACGTATCGCTCACCAGTGCATCGGCCACCGTGCCGCCCGTCACCGACGTGTCGATGATGGCCTGCTCGACCTCGATGCCGCTGTCGGCGAACAATGCGGCGATCCGTTCGCCGGTGGCTTGCGCTTCGCGCATCATGTCCTCGCGCGCGGACGTCAGCAGCGCGTCGATGCGCGGGATGTCGGGCAAGACGAGGCGCGGGTTGTCGATGGCGCAGACGATGCGCAATCGCATGCCGGGACGCAACAGCGTGCGCGCATAGCGCGCGGCGGACAGCGATTCGGGCGTCGGATCGACGGCCAGCGCGATTCGCGCAGGCGTCGGGATGGGCTGGTCAGGCTGCATGGCGAAGGTCTCCGTGCGTGCGCGTCGTCGCGGAACGACGACGGGAGCTTCGCGCGGAAGCGGCGCGCGGCGGCCGGACAGCCGCCGCGGTCGCGGGAATCGGCAGAATGCCACGCGAAGCGCGGACAATCGATGCGTTCAGCATAGAACGTCCGGCCCGCGTGCGCATGATCGCGATCAAGGGTCGCGCGGTGCCTGCCCGTGCCGCTTACGACTTCGTCGGCACCGATGCCGCCGGACGGTTCGCGTAGAACAACGCATACGTGATGCCGAGCAGCACGATCCATACCGGCCCGATCACGAGCGCGACGCGCGTGTCGGGCGTGAACGCCATCAGCACGACGACCAGCACGAGAAAGCCGAGCGCGACGAACGAACCGAGCGGATAGAACGGCACGCGAATCGGCAGGCGCGCGATCTTGTCGGCCGACAGCGTGCGGCGAAAGCGCATCTGCGCGATCAGGATCACGCACCACGTCCAGATTGCGCCGAACGTCGACACCGACGTGAGCCACGTGAACACGTGCTGCGGCGCGAGATAGTTGAGCAGCACGCCGATCAGCAGCAGCGCGACCGACACGATCACGCCATACACCGGCACGCCGTTGCGATTGACCTTGCCGAGCTTGCTCGGCGCCTGGCCCTGCTGCGCGAGGTTATAGAGCATCCGCGCAGTGCTGAACAGGCCGCTGTTGCACGACGACAGCGCCGCGGTCAGCACGACGAAGTTGATGATGCCGGCGGCAGCCGGGATGCCGAGTCGCGAGAACGTCATCACGAACGGGCTGCCCTGCGTGCCGATCTGGTCCCACGGATACAGAGACATGATCACGAACAGCGCGCCGATGTAGAAAATCAGCACGCGCCAGAACACCGAATTCACGGCCTTCGTCAGCGACTTCTCCGGGTTGCGCGCCTCGCCGGCGGTGAGGCCGAGCATCTCGACGCCGAGATACGCGAACATCACGATCGGCAACGCGGCGATCACGCCGTTGATGCCGTTCGGCATGAAGCCGCCATGCGCCCACAGGTTCGAGAGGCCGATCGCGACACCGCCGTTGCCGATGCCGAACGCGATCATCAACCCGCCGCCGATGATCATCAGCACGATCGTGACGATCTTGATCAGCGCGAACCAGAACTCGAATTCACCGTAGAGCTTGACCGCGATGAAGTTCACCGAGCCCATCGCCATGAGCGCCGCGAGTGCCCAGATCCAGTTCGGTACGCCGGGGAACCACATGTGCATGTAGACGCCGACCGCCGTGATTTCCGCCATGCAGGTGACGATCCACACGAACCAGTAGGTCCATCCGGTCAGGTAGCCGGCGAGCGGGCCGAGGTAATCGCGTGCGTAGCGGCTGAACGCGCCGGCGACCGGATTGGCGATCGCCATCTCGCCGAGTGCGCGCATGATCAGGAAAATCGCGATGCCGCCCAGCAGGTAGGTCAGCAGGATGGCCGGGCCGGCGACGCGGATCGCAGTGGCCGAGCCGAGGAACAGGCCGACGCCGATCGTCGCGCCGAGCGCCATCAGGTTGATGTGCCGCTCTTCCAGCCCACGGTGCAACTGGTCTTCTGGTTGTTTCAAGTCCGTCTCCTGGCAGCCGCGAACGGGCCGCCGTCATTGTCGATGTCAATGCGCGACCGTTCATGCCGATACCGGCATGCCGAAAACGAAATAATCTCCGCCGTCGTTTTCCAGACGAGAAACGACACGGATACTGCGTCAATCCGAATGGAATCGCCGCGGATTATCCGTATTTTCCGGAACAATCCAGAAAACGGATCGGGCCTTTCACGGAATACGCCCGTGCGGCCCGTGTGACGCGGCTGTGCGCGTGACGGACGGCGACGGGATCAATCGCTTTCGGCGCGAACGAACACGCCTCGAATGTGCGCAATCATGCGCACGCAATATGCAGGCGGGATTATATGGAGGATCAGCGGTTTCACGCCAGTCGATTTTGGAAAAATCGCGGCGGGTGAAACAGGCGGCGGAATTCGAATGCGCCGAATGCGCGCGTATGCCGCGCGCGGATTTACTTGGACAGCGTCGCGCGCACCGTATATTCGCCTTCGAGCGCGCCGTGTTCAGGACGCACGAAATACCGCGACGCATCGAGATCGGCCGGCATCGGCTCGACCGGGAAGCCGTGCTTCTCCCAAGCATCGAGCCCGCCCTTCAGCGCGCGGATGTTGTGGATCATCTTCTTGCGCTGCATTTTCGCGATCAGGCGCTTCGCGGTGGCCTCATTCGGGCACACGCAATAGACGACGATCGGCCGTTTCAGCAATTCCGGGTCGAGCAGATCGGGTGAATCGAGATCGACCGGCACCGCGCCGGCGATCCGGTACGGTTCGCGCTCGCGAATCGCTTTCGGCCGCGCATCGAAGATCAGCGGCGGCTCGTCCGACGTCATCATCTCGACGAGTTGCGGCGGCGAGATGCGAACCTGCGCGAGATAGCGGCGGAACTGCACGCGTCGCACCCAGCGGTACAGCAGGAACGTGATGAAGATCGCAAGGAACGCATCGAGGATCGTGCCGCCGCTCGCACGCACCCACAGCACGAACTGGACGATCTGATCGTGAATGGCCGCGCCGCCGATCAGCCAGAACGCGGCCCACAGTGACGCGCCGGCCAGATCCCAGAACAGGAACACGCCGACGCCGATCGCGGTCGTACCGAGCAGCGGCGCCGACACGAGGCCAAGGCCCGGCAGGAATTTGGACAGCACGAGCAACGGTGCGCCGTATCTTTCGAATACGTTACGCGCGAAACGCAGCGTCGTGTCGAGCGACAGCGAGAAGCGCACGAGGCCGTTCAACAGGCGCCGGCCACGCGTGCGGCCCATGAAGAACCACAGCGAATCGGCCAGCATCGTCGCGCCGATCGCCGCCGCGAACATGCTGACCCAGGACGCCTGCCCCATTGCCGCCATCGTGCCGCCGAGAATCAGCATCGGCACGGCCGGCACCGGCACACCGAGCTGCGTGATCAACACGCTCGCGAACACGGCCCATGGGCCGAGCGACGATGGAATAGCGATGGGAAAGTGCCACACGGCGGCGCTCCTGGAAGGCATCCAGCCGCGCGACGGGGACCGTCGGTACGGCTGGGCACCGGCCGCCGCGGCACGTCCGCAACCGACCTGATGCATCACGGCATTCTAAACGGGTTTGGCCGCGATCGCGCGGAACACGCGCCATCGGCACGGGCTTCGCGCCATTAGGCTGCACCACCGTGACGGTCACATGTCCGTGCGCTGAGCAAGCTGCACGACGTATTCCGCGTAGTCGGGAAACGCGGCGGCCAGCGCGGCCGCGTCGGCCAGTTCGAATTCCGCGAACTCGAAGCCGGGCGCCACCGTGCAGCCGACGAGCGCAACGTGCTCCGGCGCCGCGCAGCGCGCGCCGAACCAGCTCCCGGCCCGCACGACCGCCTGGAACACGGTGCCCGGATGCGTGAGCGGATTGCCGAGCCGGTGGATCGTCAATCCGTCGCGATCGTCGAGCACCCACACTTCGATCGGGTCGCCCGCGTAGAAATGCCAGACCTCGTCGGAACGGATCCGGTGCCACGACGAATACGCGCCGTCGCACAGCAGGTAGTAGATCGCCGTCGACGCGGCGCGTGGCGCACCGTCGGCCGGACGCACGACCGAATCGGTCGCACGGTAGGTTTCGCGGAAATAGCCGCCTTCGGGATGCGGCTGCAGGTCGAACTGGCGAATCAGGTCGGTAGCGGAAATCGGCATGGCGGATGACGTCGGTAAAGTAAGGAACCGGGCACCCGGCGCACGGCCTCGCTTCGCTCATCGCGAACGCGGCCGTATTCCGCCGGATGCCGCTGCGTCGATCGCCGCTGCCATGCGCGCGGCGAACAAGCGGACACCGGTCGATGCTGCCAGAACTGCGTGTCGGGATGCAACCGCGGGCGCGGGATTGCGCGCGTGGAGACGCATCGGGCGTGCCGCCCTCGCCCGGCCGATGCGACAGAAACGACAGCCGCGCTCACACGCCGTGCGTCGACCGGCGCGTCGTGCGTTTCCGTTTCATCAGGCCATCATTCGGCGCGGGCGCGCGACAGTCGCCGGCGCGACCGCTCATGCGTCAGCGTCGTGCCTCGTACGTCACGCAGCCGCCGACGCGCCGGGCTCGTTGTGCCGCACCAGCAGCACGGGCCGGTCGGCTGCGCGCAGCAGCGATTCGGCGACACTGCCGAGCAGCAACCGGCGCAGGCCGTGCCGCCCGCTCGTGCCCATCACGATCAGGTCGGCGTCGGCTTCGGCCGCCGTGCGCATCAGCACCGTGGCGACATCCTCGCCGTATGCGTCGAGCGCGCGCACAGTGCCTGGCACATGCTCCTGCGCGAGCACCGCTTTCGCATCGTCGAGCACCGGCGTCGCGGCATCGGTCGCGGCCGCATCGCCGGCGCGCGCGGCCGCGAAGCCCGCATCGACGTCGACGAGCTGCGGTCGATGCTCGACGACATACGCACAGGTGACTTCACCGCCGGACGCCGCCGCGATCCGGATCGCCTCGTTCAGCGCGAGACGCGCACTCGGGCTGCCATCGAGCCCGACGAAAATCCGCTTGTACATGGTCCGTCCCTCCGACCGGGCACGCGTCGCGCGTTGCGCGACGGCGGCCCGTTATCGCCACCCGGCCCGGTGCCGGCTGGCCTGCCGAACAGTCTGCCCCACGTGCCGACGCGCCCGTTGATGCGCGTCAAACGCGGCCGGCGTGCCCGCTGCTTCACGCCAGTTGCCGCAATTTCTAGTGACCCCATTACAAAAAACGTGTAAATCGCGCACAATTTCATCTTGAAAATAGACGTTGCGTGCAGCCGGTGCGAGTTTTGACCGGTTTTGCTGCGCTGCCCCCGTGCCACGGGGCGGCCCCCGACAACAGAATGGCCATCGAATGACCGCAAGTGGAACCCCGACGCGTGACGCCCGAGGGCCCACGCGCCTCCAGATCATGTTACGCCAGCCGCTCGCGGCCGGCGTCGTTACGCTGTGCGCCGGCGCGGCGCTGTCGCTCGGCGTCGCGCTGCTCGTGCGCGACCAGTGGCAAGGCGCCGTCCATACGCGTTTCGAACGCCGCACGTCGCACGTGACCGCGATGCTCCGCCACGAGCTGCAATCCGGCGTGGCCGTGCTCGAAGGCGCGCGCGGCGCGTTCAGCCTCGTCCCGGGCATGACGCCCGAGCAATGGCGCCGGTATGCGGACACGCTCGATCTCGACAGCGCCCGCTCGCCGGTCCGCCAGATCGGCTATGCGCCGCTGGCGCCCGCGACGCGCACCGCCCTCGCCGGCGCAAAGCCGATGCCGGCCGGCACGCTCGCGACCGCCGCGCTCAGCGCACCGGCGTCGAATTCGCCCGTCGTGCGCTTCGGCGCGTCCGACGCGGCACCGCTCGCGCGCGCGCTGCAGACCGGCGACATCGCGCTCGGCGTCCACCCGGCCGACGACGACACGTCCCGCGACGCCCGCACCTTCACGCTGTTCCTGCCGGCCGCCGCGTCGCCGCATGCGGCCGGCACATCGCCCGGTACGCACGAAGCCGGCGCCGATGGGGTGCTGTTCGCAGCGTTGAGCCCGCGGCGCCTGATCGAGCGCGCACTCGACGCGGAGCGCGGCATCGACGTTTGGATCACCGCCGGCGGCGATTGGCGCGCGATCGTCAGCGTCGAAACGACGACCGACGAGGCGTCGGCATCGCCCGACCTGATGCGGCGCACCGACGAGCTGAATTTCGGCGGCACCATGCTGACGCTCACCTATTCCGCGGACGGCCGTCCGAGCGCAACGGGCGCGCAGCGCGCGGCCGGCACCGTGCTCACCGCAGGGCTGATCGCGTCGATCGCGTTCGCCGTGCTCATCCATGCGCTGCTGCGCGGCCGCGCCGGCACCGCCGATTCCGGCGCGAGCAGCCGCGGCATCCTCAACGAGGCGCGGATGATGGGCATCATCCGTTCGTCGATGGAAGCGATCATCACCATCGACGAAAAGCAGACGGTCGTGATCTTCAATCCGATGGCCGAGCAGGTGTTCGGCGTGTCCGCGATGGAGGCGATCGGTGCGCCGCTGTCGCGCTTCATCCCCGAGCGGTTCCGCGCCGCGCACGCGAAGCACGTCGACCAGTTCGGCGTGACGGGCGTATCCGAGCGGCAGATGGGCCGCCAGCGGGTGCTGTTCGGGCTGCGCGCCAACGGCGAGGAATTCCCGATCGAGGCGTCGATCTCGCAGATCCGCGATGCGTCGGGCAAGCTCTACACCGTGATGCTGCGCGACATCACCGAGCGGCAGCGTGCCGAGAACGCGCTGAAGCAGTCGCGCGAGGAATTGCGCGAACTGTCGGCGAACCTGCAGAACGTGCGCGAAGAGGAAAAGACCCGCATTGCGCGCGAACTGCATGACGACCTCGGCCAGCAACTCACCGCGCTGAAGATGGATCTGTCGGTGGTCGAGCAGCAGTTGCGCGGCCCCCGCCATGCGCCGCCCGACGAGGGCGTGCTCGGGCATCTGCAGGGCATGCGGCGGCTGATCGACGCGACGGTCGCGTCGGTGCGGCGCATCGCGGCCGACCTGCGGCCCGTGATGCTCGACGATCTCGGCCTCGTGCCCGCGATCGAATGGCTCGCGAACGATTTCACGAACCGCTACGGGATCGATGTCGAGCGGCACATCGAAACGGGCGGCCTCACGTTCACCAGCGCGGGCGCGACCACGTTGTTCCGGATCGTGCAGGAAGCGCTGACGAACGTCGCGCGCCATGCGGATGCGACGCGCGTCGCGCTGCGGCTCGACGTCGAGGAAGGCTTCTGCGTGTTGCGCGTCGCGGACAACGGCCGCGGCTCGGCGCGCGGCGGCTCGGCCCACGAAGACAAATCGTTCGGCCTGATCGGCATTCGCGAACGCGCCCACATGCTGGGCGGCACCGTGACGATCGACACCGCGCTCGCGCGCGGTTTCTCGATCACCGTCGCCCTCCCGCTCAGTACCGTACAACAGGAAACGCTCATCATATGATCAAGGTGCTCATCGCCGACGACCATACGCTCGTACGCGACGGTCTGCGGCACATCCTCCAGAACGCCACCGGATTCGAGGTGGCCGGCGAAGCCTGCGACGGCCCGTCGACGATCGCGCTCGTGCGCGCCACGCCCGCGCAGGTGCTCGTGCTCGACCTGTCGATGCCGGGCCGCAACGGCGTCGAACTGATCAAGCAGATCAAGGACGAGAAGCCCGCGCTGCGCGTCCTCGTGCTGACCATGCACGCGGAGCAGCAATACGCGGTGCGCGCGTTCCGCGCCGGTGCGTCGGGGTATCTGACGAAGGAAAGCGCGAGCGCCGAGCTGGTGGGCGCGGTCACGAAGGTGGCGTCGGGCGGCGTCTACGTGAGCCTCGCGATGGCCGAGCAGTTCGCGCAGAGTCTGAACGAGCCTGCCGAGACGCTACCGCACCAGCGGCTGTCCGACCGCGAATTCGACGTGTTCCGGCGGATCGCCGCCGGCCAGACGCTGACCGAGATCGCCAACGCGCTGTGCGTGAGCGCGAAGACGGTCAGCACGTACAAGACGCGGATCCTGGAAAAGATGCAGATGCCGCACGAAGCGGCGCTGGTACGTTACGCGATGCGGCACAAGCTGCTCGACGAAACGGACGACGTGTAACGGACGACGTGTAACGGACGACGTCCGGCAGCGGACGGCGGGCGCCACCGGCCGCGCGGCAGGCGGCCGGCCGGGGCGGCGCACGACGCTTACTTGGCCGGCACCGGGCACGCGAGATCGCCTTCCTCGCAGGACAGATAGCCTTTCAGCGTTTCGGTGCGCGCCTTGGTCAGATCGTCGAGGCAGGTCGACACGACCATCGGATACACGCTGCCGCCCTCGGCATTCGCGCTGGAGAAGTTGCACTCTGCATCGCGATACGCGATCCACGCACGCTGCGCATTCACGAGTTTGTCGGCAAGCGGCCGCGCTTCGTGCAGGCGTGCGGTGACGGCCTGGTAGGTCCGGTTCAGCTCCCCGTCGGATTTCTTGTAGGCGCGATCGGCGCATGCCGTCATCGCCGCCTGATCCGTCGCGTCGGCACAATTCGCCTGCGCATGGGCGACGTTCGCCGCCAGCGCCAGCGAGCACAGCAGACCGGTCAAGACACGCATGGATGCTCCTTGTTGTTCGTTGAAGACGGGGAACCCGGTGCCGGGCTTGCCGCGCTGACGCGCATCGCGCCGCCGTCTCGCGGCGACACCGATCGCGATGCTAGCGCACGCGCGCTGGCTTGTCAGCCGGCCTCGCAGCCTGCGACGGCTTGCATATCGGCCCTCCACACCTACACTTGAAAATCGATACGCCGCTTCAGGCCCGCGCTATCGCATCCATCCCGTCTCCGCTTCCGCGCATTCCTCAGCGCATTTCGCGTTCGCATCGCCGAGCGGGGTGACGATTCGTCTGTCAGCTTCCCCCACCCAGCCCAACGTGCCATCGCCGTCGCTCCCTGGAGGGAATCATGAGCTATCACCTTGAAGGCCGTCTGCTCGAGGTCTGCAACTGTCGCGTACTTTGCCCGTGCTGGATCGGCGAGGATCCGGATTTCGGCGTCTGCGACACGATCGTCGCGTGGCATGTCGACAAGGGCGCCGTCGACGGCGTCGACGTGGGCGGCAATACGATCGCCGCCGTGTGCCGCGTGCCGGGCAACATCCTGCAAGGCAACTGGACGGCTGCGATCTATCTCAGCGACACGGCGTCCGAGGCGCAGGAGCAGGCGCTGCTCAAGGTCTACACGGGCCAGGCCGGCGGCCCGCTCGCCGAACTCGCCAAACTGATCGGCACGGTCGTGTCGATCGAACGCGCCCCCATCACGTTCAATGTCGAAGGGGCACGCGGCACGCTGTCGATCGGCACCGACTACCACGCGGAACTCGAGCCGTACCTCGGCCCGAGCGGCGCGCAGACGACGCTGACCGACACCGTGTTCTCGACGGTGCCCGGCGCGCCGGTGTTCGTCGGCAAGGCGCCCGTCTATCGGTCGAAGAACGCGGCGATCGGCATCGACGTCGATCTGAAGAATCACAACGCGCTGCAGAGCACGTTCCTGTTCGACGCGTGAAGCGCGATCGTACGCCAACGGTCATGGCTGCGTCGCTGCATCGGCGCGTGTTTCCGCTCGTGCTCGCGAGTCTCGTCGCGTTCGCGTGGCTCACCCTGTGGGCGTGGACGCGCAGTCCGTACGGGCGGTACCTCGACCACGGCGACAGCACACTGCCGTCGCCGTTCAGCGCGCTTTGTCGCGCGCTGCCGGGCGGCACACTGTGGCTGCCGGCCGCGCTCGACGCGGCCGGCTGGACCCTGATGATCCTCGCCATGATGCTGCCGACGACGCTGTCGCTGTTCGATGCGTTCGCCCGCGTCGTCGCGAGCCGCCCCGACCAGACGCGCCTGCTTGCGCTCGTCGGCATCGGCTACGTCGCAACGTGGAGCGGCTTCGGCCTCGTCGCGCACGGCCTGCACGGGCTGCTGCTGACCGGTGTCGCGCAGGTGCCGGCACTCGCGTGGCGTGGCTGGCTGATCGGCGCGGCCGTCTTCGCGCTCGCCGGCGCGTTCCAGTTCAGCGGACTGAAGACGCACTGCCTCGACCGCTGCCGAACCCCCTTCAGTTTCGTGATCAGCCGCTGGCGCGGCCGCACGCCGATGCGTCACGCGTTCGCGCTCGGCGTCAGCCACGGGGTCTTCTGTGTCGGCTGCTGCTGGGCGCTGATGCTGCTGATGTTCGTCGTCGGCGCCGGTAGTCTGGGCTGGATGCTGTCGCTCGCCGCGTTGATGGCCCTCGAGAAGAATGCGTCGTGGGGGCAGGCGCTCACCGCGCCGCTCGGCGTCGCGTTGTTCGGCGCGGCCGTGCTGATCGTCGCCAGCCACGCGTGAGGCCCCGATGCGACCGCCCGCCTCCACATTCGCGCTGCATGTCCGGCCGGGCGTGCGCATCGTCGCATTGACGACGATCGCGATGCTCGCGTTCGCATCGAATTCGCTGCTGTGCCGACTCGCGCTGCAGGCCGGACGGATCGACGCGGCCAGCTTCGGCAGCCTGCGCCTCGTATCGGGCGCGCTGATGCTCGCGGTCGTCGCACGCGTGGGTGCCCGACGGCCCGCCCCGCCCGCTGACTGGCCGGCTGCGGCGATGCTGTTCGTGTACGTCGCATGCTTCTCGTTTGCGTACCTGACCGTCAGCGCGGCCACCGGTGCGCTGATCCTGTTCGGCGCGGTGCAACTGACGATGTTCGCGGCGGGATGGCATGACGGCGAACGGTTTGCCGCGACCGGCTGGGCCGGGTTCGGCGCGGCGCTCGGCGGGCTGGTGTATCTCGTGTCGCCCGGGCTCGCCGCGCCGACCCCGCAAGGTGCCGCGCTGATGACGGCCGCCGGCATTGCGTGGGGCATCTATTCGATACGGGGCCGTCGGCCCGTCGATCCGGTCGCGGCGACCGCCGGCAACTTCCTGCGTGCGGCGCCGCTGGCACTCGCGCTGAGCGTCGCGCTCGCCGCCCGCTTTCATGTCACGCCGGCCGGCGTCGCGCTCGCCGCGCTTTCCGGCGCGCTGACGTCGGGCCTCGGCTACGTGCTCTGGTATACCGCGCTGCGGCACCTCACGGCCATGCGCGCCGCGGCGGTTCAGCTCTCCGTTCCGCCCATCGCCGCGTGCGGCGCCGTGCTGTTCCTGTCGGAACAGCCGACATGGCGGCTCGCGCTCGCATCGGCCGCAATCCTCGGCGGCGTCGCGGCCGTGCTCGCGACGCGGGCTCGGCAGGCGAGTACTGCGCGGTGATGATGGGTGGAATCGAAGCCCATGTGTGGGCCCGTCGCATGGATGTCAGGGAGGCCGGCAACACACGTTTTTGTGGGTTGGCGCGCGGCTGAAACCCTGGATTTGCCTGACGGAAGGATGGCGCAGTCCCCCAAATCGCCGGCTCAAAAGGAGCCGCCGGAGGATCGGGCCCAAACCGTCAGTAACGGTACGCGTAACCGGTGCCGATGTATTCCTCCGTCAGTTTGCTCGCCGTATCCGACAAACCGAGCAACTTGAGAATCTTTCTGGTTCTCCGCCCATTGATCAATTCACCGCGGAAGGCCAACAGCACGAAGAGAGCCGCAACAGACGCCGTCGTGGCCAGCAGGAAAGGCATCAGCTCAAAAAAATCGCCCCAGGTGGATGCCACGAACGCAAGCACCAAGGCTTCGCCAAAAAATAAAAGCGCGCTCACGGCGAGGTACGCGTAAAGCAAGGATCGGTTGAAAACGGGCTTCAGGCCTTCAGGGCAAGGCGGCTTGAATACGATCAGCCTCGCCAACGGGTTATGAAGCGCCATCAACAAACCATTCTTGTCACACACCGCGTCGACATGCCCGCCGTTCTCGAACGAGATACTGCCGAACCAGCCTTTGAGCGTTCGCCCCACCACCTCTATCTCGATCCAGTACCCTTTGGCTGGTTCGGGGCGGACTCTGTCGGGATCGTTCAGCGCTGCACTGCTCATCGCCATACCATTTTCACCAATGGCCTCGAGCAATAAAGGCGCGAACTCCGTTGCCGTCTCTTCGAATTGTTGAAATTTCGATGCCGAATACGCCTCGCGCGAAAAGCGCAAATTTGACACTGTTCCGCTAACCAAATACAGGCGCATCGCTTCTCCGTTGATTGAAACCGCCATTCCAGTCTCGGGCGATCTTACTCTAACGATGCAACCCGGCAGAGTATCCGGCGTACGTTGCATGCGACATGATGATTGGCACGGGTTCATATTGCATTCGCCACGTCCCTCGCTTTCCTCGCTGACGAAAGCATCGCGCCGCCGCGTTCCAATAAAAAGAGCCCGCACTCCAACCGAGTGCGAGCTCTTTTCAATGCGAGGCTTCCAGCAGCGGCAAACGCCGCCGCATGGCAACTGGCTTAGTGGCCGAAGAATACCGACGAACGGTCGGTTGCGGCCGGCACGACCACGCGCTGACCCGACTGCGACGCCGCGGCAGCGTTCGCACCGTAGCCCGTTGCATCGGCTTGCGCGCCGGTGTTCTGCGCGGCTGCGATCTTTGCTTGTGCGGCCTGGATGTTTTCCGGGTAGTTCATCCAGTCGTTCGGGTTGTAGCCGGCCTTTTCGAGCTGGACCAGCTCGGCGCGCACTTGCGCGCGCGTCAGCGGCTGCTGGCTCTGTGCGAACGAGACGACCGGTGCGGCCACCAGAGCGGCCAGTGCAACTGCCTTGATCAGCGATTTCATGATGCGTTACCTCCAGAATTGTTTTGTCAGGCGCTTCGGACTCGGGGTCGTTGCGCATGAGTAGAAGTCTAGGAGGCTGCACTATCAGGGTAAATACTTAAATCGCGAATTCACTGTTGACGGAAAATATACAATCGCCGCGGAAACCGTTGAATCATCAGATGATTATCGGCATTCACGCACTGAATACTGCGGCACGGCACCCGGTCCGCCCGTCCCCATCAGCGCCGCCGATCGGTATCCGACGACGCCATCAGCCGGTCGAACAGCAGCGCCTTGAGGCGGATCAGGTCGTCGGCGCCGATCTCGCCGAACGCCGCGTGATGCAGCGTCAGCGCGGGCGCAGCCGGATCCGCATGGACGGCCCGCACCGTACCCTCGAGCGCCAGCAGTTCGACCCGGTCGCCCGCAGCGTACGGAAGCAGCACGCGCAACGGTTCGCCGGTTGCCGCAATCGGCCGGTCGACGGCAATCGACAGCCCGCTCACGCTGATGTCGTGCACCATCCCGAGGCCATCCGCCCCCTCCGCCCCGCCCGCGCAGCAGGCGGCGATCCGCACCGGCACGCGCGGCTCCGCGCGCGTGCGCAGCCGGTCGACGAAGCCGGGTGGCGACAGGATCAGGAACCGCGCGGCACCCGACGTCTGCACCGACTCGACCGTCGCACCGAAACGCGACACTGCGGCACGGCCGATCGCGACCGCCTCGATGTCATCGCCACTCGCGAAGTCGAACGCAGCGGCCGGCTGCGGTTCGACGAACAGCGCGCCCGATGCGGCGATGCCGATCAGCCGGCAGCGCTGCAGCCCGCGTGTCGCGCCGACCCGACGGCGGAGACCAATCGCGGCGCCCGCCGACAACCCCATCCGCGCGGCGTGCGGCACCGCGTCGGGCACGCGTGGCTCGGCGTCGGCGCCGTCGCGCCGGCGTACCGGGTGGAAATGGTCGAACAGGAACGCATGTTGCGCGGCATCGCGCAGCGTCGTGCCGGCCGGCAGCAGCGCGGCGCCGTCGGCATCGTAGAGATCGAAGCCGAGCGGGATGCCGGCGGCGAGATCGTCGCGCACGAGCGGGACGTAGTCGGTAGATAGCCTCATTGGGGAGGCGCGGAGCGACCGCGCGAGCTGTCATGACAACATGATTACGGCAGCATCGCGCGAAATCTGAACGGCTCCGTTACTGCGAAGCGCCGGTCGCGTCGGGCGCGACCGGTACGGGCGGCTGAGACGGCTGGGACGATGGGGCTGCGGCCGGTGCGGTGCCGAAGCCCGCGCTGCCTCCGCTCGCCGTGCTCGCCCCCGCCGGCGGCTGCGCTGGCTGCGGTTGCGATGCGCCCGCCGACAGCGCGGCGGCCGACGCGGCCACTTCGGACGCCGGCACCCATTCCTCGACGATACCGCCCGATGCCGCTTCGGGCGCCGAGGCGGCCGACGCGGCCGAGGCCGCGCCCGTGTCAGCCTCAGGCGCACGCTCCACCCGCTGCGTCCTGACCGGCGCCGGGGCCTTCTTCGCCTCGGGCGGGAACCACGTGTCGAACAGGTCCGTCACGCGCTCGCGCAGCGACGCGAACCAGCCCGGCGACGGCTCGGTATCGAATTTCGCCTTCGTGTCGACGATCCGGGCGCGCTGCGCACGCTGGAAGAAATCGCCGACGATCGGCAGCGCACTATGCGCGCCCTGCCCCCAGTAATCGCTGCGCAGCGTCACGCGGCCGTCGTCGAAACCGACCCACGCGCCGGCGACGAGGCCGGGTTGCATCAGGATGAACCAGCCGTCCGCGTTGTCCTGCGTCGTGCCCGTCTTGCCGGCCACGTCGCCGCGGATCCCGAAGCGCGTGCGGATGCTGCCGCCCGTGCCGCGTGTCACGACATCGCGCATCACGCTGAGCAGCGTCTTGTCGGTTTCCGCGTCGAGCGCACGCTCGGGCGGCGCCGGCGCGTATTCGGCGAGCACGTCGCCCTGGCGGTTCTCGATGCGCGTGACCATCTGCGGCTCGACATACAGCCCGCCGTTCGCGATCGTCGCGTACGACGCGACCATCTCCTTCAGCGTGACCGGGCTCGTGCCGAGCGCGAGCGACGGCACGCGTTCGAGCGGGCTTTCGCGCACGCCCATGTCGCGCGCGAGCCTGGCGACGGAAGCCGGCCCGACCTTCTCCATCACCTGCGCGGTGATCCGGTTGCGCGACAGCGCGACCGCGTCGCGCAGCGTCATCGGCTTGCCGGTCGGCGGCACGTCGTCGTTCGGCCGCCAGATCTCGCCGCCCTTCAACGGGATCTCGACCGGCTGGTCGATGAACGTGTCGTCCGGCTTCATCCCGCTCGCGAACGCGACGCCATAGACGAACGGCTTGAACGTCGAGCCCGGCTGGCGCCGCGCCTGCGCGACGTGGTCGAACGGTTCGTTGGTGAAGTCGCGGCTGCCGACCCACGCGCGGATCTGACCGTTGCGCGGATCGATCGCGAGGAAGCCGGCCTGCACGTCGGTCTTGGTCTTGCACAGCGCGCGCATGAAGCCGCGGTCGGCCGCGAGCAGCTTCATCGCGGCCGCGTCGTCCTTGCCGGCGTCCTGCGCAGCCTTGTACTCGGGCGACTCGCGCATGAACGTGCGGAACACCTCGTTGTCGGTACCGCAGCCGTCGCGGCCACTCCATGCGTTGTTCGCGATGCCCTGCAACTGGTTGCCCTGCAGCGTGAGCGCCTGGGTCGCCATCTGCTGCAGCCGCGAGTCGATCGTCGTGCGCACAATCAGCCCGTCCGCGTAAATGTTGTAGTCGTTGCGGTCGGCCCACGCGATCAGCCATTTGCGCAGCTGCTGCGCGAAATGCGGCGCGGGCCCCGGCGGCTCCTTCTGCCGCTCGAAGTCGATCCGCAACGGCCGGCGCTGCAGCTGCGCGAACTGCGCGGGCGACAACTTGCCGTACTTCACCATCTGGCCCAGCACCGTATTGCGCCGCTGCAGCGCGCGCTCGGGATTCAGCACCGGGTTGTAGTAGCTGTTGCCCTTCAGCATCCCGACGAGCGTCGCGCTGTCGAGCACGTCGAGCTCGTCGGCCGACTTGTCGAAATAGGTGCGCGCGGCCATCTCGACGCCGTACGCGTTGTACAGGAACGGCACCGTGTTCAGGTAGGTCTCGAGGATCTGGCCCTTGCTGTAGACAGCCTCGATCTTCAGCGCGGTGATCGCCTCCTTCACCTTGCGCGTAAGCGTCGGCGCGCGGCCGATCTCGTCCGGATACAGGTTGCGCGCGAGCTGCTGCGTGATCGTCGAGCCGCCCTGGCGGCTGCCCGAGAACGTATGGAGCGCGGCCGACGCCGTGCGCTTCCAGTCGAGGCCGTGGTGTTCGTAGAAGCGGTGATCCTCGGTCGCGATCAGCGCATCGACCATGTGCGGCGAGATCTGCTTGAGCGACACCCACTCGCGGTTCGACGGCTTGAATTCGGCCAGCAGCTTGCCGTCGGCAGACAGCACCTGCGCGGGCTGGTCGACGCGCGCCTTGCGGATGTCGCCGATGCCCGGCGTGAACGGGATGAGCACGACCACGTACACCACGAACAGCGCCGGTACGGCGGCGCCCGCGAGCAGCACGCCGCGGCGCGTCGGATGACGGACATGGTGCCACGCGGTGGCGGCGAGAGGCTTGACCCGCGCGACGGCGGCAGCCGCGACGGGTTGGGCGCGCGCGACCCATCTGGCACAGAAGTCACGCACTGACGACACGTTTCGGCGATTCACGCGGGTGGAGCTCGGCTGAAAAGGGTGCATCGTACCAAACTCGCGCGGCCCGACCGACCGCGATAGCGTCGCACCGATACACTCGGGACGGCTGCGCGGGCGGCACCCACGTAAAAAAGGCGCGCGCCCCGCAACGGGAACGACGCGCCAAGCCTGGTACTACAACCGGGAGGCCGCGCGACGCGCGGCCGATCGGCGCTGCCACTCAGCGCACGAGAAAACCGTAGGTGAGCGGATCGCGTTCGTCGACGATCCAGTTCGCGAACCCGCAGATATGCGCGCTGCCCTCCACTTCCGGAATCACGGCCGGGATGTCGCCGACTGTCGTTTCGCGCAGCACGCGCCCCTTGAAGACCGTGCCGACGATCGATTCGTTGACGAGCGTGTCGCCGGCCGCGAGCAGCCCGCGCTGGTAGAGCTGTGCAACCCGGCCGCCGGTGCCGGAGCCCGTCGGCGAACGGTCGACCTCGCGATCCGCGAACACGCAGCAGTTCGCCTGCGTCGAGCCCGGGTGGCGCGGCGCATTCGCGATGATCGTGCCGTAGATATGGTTGATTTCCGGAATCTCCGGATGCACGACCGGGTACTTCGCGTTCGCGGCGGCCTTCACTTCCGCGCCGAAGCGAATCAGCTTTTCTACACCCGCTTCGCGCACCGGGAGATCGAACGGCGCGCCGTCGACATAGAAATAGAACGCGCCGCCGTACGCGATGTCGCCCGTCACGGTGCCGAACGACGGGGTCTCGACCGACACATCGCGCTGCCAGATGAACGACGGCACGTTGACGAAGCGCACCGGCCCCGCATGCTCGCCGTCCCACTTGACGAACGCCTCGATGAAGCCGCAAGGCGCGTCGATGCCGACCCGCGTTTCCGGCACCGTGCGCTGCACCCAGCCGAGCTCGACGGCCGCAGTCGACAGCGCGATCACGCCGTGTCCACAATGGTCGCTGTAGCCTTCGTTGTGCAGGAAGATCACGCCGAAATCGGCGTTCGGTGACACGGGCTCGGTCAGGTAGCCGCCGTACATGTCGGCGTGGCCGCGCGGTTCGAACATCAGTGCGCGGCGGATCTCGTCGGCGTTCTCCTTGAGCCACGCGCGGCGCTGGACGATCGTGTCGCCCGGCAAACGCGGCAGCCCGCTCGTGACGATGCGGAACGCTTCGCCGCCCGTATGGACTTCGACGGTGGAAAGGGATCGGGAAATTTTCATGGGTGATCGAATGCGTTGAAACGAAGAACGGCGGCCGCGCCGCCGTCCGATGGCAGGCTGGCCGGTTACTTCGCGTACGGTTCCGGCAGGCCGTTGCGGATCACGTAGACGGTGGTCGGCGCGCCCTTCAGGTCGCCGTTCGCGTCGAACGAATAGGTGCCCGCGACGCCCTTGTAGTCCGACTTCGCGAGCTGCGCGATCAGCTTCGCCTTGTCGGTGGTCGTGCCGGCCTTGACCATCGCGTCGGCGAGCAGCTTCATCCCGTCGTAGTAGTTCACACCGTAGACCTGCGTATCGGTGTGATACGTGTCGTGGTACTTCTTCAGGAATTCGCGGCCGGCCGCCGTCTTCTCGAGCGCGACGCCGCCCTGCGCGCAGTAGACGATCGACGCTGCGTCGCCCGCCACCTTGCCCATGTCGGCCGAGCAGATGCCGTCGCCGCCGAGCAGCTTCGCACGCAGGCCGCGCTGCTTCATCTGCTTGGCCATCGGCGCGCCCTGTGCCGCATAGCCGCCGAGGAAGATCACGTCGGGGTTGCTGGCCTTGATCTTGGTGAGAATGCCGAGGAAATCGGTAGCCGACGAACTCGTGTATTCCTGGTCGACGATCTTGATGCCGTTCGCCTTCGCGACGTTCATGAACTGCTCGGCCACGCCCTGCCCGTATGCGGTGCGATCGTCGATCACGGCGGCGGTCTTCGCGTTCAGCGTCTTCGCGGCGAAGGTAGCCATCGTGCCGCCGAGCTGTTCGTCGCTCGCGCCGATCCGGAAGATGTTCTTGAAGCCTTGCTTCGTCAGCGCCGGGTTCGACGCAACCGGCAACATCGGCACGCCGGCAGTCGAGTACACGCGCGACGCGGGAATCGCGACGCCCGAGTTGTACGGCCCGAGCACCGCGACGACGCCCTTGTCGACGAGATTCTGTGCGACCTGCACGCCGGCCTTCGGGTCGGCCTGGTCGTCATCGGAAACCAGTTTGAACGTGACGGTCTTGCCGGCGACCTTGATGCCGGCCTTGTTAAGTTCATCGACGGCCAGGCGCGCGCCGTTTTCATTGTCCTTGCCGTTCGCGGCCTGCGGGCCGGTCAGCGGCGCCGAATGGCCGATCATGACGACTTCCTGCGCCTGCGCGGAAGTCAGCGCGCCGGCGGCGATGGCCACCGAGAGCGCGGTAACGAGGTATCGCATGATGTCTCCTGATTGGTTTTGTGTGAAACCAATGTAGGATACGCGTGGTCACCATGCAAGCAATATCAAAATAAAAACTTCGATTCTGGTCATTTTTCAGACCAGAACGAACCTGGCGCCGTCACTTCGGCGCGATGTCGCGCCGCACGCGGCGGATGTGCTGCTCGACATAGAACGCCGCCGCGTCGGCGTCGCCGGACACGATCGCCTCGTAGATCAACCGGTGTTCGGACACGTAGAGCCGGATCCGGCCCGCATCGTAGATGCCGTCGTCCTTCAGGCGTTTCCACAGCGGCTGGTCCATCGTCTTCGCGACTTCGTCGGCGATCTTCACCATCAGCGCATCGCCGGTCATCAACGCGAGCTGCCGGTGGAACAGCCGGTCGCTCTCGTTCCACAGCGCGCGCTGATGCGGATCGTCGACGTCGGTAATGGTTTCCATCTGAGCCAGATAGCGTTCGGCGCCGGCGTCGGCTCGACCGTGCGCGGCCGCGAGGCGTGCGATCGCGGGCTCCAGGATCAGCCGCACGTCGAGCGTCGACGTCGGGCTGAAATCGGGTTCGGACGCCGTGTGCGTGTCACCGCGCTGCGCGAGCACGTCGAGCGGCGACGCGACGACGTAGGTGCCCGAATTGCGCTTCGTGAACACGAGCCCTTCGTTCTGCAGCGCGCCGAGCGCCTCGCGCACGGCCGGCCGGCCGACCTGGAACAGCCCCGCGAGCTCGCGTTCGGACGGCAGCCGCGACTCGGCGGCATAGCGCCCCGCGCGAATTTCGTCGCGGATCTTCTCGGCCACCTGCTCGTAGATCTGCAGCGGCCTGAAACCGCCTTCGGGTGTGTCGGGACGCGCGGACATCATCGTATTGCTCCTGCCCGGTCGCGGGCGTGAATCTGGAATGGGTTCGCACTATACCGGAGCGCGCCGGCATCGACGCCGTGACGGTCCTTCTGGACAGATATTAGAACCAAAAACAGCGAACCGTTTTATTTTCTGGGTTGCGGGTGGGCCAGCAAGTGGTATAGATTCGATCCACACTGCCCTGTGTCACGGTATTCGGCAGCCCTGTGGCGGGCGCGGCATGCGCCCGTCGTCCACGCTCACCGACGCATACGACGTACACGATGACCGCTCTTTCCCCGATTCCCGTTTTCGATGCGGCCGACACGGCCGCGCTGCTCGACTACCCGGCGCTGCTCGCCACGCTCAGGCAGGCTGTCGCCGACTATGCGTCGGGCGAGATCGTCAGCCCCGAACGCCTGGTCGTGCCGCTGCAGGCCGGCGGCGTGATGCTGTCGATGCCGTCGAGCGCGCGCGACCTCGCGACCCACAAGCTCGTGAACGTGTGCCCGGGCAACGGTGCGCGCGGGCTGCCGACGATCCTCGGCCAGGTCACGGCATACGACGCGACCACCGGCGAGATGCGCTTCGCACTCGATGGCACGACGGTCACCGGACGCCGCACGGCGGCCATCACCGCGCTTGGCATCCAGGCACTGCACGGCGCCGCGCCGCGCGACATCCTGCTGATCGGTACCGGCAAGCAGGCCGCCAATCACGCAGAAGCGCTCGCCGCGATCTTTCCCGAAGCACGCCTTCACGTGCGCGGCACGAGCGCCGACAGCGCGGCTGCATTCTGTGCCGCCCATCGCGCGCACGCGCCGCGTCTCGTGCCGCTCGACGGCGACGCGATTCCCGATGCGATCGATGTCGTCGTCACGCTGACGACGAGCCGTACGCCCGTCTATCGCGAAGCCGCGCGCGAAGGCCGGCTCGTGGTCGGCGTCGGCGCATTCACCGCGGACGCGGCCGAGATCGACGCGAACACGGTGCGCGCCAGCCGGCTGGTGGTCGACGATCCGGCCGGCGCGCGCCACGAAGCCGGCGACCTGATCGTCGCGCAGGTCGACTGGCAGGCCGTCGCGTCGCTGGCCGACGTGCTCGGCGGCGCATTCGACCGCAGCGGGCCGCTGCTGTTCAAGAGCGTCGGCTGTGCCGCGTGGGATCTGGCCGCGTGCCGCACGGCGCGCGATGCGCTGGACGCACGCCGGGCCGGCTGATTCGGCGGCGCAGCCCGCTGGCCGCGCTCGCGGCACCCCCAGCTCGGCGCCGCTCCGGCGATTTTCCGTACGCGTTGTAGGAATCGCCCTACAACGCGTCGCAGCGGCCTACATCAACTTCCAATTCGGCCGATTTCATTTTCGGCGGCGCAACACGATACTGCCGGCATGAATGCCAGCCAGTTGCCCGCCGCACTCCGGGTGTTTCTCGTCGATCACGCTGTCGCCGTCCGGCAGCGGATCGCGCTGCTCGTCGGCTCGATCCGCGGCGTCGCCGTCGTGGGCGAGGCGGAGGACGGCCAGGACGCGTGGACGCATATCCGCAGCAGCCAGGCGGACGTGGTGATCGTCGACCTGCGGCTGGCGGACGGCAGCGGCCTCGACCTGATCGGGACGCTGTCGAAAGCCGCGCCGCGCATCGTCACGATCGTGCTGACGAATCACTCGGCGCCGGCATTCAGAGAGGCATGCGCGTCGGCCGGAGCCGATTACTTCTTCGACAAGACCGTCGAATTCGACGCTGCATGCCGTGTCATCGAATCGCTGGTGCACGCCCGCGCGCACCGCCCCTGACGAGCCGGAGTGACTCATGTCCACAGCCACCATCTGCGCCGCCGACGTACCCATCGCACCTCGGCCGACGATTCCGCTTCGCGCGGTCACGCGCGCCGACGCAGCCAAACATCCCGCCGCGCGCTGCTCGGTCTGCGCGATGCGCTCGATGTGCCTGCCGCCGCACCTGACCGCGGCCGAATACGGCCGCCTCGACGCGATCATCTGCACGACCCGGCAGGTTCGCCAGGGCGACGCGCTGTTCCGCACCGACGATCCGTTCCAGAGCATCTATGCGGTGCGCGCCGGTTCATTCAAGACGGTGATGATGCATCGCGACGGCCGCGAGCACGTGACGGGCTTCCAGATCGCCGGTGAAACACTCGGGATGGACGGCATCGGCGGCGGCCAGCACTGCTGCGACGCGATCGCGCTCGAAGACAGCGTCGTGTGCATCATCCCGTTCGGCGCGCTCGAAGCGGCGTGCCGCGAGATCAAGCCGATGCAGCACTTCCTTTATCAGATGCTGAGCAGCGAGATCGTCCGCGAATCGAGCCAGATGCTGCTGCTCGGCACGATGTCGGCCGAGCAACGCGTCGCGCATTTCCTGCTGAACCTGTCGTCGCGCTTCGAGGCGCGCGGTTATTCGGCGACGGAATTCAACTTGCGGATGACGCGCGAGGAAATCGGCTGCTATCTCGGGATGAAGCTCGAAACCGTGAGCCGGATGTTCTCGCGGTTCCATCGTGAAGCGCTGGTCGAAACGCGCGGCAAGCGCATACGCATCATCGACTCGCAAGCCCTCGCACGGGTCTGACGGACCCAGACCCGGACTGCGTCTGGCGACCCGCACGGCCCCGGCACCGCGCGCGATGCATCATCGCAACGCGCCGCCGGCCGCCGCGTTGCGCAGCCCCACCCTTGCACCGCCCGCCTGGCATGCGATCAGCGCCTGTTCGGCCTGCATGAACGCACGGCGCAGCGTGTCGTCCACGTCGCCGCCGACGCACGACGGCAGCGACCACAGCGCCGTGTCGTGCATCACGAGCTCGAGCCGCACGTCGTACTGGCGTGCGCCATCGGCGGCGGTACGCGATTCGATGGCGAGATGGCAGCCGCCAATCAGCGCGCGAAACCGTTCCAGCCGGACCAGCTGCGCGCCGGCTTCGGCTTCGATCGCGGCGGACCCCGCGAATCCGTGGCAGGCGATCTGCATGCCCACGCCCATGTCGTGTCTCCTGACGGGGCCGCCCGCTCGTCGACCGCCTTGCAAGTGCCGCCCGCACCGAAAGGCAGCGGCACGTGTTGCCCGTGGCGCGGCGCGAATGCTTCGATCGCTGCCGGCCGATAGTCTGCCCGCGCCTTCGTCGGCGCGGGACGGTTCATACGTTGAAGGTCTGCGACGCCTTCATCTCGATCCACGTCATGCCCGCCCGCAGCCCTTCGATCATCGCCTCGCGCTCGGTCGGATACGCGTGGCTGTGCTCGAACGTGTGATGAAAACGCGCGGCACCGGTGCCATGCTCGACCGACACACGGCAGCGGAATTCGCCTGATTCGCACGGGCGCGTCTCGACTTCGACGGACCAGTCGCGTTCGTGAATGTTGCCCTGCAGTGTCATGCGCCCTCCTGCGGTATCAGTCTTCGAGCCGGAAGTGGCCGCTGTGCAGCAGCACCGGCCGGCCGCCGATTTCCTCGAGCATGCGTCGCGCCATCGCCTCGATCGCCGACCGGTGCGCTTCGAACGCAGCCAGCAGGTCGCGTTCGAGCAGCGACGGCGCGCCGAAATGATCTTCCAGCGCCTCGGCCGTGACCGCGCACTGCACGCAACGTCCGTCGACCAGCGCCGAAAACGCCACGACCAGGTCGCGTGCGCAATATTCGGGTGGTTCCGGCGGGAAGACAATCTGCATCTGTCGGCCTGTCATCGTCGTGATGGCTCCATGACAAGAGCATAGTGGCGCGCGCGCCCGCGCGCTTGACCCACGTCAACCGGTTCGCTGCGCCGCACGATAACGACGCAGCAGCGTGCCGGCGCGGCTGCGCGACGCCGCTTCAAACCGCGTTCAGCCCGCGTCGGGCTCGATTGCCGCGCCGCGCTCCGCGAGCAGTTCGCGCAGCACGCTGCGGTGGCAATGGCGTTCGTCGTCGCAGTAACAGCCGATCGAGAACGCGGTGGTCGCCGACAGCGCCGCCAGCAGGTCGAGCACCTTCGACGCATCGCCATGCGCCATCTCCGCGCGGAAGTGACGCCGGAACGCGTTCCATTCGGCATCGGTTTCGGCGGCCTGCGCCTGTGCGACGAGCTCCGGGCTCGGCGACAGCGTCGGCAGCCATACATCATAGTAGTTGCGCGACGCGAATTCCGCCTTCGGCACGCCGCGCGGCGGCCGCCGCACCGTGCCGATCCGCAGGCCCTCGCCGGCCGCGCGCGGCGTGCCGAGCTGGATGATCCGGATGCCCATGTCGCTCCTTTCGAGTGATGTTCGATCCCGTGATCGTACCGCCGCGCCTGCCCCCGCGTCAGCCGGGCGACGCACCTTGCGGTCGCCCAACAAAAAACCGGCTGCCCCCTTGCGGGAGACAGCCGGTTCGGCCTGCCGCTGGCGCGCCGGAGCGCGCCGCGATCAGACGCCGCTCTTCAGCACCTTGCCGATTGCATCGGCGACGATGGCGACGTTCGAGTCGTTCAGGCCCGCCACGCACATCCGGCCCGAACGCAGGATGTACACGCCGTGCACTTCGCGCAGCGCGTCGACCTGCGATTCGGTCAGACCCGTGTACGTGAACATCCCGCGCTGCTTCACGTAGCGCGTCAGTGCCTCACCGCTGACGTGGTCGCGCAGGCCGTCATGGATCGACTGGCGCATCCGTGCGATGCGGCGGCACATCGCCGCCAGTTCCTCTTCCCACTGCTTGCGCAGCGCAGGCGTGCCGAGCACGGCTGCCACGACCTTCGCGCCGTAGGTTTGCGGGTTGCTGTAGTTCGAGCGCACGGCGCCGGCCAGCTGGCCGAGCACGCGGTCGGCCGCGGCGGGATCCTCGCAGACGACGCTCAGGCCGCCCACGCGCTCGCCGTACAGCGAGAAGTTCTTCGAGAACGAGTTCGCGACCAGCGCCGGCACGCCGCGGCGGGCCAGTTCGCGCACCGCGAAGGCGTCCGCGTCGAGGCCCGCGCCGAAGCCCTGGTACGCCATGTCGACGAACGGCAGCAGCCCGCGCGCCTCGATCACGTCGATCAGCTTCTCCCACTGGCCTTCGTCGAGGTCGACACCGGTCGGGTTATGGCAGCACGCGTGCAGCAGCACGATGCTGCGCGCCGGCAGCGCGTCGATCGCCGCGAGCATCGCGTCGAACTTCAGGCCGCCCGTCGCCTCGTCGTAGTACGGGTACGTGTTCACCGTGAAGCCGGCGCGCTCGAAGATGAAGCGGTGGTTTTCCCAGCTCGGATCGCTGAGCCATACCTGCGCATCCGGGAAGTAGCGCTTCAGGAAATCGGCGCCCACCTTCAGTGCGCCGGAGCCACCGAGCGTTTGCAGCGTCGCGATACGGCCGGCCGCGCGGGCCGGGTGATCGGCGCCGAACACGAGCGCCTGAACGGCGTCGCGATATGCGGCCAGGCCGACCATCGGCAGGTACGGCTTCGCGCTGCTGTCGCGCTGCAGCGCGGTTTCGGCTTCGCGCACGGCGCCCATTACCGGAATCCGGCCTTCGGCGTCGAAGTAGATGCCGATGCTCAGGTTGACCTTCTGGTCGCGCGGATCTTTCTGGAAGTTCTCGTTGAGCGTCAGGATCGGGTCGCCCGGGTACGCGTCGATGTGTTCGAACATGGCTATGTCGGTCTCGTTTGGAAGAATGATCGGTCGTGGCCTGCTTCAGCGTGCGGATGCGCTGTCGTGCACCGCATAGCCTGCATTCTTCTGACGGAAGCGATACCCGACCGCGAGCACCGCGAGCCATACCGGGATCAGGTACACCGACAGGCGGAGATCCGGCGTCAGGTACATCACGACGAGAATGCCGGCCATGAATGCCAGGCACAGGTAATTCGTGAAAGGATAGCCCAGACTGCGGAAGGAAGTCTCCTCCCCGGCCGCGCGCTTCGCCTGGCGGAACTTCAGGTGGATCAGGGTAATCATCGCCCAGTTGATGATCAGCGCCGACACGACGAGGCCCATCAGCACCTCGAATGCCTTGCCCGGCATGAAGTAGTTGATCAGCACGCACACGCCGGTCGCGAGCGCCGACGCGCCGAGCGCGGCGAGCGGAATGCCGCGCTTGTTCACCGAGCACAGCACCTTCGGCGCGTTACCCTGCTGCGCGAGGCCGAACAGCATCCGGCTGTTGCTGTACACGCCGCTGTTGTAGACCGACAGCGCGGCCGTCAGCACGACGACGTTCAGCACGTTCGCGACCACGTTGCTGCTCAGCGCATGGAAGATCAGCACGAACGGGCTGCCGCCGCTGACGACCTTTTCCCACGGATACAGCGACAGCAGCACAGCGAGTGCGCCGATGTAGAAAATCAGGATCCGGTAGATGACCTGGTTGGTCGCACGCGGAATGCTGCGCTTCGGATCATCGGCCTCGGCCGCGGTGATCCCGATCAGCTCCAGCCCGCCGAACGAGAACATGATCGCCGCCATCGACATCACGAGCCCCGACACGCCGTTCGGGAAGAAGCCGCCGTGCTGCCACAGGTTGCGCACGGTGGCCTCCGGCCCGGCGTGGCCGCTCGCGAGCAGCCAGCCGCCGAAGCCGATCATGCCGACGATTGCGGCAACCTTGATGATCGAGAACCAGAATTCCGTCTCGCCGTACGACTTCACGCTCGCCAGGTTGAGCAGGTTGATCGCGACGAAGAACACCAGCGCCGACACCCAGGTCGGCACGCCGGGCCACCAGTACTGCACGTAGATCCCGACGGCCGACAGCTCGGCCATGCTGACGAGGATGTACAGCACCCAGTAGTTCCAGCCGGACAGGAAGCCGGTGAAGTGGCCGACGTACTTGTTGGCGAAGTAGCTGAACGAGCCGGCGACAGGCTCGTCGACGACCATTTCGCCGAGCTGGCGCATGATGAAGAACGCAATGATGCCGGCCACCCCGTAGCCGAGCAGCACGGACGGGCCCGCCATCTTGATGGTCTGCGCGATGCCGAGGAACAGCCCCGTGCCGAGCGCGCCGCCGAGCGCAATCAGCTGGATGTGCCGGTTCTTCAGCCCGCGCTTCAGGCCGTCGCTCTCGTTTCCAGAAACCATGTCTTCTCCACTCTGTCCGCCTCCGCCTGAAGCGGTGCGGCGCGCCTCGGTGTGCCGGGCGCTGTTTTGCTGTGCCGGGGCCGTTCGTGGAGCCGCCGGGTTGGGGACTGCAATCTTCGCGTGGCGGCGCCCGAATCGTGTCGGCGTGCCCGCCAGACCGGCCGCCGACAGTCGCCGCGCCCGCATTGCTGCGTTCGCACACGAAAATCCGGCGTCAGTTTAGCGTCGCGACGACGAAATCGGGTTTCGTAACCCGTTCATGCAAACCCTACATTATGAGATAAGATTGCATCCAGGAGACAGATAAGGAAACAAAAATGCATGAACCGGTTCTAGATCGCCTCGATCGCCACTTGCTCTCGATCCTGCAGGAGAACGGCCGCGCGTCGAACCTCGATCTGGCGAAGGCCGTCGGCCTGTCGCCCGCGCAAACGCTGCGCCGCCACCGGCGGCTGGAGGAGATCGGCGCGATCCGTCGCTACGAAACCCGGCTGTGCCCCGACACGCTCGGTTTTGGCGTCACCGCTTTCGTGCACGTGACGATGGAGCGCGGGCATATCCGCGACCTGTCGAAGTTCCAGAAACTGGTGTCCGATCTCGCGCAGATCCAGGAGTGTTTTTCCGTGACGGGCGACATCGACTACGTGTTGAAGGTCGTCGCACACGACCTGAAGGGCTTGTCGCAGTTCCTGCTCGAGACGCTGATGCGAACGCCCGGTGTGAGCGGCGTGCATTCGAGCGTGTGCCTCGACGAGATCAAGTGCACGAGTGCGATGCCGGTCGAGGGCTGAAGCCGCGGGCCGCGCACCCCGCCGGCCCGCTCACCGCACCGCTTCAAACGCGCTGATCAGCAACGCCCCCGCCGCGATCACGATGCAGCCGGCCGCCCGGCGCGGCGTCAGCCGCTCGCCGAGATACACGCGAGCGATCAGCGCCGCGAACACCACGCTCGTTTCCCGCAGCGCCGACACCGGCCCCATCGGCGCGCGATCCATCGCCCAGATCACGATGCCGTACGCGAGCGCCGCGAACACGCCGCCGCATGCAGCCTTCGCCGTTTCGCCGACATCCTGCGTCAGCCGCAGCGGCCCCGCCCGCAGCCGGTAGTACGCGGCCATCATCGCGCCCGTCAGCACGAACATCCACGCGGTATAGCCGACCGTGTTGCCGCTTTCCCGCACGCCGATCCCGTCGACCACGCTGTAGGCCGCGATCGACACGCCGGTCGCGAACGCGGTCGGCAGCACCTGCATCATCCGGTGCTTCGCGCCGCGCCCGCGCTCCAGGCCGATCGCCATGATGCCCGCGCAGATCAGCACGAGCCCGGCTTGCGCGCCCGCATTCAGGTGCTCGCCCGCGAACGCCGCCGCGCCGAGCGTGACGAGCAGCGGCGCAGTGCCGCGCGCGACCGGATACGCGACGGTCAGGTCGCCGTGCTCGTATGCGCGCACCAGCAGCAGCGTGTACACGACGTGGAGCACGGCCGATGCGACGACATAAAGCCAGCTCGCGGGCGTGATCGGCGCGGCGGCCGGCAGGAACAGCAGCGCGAACAGCCCGATCGCGATCTGCAGCACCGTGGCCGACCGCAGCCGGTCGCCGCTGCTGCGGACGAGCGCGTTCCATGACGCATGCAGGAACGCCGCACACAGAACGGCAAACAAAACGGGGATCGGCACGATGAATACTCGCTGACGGTCGGCCACGCGAATTCGTCGCCGCAGGGTTTTCATCCTACGAATCCGTCATCCGATTGTCAAAAAGCCGGTGCCGCGTCGCATCGTGCGCAAACGGGGCAAAGGCGCCCTTTCGCCCGCCCCGCGCGGCATCCACGGCAGCGGCCCCGCGCGCCGCGGAATGTGACGCCAAGGTGGCATGCGGTCTGCCCCTTTCCTTTCTCTTTCGCACCGCATTCCGCCGTAATGAAATCGATACCGCAGCGCAATCGATGCGAAATCACTCCGTCCCCATATCTTCATACGCGACTGTTTCAATGCGCGTGCTCTCTCACGAGCTCCGCGCCGAACCGACACGGCGACGGGGCCGTTCTCCACCATCGAAGACCTTACCTGGAGTTTCCCGATGTTCCGTCAAGCCTTGCTCGTCACCGCCTGCGCTGCCGCAGCGCTGGCGCTGTTCGCCTGCGGCGGCAGCGATCCGACGTCGACGCCCGCCGTGTCGTCGCAGGATGCGCTGCAGACCGCCACGCCGATCAAGCACGTCGTCGTGATTTACGGTGAAAACATCTCGTTCGACCACTACTTCGGCACCTACCCGAACGCGACGAACCCGTCGGGCGAACCGGCGTTCAACGCGAAGTCCGGCACGCCGACGTCCAACGGCCTGACGGGCACGCTGCTCACCGCGAACCCGAACTTCACGAACACCGCCAACGGCACCGACGCGGCGAACCCGTTCCGCCTCGACCGTACGCAGGCCGCGACCGCCGACCAGAACCATGCGTACACGGCCGAGCAGCAGGCCGAGGACAACGGCCTCGCCGACCTGTTCCCGAAATACACCGGCAAGGGCTCGTCCGGCGGCGCCGGCGCGTTCGGCACGAAGGGCCAGGTGATGGGCTACTTCGACGGCAACACCGTGACCGCGCTGTGGAACTACGCGCAGCGCTTCGCGATGAGCGACAACACGTACACGACGTCGTACGGCCCGTCGACGCCGGGCGCGCTGAACGTCGTGTCGGGCCAGACCAACGGGATGCAGGTCGTCAAGACGTCCGCACAGCCGTCGACGCTCGCGAAAAGCTCGTACTACATCAATGACGGCCAGGGCGGCTTCACGATGATCAACGACGTCGATCCGGGCTACGACGTGTGCTCGAGCACGACCGACCAGGCGATGATGGCGGGCAAGAACATCGGCGACCTGCTGAACGGCGCGAAGATCACGTGGGGCGGCTTCATGGGCGGCTTCAACCTGTCGGCGACGAACGGCAACGGCACCACGGGCTGCGCCCGCAGCACGGTCGCTACCGCCGTGAACGCCGCGACGTCCGACTACATCCCGCACCACAACTGGTTCCAGTACTACGCGTCGACCGCGAACCCGCAGCACACGCGCCCGAGCTCGGTCGCAGCGATCGGCTCGAGCCTGCAGACCGACGGCAAGACCGCCGAACCCGCGAACCACCAGTACGACACGGACGACTTCTTCGCCGCCGTGAAGGCCGGCAACTTCCCGTCGGTCAGCTACCTGAAGGCCCCGGCCGCACAGGACGCGCACGCAGGCTATTCGGATCCGCTCGACGAGCAGGCGTTCGTGACGAAGGTCGTCAACTTCCTGCAGCAGCAGCCGGACTGGCAGAACACGGCCGTGATCGTCACCTATGACGACTCGGACGGCTGGTACGACCACGTGTACACGGCGCCGACGCGCGCGTCGTCGGACCCGGTCGACCAGGTCAACGGCAGCGGCAAGTGCGGCACGGGCGGCACCACCGGCGTGAACGGCGCGACCGTGAACGGCCGCTGCGGCCCGGGCGTGCGCATTCCGCTGATCGTGATCTCGCCGTACGCGAAGCAGAACTACGTCGACCACACGATGATCGACCAGTCGTCCGTCGTGCGCTTCATCGAGGACAACTGGCTCGGCGGCCAGCGCATCGGCGGCGGTTCGTTCGATGCAACGGCGGGCGACCTGCGCAGCCTGTTCGACTTCACGTCGAAGCCGAACACGACGCCGCTGTATCTCGACCCGACGCTCGGCACCGCATTGAGCGCGGCACCGGCGATCTGACCGGTACGTCGTGACCGCATGGCCGGCGCATCACGCGCCGGCCGTTTCCATTTATTGCGCCGCTTCGTGCGGCGCCCGATTTCCGACCGACAGCATGACAGCTCGCCCCGCGTTCCCGTCCCCCGACACCACCGGCACCCGCACGCCTTCCCGCCTCCTGCGCCGCGCGGCGTTCGTGATCGGCGCCGCCGTGCTCGGCTACGGTGCGTTCGCGATCGCGTTCCCCGCGCAGGTGCCCGCGGCGATCGGCACCGTCGTCGCCGACTGGACGGGCGCGAACCCGCATCCGGTCGTGCTGCAGCGGCCCGCCGCGCAGCCGCTGTCGGCGGTCGCACAGCTCGGCCGCGCGCTGTTCGCCGATCCGTCGCTGTCCGCATCGGGCAAGCAGTCGTGCGCGTCGTGCCACAGCCCCGATCATGCGTACGGCCCGCCCAACGCGCTCGACGTGCAGCCGGGCGGCCTCGCGATGACGCAGCAGGGCTATCGACCGCCGCCGTCGCTGATGTACCTGTACCGCCAGCCGAACTTCAGCATCGGCCCCGATGCCGGTGAAAACGACGCCGCACCGACCGTCGCGCAACAGGCCGCGTCGGCGGCCGGCGTCGTCAAGGCGCAGAAGGTGGCCGGCACGTCGGCCGCGCCGCAGCTCGTGCCGCAGGGCGGGATGTTCTGGGATGGCCGCGCCGATACGTTGCAGCAGCAGGCGTTCGGCCCGCTGCTGAATCCGGTCGAGATGGCGAATGCGAGCATCGACGACGTCGCGCACAAGCTCGCGCAGTCGTCGCACCGCGCGCAGCTCGAGCAACTGTTCGGCGCGCGCGTGTTCGACAGCCCGCAGCTCGCGGTGTCGGAAGCGATGTTCGCGATCGCGCGCTACCAGGTCGAGGATCCGTCGTTCCACCCGTACAACAGCAAGTACGACCGCTGGCTCGAAGGCCGTGCACGTCTCACGCAGGCCGAACTGCGCGGGCTGCGCCTGTTCAACGATCCGGACAAGGCGAATTGCGCGGGCTGCCACCTGTCGAAGCCCGGCAAGGACGGGCTGCCGCCGATGTTTACCGATTACCAGTACGAGGCGCTCGGCGCGCCGCGCAACCAGGAACTGGCGCAGAACCGCAACCCGGCGTTCTACGATCTCGGCGTGTGCGGGCCGTTCCGCGACGACCTGAAGGACCAGACGCAGTATTGCGCGATGTTCCTGACACCGACGCTGCGCAACGCGGCGACGCGCCACGTGTTCTTCCACAACGGCGTGTTCCACACGCTCGACCAGGTGATGGCGTTCTACAACGAGCGCAGCATCTCGCCGCAGAAGTTCTATTCGCGCGGCGCGGACGGGAAGATCGACGAGTACGACGACATCCCGCCGAAATATCGTGCGAACGTCGACGTGACCGATGCGCCGTTCGACCGCAAGCCTGGCGACAAGCCCGCGATGACGGCGCAGGATATCAAGGATATCGAAGCGTTCCTCGGCACGCTGAACGACGAGCCGGTGCGGTAAACCGCGCGCGCCCCGCGCATGGCGGGGCGCGTGGCACCCACGCGCCAGCGGTCAGCCGGCGCGCTGCACCCTCGTGTGCGCGTGCTGGCGAAGCTGGCCCGCCCGTTTCACGCGAATCGCATCGATGCATGCGTCGAGCCGCCGGTTGCTTTCCGCGATGCCGAAGCATGCTGCGCGATCGAACGAACGCGCGGCGAGATCCGCCCGCAGCACATCGTCGGACAGCAACTGCGCCATCGCATTGGCCAGCGCGTCGACGTCGCCGACCGACACCAGCAGCCCCGCGCGACCGTGATCGAGAATCTCGCGCGGCCCGGTCGGGCAGTCCGTCGACACGATCGCCTTGCCGAGCGCGAGCGCCTCGATCAGCACCATCGGCATCCCTTCGTTCTTCGAGCTCAGGACCAGAATCGACGCGCCCGCCATCAACGGATGCGGGTTGTCCATCTGCCCCATGAAATGCACCCGCGCACCGATGCCGAGCGCAGCCGCCAGACGTGTGAGCTCATCGCGGTGCGCGCCGTCGCCGGCCAGCACGAGATGCTCGGGCACGTCGCGCTGCGCGACGAGTTGCGCATACGCGCGCAGCAACGTGCGGTGATCTTTCTGGAGCTCGTCGAGACGTGCGACGGAGACGATGTACGGGACCCCGCCGGGCAGTGCCGGGCGCGGCGCCGTCGCGTTTGCGCGAATCGCGTCGATGTCGATGGCGTTGGGCAGGACCGTCACCTGTTGCAAGCGGTCGCCGAACATCCGGTCGGCTTCGTCGCCCATCTGCGGGTTCAGCGCGGCAATGCTGTCGTAGCGGCTGTACTGGTCGAGCAGGCGGCGCACGCGGCGGCCCTGGCCGCCGAGCCGTGCAACGAAGCTGAAGTGGTTGACGCCGATCCAGGCCACCCCGAACCGGCCGGCCAGGCGCCGCAGCGACAGGTCGTAGTCGACGATGACGTCCACGTTGCGCGCGAGTTCGGCAACGCGCCGCGCGATGTGAGGGCGCACCGCGAGCGCACCGTGAAGATCGCGCGCGATCCGGCCCGCCTTGCCGAGCTTGTGCGCGTGACGGCGATCCTGGAAGTAGCTCAGCCACTGCGGACGCACCAGGATCTCGATCGGGATGTCTGCCGGGATCAGCGCGCGAAAGCGCTGGGCCAGCATCGGCGACGCGTACGTAATCGACAGGACCGCGCGGAAACGCTGGCGGTCGAGGATCCGCAGCCACTGGATCAGGGACGATTCGATCCCGCCGTTGCCGAAATCGGTCACATGAAACAGGACCCGCACGCGCGTGTCCTCACCCTCGATATACCCCTGTTTATCCATGATTTTTCTTGGTACTGCGAATGTGATCCGTTGTTCGAAGGTATGCCAGGCTCGCTCTCGGCGCCTTTATAACATAGCGCCTTTCGCTCGCCAAGCAACGAACGGCTGACAGCCTGCAACGTTTGAATCTGTCCCGTGCAAGCGCCCCCGCCGCGGCTCCGCAGTCCCCAACCCGTAAGAAACAGTGTCGATTGCGGCCGCCCCATATCGAATGGCCTGGAACAAATGGAAGTCATGGCCGTACCGGTCAGCCAGCCCTTCGCCTGCCCCCTCGTTTTCCCCGATCCCGTTCGCCTTGACTCCACGCCCTCCCGCGACCACACTTCGCACATCGCAAGTGTGATCACAGATCGCAGATCAAACCCAGGAGAACCCGCCTTGGCGCCACGTATCGTCCCGCCCGCCCTCAAAGCCATCGAACAGGAAACGATGGCCGACAAGGTCTACCAGCAACTGCGCGAAGCGCTGATGAGCGGCCGTTTCGCGCCCGGACAGGCGTTGAGCCTGCGCAGCGTCGCGGAGGCGGTCGGTTCGTCGACGATGCCCGTGCGTGCCGCGCTCACGCGGCTGCGCGCCGAACGCGCACTGGTCGACGGCCCGAACCGCGCGCTCGTCGTGCCGCCGATGACGCTCGACATGCTCGACGAACTGCGCGACGTGCGAATCGCGCTCGAAGGCTGCATTGCCGAACGCGCATGCGCCCGAATGACCGATGCGCAGATCGCCGGCGTGCGCAAGACCTGCGAGACGATGCAGGCACACGTCGAGGCCGGCCGGTCGCGCGCTTACCTGCAAAGCAACTTCGCCTTCCACAGCGCGATCTACGCACACGGCGCGAGCGAAAGCACGCTCGCGATCGTCGAGAACCTGTGGATGCGCGTCGGGCCGTTCCTCAACATGGTCGCGCTCGACATCCCGCATATGCGGCGCTCGATGGATGCGCACCGTGCGATCGTCGATGCGCTCGAGCGGCGCGACGGCACGGGCGTACGGGCCGGCATCGCACTCGACATCGGCGGTGCCGCGCACGACCTTGCCGAGACGCTGCGTGCCGAACAGACCCCGCGCACCGCGAACGCGAAGCCATAGCGGCCGCTTGCCGCGATCGCCGATCGCGGGCGGCCGCATCCGACAACATCAACGATGGAGACAACCCGGCATGACAGCTTCCGACCTGCTGAAACCCTATGACGGCCTGCGCGTCCTCGTGACGGGCGGTGCCTCGGGCATCGGTCTCGACATCGCGGACGCGTTCGCGGAGTGCGGCGCGCGTGTGCATGTCTGCGACGCGTCGCAGGCCGCGATCGCCGCGCTCGCCGACCGGCCGCCGCGCGCCGGAGCAAGCGCGATCGGTGCGACGCTGGCCGACGTATCCGATCCGGCTGCCGTCGCACGGGTGTTCGACGACGTATCGGCCACGCTCGGCGGCCTCGACGTACTCGTCAACAACGCTGGCATCGCCGGCCCGACCGGCGGCATCGACGAAATCGATCCCGCGCAGTGGGAGCAGACGGTCGCGATCAACCTGAACGCGCAGTTCCAGTTTGCGCGCCGCGCGGTGCCGCTTCTGCGCGAATCGAAACACGGCGGCGCCATCATCGCGCTGTCGTCGGTGGCGGGTCGGCTCGGATATGCGTTCCGCACACCCTACGCGGCGACCAAGTGGGCCGTGGTCGGCCTCGTGAAAAGCCTCGCGATCGAACTCGGGCCGCTCGGCATCCGCGTGAACGCGATCCAGCCCGGCATCGTGCGGGGCCCCCGGATGCGCCGCGTGATCGATGCGCGCGCGCAGCAGCTCGGCGTCAGTTACGACGAGATGGAAAAGCGCTATCTGGAGAAGATCTCGCTGCGGCGCATGACCGATCCGGCCGAGATCGCCGCGACCGCACTGTTCCTGTGCTCGCCCGGCGGACACGGGATCACCGGACAGGCGATCTCCGTCTGCGGCAACGTCGAAGTGCTCTGACGCCTCCTGCATCGCTCACCGAAGGGATTCCCTCCATGGCAAACGCTCGCAAAGTCATCATCACCTGTGCGCCGACCGGCGCGATCCATACGCCTTCGATGTCGCCGTACCTGCCCGTGACGCCGCACGAGATCGAGACGGCCGCCGTCGCGGCTGCCCGGGCCGGCGCGGCGATCCTGCACCTGCACGCCCGCAATCCGTCCGACGGCAAGCCGACCCAGAATCCTGCCGTGTTCGCCGAATTCCTGCCGCGCATCAAGGCGCAGACGGATGCCGTGATCAACCTGACGTCGGGCGGCAGCCCGCACATGACGGTCGACGAGCGGCTGCAGCCTGCGCTGCATTTCCAGCCCGAGGTCGCGTCGCTGAACATGGGTTCGATGAACTTCGGGCTGTACCCGATGCTCGAGCGCTTCCGCGAGCTGAAGCATCCGTGGGAACGCGAACATCTGGAGAAGAGCCGCGACCTCGTGTTCAAGAACACCTTCGCCGACATCGAAACGATCCTCACGCGCTGCGGCGCGAACGGCACGCGTTTCGAATTCGAGTGCTACGACATCTCGCACCTGTACAACCTCGCGCATTTCGTCGACCGCGGACTCGCGAAGCCGCCGTTCTTCGTGCAAAGCGTGTTCGGCCTGCTCGGCGGGATCGGTGCGCACCCGGAAGACCTGATGCACATGCGCCGCACGGCCGACCGCCTGTTCGGCGCCGACTACGTCTGGTCGATCCTCGGTGCCGGCCGCAACCAGATTCCGCTCGCGACGATCGGCGCCGCGCAGGGCGCGAACGTGCGCGTCGGGCTCGAGGATTCGCTGTGGATCGCGCCCGGCCAGCTCGCGGAATCGAGCGCCGCGCAGGTACTGAAGATGCGGCAGGTGCTCGAAGGCCTGTCGCTGGACATCGCGACGCCGGCCGAGGCGCGCGCGATGCTCGCACTCAAGGGGGGCGACGCGGTGAATTTCTGATCGCCGCTTCGCGACCCAACACCAGGACCCGCAAGCGCAGTGACAAGGCGCCGGTCGCAGCCGGCCGGCGCCAGGACGCCCATCATCGCCCCGCTCCGTTCGAGCGCCGCCGGCGCGGCTCCGTCGTCTGCCCATCCGCTGCGCACGTCGCAGCGGCATCTGCCGAACGCGGCGCGCCGTGCTTGCCGCGCGCGCCGGTTCGCCCTTACCGGAGTCGTCCGCATGTCCACACATCAAGCCCAGGCCCTGCCGTCCGCCACCGGCGACGCAAGCGCGTCGCTGAACCGGCTGCTGTTCCGCAAACTGATGCCGCTGCTGATCGCCGCCTACGTGATCAGTTTCCTCGACCGCACCAACATCGCGTTCGCCAAACACTCGATGGGCGTCGATCTCGGCATTTCATCGGCCGCGTACGGGCTCGGCGCGGGCCTGTTCTTCCTGACCTATGCGCTCTTCGAGATCCCGAGCAATCTGGTCATGCATCGCGTCGGCGCGCGCTTCTGGATCACGCGCATCATGATCACCTGGGGCGCACTGTCGGTCGCCATGGCGTTCGTCCGCGGCGAAACGTCGTTCTACGTGATGCGCCTGCTGCTCGGTGCCGCCGAGGCCGGCCTGTTTCCCGGCGTGATGCTGTACCTGACGTACTGGTTCGGCCGCGAAGAGCGGGCGCGCGCAACCGGCTACTTCCTGCTCGGCGTGTGCATCGCCAACATCGTCGGCGGGCCGCTGGCCGGCGCGTTGATCGAACTCGACGGCACGCTCGGCTTCCACGGCTGGCAATGGCTGTTCGTCGTCGAAGGCATCCCGGCGATCCTGCTCGCGTTCGTCGTGTGGACGCGCTTGCCGGACCGCCCGAGCGCCGCGCCATGGCTCTCCGCGGAAACCGGCCGTGCGCTCGAGCGCACGCTGGCCGCGGAACAGGATGCGGGCGTCGCCGCGCACGGCGGCCATGCGTTCGGTTCCGCGCTGCGCGATCCGCAGATCTGGCTCGCGATCTTCGTGTACTTCTGCCATCAACTGACGATCTACACGGTGATCTTCTTCCTGCCGGGCATCATCGGCGCGTCGGGGCGCTTCTCGCCGTTCGCAGTCGGATTGCTGACCGCACTACCGTGGCTCGCCGCAGCGATCGGGGCCGGGACCCTGCCGCGCTTCGCGCGAGAGTCGCGGCATTCACGGCGGATGCTGTGCGCGGGGCTGGTCGTGATGGCGGCCGGAATGGTCGGCGCCGCGCATGTGTCGCCTGTCGCCGGGCTTGCCTGCGTGTGCGTGGCCGCGTCGATGTTCTTCGTCGTGCAATCGATCGTGTTCACCTTTCCCGCGTCGCGGCTCGCCGGCAGCGCGCTGGCCGGCGGGCTCGGGCTCGTGAATACGTGCGGGTTGCTCGGCGGCTTCGTCGGGCCGACCGTCGTCGGCGCGATCGAACAGGCCACCGGCAATGCGAAGAACGGGCTGACGCTGCTGGCGGCCGCGCTCGTCGTCGCGGCGTTTGCGAGCATGGCGCTGCGTCATGGGCACGAGCATGCCGACGCGCGGTCGCACGGTTGACCGCCCGCGCCATTCAAGCCGGCGCGATGCGCGCGTCAAACGCCGCCCGCATCGCGCCCTACTGCGTCAGAACAGATACATCCCCGCAATGAAGACGACGCCCGAGAACAGCAGCGTCGTCACGCAATACCCCATGATGTCGCGCACGCCGAGCCCGGCGATCGCCAGCGCGGGCAGCGCCCAGAACGGCTGCGCCATGTTGGTCCACGCCTCGCCGTACGCGATCGCCATCGCGGCCTTGCCGAGATCGGCGCCGAGCGCTTGAGCCGCCGGCATCACGAACGGGCCCTGCACGACCCAGTGGCCGCCGCCGGACGGCACCGCAAAGTTGATCACGGCCGAGCTCAGGAACGCGAGCAGCGGGAACGTGTGCACGTTCGCGATATCGACGAACCACTTCGTGATCACGCCCGCGAGCCCCGAGTGATCCATCAGCGCCTGGATGCCCGCATAGAACGGGAACTGGATCATGATCCCCGACGCGCCGCGCGCCGCGCCGGCCACCGCGCGCGCATAGGCCATCGGCGTCCGGTGCAGCAGGATGCCGGCCGCGAGGAATGCGAGGTTCACGGTGTCGATGTCGAGCGCGAAGCCCTTCTGCACGAACTTCAGCACGAGGAACGCCGCGCACAGCGCCGCGACGAGGACCGACAATGCGCGGCTCTCCTCCATCCGCTCCGCGAACGTCGCGTCGGGCCCGAGCTGGCGCTCGACGCTCGGCGGTTCGGCGAGCAGCGCCGGATCGACGCTGACGACGTCGCCGGGCTTCGGCATCATCATGCGCGCGAGAAACGGCAGCATCACGATCAGGCCGATCGTGATGAACGCGTTGTAACCGGTGAAGATCGTCTGCGACACGGGAATCAGCCCGATGGTCTTCTCCATCGGATTGCCCTTCGTGGCCGCGACGAGCGGCACCGAACCCGACAATCCGCCGTGCCAGCTCAGGAAGCCCATGTATGCGGACGCCACGAGCAGCCGGTAATCGCTGCCGGCGACACGGCGCGCCACTTCGCGCGCGAGCATGGCGCCGAGCACGAGGCCGAAGCCCCAGTTGATCGCGCAGGCGAGCGCGCCGACGAACGCAACGAGCATCACGCCCTGCCCCGGCGTGCGTGCGGTGCTCGCGAGTGCGACGAGCATGCGCTTCACGGGCGGCGAACTCGCGAGTGCGTGGCCGGTGACGAGAATCATCACCATCTGCATCGAGAACGCGAGCAGGTTCCAGAAACCCGAACCCCACATCGTCGTGAGCTGCGCGGGCGTATTCGGCGTCAGGCCGAACGCGAGCGCAAACGTGACGATCGTCAGCAGGATCGCGAAAATCAACGGGTCGGGCAACACGCGGTGAACCACCTGCGTGAAAAAGCGGGAAATGCGCTGAATCAACTTGAGCTCCTCGTTTCCTGATAGGGACGTCCGCGCGTGTCGTTGTTGGTTGAGGCGCGGAAACGCGCGGATTCTTGCACAGAACCGGCGAACGCGCTTGGGCGCGCGCGGCTGCGATTGCGTGCTGGCACGGCGGTGGAAACGGGGAGGAAAACGGCAATCGGCGGTGCAGTCGGCACCGCCGGTGACAAGGACGGATGCGCGTGCGTTAGCGAACGGCCGTCGCAGGTGTGCTCACGGTTGCAACCGAATCCACCCGCCGCTCGGCCAACCGCTGCGCGAACCGGTATGCGACGAGCGACCCGGCCACGGCAAGCAGCATCGGCACGAGGCTGTCGTGATCCGCGCGCGTGAATTCGGCCAGCAGCACGACCGCCGTGATCGGCATCTGCATCGATGCGGCGAGAAACGCGGTCGCGCCGACCAGCGCGCATCCGCCGATCGACGCCCCCGGCCACACGAGGCTCCACAGCCCGCCCAGCACGACGCCGAGCAGCGCGCCGTTCGCGAGGCCCGGCGTCAGCAGGCCGCCTTCGGCGCCCGCCCGCAGGCTGCCGGCCTCGATCAGCACCTTCAGCACGAGCAGCGCCGCGGCAAGGCCGATCGTCAGCGTGCCGTCGAAGCCCAGCGACGCCGGGCCCTTGCCGTTGCCGAGCAATTGCGGAAACCGCATCGCGAGCATACCGATCGCCGCGAAATTGAGCAGCGCGAGCACGGGCAGCCGCCCGTCTTTCGGCGCGTTCGCCCGGGCTCGCGTCGTGAGCCGCACGAAGCCGTATGCGGCAAAGCCGAACAGCGGCCCGCAGACGATCGACCACGCCACCAGCGGCGTGCTCAGCACGAACGCCGGCACCGTGTACTGATGCTCGTTGCCGAGGCCGATCCATGCGACAGCCGCCGCGATCGCCGACGTCGCGACCGCCACGACCAGCGCACGCAGTTCGAACGTGCCGAGCAGCACTTCGAGCACGAAGATCGCGCCGCCGAGCGGCACGTTATAGACGGCCGCGAGGCCCGCGCCCGCCCCACACGCGACCATCAGCCGGCAATCGTCGGGCGTGAGCCCCGCGCGATGCGCAAGCCGCCCGGCAAGCAGCGAACCGATCTCGCGCGGTGCGACTTCGCGGCCGAGCGGCGAGCCGAGCGCGACGGTAACGATCTGCAGCAGCGCGTGAACCGTCGTACTGACGAACGGCATCCGCGGATCGGCCGCGCGCACCGCGCGGCGGATGCTGACGAGCGGCCGGCCATACCGGTACAGCGCCCACCACCCGCCGCCGGCGACGATCCCGCAGACGGTCAGCACCACGAGCCGGCGCAACGGATCGGCACCGGTCACGCCGGTGAGGAAGCTCTCGGTGCCGATCACGTGCGCGACGCTGTAGCCATACGCAACGTGCTGGATCGCATGCAGCAGCAGCGCGAGCAGCATGCCGCCGAGGCCCGCGCCGACGCCGGTCAGGATCGTGACGACGGCCACCCGCGCGAACGGGCTGGCGGCCGGCGAAGAAGAGGCGGGAGCGGACGGGGGATCGAGGCGCATGGGGTCGGCGAATGGGATCGAAAAGACGGCGCGCAACACGCGCGCCGTCGTCAGGACCGCATCGTAGGCCGGTGCCCATCATGAGACAAACGTATTTTTCGAATCGACTCATGCATTTGGTGAATACATAAAGACAGGCAGGCCATCACCCTTCGTCGTCCTTCGTCCGCCTCAATCCGGATACGTGACGCGCGCCGGTCGCACCGATCAACCGCCGTGCCCGCGCGCGCGCATGTTGCAACGACGCGACAGGCTCTCCGCGATGAACGGATACCAGCCGCGTGCGATCACGCAAGAACGGCCGTCGTCTCGCGCGTGCGGCGCGTCGTGTCAGTTTTGTGAAGGACTCTTGCCGGATCCGGAAAGGTGCGCTCGCGGCCCCCGGTGGCCTTGCACGCGCGAGGCATTCCTATACTTGCGCCGAACTTTCGTTCCCAGTCCCACACGCAGGAGCCTTGACTTGAAAAAAACCCTCATCGCCGGCGCATGCACCGCCGCGCTGTTCGCCCCGCTCGCTCACGCACAGAGCTCCGTGACGCTGTACGGCCTGATCGACGCCGGCATCGTCTATACCAACAACGCCAACGGTGCGTCGCTGTGGCGCCTGAACAGCGGCACCGTCAACGGCAGCCGCATCGGGTTTCGCGGCACCGAAGATCTCGGCGGCGGCCTGAAGGCGCTGTTCGTGCTCGAGAACGGCTTCAACGTGAACAACGGCGGGCTCGGGCAGGACGGCAAGCTGTTCGGCCGCCACGCGTACGTCGGCTTGAGCCAGAGTGGCTATGGCACGCTGACGCTCGGCCGCCAGTACGACACGATGGTCGACTTCGTCGCGCCGCTGTCGGCCACGGCCGGCGACTTCGGCGACACGAGCTTCGCGCATCCGTTCGACAACGACAACCTGAACCACTCGCTGCGCATCAACAACGCGGTCAAGTACACGAGCGAGACCTACGCAGGCTTCAAGGTCGGCGCGATGTACGCATTCTCGAACGCGACCAGCTTCGGCGCGAACCGCGCATACAGCGTCGCGGCGAGCTACACGAACGGCCCGCTGAAGCTGGCCGGCGCATACCTGCAGATGAACGGCACGAAGGGCTCGACGAGCGCGAGCCCCGGCGCGACCGATGCGGCCGAAGCGAAGAGCCTGAACCAGGGCGGCTGGTCGATCGGCTCGGACCGCATGCGTTCGTACGGCGGTGGCATCAGCTACGGGTTCGGCCCGGCCACCGTCGGCTTCGTCTATACGCGCTCGCAGTACGACAACACGGGCTCGTTCGGCTCGACCGGCCAGGTCGCGTTCAACAACTACGACGTGAACGTGCGCTATGCGGTGACGCCGGCCGTCAGCCTCGGCGCGGCCTACGTGTACACGGACGCCAGCGTGTCGAACCCCGACAGCAAGCACGGCACCGATCCGAAGTGGCATCAGGTCGACCTGCAGGCCGTCTACAAGCTGTCGCGCCGCACGGACGTGTACGCGGAAGCGATGTATCAGCACGCATCGGGCCGCGGCTACCAGGCGTTCATCAACGGCTCGGGCGGCGCATCGAGCACGGCGAACCAGATCGTCGGCACGATCGGCATGCGCACGCGCTTCTGACCGGCGCGCGGCAACGTCGCCCGTTGGCCACGCACCCGCGTTCTCACGCGGGCGCGTTCGCCGCGGGCGGCTTGCGCCAATGTTGTTCCATCTGGAAGGCTGCCTGCCTGGAATCGGGGTTTTTACGCGCGCGGGTGCTGCGTAGACTGCCAGCAAAGGTCGGGGTCACGCATCGCGCGTCGAACCGGCCGCCCACCCCGTCCCCAGGAGAACCTTGTGAAATCGCTCGTCGTTACCGCCGCCGCTGCCGTCCTGCTCGCTGCACCGGCCCTGTCGTTCGCCCAGTCGGCCAAGTCGCCCGTCACGCGTGCGCAAGTGCTGCAGGAGCTGATCGATCTCGAGTCGGTCGGCTACAACCCTGCGCGCGGCGAATCCAACAACTATCCGGACGACATCATGGCGGCGCAGGAACGACTCCACGAAAAGCGTCTCGCGGAACAGAAGGCCGCGCATGCCGCGTACGGCCCGGCCGGCGAAGCGGCAACGGAATCGGGCGCGGCGGCAAAGCCCGCGCTGTAACGGCACGACGATGCGCCGCGCCCGCGTGAACGATGTGCCGCGGGCGCGGCGCAGGTTGCATTCGCGTTCGTGTGGTTTGCTTGAAGAGAAAAAGCCGGCAGGACGCCGGCGCGCGTCCGCCGCTCAGGCGGCCTGCGGTTCGCGATCGATCGCGTTGAGCATCTCGACGTCGCGCGCAATCATTCCCGGCACCTGTGCACGCAGCATCTCGACCCAGGTCCGCACCTTCGCATCAACGAAGCGACGCGACGGATACAGCGCGTAGACGTTCATCTTCTGCAGGATATGCGCGGGCAGCACGCGGACGAGCGTGCCGTCGCGCAGCGCATCGATCGCCGAGTACAGCGGCAGCATGCCGATCCCGATGCCGTCGCGGATCGCGAGGGCGAGCGATTCGGCCGTATTGGTCTGCACCGGCCCCGCGACGTGGATCTGCTCGACGCCTTCGGGCCCTTCGAGCACCCATTCGTGCGTCGGGAACGCCGGCGTGCACAGCGTCAGGCACGCGTGCGCGGCGAGATCCTGCGGACGAACCGGCGCGCCGTGGCGTTTCACATAGTCGGGCGACGCACACAGGATGCTGAAGGTCGAGCCGAGCAGGTGCGACACGAGTTCGGAATCGGGCAGCGACGACGCGGTCACGACGGCCATGTCGCTCGTACCGTCGAACAGGTCGGGCATGCGCTGCGACAGCGACAGCTCGATCGACACGTCCGGAAACTGCGCGTGATAGCGCGTCAGCGTGGGCAACACATAGTGATGGCCAACGCTCGCGAAGCTGTGCATGCGCAGCACGCCGGCCGGCCGTTCGTGCGCGCAGCTCGCCTCTTCTTCCGCGCGGTCGACGTCGGCGAGGATCTGGCGGCAGCGCCGCAGATAGCTTTCGCCGGCCGACGTGAGCGCGAGACGGCGCGTCGAACGATTCATCAGACGGGTGCGCAGGCGCGCTTCGAGTTCCGACACCGCGCGCGACATCGCGCCGGTCGTCGAATTCAGCGATTGCGCGGCGGCGGTGAAACTGCCCGTTTCGACGACGCGCGAAAACACCCGCATGTTTTGTAGGGTATCCATTCCTGTGAGCAACCTGTAGCGGAGCCGCTATTTTCCTCCACGGGATGCGACAGATTGTTACTCCGTCTGCAACTATCGTTTCCCCGCAGCTGCGTTAATGCGCGGGCGCCGCACTCCTACAATCGGCGCCTCACCAGTCGAACGGACCGTTCGGACAAGCCGCGGCACCCCGCCCGACGCCGTACGAGCCCCACCCCAGTCATGAAGCCATCACCTGCGATCGAGCGACCGTCCATCGAACCGGCACGATGGAGGACCTGGCTCGATCCACTCGGCGACGCGGCGCGCGACTGGGCCGCGAGCGACGGGCTGATCTGGCTGCACCTCGCGAAAACCGTACTCGCGGCGCTCCTCGCGATGGGCATCGCGATGCGCCTGGAAATGTCGCAGCCGCGCACCGCGATGACGACCGTGTTCGTGCTGATGCAGCCACTGTCGGGGATGGTGTTCGCCAAGAGTTTCTACCGCGTGCTCGGCACGGCGGCCGGCCTCGTCGCCGCGCTCGCGCTCGGCGGGCTGTTCGCGCAGCAGCCCGAGCTGTACATGGCCGGCATCACGCTGTGGATCGGCACCTGCATCGCGCTCGCGGTGCGCAACCGCCACTTCCGCTGGTACGGCTTCGTGCTCGCTGGCTATACGGCCGCGCTGATCGGCCTGCCGTCCGTGATGACCCCGCAGACGCTGTTCCAGTCCGCGCTCACCCGTGCCGCGGAAGTCGCGCTCGGCATCGCGTGCTCGGGCGCGGTCAGCGCGCTGATCCTGCCGCTCAGCTCCGCGAAGGCGCTGATGCGCTCGCTGGGCACCCGCCATGCGACGTTCGCGGCGTTCACGGCCGGCGCGCTCGCAGGCGACGTTGCACGCGGCGATTTCGAGCGACGTTTCGCCGATTTCGTCGACGATATCGTCGGCTTCGAGGCCAACCGCGCGTTCGCGTCGTTCGAGGATCCGCACATTCGCGCGCGCAGCCGCCGCCTCGCGCGGTTGAACAGCGAGTTCATGAACGCGTGCACGCGGCTGCATGCGCTGCACCAACTCGTCAAGCGGTTGCGCGCCAATGGCTCGGACGCGGTGCTCGATGCGCTGGCGCCGCACGTCGATGCGCTCGCGCAGCGCTTCGCCGCGCTGCGTGACGAGCGGCAGCGCGGCATCGCGCCGGCCACCGGCGCACTGCTCGAGCTGCGCCGCTTCCACAGCGCGTTGCCGAAAGCTGCGCGCGCGTCGCGCCGAGACATCGAGGCGCATGCGGCCGGCGGCCTGCTCGACTTCGATACGGCGATCGAGCTGCTGTACCGCTTCATCGGCGAATATCTCGGTTACGCCGACACCTATGCGTCGCTCGACCAGGACGATCACGCGTTCGAGCGCTCGGTCACGCATTACGCGGTGAAAACCAACTCGTTCTTCGTCGGGTTCGCGTTCCTGCGCACGATCGTCGCCGTCGGCGCGATGAGCGCGTTCTGGCTCGCGTCCGAATGGCCGAGCGGCCCGCTCGCGGTGATCGCCACCGCGATCGCGTGCGCACTCAGCTCGACGTCACCGCGTGCACCGAAGTTCGTCGCGCAGATGAGCGTCGGCGCGGCATTCGCGACCGCCGTCGGCTACGTGTTCCTGTGCTACGTGTATCCGAACATCGACGGCTTCCCGCTGCTGTGCGCCGCGCTCGCGCCGGTGCTCGGCCTCGGCGCGTTTCTCGCGATGCGACCGGGACTGTCCGGCTACGGGATCGGCTTCGCGGTGTTTTTCTGCTTGCTCGCGGGGCCCGACAACGTGACTGCATACACGCCCGAGGTGCTGATCAACAACGGCCTGGCGATCGTCATCGCAATGCTCGCGTGCTCGCTCGTGTTCGCTGTCGTGTTCCCGACCCACATGCCGTGGCTCACCGGCCGCATCGCGCACGACCTGCGCCGCCAGGTCACGCTGGCATGCGAAGGGGCAACGGACGGCCTCGCGCAGCGCTTCCAGTCGAGCACGCACGACCTGATGGCGCAACTGCGCACGCTGCTCGTGCGGCGCACGCGACAGCATCGCGACGCGATGCGCTGGATGCTGTCGACGCTCGAGGTCGGCCACGCGGTGATCGACCTGCGCGACGAACTGAATGCGTTCTCCGCATCGAAACCGCCGCAGACACTGCGCTGGACCGGTTCCGTCGAAGCTGTGCTGCACGAGCTGCCGCGCTTCTTCGACGATCCGACGCCCGGTCATCATGCGCGCACGCTGAAATCGGTGAATCTCGCGATCCGCGCGGCGCAGCACACGCTGCAGGCGTGGTATTCGGTGCCCGACGAGCGGCACCGCATGCAGCGGATCGTCGGCTGCCTGCACTTCATGCGCAGCGCACTGCTGGACAAGGACGCGCCGTTCAACCGGCATCGCCATTGACGATCGGTGCGTGCGCAACGTGATCCTTGTTCCGGATGGAAATAAGCTCTACAGCCGCGGTGATTAATCTTTAAGCAGTACGAGCCTATAGTTTCCTCACTGCCAGCGAGACTGGCACTCACCCAGGAGAAACCAAAATGAAGCCGCTGCACCTCGCCCTCGTTGCCCTGTCGCTCACCGCTGCTGTTGCTCATGCACAGCCGGCACCGGCAGACGTCGCACAGCAACAGGCGAACCGCGCTGAAGCCGTCGCAACCGCCGGCCGCGTCGATCGTGCGCAATCGAAGCAGGAAGACCCGAACGCCTGTGTCGGCCCCGTCAGCTTCTGCAACGTCTACTTCGGCAGCTGAGCATGACGCCGCGTCGTCACGGCCAGGCCTGCACCGCCCGCACTGCTTGCGCGGGCGAGCGGCGGCCCGGCCGATCGCCGCATCGCCGCTCGCCCCCACGCCGCTTCGATTGAAGCGGCGCATGCCGTTTCAGGCGCCGCGCCCCGGCCGCCAACCCACCTCGCGCAACGCATCCAGCAAGCGCGCCTGCCCCAGCCCCTCGACCCGCGCACCGCGCGACTCGACGTCGCCGCCCGCCACGAGCGCATTCACGATCGCCTCCTCCACCGCCTCCGCCGCCGCGACGAACAGCGCGGAAATATGGTCGTTGTTGACCATCTTCACGCCGGTCGTCGGTGCCCCTTTGCTGCCGTAGTTCGCCGCCGGCAGGCCATCGTTGCCCGTTGCGAATGCCAGGAAGATGTCGCCGCTCGAATCCTCGGTGCCGCCGCCGACGCGCGCCAGCCCGACGCTCGCACGCTGCGCAAGGCGCGTGCACTGGTGCGGCAGCAGCGGCGCGTCGGTCGCGATCGTCACGACGATCGAGCCCATCCCGGCCTCGCCTTGCGCGTCCGGCGCACGGAACGGCGAAGGCACGTGCCGCAGCACTTCGCCGACCGGGTAGCCGGCCACGCGCAGCATCTCGCGCACACCGTAGTTCGCCTGCACGAGCGCGCCGACGGTCCAGCCGCCCGCCTCGGCCGAAAGCACACGCGACGCGGTGCCGATGCCCCCCTTGAACTCGTGGCAGATCATCCCCGTGCCGCCACCCACGCCGCCTTCGGCAACCGGCCCCGACTGTGCAGCGGCCAGCGCACGCTGCACGTGCGCGGCGCTCACGTGCTGCCCCCAGATGTCGTTCAGCAGCCCGTCGTAGGTTTCCATCACGACCGGCATGCACCAGTACACGCGGCCGGCCGCCGCTTCGCGCTCGTTCGCGACGAGCGCATCGCGCACCGCACCGACGCTGTGCGTGTTCGTATAGGCGATCGGCGTGGTCAGCAAGCCGGCCTCGCGGATCCATTCGAGCCCCGTCGCGTCGCCATTGCCGTTCAGCACGTGCACGCCCGCGAAACACGGCGAATCGTGCGCGGCGCCCGCGCGCGGTTCGATGACGGTGACGCCGGTGCGGATCGACGCGTCGCCGTTCTCGACGTTCAGCGTGCAATGTCCGACCCGCACGCCCGGAACGTCCGTGATCGCGTTGAAGCGGCCCGGTGTGCCCAGTCCGATGCGGATGCCGAGATCCCTCGTGCGCATGATGCAATTCCTCCAGTCTTTCAATGGTTCGGTGTTTCAGTGTTTCGGTGCGGCAAGCTTTCGATCCGGCGCTCAGAGCGTACGGAAGGCTTCGCTGTGGCGCGCCCAGACTGCATACATCACGAGCGCGGCGATCAGCAACCCCGCGATGATGATCAGGTCGGTCGGTTTCGTCGCCGTTGCGAGCGTCGTGTAGAGCGTATACGCGGCGCCGGCTACCGCGACGAGCGGCGTCACGGGCCACAACGGCATCTTGTAATGGTGTTCGACGTCACGGCGTACGAACCGGCTCGCGAGCGCGGCCAGGCCGACGACCAGATAGATCAGCAGCAGCAGGTCGACCGTGAACGCGGTCAGCGCGTCGAGGCTCGACACGAACACGAGCCCGGCCGACGGCACCGCGAGCGCGAGGGTGGCGAGCCACGGCGATTCGAAGCGCGGGTGGATCGTCGAGAATGCGCGGTTGCAGGTGCGCGACCAGAGCGCGTGCCGGCCGCTGCTGTACAGCAGGCGGCCCATCGTGATCACGATCGCGATGATCGCGTTGAATACCGACAGGAAAATCCCGCCGCTAACCACGCGCGACACGGCCGGATTGCTCAGCGAACGCACCACATAGCCGATCGGGTCGGCGCTCTTCGTCAGTTCCGTCAGCGACGGCGCGCCGAGCACGATCGCGGTGAGCGGAATCAGTTCGACGACGAGGATCACGAGCAGCGAATAGATCACTGCCTTCGCGACATTGCGGTTGCCGCCGCGCAGGTCTTCCGCGAGATAGGCGGCCGAGCCGAAGCCGTTGTAGCAGAAGATCGCGGTGCCGATCGCCGGGACGATCGCAGCCAGCGTCGCCGGCACGAGCGCGTTGCCGCTCGCGACGACCGGTGCGACCAGCACGTCGGCGCCGCGATGCGGCGAACCGAAGCCGAGGCCCGCGATCAGCATCAGCACGCCGATCTCCACCACCAGGAACGCGCCCGTGATCCACGCGTTCGTCTTGATGTTCAGCATGCCGAGCAGGTAGCTGAGCAGCACGATCGTCAGCGCGACCGACTGGTTGCTGAAGTGCGTGCCGAGCGCGTTGTTCAGGTAAGGCGCGGCGCCGCTCGCGAGCACGGCCGGAATGAACACGCTGACGGACAGCACCGTGATGAAGGTCAGGTAGCCGGGCAGCGTGCCGAACACGCGCTTGGCCATCACGTACTCGCCGCCCGCGCTGCGATGCGCGGCGCTGAGTTCCGCATAGCAGAGCGCGAACGCCAGCGCGAGCACGCCGCCGAGCAGGAACGACAGCACGGCGCCGCTGCCGGCCTGCTGGATCGCGAATGGCGCGATCACGAAGATCGAGCTCGCGGGCGTCACGCCCGAGACGGTGATCATCACCGCATCGCGCACGCTGAGCGTCTGCGACAGCGCGCGCGGCGCGTCTTCCGTTGCAGGCGCCGCTTGCAGCGTGCCCGTCGATTCCGACATCATCGCCATTTCGTTCTCCTGTGCTTGGGCCAATCCTTTGCCACTTTTTTTTGAACGCCCATACTCGGGCCCGATTGATTGCGTGGCAGTCTAGGAAGCCAATTTCAGGACCGCTATTCCCCCTTCGTGTTACGCCCTTCCGGTGGTGGTATGGATCGTCTCTTTTCCGAAATCGCGATGCACCAGGCGCTCGGCCGCGCAATCGATCATCTCGGCCAGCCGCGTTTCTGGCGGTTCCTGGTGCTGCTGCTCAATGAAATGGTGCCGTTCGACAACGCGCTCGCGACCGCGATCGGCCCCGACGGCGTACCGCTCGTGCTCGACGAATACGACACGGGCGGTACCGATGCCGCATCGCCCGTGCCGCTCTACCTGAACGGCGTGTATCTGCTCGATCCGTTCCTGCAGGCCGCGCACGACGGGCTCGCCGACGGCTGCTACCGGCTCGAGGAAGTCGCGCCCGACCTGTTCCGGCAGAGCGAATATTTCCTGAGCTACTTCCGCGATGCGGTCGGCGACGACGAGATCCAGATCCTCGTGCGGCCGAATGCCGACATGCTGCTGTCGCTGTCGCTCGGGGCGGGCGCGCGGTTCGACGTCGAGCCGCTCGGCAAGCTGACGGCCGCGATGCCGTGGGTGCTCGCGGCGATCCGGCAGCACTGGCGGCTGGTGGGCGACGCGGCACGCGCGGCGCCCGACGCCGACCTCGGCGCGCGGGTCGAGCAGGCGCTTGCCCGCTTCGGCGCGGGCGTGCTGACCGATCGCGAGATGTCGATCGCGCGAATGGTGCTGCGCGGCAATTCGTCGAAGGCGATCGCCGAGCGGCTCGCGATCTCACCCGAAACGGTGAAGGTGCACCGGCGGCATCTTTACGCAAAGCTCGGGATCTCGTCGCAACCCGAGCTGTTTTCGCGGTTCATCCAGGCGCTGGGGGAAGACGCGGCCGGATGACCGCGTCGATGCTGATGGGATGGCAACCGGCGCGGAATCGGGCACACTCCGTCAAGCGCCACATGCCGTGTTCATCCCGCGACACCGATGCGGACGCTTCGTCGACAACAAGATTGCCCGAAAACAGGAATCCCGATTCATGTCGCTCATTCCGATCATGGGACTTGGCTGGCTGTTTCTGTGTGCGATCAGTGCGGCATCGATCGTGCTCGTACCGCCCGTGGTGCTGGTTGCCTGGCTGATGGGGAAGAACATCTGGTCGATCCTGACCCGTGGCCGGCTGCAATTCGCGTTCCTGGCCTACCTCGGTTCCGCGCCGGTGCCGGCCGTCTTCACGTTCCTGCTGGAAATCGGCGCCACGGCCGGGAATCACGGTGGCACGGCGTCCACCAGCGAGTATCAATGGAACCAACGGTTCTTTTTCGTGTTCGTCGCCGCGGCGGCACTGAGCGGCCTGCTGTTGCTATTGCGACCGAAGGACAGGCAAGCGGCGAACGTCGAACCGCCGCAGCCTGCGCGTTAGTCGGCGCGCGAGCGCCGCGCCATGCCGCCTGCCCGGTTCTCGAGCAGGCGCAGGGGCATGTGCAGCTTCCCGCTACTTCCACTTCGCACCGAGTTGCGCGAGCCCGGCATTCCGGAGATCGTCCGGCAACATCACCACGCGAAACTCGCAGTCCGCATTCAACATCAGGAACCACGGCTCCGCGAGCGCCGGGATCTGCGACGGATCATTCACGTCGACGATCACGACGGCCCCGCGTCCGCCGCTCTGCTCGGTGAAATACACGGCCTCCGGCTTGACCGCTTCGAGTATTCGCCCGATCACGTCGCCGACGCTGCCGTCGCGCACCAGCGTGTTGAACGGCTCGTGAGGGATTCGTATGTTGAGAAGCATGCGCATGACCATCCTCCTTGGGCTCCGCCCGGCCTGGGCCCTTCAAGCATAGGTGCTGCGCGATGCCGCGCCAGTGGCGCCGCAAGCATTGGCCGATTCGCATTCACATTCCGACGATTCGATGACACCGCATCGCGCGAACGCCAATCGTTAGCGACGCGCCAATCCACCGGGAATGGCGTCGCATTCGATGCGCCGTCGAATCGGCGCCCCGCTCGCCCGGCCGCGCCGCACGCATCACACGATACCGCCGTCCGCAGCGGGCGCGATCGCGAGATGCAGCGGCCGCTCCGGCCGCAGCGTCACGTTCAGCACCGGCCGCGGCGGCATCATGCCGGGCGGCACCGACAATGCGTAGCGCTGCAGGATCATCGCCGCGACGACCGTCATTTCCGTCATCGCCAGATGCTGCCCGAGACACACGCGCGGCCCCGTGCCGAACGGCATGTAGGAGCCGCGCGGCGCGGCCGGCGCGTCGTCCCCAAACCGCTCGGGACGAAACGCGTCGGGCTCAGCAAACCATCGCGCATCGCGCTGCATGAGTTGCAGCGGCAGCATGAACAGCGTCCGCGCGGGAAACTGCCACGGCCCCAGCACGATCGGCCGCGATGCCCGGCGGCTGATCAGGATCGGCGCGGACGGATACAGGCGTAGCGTTTCCTCGAGCGTATGCGTCAGGTAGTGCAACGACGATCGCGTCTCGGCGGATGGCGCGCGACCGCCCAGCACGCGCGCCACCTCGTCGCGCGCGGCGCCCTGCGCCGCCGGATGCGCTGCCATGCACCAGGCCCACCAGGTCAACGCCCCGGCCGTCGTCTCATGGCCCGCGAGGAACGCCGTCATGCATTCGTCGTGCACGGCCTGCAGCGGCCATCGCCGTGCGTCGTCCCGATGCAGCCGCAACAGGCGCGACAGCAGATCGTCGGGCCACGCGTGCGTCGGCAGATCGAGACGCGCATGCAGTTGCCGGTCGATCAGCCCGTTCAGCACGGCCATCGCCCGCGCCTTGCCGCGCTTCCACGGCATCCAGTCCGGCGTGCTTGCCGGCCAGTAGAAATCGGCGTTGGCCGCCGCGCTCACCACGCGCACGGCTTCCTCGGCCGCACGCGCCTCGTCGCCGATCGCGTCGGAGAACATCGTGCGCATGATCACGTCCATCGCCAGCGACGTCAGCGCGCTTTCGATCGGCCAGTCCGGATCTCGCGCGGGCCACTGCGCGAGCGCATGTCCGGCCGTCGCCGCGATCGACGGCACGAACGCCTGCACCGGCTTCGGCATGAAATTCGGTTGCAACGCCTGCCGCTTGTCGCGCCACGCGTCGCCTTCGGCGATCAGCACGCTATGGCCGTGAACCTCCGCAAACACCCGGACGGCACGCTCCCAGCGCCCGAGCGCATCGTGATGCGTCACCATGAGTTCGCGCACGAGCGCGGGATCGGTCACGACCACCGCATGCTCGGGCCACATGCGCAAGTGCACGACGTCACCGTATGCGCGCTGCCAGCCGGCCAGCGTGCCGAGCAGGTCGCGCGACATCGTGCGCAGCAGCCCCCAACCCGTCAGGCCGGCACGCGGCCCCGGCGGCCATACGCCGGGCGGGTGAAGCACGGGCGCCGAAGCCGAAGCGCCCGCATGGAATGGACATTGGGAAGTGGATCGCGTGTTCATGGGCCGGATTATCCGAATCGGCATGCGGGCGGTCTTGAACGCAAACGACATCGACACGCGTCTGGCCGGTCCCTATACTCCGGCGTCATGTTCTCCGACCCGTCATCGATCTCGCCGTCGTGCCCCGATCCGCTGGCGCGCGCTCCCCGCGCGCTGAGCGACGGGCGGTCGCCGCATGGACGGCTGTACCCCGCGCCGGCTGCCCTGCAGGGCGCGGTGGTCGCGATCGTGTTGCACGACACGCGCGGGTTCGTGTTGACCGACGCGCAACGGCTCTCGCATTTTCCGGCCACGCCGCTGGTGTGCGTGTCGTGGTATCGGGATCTCGACGTGGGCTTCGTCGAACCCACGGCCGACGGGCCACGGTGGCGCCCCTTCGGTGCCGCAGCGACGCTGTCGGGCAGCCATTCGGCCCCGACCGTGGCCTGGGCGCCGACGGGCGGACGGATCGGCATGATCTGCTTCACCGCCGATGCGGCGCGGGCACTGTTCGGCATTGCGCTGGCGGACATCCACGACCGCGTGCTCGACGCGCACGCCTGCCTCGGCGACGACTGGCATCCGCTGCTCGATGCGCTGGTGGGCGCGGAGCGCGATGCCGATGCGCTGGCGGCGATCGAACGTCATCTTGCGCCTCGCTGGCAGGCGCTGCGGCCCGCGACGCCGCTGTCGTCGCTCCGCAATGCGGGACGCAGTTGGGTCGAGCGCCTCGCACTGCAGGCGCGCGAATGGCGGCATACCCACAGCCCACGCCAGGTCGAGCGGCGTATCAAGACCTACAGCGGCCGATCGCTGCGCGAATGGCAAACGCTCGTCAGGACGGAAAGCGCGTTCTTTGCGGCGCGCGACCGGTTCGAAGCCGGTGCCGCGTTCAACTGGGCGACGCTCGCACTGGACGAAGGGTTCGCCGACCAGGCGCACCTGAGCCGCGAGGTCAAGCGCATCACGGGATTCTCGCCGAGCGAATTCACGCAACGCTTCATCGAGGACGAATCGTTCTGGATGTACCGGCTGTGGGTGTGACGCACGGCGGCGCCACGATGCCGGCCATGCGAAATGGGTCATACATTCCAATAGTAGAATGTTAGGCATTGCCCCGCCCCCCTCCACCGCCCGTATCATTCCAGGAGCCCGTAATTGAACCCGTCGTCGCCCCCAGAACGCAAAGGGGTCGCCCTTTATGCGCGAATTGCCAGCCTGCTGCGCGGACGAATCCACCAGGGCGAATGGAAGCGCGGCGACCAGTTGCCGCCGATTCCCGAGCTGTGCGCGTTCTATCAGGCGGGCACGATCACGGTGCGCCAGGCGCTGGCCGAACTGAGCGCCGAAGGGCTCGTGAGCAGCGCACGTGGCCGCGGCACGTTCGTCACGGCCGAGATCGTCTCGCCGGCGGATAACCCGGCGCTGCGCGCCGCGATCAACGATCCGCTCCAGCTCGCACCCGGCCAGACCCTGCGCGTGCTGCTGCGCGACGCCGTGACCGAATTGCCCGCCGCATTGCAGACGGGCCAGCCGATGCGCGCCGCCTACATGCGGATCCGTACGCTTCATCTACACAACGGTGCGCCTTACGGCGTGATGGACAGCTACGTCGCGCGCGAAACCTACGACCGCTTTCCGAAGGGCAGCGACGCACGGCACAAGGTCGGTTATCTCGTCCGTCAGTACAACCGGCTACCGCTCGCGAAGGCCCGCCAGGAAATCACGGCCGCCTATGCGGATCAGGAAACGGCCGACCTGCTCGCGTCCGGCAGCGCCGACTGCAGCATGGCCGACATGCTGATTCGCATGCGCCGCTGGTGGACGGACGGCGACGGCTGCATCGTCCACGCCGGGCTCTACCTGTATCGCGCCGACCGTTTCGTGCTCGATATCACGCACGATCTCGACGGCGACGACCGCAGTGCCGACCTGATCCCGTCGCCGCGCACGGGCGTCCGGAAAACCGCACGCAAGCCGTCGGCCTGACCCGCGCACCGCGTCACGCCGACGTGTCGACGTCGTCGTCGCACATCGCGCCGTAGACCCAATGCCGCAGGTCGCGGCGGATCCGGTACGTCGTCGACGGCAGCAGCTGCGTCATGAACACGACGATCAGGTCCTCGGCCGGATCGATCCAGAACGCCGTGCTGGCACCGCCGCCCCAGAAGTAATCGCCGACGCTGCCCGGCTGCATCGTCGCGGCCAGGTCCTGCGTCACCGCGAAGCCGAGCCCGAAACCGAGCCCTGGATACACGGCCTCGCTGAACGTGGAGCGCGACATCCGGTCGAGCGTCTGGCCGCCCGGCAGATGGTTGATCGTCATCAGCTCGACGGTTTTCGGGCTCAGGATCCGGTGCCCGTCGATCGATCCGCGATTCAGCAGCATCCGGCAGAAGCGCAGGTAATCGCCGGCCGTCGACACGAGCCCGCTCCCGCCCGATGCCAGCGCCGGCGGCCGGCGAAACGCGCTGGCGGCCGGGTCGTCGTGCAGCACGAGCGCGCCATCCGCACCCGGTCGATAGCACGCGCACAGGCGCTCGGCCTGCTCGTCCGGCACGAAGAAGCCGGTGTCGGGCATGCCGATCGGGTCGAACAGCGCTTGCTTCAGGTAGTCGGCGAACGACTGCCCGGAGATCTTCTCGATGAGATAGCCGAGCACGTGCGTCGCGACCGAATAGTTCCATTCGTCGCCCGGCGAGTAGTCGAGCGGCAGCCGGGCCAGGTCCGCGATCATGCCGTCGAGACCGCCCGGGTTGCCCGGTTCGCCGAGCGCGAGTTCGCGGTACGCGGCATCGACGTTCGTGCGGGCCTGGAAGAAATACGACAACCCGGCCGTATGACGCAGCAGATCCACCATCAGCATCTCGCGCGCGACCGGACGGGTCTGGAACCCGCCGAGGCTCCGCGCGCCGGCCACCGCCACGCCCAACTCCTTCCATGCCGGAATCACGCTCGACACGGGATCGTCGAGCGCCACCAGCCCCTGCTCGACCAGCGTCATGAACGCGACGCTCGTGATCGGCTTGGTCATCGAATAGATGCGGAAAATCGCGTCGTCCCGCATCGGCTTCGCCCGCTCGACGTCCATCGATCCGACGACGTTTACGTGCGCCAGCTCGCCACGGCGATGGATCATCGTCACCGCCCCCGGCAGGCGCCCGGACGCCACGTACCGTTCGTTCAGCCGCGTGTCGAGCGCCATCAGCCGCTGCGACGACAAACCCGGATGTGCCACCTTGGTCATGCTCCTGCTCCTGTTTCCACTTCGGTCTCGACACGCCGGAACCCGCGTCACTGCGCTTCCCCAAACACGCCTGCCCGGCTCAAACATTCTAAAAATAGAACTATATCATTTTAAAGAATGCACGAACCGTCGCGAGTCATCGGCGACACGCGGTGCGCGCCATGCGGGCCGGTTGCTCGATTCGAGACACGCGGGCATGATGTCGCGAACCCTGGCGGCGGCCCTGCGAACCGCTCATCGCAACGCGCCGTCAATCGCGCCGGCCGGGATCCGCTTCGCACCCGGCTGCCTCTGCCCACCTCCGTCCGCTCATGTCATTACGCGCATTCAGAACGCTGGTCGCCATCGCCCGATACCGGACGTTCGCGCGCGCCGGCGAAGCCATCGGCCTCACGCAATCGGCTGTGAGCCTGCAGATCAAGACGCTGGAAAGCGAATACAACGTGCAGTTGTTCGATCGCTCGCGCCGGCAGCCGGTACTCACCGAGGCCGGCAACATCCTGCTCGCGCAGGCCGAGCAGGTGCTCGCGATGGTCGACCGGATTCCCGATGCGCTCAGCGACGAGAAGAAGCTGGTCGGGCGCCTGCGGATCGGTGCGATCCAGACCGCGCTGTCCGGCCCGCTGCCCGACGCGCTGCTCGCGCTCCGCGATGCGCATCCGGGGCTGCGCGTGCACGTGTCGGCCGGGATGTCGGCCGAACTGGCGAACCGCGTCGCGGCCGGCGAACTCGATGCGGCCATCACGACGAGCCCGGTGCGCCCGCATCCGGCGGAACTGACGTGGACCACCCTGTACGAGGATCGCTTCTGGCTGCTCGCGCCGCCGGATCATGCGGAACGCGACGCGGTCACGCTGCTCGACACGCTGCCGTTCATCCGCTTCGATGCGCAGGCATGGGCCGGCCGCATGATCGCCGCCGAGCTGCGCCGCATCGGCGTGCGCGTGCGCGAGGAGATGGTGCTGGACAGTGCGGAAACGATCGCGCGCATGGTGGCGAGAGGGCTCGGCGCGGCAATCGTCGCGCTCCCCGATGCGACGCTTGCGCGCCTGCCGCCCGTCACGCGCTTGCCGTTCGGTCAGCCGCAGATGGGGCGCGCGGTGGTCCTGCTCGAACACCAGTCGCGTCCGGCCGAACGTTTCGCGCGTGCGCTCGCGGCCGAAGTCACCGCCTCATCGATGAGAATTTCTCATTGAACACCCGATAATTAACAATTATTCCTGTTGCTTGCGCGTGTTAACTTGGCGGCATCGTCACTCTTTCGATTGCGTGTCGCCATGTTGCCCGCAGGATGGATTCCCGCCTCGTTCCGCCGCTTTGCATGCCAGCCGCTCGCTGCGGCCCGCATGGCCCGCACGGCTCGCGTGAAGGCGTGCCGATGATCGGCCCGATCCTGCTCGCGTTGGCGCCGGTCGCGCTGCTGGTCGGGTTCGGCCACGGCCTGCGGCGCACGGGCTTCATCGCCGACGCGTTCTGGCCGCAGGCCGAGCGGCTGTGCTACTACGTGCTGCTGCCCGCGCTGTTCGCGGACGGTCTCGCGAACGCGCGGCTGCAATCGCTGCCCGTTTTACCGCTCGCGGCTGCGCTGGTCGGTTCGACCGCACTCGCCGCGGCGCTTCTACTGCTGGTCCGCCGGTTCGTGCGGGTCGACGGCGCCGGCTTCACGTCGGTATTCCAGGGCGCCGTGCGCTTCAACAACTATGTCGGCACCGCGCTCGCGGCCGGGTTGTTCGGCGCACAAGGCATCGCGCTCGCAGCCGTGTGCGTCGCAGCGATCGTCCCGACCGTTAACCTGATGTGCGTGCTCGTGTTCGCGCGCTACGGTGACACGCGGCTTGGCGCGGCGGCGCTCGCGCGCCAGATCCTGTCGAATCCGCTCGTCGTCGCGTGCGCGCTCGGGATCGCGATGCAGGCCGGCGGCGTCGCGTTCCCGGCGGCTGTCGAGCCGGCCGTGCGCGCGCTCGGCGTCGCGTCGATGCCGCTCGGCCTGCTGTGCGTGGGCGCGGCGCTGCGATTCGATGCGGCGCGTGCGTGGCTGCAGCCGGTGTGCGTCGCGTCGGCGTTCAAGTTCATGGCGATGCCGCTCATCACACTCGCCGCCGGCCGGCTGTTCGGGCTCGGCGACGCGGCGCTGACGGTCGCGCTGCTGTTCCAGACGCTGCCGACGTCGTCGGCGTCGTACATCATGGCGCGCCAGCTCGGCGGCGACGCGCCGCTGATGGCCGGCATCACCGCGTTCCAGACGATCGCCGCGGCGCTCGCGATGCCCGTCGTACTGACCGCCCTCGCGTCGGCGCCCGCGTTTCGCTGACGACGACGCCGCGCCCGATCCGATCCCCCTGAATCCAGCCTGCACCGTAGCGATCGCGCGATTCGCAATCGCCGGCCGCGCACGGTCGCTCATGCGTTGCCGCAGGCGCTCACCGAGAAACCCCGTCACATGAACGCTCCCGCCCCGCCCGCCGCCATCGCCGCCGCCCGGCCGCACGCGGCCATCTACGTGAAGCTCACGCTCGTCGCGCTGTTCTGGGGCGGGACGTTCATCGCAGGCCGGATCCTGGCCGCGACGATGTCCGCGACCTCAGCGGCCACCGGCCGCTTCGCGATCGCCGCGCTGCTGCTGGTCGTGCTGACGTGGAAGATCGAAGGCGGGCTGCCGAAGCTGAGCGGCCACCAGATCCTGACGACCTTCGGACTCGGCGCGACCGGCATCTTCCTGTACAACGTGTGCTTTTTCGCGGCACTCGCGCGGATGCCGGCGGGGCGCACCGCGCTGTTCGTCGCGCTGAATCCCGTCGCCACCGCCGTGCTGCTGTCGATCGTCGTGCGCGGGGAACGCCTGTCGCTGTCGCGCTGGGCCGGCATCGCCGTCGCGCTGTTCGGCGCGCTGATCGTGATCAGCCGTGGCGACTTGCTGCGGGTGCTGACCGATCTCGGCAACACGTTCGGCGCGGGCGAACGCTACATGCTCTGCGCGGTGCTGAGCTGGGCCGCCTATACGGTGATCGGCCGGCGTGCGCTCGACGGGCTGTCGCCGCTGGCGGCCACGACGTATGCGGCGCTGTGGGGCCTCGCGCTGCTGATCGTCGCGCACCTGTTCGGCTCGCCCGCCAGCAGCGGCACGCCGCTGACGTGGCAGGCCGTCGCGTCGATGCTCTATCTCGGCGCGATCGGCACGGTGGTCGCGTTCGTCTGGTATTCGCAGGGGATCCGCGAACTCGGGCCGGCCCGCGCGGCCGTGTTCACCAACCTGGTGCCCGTGTTCGGCGTGCTGCTGTCGGTCGCGCTGCTCGGCGAGCCGTTGTCGCCGTCGATGCTGGCCGGCGGTGCGCTCGTGATCGCGGGCGTCGCGCTGACCAATCGGGCGAGACGTCAGGGTGTCGCCACGGGTTCGAAGTGACCAGGCCATGCACCGCACGGTTTGATAGTCCGCTCCTGATTCGAGCCAGAGCTGTTGTGCTGCGCGCCACACCGGCAAACGCACCATCGCTATTCCGGCACGTCCCGATGGCGCGCCACATGGCGAATGCTCGACAGATCGCACCCGAACTGCGACCGGACCGCCTGCATTGTGGTCAACAACCGGCCGAACGGATTCTGCATGCGCGCCTCGAGACGTTCGTCCAGCGCTATCGGTGCGCAACCGAGTCTGCTCAATATGTAAGCGCATTCATCCGTCAGGTCCCCGGTTTCGAGTTCGTGATCGACACGTCGAACAAGATCGAGAAACAAACGCCCTCTGGACGTCATCTCATATAACGCCTTGTCCCGATCCGCCCGAATGAATCCGGCGCCCTTCAATAACAACAACTGCTCGCGAACAGGGCTCGCACTCACTTGAAGTCGCTTTGACAGGGTCGAGATATTCAAGAACCCTTCTGTCGCAATGACATAGAGGATCGCAAGATTGAGCCCGAGCGTTCCCGATGCATCGAGAAAGAACTGCACATGCTCTTCCGCGATGTGTCCGAACACGACATTGAAGATAATGTCGTCGACGATCTTTTCGGTCAGCAAGCGTTCGACGCAGTCGCGCTGCGACGCGTTGTCCGCGTCGAAATCGGACGGCACCGGCAACAGCTTCAATCTTGCAAGCCGGCCACGGGCCGGGGAATTCCGATAGCTTGCAATGATCTCTTCCAGTGCCTGATACGTTTTTACGGAATCTCGAACGATGTACGGCGTAATCTCGGCTCCGTCATCGTGGAGAAGCGAACGCACGTCCTTCTCGATACCGTCGGTATGCCCCCATAGAACCTGTCCGACCAGCGGTCTTTCCCAGTCGCGCTCCACCAGGCATGAAAAATCAAACAGCTTTCGGTCGGTTTCACAAAATCCATAAAGGTCGATTCGCGAGAACCGCTTCAGGACAGTCAGAAACGTCTGCTTAAGGAACAGGTGCTCGGCACTTTCAGCCATGTCCGTAGTCGCTTCCATCAAAAGTGACGGACCCCGAGCGTACCAGCCGCCTCCCGGAAATGGCTGTTTTTTGTTCTCAGACAACCTGCGTCACGGTCGAACGGGTCCAACCCCTTTCTCACACCTGCGGCCCAAAACGCCTATCGTTGAAACGGTGGTCGATGTGACAGGTTGCATCACGACCGTTCCGGCTACCCTAGCGGGTCGCTGCTCGCCTGCCCGCATGCATCGTCGAAAAATCTGGAGCCGCACATGAAACTCTCGCTTCTCGTCAGTTCCGCCCTGCTCGCCATTGCATCCGCTTCGGCGTCGGCCCAAGGCTCGATCACGAAAGTCGAAAACGGCGCGCTCGTCGCCGCAAACGGGATGACCGTCTACGCATTCGACCACGACAAGCCCAACGCCGGCACCAGCGCCTGCACGGGCCAATGCGAATCCTTCTGGCCGCCCTACAAGGCCAGCGCGACCGATGTCCCGGTCGGCCCCTACACGATCGTCAAGCGCGATGACGGCAGCCCGCAATGGGCGTACAAGGGCAAGCCGCTGTACTTCTTCTCGAAGGACATGAAACAGGGCGACCGCAACGGCGACAACTTCAAGAACATGTGGCACGTGGTAGCGCCGTAAGCGTTCTGCTGCCTTCCGCCCTCTCCGTGCAGACATGAAAAAGCCCGCTCCGATCGACGATCGGAGCGGGCCTTTGCCCGTCATGCCGGCTGCATGCAGCCGGCATGCGCGTCAGCGGTTCGACGGGAAGCTGAACACCGTCCCTTCGCGCACGCCGGCCGACGGCCAGCGCTGCGTGATCGTCTTGCGCTTCGTGTAGAAACGCACGGCGTCCGGGCCGTACGCGTGCAGGTCGCCGAACAGCGAGCGCTTCCAGCCGCCGAACGAGTGGTACGCAACCGGCACCGGCAGCGGCACGTTGATGCCGACCATGCCGATCTGGATGTTGTCGCCGAAGTAGCGCGCGGCCTCGCCGTCGCGCGTGAACAGGCACGTGCCGTTACCGTACTCGTGCGCGTCGATCAGCGCCATCGCCTCGTCGAGCGACTTCAACCGGATCACGCCGAGCACGGGCCCGAAGATCTCGTGCTGGTAGATCGGCATGCCGGGCTTCACGTTGTCGAACAGGCACGGGCCGAGGTAATAGCCGCCGTCGTGGCCGTCGACCTTTACGCTGCGGCCGTCGACGACGAGCGTCGCGCCCGCTTCGACACCCGCTTCGACGAAGCCCGTCACCTTCTCGAAATGCTGCTGCGTGACGAGCGGGCCCATGTCGACGCCCGCGCCGGTGCCCGGGCCGACCTTCATCTTCTCGATCTCGGCTTTCAGGCCCGCGACGACCTTGTCGCCCGTCTCGTCGCCGATCGCGACGACCAGCGGAATCGCCATGCAGCGCTCGCCGCACGAGCCGTACGCGGCGCCCATCAGCGCGTTCACCGCGTTGCCGATGTCGGCGTCGGGCATCACGACCGCGAAGTTCTTCGCGCCGCCGAGCGCCTGCACGCGCTTGCCGTGCGCGCAGCCGGTCGAGTAGATGTATTCGGCGATCGGCGTCGAGCCGACGAAGCTCACCGCCTTCACGCGCGGGTCGGTCAGCAGCGTGTCGACCGCTTCCTTGTCGCCGTTCACGACGTTCAGCACGCCCGGAGGCAGGCCGGCTTCGAGCGCGAGCTCGGCCATGCGCAATGTAGACGACGGCGTGCGTTCGGACGGTTTCAGGACGAACGTATTGCCGCACGCGACGGCCATCGGCCACATCCACAGCGGCACCATCACCGGGAAGTTGAACGGCGTGATGCCGGCCGCGACGCCGAGCGCCTGGAACTCGCTCCACGAATCGATCGCGGGGCCGACGTTCTTGCTGTGCTCGCCCTTCAGCAGCTCGGGTACGTAGGTTGCGTATTCGACGTTCTCGATCCCGCGCTGCAGTTCGCCCATCGCATCGGCGAGCACCTTGCCGTGCTCGGCCGTGATCAGCGCGCACAGTTCTTCCGCGTGCTCCTCGAGCAGCGTCTTGAAGCGGCTCATCACGCGGGCGCGCTTCAGCGGCGGCGTGTTGCGCCAGGCCGGAAACGCGGCCTGCGCGGACGCGATCGCGGCTTCGACGGTCAGCTTGTCGGCGAGCGCGACGCTCTTGTGCGATTCGCCGGTGGCCGGGTCGAACACCGGCTGGACGCGGCTGCCGCCGTCGACGCGCTTGCCGTCGATCAGGTGGCCGACGGTGGAGGTTACGTTGCTGTCGTGTTTCATGTATCTGACTCTTTCGTGAATTCGGTTATCGCTCAGGGGCAAGCCGCGGCTCAGTCCACTTCGTTCAGCGCATCCGACAGCGCGTTGATCAGGTTGTCGATCTCGCGCTTCTCCGAGATGAACGGGGGCGCCAGCTGGATCGTGTCGCCGCCGTAGCGCACGTAGAAACCCTTCGCCCAGCAGCGCATCGCGATCTCGTACGGGCGCCGTGCCGGCTCGCCCGGCAGCGCCGCGATCGTCAGGCCGGCTGCGAGGCCGTAGTTACGGATGTCGGCGATGTGGCGCTGGCCCTTCAGCCCGTGCACCGCAGCCTCGAAATGCGGCGCGAGATCGCGCACGCGGGCCACCGCGTCTTCCTTCACCAGCAGGTCGAGCGCCGCGACACCGGCCGCGCAGGCCACCGGATGCGCCGAATACGTATAGCCGTGCGGGAACTCGAGCATGTACTCGGGGCCGCCTGCGGCCATGAACGTGTCGTAGATTTCCTTCGTCGCGATCACGCCGCCGAGCGGCTGCACGCCGTTCGTCACCTGTTTCGCGAAGTTCATGATGTCCGGCACCACGCCGAACGCGTCGGCGCCCGTCATCGCGCCGGCACGGCCGAAGCCCGTGATGACTTCATCGAAAATCAGCAGGATGTCGTGCGCGGTACAGATGTCGCGCAGGCGCTTCAGATAGCCCTTCGGCGGCACGACCACGCCCGCCGAACCGGAGAACGGCTCGACGATCACGGCCGCGATGTTCGACGCGTCGTGCAGCGCGATCAGCTCGAGCAGGCGGTCGGCCAGCTCGGCGCCGTGCGCGGGCATCCCGCGCGAGAACTTGTTCTCGGCGAGTTGCGTGTGCGGCAGGAAGTCGGCGTCGAGGCCCTGGCCGAACAGCTTGCGGTTCGGCCCGATCCCGCCGACCGAGATACCGCCGAAGTTCACGCCGTGATAGCCCTTCTCGCGGCCGATCAGGCGCGTCTTCGTGCCTTTGCCCTTCGCGCGCCAGTAAGCGCGGGCCAGCTTCAGCGAGGTATCGGCCGCTTCCGAGCCCGACCCCGTGAAGAACACGTAGTCGAGGCCGGCCGGCGTCAGGTCCTTGAGCTTGTTGGCGAGCTCGAACGATTTCGGATGACCGAACTGGAACGCCGGCGCGTAGTCGAGCTGCGCGACCTGGCGGCTCACGGCTTCGACGATTTCCGTGCGGCCGTGACCGAGGCCCGTGCACCAGAGGCCCGACAGGCCGTCGAAGATCTTGCGGCCTTCGCCGTCCGTGTAATACGCGCCCTTGCCCGACACGATCATGCGCGGATCGGCCTTGAACTGGCGGTTGGCCGTGAACGGCATCCAGTGCGCGTCGAGCCAGGCGGCGTCGGTACGGAGGTTGGTGTCGTCCTGCTGGGCGGTGGTGATGTCGGTCATGTCGGTCGGCGCGGCGCGCCCCTCCTCCTTGTGATGATGTTGCACATTGTCGGGACGCCAATTAGTCTTTTGAATATCGCAATATCAATGTTCACTTGCTCAACTATGCAAGCAAAGAAACCGAAGAGCCGCGCACTGCTCGGGCAGCTCAGCGACATGGATCTCCGCCTGCTGCGGGTCTTCAAGGGCGTCGTGCAGTGCGGCGGAATGGCCGCGGCCGAACTGGAACTGAATATCGGCATCTCGACGATCAGCCGGCACGTGAAGGATCTGGAAACGCGCCTCGGCCTCGTGCTGTGCCGGCGTGGCCGCGCGGGCTTCACGCTGACGCCCGAGGGCCAGACGGTGTACGAGGAGACGCTGCGGTTGCTCGCGTCGATGGAGGCATTTCGCAGCCGGATCGACGGCATTCACGACAAGATGGGCGGCGAACTGCACATCGCGGTATTCGACAAGACGGCCACCAACGCCAACGCGCGGCTCGGCGACGCGATCCGCCAGTTCGCCGACGAAGCCCCCGACGTCGCGCTGAACCTGCATGTCGCGTCGATCAACGAGGTCGAGCGCGGGATCATCGACGGCAGCTATCAGGTCGGGATCATTCCCGCGCACCGCAACTCGGGCAGCCTCGTGTATTCGGAGCTGTTCGACGAGCGGATGCTGCTCTACTGCGGCCGCCAGCATCCGCTCTTCGATGCGCCGCACGGCAAGCTCACGTGGACGACGATCCGCAATCATGCGTTCGCGGGCCTCGGCTTCCATTCGCCGAACATGGAGCTGAGTCACCGCGCGAAGCTCACGCGCAGCGCGACCGCGTCGGATCAGGAGTCGATCGCGACGCTGATCCTGTCCGGCCGCTATCTCGGCTTCCTGCCCGACCATTACGCGGAAAGCTTCGAAAACAAGGGGCTGATGCAGCCGATCGCGCCGCACCGGTTCAATTACCGGTGCCGGTTCGTGAGCCTGCTGCGGCGCTCGCCGCGGCCATCGCGGGCCGCGCTGCTGTTTCAGTCGTGTCTGGAAGTTGCGCATGCGGCGGCGCGGCCGGTGGCGTAACGACCGTCGTGGCTGAGTGGCTGAGTGGCTGAGTGGCTGAGTGGCTGAGTGGCTGAGTGGCTGAGTGCTTGAGTGCTTGAGTGCTTGAGTGCTTGAGTGCTTGAGTGCTTGAGTGCTTGAGTGCTTGAGTGCTTGAGTGCTTGAGTGCTTGGGTGCTTGGGCGCTTGAGCAGCCCGCGCCGGTTTCACGGCCGGTCAGCTGCCGTCGTCCGTCCCCGGCTGTGCACGCATGCGCGCCATGAAATGCGTCGCGACGAGCGCCGCGGCAAAACCGGACATCGCGCCGACACCAAGCGCCCAGCGCGGGCCCAGATGATTCGCGACCCAGCCCGCCACCGGCGCACCGATCGGTGTGCCGCCGAGCGCCACCGCGAGACGCAGCGCCATCACGCGGCCGCGCATCGCCGGCTCGGTCGACAGTTGCACCAGGCTGTTGGTCGAGTTCATGAAGGTGATCGCGGCGATCCCGGTCAGCACGAGCGCGGCGCCGAACAACCAGTAGCCCGGCGCCAGCGCAGCCAGCGTGCAGCCGAGCCCGAACAGCGCCGCGCCGATCCACAGATGCCGGAAGCGCGGCCGGTCGCGGCGCGCCGCGAGCAACGCACCGGTAATCGTGCCGACGGCCATCATCGACGACAGCACGCCGAAGCCGCGCGCATCGACGTGAAACACGCTGGCCGCCATCGTCGAGATGAACAGCTGGAAATTGAGCCCGAACGTGCCGATCAGGAACAGCATCACGAGGATCGCTTTCAGGTCCGGGCGCTGCCACACGTAACGGAACCCGTCGAGCAGGCTCCCGCGCTTGCGGTCGGCCCGCGCGTGCGCGCGCAGCTCGCCGGCACGCAGCATCGACAGCGACGCCAGCACCGCGACGAAGCTGAGCCCGTTGAGCAGGAACGCCCAGCCGGTGCCGACCGACGCGATGATGAAGCCGGCCGCCGCCGGCCCGATCATCCGCGCCGCGTTGAACGACGTCGAGTTCAGCGCGACGGCATTCGCCAGCTCCCGGTCGGCGACCAGCTCCGCGACGAACGTCTGCCGCACCGGCGCATCGAACGCCGACGCGCAGCCGAACAGGAACGCGAACAGATACACGTGCCACAGCTGTGCGACGCCGGTCACCGTCAGCAGCCCCAGCGCGAGCGCGAGCCCGCCCATCAGCGCCTGCGTCGCCATCAGCAGCTTGCGCTGGTCGAAACGGTCGGCCGCGTAACCTGTCCACGGCAGCAGCAGAAGCTGTGGGCCGAACTGCAGCGACATCACGATGCCGACGGCCGACGCGTCGTGATGCGTAAGCTGCGTGAGCACGAGCCAGTCCTGCGCGGTGCGCTGGATCCACGTGCCGATGTTCGACACCAGCGAGCCGATTGCCCACACGCGATAGTTGAAGCTGCGAAGCGAGCGGAATACGCCCGCCGCCGGCACGCTCATGGCCGCTCCCGGTCGGGCTCGTTGCCGCCGTGCAGTTCGCCGAAGTGCCGCGCGAGGAACAGGCCGAGCAGGAGGATGCCAAGACCGAACGCCGCCGCGTCGGCCGTCACCCGAAGGTCGAAGTCGCCAACCCGGCACACCAGCACATAAGCCACCACAAGGTTCGCGACGCCCCACACGACATTCACGGTGGACGACGACAACCCGCGCCCGGGCGGATTCGCGAACGGGGTCTGGAACGGCTCCCCGCGCAAGCCGCTGACGAGATGCGGCACGACGTTCGCGAGAAACGCACCGCCGAAGAAATACGACACGAGATGCGGGAGGTTCATGTTCAGGTTGTCCTTTCGGCAAACAGGTCGAAGCGGATTACGGACGTGCCGGCGCCTGGAATTCGGCGAGCCGCTGCAGCAGCTTCACGGCCGACGCGAGCTCCGCCTGCTCCGCCTCCGACAGTTGCGCGTGCAGCGCGCGGAACAGCCAGTCGTCCTTGGCCGCGCGGTTGGCCTGCAGCACCTTGCGGAAACCGGGCGTGAGCGCGATCAGCGTCTGCCGGCCGTCGGACGGATCGGGCGCGCCGCTGACGGCGCCCAGCGTCTCGAGGGTCGCGACCGTCACGCGCATCGACTGCGGGCGCACGCTTTCGGCGCGCGCGAGCGCCGACACGGTCGCGGGGCCGTCGCGGTCGAGCCGCAACAGCACCGACTTCTGCGATGACGTGAGGTCGTTCGGGTGGATCTGCTCCCGCATCCGCCGCATCAGCTTGCCGACCGAAATGCGGAGTTCGCCGGCGAGACCGGCCAGTGGGAGCGCGTCGGAGGATGGCGATGGCGTGTTCATGAATTCAAGATAGCAGATATACAGGAAAACTGTACAGTTTAGCTGCATATTTCGGACTGTAAGGATCGCCACTTCGCCGGTGCTCAAGTCGATGCGCAACGTCCGGTTCGGCTGCGCAACCCGGCTCTGCGATAATGCGGGCTCCCCATTTCCGCACGCCTCCCGCCATGACGCAGCCGTCCGCCCTGCTCTCCACCGACCTGCCGCCGATCTCGTGCCTGCCCGGCGACGCGCTGCCGTGGCTGCCGATGAGCGCCGACCTGCCAGGGCTGGCGATCAAGTACCTGCACATCAATGCGGCCGAGGACACGCTGACCGCGCTGCTGAAGATGCCGGCCGGCGGCACGCTGCCGCGCCACCGTCACGACGGCGAGGTGTTCGTCCATACGTTGCAGGGGGCGTGGCGCTACCGCGAATACGACTGGGTGGCGCACGCCGGCTCGACGGTGCTCGAACCTGCCGGTTCGGTGCATACGCCGGAAACGCTCGGCGCACCGGGTGAGGACGTGATCACGCTCAACGTGATGCGCGGCGATCTCGTGCTGCTCGACGACGACGGCCGCGAGACCGCGCGCGAAAACTGCCGCGTCGCGCTGCTGCGCCAGCGCAAGCATGCGCGCACGGCGCCGGACGCCGCCGCGCCGTTCGTCACGCGTTGAATACTGGGCGATAGCGGAAATCGGACCGCCCGTCACAGTCACCGTCGATACGACGGGGCGACCGGATTGAGGTCGGTGCCCGTTCAGCCCGTTTCCCGCTCGTCCGCCCGCGCTTCGCGCCGCATCGCCTGCGGCGGCACGCCGAACCCGCGCACGAACGCGTCGCGCATGTGCCGGCGGTCGCGAAAGCCGTTTTCCTTCGCAATCACGTCGAGTGAATGGCGGCTCTGCTCGATCATCAGCCGCGCCGACTCCAGCCGCAGCCGCTCGATTGCCTTCGCGGGCGACTGCCCCGTTTCGAGCGTGAACACGCGGCTGAACTGGCGCGGGCTCAGGTGGACGGCTCCGGCGAGATCCTCGACGGTCAGCGCTCGGCCGAGATGCTGCCGCGCGTAGTTCAGCGCATTCTGGATCCGGTCGGATTTCGGCGCGAGATCCAGCATTTCCGAATGCTGCGACTGGCCGCCGGCCCGCCGCTGGTGCATCACGAGCTTGCGCGCGACCGATCGGGCCGCATCGGCGCCCAGATCCTTTTCCACCATCGCGAGCGCAAGGTCGAGGCCGGCCGTCATCCCGGCCGAGGTCCAGATCGGCCCGTCGACGATGTAGATCCGGTCTTCCTCGACACGTATCTCCGGGTAGCTTCGTTGCATGTCGCGGCCGAACGCCCAGTGCGTCGTCGCGCGGCGTTGCGCGAGCAGCCCGGCCTCGGCCAGCACGAACGCGCCCGTACAGATGCCGGCGATCCGCCGCGCGCGTGCGTTCGCGCGGCGCAGGAACGCGACGACGCCGGCCGGCGCGGGCGAAGCGAGCGGATCGTTGACGCCCGCGACGATCCACGTATCGACGGCGATCCGCCCGCGCAGCGCGCGCGTGGCGACCGGCAGCCCGAGCGACGAGCGCACGTCGCCACCGTCGACCGAATAGCTGTCCATCACGTAGAACGGCTCGCTCATGCCCATGTTCGCGTACTCGAACACCGACTGCGCGGCGAGCGCCATGATCTGGAAGCCGTCGCTGATCAGAAAGCCGATGCGGTGCATGCGCGTTCTCCCGTTCCATCCCGGGCGCGCAGGTCCGCCCGATGTCCTGAATCATACCTATCTACGTCATTTGTGTCGCGACGATTCGAGACCAGAATGGCTTCACGCCATCCGGCCATTTCCCTCGAAACGGAGCACATCATGACGCAAGCACATCGCGGTACCGCCCTCATCACCGGCGCCTCGTCGGGTATCGGCGCCCTCTACGCCGACCGCCTCGCACGCCGCGGTTACGACCTGATCCTGGTTGCGCGCAACCGCGACCGGCTGGTCGCCCTCGCCGACCGCATCACGAACGACACGCACCGCAGCGTCGAGATCGTCGACGCCGACCTCAACGACCGCACCGCACTCGCCGCCGTCGAGGCGAAGCTGAAACAGGACGCGAGCATCACGCTGCTCGTGAACAACGCCGGCATCGGCACGCACACGCCGCTGCTCGACAGCGACGTCGACGCGATGACGCGGATGATCGACCTGAACGTGACCGCGCTCACGCGCCTCACCTATGCGGCCGTGCCCGGTTTCGTCGCACGCGGCCGCGGTGCGGTGATCAACATTTCGTCGATCGTCGCGATCTCGCCGGAAACACTGAACGGCGTGTACGGCGGCAGCAAGGCGTTCGTGCTCGCGTTCAGCCAGTCGCTGCATCACGAGCTCGCCGGCAAGGGCGTGCAGGTACAGGCCGTGCTGCCCGGCGCGACCGCGACCGATTTCTGGCAGACGGGCGGCCTGCCGCTCGAGCACCTGCCGAAGGAAATCGTGATGCCGGCGCCCGACATGGTCGACGCGGCGCTGGTCGGCTTCGATCGCGGCGAACTCGTGACGATCCCGTCGCTGCACGCGGGTGACGAATGGGAAGCGTACGAAGCCGCGCGCCGCACGATGGCGCCGCACCTGTCGACGGATACGCCCGCGCCGCGCTACGCGACGGGCCGCTGAGCGCGGGACATCCCGCACCCGCAGGTCGAAAGCAACACGCGCGTCGCCCCCGGGACCGGCTGCGGAACGCGGTGACGCGCGGTGAATCGCCCGCCGTCATCCAGGGTTCGGCAGCAGGTTTCCGGGCGAGCGTCGCTCGCGGGATTCGTCTGCGGGAACACGCGCCGGACGCTTTCCCGACCGGCGCATTGACATGCACCGACCGCCGATTTCTGGCCGCTTGCCACGCATTCCGCGCAACAGTAAGCTCTGCGATTACAGTCCCCCAAGCAGCCTCGTCCGACCGGCATTCGTCCGATCACGAGCGCAATCGTCCGTTGCGGAATTCGACCATGCGGTTCCGGATGTTCGTCACCGAGACCGGCGATGCGCCGGCCTCCGCGCGCGGCGCGGCCGACCGTCAGCCGGCGCTTCCGCCCCTGCCTGAACTGGATACCGTCTGCCGTGTCGCGCGTGCGCATTGCGGCGCCGCCGGCGCATTCATTGCGCGCGCCGAAGCCGATGCGCAACGCGTGCTGGCCGCCGACGGCGCACTGCCCGACCCGCTTCCCGATCGACTTCCCGCCGAGTGCTTGCCGCTCCAAGCCGAGCCGGATCCGACGGACGATGCCCGCTTCGCGCTGCCCGGTGCGAACCGCACCGGGCAAGACGACGACCACCCGCGTCATGCACTGCGGATCGTCGCGGCCTGCGAACTGACGGCGCCCGATGGCGCGAACCTCGGCACGCTGTGCGTCGTCGACGATACGTGCCTGACGCTCGACGCGCCCCGACATGCGGTGCTGCGCGACCTCGCCACGCTCGCCGCAAGCGCGCTTGCCCGCGCGATCGAAGCAAGCACGTTACGCGAGCGTCTCGGCATCGTCGAGGAACACAGCACGCTGACCGCGCTCGCGCTGACCGAAAGCGGCACCGGCGTATGGGATCGCAACGTGGCAACCGGCGAGATCCATTACTCGCCGGCCTGGAAAGCGATGCTCGGCTACGCGCCGCACGAACTCAGCACCCGGATCGAGGATGCGTACGAGCGACTGCATCCGGACGACATCGACGACGTGAAGGCCGCGATGCTCGCGCACTTCGAAGGCCGCACCGACTACTACGCGGTCGAGCACCGCATCCGCTGCAAGGACGGTTCGTACAAATGGATCTGCAGCCGCGGCAAGGTGATCGCCCGCGACGGCAACGACCGTGCGCTCCGGATGGTCGGGACGACCACGGACATCACCGCGCTGCGCGAGCTCGCCGCGCGGTTGCGCGACTCGGCCGCGCTCGTCACGGATCTCACCGACCAGGTGCCCGGGCTCGTGTTCCAGCTGCGGCAGGCGGCCGACGGGCACCGCTTCTTTTCCTACGCGAGCGCGGGGGTCGGCGACATCTACGAACTGACGCCCGAGCAGATCGCCCGCAGCGCGGAGGCCGTCGAGACGCGGATCCATCCGGCCGACCTGCTCGCCTATCGGCAGTCGCTGCACGACTCGTCGGTACGACTGACGCCGTGGCGCCTCGAATATCGCGTGCTGCTGCCCGGCCAGGGCCTGCGCTGGCGCGAAGGCGATGCGCGCCCGCTGCGCACGGCCGACGGCGGCACCGTGTGGCACGGCTTCATCACCGACGCGACCGACCGCAAGCACATCGAGGCCGAACTGCACCGGATGGCGACGACCGACCACCTGACGCAACTGTCGAACCGCCACGCCTTCATGCGGCAAAGCGAAGCCGCGCTGCGTACCGTGCGCACGACCGGCCTGGCCGCCGCGGTGCTGATGCTCGATCTCGATCATTTCAAGGCACTGAACGACCGCTGGGGCCACCCGGTCGGCGACCGCGCGCTCCGGCATTTCGCGCGGCTGCTGCTCGCGGAAACCGGGCCGGACGGCATCGTCGGCCGGGTCGGCGGCGAGGAGTTCGCGATCGTGCTGCCGGGATCGGATCTCGACAAGGCACTGGCCTTCGCGCAGCGCGTGCAGCAACGCACGATGCAGGCGCAGCTCATGCACGAGGATCAGCAGGTCACGCTGACCGTCAGCATCGGCATCGACGCGATGCGGACGTCGGACTTCGGCGCGTACCAGCCGCTGTCGCGCGCCGACAAGGCGCTCTATCTCGCGAAGGAGCGCGGCCGCAACCGGATCGAGGTGTATCGGGCGTAGCCGGCGCGATGATCGCGTCGATTGCGTGCCTGACGATCGACCTGCAGGCGCGCGGCGGCCTGATCTGCGGGGCGCGGGTGCTGCCCGAGCTGTTCCCGCCCCTCCACTGAATCCGCCCCGCAGCCGCCGGCGTCACGCCGAATCCACCTGCGGCACCGCCCGCACGCCCAACAGCATCGCAACCGCGCACGCGGCCAGCAACGCCGCGATCATCAGCATCGCCGGATCCATGCTGCCCGTTCTCGTGCGGATCAGCCCGACGAGCCACGGCGTGATCATGCCGCTCGACACGCCGATGCTGCTGATCAGCGCGATCCCGCCCGCCGCGCCCGCGCCGGAGAAATACGCGGACGGCACGGCCCAGAACACCGGATGCGCCGCGAAGATCAGCATCGCCGCGACCGACAGCAGCGCCATCATCGCGACGATGCTCGGCAGGTGCAGCGTCAGCAGCACGAGCGCCAGCGCGCCGCCGAACGCACATGCGGCGAAGTGCCAGCGCCGTTCGCGCTTGCGATCCGAGCGCCGCGCGATCGCGATCAGGCCGGCCGCGCCGATCGCGTTCGGCACGACCGACAACAGGCTGATCTGCACGACATCGTGGATGCCGAATTCGCGGATCATCAGCGGCATCCAGAACAGCAGCATCAGGAGCGCGGTGGTCAGCGAGAAATAGATGAACGCGAACAGGTACGTGCGCGGTTCGGCCAGCACCTGCCGCAGCGAATGCGGTGCCGGCGTATCGGCACCGGCGCGGTCGGCGGCCAGGTCGGCCGCGAGCCGTTGCCGATCGGCGTCGGACAGCCAGCTCGCCTGCTCCGGACGATCGCACAGCCAGAACCACGCGATCACGCCGAGCAGGATCGCCGGCGCGCCCTCGATCGCGAACATCCATTGCCAGCCGTGCAGCCCGAGTACACCCGACATCCCGCGCATCAGCCAGCCCGACAGCAGCCCGCCGACCATCCCGGCCACCGCGACGCCCGCATAGAAGATCGACAGCACCGATGCGCGCCGCCGCGCCGGATACCAGTACGTCAGGTAGAACACCACGCCCGGAAAGAACCCGGCTTCGAACAGCCCGAGCAGGAAGCGCAGCACGTAGAAATGCTTCGCGCTGTCGACGGTGATCATCGCGACCGACACGGCGCCCCACAGGAACATGATCCGCGCAAACGTGCGGCGCGCCCCGAAGCGGCGCAGCAATGCGTTGCTCGGCACCTCGAACAGCACGTAACCGACGAAGAACAGCACCGCGCCGAGGCTGTACATCGCGTCGGTCAGGCCAAGGTCCTGCCGCATCTGCAACTGCGCGAAGCCGATGTTGCTGCGATCGAGGATCGACACGATGTAGCAGATGAACAGGAACGGCACGATTCGCGCGCCGATGCGCCGGTACAGCGCATCGTCGTCCGTTGCAGCAACGCCGGACGCACCGGCACGCGCGGCGTCCGCTTGAAAGGGGGCAGACATCGATCGTCTCCTCGATGGATTCGGGTACGGGGCGGACAGGTGCCGCTGGTCGCCGCCGCCCGCGCGCAGCGACCGGCCGTTGCGCGCTCAGTCGCGCGGCGCGCCTTCGCCTTTCACGCCGAGCATCAGCGCGGCCCCGCTCGCCACCAGCAGCGCGGCCAGCAGATACACGGCGAGATCCATGCTGCCGGTCTTCGTGCGGATCATCCCGATCACCCACGGGCTGACGATGCCGCTCGTGATCCCGATGCTGCTGATCAGCGCGATTCCGGCCGCGGCCGCATTGCCCGACAGGTAGCGGGTCGGCACGGCCCAGAAGATCGGCAGCGCGGCAAAGATCAGCGTCGCCGCGATCGACAGGCACGCGAGCATCGCCGCGAAGCTGTGCAGGTGCAGCGTCAGCGCCGCGAGCGCAAGCCCGCCGCCGATCGTGCAGCACGCGAAATGCTTGCGGCGCTCGCCGGTGCGATCCGAGCGGCGCGCGATCAGGATCAGCCCCACCGCGCCGACCGCGTTCGGCACGACCGTGTACAGGCTCACGGCGACGACGTCGGTCACGCCGAAGTCGCGGATCATCAGCGGCATCCAGAAGTTGAGCGTCAGCGACGCGCAGGTCAGCGAGAAATAGATGAACGCGAACAGATAGACGCGCGGGTTCGTCAACGCGGCCGCGAGGCTGCGCCGGTCGTGCGCGTCATGTGCGGCGCCGCGCCCTTCCGCGCACAGCGCGACGACACGCGCCTTTTCGTCGGACGTGAGCCAGGCAGCGTCCTGCGGCCGGTCGACGAGCTTCGTGAACGCGGCGAACGCGAGCAGGATCGCCGGCGCGCCTTCGATCGCGAACATCCACTGCCAGCCGTGCAGCCCGAGCACGCCGCTCATGTCGCGCATGATCCAGCCCGACATCAGGCCGCCGAGCACGCCGGCCACTGCGACGCCCGCGAAGAACACCGAGATCGCGGCCGCACGCCGGTTCGCGGGAAACCAGTAGGTCAGGTACAGCACGATGCCGGGAAAGAAGCCCGCTTCGAACACGCCGAGCAGGAACCGCAGCACATAGAAATGCGATGGCTGCGACACGAACATCATCCCGGTCGACGCGATGCCCCACAGCAGCATGATCCGCGTGAAGGTGCGGCGCGCGCCGAAACGCGCGAGCAGCAGGTTGCTCGGCACTTCGCAGCACACATAGCCGACGTAGAACACCGCGGCGCCGAGGCCGTACATCGCGTCGCTGAAGCCGAGATCGTGCTTCATCTGCAACTGCGCGAAGCCGATGTTGATGCGGTCGAGGAACGAGACGACGTAGCAGAGGAACAGAAACGGCACGATCCGCCATGCGATCTTGCGGAACAGCAGCGCGTCGTCTGAGGCGGCAGACGTGGAAGCCGAAGCACTCGCGTGCGCGAGCGTCGCTTCGGCGGGAAGCGATTGGGGCATGTCTCTCTCCAAACCGGCTGCGCGATTCGAGCGCGCAGCCGTCTCCCAGGGCGTACGTGCGCCCTGCTTTCTTGTGAGATCAGATACGGCAGACGGAAAATCGGCGCAAAGCCGCGGCCGGTCGCCGCTTCAGAAAAAAGGCGGAGCGCCCTGTCGGGTGCCCCGCCTGCGCAAGCCGCTCAGTCCTGCAGCGCGGCCCACATTTCCTTGTCGCGCTGCGCGGTCCAGATGCGCGGATGCGTGATGCCGCTCGCTTCGTCGAACGCACGCGACACGTCGAACGGCAGGCAATGCTCGTAGATGAACACGTGGCCGAACTTCGGATCCATCGCTTCGCGCGTGAGCGCCATCGACGCCTTCAGGTCGAGCTTCTGCTCGACGGCCTTGCGGCCCTGTGCGAGCAGCGTCGTGACGAAATCCTTCGTGTAGTCGAGGCCCTTGTTCACTTCGGCCGGGTTCAGCAGCGCGGGGCCGCGGCCCGGCACGAGCTTCTCCGCGCCGAGCGCGCGCAGCGCTTCGAGCGTGGCCGGCCACTGTTCGAGCTGCGCGTCGCCGCAGTAGCACGCGGCGTCGTATTCGACGAGGTCGCCGGAGAACAGCACCTTTTGCGACGGAATCCAGACGATCGTGTCGCCCTTCGTGTGGCCAGACCCGACGTGCATGATCTTTACTTCGAGCTTGCCGAGGAACAGCGTGATCTCGCGCTCGAACACGAGCGTCGGCCAGGTCAGGCCGGGCACCGTCTCGACACCCGCGAACAGGCGCGGGAAGCGTTCGATCTCCGACTTCATGTCGGCCTCGCCGCGCTCGACGATCATCTCGTACGTGCCCCGGCTCGCGATCACGTGCTGCGCGCCTTCGTCGAAATACGCGGATGCGCCGAGCACGCGCACCGCGTGGTAGTGCGACAGCACCACGTGCTTGATCGGCTTGTCGGTCACGCTGCGGATCTTCGCGATCAGGTCCTGAGCCATCGCGGGCGTCGCGGTCGTGTCGACGATCAGCACGCTGTCGTCGCCGATGATCACGCCCGAGTTCGGGTCGCCTTCGGCGGTGTACGCGTACGCGTTCTCGGACAGCTTCGTCCAGGTGACTTTCTTCTCTTCCAGATCGGCTTGGGAGGCGAATGCTTTGGCCATGTTGCGTTCCGTGGCTGCGAGCCATGTGTTGAGGGGAGTGAGCGGATCTTCGTCCCGCATCGAATATTTGTCAATGACAAAGTCGCTTGCTATTGTCTAATACGGGTAAACCTACGGGCTGGCGCGATAAATGGCGTCGGATACCATGCGGGGTTTCGTCAACGGAAGAATCATCGCGTGCAGAACCACGAAGTCAGCGCAGACGACGCGCCGCCCAAGGCGCAGCGCGGGATCCAGAGTGTCGAGGTCGGCGGCCGGCTGCTCGACGCACTCGCGCGCCGTCGCAAGCCGCTCGGCCTGTCCGAGCTGGCCGCGGCGGCCGACCTGTCGACCGCGCAGGCGCACACCTATCTCGTGAGCCTGACGCGGCTCGCACTCGTGAAGCGTGACGCGATCACCGGCAACTACGAGCCGGGCCCGTTGTCGCTGCGGCTCGGGCTGATGTCGATCGAGCGCCAGCCGGCCTATCGCGCGGCGCGGCCGCACGCGGCACGGCTCGCGGAAGCGGTCGGCCTGAGCGTCGCGCTGTCGGTGCCGGGCGCACTCGGGCCGACGATCGTGCGCATCGAGCACGGCGGCTATCCGCTGCACGTGAACCTGCACGTCGGCTCGGTAATGTCGCTCGACACGACAGCCACTGGCCGCGTGTTCCGCGCGTTCGGCGATCCCGCGCAACTCGACGCGATGGCGGCCAGCCAGGCCGGTGCGGGCGCCACGCTCGCGGGCGCCGAACAGCCCGTGCCGGATACCGGCGTACCGCCGGCCGAACTCGACGCGATCCGCGCACGCGGTATCGAGCGCGGCGTCGATCTGCCCAGCCCCGGGGTCAGTGCGATGTGCGTGCCGGTGTTCGACGCGGACGGCAAGCTGCAGCTCGCGTTGACGGTGATCGGTTCGACGGGCTCGATCGACGTCGACTGGGACGGCCCGATCGCGGCGGCACTGCGCGACGCGGCACGGCAGGCCACCGCATCGCTCGGCGCGGCGCACGACGCCCCGCCGCCCGCGTCCGGCCCGGCCCCGGCCGCCCTGCGCCTGCCCCCTGCGCTGGCCGACGATGCGAAAGCGCAGCGCGGGATCAATGCGCTCGACAGCACCGGCGAGCTGCTGCTCGCGCTGGTATCGGCGGGCCGCGCGCTGCCGCTACGCGATCTCGCGGCGGCGGCCGGCATGCCGGCGGCGAAGGCGTTTCCGCATCTCGTCAGCCTGCAGAAGATTGGCCTGCTGAGCCGCGACGACGCCGGCTGCTTCGGCGGCGGCCCGCTCGGGCAAGCACTCGGCCTGATCGCGATGCAGCGCGTGTCGCCGACGCGCGATGCGGAAGCCGAGATCGTCGCACTGGCCGGCGCGACCGACATGAGCGTGGCGGCCGCGACGCTCGGGCCGCTCGGTCCGACCGTGATTCGCCTCGAAGAGTCGGCGCGGCCGCAGCACGTGAGCCTGCAGGTCGGCACGGTGATGTCGCTCGTCAATACGGCGATCGGACGGATCTTCGCGGCCGGTATGTCCGACGACGTGCTGGCCGACCTGCTCGCCGACGAGCCCGTGCGCCTCGCGGGCAACGCCGCCGCGCCCGCCGGCGACGCCTTCCGCGCGCGGCTTGCGACGATCCGCGCGGACGAACTCGATTTCGCGTTCGACGCGCCGGTGCCGGGCATCGGGACGGTCGCCGCGCCCGTGTTCGACCATACCGGCAGCATCCGGCTCGTGATCGCGATCATCGGCTCGTCGCGCGGTTTCCCGCGCGGGCCGGACAGCGACCTCGCGCAAGCGTTGCTCGCCGCGACACGGCGGCTGTCGTGGCGGTTCGGGTGGATCGGCCGGTAAGCCGCCGTCCGCTTCCGCCGTCCTCCCCACCGCTCGAATCCCTTCTCTTGTCCCATGCGAGGCCGTGCAGGCACGGCCTCGCCACGCCTGCGCGCCCGAGACCAAGCCACCCGATATTCATGTTGCGAAGCAGCAACACAAATTGTCAGTAATTCTCATATAACGAAATCGCATTTCACAAAGTGGAGCCGTTTCGCTATGATTAGGGTTATCCCTAACTCGCCACCTATACGGGGCTTCGTCATGCAAACGTCCAATGTCTCCAACCGTTCCACCGAATCCGCAGGCTGGCTCGCACGTGTGAGCGACCTGATTGCAGAAGCTTGGGCACTCCACCTCGAGAACTGCGAAGTCATCGCTGAAGCACACGCACGCCTGCCGCACTGAACGGAGCGGCCGGCCGCCAGTTGGCCGCCCCCCCTGCCTGATCCGCTTGCCCGAACGCGCGCCGCGAGGCCGCAGCGTCGGGCATCGGCATGCAGTGCACGGCATCTCGCCTCGCTGTCGGTCGGAAATCGGCCGGGGTTGCCCCGGTTGAATGCGCTCGCCGCGTCGGGAGCGCGTAGCAGTCACGTTGAAGCCGATGCCGGCGCCGATCGGCGTCGGCGCGGTTCTGTCTGACGGTTGCCCGGGCGGGCAGCTGTCATCGAACCGGCGCGCGGTTACGCCGGATCGTCCCGGATGGAAGATTCATCCGCTTTGCCGGCCCGGGTACCGAACCGCGCGATGCGGCTTGCCCTACACCCGATTGCCGTCTTTCCCCGCGCCCACGCGCAGCCACCTGCGCCGTCGTATCAACGCCGGCCGCATGCTTATTCCCATCACACCTGAATCGACGGCACGTCCTTCATGCAGCGCAGCGCGAACATCGAGCGGCTGTGACGGATGCTCGAGATCTTGTACAGCTTTTCGCGCAGGAAACGCTCGTAGCCGGCCGTGCCGTCCACCGCGACCTTGATCCAGTAGTCGTACTCGCCCGACACGAGATAAGCCTCGAGCACCTCGGGCAGTGCGGCGAGCTCCTCGCCGAAGCGGGCGAGCGCGTCGTCCTCGTGACGATCGAGCGTGACTTCGAGGATCACGATGTCCGCATAGCCCAGCTTCCGCTGGTTGACCAGCGCGACATAGCCGTCGATATAGCCGTCCACCTCGAGCTGCCGCGTGCGGTTCCAGCACGCGGTGGTCGACATGCCGATCTGTTCGGCCAGTTCGGCGTTCGACAGACGCGCATTTTTCTGCAGTGCGCCGAGGATCTTGCGGTCCTGACTGTCGAGCGTTTTCGGCGAGCGTTCACGTGTGGCCATGGCAGAAAGAATCTTCTACTGAAAACCGGGATTCTATCTGAACGGCATTCCGGATTTGTGTCGGTTTGTGTGGAAATGCGGAAGCCTTTTAATCCGTCCCCTTGTTATATTTTTACCCATGCCTGTTGTCCGGCACGCTCCCCGCGACAACCCCCTCGCACCGGGACGCACGACCGCAATCACGAGTTGCGGTGCCGGCCAGCAGGCATGCGATTCCCCGCCGCCCGCGCGCCTATCCGGCCGCGCGGCTTCGGCGCCCGTGTTCCTGTTCCTGCCCTACCCGTCATGTCGTTCAGGCTTTACCTCTCGTTTCTCGCTGCTTCCGCCGTTCTCGTCTACGCCCCCGGCCCCGTCAACCTTCTCACCATGAACCAGGCACTGCGCGCCGGCTGGCGCCGCGCGCTGCCGTGCGTCTGGGGCGGCACGCTCGCCGTGCTGCTGCAACTCGCGCTGACCGCGCTGTGTCTGAATTCCCTCGTGCATCTCGACGAGCGCGCGCTGACCGTACTCCGCTGGGCCGGCGCGGCCTACCTCGTCTGGCTCGGCTGCAAGCAATGGCTCAGCCGTGCGCCGGCGGGCGCACCCGCTGCCTCGACCGGGCCGGCCGGTGCGGCAACGCCGGAAACCGACTCGCACCGCGCGCTGTTCTGGCGCGGCGTCGCCACCTCGGGCCTCAACCCGAAGACACTGCTGTTCTTTCCGTCGTTCTTTCCGCAGTTCATCAGCCCAAGCGCCGACTGGAGCCTGAACCAGCAGTTCCTGCTGCTCGCGGTGACGTTCGCGGTGCTGTTCGCGGGCGGGGTCGCGTCGATGGCGCTGTTCTCGCACCGGCTGAGCCGCGCGCTGCAACGGCCGGCGCGGATGCGCGCGATGAACCGCGTGACGGGCGGGCTGCTCGTCGGGATGGGCGCGATCATGGTCGGCTGGAACTGAACCGCCGGGCGGCCGGCCGGCTTCATCGCGGCCACCGCCACACCCCTCGAAAAAGCACGCGATCGCCGAATGCTTTAGGGTAGCGGCTGGTTCGTTGGACATGCCCGGCCAGCCGGGCGACTGGATGAAGCCCCTCACTACCCGCCTGCGGCGCCTGTTCGCGCCGATCGGCCTGCACTGGTATCTCGCCCTCCTCCTCGCACTCGATGCGCTCATGGTGCTGCGCCCCGTGGTCGACCATGCCCGGCTCGGCGTGCATCACGCGTGGCTCGCCGATGCGCTGAACCTCGTCGACAACGCCGGGCTCGTCGTGTTGCCGCAAGTGGTCGTCGCGGCCGGCCTCGCGACGATGGCCATCGGCATCGTGCTGCGCGCCCGCGTCGCGTGGGTGCTGTCGATCCTGCTGCTGGTCGCCGCCGCCGCGATCAGCGTGCTCGGCGGCTATCGCAGCCACGCGGTATTCGTCTATACGGCCGTGCTGGCCGTCGCGCTGCTGTATTACTGGCGGCACTTTGACCGCGCGAGCGTCGCCGCGAGCAGCCTGTTCGCGTTGCTGAGCATCGTGTCGCTGCTGATCTACGCGACCTTCGGCGTGCTGTATCTCGGCGACGAATTCACGCCGCCCGTCCACGATCTCGCCACGGCCGTCTATTTCTCGATCGTGTCGATGTCGACGGTGGGCTACGGCGACATCGTGCCGCACGCGCCGACCGCGCGCCTGTTCACCGCGTCGGTGATCGTGCTCGGCATCACGGTGTTCGCGACGTCGATCAGCGCGGTCGTCGGCCCCGTGATCGGCGGCAATCTGAAACGGATCGTCAAGGGAGGAATTTCGAACGTGATCCGCAAGCATCATTACCTGATCGTCGGCGCAACACCCGTCGCGCATGCGGTGCACGACGGGCTGCGCAAGCGCGGCTACGCGGTGACCGTCGTCGTGCCGGCCGGCGTCGAGCATAACTATCCGGCCACGACCGACCTGATCGTCGGCGATGCGACCGACCACGCGGTGCTGGAAAGCGCCGGCGCGGCGACCGCGCGCGCCGTGCTCGCGCTGCGCTCCGACGACGCCGAGAACGCCTTCATCATCCTCGCGATCCGCGAGATTGCACCGTCGGTACGCACGGTCGCGCTCGTGAACCAGCAGCGCAACCTCGAACGGCTGCGCCTCCTGAAACCCGACATGGTGTTTTCGCCCCAGCAACTCGCGGGCGAACTGCTGGCCAGCACGCTCAACGACGAACCCGTCGACAAGTCGGTGATCTCGCACCTGCTGTTCGGCACGGCCGACGCCGCATGAACGCATGAACGCATGAACGCACGAACGTGTGACCCGGTGCCCCAGGGCGGCCGGCGCGTGCCCGGTACAATCGCGCGATGTCCGAATTGCTCACTTACGGCGGCCTGTTCGCCGTGTCGATGGTCGCCGCGACCCTGTTCCCGCTCCAGTCGGAAGCCGTGCTCGCCGGCCTGCTGCTCGCCGGGCGCGAACCCGTGTGGGCGCTGGTGCTCGTCGCGAGCCTCGGCAACGTCGCCGGCTCCGTGATCAACTGGGCGCTCGGGCGCGGCATCGAGCACTTCCGCGAGCGTCGCTGGTTTCCAGTCAAGCCGGCCGCGCTCGCGCGCGCCGAGGGCTGGTATGCGCGCTACGGCCGCTGGTCGTTGCTGCTGAGCTGGGCGCCCGTGATCGGCGATCCGCTGACGATGATCGCCGGCGTGTTGCGCGAGCCGCTGCCGTCGTTCCTCGCGATCGTCACCATCGCGAAGGTCGCCCGGTATCTCGTGATCGCGTGGCTCATTCCGGGTTGACGGGTTGACGGGTTGACGGGTTGACGGGTTGACGGGTTGACGGGTTGACGGGTTGACGCGTCGCCGCCGAACCCGGCACGCGCCGCGCGGAAGCGGTCGCGCCCGGACTACCGCTGTCTCGCGCGCACGGCCGGCGCGCGATACCGGCCCGCCGAACCCGATTCCGCCGCGCCCTGCCGTGCAACCGCCGGCGCCGCGATCTCGTCGAGCGAACGGCGATTGGTGCGGGGACCAAACAGCCCGATCGACAACATCACGACCAGCATGCTTGCGCCGATCAGCACGAACACCGCCGGCACGCCGAGATGCGCGAGGATCAGCGCGATCAGGTAGCTGCTCGCCACGCCGGTCAGCCGGCCGAACGAGTGGACGAACCCCAGCGCGCGGCTGCGAATGGCGGTCGGGAAAACCTCGGCCTGATAGGCGGTCGCATTGCTCGCGAGCGTCGTGTTGCAAAAGGTGATCAAGATCCCGAACAGGATCACGGCCGCGGCCGACGACGACATCGCGAATGCCGTCCCGAACAACGCGACACCGAACGCGGTCGCCACGATCAGCCACTTGCGCTCGACGCGATCGGAGAACAGCCCGGCCGCGAGCGGCGAGAGCGGATACGCGAACGCGATCAGGAACGCATAGAGCAGGCTTTGCGTCACGGGCGTACCGCGAGCGGCCAGCAGGCTCGGCAGCCACTGGCTGAACCCGAAGAAGCCGATGCTCAGGCACGCGTTGAACGCAATCAGCATCAGCGTTCGGCCGCGCAAACCTTCATCCCACATCGACACCGCGCGCACGGTTTCTGCTTCGCCCGCCGCGACGGGCGGCACGTCGGGCAGCGGCCCGCCACGCTCGCTCGCGACGCGCGCCTCGATCTTTCCAAGCACCGCTTCGGCTTCGTCCACGCGGCCGCGCATCGCGAGCCAGCGCGGCGATTCCGGAATCCGCGATTGCAGCCACCAGACGACCACCGCACCGCTGCCGCCCGCGAGAATCACCCACCGCCAGCCGGAAATGCCGAGCGGCGCACGCGGGATCAGCAGCCAGGACGCGAGCGCAAGCACCGGCATCGCGAGATAGCCGATCGCGAAACACACGGCGAACGCGCGGCCGCGCATGCCCTTCGGCACGAGTTCCGTGAGGTACGCGCCGATGGTGATCAGTTCAGCGCCCACGCCGATGCCCGCGACCAGCCGGCACAGATGGATGCCTACCGCCGTCTGCTGCATGCACATCGCAAGACTGGCGAACGTATAGAGCAACAGCGAGCCGGTGAAGACGGCGCGCCGCCCGAAACGGTCGGCAAGCCGCGCCACGGCGATTTCGCCGATGAACAGGCCGATGAACGTCGCCGCGCCGAGCGTCGCCTGGTCGGACAGGCCGAACATGCCCTTCGCGCCGACGTGAAAAATCCCGTCGCTGACGAGGCCGGCCGGCAGGTACGTCATCTGGAACAGGTCGTAGACCTCGAAGAAACCGCCGACGCTCAGCATCAGCACGAGGCGCCAGATGCTGGCCGTCGGCGGCAGACGGTCGATGCGCGCCGTCACGGCAAGCGCGGTTGAGTTGGACATGCTGCTGTCTCCGGAAAGGAATGCGGGGTGTCGCGCCGCGTTCAGACGGTCGCGACCGGATTGACCGGTGAGCCGACGAGGCCGCGCAGGTGCAGCGGCGGCGCCGTCAGCAGGAAGCGACTGCGCCGGCGTTCGCGCAGCCAGCGTGCGAGCGGCGTGAGGTGCCACAGCTCGCCGAGATGGATGCCGAGCTTGAAGAGGCACAGCGCGTGCAGCGGCATCAGCGGGCCGCGTTCGGCACGCGGCAGCGGCGACCGCGGACGCTCTTCAACCGCGTGGTTGTCCGCGACCAGGGCGGCGAGCCCGGACACGTCGATCCATTCGAGCAAGCGGGGATCGTCGCCGTCGAGCACGCAGCAAGCGGCGTGCACGTCGAGCGCGCGGCCCGGCACCTCGGCGTCGAGCAGCAGGTCGGCGAAGCCGGTATGCAGGCAGACGATGTCACCGCGCTCGACGACGACGTCGTCGGCCCGCATCACCGCCATGAGGTCGTCATATCCGACCTTGCGACGCGTATCGCCGAAATGATGCCGCAGGTCGATCATCACGCCGCGCCCCTGCACGCCGCTCGCGGCCATGTGCTCGATGCCGAGCGCGCGGGCGCCGCCCACCTGCGCACCGGCCTCGGGTACCCGCACGTGCTCGCCCATCCGGAAGCCGTTGTAGAACACCGCTTCCGCATCGCCATCGCCGTCCGCGTCGAACAGGCCGCCGACGTGCGACAGCGCGTCCCATTGCGTCGAGAACTGCGAATGCAGGCAGAACGCGTCGTCGCATACGACGTCCGTGGCATGCGCCACCTGCTCGTCCGCGCGATAGCCGAAGTACGGCTTGTCGTGCAGCAGCGCGGGCATGATCGCGGGCGGCCGCCGCCGCGCGTTGAGCCCGCCGCCGTGCGGCACGTCGAGCGGCAGGCTGAGCGAAAACACGCGGCCTTCCCGCACTTCGCGCACGCCCTCCAGTGTCTTCTGCGGCGTGAGCCAGTTGAGACGCCCTTTCTGGTCGTCGTCGCCAAAATCGCCCCAGTTCGAGCCGGGCGGCCGGTGGTTCCAGCGCGGGTTCATGTCGAAAGTCTCCTCGATTGTGTTTGTCGCGGGCCGTGGATGCACGTGCCCGTCCGTCGTCATCCGTGGCAGATCACCCCGCGTTCGGCGAGGCGTGCGAATTCGCGCTCGCCCAGCAACGGCACGAGGATCTCGCGATTGTTTTCGCCGAGCCGCGGCGCCGGCCGCCGGAACGTGCCCGGCGTATGCGAGAAGCGCGGCGCGATGTTGTGCATCGGCAGCGTGCCGACGTCTTCATCCGGTACGTTGACCAGCGCCTCACGCCCTATCACGTAGTGATCCTGAACAACTTGGCTAATATCATGGATCGGGCCGGCCGTGACGCCCGCCTCCTCGAAGAACGCGAGATTGTCGGCCAGATCGCGCGCCGCGATGAAGCCGCCAACGATCTCGTCGAGTTGCTGCGCATGCTGCACGCGCAGCACGTTGGTGCGATAGCGCGGATCGTCCACGAGATCGGGCCGCCCGATCGCGCGAAACAGGCGCTCCGCCATCGTCTGCGTCGAGCTCGACAGGCACAGCCACCGGTCGTCGCGCGTGCGATACGCATTGCGCGGCGCCGTGTTGGTGGAGCGGCTGCCCGTGCGCGGCTTGACCCTGCCGGTCATCGCATAGTTCGCCGCGGACGGCCCGAGGATCGACAGCAGCGGCTCGAACAACGACACGTCGATCACCTGGCCCGGCGCGTCGTTCGCGTCGCGCGCCCACAATCCGACCATCACGGCGATCGCGCCCGACAGGCCGGCCGTCATGTCGCCGAGAAACATCGGCGGCAGCACCGGTTCGCGGTCGGCGAAGCCGTTGATCGCCGCAAAGCCCGAGTAACCTTCCGCGAGTGTGCCGAAGCCGGGCTTGTGGCGGTACGGCCCCGTCTGCCCCCACCCGGAAATGCGGGCGATCACGAGCTTCGGGCGGACCGCCAGCAGCACGTCGGGGCCGAGGCCCATCTGCTCGAGTACGCCGGGCTTGAAGCTCTCGATGAACACGTCGGCATCGCGCACCAGCGCCAGCACGATGTCGATGCCTTCCGGCGTGCGCAGATCGACGCACACGCTGCGCTTGTTGCGCCCGTATACCTTCCAGTTCGTACTGATACCGCCCGCGCCGACCGCACGCAGCGTATCGCCCTGCTCGGGCTCGACCTTGATGACATCCGCGCCGAAATCCGCGAGCTGCACGCTCAGCATATTGCCCGCCATCAGCCGCGACAGGTCGACCACGCGCACGCCCGACAACGGGCCGGCGGCGGCGGCGTCGAACTGGCGGGCGTGGAGCGGGCCGATACGGCCCGCGTGACTGGCGCTCTCGATTCCGGCTTGCGCCAAGGGTTCCGACATGAAGACTCTCCTGGTGGATTAATCCTGCAATTCGCCCTGCGGGCCGATTGCCGCGGGCACGCTGGCCGACACGGGCAGATCGCCGCCCAGCGTATGGGTCAGTTCGCTCGCCGCGGCCTGCACGCGCGGCAGGTAATCGGCGAGCACCTTCTTGTTGAAGCGATAGCGCGGCACGCCCAGCGAAACCGCGCCGGCGAGCGAACGGCCCACCCCGAATACCGGGCAGGCGATCGCCGCACTCTCCGGGTCGCGTTCCGCGATCGACACCGCGTAGCCCTGCTCGGCGACCTTGTCGTAATCACCGCCACGCGTGCCCGAGAACGCGAGCAGGATCCGGCCGGCCGCCCCGACCTCGAGCGGGAAACGGTCGCCTTCGCGCACGTTGGTGTGGACGGCACGCTGGGCATACGCACGAAACAGGCAGACGCGCTCGTCGCCGTCGCGCACGTAGAACGCCGAGGTTTCGGCGGTTTCCTCCGACAGCCTCGTCAGTAACGGCACCGCGTGCTCGCGCAGCTGGAATGACTCGCGATACATCATGCCGAGATGGAAGGTGGCCGGCCCGAGCACATAGCGGCCGTCGGGCATGCGCTTGACGAACTGGAACATCTCGAGCGATTCGAACAGGCGCAGCAACGTGCTCATGTTGAGCCCCGTCGCCTCGCTGACCTGCGCGAGCATCAATCCGTTCGGCGCATCGCCGAACGCCAGCAGCGCCGACAATGCGCGATTGACGGCCGAAACGCCGCCATCTGCCTGAGCATTCATACCTACCTCGCAAAGAGAAACCGGGACGGACGGCATCGGGGCACATCCGCACAAAAACAAAAGTGACTTTCATTTTTATGGATGCGACTCGCCGTGTCAACAGGCAACGGATCGATCATCACCTGAGAATCCTCATATTCCCGTTGTTTTTTCGGGTAAACCTCGATATTGACGAACCTTCACGATCCGCACAAAAATGAAAGTCACTTTCATTTTTACGGATTGCCATGAAAAACCTCACCTGCAACGCACCCGGCTGGCGCTCGCTGCTGTACGTGCCGGCCCACGTCCCGCGCTTCGTCGACAAGGCCGCGACGTGCGGCGCCGACGCGTTGCTGCTTGATCTCGAAGACAGCGTGCCGGCGGACCGGAAGGCGCTTGCGCGCGACGCACTGGCGGCGGCCGTACCGCGCCTGAAGGCCGCGGGCGGCGACGTGCTGGTCCGGGTCAACGGCTCGCTGCAATGGCTCGCGGACGACTTGCGCGCGGCGGTTGCCGCCGGGGCCGACGGCGTCGCGATCCCGAAGGTCCTCGGCGCGTCGCACCTCGAGGCGATCGACACGCTGCTCGGCGAACTGGAGGACGAACAGGGCGTCGCGCACGGCGCGATCCGCGTGATCGCGATGATCGAGACGCCTGGTGCGTTCGAGGCGAGAGCGCGGATCGCCCGCGCGTCGCAGCGCATCGCGGCACTGACGCTCGGCGGCGGCGATTTCGCATTGCACTGTGAGAGCGACGCGAGCGCGGACGTGCTGAACGTACCCAAGCAGCTGCTGGTCATCGCCGCGCGCGCGGCCGGCGTGCTGCCGCTTGGCCTCGCCGGCACGCCGGACTCGCTCGACGATCTCGATGCATTCGCCCGCATGGCGCAGCGCTCGAAGGCCATGGGATTCGCCGGCGCCACCTGCATCCACCCCGCGCAGGTGCCGATCCTGAACCGCGCATTCGCGCCGACCGACGACGAGATCCAGGCCGCGCAGACGCTGATCGACGCGTACGAAGCTGCGTGCACGGATGGGCGCGGCGCGCTGCGCGTCGGCGGAAAGATGGTCGACGCGCCGGTAGTCGAGCGCGCACGACGTGTGCTCGCGCGGCGCCAGGCGCAGCCGGGCCACGCGCAGGGCGCGCCCCGCTAGCGCCCGTTCACGCGCGCGGCGTACCGGCGAACGTGCGTCGCCGGCCGCCACGCGGCGGTACCCGTCGCCGCTTCGGCCGGCGCGTCGTGCGTCTCGCACGCCGGCCGCCGCGTCGACTCGCATGACTGACACAACAACATCAAAAAACAGGAGACAACGATGAAGAAGAAGCTGTTCGCCTTGTGCGGCCTCGGGGTGGCCTCCGCCACCGCGAGCGCACAGGGCAGCCTGACGCTGTACGGCGTCGCCGACATCTACCTCGAGACCCTCACGCACCAGAACGCCACCACGCCGGGCGGCTCCGGGTCGCTCGTGCGGATGGGCTCGGGCGGCAAAAGCGGCTCCCGCTGGGGCATCAAGGGCTCGGAAGCGCTCGGTGGCGGCTGGCAGGCCGTGTTCCGGCTGGAAAGCGGGATCAACCTCAACAGCGGCACCAATTCCGGCGGATTCGATCGTTCCGCGTGGGTCGGGCTGCAAAACGACAAGTGGGGCACGCTGCGCCTCGGCCGCCAGTACACGACGCTGTTCGACGTGATGGAACACTATTCGCCGACCATCGCGTACTCGACGATCTACGAGCCCGCCGGCGCGATCGTCGGCCTGAACTTCCGCGAGAACAGCATGGCGAAGTACCGCGTGACCTTCGGGCCGGTCGCGATCCAGGCGCACTACGCCTTCGGCGGCACGCCGGGATCGTTTCGCAGCGGCGCGGCCTCGGGGATCGGCTTCGAATACACGGGGGCGGCGCTGTCGGTGGCCGCCGCCTACGACAACGTCAACGGCACGCAGCCCGCCGACATCACCCATTTCCGGCGTTATGCGGCCTCCGCGATCTACACGGTGGGCGCGGCGCAACTGATCGCGGGCTTCACCCATGCGAACGGCACTGTGACGACACCCGGCGTGGTCACGCGCTTCAACTTCTACTGGCTCGGCACGCGTTACCAGGTCTCGCCCGTGCTGCAGGTGATCGGCGCGTTCTACTACGAGGACATCGGCAAGCAGAATCCCGCGGCCGGCCAGCCGGCCCCGGATCCCGAGAACCCGAAGCAGATCACGGTGCAGTTCAACTACGCGCTGTCGAAAGCCACCACGCTCTATCTGACCAGCGGCTACGCATGGCGCGCCGCGCTCGATTTCGACAACTACAACTACCGCATCCTCAACTATTCGCTCGCCAGCAACCGCAACAGTTCGCTCGGCGTCGCCGTCGGCATGCGCAAGCTGTTCTAGCGCCCCGTCCGACTTCCGTGCGCACGTTTTCCGACCACTCCTTCCCGATGCTCCAGAACATGAACCGACGCCACTTCCTGTCCACCCTGACCAGCGCCGCCGTCGCGGGCGCCCTGCCGTTGCGCACGTATGCGCAGACGCCCGCATCGCCCGACAACCTCGCCCATCGGCTGGCCGACTACGCCGCATCGCTCCGTTACGAGGATCTCGACGCGGCCACCGTCGAGACCGTCAAATCACATTTCATCGACGCGCTCGGCTGCGCGATCGCGGCCCACGACGAAGCGCCGGTCCGCATCGCCCGACAGGTTGCGCTCGCAACGGGCGGCGGCGCGTCGACGCTGCTCGGCACCGCGCAACGCACGACGCCCGATCTCGCCGCGTTCGCCAACGGCGCGGCGCTCCGCTACTTCGACCTCAACGACGCGTACGCGGGCAAGGAAACCGGCCACCCGAGCGACAACGTCGCGCCGTGCCTGGCCGTGGCCGAAGCGCAGCGCGGCAGCGGCCGCGACCTGATCCTCGCGATCGCGCTGGCCTACGAAATCAATTGCCGCCTGATGGACGCGGCCGCGATCAGCCCGCGCGGCTGGGACCACACGTGCTACAGCCTGCCTGCCGTCGCGCTCGCGACCGGCCGGCTGATGGCATTGACCCGGCCGCAGCTCGTGCAGGCCGTGAATCTTGCGATCAACGGACACATGGCCCTCAACCAGACGCGCATCCAGGAACTGTCGAACTGGAAGGCGCTGGCCGATGCGGACGCCGCGCGCAATGCGATCTTCGCGACGCGCCTGGCACGTGAGGGATTGACCGGCCCGTCGCCGATCTTCGAGGGCAACGCCGGCTTCTTCCGGCAGATCTCGGGGGCATTCGACGTCGACCTGACGCAGTTCGGCGGGCGCGGCGGGCGGTTCCGCATCAACGACTGCATCGTGAAGTTCTACCCGGCGCAAGGGCTCACGCAGACGTCGATTCCGGCGGCGATCGACGTCGCCGCGCAAGTCGGCGATCTCGCGCGGATCCGCAGCATCGAGGTCGCGACGACGCGGGTCGGCTACGTCACCGCGGGCAAGGACCGGCAAAAATGGGCGCCCGAAACCAGCGAGACGGCCGATCACAGCCTGCCCTACATCGTTGCGCGCGCAATGCTCGACGGCGACATCACGACCGCCAGCTATACCCCGGCGGCGCTGCGCGACCCGAAGCTGCACGCCCTGATCGAACGGATCACGGTCGTGGAAGACCCCGCGCTGACGGCACGCTTTCCGCAATACGCGCCGAATCGCGTGACCGCCGTGACCGACGACGGGCGCCGGTTCACGCGGGAAGTCGACGACCTGCCGGGCTTTCCGCACCATCCGATGACGCGCGCGAATTTCGAAACCAAGTTCGCGAAGTGCGTTCAGGCCTACTGGAAGCCTGCGCAAACGCGCCGCGCGATCGACTGGCTGTGGCATCTCGACGAACAGCCGGACGTGACGGCGCTGCCCGCGCTGATGACGATCCAAGCCTGAACGTTGGTGGCCCGGCGGCACAGCCGCCGGATCGACGACGTGCGACCGCCGGCGCAGCGAGCGTGTCGGATTACTGCGTCTTCTTGCCCGGCACGTCGCCGCCCGCCAGATCGATTGCCTTGTCCGATCCCACCGCATTGCGCAGCTGGAATTTCTGGATCTTGCCGGTCGACGTTTTCGGCAGTTCGCCGAACCGCACGGCCTTCGGCACCTTGAAGCCCGCGAGCAGCTGCTTGCAATGCGCGACGATCTCCGCCTCGGTCGCGCTCGCGCCTTCGCGCAGCTCGACGAACGCGCACGGCACCTCGCCCCATTTCGGGTCGGGCATCGCGACGACGGCCGCGACCGCCACCGCCGGATGCCGGTACAGCGCATCCTCGACCTCGATGCTCGAAATGTTCTCGCCGCCCGAGATGATGATGTCCTTCTTGCGATCCTTGATCCGGATATAGCCGTCCGGCATCAGCACCGCGAGATCGCCGGTATGGAACCAGCCGCCGTGGAACGCGTCGTCGGTCGCCTTCGGGTTCTTCAGGTAGCCCTTCATGCAGATGTTGCCGCGGAACATGATCTCGCCGAGCGTCTCGCCGTCGGCCGGCACCGGCGCCATCGTGTCGGGGTCGAGCACCGTCGCGCCCGCTTCCAGGTGGTAGCGCACGCCCTGGCGCGCGTTGAGCCGCGCGCGATCCTCGTCGCCCAGTTCCTCCCAGTGCGACTGCTTCGCGCACACGGTCGCCGGGCCGTAGACCTCGGTCAGCCCGTACACGTGCAGCAGGTCGAAGCCGATCTCCTTCATCTTCGCGATCACGGCCGGCGCGGGCGCCGCACCCGCGACCATCGCGTGCACCGTGTGGTCGATGCCTTCGCGGAATTCGGCCGGCGCGTTCGCGATCGCGCTCTGCACGATCGGCGCACCGCAGTAGTGCGTGATGCGTTCGCGGCGGATCAGGTCGAACACCGTCTTCGCGTCGAACTTGCGCAGGCAGACGTTCACGCCCGCGCGCGCAGCAACGGCCCACGGGAAGCACCAGCCGTTGCAATGGAACATCGGCAGCGTCCACAGGTAGACGGCGTGCTTCGGCATGTCCCATTCGAGGATGTTGCTGATCGCCGCGAGATAGGCGCCGCGATGGTGGTAGACGACGCCCTTCGGGTCGCCGGTCGTGCCGGACGTGTAGTTCAGCGCGATCGCATCCCATTCGTCGGCGGGCGGCGTCCATGCGTAGTCGGCGTCGCCGCTTGCGACGAGCGCCTCATAATCCGTCGCGCTCGCGAAACGGGCGGGGTCGGCCGGCATCGCGTCAGCCACGCTGACGATCTTCAGGCCCGGCACCTCGAGCGCCGCGCGATGCGCGAACTCCGCGTATTCGGTATCGACGATCAGCACCTTCGCTTCGCCATGACGCAGCATGAACAGCACCGACGACACATCGAGCCGCGTGTTGATCGTGTTCAGCACCGCGCCGGCCATCGGCACGCCGAAGTGCGCCTCGACCATCGCCGGGATGTTCGGCAGCATCGCCGCGACCGTGTCGCCGCGTTCGACGCCGAGCCGCGCGAGCGCGCTCGCCAGTTGCTTCGCGCGCGTGTAGGTCTCGCCCCAGGTGCGCCGCACGTCGCCGTGCACGATCGCGAGGCGCTCGCCGTAGACTTCGGCCGTCCTGACCAGGAAGTCGATCGGGGTGAGCGGCACGTAATTCGCGTCGCGGCGGCCGAGTCCGGCCTCGAACATCTGCGTCATGATCCTGTCTCCCTTGTCCTGTCGACCGGGGCACAGCCACCCCGGATCGTTTTGATGTGGTTCAATTGCCGACAGCCTAACGGGCGCTATTGTGAGCCGTCTGTCATCGAAACGACAGAGTGCCTTTCACGCGCTGCGCGTTATCCCTATCCTCGCAAACCCGCATCCATGCACGACCCTCTCGCTGCCCCGTCCGACGCGCCCGCCTACCCGGCCGACACCCTTCCCGAACCGGGCCCGCTGCCGCCGCTGGCCACGCTGTTCGGCCAATGCGCGTGGTTCCGCACGCTCGCGCCCGAACACCAGGCGCTCGTGCTCGCCCAGTCGCGCGTCGAGCAGTGCGAGGCCGGCGACGTGATCGCCCACCGGCTCGCGCCGTCCGAATACTGGATCGGCGTACACCGCGGGTTGCTGAAGCTCGCGATCTTCAATGCGTCGGGGCGCGGCTGCACGTTCTCCGGCGTGCCGTCGGGCGGCTGGTTCGGCGAAGGCAGCGTGATCAAGCGCGAGCTGCGCAAGTACGAGGTCGTCGCGATCCAGCGCTCGACCGTGCTGTTCGTGCCGGTCGACACGTTCCACGCGCTGCTCGACACGAGCCTGCCGTTCACGCGCTTCGTGATCCACCAGTTGAACAACCGGATGGGCGAATTCATCGCGTCGATCCAGAACAGCCGGCTGCTGGACGTCGACGCCCGCGTCGCGCAGGCGCTCACGCAACTGTTCAACCCCGACCTGTATCCGGACACCGGCCCGTCGCTGTCGATTTCGCAGGAGGAACTGGGGATGCTCGTCGGCGTATCGCGGCAGCGGATCAACCAGGCGCTGCAGCAGCTCGAGAAGCTCGGCGCGCTGCGGCTCGCGTACAACCAGATCGACGTCGTCGATTTGGGGGCGCTTGCGCGCGTCGGGATGGAGCAGATCTGAGCGCGGGCCAATGAACGAAAGCGCCGCCGACGCAGCCGGCTCGTCCGGCATCGCGGCCGTGTTCCGGCCAGCGCGCCGCCGTGCGTTTCCTCTGCTGAATCGGCAATCGGCCGCCGCGCGCCAACCTGACAATTCCGCCAGTTTCGCGACAGCAACCCGTTCCACGCCGACGCCTATCATTCGGGTTCCAATTACCCACGCCTGATCACCGCCTGTCCCGCTGCCTCCATGTGGATCGTCAATCTCGCGCTCAAGCGCCCCTACACGTTCATCGTCATGGCCATCATGATCGTGCTGGCCACCCCGCTTGCGCTGATGCGCACGCCGGTCGACGTGCTGCCCGCGATCAACATTCCCGTGATCAGCGTGATCTGGAATTACGGCGGCTTCTCCGCGACGGAGATGACGAACCGCATCACGTCCGTCCATGAGCGGATCCTGACGACGACCGTCAACAACATCCAGCACGTCGAATCGACGTCGCTGCCCGGCATCGCGGTCGTGAAGGTGTTCCTGCAACCGGGTGCGAACGTGCAGACGGCGATCGCGCAGACGGTCTCGTCCGCGCAGGCGATCGTGCGGCAGATGCCGCAGGGCGCGACGCCGCCGCTCGTGATCACCTATTCGGCGTCGAGCATCCCGGTGATCCAGCTCGGGCTGTCGAGCAAGACGCTCAGCGAACAGTCGCTCGCCGACATCGCGCTCAACTTCCTGCGCCCGCAGCTGATCACGGTGCCGGGCGTGCAGATTCCGTTCCCGTACGGCGGCCGCACGCGGGTGGTCGCGATCGACCTCGATCCGCAGGCGCTGCTCGCAAAGGGGCTCACGCCCGCCGACATCGTCAACGCGGTCAACGCGCAGAACCTCGTGCTGCCGACCGGCACCGCGAAGATGGGCCAGACCGAATACCGGATCGACACGAACGCGTCGGCCGACACCATCGCCGACATCAACAACCTGCCGATCCAGACCGTCAACGGCGCGACGACCTACCTGCGTGAAGTGGCATCGGTACGCGACGGCTTCGCGCCGCAGACCAACGTCGTGCGCCAGAACGGCCAGCGCGGCGTGCTCATCTCGATCCTGAAAAGTGGCGACGCGTCGACGCTCAAGGTCGTCGCGGACCTGAAGGCGCTGCTGCCGAAGGTGATCCCGACCCTGCCCGAAGGGCTCACGATCACGCCGCTGTTCGACCAGTCGGTGTTCGTCAACGCGGCCGTCCAGGGCGTGATCCACGAGGCGCTGATCGCCGCCGTGCTGACCGCGATGATGATCCTGCTGTTCCTCGGCAACTGGCGCAGCACGCTGATCATCGCGATCTCGATCCCGCTGTCGATCTTCACGTCGCTGATCGCGCTGTCCGCGCTCGGCGAGACCATCAACATCATGACGCTCGGCGGGCTCGCGCTCGCGGTCGGGATCCTGGTCGACGATGCGACGGTGACGATCGAGAACATCGAGCGGCACCTGCATCTCGGCACGAACCTGCACGACGCGATCCTCGAAGGCGCGGGCGAAATCGCGGTGCCCGCGTTCGTGTCGACGCTGTGCATCTGCATCGTGTTCGTGCCGATGTTCTTCCTGACCGGCGTCGCGCGCTTCCTGTTCGTGCCGCTCGCGGAAGCCGTCGTGTTCGCGATGCTCGCGTCGTACGTGCTGTCGCGCACGCTGGTGCCGACGCTCGCGATGCTGCTGTTCCGCCCGCAACAGGCGAGCACCGGCCCCGACCATTCGACGTCGCGCTTCGCGCGCATCCATCACGCGTTCAACGACGCGTTCGAGCGGCTGCGCGCGTGGTACATCGTGCTGCTCAGCATCCTGCTGGTGCGCCGCCGCTTCTATGCGATGTGCTTCCTCGGCTTCTGCGTGCTGTCGACGGGCCTCGTGTTCGTGCTCGGACGCGACTTCTTCCCGAATGCCGATTCCGGCAACATCCGGCTGCACATGCGCGCGCCGACCGGCTACCGGATCGAGGAAACCGCGCGCCTCGCCGACCAGGTCGAGCGCGTGATCCGCGAAACCGTGCCGCCGGACGAACTCGGCGCGATCGTCGACAACCTCGGCCTGCCGGCGAGCGGCATCAACCTGTCGTACAGCAACGCGGGCACGATCGGCACGCTCGACGGCGAGCTGCTGATCGCGCTGAAGCCCGGCCACCGCGCGACCCAGCACTACATCCAGGCGCTGCGCACGGTGCTGCCCGAGCGCTTCCCCGGCGTCGAGTTCTTCTTCCAGCCGTCGGACATCATCACGCAGATCCTCAACTTCGGCCAACCGGCCGCGATCGACCTGCAGGTGCTCGGCAACGATCTCGCGAGTAACATGACTATCGCGAGCAGCCTGATGAAAAAGTTCAGGCAAATCCCCGGCGCCGTCGACGTGCACGTGCTGCAACGCAACGACGAGCCGACCCTGCTGGCCGACATGGACCGTACGCGCATGCAGCAGCTCAACCTCTCCGCGCAGAACGTCGCGCAGAACATGCTGATCTCGCTGTCCGGCAGTTCTCAGACCACGCCGTCGTTCTGGATCAACCCGCGCACCGGCGTCCAGTACCCGCTGCAGATCCAGACCCCGCAATACAGCATCTCGTCGGTCGACGACCTGCTCGGCACGCCGATCTCGGCGAGCGGCCGCACGGGCATGCCGCTGCAACTGCTCGGCAACCTCGTGCAGGTGCGCAGCACCGCGAACCCGGCCGTGATCACGCACTACAACATCCGCCCGGCGATCGACGTGTACGTGAGCGTCGAAGGCCGCGACCTCGGCGCGGTCGCGGGCGAGATCGACCGCATCGTGTCCGACGCGCGCGCGACGCTGCCGCGCGGCACCGAGCTGACGATGCGCGGCCAGATCGAGACGATGCGCACGTCGTATATCGGCCTCGGCGCGGGCGTCGCGATGGCGATCGTGCTGGTCTACCTGCTGATCGTCGTCAATTTCCAGTCGTGGCTCGACCCGCTGATCATCATCAGCGCGATGCCGGCCGCGCTCGCCGGCATCGTCTGGATGCTGTTCATCACCGGCACGCACCTGAGCGTGCCCGCGTTGACGGGCGCGATCATGACGGTGGGCGTCGCGACCGCGAACAGCATCCTGGTTGTGTCGTTCGCGCGCCAGCGTCTCGCGGCCGGCGCGCCGCCGCTCACGGCCGCGCTGGAAGCCGGCGCGACGCGGATCCGGCCGGTGCTGATGACGGCGCTCGCGATGATCATCGGGATGGTGCCGATGGCGCTCGGTCTCGGCGAAGGCGCCGAGCAGAACGCGCCGCTCGGCCGCGCGGTGATCGGCGGGCTGCTGTTCGCGACCGTGTCGACCTTGTTGTTCGTGCCGCTCGTGTTCGGCGGCGTGCATGCGCGGCTGGCCCGCCGGCGCGCGCGCCAGGCCGGACACTGACTTTCGTCCCACTACCCGGTTGATTTGGTTGAATTCATGGAAGAGAAACATCACAGCTCCGTCGGCATCCAGGTGGACGAACATGGCATGCACCTGCCGTCGCGCACGTCGGTGTCGCGACGCGGACGCATCGTCCTGATCGTGATCGGCGTGCTGCTGGCCGCCGGCGCCGCGCGCACGGTCGTCGTCAACGTGCTGAACCACAACCGGCTCGATGCGGTCGCCGAGCAGAACACGCGCCAGTACGTGACCGTCGTGCATCCGGTCGATGCGGCCACCGGCGGCAAGCTGACGCTGCCCGGCACGCTGCGCGGCTTCGTCGAGGCGCCGATCTACGCCCGCGCGAGCGGCTACGTGCTGCGCTGGCAGGCCGACATCGGCGCGCACGTGAAACAGGGGCAACTGCTCGCGGAACTCGACACGCCCGAGCTGAACCAGGAGCTCGCGCAGGCCACCGCTCAGCGCCAGCAGGCGCAAGCCGCGCTCGCGCTCGCGAAGACGTCGTTCGACCGCGCGCAGCAACTGCGCCAGCGCGACGCCGTCTCGCAGCAGGAACTCGACGACCGGCAAGGCGCGTTCAACCAGGGCACCGCGAACCTCGCGGCGGCCGATGCGAACATGCGCCGCCTCACCGAGCTGAAAGGCTTCCAGCGGATCGTCGCGCCGATCGACGGGATCGTCACGCAGCGCAACGTCGATGTCGGCGATCTCGTCAGCTCCGGCAACGCGGGCCGCTCGCTGTTCACGGTCGTACAGGCGGACCGGCTGCGCCTCTACGTGCAGGTGCCGCAGGCGTACGCGCAGCAGGTGAAGGTCGACCAGCACGTGAGCGTCGCGCAGGCCGAGCTGCCGGGCCGGACCTTCGACGGGACGATCACGCGCACGTCCGAGGCGATCGACGTCGCGACGCGCTCGTTGCAGATCGAGATCACGCTGCCGAACCCGGACGGGCGGCTGCTGCCCGGCGCCTATGTGCAGGCGACGCTGCCGATGACGCCGGTCGGCCGCCTGCAGGTGCCGGCCAATACGTTGCTGTTCCGCGCCGAAGGCCCGACGGTCGCGACCGTCGACGCGAACGGCCAGGTGCGCCTGAAACCGGTGACGGTCGTGCGCACGATCGGGCAGACGCTCGAGATCGACGGCCCGCTCACGCCGAACGACCGCCTCGTCACGAACCCGAGCGACGCGCTCGCGAACGGCGATCAGGTGATCGTCTCGACGCCGGCCGCGAAGCCGGCCTCCGGCGCGGCGGAGGCGAAGTCGTGATCGCGATGCGCATCCGCCGGCGGCCCGCCGCCGCTGCCACGTCGGTCGCCACGGCCGTTGCGCTCGCGGCCGCGCTCGCCGGCTGCACGGTCGGCCCCGATTACAAGCGGCCCGACGTCGCCACGCCTGCCGCGTGGCGGCTCGATCCGGCCGATGCGTACTGGCATCCGGCCGCGCCGGCCCGCGCGCCGCTCGACCCGGCATGGTGGACCGCGTTCGGCGATCCGCAACTCGATGCACTGGAAGCCGACGCGCTGCGCAACAACCAGAACCTGAAGGCGGTCGCTGCTCGCTACGACCAGGCGAAGGCGACGCTCGCGTCGGTCGCGTCGGCGCAGTATCCGGCCGTCGGCCTGAACGCGAGCGGCCAGCGCTTCAAGATCTCGTCCGACCGGCCGCAAACCAACTACGCGACGCAAAGCACGTCGACCGTGCAGAACGACATCCAGGTCGGCGCGAGCGTCAGCTACGAACTCGACCTGTTCGGTCGCGTGCGGCGCAGCGTCGAATCGGCGCAGGCGACCACCGAGCAGGCCCGCGACGATTTCGCGAACGCGCGCCTGGTGCTGACCGCCGATCTCGCATCGAGCTATTTCGCGCTGCGCGAATTCGATACCGAGATCGACGTCGTCAAGCGCTCGATCGACCTGCAACAAAAGGCGCTCGACTACGTGAGCGCACGCCACGACCTCGGCGCGGTATCGGGCCTCGATCTGCTGCAACAGCGCGCGCAGCTCGACGCGACGCGCACGCAGGCGCAGTTGCTGCTCCAGCAGCGTGTGCAGGTCGAAACCGCGATCGCGACGCTGGTCGGCTCGCCGGCCCCCACTTTCTCGATCGCGCCGCGCGTCGTGCCGATCAACGCGCCGGCGCTGCCGACCGGCCTGCCGAGCGACGTGCTGCAACGGCGCCCCGATGTCGCGTCGGCCGAACGCGCGATGGCCGCCGCGAATGCGCAGATCGGCGTCGCGCGCGCCGCGTATTTCCCGCGCATCATGCTGTCGCCCGATATCGGCTGGGACGCGACGCGCTTCGCGGGCCTGTTCACCGTGCCGGCGTTGCTGTGGTCGGTCGGCGGGTCGCTCAGCCAGCCGCTGTTCGAAGGCGGCAAGCTGAAGGCCGGCGTCGATTTCGCGCAGGCCGGCTACGTTGCCGCGCAGGCCAGCTACCGGCAGACCGTGCTCACCGCGTTCCAGGAGGTGCAGAATGCGGTCACGGGATTGTCGGTGCTCGCCGAGGCGGCGCAGCAGGCGTCCGCCGCCGTCGACGACGCACGCAAGCTCGTGTCGCTCGCGCAGGATCGCTACGCGGGCGGCCTGACGCCGTTCATCGACGTGCTGACGGCCGAACAGCAGTTGCTGACGAGCGAGCGGCAGGCCGTGCAGATCCAGGGCCAGCGCGCGGCGCTCGTCGTGTTTCTCGCGAAGGCGCTCGGCGGCGGCTGGGATGGCCACGCTGCGGGCGCACTCGAGCCGGCCGAGGTCGCCACGGCCGCCCCGGCGCCGGCTCCAGCGCACCCGAGCCCTTAACCGGATTACCCGGACAACGGATTCGAACATGAAAGTCCTGATCGTCGAAGACGAACCGAAAGTCGTCGAATACCTGAAGAGCGGCCTGACCGAAGAAGGCTGGGTCGTCGACACCGCGCTCGACGGCGAAGACGGCGCATGGAAAGCCGTCGAATTCGACTACGACGTGGTCGTGCTCGACGTGATGCTGCCGAAACTCGACGGCTTCGGCGTGCTGCGCGCGTTGCGCGCCCAGAAGCAGACGCCCGTCATCATGCTGACCGCGCGCGACCGCGTCGACGACCGCGTGCGCGGGCTGCGCGGCGGCGCCGACGACTACCTGACGAAGCCGTTCTCGTTTCTTGAACTGATCGAACGGCTGCGCGCACTGACGCGCCGCGCGCGCGTGCAGGAATCGACGCTGATCTCGATCGGCGACCTGCGGGTCGACCTGATCGGCCGCCGCGCGAGCCGCGACGGCACGCGCCTCGACCTGACCGCGCAGGAATTCCAGCTGCTCGGCGTGCTCGCGCGGCGCAGCGGCGAAGTGCTGTCGAAGACGACCATCGCCGAACTCGTGTGGGACGTGAACTTCGACAGCAACGCGAACGTCGTCGAGACGGCCATCAAGCGCCTGCGCGCGAAACTCGACGGCCCGTTCGCGGACAAGCTGTTGCACACGATCCGCGGCATGGGCTACGTGCTCGAGGCGCGCGAGGACGGCGACGGCGAGAGGTCTGCATGAAACGCTCGATCGTCCGGCGGCTGTCGGCGATGTTCGGCATCGTGTCGCTGCTCGTCTTCACGCTGGTGGGCTGCGGGCTGTTCGTGATGATGGAACGCCAGTTGTTCGCCGAACTGCGCGCGACGCTCGACACGCGCACCAAGGTCGCCGAGATGATCGTGTCGCATGCGCTCACGCCCCAGCGCGGGCGTCTCATGCAGGAAAAGCTTGCCGACCTCGAACCGCCCGACGGCTCGACGCGCTACCAGGTCGACAGCCCGAATCCGGACTTCCGCTTCGGCACGCCCGTCGACGGCGTGCCCGTCGGCGCGCCGTTCGGCGCATTCCAGCGCTACGCACTGAATCACAGCACCTACGACGTGATGACGAAGACCGTCACGGTGGCCGGTGCCGGCGAGCGGCCGACGCTGAAGCTGATCGTCGCCAGTTCGTGCGAGCGCACGCAGCGGATGCTGCGCCGCTTCGGCTGGACACTCGCCGGGCTGATCACGATCGCGACGATCATTGCGCTGCTGCTGAGCCGCGCGGTCGCCCGCTTCGGGCTCGCGCCGCTCGACCGGCTGTCGCAGGACGCCTCGGCGATCAGCCTCGCGAACCGCCGTCAGCGCCTGCAGACCGACGCGCTGCCGGCCGAGCTGCGCGACCTCGCCACCTCGTTCAACGGTGCGCTCGACCGTATCCAGCAAACCTACGCGCGGCTCGAGGCATTCAACGCGGACGTTGCGCACGAGCTGCGCACGCCGATCAGCATCCTGATCGGCCAGACCCAGGTCGCGCTGACCAGCCGCGACCGCACGGTCGAGCGGATGCAGCAGACGCTGCAGTCGAACCTCGAGGAATTCGAGCGGCTGCGCGTGATCATCAACGACATGCTGTTCCTGTCGCGCAGCGACCGCGGCGAACGCGCGACCGACCTGAAGGACGTGTCGCTCGCCGACGAGGTGCGGCGCATGCTCGACTTCCTCGAAATCCCGCTCGACGAGGCGCAGTTGCGCGCAGAGCTGCACGGCGATGCGCGCGCGGCCGTCGATCCGTCGCTGTTCCGCCGCGCGATGACGAACCTGCTGATCAACGCGATCCAGCATTCGGCGCCGGGCGCGACGGTCAGCGTGACGATCGTGCGGCGCGACACGCTCGTCGAGATGTCCGTCGCGAACCCCGGCGAGCCGATCGACCCCGTCCGGCGCTCGCACGTGTTCGAGCGCTTCTACCGGCTCGAGGAAGCCCGTGCGAACAGCAAGGAGAACCACGGGCTCGGGCTGTCGATCGTGAAGGCCGTCGCCGAGATGCACGGCGGCAGCGTATTCGTCGCATGTTCGGGCGGCATCAACACGTTCGGGTTCTCGGTCTCGACGCAACCCTGTGCCGGCGGCCCGCTGCGCCCGGCCGACCTGCGCGATACCCGGCCGGCGCACGCGCCGCGCGCCCTGCACTGACGGCGGCCGCGCGCCGCCGAGGGGAGTTTTCTTCAATACGGGCCGGTGCGGCTCCCGTAGTCTCGATGCGACTTTCGATCTTTCGCATGGAGATATCCAATGAGCATGCTGGTTTCGATGGCCGCGTTCGCGCTCGCCTCGTCGATCACCCCCGGCCCCGTCAACATCGTCGCGCTCAGTGCGGGCGCGCGCCACGGCCTCGGCGCGAGCCTGCGCTACGCGGCCGGCGCGACGCTCGGCTTCGTCGCGCTGTTCCTGCTGATCGGCCTCGGGCTGCACGAGGCGCTCGCGCGCTGGCCCGTGCTGACGACCGCCACGCAGTGGTCGGGCATCGCGTTCCTGCTGTATATGGCGCTGCGACTCGCGCTCGATGACGGCCGGCTGTCGGCCGACCCGGACGTGGCCGGCCCGTCGGCCGCGTCCGGCGCGGCGCTGCAGTGGCTGAATCCGAAGGCATGGCTCGCGTGCGTGGCCGCGATGGGCGCGTATGCGGCCGACGGCGACCGCGCGCTGGTCTGGCAGTTCGCCGCGCTGTATCTCGTGATCTGCTTCGCGTCGATCGCGTGCTGGGGGTATGCAGGCGCGTCGCTGCAGCACCGGCTCGCGAACGCGCGGCGCATGCGCGTGTTCAACCGGCTGATGGCGCTGCTGCTGGCCGGCAGCGCGCTTTATCTGCTCGACATCTGACGCAGCGCGTGTCGGGAACGGGCGGCGGCCGGCGTGGCCCGCCGTTCAGTTCGTCGCGCTGCGGTATTGCCCGGGTGTCGCGGCTGCGATCCGCCGGAACGCGCGCTGGAAATGCGCCTGGTCGGCAAAGCCCGCGTCGAGCGCGACGTCGGCGATCGGCCGGCCGCGGCGCAGCTCCGTGCGGCCGTACTGCACGCGGCGATCGATCAGGAACGCATGCGGCGTCATCCCGTAGCGCGCGTTGAACGCGCGGATCAGGTACGACGGCGACAAATCGGCCGCCGCGCAGATCGCATCGAGCGTGACGCCCTCACGGCAATGCGCGGCGATGTAGTCGGCCGCGCGTGCGAGCCGCGCGTTGTCGTCCCCGGCGCGCGGGTCGGGCAGCTCGCGATCGAGCGCGCCGTGCAGCGCCGTGAAGAACTCGACCGCCGCGCTCTCCTTGCCGAGCGGATCGATGCCGGGCGCGACGAGCGTGCGGTAGAAACCGCCAAATTGCGCGAACAGGTCGTTCCGCTCGGTCAACTTCGGCGAAAAGCCGTGAAAATCGCTGTTCGGATCTCGGCCGAGCGAGTGCTGCAGCCGCGCGAGCCACGGCACGTCGACATAGACCATCCGGTATGCCCACGCGTCGGGGCCGTACGGATTGCACGCATGCACCTGTTCCGGATCGATGATCACCAGCACGCCGCGCCCGACGTGTTCGTTCGTCGCGCCGTTCAGGTAGGTGCTGGTGCCGCCGACGATCGCGCCCACCGAAAACGTGTCGTGCGTGTGCTTCGCGTAGCAGATCGCGCGCCCGTCGTCGACGGTGCGCGCCTCGATGAACGGCAACGCGGCATCACGCCAGAACGGCGACGGTACGGCGGATCGGTTGGCAATACGGCTCACGCGGCGGGCTCCCGGTTCGAACGACGAACGCTCACCGTACAAGACTGTGCGGCGCCGTGCAACCGCGCTCGCCCGGCGCGGCGCGGCGCGGCGCCTGGCTGAATTGTCGTGCCCACGACAATGATCGTGGGCACGATCCTGCCCCGCCGACTTCCGACACGAGCGGCGGAGGATGTCCCGCTTACGCTGAAACGGCGCGCGTCCTGCCCCTGCTTGCACGCGTTTGCGCCTGCTCGGGAGCTGAAGCCGACAGGAGCGGGTCAGGCCGGAACGACGATCTTCGGATCCCACCAGTAGTAGCCGAACAGTTCCTGGTTTTGCCCGCCGACGAGCTTGTAAAGAGCGAAGCAGACGCCGAAATATTCCGTGCCGCTTTTCCGGACCGACGAGTCGAAAGTCGCGAACGTGAGTTGTTTCTTCAGCGGCGGGAGGCCATTGCGGGTCCCCGAATCCGGGTTGGGTTCCACCGCGCCATTGCGGACGACCGTGTTGCAGACGAACGGATTGAATACCTCATCGCCTTGATAGCGCGGGATGTTGTAGATGATCACGGCATCGTCGGAGTTGTCGTAGATCGACACGCCGGTAAACTGGACGCGGTCACCCGGGTATGCGGTGATTTCCAGGTCGGCCGTACCCTGCCCCTTGATGCCACGCGCGCCGGTGCAAATCAGGAACTGGCCATTGTGGGCGATGCCGGTCGGCTTGGTCTGATCCTGGCTCGGGTTCGGATACGTCTTCTTGACCCATTCCGTATCGATCACCGCGATGATGTTGATGTCCTGTGCGCTCGATGCAAGAGTGACTTCAGTAGCCATGGTTAATCTCCATTCACTAAGCGTTATGAATTTGAATCCGACGACGCGTCATTAGCGCGTCAAGCTCAATATCATTCCCTTTGACCGCCGAAATCAATTACAACCGATTACGCGGTGACGAGCATTTTTCATCACATGCAGCAACCTGAAATACCGCCCGGAAAAATCCATAAAAATCAATTACAAACGATTACACGGCAATACCACCCATCCCGACCACAAAAATCAACCTACATTAAAATAAATCCCCCATCAAACCTGACAGGTATTAAAGCGAATATAAATGAACAATACTGGCGAAGCGCATCGCCGATGCGCCACGCGCACCGAACGGGCAACTGGCCCACCACGGAGGCACTCCAATGAAAGTCGATCCGAATAGCATCAATCTGGAAAAATCCGCTCAATTCATTCAAATTCTTGCAGCTATCGACACGAATTACATAAAGAGAAGCTATCCCAATCCGAGCCTGAACGCGCAGAACCCGACTGGCATCGCCAGCAATGCGTTGTTCATGCTCAACGGCCACACGCCCGGCGTGAGCAGTTCGGAAGGAACCGGTAATCTGAGCCTGAAATTGAATGTTGGCGACAAGGTATCCCTGATGGGGACGTCGCTGTCCGACAATTCGGGAGACGCCGCGCTGATTTACCACGTCCAGCAATACTCGGGCGCTCAGGTGTTCGGTCCGTTTGCCGCGGTGACCATCGAACAGGCTGGAGCGGCGAGTGCTGCCGAAACGCCCGACATCATCGCGACCTCGGCGCAATCGCAGGTCTTCCAGGCATTCGAATCCGTCGCAAAATCCTCCGGATCCGAGCGCCTCGCAACGTCTTTTGCGCTTTATACGCGCAGCCAAAACAAGAAAACCTTGTTCGGCTACTTCTTCTGGGTCTGGCAAGCCTCCGCTGCTTGAGGCAAGCGCCCCGACAACTCGCTCCGAAGCCATACGGGAGCGATTCAAGCCGGCAGGTTTTGCGCGGCGCCCTACAGCGCGCCGCCCCTTTTCCGCGATAAAACCAGAATGGAGCACCCATATGACAGCCGATCTTGGAAGCCTCACTCGCGACACGACCGCGCAGCAAATCGACGTCCTGGCCGTAATCGACACGGAATACATCAAGCAGAGGTACCCGCGTCCGAGCAAGCAGCCCGAGTTACCGATCGCCATCGATCATCGCGCCGTGCGCTTGCTTTACACCGGCGCGCGGGGCGCGTCGATCGGAAATGACCCGGCAGCCCCCGTTCTGACGCTGCATCCGGGCGACACGGTTTCACTCAGGGCCGTCTCCCTCTATGAAAACGCGGAAGACTCGGTGCTGATTTATCAGGTTTCGCACCTGTTCGGCCAGCAAGTCTTCAACCAGTTTTCGCAGGACTTCCTTGATGTGAATGCCGTGCAACTGAACCCCGAAACGCGCGACGGCCTGCCGCCGCTGACGAAACCGCAAACGTTCGTCAGCATCGGCGCCAAGGCAAGAGAAAGCGGGATAGAAACGCTTGGCGCCTGCTTCGGGCTCTATACGCTGGAAAGAAGTACCCAGGAGCTGTTCGGATACTACTGGTGGGACTGGTTCGTCACGTGCTCCTGATGCTCGCGTTCCGTCGTTGAAGGTTCGCCCGTTCTGCGAGCAACGGTCGCGAGAGATGCTGGCGGCATGCACGACATCCGCCAGGATCGGCAGTTGCGCCGATCCTGGCGGGCCGGATATCGACAGGCTGCTATCGCAGCCGGCGAAACCGTCATCGATCGGGTACCCCGCGCGTGAACCACGCGCGCTCGCGCTCGGTTGAGCCGAGCCGACAGCGATCTCGCGCGTCCGCAATACACGGCAGCGCTTCACTTCGCCCCCCGGAATTTCCGCGTGACCGCCGCCGACGCGCTCGCGGCATGGCCTACTGACCGGAATTTGCCTAAGCTTAGAATTCCGTCCGCCGCGGCACGCGCGGCGGCTCCCGTTCACTCTTCCCCAGCCACGCTCATGCAGATCGATCTGAAAGGCAAGACCGCTGTCGTCACCGCTTCCACCGCCGGTATCGGGCTCGCGATTGCCGAAGGGCTGGCGCGCGCCGGCGCGCGCGTCGTCGTCAACGGCCGCAGCGACGCGTCGGTGCAGTCCGCGCTCGCGCACCTGCGCTCGGCCGTCCCTGATGCGGGCTTCGACGGCATCGCCGCCGACCTGTCCGATGCCGCCGGCGCCGCGCGCATCACGCAGCACACGCCCGCGGCCGACATCCTCGTCAACAACGCGGGCATCTACGGCCTGAAGGCGTTCTTCGACATCGACGACGCCGAGTGGGATCACTATTTCCAGACCAATGTGATGTCCGGCGTGCGCCTCGCGCGGCATTACCTGAAGGGGATGATCGAACGCAATGCCGGCCGGATCGTGTTCATTTCGTCGGAATCGGGCCTGAACATCCCGGTCGACATGATTCATTACGGATTCACGAAAACCGCGCAGCTGTCGATCGCACGCGGCCTCGCGAAGCTCGCGGCCGGCACGAACGTAACGGTCAATTCGGTGCTGCCGGGGCCGACGATGTCGGAAGGTGTGCGCGCGATGCTGAAGGCGCAAGCCGACGAAACAGGCCGCAGCATCGACGACGTCGCGGTGGAGTTCGTGCGCACGCAGCGCGCGACGTCGATCATCCAGCGACCGGCGCTGCCCGAGGAAATCGCGAACCTGGTCGTGTACGTGTGCTCGCCGCTGGCGTCGGCGACGACGGGCGCCGCGCTGCGCGCGGACGGCGGCGTACTCGACACGATCGCGTAATGGCGGGCGGGCACGGCCGCCGCGCTAGCGCGAAGCGGCCTTGCCCGGCGCGAGCGTGCCCTTGCGGTCGGCGTTCATGCAGGAATCGAAGCCGTGTTGCGTGACGACGCCGGCCCGGTCGAACACGACGAAATACTCGCGGTGATCGTTGCCGTGCTCGATGAAGTAGTTGTAGCAGACGCCGCTGCCGTTGCGGACCATCCAGACGCTGCGCGGATTGCCGCCGGCGCGGACGACATCGGCGCGCGTCGCGCCATGCCGCGACGCGGCCCGCGCGAGCGGCGTGCGCGAGTACGAGAATGGCAGCCACGAGTCGAACCACGCGCAACCGTGCAACATCAGGCAACTGGCGGCCAGGGACAGCGTCGCTGCGGGACGGGACATCGTAATCAATCGCATGCTTGGTGAAATCTGCTGCGCCATGCCGGCGTGATCGAAAGCGCCATGCTACTAGACCTTTGGGTCCGGATCGAAAAGAAATGTAGAGAACTTTATCCGGATCGCTGCAATGCAGGCTCCGGCACCAGCCGGATCGTCGCCCGTGGCGGCGGCCGATGCGCGCTTGATCGCGCATCCGTGCCGCCGCGTCATGCGGCCGCCCCGGCACACATCGTCATGCAATCCATTCGGCCCACAGCATCGTCAGCACCGTCATCAGCGCGGGGCCGACGAACAGCCCGATCAGGCCGAACGTCTCGGCGCCGCCGAGGATGCCGAACAGCACGAGCAGGAACGGCAGCCGCGCAGAGCTGCCGATCAGCACGGGCCGCACGAAGTGCTCGGCGATGAACACGACGACGAACCCGAGCACGGCCACCACGATGGCCCACATGGTCGCCCCCTGGACGAACAGCCACAGCGCCGCGCCGCAGAACACGACCGGCGCGCAGAACGGCAGCATCGCGGCGATCGCCGTGACGAGGCCGAGCAGCGCCGCATGCGGGACGCCGGCCAGCGCATACGCGATGCCGAGCAGCGCGCCCTCGCCGAGCCCGACGACGACGAGCCCCGTCACCGTGCCGAACACGGCCGCGACCATCCGCTCGATCAGCTCCGCGCCGCTGCGCCCGAACGCGCGCCGCGCGCCCTGCAGCAAGGCACCCGACAGCTTGTGGCCGGCGCGCAGGATCACGAACAGCGTGACGAGCATGAAGCCGAACTCGAGCAGCCCGTGCGCAAGCTTCGTGCCGAACTGACGGCCGAACGCGATGAATTTCTCGCTGTTGACGCCGTGCATCGCGCTGGCCGCATGCAGCGGATGGCCGAGATTGGCCTGCCACCACTCGGTGACCTGCGCCGCGCCGTAAGGCAGCCGGCCGACCACGTCCGGCACCGGGATGCCGTTGTCCTGGATCGTGCGCAGCCACTCGCGCAGGTCATGCGCCTGCCCGATCGCCTGGGTCGCCGCGACGGCCACCGGCAGCACGACCAGCAACGAGATCGCCGCCGTGATGACGAGCGCGATGAGCGTCGGGCGGTTGCGGAACAGCCGGTGCGATTCGAAGCGCTTCAGCATCGGCCACATCGCGATGGCGATCACGCAGGCCCAGGCGATGGCGGGAATGAAATCGCGGATCACCCACAGCGCGATGACCAGCAGCGCCGCATACAGCACGGCGCGGGAGATCTGCTGCACGCGCGGCCGCGCGGCGGGATCGTGAGACGACGGGACATGTGCGCCCATGGCACCTCTGTCGAAATGAAAAAAATGGCGGTTCGCGCCGGCAACCGGCCGGCGCGAACCGCCATTCTATCCATCGGCGCCAGATCGGCGGCGCATCTGATGCGCACGCCGCCCCGGCGACACACCCGTTCAGGCCACCTTGTCGGCGGTCCGGTAACGCTCGAGCCAGTGCGCGTACGGCGCGGGCAGCGTCCACGACGGACGCTCGACGCCGAGCTGCTTGGCCGCGTAGTACGGCCAGTGCGGGTCGGCCAGATGCGCGCGGCCGACCATCACGAGATCGAGCTGCTCTTCCGCCACCACGCGGTTCGCCAGTTGCGGCGTGTCGATCCCCCACGCGGACGACACCGGCAGCCCGGCCTCGCGGCGCACGCGCTCGGCGATCGGCGCAAGGAACGCCGGGCCCCACGGAATCTGCGCGTCCGGCGTCGAGAAACCGACCGACACGCTCAGCATGTCGAGCCCTTCCTGCTTCAGCCGCTGCGTGAGCGCGATCGACTCGGCGAGCGTCTCTTCGTCACGGCCGTCGTATTCGATCACGCCGAAACGTGCGGTCAGCGGCAGATGCTCGGGCCACACCTTGCGGACGGCCGCCAGCGTTTCGACGAGGAAGCGGCCGCGGTTCTCGGCCGAACCGCCATATTCGTCGTCACGCTGGTTCGCATGCACCGAGAAGAAGCTCTGGCCGAGATAGCCGTGCGCGAAGTGCAGTTCGAGCCATTCGAAGCCCAGGTCGCGCGCGCGCTTCGCCGACGCAACGAAGTCGGCCTGCACGCGTGCGATGTCGTCGCGCGTCATCGCGCGCGGCGTCTTCGGCAAGTGTGCGCCAAACGGCACGGCCGACGGTGCGATGGTCTGCCAGCCGCGCGGATCGCCGTCGGCGATATGGTCGTCGCCTTCCCACGGGCGGTTCGCGCTCGCCTTGCGGCCCGCGTGCGCGATCTGGATGCCGGGCACCGCGCCGGCCGCCTTGATCGCCGCGACCGACGGCGCGAACGCTTCGGCCTGCGCATCGTTCCACAGCCCCGCGCAGCCCGGCGTGATGCGCCCTTCCGGCGACACGGCCGTCGCCTCGGCGATCACGAGGCCCGCGCCGCCACGCGCGATGCCGGCCAGATGCACGTGATGCCAATCGTTGACGACGCCGTCCTCGGCGACGTACTGGCACATCGGCGGCACCGCGATGCGGTTGCGCAGCGTGACATCCTTGAGTTTGAACGGTTCGAACAGGGCAGACATCCACGACTCCTTTGCTTGGTTCTGCAAAACGACTGGAAACGCGTCGCGCAATGCGCACGACGGAACGATTCGGGCCGTCGACGGGCCGGCTAGCGCCCGGCGACGGATACGGGACGGCGCCGGCCCGGCCGGCGCCATCGGCTTAGTGGCTTAGCGGTGGCCGAGCTGCGCAAGCAGCGCTTCTGCGGCCGGCTCCGACGATGCGGGGTTCTGCCCCGTGATCAGCAGCCCGTCGGTGACGACATGCGGCGCCCAGTCGGCGCTGCGCTCGAATTGCGCGCCGTTGGTCTTCAGCATGTCCTCGACGAGGAACGGCACGACTTCCGTCAGTTCGACGGCCGCTTCCTCGCTGTTGGTGAAACCCGTCGCGCGTTTGCCGCGCACGACCGATTCGCCGGTCTGCGGGTTCTTCACATGACGCAGCACGCCCGGCGCGTGGCACACGGCCGCGACCGGCTTGCCGGCCGCCAGCGCGCGCTCGATCAGGCCGATCGAATGCAGATCCTCGGCGAGATCCCACAGCGGGCCATGGCCGCCCGGGTAAAACACGGCGTCGTAGTCGTCCACGGACACGTCGGCCAGCTTGCGCGTCGAAGCCAGCTCGGCCTTGGCCGCCGCATCGGCCTCGAAGCGGCGCGTCGCGTCGGTCTGGGCGGCCGGATCGTTGCTTTTCGGGTCGAGCGGCGGCTGGCCGCCCTTCGGCGACGCGAGCGTCAGCTCGACGCCCGCATCCTTGAACGCGTAGTACGGCGCGGCCAGTTCCTCGAGCCAGAAGCCGGTCTTCTTGCCGGTGTCGCCGAGCGTGTCGTGCGAGGTCAGGACAACCAGAATCTTCATGATCGGACACTCCTTCGAAAATGGACGGGAACGGGGCCGCCCAACCGGACAATCCGGTCGGCGCGGCACGCCTGTCGGTTAGTCAGCTGTGACGCGTCAACGTGCGACCCGCGTATCCGAATGTGGCATGCGCCTATTAGACCAGTCGTCTAGAACAATTCAAAATAAAACGACGGCGTCTCGCTGCACCATCAGCATCGCAGCGCGAAATGGCATTTTCGCGTCTTTGTTGCATATGCCACGGACGTCGCCGCATTCACGAGGACGGATGATAGCCCCTGATTAGACCGGTCGTCTAGAAAACGGGCAATCGCCCCTGCCGTCGTCGTGGGCTTTGCGGCGGGGCGCGATCCGCGAGCGTCTGCGGTCCCTCAAAGCGGGCAGCGCGGCAAATGCAGTTCGCGGGAACCGCCCGCCCGGCGTTGCACCGGGCGGTTGCGGCCCCCGCCTGTGTCACGACCGGGTCAGAGCAGCCCCATCCCGCCCGACGCGATGATCTCCGCGCCGACGATGAACGCGGATTCCGGCGCGCTCAGGTGCAGCACCGTCGACGCGATTTCATCCGGCGTACCGAAACGGCCGACCGGCACGAGGCCCTTGATCTTGTCGGCCGTTTCGTCGAGCGTGGCCGCATCGAGCCCGAGCTTGCCGTAGAGCGGCGTCTGCACGGGCCCGGGGCTCACGACGTTCACGCGCACGCCGTTCGGCAGCAGTTCCGCCGACAGCGTCTTCGCAAACGAATTGACGGCCGCCTTGCTGGCCGCGTACACCGACGAGCCGGGCATCCCGATGTGCGCGTTGATCGAGCCGTTGATCACGATCGATGCGCCGCGGTTCAGCAGCGGCACCAGCGACTGGATCTGGAAATACGCGCCCTTCACGTTGGTGTTGAACACGAGATCCCACATGGCCTCGTCGCTGTCGGCGAACGGGGCGAGTTTCGCGACGCCCGCGTTGATGAACACGGCGTCGAGCCGCGCCCCCGCCGACGCGATCGCATCGGCCAGCGCGTGGGCCGACGCGACGCTGCCGGCCTCGTTGCGGATCGCGAGCGCACCTGCGCCGAGCGTTTGCCGCGCGGCCTCGAGCGTCTGCGCATCGCGCCCGGTGATGATGACGCGCGCGCCTTCGGCCGCGAATGCCTTGGCGGCCGCCAGGCCGATGCCGCTGTTACCACCCGTGACGAGGACCGTCTTTCCTTCGAAGCGTTGCATGATGTTCTCCTGTGAACCGGTGAGTTGACCGTGAACACAGGATGCGCGCGGCGCCCGGCCTTGCCGTACGACGTGCGCGGCGAACATGTGCGAAATCGTCGAACGTGTTTGGGCGGGCCAGTTCGATTGGCCCGTGCCGTTCCGCGCCGCGTCAGCCCGCCACGTCGATGCCGTCGAGCAGGCGCTGCGCGAGCCGCGGTTCGCGCAATTGCTCGAGCCACCATTGCAGCGCGCGGCCGTCCCGGTCGCCGTGCCACGCGACATACAGCAGGTTCGGCTCGCGCGGATCGGCCGTCGGTTTTTCCACGAGTTCGCCACGCGCGAGCAACGACGCCACGCGCCGGCGCGGCACCCAGCCGACGCCGAGCCCGTCGCGCTGCGCGAGGATCTTCGCGCGCATCGACGGCACCGCGAGCACGGCTTGCCCGCCGAGCAGGCCATACGCACGGCCCGCCACACGCCGCGACGAATCGGCGACGACGACCGCGCGGTGCGCGCCGATCGCGTCCCGCGTCAGCGCGCCGCTCGCGGCGGCCAGCGGATGGCGTGGCGACACCGCGAACACCCACTCCATCGCGCCCAGCTCGAACCACTTGAAGCCGGGGATCGCCGGCGGCTCGTTGGTCGCGCCGATCACCAGGTCCGCGCGGCCGTCGCGCAGCGCTTCCCAGGTGCCGCCGAGCACTTCGTGCGTGAAACGCAACGACACGCCCGAGTCGAGCGCATCGAACGCGCGGACGACCGGCAGCAGCGTGTCGAACTCCAGCACCTCGTCGCTGACGATCCACAGCCGGTCTTCCCAGCCGCTCGCGACCTGCCGCACGCGCTGCGTCAGCCGCGCGACGTCCAGCGCCAGCCTTGCCGCCTCGTCGGTCAGCAACTGTCCGGCCGGCGTGAGCTGCAGCCGGTAGCCGCGCCGGTCGAACAGCAGCGCGTCGAAGCGCGTTTCGAGCTGGCGCGCCGCGTGCGACACCGTCGACGGCGCCTTGCCGAGCCGCGCCGCCGCGCGCGACAGGCTGCCGGTGGCACGGATCGCGTCGAGCAGCGCAAGTTCGTCTTCGGACAGCATGGGCTCGCTCCGGTGTGGGGTTGTCGTGGATCGTAAGGCAGCGGCCAGCCGAGGTCCAATCCGGCGACGCGGGCAGCGGATGCCGGTCGCCAGGTTGCGCCGCCCGGTCGTTCGGCCGGACGCCCCTGCTTCTTTGCCCGTGGGCGACCGGTACAGGCGTCCCGCCCAGCCGCCATGCAGCCCGCACCCCGCTGCGGCGTTCGACTTCCGGTATGCTGGACCATACGAAATCACGGCAATCGAGGTAACCACCCGCGATGGACATCGCCATCCGCATCGAAGGCCGTCACGACCTGACGGGGCAAATCTTCCGGCAACTGCGCACCGCGATCGTCGACGGGCGGCTCGCCGGCGGCGCACGGTTGCCGTCGACGCGCGACCTCGCGAAACAGCTCGGCGTCTCGCGCAAGACGACGCTCGACGCGTTCGAGCGTCTCGTCGCGGAGGGCTACCTGAATACGCGCGCGGGCGACGGCACGTTCGTCGCCGACGGCCTCGCGCGCGTGCCGCAAGCCGCGGCCATGTCGGCGCCGTCGCTCGTCGAGGACACGCCGCGCGTCGACGCGGTCGATGCGCGCGCGCTGTGGGACGAGCTGCCCGACGCGCTCGCGATGCCCACGCCGCAGGATTCGCCCGGCTTCGACTTCCGCGGCGGCGTGACCGACAAGGCGCTGTTCCCGTTCGACGCGTGGCGGCGCTGCCTGCATCACGCGCTGCGCCAGCAGATGCGCGGCCCCGCCCAGTACCACGACCCGGCCGGCGATCCGCAGTTGCGCGGCGCGATCGCGCGCTACGTCGCGTTCAGCCGCGCGGTTGCGTGCGGCTGGGACGACGTGCTCGTCACGCAAGGCGCGCAACAGGCGCTCGACCTGATCGCCCGTGTCGTCGTGCGGCCCGGCGACGTGGTCGCGGTCGAGGATCCCGGCTATCCGCCCGCGCGCGCCGCGTTCGCGTCGCTCGGCGCGACGGTGATCGGCGTGCCGGTCGACGCGCACGGCCTCGTCACGGAACGGCTGCCCGACGACGCGCGCCTCGTTTACGTGACGCCGTCGCATCAGTTCCCGCTCGGGATGCCCATGACGCTGGACCGGCGCGTCGCGCTGCTCGAATGGGCGCAGCGCCGCCGCGCGGTGATCATCGAGGACGATTACGACGGCGAGTTCCGCTTCGAGGGCCGGCCGGTGGAATCGCTGAAGAGCCTCGACCGCACGGGCCTCGTCGCGTATGTCGGCACGTTCTCGAAGACGATCTTTCCCGAACTGCGAATCGGCTACGCAATTCCGCCGCGCGCACTGCGCGGCGCGCTGGCCAAGGCGAAGCAGATCGTCGACTGGCATACCTGCACGCTGACGCAGGCGGCGCTTGCGCGCTTCATGCTCGAAGGCGATTTCGCACGGCACCTGAAGCGTGTGCAGAAGCACTACGATGCGCGCCGCAAGATGCTGATCGCGCATCTGCGCGGCGAACTCGCGCCGTGGTTCGACGCGATCGTGCCGACGGCCGGCATCCACCTCGCCGCCTACCTGAAACCGGGGCCCGACGAAGCGGCGCTGGTCCGCGCGGCCCGCGCGCAGAACATCGGCCTGTACGGCATCTCGGCGTTCCACGTCGGCGTGCCGGTCCGGGCGGGGCTGCTGTTCGGCTATGGCGGGATCGACGCGCTGCGCATCGACACGGCGCTCGCGAAGCTGGCCGGCGTGCTGGGTTCGGGCAACCTCGCCGGCTCGGCACTGGTTACCTGAATTTCCCGGAAATTGGCCATTTAAGCAGGCCAGCACGCGTCTTAAAGTGGGTCCTGTCGTGCCACCGTGCGCTCCCACCGAACAAGGACCTGCCATGCAACCGCGCCTGAACTTCTATGCCGCCAGCCCGAATGCGATCAAGGTGATGCGCAACGCCGAGGAATTCCTCGCGAAGTGCTCGATCGAGAAGCCGCTCGCCGAACTCGTCCGCCTGCGTGCGTCCCAGATCAACGGCTGCGCGTTCTGCGTCGACATGCACACGACCGACGCGCGCAAGGGTGGCGAAACCGACCGCCGCCTGGCCACCGTCGTCACGTGGCGCGAGACGCCGTTCTTCACCGAGCGCGAACGCGCAGCGCTGGAATGGACCGAGGCGCTGACGCTGGTCGCCAGCAATCACGTGCCCGACGCCGTCTGGGAAGCCGTGAAGCCGCACTTCACCGACGAGGAACTGTTCGACCTGTCGATGCTGATCGCGACGATCAACTCGTGGAACCGTTTCGCAATCGCGTTCCGCAAGATGCCCGAGTAAGGACACGACGATGACGTACGCTACGCCGCGCTGCGGGAGCGCGCCCGAAGCTACATCGAGCAACACCTGACCGACCCCGGTCTGTGTCCGGACGCAATCTGCAAGGCGATCGGCGTGTCGCGCCCGAAGCTGTACCGGCTGTTCCAGCCGGACGGCGGCGTGATGAAGCTCGTGCAGCGCACCCGGCTCGTGCGGATCCGGAACATGCTCGCGGATCCGGCCCGCCCGCGAACCCGCATCGCGGATCTCGCATGGCGCTACGGATTCGCCAGCGACAAGCACTTCAGCCGGTCTTTCAAGGCCGAATTCGGGCACAGCCCGCGTGAAACGATCGAACAGTCCCCTCGGCGTTCCGACGAAGCTTCGTTGGCCCCGGTGGCAGCCGCACCGCGCCGCGCGCTGGCGGACCCGACGTTCAGCGAGTGGATCGTCAAGGGCAACCGGCGCGCGGCCTGAGCGCGCGACAGCTGCGTTCGCGCGCGTTGCTTCTTCCGTAGCCGCTTCCTTCATTCGAACGCCGCGTGGCGGTGCACGGCCGTCGCGACACCACGCCCGTCCGCGCCGCGATTCGAGCCGCACCTGATCCAGGTCAACGGCAGCGAAAACCCCTCCTTGAAATTAACTAACTCATCAATTAGCGTCGATTTCATGAACGCGAAATCCACCGTCGCCAGGCCGCGCGGGCGCCGCCCGTCGGTCGACGATTTCGACCTGCGCGACCACATGCTCGACGTCGCGATGCAGCTGTTCGCCGAGCGCGGCATCGCCGCGACGACCGTCGCACAGATCGCCGCCGCCGCCGGCGTCACGTCGGCGATGGTTCACTACTACTTCACGAATCGCGAGCAGTTGCTCGACGCGATCGTCGAGGAGCGGCTCGCGCAGGCCATCGCGTTCGTGTGGCGACCGACCGAGCCGCAGATCGAAAACGACCCGTTCGCGCTCGTCGCCGAACTCGTCGACCGCTTCTTCGACGTCACGCACCGCATGCCGTGGCTGCCGTCGATCTGGCTGCGCGAGATCATCCATGAAGGCGGGCTGCTGCGCGAGCGGATGATCCGCCGCATTCCGCTCGAACACGTCGGACGCTTCACCGAACGCATCCGCGGCGCGCAGCAGGCCGGTACGCTGAACCCAGCGCTCGAACCCGCGTTCCTGTTCCACTCGATCATCGCGCTGGTGATGCTGCCGCTCGCGACCGCGAAACTGTGGCAAAGCGCGCGCGGCGGCCTGCCGCCGATCGACCGCGACGTGCTGCACCGCCATGTCCGCGCGCTGCTCGGTTCGGGCATGCAGCAGCCGGCCGCCGCGCCCCGCGCGCGGGCCCGCTCGCCCTCGCCGGGGAGGCCGTCATGAACGCGCGCCGCGCGCTGCCGCTCGCGCTCGCCACCGTCGCCGTCGCGCTGCTCGCCGGTTGCGGACGGTCGGCCGGCAACGGCACGACTTATCAGGGCTACGTCGAAGGCGAATTCGTGTACCTGTCGTCGTCGCAATCGGGCACGCTGACGCAATTGTCCGTCGCGCGCGGCCAGACCCTCGCCGCCGGCGCACCGGCGTTCTCGCTCGAAGCCGTCAGCGAAACGGCCGCGCTGCTGCAGGCGCAGCATCAGCTCGCGGCCGCCCGCGCACAGCTTGCCGACCTGCAGACCGGCAAACGCCCGCCGGAAATCGCGGTCACGCAGGCGCAGCTCGCGCAGTCCACCGCGCTGGCCGCGCGAGCCGCCACGCAACTCGCGCGCGATGAAAGCCAGTACGCGGCCGGCGGCCTGTCGAAGCAGCAGCTCGACGATTCGCGCACGTCCGCGCAAACCACAGCCGCGCAGATGCGCGAACTTCAGAAACAGGTCGACGTCGCGCGCCTGCCCGGCCGCGCGCAGCAGGTCGCCGCGCAGGCCGCGCAGGTCGACGCCGCGCAGGCGGCGGTCGCCGAGGCGCAATGGAAGCTCGACCAGAAACGCGTCGCCGCGCCCGCCGCCGGGCGCGTGTACGACACGCTGTATCGCGTCGGCGAATGGGTGCAGGCCGGCAATCCGGTCGTGCAGATGCTGCCGCCGCAAAACCTGAAGGTGCGCTTCTTCGTGCCGGAGGCCGCCGTCGCATCGCTCGCGCCCGGGCGCATGGTCGCGATCCACTGCGACGGCTGTGCGGCCGACGTGCCCGCGCGCATCACCTACGTATCGAGCGAGGCCGAATACACGCCACCCGTGATCTACAGCAACGAGAGCCGGACCAAGCTCGTGTTCATGATCGAGGCGCGCCCCGCGGTCGCCGACGCGCCGAAGCTGCACCCGGGCCAGCCCGTCGCCGTGAGGGTGCCATGAACGCGCCGCCGGCACCGTACGCGATCGACGTCGATCGCCTGAACAAGCATTTCGGCGACAAGCACGTCGTGAAGGACGTGACGCTGCGCGTCGCGCGCGGCGAGATCTTCGGCTTTCTCGGGCCGAACGGCAGCGGCAAGACCACGTCGATCCGGATGATGTGCGGGCTGCTCACGCCCGACTCGGGCAGCGGCACCTGCCTCGGCTACGACATCGTGCGCGACAGCGCGCAGATCAAGCGGCGCGTCGGCTACATGACGCAGCGCTTCTCGTACTGGGAAGACCTGTCGATCCGCGAGAACCTCGACTTCGTCGCGCGCGTGTACGGGATGTCCGACCGCAAGGCAGCCGTCGCGCGCGCGCTCGACTCGCTCGGCCTCGCGAGCCGCGCGGACCAGCTCACGGGCGCGCTGTCGGGCGGCTGGAAGCAGCGCCTCGCGCTGGCCGCCTGCATGCTGCACGAGCCGGCGCTGCTGCTGCTCGACGAACCTACGGCCGGCGTCGACCCGGCTGCGCGCCGCGACTTCTGGGAAGAACTGCACCGGCTGGCCGCGCAGGGAATCTCGGTGCTCGTCAGCACGCACTACATGGACGAAGCCGAGCGCTGCCACAAGCTCGCGTATATCGCGTACGGCGAACTGCTCGCGCAGGGCACGTCGGCGGAGATCGTCGCGTCGCAGGGGCTCGTGACCCGCGCGGTCACCGGCGCGCATCTGAGCGAATTGTCCGCTCGGCTGCGCACGATGCCGGGCGTCGACCAGACGGTCGTGTTCGGCTCGGCGCTGCACGTGAGCGGCCGCGATCGCACGCAGCTCGACGCGACGCTCGCGCAGGTCGCCGCGCAGGCCGACGGGCCCGCCGCGCTGCAGGTCGCGCCGATCGACACCGGGCTCGAGGACGTGTTCATCTTCATGATGGGCCGTGCCTCCGGGCCGTCCGGCGGAGCGTCGTCATGAACACGTGGGCGCGCCTGCGCGACGCGTTCTCGGTCGCCCGCTGGTGGAGCATCGTGCTGAAGGAATTCCTGCAGCTGCGGCGCGACCGCGTGACGTTCGCGATGATCGTCGGCGTGCCGATCATCCAGCTCACGCTGTTCGGCTTCGCGATCAACACCGATCCGAAGCACCTGCCCACGGCGGTGATCGTCGCCGATGCGAGCCCGTTCGCGCGCAGCTTCGTCGCCGCGATGCGCAATTCCGCGTACTTCGACATCGTCGAGACGCTGCCCGACGAGGCGGCCGGCCGCCATGCGCTCGCGCGCGGCGACGTGCAGTTCGTGCTGAACGTGCCGGCCGACTTCTCGCGACGGCTGCTGCGCGGCGAGCGTCCGTCGCTGCTCGTCGAGGCGGACGCGACCGATCCCGTCGCGACCGCGTCAGCGATCGGCGCGCTACCGGGCCTCGTGCAGCCCGTCGCGGACAAGGACCTGACGGGCCCGCTCGCCTACCTGAACGGCCGCCCGGCCGCGTTCGACGTCGTGCTGCACCGGCTGTACAACCCCGAGGGCATCACGCAGTACAACGTCGTGCCGGGCCTGATGGGCGTGATCCTGACGATGACAATGGTGATGATGACGGGCCTCGCGATCACGCGCGAACGCGAGCGCGGCACGATGGAGAACCTGCTCGCGACGCCCGTGCGGCCGCTCGAGGTGATGACGGGCAAGATCGTCCCGTATGTGCTGATCGGGCTGATCCAGGTGTCGATCATCGTCGCCGCGGCGCGCTTCGTGTTCGATGTGCCGTTCGTCGGCGGCGTGTTCGCGATCTACCTGTCCGCGCTGCTGTTCATCGCCGCGAACCTGACGGTCGGCATCACGCTGTCGTCGCTCGCGCAGAACCAGTTGCAGGCGATGCAGCTCGCGGTGTTCTACTTCCTGCCGAACATCCTGCTGTCGGGCTTCATGTTCCCGTTCGCCGGGATGCCGAAGTGGGCACAGTTCATCGGCAACCTGCTGCCGCTCACCTACTTCAACCGCCTCGTGCGCGGCATCCTGCTGAAAGGCAACGGCTGGAGCGACCTGTGGCCGTCCGTGTGGCCGGTCGCGCTGTTCACCGTCGTCGTGATGGGCGTCGCACTGCGCTTCTACCGGCGGACGCTCGACTAGGTACGCACGATGAAACCGGCTTCGCGTCGCCCCTCCTATGCCGTTCACGGCTGCACACTGGCCGCGGCCGCGCTGTTCGTCGCTGGATGCGCGGTCGGGCCGGATTTCCACGCGCCCGATGCGCCGGCCACGCAACGCTACACGCACGGCGAGCCGCCCACGACGACGGCCGCCGCCGGCCCAACCGGCGATACGCAGGCTTTCACGTCGGCCGCGCACACACCTCGGCACTGGTGGACGCAGTTCGATTCCGAACCCCTGAACCGGCTCGTCGATACCGCGTGGCACAACAGCCCGACGCTTGCCGCGGCCCGCGCGCGGCTCGACGAAGCGCGGCAGAACCATGCGGCCGAAGCCGGCGCGACGATGTTGCCGAAAGTCGATGCGAGCCTCTCCGCCACGCGCGAGCAGGTCGACACGACCGCATTCGGCCTGCCCGCCAACGTGCCCAGCCCAGGGCCGTTCACGCTTTATGACGCGTCGGTGAGCGTGTCGTACGTGCTCGACGTGTTCGGCGGCAACCGGCGCGCGCTCGAAGCGCTGCGCGCGCAAGTCGACTACCAGGCGTACACGCTCGACGCCGCACGCCTGACGCTCGCTGGCAACGTCGTCGCAACCGCGATCCTGCGCGCGTCGCTCGCGCGGCAGGTCGCGCTCACACGGCAGCTGATCGACGCGCAGACGCAGCAGTTGCGCATCGTCGAAGCGCGTTTCGCGGCGGGTGGCATATCGCAGGCCGACGTGCATGCGCAACGCGCGCTGCTCGCGCAGACGCAGGCATCGCTGCCGCCGCTCGCGGCCCGCCTCGCGCAGTCCGGCCACCGGCTCGCGATTCTGCTCGGCGTGCCGCCGTCCGATGCCGTGCTGCCTGACCTCACACTCGATGCGCTTACGCTGCCGCGCACGCTGCCCGTCGCGTTGCCGTCGACGCTCGCGCGCGAACGGCCCGATATCCGCGCGGCCGAAGCCGTACTGCACCAGGCGAGCGCGAACGTCGGCGTGGCCACCGCGAACCTGTATCCGCGCGTGTCGATTTCGGCGGGGATCGGCTCGGAGCGCACGCGCATCGCGGATCTCTTGAGCGGGCTCAACGTGTGGAATGTCGGCCTCGGCCTGACGCAACCGCTCTTTCACGGCGGCGAACTGCGCGCGAAGAAGCGTGCGGCCGAAGCGGCCTACGACGCGGCGTTGGCGAGTTACCGGGAAACCGTGATCGAGGCGCTGCAGCAGGTGGCCGACACGATGCGCGCGGTCGAGCACGACGCGGCGGAACTGCAGGCGAGAGACACCGCCGCGCAGGAAGCGGCGGCCAGCAACAGGATTGCCGGCGACCGTTACGCGGCAGGCGGGATCAGCACGTTCGACCTGCTCGACGCGCAGCGGCAGACGCTGCAGACGGCGCTCGACCGTACACGCGCGCAGGCCGACCGGCTCGCCGATACGGCGGCGCTGTTCCAGGCGCTGGCGGGAAGCTGGACGGACGACACGGCGGAGTGAGCGAGTGATGCGGGCTCGACGCCGCCCGCCTGGCGATCGTGGCGCGGCAGTCGCACGAATCGCGCGGACATAAAAAAACCGGCCCGAAGGCCGGTTTTCATACCGCATGCCGCAAGCGGCGCTCGCGCGCCGCGCGACATCAGAAGCGGTGGATCATGCCGACGCCGACGCCAATCTGGTTCTGCTTCGAACCTGCGCCCACGCCGTCGCCGATCGACGTCGTTGCCGCGATGATGCCGGTCTTGCCGATCGTGTTGCCGCTTGCGTGCTGGTAAGCCTCAACTGCGTACAGGCCCGTGCGCTTCGACAGGCTGTAGTACTGCGACAGCGTGACCTGATGGTACTTCGCTGCGCTCGAGATGCCGTTCGACTGCGTTGCCGCCGTGTACGAGTAGCCCGCTGCGAAATCCCACTGAGCGGCTGCCTTCCAGTGCAGCACGGCGCCTGCCGTGTTGAAGATGGCCGTGTTGCGGAACGACGAACCGAGGCCCGGCGTGTACTGGACGTTCGAGTACGATGCCGAAATGTCCCATGCCGGCGTGAACTGGTAGCCAGCCGTCACAGCGATACGCTGCTGCGATTGCGCGGTAGCGTAGCCGTTGTTGATCGACGAAACTGCCGGCTGCGCGCCATTGCCGTCCGTACCGAGGCCGTTCTGCACCGTCGAGTTCGCGCCCCACACGCCGCCGCCGAGCGTCGCGTTGTTGATCTTCTGATAGCCGACTGCGATGCCTGCCGGGCCGTTCAGATACTGGATCGCCGCGCTCCACGTCGAGCCGCGGTTCGTTGCACCTGCAACGCCGCCGAACGAGTACGAACCACCGACCGTGAAGCCGTAGAACTTCGGCGACATGTAGACGAGCGAGTTGTTCGCGCGGTAGCTGGTATCCAGCGAGTCGATATCGCCCGGGTGCGCGCCGTAGTAGCCGGTCAGCCAGGTCGTCGGGCTGTACGGCGACAGCAGCGTGTAGTACGCGGTGTACTGGCGGCCGGCCGTCAGCGTACCGTACGTGTTGTTGGTCAGGCCCACCCACGCCTGACGCGTGAAGATGCCGTTGGTCCACTGCGACGAGCCGTTAGCCGTGTTGACGCCAGCTTCCAACTGGAAAATCGCCTTCGTGCCGCCGCCGAGATCTTCGCTGCCCTTCAGGCCGAAGCGGCTGCCTGCCCACACGCCGGTGGACATCTGCACCTTCGAGTGACCACCCGAGGTTGCACCGACTGCCGACGAGTTGTTCTGGTAAGCCAGACCGTTATCGACGATACCGTACAGGGTCACGCTGCTCTGGGCGTGAGCGGCGGTAGCGGCTGCAAGGCCAGCTGCCGTCATGGCAACAGCGACGCGCTTTTTCATTGATTCTCCGTCCTCAAAGAATGTTTCTTTTGTGGTGTGGTTTTATGATCTGACACATGTGCGAGTACATGCCGGCGCAATTCTGACGGATTACCGATTATTTCCCAACACGTGCGGTCGGTCATCGTATGATCGACGCAACGCGCGGGTTCACCAAACGGTTACATAACACCTTGAAACGCTTGCGCTGCGGGCCTCTCCGGCATTTCCCGGTGAAAACCCTAGCTTTACATTTTTACGGGTGCAACGAGACCGTCGGATGTCGTCAGATGCCTTCGGCAAAATCCATCTTACAAATGCGCGACCGCGGCTGACGCCACGATTCACGCCGCCGCGCAGGATCGCTGACGTTCATGACACCCACATTTCGTGACACGAAATAATGAAAACGTTTTAGTCGAAGCTTGGGGGATGGACAGTTGGACGGGAGCGGCCCGGCGAACGCGGGCCGACTGGCGACGCCGGCATCTGTCGTACCGGCGTCGTTCAGTGCGACTCAGCGCGTGGCCGGTTGCACGAGATGCGCATTCACCGCGTCGGTGAGCGCGGTCATGCGCGCGCGAATCGCGGCGTTCGAGCCGACCAGCGCGAGCGACGACGCCATGATCCGGTAGACGCGCTTTCTCGGCACCTTGGCCGGCTTGACCGGATCGAGCCACGCCGCGTGGCCGGCCAGCAGTTCGAGCGTTTCGAGGCCGATCATGATCGGCCACAGGCATGCGAGCCGCAGCCGCACGAAGCGGCGCGGGATCGCGAGCGTATACAGGCACGCGTCGCGATACTGGTCGAGCGACACCCGCAGCAGGTCGACGAGTACGCCGCGCGCACGCGCGGACGCATCGGGCGACATCAGGTCGGCGACGCCGAGCCCGTGCGCAGCCAGCACGTCGTCGGGCAGGTAGCAGCGGCCGATGCGCAGATCCTTCCCGCAGTCGCGCAGGATGTTGGTCATCTGCAGCGCCTTGCCGAAACGGATGCCCTTCTCGCACATGTCCGGCAGGTTCCAGCCACGCGCGGCCGGCGTGTGCATGCCCGTCATGTCGGTCCAGAACTCGCCCACGCAGCCGGCGACCAGATACGTGTAGCGGTCGAGTTCGTCGCGCGTCGGCAGCGACGCGACCTGCCCCGACTGCTCGTCGGGGAACGTGCTCAGGTCGAACACCATCCCCGCCGTCAGCGTCGCGACGACCTTGCGGATCGACGCGCGATCGGCGTCCGGCTGCGCGCGCAGCAGCGCGAGCATCGGCTCGATCGAGCCGAGCAGCACGTGCTCGTGCGAATCGGTCTGCATCCGCGTCACGTCCGCGAGCGCACGCGACAGTGCAACGCCGTCGCCGAGCCGTTCGACCTCGTCGCGCAGGTCGGTCAGCAACGCGGCCCGGCGATCGGGGGCGACGAGCGCCGTGTCGGCGATCGTGTCGGCCGCGCGCGCGAGCAGGTACGCAAGGCCGACCGGGTTGCGCATGCCGTCGGGCAGCACGCGCAGCGTCAGGTAGAAGGAGCGGGAAACGTTCTTCAGCAGGTCGCCGAGCAGGTAGGCGGAGTCGGTTCGAGTCGTCATGGGTCGGGAAAAATCGGCCGGCGCGGCCCGGGACGCACACGGGCGCCGGGCGCCCGCGCTGGCCCGCGAGTCGCCGCATCGTCGCGCCAGGCGGGCGTCGGCCCCGGCGCAGCGATGCAAAATTCCCGCAAGTTTAGTGCATCCGGCGCGCAGCCTGCCTCAGACGGGCGGAATGCGTCGCACATCAAGCCACCGCCAACCGCCTTGCTGCGAGCATCGCGCCCCAAAAATATGCAACGGAAAGGCGCAAGTAATACATATGTAATTATTCGGTGCGACGATCGCGTCCCATTCGACTCCGTGCGACACGGTGCGACAGCCGCGCCGCCTGAGCGACCGCCCCTTTCCGACTCCCGTTTCGAAGGTTCACCACCATGCTCTTCAAGCGCCCGACCTCCCTGCGCTACGTCCCGTTCGCGTGCGCCGCCGCGTTCCTGCTCGCCGCATGCGGCGGCGACGACGACGTCGCGTCCGATCCCACCCAGCCGATTTCCGCGAAGGTCCAGGTGGTCGGCCATCGCGGCGCAAGTGCGCTGCGCCCCGAACACACGCTCGCGTCGTACCGCAAGGCGATCGAGGACGGCGCGGACGTGATCGAGCCCGACCTCGTGTCGACCCGCGACGGCGTGCTCGTCGCGCGTCACGAGAACGAGATCTCGGGCACGACGAACGTGTCGACGCTGCCGCAGTTTGCGAGCCGCAAGGCGACCAAGACGATCGACGGCGCGGAGCTGACAGGCTGGTTCACCGAGGATTTCACGCTCGCCGAGCTGAAGACGCTGCGTGCCCGCGAGCGCATTCCGCAGGTCCGCCCCGCGAACACCGCTTACAACGACCAGTTCGAGATTCCGACGTTCGACGAGATCGTCGCGCTCGCGAAGCAGATGTCCGCGCAGACCGGCCGCACGATCCACCTGTATCCGGAAACCAAGCATCCGACCTACTTCCAGTCGATCAACCTGCCGCTCGAAGACCGTCTCGTCGATGCGCTGCTGAAGGATGCGTACACGGCGCGCACGGCGACCGTCTACATCCAGTCGTTCGAGGTCGCGAACCTGAAGACGATTCGCAACCGGATCAAGTCGAGCCAGCCGAACTGGAAGCTCGTGCAGTTGATGGACGAAGCCGGCCAGCGCCCGTACGACTTCGTGAAAGCGAACGACAAGCGCACCTACGGCGACCTGTCGACGCGCGACGGCATGCGCGAGATCGCGACCTATGCGAACGGCGTCGGCCCGTACAAGACATCGATCATCGCCGTCGCCGCGGACGGCACGCTGCAGCAGCCGACGCCGTACGTGCGCTACGCGCACGAGGCCGGCCTCGTCGTGCATCCGTACACGTTCCGCCCGGAGAACAACTTCCTGCCCGCGTCGCTGAAGGACGGCGGCACGCCGGCCACGCGCAACACCGCCGGCTCGGTGCGCGAGATCCAGGCGTACCTGCGCGCGGGCATCGACGGCTTCTTCACCGACGATCCGGCCGTCGGCCGCACCGCCGTCGATACGTTCAAGCGCTGATCGCGCCGCACGTGCCCGAGAGCCGGTAGCCGGGCGCGGCGCACAGCGTGCCGCCGCGCCCGGTAGCGCCGCATCGGTCAGATCACGCTGAAGTGATGCGTGCCGTCCCGCTTCAACTGATCGACCAGTCCGTACTCCCAGTCGAGATACGCCTGCATCGCCGCCGCCGCGTTGTCGGTGCCTTCGTACGGGCGCCGGTAGCGATCGACGCGCGGTGACGCGAGATGCGTCTCGCCGCTTTCGAGCGGCAGCCCGGCCTCGATCCATGCGGCGGTGCCGCCGGTCAGCACCGAAATGTCGGCCGAAGCCGGCAGCAGCGCACGCGCGTCGTCCGCCGCGAATCGCGCCAGCAGGCTCGATCCGCATGTGAACACATAGCGCTTCGCGGGCGGAATCGCCGCGAGCGCGTCGCGCAACTGCGCACGCACCGCGAACCACGCGCCCGGGATATGGCGCTTCACGTAGTTCGCGCTGGTCGTTACGTCGACGATCGCCAGCTCGCCGGGTGCAGCCTCCTTCAGCCAGCCCGCGAGCGTCGCGGGCGATACGTCCGTCACGGGCGGCGTCGCCGGCACGTCGCGCGGCGGTTGGCCGCGCTCGCCGAATTTCGCCGTGCCGTCCTCCGGTTCGACGACGCGCACGTCCCAGCCCATCTGCGCGAGCCACGACGCGGTCATGTCGGCGCGCACGCCGTCGTCGTCGGCGAGCACGATCCGCGCGCCGCGCACGGCCGCGTGATGATCGGTTTCCTGCACGAGCTGGCCGCCCGGCGTGCTCAGGAAGCCCGGCAGATGGCCGGCTTCGTACTCCTCCGGCGTGCGCACGTCGAAGCGGTACAACGTGCGGCCCGGTTCGTCGAGCGCGGCGACATCCGCGAGCGCGATGCGCGACACGCCCGCGCGCTCAGCGACCGCGCGCGCCGCCTGGCGCGCGTCGGCACGCTGCGTCGCGTCGATGTCGTCCGGAAAGCGGCGCGCGGCGCCACGCTCGAGCGTCTGTCCCGCGAGCGTCCAGCCGATCGTGCCGTTGCGCAGCGCGGCGACCGGATTCGGCAGCCCCGCGTTGACGAGCGACTGCGTGCCGATGATGCTGCGCGTGCGGCCCGCACAGTTGACGATCACCTGCGTCGCCGGGTTCGGCGCCAGCGCGCGCACGCGCAGCACGAGCTCCGCGCCCGGCACGCTCGTGGACGTCGGGATGTTCATCGTCTGGTATTCGTCGAAACGGCGCGCGTCGACGATCACGACGTCGGCCTTCGCATCGATCAGCGCCTGCACCTCCTGTGCAGACAGCGACGGCGTATGCCGCTCGGCCTCGACCCATTCGCCGAACGACTTGCTCGGCACGTTCACGTCGATGAACAGTTCGCCGCCCGCGGCGAGCCAGCCCGCGAGGCCGCCGTCGAGCAGCCGCACGTCGGTGTAGCCGAGTTGCGCGAGCGTCGCGGCCGCGCGCGGCGCGAGGTCCTCGCCGCCCGCTTCGCCGAACACGACGATCGGCGTGTCGCGGCGAGGAATCCGCGTCCAAGCGTCGAGTTCGAGTTTCGACAGCGGAAAGTTGGCGGCCCACAGCGGGTGGCCCTGCGCGTACGGATCTTCCTCGCGTACGTCGATCAGCGCGATCTCGTCGCGGGCCAGCAGGCGCGCACGCACGTCCTGGTACGACGCGACGGGAAAGCGGGAAGTGGAATCGGCGGATTGCGTCACGGTGTCTCTGTCTTGAATGCGTTGAAGTCGATGAAGAAAGCGGAACGGATGAATCTTGGGCCCGATGGTGTGTGCGGGCAACCGGTCGCGCACGCGCGTTGCATCAGGCGTTCGAATAGCCTGACACGAAAGGCTTCACGGTACCGTCGTCCAGGAACACCGCGCGCTCGACCTTGCCGATGTTCGCGCCGTACACGTGGATGCTGATCGAGACCTGATCGTCGAACGCGTTGGTCACGCGATGGACGTCGCCGATGCGCGGCGACACGGCCTCGATTTCGCCCGGCTGCAGCCGCACGGCTTCACCGGACGGCACGGGCTTGCCCGCTGCGTCGAACCGGTACGGCTGCGAGATTTCGGCGCCGCGCAGCATCCCGATCAGCCCCCACACCGTGTGGTTGTGGATCGGCGTCGTCTGGCCAGGGCCCCACACGAAGCTGACGACCGAGAACCGCTCGTCCGGGTCGAGATGCAGCAGGTACTGCCGATAGCGCGCGGGGTCGGGCCGCGCGAATGCGTCGGGCAACCAGTCGTCGTGTTCGACGAGCGCGGCCAGCAATGCGCCACCCTCGTCGAGAATGCGCGCCTCGTTCGCGCCGGACGCGAGCAGCGCGCCCAGACCGTCGACGAACGGCCGCAGCGGCGTCTGATGCAACGAAAGCGTACTCATCGGCTGGCTCCTCGAATATGATGCCGAATATGATGGATCGTCATGATGCACCCGAAAGACCATGCAGAACAAACATGAAAATTAGCGATATCGACGCTTTTGCAGCGGTCGTCCGCTGCCAGACCCTGAGCCTGGCCGCGGCCGAGCTCGGGATGACGCAGCCCGCGATCACGCGGCGCGTCCAGAATCTCGAGGAAGCGCTCGGCGTGATCCTGCTCGATCGCAACACGAAGCCGCCGCGCCCGACCGACATCGGCCGGCGGGTCTTCGAACAGTGTCGCGCAATCCTGCGCGAAGTCGATGCGCTGCGCGAGCTGACGGCCAGCGAGCAGCCGCCCGCCGGCGAATTCCGGGTCGGGCTCACGCAGGGCCTCGGCGAGCTGATGCTGCCCGCACTGATCGCCGAACTCGCCGCGCAGTGGCCCGCGCTCGCGACGCAGGTCACAACCGCGTGGGGCGGCATGCTGGTCGAACGCGTCGCCCGCCGCGAACTCGATGCGGCGCTCGTGTTCCTCGCGCGCGAGATGGTGCTGCCGGCGCAGGTCGAGGGCGAACGGTTGCTGGCCACGCGGCTCGTCGCGGTCGGCCGCAAGGGCGACTGGCCGCGCCGCAGTTACCGGCTCGCCGATTGCCACGCGCATGGCTGGGTGCTCAACCCCGACGGCTGCGGCTTTCGCGCGGGCTTGCGGCGCGCGCTCGACGCGCAGGGCCTGCCGATGCCGGTCACGCTCGACACCTACGGCCGCGACCTGCAGTTGCAGAGCGTCGCGAACGGCTTCGGTATCGGGCTGATGCCGCTGCCGCTCGTCGAAGGCAGCCCGCTGCGCGATGCGCTCGACATCGTGCCGCTCACCGATTTCAAGCCGCAGATCGATCTGTGGTTGCTGCGCCGGCACGATGCGGCCCGCTTCGACGCGCCGCTCGCAGCCGTCGCCGCGCATGCGCGCGCGGCGTTTGCGTTGCCCGAGCAGGCGCACGGCAAGGCTGCGTGACCGTACCGGGCGGCGACGGCATCGCGCTGCCCGATCGACGCCCGCGCCAGCCCTGCTCCGCTCACGCATCGCCGCGGCCGCGTTCGGTCTCGTTGACCGACGCCCCGCCCGTCTCCGTCTCGCCCTTCGTTTCGCCCTTCGTTTCGCCCTTCGTTTCGCCCTTCGTTTCGCCCTTCGTTTCGCCCCGGCTCACCGCTTCCAGCACCGCACGCCCGGCCGCCACCGCGATCGCATCGTCCTGCGGCGTATGCACGCGGCTGCACAGCACGTCGCGATAGTGGCGTTCGAGTGGATTGGCACGGCTCAGCCCGTGATTGCCCGACAGCTTCAGCGCCTGCTCGACCACGCGGATCGCGTGCTCGGTCACGGTCCGCTTGACGAGGCCGCTCGTCGTGACCGGCGGCGCATTGCCCGCGTCGGTGCGCGCGATGTGCGCGTCGAGCAGCACGCGGTTCGCATGCAGCCAGCCCTCGATTTCGCCGACTGCTTCCTGTACGCGCGGCAGCGTTGCAAGCGGTGCACCCAGCCCGCTCGGCGCACGCGTCGTCGCGAACCCGACCAGCCAGTCGCGCGACGCACGCGCCACCGCGTCGTACAGGCTGCCGAGCAACGCGACCATCCACGCCTGCTGGTCGGCCTGTGCGTCCGCATCCGCGTGGGTCGCGGCCGACACGGCCCATGCGTCCGGCGCGCGTACGTCGACCGCGTGATCCGCCGGCAGCCACACGTCGTCGAACACGACCTCGTGGCTGCCTGACGCACGCAGGCCGAGGTGATTCCAGCTTTCGATCACGCGGATGCGGTCGCCATCCGCATCGCGGTCGCGCGACACGAGAAACACGCCGACCCGCGGCGCCGGTTCATCGGTGCGCGCCCACACGGCCAGCCAGCGAAGCGCCGGGATTCCCGTGCTGTACAGCTTGTGGCCGGACAACCGCCAGCCGTCGCCGTCACGCCGAGCAATGGTTTCCGGCAGGCCGCCGCGCGACGGCGAGCCGAGCGCGGGCTCGACGCGCAGCGCGTTGATCAGCGCGCCCTGTGCGACCGCGCTGTCGAACACCGCCCGCCGTACCTCAGCAGGCCAGCGGTTGTCGGCACGGCCGAGCGCGCGATGCTGCAGGTACGTCATCGTCAGCACCAGCGCGGTCGCCGGATCGGCCCGCGCGACGGCGGCCACGATCCGGCTCGCCTGCGCGAGCGTCGCACCGGCGCCGCCATGCTCGCGCGGCACGACCTGCGCAATCAGCCCCGCGCGGTGCAGCCGAGCGAAGTTCTCGTGCGGAAAGCGGCCGTCGACGTCGTTGCGCGCCGCATCGGCAGCCAGTGCCGGCGCGAGGCGGTCGAGCAGCGCGGCGACGCGCGCATCGTCGGAATCGGCGTCGGCATCATCGGTGGGCAGGAGGCGCAGCGAAGGCGGCGGCGAGGATGGCGAAGAAGCGGCAAGGCTGGCGGACATCGAAACGGATTCCCTGGGTAATACGGCAAGACGGCAGTTGTGGCAAACGCCGCAACAGCGGCAATCGATCGCCACGCGGCGCGGCTTCTCATGAAGTCGGCAAACCGGAACACGCAGCGCCGGATGCGCCGGCGCCCGCGCGCCCGATCGTTCGTAAGCCCACAGCGTAGGCGCAGCGCACCCCCGCCCAAACCATGCAAATCTGATATTCAAATCGGGATTGATTATTTCCATTCCGCATGATCGCGGCGTTAACCTGCGCTCCATTCCTGCCCGGCCGCGTGCCGGGACGTCCCTGCACCGGAGACCCAGATGAGCGTCGAATTCATCGGCATGATCCAGAGCCAGAAGCAGTCGGAAATCCACCCGCCGTTCGGCCCCGTCGTCGATCCCGACTACGTGCGCGACTTTGCGCGTGCCCACGAGACGGCCGGCTTCGACCGGATCCTCGTGCCGCATCACTCGACCGGCCCGTCGGCGACGCTGACGATCGCGTTCGCGGCGGCCGCGACCGAGCGAATCCACTTCATGCTCGCGCATCGTCCGGGCTTCACCGCGCCGACGCTCGCCGCACGGCAGATCGCGACGCTCGACCAGTTCAGCCGCGGCCGGCTCGCCGTGCACTTCATCTCCGGCGGCTCGGACAGCGAACAGCAACGCGACGGCGATTTCCTCGACCACGACGCGCGCTATGCGCGCACCGACGAATACCTCGGCATCCTGCGGCGGATCTGGACCGAAGCGCAGCCGTTCGATCACGACGGCGCGCACTACCGGTTCACGCAGGGCTTTTCGGAAGTGAAGCCGTACCAGCAACCGCATGTGCCGATCTATTTCGGCGGCGCATCGGAAGCCGCGCTCGAAGTGGCCGGCAAGCACGCGGACGTCTACGCGCTGTGGGGCGAATCGCTCGACCAGGTGCGCGACCTGACGACGCGCGTGCGCGCCGAAGCCGCGAAGCACGGCCGGCAGGTACGCTTCTCCGTGTCGTTCCGGCCGATCCTCGCCGCGACCGAGGACGAAGCGTGGGCGCGCGCGCATCGCATCCTCGACGAAACGCGCCGGCTGCGCGAAGCGGCCGGCCTCGGCACCGGCGGCCCGCAACAGAGCGAAGGCGCGCGCCGCCTGCTGGCCGCGGCCGATCGCGGCTCGCGCGTCGACAAGCGGCTGTGGACCGAGATCGCGAAGCTCACCGGCGCGCGCTCGAATTCGACGGCGCTCGTGGGCACACCCGAGCAGGTCGCCGATGCGCTGCTCGACTACTACGACCTCGGCGTCACGACGTTCCTGATTCGCGGCTTCGATCCGCTCGAAGACGCGATCGACTACGGCCGCGAACTGATTCCGCGCGTGCGCAGCGCCGTCGCCGCACGCGACGCGGCACGCCGCGCAGCCTGACGCAACCCGGGAGACCCATCCGATGTCCGCCGTTCTGTCCACCCCCGAACGCACTGCGTCGGGCCTCACGCTCGCCGCGTCGCCGCGCCAGCATTTCTGGTTCGATTCGCCGGCACCGCGCATCGACGTCGCCGCCGAGCGCCGTCACCGTCAGGAACGGCTCGCGGCCGCGTTCCGCCTGTTCGCACGCTTCGGTTTCGCGCAGGGGCTCGCCGGCCACATCACCGCGCGCGACCCCGAACTGCCCGACCACTTCTGGGTGAATCCGCTCGGTGTGCATTTCTCGCAGATCAAGGTGTCCGACCTGCTGCTCGTCAACGCGCGCGGCGAAACCGCGATCGGCACGCGGCCGCTGAACAAGGCCGCGTTCGCGATCCATGCTGCAATCCACGACGCGCATCCGCACATCGTCGCCGCCGCGCATACGCATTCGACCTACGGCAAGGCATGGTCGACGCTCGGCCGCCCGCTCGATCCGCTCACGCAGGACGCGTGCGTGTTCTACGAAGACCACGCGCTGTTCGACGACTTCACGGGGATGGTCGTCGACACCAGCGAAGGCGCACGGATCGCCGATGCGCTGGCGAAGCCCGACGGCACCACGCACAAGGGCGCGATCCTGAAGAACCACGGGATCCTGACCGCCGGCCCGACGGTCGAGGCCGCCGCGTGGTGGTACATCGCGCTCGACAACGCCGCGCACACGCAGTTGCTGGCCGAGGCGGCCGGCACGCCGCAGCCGATCGATCCCGCGACCGCGCGCCACACGCACGGCCAGATCGGCGGCCCCGAGGGCGCGCTGCATGCATTCGACAGCCTGTTCGCGCGCGTCGTCGCCGACGAACCCGACCTGTTCGACTGAACGCCTTTTCGCATGACCGGAGACCAGACCCCATGACCCGAACCACCGCCCCCGCGCCCGCCGACACGCACGACGACAAACGCCGCAAGCTGCTGCGCGCCGCCGGCGCCGTCGCGCTCGCCGCGCCCGCGATCACGCTGGGCCGCAAGGCCTGGTCCGCGCCGCCGCTGAAGAAGCTCACGTTCGCGTGGAACCAGAACGCGTTCTGCCTGACGCCGATCGTCGTCGCGCAGGAGCGCGGCTTCTTCGAGAAGAACGGCCTGAAGGTCGAGCTGATCAACTACAGCGGCTCGACCGACCAGTTGCTCGAATCGATCGCGACCGGCAAGGCCGATGCGGCGGTCGGGATGATCCACCGCTGGCTGAAGCCGCTCGAAGCCGGCTTCGACGTGAAGATCATCGGCAGCTCGCATGGCGGCTGCGTGCGGCTGCTCGGCGCGAAGGCGGCCGGCGTGACGACGCTGCAGGCGCTGAAGGGCAAGACGGTCGGCGTCAGCGATCTGGCCGCGCCCGGCAAGCATTTCTTCTCGATCCTGCTCGCGAAGAACGGCATCGATCCCGAGCGCGACATCACGTGGCGGCAGTATCCGGCCGACCTGCTCGGCGTCGCGGTCGACAAGGGCGAGATCCACGCGATCGCCGACGGCGACCCGAACCTCTATCTGCTCGAAAAGCGCAGCAACGGCGCGTATACGGAGCTCGCGACGAACCTGTCCGGCGAATACGCGCGCAAGGTGTGCTGCGTGATCGGCGCGCGCGGCGACCTCGTGCGCAACGACCGGCCGTCGGCCGCCGCGCTCGCGCGCTCGATCGTGCAGGCCACCGAATTCACGCACGACAACCCGAACGAAGCCGCGAAGGTGTTCGCGAAGTATTCGCCGAAGATCAGCCCCGAGGACCTGCGCAAGCTCTACGCGACGCTCACCTACAACCACCACCCGACCAACGTCGACCTGCAGCAGGAAATCGCGTTCTATGCGGACGACTTCCGCCGTATCAGCGTGCTGAAGAAGAGCACCGACCCGCAGCGCTTCGCGCAGCAGGTCTATGCGAACGTGCTGGGGTAACGCGATGTCGACGATCGAACACCGTTCCTCCGCACGCACCGCGTCGGCCCCTGCCAACGGCAGTGCCGCTGCATCCGCGGCGCGGCGCGGCGCCTGCACGGCGTGCGAAGCCACGCTCGCCGCCGAAGCCCGGCGCGCACGCACCTGGCCGACCGGCATCGCCGCCGCGCTTGCGTGGGGCGCGCTCGGCGCATTCACGCAACTGTGGCCGAACCGCGTCGTCGGTTTCACCGACTGGGCGTACACGGACGAATTCGCCGTCGGTGCGTGGACGATCGCCGCGCTGCTGCTCGCCGCCGCGACGCTCGGCCATCTCGTCCCCGCGACGCGCACGCGGCTCGCACGTGTGCGCCCGGCCGGCCCGTGGCTCGTCGCGCTGCCGCTCGTGCTCGCCACGTGGGAAATCGTCACCGCGAAAACCGGCTGGCTGCCGACGCCGTTCTTCGCGCCGCCGCAAGCGCTGATCGAGGTCTACATCGACGACTGGCCGCGCCTGCTCGGCAGCGCCGGCAATACGCTGAAGCTGCTCGCACTCGGCTTTGCGTACGGCGTCGCGGCCGGTTTCGCAGTCGGCGTCTCGATCGGCTGGTCGCGCCGGATCGGCTACTGGGTGCATCCGGTGCTGCGCGTGCTCGGCCCCGTGCCAGCCACCGCCCTGCTGCCGCTCACGTTCTACTTCTTCCCGTCGAGCTATTCGGCCGCCGCGTTCCTGGTTGCGCTCGCAACCGGCTTCCCGGTCGCGGTGCTCACGTGGTCCGGTGTCGCGAGCGTCAACAAGCAGTATTACGACGTTGCACGCACGCTCGGTGCGAACGCGCGCTTCCTCGTGCTGCGCGTCGCGATTCCGGCCGCGCTGCCGCACGTGTTCGTCGGCATCTTCATGGGGCTGAGCGCGTCGTTCACGGTGCTGGTCGTCGCCGAGATGATGGGCGTCAAGTCCGGGCTCGGCTGGTACCTGAGCTGGGCGCAGGGCTGGGCATCGTACGTGAACATGTATGCGGCGCTGATCGTGATGGCGCTGCTGTTTTCCGGGCTGATCGCGCTGCTGTTCGCGGTGCGCGACCGCGTGCTCGCCTGGCAGAAAGGAACCGTCAAATGGTAAGCGCCGCCGTACTCGACTCGTCCGTTGCCGCCGCGCCCGCCGCCACGACGCCGCGCGGCGCGCGCATCGACATCCGCCGCGTGAGCCATGCGTTCGATGGCCCCGGCGGCGCGCTGCCGGTGCTGGATGACGTCACGCTGTCGGTCGCGGCCGGCGAATTCGTCGCGCTGCTTGGCCCGAGCGGCTGCGGGAAATCGACGCTGCTGCGCCTCGTCGCGGGCCTCGACGCCGCGCGGCAAGGCTCGATCGCGCAGGATGGCGTGCCGATCGAACAACCCGATCCGTCGCGCATCGTCGTGTTCCAGGACCCGACGCTGTACCCGTGGCGGCGCGTGCGTGCGAACGTCGCGCTCGGCCTCGAGGCGCGCGGCGTGGCGCGTGCGTCGCAGCATCGCGTCGACGATGCGCTCGCGCGCGTCGGACTGCAGGAATTCTCGAACGTGTTCCCGCACCAATTGTCCGGCGGGATGGCGCAGCGGGTCGCGCTGGCCCGCGCGCTCGTCAACGATCCGCGCCTGCTGATTCTCGACGAACCGCTCGGCAAGCTCGATTCGCTGACGCGGCTCACGATGCAGGCCGAGCTCACCGCGCTGTGGCAACGCGACGGTTTCTCCGCGCTGCTCGTCACACACGACGTCGAGGAAGCGCTGTTCCTCGCGCAGCGCGTGATCGTGTTCGGGCCGCGTCCCGCACGGATCGTCGCCGAATTGCACGTCGACCTGCCCTACCCGCGCCATCGCGGCGACCCGCGCCTCGCGGAACTGCGTCACGACGCGCTGCGGCACCTCGGGCTCGATGCGAGCTGGTAGATGCGCAGTGCCGTTCGACGATGGGCCACCGCGCGGCGGGAATGGTGCCGATGAACGCGCCGCCGTTCGCCGACTGGGCGCTCGTGTTTCTGCAAGGGCTGTATCGCGCGCAGATTGCGCTGGCGCGCGTGCTGCATGCGCTCGGGCTGACGGGCGGCGCCGACGGTCAAGCCGCGTGGCCGTGGACCTACCGCATCGCGCTCGAAACGCTGCGCATCGACGCGGGACTCACGCGGCAACTCGCGTTCGCCGCCGCTGCGACGGCGCTGGCCGTCGTGCTCGCGGGCATCGCGCTCGCTTCGCGCAAATGGCGTGTCGCGTCGGCGCTCGCCGCGCTGGCCGTTGCGTGGGGCGCGCCGTGGCCGCCGTCTTCGCTGTGGCTCTTGCCCGCCGTGCCGACGAGTTTCCAGCGCGATCCCGCGCCGTTTTCGGTATCGAACGTGATGCGTGGCGCGCACCTGTATGCGCAACACTGCGCGGCGTGCCACGGCGCGGACGGACGCGGCGAAGGGCCGCTCGCGGCCACGCTCCCGCACTGGCCGCCGACCTTTGCCGGCGCGCTGCTCGCCCGTCGTCTCGACGGCGAGTTGTTCTGGCGCGTGCGCCACGGCACGCGCGACGAACACGGCGCGTCGACGATGCCCGGCTTCGCCGCGACGCTCGGCCCGCAGGACACCTGGGCCGTGCTCGACTACCTGAAAGCGCTCGCCGCGGGCAGCGGCGCGCAGGCGGAAGGCGCGTGGCCCGTGCCCGTCCCGCTGCCGGCGCTCGACGTGCGCTGCGGCGGCGCCGCGCCCCAACCGCTCGATCGCTGGCGCGAAGGCCAGCGCGTGCGCATCGTCGCGCTCGCGCCGGGTGCGACACCCCCGCCGGAAGATGCGCGCTGGCAAACCTTGCTCGTCACGGCACGCGGTGCGCCCATGGTGCAAGCGACCGGCGCCGCGCGAGCCGATTGCGTGGCGTCAACGCCCGATGCGTGGCTCGCCTTCGCGACGATCGCCGGCGTGGCGCCGGACGCGTTCGGCGGCACGCAGCTTCTCGCCGATCGCCGTGGCTGGCTGCGGGCGCGCGCGTTGCCGGGCAGCGCCGGCTGGTCGGATGCCGACCTGCTGTGCCGCTCGGACGCCACCGCACGATCGGCCGTACCGGCAGCGAACGGCGATCCGCTGACCGCGCTGCTGCTGCGCGTCGACACGGAACCCGTGCGCGACGTGCAGGCCGGGCTCCCGCATTGAGTGAATCCCTGACCGTTTCTTCCAACCGAACTTCACGATGAATCCGACCCGACGCCATTTCCTCGCGCAAGCGAGCGCCCTCGCCACGATCGCCGCAGCCCCGGCCGCACTGCGCGCGCAATCGGGCACACGACCGCTGCTGCGCGCCGGCGACCAGAAAGGCGGGCTGCGCGCGCTGCTCGAAGCGGCCGGCGAACTGAACGGCCTTGCGTACGACATCGCGTGGACCGAGTTCCCCGCCGCCGCGCCGCTCGCGGAAGCGCTGAACGCTGCCGCCGTCGACTGCGGGCCGATCGGCGACGCGCCGGTGATCTTCGCGCTCGCGTCGGGTGCACGCATCAAGGTGATCGGCGCGAACCGTTCCGATCCATACGGCACGGCGGTGCTCGTGCGGCCCGATGCGGCGCTGAAAGGCGCGGCCGACCTGAAGGGCAAGCGGATCGGCACGACGCGCGGCTCGATCGGCCATTTCGTCACACTGAAGGCGCTCGACGCGGCCGGCCTGCCGCCCGACGCCGTCTCGTTCCGCTTCCTGCCGCCGGCCGATACGATGCTTGCGCTCGCAACCGGCTCGATCGACGCGTGGGCGACCTGGGAGCCCTATACCGCACTCGCCGAAACGAGCGGCCGCGCGCGCGTGCTCGTCAACGGCCGCGGACTGTGGTCGGGCCTCAGCTACATCGCGGCGACCGACGCGGCAATCGCGTCGAAGCGCGACGTGCTGCACGATTTCCTGCGACGCGTCGTGCGCGCGCAGGCATGGTCGTACCGGCACGTCGACGCGTATTCCGCGGCACTCGCGCGCATCATCGGCATTCCGCCGGCAGCCGCCAGGCTGCAGTTCGAGCGCCGCAACACGCGCTGGCTGCCGATCGACGCGACGGTCATCGCCGAACAACAGCGCACGGCCGACTTCTACCTGAAGGCGGGGCTATTGCGCCAGCCGCTCGACGTGCGCACGACGTTCGATCCGGGCTTCCCGCTCGCATGACCGGCCGCGCGACGGTGCGCAGCCGTCCAAACGGCTGCGGCGCGATCTGGCACAATCGCAGTCTCGTCATCCGCCTTCAGCCAGCGTCATGCCAGCCATCGCCGAACTCTTCGTTTACCCGATCAAATCCTGTGCCGGCATCGCGCTGTCGCGCGCGCAACTGCTCGAAACGGGCCTGGCGTACGACCGCCACTGGCTGATCACCGACCCTGCCGGGCAGATGATCACGCAGCGTACGCACCCGCGCCTCGCGCTGATCCGCGCCGCGCTCGACAGCGATGCGCTCGTGCTGAACGCGCCGGGCATGCGCGAGATCCGCACGCCGCTCGACGGCGACGTATCGCCCGCCACGCCGAAAATGGCCGCGACCGTCTGGCGCGACACCGTCGACGCGATCGACACGGGCGCCGAAACGGCCGCGTGGCTCACCGAATTCCTCGGCATGCCCGCGAAGCTCGCGCGCTTCGGGCCCGACGCGCGCCGCGGCTGCAATCGCAAGTGGACCGGCGAGATCGATACGCACACGCAGTTCGCGGACGGCTACCCGCTGCTCGTGATCGGCCAGTCGTCGCTCGACGACCTGAACGCGCGGCTCGCCGCGAAAGGTGCGCCGGCGATTCCGATGAACCGCTTCCGACCGAACATCGTGGTGTCGGATCTCGCCGCCTATGAAGAGGATTTCGTCGAACATCTCGACACCGAAGGCGCGACGCCCGTGCGGCTGCGTCTCGTGAAGCTGTGCACGCGCTGCCCGATGCCGACGATCGACCAGGTCACCGGCGCGCCCGATCCGGCGTGGCCGCACGAGCCGACCGACACGATGCAGACCTATCGGGCGAACCCGAACTTCGACGGCGAACTGACGTTCGGCATCAACGCGATCGTCGTCGAAGGCGCTGGCACATGGCTCGAAGTCGGCCAGTCGCTGGAAGCGGAGATCGGGTTCGGCGATTGAGCCGGGCGCACGGAACCGCTCGCCCCCTTCAATGCCGGGAAGCCGCCACTCACAGCCAGCCGCTTCCCGCATCGCCAGTTGCCCTCACGCGGCGCGCTGCGCCGCGTCGCCCACCACCGGCAACCGGATCGTCACAACCAGCCCACCACCGGCCGCATCGTCAAGCGTCACGCTGCCCTGATGCACGCGCGCGATCTCGCGCACGATCGACAAACCGAGCCCCGTCCCTTCGACCGTCTGCGTCTTGCTGCCTCGATGGAAGCGCTCGAACACCGCGTCGCGCTCGTCCGCCGGAATGCCCGGTCCGTTGTCGATGACGTCGAGCCGCGCATGCTCGCCAACGCGCGACACGCGCACCGTGATCACCGCGCGGTCGCCCGCATAGCGAATCGCGTTGTCGATCAGGTTGCCGATCATCTCGCCGAGCAGGTCGGACTGCCCGTGCACGTCGAGGTCGGCTTCGTGCTCGAAACCGAGATCGATGTCGCGCGCGCGTGCAACCGGCGACCAGTCGAGCGTCACGCTGCGCGCGAGTCGGTGCAGCGCGACCGGCTTGTGCGCGATCGCATGGCCGCTGTCCGAATCGAGCCGCGACAGCGACAGCAGTTGCTGGACGATCTTCGCGGCCTGTCGCACCGCGCCGTTCGCGCGCCGCAGGTGCCCGTTCGCGCGCGGCTGCTCGTCGGGCCGCAGCGCAAGCTCGACGCCGGCCTGCACGGCCGCGAGCGGCGTCTTCAGTTGATGGGCCGCGTCCGCGAAGAAACGGCGCCGTGCGACCTGCATCCGCTGCGTGCGGCCGATGTACTGGTTGATCGACTCGACCAGCGGCGCGAGTTCGCTCGGCATCGCGCCGGTATCGAGCGGCGTCGTATCGTCCTCGCTGCGCGCGGCGACCGTCGCCGACAGCCGGTTCAGCGGCCGCAGCCCGCGCCCGACGCCGAGCCACACGATGCCGAGCGCCAGCACGACCAGCAAGCCTTCCTGCAGCAGCGATCCCACCAGAATTTCGCGCGCGAGCGCCTGGCGGGCCTCGATCGTCTCGCCCACCATCACCCACACGATGCGCGACTGCGCGGTCGGCACGTCGTGCACCGGGATGCGCAGCGCGGCCATCCGCAACTGCTCGCCGCGATAGACGACGTCATAGTAGCGCGTGACGAACAGCGCGCCGTCGCCCGCGTCGCGCCCCTGCGGCAGCGGCAGGTCCGGATAGCCGGTGATCGTGTGGCCGTTGTCCTCGCGGATCAGGTAGTAGATCTTGCCGCCGTCGCTCGACTCGAGCATTTCGAGCGCGAGATACGGCAGGTCGACCTCGATCTCGCCATCGTTGAGCCGCACGCCTTCGCGGATCGACTTCAGCGACGACGACAGCGTGCGGTCGAACGCGACGTGCGCGGCGTTCATCGCGCGTTGGTACGTGAGCCACGAGTCGAGCGCGAGCAGGCCGAGCAGCGGCAGCAGCAGCCACAGCGCGACCTGGGTGCGCAGGTTCGGGCGGGTCACCGTGCCTCCCGCCGGGCCGTCCCATGGCGCATGGCGGAGCATGCACGGCGCGCTTCTCCGCGCCCACGCGATCGGCCGTGAATGGCAGGCGTGTCGTTGGCGGGCCGCGAACGTGTCGATCCGGCGCAGCATGTCAACGCGTACATCGGTCCCATGCAAAGAGCGTGAGCGCGGCGGCGGTTCATTCCGCCGCCTCCGCCTTCGCTTCGAGCAGATAACCGAGCCCGCGCAGCGTGACGATCGCGATTCCCGTGTTCTCGAGCTTCTTGCGCAGCCGGTACACGTAGATCTCGATCGCATCGGCATTGACCGACTCGTCGAGCCCGAAGATCTTCTCCGACAGCGTTTCCTTGTTGATCGCGCGGCCGTTGCGCAGGATCAGCACCTCGAGCACCGAGCGCTCGCGCGGCGTGAGCGACAGCGGCTCGCCCGCGAGATGGAAGCTGCGGTCGATACTGTCGTACGAAAGCGGCCCGCATTCGACCCGCGAATGCTCGTGGCCGAGGCTGCGGCGGATCAGCGCGCGGGCGCGCGCCTCCAGTTCGGTCAGTTCGAACGGCTTCGCGAGATAGTCGTCGGCGCCGAGATCGAGCCCCTTCACGCGATCCTCGACCGACCCGTGCGCGGTCAGGATCAGCACCGGTACCGGATTGCGGCGCGCGCGCAGCCGCCGCAGCACTTCCAGCCCGTCGAGCTTCGGCAGCCCGAGATCGAGGATCACGAGCGCGTAATCCTGCGTGCGCAGCACGTGGTCGGCCGCCTCGCCGTCCGCCATGTGGTCGACCGCGAAGCGCGCCGCGCTCAGCGCGTCGTTCAGCGACTGGGCGAGGTTCGGATTGTCTTCGACGAGCAGCACACGCATGGGGATTCCGTAAGGTCAGCGACAGGCCGCTACATTACATGATCCTTTCCATGCCGACGCCTCGCGGAAACACGGGTTGCGCCACCGGCGCAAGCGCGCGTCGGACGGGCCGGCCGACCAACGCTCAGCGTTCGGGGGCGGGCCGGTTCCGTGTCGCGAAGCGTGACCCGTCGCCTGCGCGCCGCCGCTCGCGCAGGCCGACCGCCACGACCAGGAACGCGACGCTCGCGCCGACCGTCACGACGATCATCGGGCGCGCGGTGCCGTCCGACAGCCACGCCAGCACCCCGCCGCACGCGGCCGTGATCGCCATCTGGATAAAGAAGAACAGCCCGGACGCCGTCCCGGCGATCGTCGTGTATGGCTGCATCACCGCGAACTGGCAGGCCGGGATTGCGATCCCGACCGCAATCATCACGAAGAACATCGGGACGACGAGCGCCGCCACCGCCGTCGGCGCGATCGCGCCGCCGATCCACAACGCGACGGCGCCGGCCAGATTGACGCCCGCCGCCGCCGCGATGACCGAATCGGCCTTCCAGCGGGTGCCGGTCCGCGCGAACACGTTCGAACCGATCAGGTAGCCGAGCACGGTCAGGCCGAAGATCGCGGCATACACCGGGCCCGATACGCCGCGTTGCCGCTGGAACAGCGTCGACGATTCCGCGATGAACGGATAGTACGTGCAGTACGCGAAACTGATGGCGAGCGAGTAGCGCAGGAAACGGCGATCGCACAGCAGGCTCGCGTACGTCCGCAGGAGCCCCGCGCCCAGCGCCGGCCGCATGTCGCTTTCGCGGGTCTCCGGCAGGTAGCGCAGCACCATCGCCGTCGCGACCACCCCGCCCGCCGCCAGCCATCCGAACACGCCGCGCCACCCGAGCCACTCGGCAACCGCACTGCCGGCCAGCGGCGCAATCACCGGCGACAGCGCCATGCCGGCCGAGATCCGCCCCAGCATCGTGGCCTGCATCGCGGTCGGGAAGCGCTCGCGCACGATCACGCGGCCGATCACCGTTCCGCTGCAGCCGCCCAACGCCTGGAAGATGCGCGCGGCAACGATCGCCGTGATGCTGGTCGACCACGCGCAGGCGACGCTCGCGACCACGTAAAGGCACAGGCCGCCGAGCAGGACGGGACGGCGGCCGTAACGGTCGGACAACGGCCCCGACACCAGCATCGACAGCGCATAGCCGACCATGTAGAGGGTCAGCGTGAGCTGCAACTGGGCGTCGGTGCCGTGCAGCGCGTCCGCCATCGCCGGCAACGACGGCAGGTACGCATCGATCGTGACCCGCGGCAGGCACACGACGAGCATCAACAGGAACAGCCAGCCCCACTGGGGTAATGAACGCGTTTTCATGCGGTGAGCCCGTCTCCGGTCGGATTGATGTGGTCAACAGCAATCTAAGGTCAAAGTGATATAAGCTGAAGGGCCATTAAATCCGACACTGACTAGACCACTATGGCGCGAGGCAAAGCCGCGATTCCGCTCGATCTGCCGTGCCCTGCCGGGCTGTCCACGGGCGGTCCGCAGTCGAAGCAGGAGTGCATTGCCGACACGCTGCGCGACGCGATCCTGAAACGCCTGCTGCCCGGCGACAGCCCGCTACCGTCCAGCCGCACCCTCGCCGCACGCTGGGGTGTCGCCCGGGGAACCGTCGAAGCGGCATACGACCGGCTGTGCGCCGAGGGCTACATCGCCCGCACGCAAGGGGCGGGGTCGCGGGTCTGCGCGGTGGTGCCGGACAGCTATTTGCGCGCGGCCGCGCAGTCGCGCGACAACAACCTTCCCCCTTCCGACCCGCGCCCCGCGCCGCCGCGCGCGACCGACGCCGCCGTGCCGGAACAAGGCGTGCGTCCGGGCGTCCCGTTCGTCGCGCGGCTGGCCGATCCCGGCCTGCTGCCGATGCAGCAATGGAAGAAGGCGCTCGGGGCCAGCCTGCTTGCCGCGACGGCGAACGACCTCGGCGCGACGCCGGCGCAAGGCGTCGAGGGCCTGCGCCATGAAATTGCTGCGTACCTGCGGGAATACCGCGGCATCCCGTGCGACGCGGCCGACATCTTCATCACGACCGGCATCCGCCATTCGATCGATCTCGTCGCGCGCACGCTGCTCGCGCCGGGCTCGACGGTGCTGATGGAGGATCCCGGCTATGTGTCGGCGTGGCAGATTTTCACGATCGCGGGCGCGACCGTGATCGACGTGCCGGTCGATCGGGAAGGCATCGACACGGGGGCGCTCGATCGGCATCCCGGCGCGCGTGCGGCCTACGTGACACCCGCCCATCAGGCGCCGCTCGGCGTCACGATGTCGGTGTCGCGCCGGCTCGAACTGCTCGACTGGGCGCAGCGCAACCGCGCGTGGATCATCGAAGACGACTACGACGGCGAATTCAGCTACCAGACCGCCCCGCTGCCCGCGCTGAAATCGCTCGACGCGTGCGATCGCGTGATCTACTGCGGCTCGTTCAACAAGACGTTGTTCTCGGGGCTGCGCATCGGCTTCATGGTCGTGCCGGCGGAACTGCGGCCGGCGCTGTCGGCCGTGTGGCATGCGACCGCGCGCTCGGTCGGCGCGGCGCCGCAGCTGGCGCTGGCCCGCTTCATCGCGCACGGCGATTTTGCGAAACACCTGCGCGCCGCACGGCACGCGTACCGCCAGCGGCGCGACATCGTGCTCGACCAGTTGGCGAAACACGCCGCCGGGCGATATACGGTGTCCGGCGAACACGCGGGCTTTCATTTCGTGCTGTGGCTGCCGCCCGGGTTGGACGACGCAACGTACGTCGCGCAGGCCCAGGCGGCCGGCGTCGAATTGCAGCCGATCGGCGGATTCTGTCGAAGCGCCCGGTGCGACGCGGGCGTCGTCGTCGGGTACGCCGCACTGACGGCCGCGCACGCGCGGCATGGCGGCCGGATCCTCGGCAAGCTTCTCGCGCAACCCGCGTAGCCGCCCTCGCCATCGTTGCCGCGCCCGCCGGCAACCCGCCCCCCTCCGTTGCCAGATCGTGCCGCGCGCCGCGAAACGCGCGGCCGCCGCCGCTTCGACCTCGGGAAATCCATGACACAAAGAACACGATTGTGAACCGAAATGAAAGCAGGCTGAAAGTGCGCCGCAATTAACATCCGCTCCACTCGAACAACACCTAGACGTAACTGGAGGAAGACATGCCGTTTGCACCGAAGCACCTCGCCGCCGCGCTGGCGGTCGTTCTGGGCACTGCCGCCGGCAGCGCCGCCGCGCAGGTTCCGGCCGGGTATCCGGGGAATTATCAGGGCGTGATCGACGCCGCGAAGAAGGAAGGCAAGCTGATCGTCTACTCGACGACCGACACGGGCCTCGTGCGTCCGCTGATCAAGGACTTCGAGAGCCTGTACGGCGTAAAGGTCGAATACAACGACATGAACAGCACCGAGCTGTACAACCGCTACATCAGCGAGAACGCAGCGAGCAGCACCAGCGCCGACGTGTTGTGGAGCTCGGCGATGGACCTGCAGGTCAAGCTCGTCAACGACGGCCTGATGGCCCCGTACGACTCGCCCGAAAGCGCGAACGTGCCGCAGTGGGCGCAGTACCAGAAGCTGGCGTACGGCACGACGTTCGAGCCGCTCGCGATCGTCTACAACAAGCGCCTGATTCCCGAGAACGAAGTGCCGAAGACGCGCGCCGACCTGATCAAGCTGCTGACCACGCAGGCCGACAAGTTCAAGGGCAAGGTCACGACCTACGACATCGAGAAATCGGGCGTCGGCTTCAACTACCTGACGCAGGACGCGCACGTGAACGAGAAGGTCACGTGGGAACTCGTGAAGGCGATCGGCGCGACCGGCCCGAAGCTGCAGTCGAGCACGGGCGCGATGATGGAGCGGATCTCGTCGGGCGAGAACCTGATCGGCTACAACATCATCGGTTCGTATGCCTATGCGAAGGCGAAGAAGGACAAGTCGATCGGCTACGTGTTTCCGAAGGACTACACGCAGGTCGTGAGCCGTCTCGCCACGATCTCGAAGAAGGCGAAGAACCCGAACGCCGCGAAGCTGTGGGTCGACTACCTGCTGTCCAAGCGCGGCCAGACGCTGATCGCGAACCAGGCGAACCTGTACGCGATCCGTACGGACGTGACCGGCGAAACGTCGGCCGCGAGCCTCACGAAGGAACTCGGCGATTCGCTGAAGCCGATCCAGATCGGCACCGGCCTGCTCGTCTATCTCGACCAGTCGAAGCGTCTCGCTTTCCTGAAGCAATGGCAGCAGGCGATCAAGCGCTGATCCGCTGACTGCCGGCCGCCCGCCGCACACGGCGCGGGCGGCCCCTTCCCCTTACCGACTTCCTTGAGGCGGCCATCCGGATGGCCGCAGGGGCGAACTCATGCTTTCAACCAGCACCCGCGGAACGGCACCGGCCGTGCCGCCCACCACCGGCCCGCGCGACGCGATTCCCGCGCTGCCGGCCAACGGCCTGCAGCCGCTCGCCGGCATACTGCGCTGGATCGTCGTCGCGGTACTGACCGTCGCGGTCGCGCTGCCGCTCGGCTTCATCCTGTTCCAGAGCCTGCTGTCCGCGCCGTTCTTCGACGCAAACAAGACGCTCGGCATCGAAGGCTTCCGCTTCATCTTCAGCGATCCCGACTTCTGGTCGGCCGTGAAGAACTCGTTCATCATCGCCGGCGGGATGCTGTTCATCTCGATCCCGCTCGGCGGCATTCTCGCGTTCCTGATGGTGCGCACCGACCTGCCCGGCCGCCGCTGGCTCGAACCGCTGCTGCTCACGCCGGTGTTCGTGTCGCCGATGGTGCTCGCGTTCGGCTACGTGGTCGCGGCCGGCCCGGTCGGCTTCTACTCCGTGTGGTTCAAGGAACTGTTCGGGATGCAGAACGTGCCCTGGAACGTGTACTCGATCTTCGCGATCACGGTGATCGTCGGCCTCACGCACGTGCCGCACGTGTACCTGTACTCGTCGGCCGCGCTGCGCAACCTCGGCTCGGATGTCGAGGAAGCCGCGCGCGTGACGGGCGCCCGCCCGTTCCGCGTCGCGCTCGACGTCAGCCTGCCGATGACGATGCCCGCGCTGCTGTTCGCCGGCGTGCTCGTGTTCTTCCTCGGCTTCGAAGTGTTCGGGCTGCCGCTCGTGCTCGGCGATCCGGAAGGCCACCTCGTGCTCGCGACCTACCTGTACAAGCTGACCAACAAGCTCGGCGTGCCGTCGTATCACCTGATGGCCGCGGTCGCCGTGTGCATCGTCGCGATCACGTTCCCGCTCGTGCTGCTGCAGCGCCGGCTGCTGAAAACCGCCAACCGATTCGTCACCGTCAAGGGCAAGGCCGGCCGCGCGACGGTGCTGCCGCTCGGCGTATGGCGCTGGGTCGCGCTCGCGATCGTCGCGCTGTGGCTGATGCTGACCGTGATCGTGCCGATCTCGGGCATCGTGCTGCGCGCGTTCGTGACCAACTGGGGCGAAGGCGTCGCGCTCGGCGAAGTGCTGACGCTGTCGAACTTCACCGAGCTGTTCGAGCAGGACAACCTGGTGCGCGCGATCGTCAACACGCTCGGCATCGGCGTGATCGGCGGCGCACTCGCGATCGGCTTCTACTCGCTCGTCGCGTTCGCCGGCCACCGCCGCCCCGACTGGGCGACCAAGCTGCTCGACTATCTCGTGCTGCTGCCGCGCGCGGTGCCGGGCCTGCTCGCCGGCCTCGCGTTCCTGTGGATCTTCCTGTTCGTGCCCGGCCTGCGCGAGCTGAAGAACTCGATGTGGAGCATCTGGATCGCGTACACGGTCGTGTGGCTCGCGTACGGGATGCGGCTCATCCAGAGCGCGCTGCTGCAGGTCGGCCCCGAGCTCGAGGAAGCCGGCCGCAGCGTCGGCGCGACGCGCAGCCGCGTGTCGCTCGACGTGACGCTGCCGCTCGTGCGTTTCGGCCTGCTCGCCGCGTGGCTCCTGATCTTCATGATCTTCGAGCGCGAATACTCGACGGCCGTCTACCTGCTGTCGCCCGGCACCGAAGTGATCGGCGCGCTGCTCGTGTCGCTGTGGGCGACCGGCGCCGTCGACCAGGTCGCCGCGCTCTCTGTCATCAACATTGCGATGGTCGGCGCCGGTCTCGGCGTGGCCCTGCGTTTCGGAGTGAAACTTCATGGATAAGCTCATCGTCGACGACCTGCACCTCAGCTACGGCGCCAACCCGATCCTCAAGGGCGTGTCGTTCGAACTGAAGGCCGGCGAAGTCGTGTGCCTGCTCGGCGCGTCGGGCAGCGGCAAGACCACGCTGCTGCGCGCGGTGGCGGGCCTCGAACAGCCGTCCGACGGGCGTATCCAGCTCGACGACCGCGTGTTCTTCGACGGCGCGCAGCGCGTCGACCTGCCCGTCGAGCAGCGCTCGCTCGGCCTCGTGTTCCAGTCGTACGCGCTGTGGCCGCACCGCACCGTCGCCGACAACGTCGGCTACGGGCTGAAGCTGCGCCGCGTCGCGCCGGCCGAACAGAAGCGCCGCGTGCAGACCGCGCTCGACCAGCTCGGCCTCGGCCATCTCGCGGCACGCTTTCCGCATCAGTTGTCGGGCGGTCAGCAGCAGCGCGTCGCGATTGCGCGTGCGCTCGTCTACAACCCGCCGGTGATCCTGCTCGACGAGCCGCTGTCGAACCTCGACGCGAAGCTGCGTGAAGAAGCGCGTGCGTGGCTGCGCGAGCTGATCGTGTCGCTCGGGCTGTCGGCCCTGTGCGTGACGCACGACCAGACCGAGGCGATGGCGATGTCCGACCGCATCCTGCTGCTGCGCAACGGCCGCATCGAGCAGGAAGGCACGCCGGCCGAGTTGTACGGCGCACCGCGCTCGCTGTACACGGCCGAGTTCATGGGCAGCAACAACCGGATCGATGCGCGCGTCGCGGCGATCGATGGTGAATGCGTGACGCTCGCGGGCGACGGCTGGGAAATCCGCGCACTTGCACGCGACACGCTCGCGCCGGGCCAGGACGCGCAGGCCGTGATCCGCCTCGAACGCGTGCAGGTCGCCGATGGCCCGGGCGCGAATCGGCTGCAGGCCGACCTCGTCACGTCGATGTATCTCGGCGACCGCTGGGAATACCTGTTCCATTGCGGCGACATGCGCCTGCGCGCGTTCGGCCACATGCCGCGCGCAGCGGGCAAGCACTGGATCGAATTCCCGACCAACGACTGCTGGGCGTTCGCGAAAGCGGGCTGACCCACGCGGCGGCCCGCTCGCCGCCGCACATGCACGCCGCGCGCATCCCGCCATCCGATGAAACGCGGGTCCGGCGGACGCCTCCCCCGCGTCCGCCGCGGCGTGCCGCGCGCCGCATTCGCTTCACCCCGTTTCACCCACTCACAAGAACCAAGGAGACACCGTCAATGAAGTCACGCGCAGAACGCTCTCTTCGCGCCGCCGTCCTGACCGGCTCGGCCGCCGTCGCCGGCCTCGCGGCAGGCGCCGCACAGGCACAGTCGTCGGTCACGATGTACGGGATCATGGATGCCGGCATCGAGTTCGCCAACCACGCGGCGCCGCAAGGCGGCAATTCGTACAAGCTCAAGTCCGGCAACAAGAACACGTCGCGTTGGGGCCTGCGCGGCGTCGAGGATCTCGGCGGCGGGCTGAAGGCCGTGTTCCGTCTCGAAAGCGGGATCGATCTCGCAAACGGCGCGTCCGACGACGGCCCCGACTCGATCTTCGGGCGCCGCGCAACCGTCGGCCTGAAAGGCAAGTGGGGCGAGATCTCGCTCGGCCGCAATTTCACCGTCACCTACGACTACATGCTGCCGTTCGACCCGATGGGGTATGCGCAGAACTACTCGTGGGCGACGTCGTCGATGGCCACCGGCGGCCGCAAGGACGGCATGTTCACGCGCTCGTCGAACGCGGTACGCTACGACGGCGAATTCAGCGGCTTCAAGTTCGGCGCGATGTACGGCTTCGGCAACGTGCCGGGCAGCGTGAAGACCAGCTCGAAGTACGACGCGGCGATCGGCTACGAGGGCGGCCCGTTCGCGGCAGTGGTCGCGTTCGACCGTCAGAATGGCGCGTCCGACAGCGTGACGCCGGCCGATCCGGTCAACTACATCCAGGGGATTCATGCCGGCCTGAGCTACGACTTCGGCAACCTGAAGACGATGGCGGGCTATCGGAACTACAAGCGTGCGTATCGCACGAGCGCCGCGAACCAGCTGAGCGACATGTATTGGCTCGGCGGCTCGTACCAGTTCACGCCGACGTTCTCGCTGATCGGCGCCGTGTATCACCAGAACATCAAGGGCGGCACGGACGCCGATCCGACGCTCGTGTCGATGCGCGCGCAGTACGCACTGTCGAAGCGCACGGTGCTGTACGCGGCCGGTGCGTTTGCGATCGGGCAGCACGGGCAGAAGGTCGGCGTATCGCGCGATGTCAACGGCTACGGCACCACGCAGGTTGGCGTGACGGCGGGGATTCAGCAGCGGTTCTGAGCCTGACGGCGGGTGACGGCGCGCGTGTTTCGCACCGCGTCGGCCGCCCGCTCGCGACGGGCCACCCTACCCGTGGTTGTTGCACGAAGCGGCTCGCCAGCCCCATCGGCATCCTGAAGAGATCGCGTACGCCAACGGCGCCCGCCGTGCGTGCGGCCAGGCCGCGCGCCGCCGCTTCGTCATCTGCCGTCGCCCATCGTGAACACCGGTCGCACCAAGCTGTTCGTGTCGCCCCAATGGGCACCGACGTCCGCCAGCGGCACGGCCCGCGTCTCGATTGCCAGGCCCGCCGGGCCGGCCGCGTCGAATACGCCGCGCACCGAGGCCAGCAGGCGCGGCAGCGACACGCTGCCGAGGCCGCTGCCCATCAGCTCGATGGCCGTCGCCCGCAGCACCGCGCCCGGCAACAGCACGTCCTCGCCGCCGATCGAACCGATCTGCACGAAACGCAGCCGGCGGCCGTCGGGCGTCGCCTTCGCGGCAGCGACCAGCAATGCCTGCGCGCTGCTCCCCCACAAATAGTCGAGCACGACGTCCACGCCTGCGCGGAAATGCGGCTCGAGCGCGCGCGCCAGATGCGCGTCGTCCTGCTGCAGCGGCACGACGGCATCCGCGCCCGCGCTCAGCAATGCCTGCAGCGCAACCGCGTTGCGGCCGGTCGCGATCACCTTCGCGGCGCCGAGATGCTTCGCGATCCGCACCGCCAGCCGCCCCGATGCGCCCGTCGCACCATTGACGAGCACCGTCTCGCCCGCGACGAGCCCCGCGCGTGCAGTCAGCGCGGCCCACGACGACATCCCGGGAATTGCGATCGCCGCGGCCGTGACGTCGTCGAGCCCGTCGGGCAACGGCACGCACCGCGTCTCGGACGCGATCGTGCGCTCGGCCATCGCGCCGAACGGTGCGGGTGCGCCGAAGAAATAGACGCGCTGCCCGTCGTCGAGGCGGCCGACACCGTCGACGCCGACCACGAACGGATAGCGTCCGTCCGACGAGTAATGCGTGCCGGACGCACGCGCCTGCGCGATCCGGCTCAGCGCGGACGCCGTCACGTCGATCAGGCGGTGGCCAGGCATTGCACGCGGTGCTTCGAATTCCATATGGACGGGACGCTCGCCAGCGCCCGTCACGACTGCTGCTTTCATGGTGACTCCTTGAATCGGGGTTCTTGATCGGCGGTTCCGGTGCGCGTCATCGCGCATCGAGCCACGCGCGCAGCGCCGGATTGCGTACTTCCAGCACGTCGAACAGGCCGAGTGCGCGCAACGCGGGCAACGCGTCGATCGTGTCGGCTTCCGCACGCGCCCGGTCGGCGGGTGCGGCGTTCGGGTCGGTCAGCACCCGCGCGTTGACCAGGAACGCGCCGACGGTGCCCTTGCGGATCGTCGTTCCGCCGGTCTCTATCCGGTCGGCATGGTCGGGGAGAAGGTGGTCGGCTTGCATCGTGTCGTACTCCGGTTGTTGGCGATGGATGCAGTGTAGGCATGCGAATCCGGCCGGTCTCCGGTATAACGGCCATTTGATACCGATATCCGGCCATGTCCGATCCGCTCCTGCCTGCCCGATTCGTCGCGTCCGACGACGGCCCGTTCGTGGTCGCCGCCGTGCTGTCGCAACGCGACCCGCGCGTGACGCCACCCCACTCGCATGCGCGCGGCCAGCTCGTCGGCGCGCTGAGCGGGCTGCTGACGATCGGTCTCGATGATCAGGACTGGGTCGTGCCGGCGATCCACGCGATCTGGATTCCGCCGCATTGCCGGCATTCGTTGCGCTCGTTCGGGCCGATTTCCGGCTGGTCGGCGTTCGTCGCCGAAGCACGCTGCGCGGCACTGCCGGATACCCCGCGGGCGATCCGCACGACGCCGCTGCTGCGCGAAGCCGTGCAGCGTGCGGCGAGCTGGGATGATGCGGAGCTGGATGCGGCGCAGACGCGGATCGCCGACGTGATCCTCGATGAAATCGCGTCGTCGGAAGTCGAAGCGCTGGGGCTGGTGCGGCCGCAGGATCCGCGGCTCATCAGGATCACCGATGCGCTCGCCGCGGATCTCGCCGACAACCGGCGGCTGGAGGAATGGGCCGAATGGGCCGGCATCAGCGCGCGGACGATGAGCCGCCGCTTCGTCGCGGAGACGGGGCTGACGTTCGCTCAGTGGCGTCAGCAGGCCAGGCTGCTGCGGGCGCTGGAGAGAATCGCCGACGGCGCGCCGGTGACGACGATCGCGCTCGATCTCGGGTACGACAATGTGAGCGCGTTCATCGACATGTTCCGACGGGCGTTGGGGGCGACGCCGGGGCGGTATATGGCGCTTACGAGGCGTGACACCAGGAATGGCGGAAGTCAGTCATAGCCCATGCAGCCCATCTTCGGATCAACGGCTTTGGCCCGCTCCTCGCTCCACATCTGCTTCGCTCCGCCAGTACGACCGGCCTCCGGCATGCACTTCCGCTATTGGATCAGGCTCATTTGCCCGCCTCGTGATTCAACGCCTTCTCCACCTTTTCTTGCAGTTGCCGATCGTATGCCTCGGCCGCTTTGTCGCGCTCGCGCAGCGCCTGCATCTGCGCGTTCGCCGTGGCGTCGAGCACGCCCTGAACGACATACGGATCGTTGCTGGCCGGCTTGTCCAACGAACTGCCGTCGTCGACGCGAACGCGAATCCGGTCGTCCTCGAGGAACTGCACCACGAAGTTGTACTGCGTGGGTCCATACGGCGGCACTTTTGCCACGGCTTCGAGCCATTGGTCGCCGCTACGGTCGTCGGCGTCGTATGGGTGCGAGTCACGCTCCCAACGCACGTGCACCGTCATGCCTTCGCGCCACTTCTCCGGCACATAGACGCAGCACGATTCGGAGCCACCACCACTCGGTTCCCCGGTCTTGCCAACCGGTGCGATGTTCGGACCTCCGCCGCTTCGACCTTCGGAATCCGTGATGGAGAAACCTCCAACCCCATACGATGCGTAATTCAATCCGCTGACCGACGCCGGATTCTCGACCGCGCTGGCGGCAGGCACCACCGGTGCGATCGCGCCTGCCTGCGACGCCTCCTGATGGCAGCCGGCCACCAGCGCGCCTAACGTGAGCGCAGCCAGAAGTCGCACCGGCATGGCTGCTGGTCGCGCACTGCGGCGCACCGGAACGTTTTTCATTGAGCAAATCAACTTGCTTCCTCGAACTGCTTGCTGACCGGCATTGACCCGATGAGACTCGTCGCGCGTTCGAAACCTCATCGTGTGCGCGGCGTCGCTCTTGGTCGCCTCGTCGGCTAAGTGACCGCCTTCGCGGTATTGATCAGCGTTTGTATATCGCCGTTCCATTTGGGGAGCGGCGCTGGCGGCAAAGGCAATATCTTGTCCAGGTTGGGAAGCTTCAATCGCCCATCGTAAAGTTTCAAGACATCGACGACTTTGCCATAGCGTCGAGCACGTGCCTTGTCGATATGGCCGACCAGGTTGGTGCCATTGTCGAGGTCCATCCCGTCGAATTCCGCAGCAAGGCTATCGGCACATTTGGCGCTTCCCAGCTTGACGCCTTCATGCAAGACGTTCAGTGCACGGCGTTTTGCCTCGAGCGTATTGGGACGGGCGTAGATCAAACCCAGTTTCTCCGCCGCATCGCCATACCCCTGCGCCAGCGCACACTCGAGCATCCTGGTTCCTACCGTCTGGTTGGCCCAAAATCCTTCGCCGGGATTGTCGTAAGACGCGGCCAGCTTGTAGCCAAGGAAAGCCATCGCGGCCGGACTCCCCAGATCGGCGGCTCGCTGGAAAAATGCGTACGCCCTGCTGGCACCGCCGCCCTTGACCACCCCGTCGAGGTGATATACGCCCATCCGGTCGTATGCATCGGGAATATCGAGCCTCATGGCCTTCTCGACCCACTGAATCGCCGCTTCGGGATCGTGTACCGGTACACCGGAACGATTGCTCAAAATCAGCGACGCCAGGTTCAGCATCGCCTTCCAGTGGTTTCTTCCAGCCGCCTGTAGATAGAGCTGATACACCTTGGCATAGTCGAGGTTGTCGGCGGGTACGGCCGGATCGTCCAAGGTCAACGCTTGCTGAAACCACATGTCCGCCTGTGGATCAACCGGAGGCACGCGTTGTGCCTCAACTACGCAGGTGAAGTCCTTTCGATGTGGATCGAAGAGCGGCAGTTTTTCGTCGCGAGGGAGATCAGACGTAGCAGTGGTCCACGGATGATCGACGGAAGTCAGGGCGCCTGCATGCGCCGTGGTGACAAGCAGTAAAGTGGCGACGGAGAAGCGCAATGCATCAATCAAAAAATTCATGCGCGGCCCGACCCGTCAGTGCCACCGATACCGCCACCATTTGACGCGTAGGTCGAACCGTTCGGCATCGTGGCCGACAGGCGGTCGACGAACAGCAACACAAACCCGGGCATTGGTTGCGTATCTGCATGTTGGATGTCTTGATTCTTGCTCATCCGTCGATTCCTGCGCCTGAATGTATCTGGCATATCTTTCGGACGGCCACTGTATTAAATAGCATCGCCATGAGGCAATTCAAATGCTCGGTTACTCAGATTCACCGCAGGGATATCAGCCACTTCAGATGCACTTACGCCCTATCGATGGTCACGCTTCGCTGACTCAGCGTTGCAATGGCGGCCGTCACGAGCACACTCTTTTTCATTGGCATGAGATGGGTTCTCCAGCGCGATTCTAACCGTCCTCAGATCAGTGCAGCATTGAGGTTGGCAAGGCCTCGCACGATCCGGGGCGCCGTGGCGCATGCGGCCGCAGAACCAACGGCCCATGAAGATCGCCAACGCGCTGGCCACGAACCTCGTGGACAGCCGGTAGCTGGAGGGATGGGCCGACATCAGCCCACGGACGACGTATCGCCGCTTCGTCACCGAGTCGGGGCTGACGTTCGCGCAGTCGCGACGGCAGGCCAGGCTGCTGCGGGCGCTGGAAAGGATTGCCGATGGCGCGCCGATGACGACGATCGCGCTCGATCTCGGGTACGACAATGCGAGCGCGTTCATCGACATGATCCGGCGGGCGTTGGGGGAGGTATATGGAAGGTGGGCGGAGCGTCGAAGCGCGGCATAGCAAACGGATCGCGCAGAATCATTGAACCAGCGCGCCGCACGACACCCACTCAAAGAATTGCCCGATAGGCTTCGAGTGCTTTGCAGGTCTGAACCATGCCTTGACGTTGCAGGATCTCCAGATATCGATCTACGGTCACTGGCGGATACTTGAGCGTTTCTCGTTGCCGCCGCGCAGCCGCAACGACCGCCGCAGGTTCAAGATCGAAAAGATTGTCGACGAACTCGTCGGGGTGCTGAGCCTCGACGCCGTACGGCGACAGCCCTTCATCCGGGAAATCCTTCTGATTGAACGTCACGATCACGCTGGCGTTGCAACGGATTGCAGCCGCGAGTACGTGCCGATCATCGGCATCAGGCAGCGTAAGCCCATCGATCAGCGATTCATATCCGGTCACCACAGCATCGGGTATTGCCCGATCCATCAGACACGACGTCCGATCAAGCTGCTCGGCGCTCAAGTCGGGGCGGTTGCGCAAGAGGTTACGCTTCCACTCGTTGCGAATATGCGCGCTCCAGCGAGCCCGGAAGCATCCACTCAACGCCAGCCGCATCAGAAAATCGCGAAGCGGCGCGGGATAAAGCACACAGGCATCGTAGACGGCCGTGAATGGCGAACTCGTCATTCGTAGCCCATCCGCCACTCCTGAGCCTGCCTGCTCAACTCGTCCATTGCATCGGCACTCGCCTGATCGCGCGCTGCCTTGTAATGCATCAGATCGGAAAAACGCACACGACGATGCTTACCCGTCCGGTGATACGGCAGCGCATTCGATTCAAGCAGCTTGATCAAGTGCGGGCGAGAAACATTGAGCAAATCCGCCGCTTCCTGAGTCGTCAATTCCGCGTGAACCGGTACGACCTTGACCGCGTTGCCATCGGCCAGCTCCGCGAGAATATCGACCAACAGCCGAAGCGCGGACGTCGGGAGCTCAACCTGATGCGCTCGATTCTCGTCATCAAAGATCTGAATGCGCTGTGTATCGGTTCGCGTTGCGAGATACGCCGCCAGCGTGCGCTGCCCTTCGACAGCCGCCTGCATCTCGCGCTCGACGGGCAAGATCATGTCGGGTGTCGGGGTATGGGGCATCGCGCTCTCCAATCGAGGGTTTCAGAGTCGCACCAGTCTATTCGAAATAAACGAAAATCGCAATAATCGAAATTTGATGAAGCCCTTATTATTTCGACGACACCCCGCGTGGCTCAATACGTCCCGTCCCCCTTCTTCACGGCCTCGCCGCCCTTCCCCTTGAACTGCGCAGCCAACCGCTCCGCACTCCTCGCCAGCAGTGTCGTATCGACACCCACTGCGACGAACAGCGCCCCCGCTTCCAGATAACGCCGCGCGGCCGCCTCATCCGCGCTCAGGATCCCCGGCGCCTTGCCTGCCGCCTTGATCGTCCGGATTGCGACGTCGATTGCCGCCTGCACATCCGGATGCCCGGGATTGCCGAGATGCCCAAGGTCCGCGGCCAGATCCGCCGGCCCGATGAACACGCCGTCCACACCTTCGACCCGCGCGATCGCATCGATCGCATCAAGCCCCGCCCGCGTCTCGACCTGCACGAGCACGGCCATCTCGTCATTCGCGCGATGCAGGTAATCGCCGACACGATTCCACCGCGACGCACGCGCCAGCGCGCTGCCGACACCACGAATCCCATGCGGCGGATAACGCGTCGCCGCCACCGCCGCGCGCGCCTCATCCGCGCTCTGCACCATCGGCACGAGCAACGTCTGCGCGCCGAGATCGAGCACCTGCTTGACGATCACCGGGTCGTTCCACGGCACGCGCACGACCGGATGCGACGGATACGGCGCGATCGCCTGCAGTTGCGCGAGGATCGTCGGCACCGTGTTCGGCGCATGCTCGCCATCGATCAGCAACCAGTCGAAACCGGCGCCCGCAACCACCTCGGCGCTGTACGGATTCGCGAGCCCGAGCCACAGCCCGATTTGCGCATCGCCGCGCGCGAGCGCGGCCTTGAAGACATTCGAAGGCATCTGCATCGTTCGCTCACCTCATTCGAAGTAGCACTGGATCGTCCCGAGCGGACCGTAGTCGACGCTGAACGTGTCGCCCTGCCGCGCCGCGCACGGCCGCGTGAACGAGCCGCCAAGCACGATCTGCCCCGGCTCCAGCGCAACGTCGAAGCGCGCGAGCCGGTTCGCGAGCCACGCAACGCCGTTCGCCGGATGGTTCAGCACGCCGGCCGCGACGCCCGTTTCCTCGACCACGCCGTTGCGCGACATGATCGCCGCAACCCAGCGAAGGTCGACGTCCTGCGGCTTCACGGGCCGCCCGCCGATCACGACGCCCGCGTTCGCCGCGTTGTCGGCGATCGTGTCGAACACCTTGCGCGGACGCTTCGTGTCGGGGTCGATCGACTGGCTGCGCGCGTCGATGATCTCGAGCGCGGGCACGACGTAGTCGACCGCGTCGTACACGTCGAAGATCGTGCAGTCGGGGCCCGTCAGCCGCTTGCCGAGCACGAACGCGAGTTCGACCTCGACGCGCGGCACGATGAAGCGGCCAGTGGGAATCGTGCCGCCGTCGGCGAAGAACATGTCGTCGAGCAGCGCGCCGTAGTCGGGCTCGTCGATCTGCGACGTATTCTGCATCGCCTTCGACGTGAGGCCGATCTTGTGCCCCTTCAGCGTGCGGCCTTCCGCGAGCTTGAGGGCCACCCACGCGCGCTGGATCGCATACGCGTCGTCGATCGTGATGTCGGGATGGTCGAGCGAGATCTGGCGGATCTGCTTGCGTTCGCGCTCGGCGTCGTGCAGACGCTGCGCGAGCTGGTCGATGATGGCGGGTTCGAGCATGGTCGGATCGGGAATGGGGTTCAGCCGGCCCGCTTGTAGCGGGCATGGATGTTGTTGTGCTTGTACGAGCCGCTTTCGCTGAACTCGGTCAGTTCCATCGACAGCGCGAGGTAGCGTTTCGCGTACAGCGCCGCGAAATGCGCGTTGACCGCGTCGAACAGCGCGTCGCACGCGGCCTTCTTCTGCGCGTCGGTGCGGCCCGAGCCGATCTTCAGCGTCACGTGGACGAATGCGTCGTCCTCCGTGCCGTCGGCGACGCAGTAGTCGTGCAGTTCGATCGCGCGCGAGCGGATGCCGCCCGTCGGGAACACGCCGCCCTGCGCGATCAGCGTTTCGTTGATCGTGCGCAGCAGCGTGGGAATACGCGCGTCGTCGCGGATGTTCGCGGTGTATTCGACGACGATATGGGGCATGGCGAGTCTCCTGTCGAATGCGTGGCGTAGTGATCAGGACAACGGAAAGATCGCATTGATCTGCCCGGTACCCGAACTCGCGAAATAGTCGGTGACGATCTCGACGGGTTTATCGTAGCGATCCCAGCCGAGCAAGCCGAGCAGCATCGCGGTGTCGTGCATCCCGCCTTCGCCGTGACAATGCGTGTTGTACTCGGGCAGCATCGCGCAGAAGGTCTTGAAATCGCCCTGCTTCCACAGCTCGACCACGCGCAGGTCGACCTGCCGGAAGAATTCGCGGCTGATCTGGTGGATCGATTCCTCGGGGCTGCCGTTGTCGTTGAAGCGATGCGACAGCGACCCGCTCGCGAGGAACGCGACGTTCGAATCGCTCTTCTCGATCGCTTCGAGCAGCGCCTCGCCGAAGCGCCGGCTTTCGTCGAGCTGATGCCACATGCACCAGCCGGCGATCGACACGACCTTGAAGTGCTGGTCGGCGTTCATGTAGCGCATCGGCACGAGCGTGCCGTATTCGAGTTCGAGGCTGTCGATCTCGTGCGCACGCGTTGCGATCCCGCGCTCGCTGGCCGTCTCGGCGATCAACTGGCCGAGCGCCGGGTTGCCCGGATACGCGTACTGCATGTCGCGGATGAAATGCGGCAGCTCGTTGCTCGTGTACGTGCCCGAGAACTGCGCATTGCAGTTCACGTGATAGCCGGCGTTGACGAGCCAGTGCACGTCCGACACGACGATCGTGTCGACGCCGAGCGCGCGGCAGCGCTCGCCGATCAGTTGATGGCCGCGGATCGCCGCTTCGCGGCAGCCGTGATGCCTGCCGGGCAATTCCGACAGGTACATCGACGGCACGTGCGTGATCTTCGCGGCGAGGGACAGTTTGCCCATCGTTCAAGTCTCCGTATGGTTCTTCCGTGCTGCCCGACGACCCAAGCGTTACACGCCCCAGCGCGGAATGTGGTGCGAACCCATCGAGATGCACACGTTCTTGATCTCCGCGAATACCTCGAAACTGTACTCGCCGCCCTCGCGCCCGGTGCCCGATTCCTTCACGCCGCCGAACGGCTGGCGCAGGTCGCGCACGTTCTGGCTGTTCACGAACACCATCCCGGCCTCGATGCCGCGCGCGAGGCGATGCACCTTGCCGACGTCCTGCGTCCAGATGTACGAAGCCAGGCCGTACGACGTGTCGTTTGCGAGCCGCAGCCCTTCCTCCTCGTCCTCGAACGGGATCAGGCACGCAACCGGCCCGAAGATTTCTTCCTGCGCGACGCGCATCCGGTTGTCGACGTCGGCCAGCACGGTCGGCCGCACGAAGTTGCCGTTGCGCAGATGGTCGGCCAGGCCCGCCGGCTTGTCCGCGCCGCCCGCGACCACGCGCGCGCCTTCCTGCTCGCCGATGCGGATATAGCCCGTCACCTTCTCCCAGTGCTGACGCGTGATCATCGCGCCGAGATTCGTGGCCGGATCGGACGGATCGCCAACGATCAGGTTGTTCGCGCGGCGCGCGAATTCCTGCACGAAGCGATCGTAGATCGTGCGCTGCACGAAGATCCGCGAGCCGGCCGTGCAGCGTTCGCCGTTGATCGAGAAGATCGTGAACAGCGACGCATCGAGCGCGCGGTCGAAATCGGCGTCGTCGAAAATCAGCACCGGCGACTTGCCGCCGAGTTCCATCGAATACTTCTTGAGACCGGCGCGCTCCATGATCCGCTTGCCGGTGACGGTGCCGCCGGTGAACGACACCGCACGCACGTCCGGATGGCGCACCAGCGCATCGCCGGCCGTCGCGCCATAGCCCTGCACGACGTTCAGCACGCCCGGCGGGATGCCGGCTTCGAGCGCGAGGCGGCCGAGCTGGTCGGCCGTCAGCGGCGACAGCTCCGACATCTTCAGCACGGCCGTGTTGCCGAGCGCGAGGCACGGCGCCGTCTTCCACGTCGCGGTCATGAACGGCACGTTCCACGGCGACACCAGCGCGCACACGCCGACCGGCTGGTACAGCGTGTAGTTCAGCATCTGGTCGTCGACCGGATAGGTGCGCCCGTTCATCTGCACGCACACTTCCGCGAAGAAGTTGAAGTTCTCCGACGCGCGCGGGATCAGCTGCTTGCTCGTCTGCGCGATCGGCAGGCCGGTGTCCTGCGTCTCCAGCGCCGCGAGCATCGGCACGTTCTTCTCGATCAGCTCGCCGAGCTTGCGCATCAGCTTCGCGCGCTCCTTGGCGGGCGTGTTCGCCCATTTCGGGAACGCTTCCTTCGCGGCGCGCACGGCCGCGTCGACTTCGGCCTCGCCGCCCGATGCGACGTCGGTGATCACGTCGCCCGTCGCGGGATTCAGCGTCGTGAACGTCTCGCGGCTTTCGACTTCGCGGCCGTCGATCCAGTGCTTGATGGTCATGCTCTCTCCTTGGGCGACGGGCTCAGCCGGCGCGATAGTAGTCTGCTTCGCCGACGATCGTGTTCACGAGCCGGCCAATCCCTTCGATCTCGGTGACGACCTCGTCGCCCGGCTTCGTATCCGCCAGCCCCTCGGGCGTGCCGGTCAGGATCAGGTCGCCCGGCGAGAGCGTCATGAAGCCGCTGATGTGCTCGATCAGCGCCGGCACGTCGAAGATCATGTCGCGCGTGCTGCCGCGCTGCGTCTCCTGGCCGTTCACCGTCGTGCGCAGCGTCAGGTCGCCCGCGTCGCCGATCTCGTCGCGGCTGACGAACCACGGCCCGAGCGGCGTGCAGGTGTCGCGGTTCTTCACGCGCAGGTTCGGGCGGTAGTAGTTCTCGAGATAGTCGCGGATCGCGTAGTCGTTCGCGACCGTGTAACCGGCTACATAGTCAATCGCCTGCGCACGGCTCACGTTGCGCGCCGGACGGCCGATCACGACGGCCAGCTCGCACTCGTAATGCATGTGGGTCGCATCCGCCGGGCGCACGGTGCGCGACCGGTGTCCGATGAACGTGTTCGGCCCCTTCAGGAAGATCAGCGGCTCGCTCGGCGCCTTGAACGCGAGTTCCTTCGCGTGGTCGGCATAGTTGAGGCCGAGCGCGAACGTCGTACGCGGCGCGACGGGCGGCAGCCATGCGACCCCCTCTTCCGCGACGACACGCCCCGTATCGAGGCGGATCGCGCCGTCGCCGGCCGGTTCGGCCGCATGCAGGGCGCCGTTGTAAATGACGCGTGCGGTTTTCATCGTGCTTCCTCCGCCATCAGCGTGTGCCGCAACGTGCCGATGCCGGCGGCGGCGATCTCGATCGTGCTGCCCGCGCGGGCGCGCGGTGCGCCGCCCGCGACGCCGAGCAGCAGGACATCGCCCGCGTCGAACGACATGAAGGCCGTCACGTCGGCGATCAGTTCGCGCACGGGGCGAATCAGCGTGGCAGTCGAGGCAGACACGGCCACCGCGCCGTCGATCCGCACGGTCAGGCCGATCGCGTCGACATCGCCCAGCGCGGCGGCCGGCACGATGGCCGGGCCCAGCGGGCAGAAGCCATCGCGGCACTTGAAGCGCACGGCCGGACGGTAGTAATCGGGATGCGGCACCGACACGTCGCTCGCGAGCGTGAAGCCGTGCACGTAGTCGAGCGCCCGTTCGGCCGGCACGCGGGTCGCGCGGCGCGAAAACACCACGGCCACCGACGCGCCGATCTCCAGCGCGTCGACGCCGGCCGGCACGACGACGGCCGCGCCGTCGGCCGCGTGCGTATTGGCGGGCTTGATGTACAGGATCGGCGCCTGCGGCGGGCGGCCGTAAGGCGGCGCGTTCACGGCATCGCCGAGCGCGTCGAGCGCCGCGCGCTCGTTGAGCAGCGCACCGTAGACGGTACCGATGGCGACCGGCAACGGCGGCGCCGCGGCGGTCGTGCAAGACAGCTCCATGCGTCATTCCCCTGCCGCGCGTCGCGGCGCATCGTCAATAGTTAACATCTTAAGTAAACAATCGGGCGCTGACAACCTCGATTACCCTGATATGCGAAATTCACTACCGGCGGCTGTTAAGATTGATGCGTCCCCGTCCACTGCTCACCCCGATGAACCGTACGCTCGACCATCGCAACCTGGCCATGCTGCTGCTCGAGGCCCGCGAAACGCTGATGGGTCTGTTTCGCCCCATTCTCAAGGAATTCGCGCTGACCGAACAGCAATGGCGGATCATCCGCGTGCTCGACGGCGAACCGGCGCATGCGCTCGAAGCGGGACAGATCGCGCGACGCTGCTGCATCCTCAGCCCGAGCCTCACGGGCGTGCTGGAACGGATGGAGCGCGACGGCCTGATCACGCGCACACGCGCGCAGGAGGATCAGCGCCGGCTGCTGGTCAGCCTGACGCCGCAAAGCAGGAAACTGGTCACGGAAATCGGTCCGCGGATCGACGAGCAGTATCGGCAGCTCGAGTCGCGGTTCGGCCAGGACGGCCTCGAAGACATCTATCGCGCGCTCGACCGGCTCATCGAGCTCGGCGGCAACACGTGACAACGGCCCCCGTTCCCGCCAGCGGCGGAAACGGGGCCGGTGCAGCGCGGGCGATCAGTGCACCGCGCCGCGCATCAGCTCGGTCACGGCCACGCCGCGCGACGTGCGCATGCACGCCTCGACGTAGTCGATGAACGGCAACGGCTCGAAATCGATTTCGTCGCGCACGCGGCGGTTGTCGAACACGCGATCGACCGTCGCGAATTCCCCGCAACGCTGCAGTGCCCGGCCGATCACGCGCTCGAGGGCCGGATCGGTCCGCCCGAGCACATCGCGCACCACGAGCGGCAACTCGGCCGGCGCGCACGCCGCGTAGCGCGGCGCGCCGGTCATCCCCGCCGCCTCGTCCATCGCACGCACGATCTGCGCGACCTGCGGCGCCTCGTCGCCGGCCGACACGTGATACAGGTCGTGTGCGAGCGTCGGCTTGACGGCCAGCAGCATCGTCGCGCGCGCCACGTCGTCCACCGACACGATATCGATACGCGTCATCGGCCGCGCGGTGAAGCGGCGCGCGGCATGCGCCAGGCGGAACATCCAGAACGAATTCGGCGCGGGTCGCGTACCGAGCACCGTGTGGCCGACCACATGCGACGGCCGCACCACGACGAGCGGCAGCCCGAGCGCGCGCAGGCGCTGCTCGGTCTGCGCCTTCGCGTGCAGGTAGTCCGCCGCGAGCACCGCGCCCGGCAAGCCTTCCTCGTCGCGCGCGACGTCGTTCGCCGCGTCGCCCGCCGTCTCTTCCTGCACGATCCCGCCGCGGCCCGCATGCGCGTAGGCGGTGCCGACATACACGAAGCGCTGCAGGCGCGGCGCCCGTGCGAAGCGTTCGGCGAAGCGCACCGCATCGGCAATGTCGGCCCGCAGGTGCGCGCCGTCGGCCGGCGACGCATGGCCCGCGCAGTGAATCACGTGCGTCGCGGCGGCGAGGCGTGACGCGTCGGCGCCCTGCCAGACGTCGCCGAGCGCACCGGCGATCACGTTCGCATCGGTCAGGCGCGACGCCCAGTACGGCGCCAGCCCCGCTCGCAGCGCCGCCTCGCGCAGCCGCGCGACGGCGTGGCCGCGATCCTGCGCACGCACGACGCAGACGACGCGGTCGAGCAGCCCCGCATTGACGAGCGCCGTCAGTACGGTACTGCCGATGAAGCCGGTTGCGCCGGTCAACACCAGCCGCCCGACGTTCGCCGCCGCGACCGGTGCGCTGGCCGGCGACACGAGGCTCGTCCGCCAGTTGAGCGACAACGCGGTTTTCCAGATCAGCACGATAGTCTCCTTCGAAGAGTCGGCCGGGCGGCGCGACGCCCGCGGTTGCGGGCTGCGCACGGCTCACCGGCCGGGCCGGGGCCTGACGCGCGCCCCGGCAGTCCCGATCGGGCGTGCGGCCCGCGATCGCGTCGATCGCGTCTCTGGCACGAGGCGGCGGCAGCCGCCGAGGACGGGCGTCCGCGGCACTGGATCGGGAAGATCCCAGTGTGGGGCCCGACCGCAGGCAAGTCTGTCCCGAAAGTTTCGTGAAAGTGTGCCGATTTGTACGCGATTGTCGGAGTCTGTCGTCCCGGCCGCGCCGTCAAAACGCCGCGACATCCGATCTGGCCGCCTTCCGACGGTGCAGTGCCGCCTCGGTCGGCCCGGTTTCCGCGGCCGGCCGCACGCGACAGATCGACGCGCCTCGCGGCCAAGTCATCCCATGTCTCGATGATCGCCCCGGCCCCCATCGGGGCCGCGATCGCCGGTGCGCGCGTGTTTGCGCGCGCCACCGTAATAACCGTGAATCGTCAGACGTCGTTCCATCTGAAACCGCAATGAACTCAATACGGATTTATTGCGGTTTATCACTTGCGTTTCACACCAGTCTATCTAGACTGTTCAAGTCAAAACGGTCGAATGTGTCAATTTTTTTAGGAGACGATCACAATGCGCCTCACCATTCGGATTAATGGCAGCGAATCGGCAACCCGGCATTCCTTCGCGGTACTGTGGGTCGATACCGACGAGGGGCTGTGGTCGCGCGAGGCACATCAGGGCATGGATCTTCCGACCTGGGGCAAGGTTCGCGATGTCGAGGGCGCGATGGCGCTCTGCGCGGCCGACGGCGGGAATGCCGTGTGCCAGCTGAAGGGACTGTCGTTCGATGCAACGCAGCGCGAACAGGGCCCCGCCGTACTCGCCGGCGATCACCCCGGCGCGTGGCGGCTGCAGGCCGTCGATCGTTGCACCAGCGAGCCGGAATACCATGAATTCATTTCCGTCGCCAGATAGAAATTATCGATGTAATTCGTCTGCGGTTTTCGGGTTTATTCCGGCTTCAACGATATTCGTTTCGATATTCAGCATTAACGGCGCCCCATATCGGGGCGTTTTCATTTTCCGGTTCAAATAAATAACCGCGATCCGGGCAATTGATCGCACACCGGGGACGGCCGGCATCGGCTATCCCCGAAATCGCATACCCGGATCGACACGCAGCGAATCGCCCGCCTTGCATCGCCGGCTGCGTCGTGTCGGTGCAGTGCGGTATCTCCCGCCTTTCCTCCCCGATTCCGCTCTTTGCCGGCGCACCGACACTCGCTTTTCCTCGGGGCCGGAACACACTTTCCCCACACGGTGTTTACTCATTTATTACAATCGCATTATTCAGACTGACTAGCCGCCCTTCGGCGGCCCGACCCGGCCATTGCATGAGCGTGAAAAAGAAGACCCACCCCGCCGATCCGTACGCGGCCGCGACCAAGAACCCCATGCTCGCGTCGCGCCTGCCGATGTGGCGCTCGAAGCTGATCGTGATCATCGTGTTCCTCGCGTTCGCCGCGCTGATCGGCCGCGCCTTCTGGGTGCAAGTCGCGAACAAGGAGTTCTACGTCGGCCAGGGCCAGAAGCGCTACCAGCGCACGATCGAACTCGACGCGACGCGCGGCAGCATCGTCGACCGCAATGGCGCGATGCTCGCCGTCAGCCTGTCGACCTATGAAATCTGGGCGAACCCGAAGCAGGTTGCCGACACCGACTACCCGCAGATCTCGAAGCTGCTCGACATGCCGCTCGTCGAGGTCAAGCGGCGCCTCGGCAACGACAAGACCTTCGTGCTGCTCAAGCGGCAGGTCGACGCGGACACCGCGGGCAAGCTCGACAAGCTCGCGATCGACGGCATCACGCAGATCGCCGATTCGAAGCGCTTCTACCCGGAAGGCGAATCGGCCGCGCACGTGGTCGGCTTCACCAACATCGAGGACAAGGGCCAGGAAGGCGTCGAGCTCGCGGCGAATGCACGCCTGGTGGGCACCTCCGGGCAGCGCGAGGTGATTCGCGACCGGCTCGGCCGCATCGTGTCGGACACGCGCCCGCTCGTCCCGGCGCAGCACGGCGCGACGATCGAACTGACGATCGACCGCCGCATCCAGCAGCTCGCGTTCAGCCAGCTCAAGGCGGCCGTGGTCGAGAACAACGCGATGGCCGGCAGCGTCGTGGTGCTCGACGCGCAGAACGGCGAGATCCTCGCGCTCGCGAACTACCCGACCTTCGACCCGAACGACCGCGCGCGCCTCACCGGCCAGCAGTTGCGCAATCGTGCGGTGATCGACACGTTCGAACCGGGCTCGACGATCAAGCCGCTCGTCGTCGCGCTGTCGATCGACGAGCGCAAGGTCACGCCGAACACGATCATCAACACATCGCCGGGCACCTACAAGATCGGCCCGGCCGTGATCCACGACACGTCGAACCACGGCTCGCTGACGGTCTCGCAGGCCCTGCAGAAGTCGAGTAACGTCGCGCTCGCGAAGCTCGCGCTGAACCTGCCCGCCGAAACGATCTGGAACAAATACCAGGAATACGGGATCGGCCGCGCGCCGGAACTGACGTTCCCGGGCGTCGCGTCGGGCCGGCTGCGCGGCTACAAGCGCTGGCGGCCGATCGAACAGGCGACGATGGCGTACGGCTACGGCCTGTCGATGTCGCTGCTGCAGATCGCGCAAACCTACACGGCCTATGCGGGCGACGGCACGCTGCACCCCGTGTCGCTGCTGAAGAACGGCACCGACCAGCAGACGATCGACGCGCATCGCGGCCACCGCGTGACGTCGGCGCAAACGGCCGCGTCGATCCGCTCGATGCTCGAGATGGCAGTCGGCGAAGGCGGCACGGGGCGCCGCGCGCGCGTCGACGGCTACCGGATCGGCGGCAAGACGGGTACCGCACGCAAGCAGGTCGGCGCGACCTATGCGAAGGGCAAATACCGCGCGCTGTTCGCGGGGATGGCGCCGATGAGCAACCCGCGCCTGATCGTCGCGGTGATGATCGACGAGCCGCGCGGCAAGGGCTACTACGGCGGCACGGTGGCCGGCCCGGTGTTCGCGTCGGTCACGAGCGGCTCGCTGCAGTTGCTCGGCGTGCCGCCCGACGCGCCGGTCGAGCCCGAAAGGACGCCGCCGGCGAAGGCTGTTGCGCCGCAGAAGACGGTGGCGGCGCCGAAAGCGGCTGTACCAGCCAGGACGGCTGCGGCGCCGAAAACTGCCTCGCCGCTGAAGACTGCCGCGCCGTCGAGAGCGCCGGCGCAGGCAAACACGGCGGCGGGATGATCGATGCGGTTCGCGCGACGCGCCGGCCCCCGACGCTCGCGTGATGCCCCGACAGCCTCGTCGCCTCCACACACCCCCGCCATCGGGCACCGTCCCACTTTCTAGGAACGCCGCGCATCATTTGAGCGTTCCCGCTCCCTCCTCCTACAATTTTTCCGCGCGTCGGGCAGCCCTGCCCGCGTGCGCGACTACAACAAAGGAGAGAGACGCATGCGATTCCACTGGAAGACGCTCGCACTGGCCATTGCGAGCGCGGCACTGGTCGGCGGGGTACCCGCCCATGCCGCCGACCCCGCCGACGTAAAAATCGGCTTCCTCGTCAAACAGCCGGACGATCCGTGGTTCCAGGACGAATGGCGCTTCGCCGACCAGGCGGCGAAGGAAAAGCACTTCACGCTGATCAAGATCGCGACGCCGAGCGGCGAAAAGGTATCGACCGCGCTCGACAGCCTCGCCGCGCAAAAGGCGCAGGGCGTGATCATCTGCGCACCCGACGTGAAGCTCGGCCCCGGCATCGCCGCGAAGGCCAGGCGCGCGGGGATCAAGCTGATGTCGGTCGACGATCAGCTCGTCGACGGCCACGGCGCGCCGCTCCCGGGCGTGCCGCACATGGGCATCTCCGCGTACAAGATCGGCCAGCAGGTCGGCCAGGCGATCGCGGACGAGACGAAGCGGCGCGGCTGGAACCCGGCCGAGGTCGGCGTCATCCGGATCGCGTACGACCAGTTGCCGACCGCGAAAGAGCGCACGACCGGCGCGGTCGACGCGCTCAAGGCCGCCGGCTTTCCGGCCGCGAACGTGATCGACGCGCCCGAAATGACGGCCGACACCGAAGGCGCATTCAACGCGGCGAACATCGCACTCACCAAGCATGCGAATTTCAAGCGCTGGGTCGCGTTCGGCTCGAACGACGACACGACGGTCGGCGCGGTGCGCGCCGCCGAGGGGCGCGGCATCGGCGCCGACGCGATGGTCGCGGTCGGCATCAACGGCAGCCAGGTCGCGCTCAACGAATTCGCGAAGCCGAAGCCGACGGGTTTCTACGGCTCGATCCTGCTGAATCCGCGCCAGCACGGCTACCAGACGAGCGTCAACATGGTCGACTGGATCACGAAGAACCAGGCGCCGCCGCCGCTCGTGCTGACGTCCGGCACGCTGATCACGCGCGACAACGAAAAACAGGCGCGCGCCGCGCTCGGTCTGTGAGCCATCTCAAGGAGCCGACATGACACGCACCACCCTCGTGACGGGCGCCGCCGGCGGCATCGGCCAGGCGCTGTGCCGCACCTTCCTCGCGGCCGGCGACCGCGTGCTCGCGCTCGATCGCGACCGCGCGGCGCTCAACCGCTTCCTCGATACGCTCGGCGATGCGCGCGCGACACCGGTCGTCGACGACCTGACCGACGCCGAGCGGCTGCGTTCGATGCTCGAATCGCATCCGCAAGTCGACGTGCTCGTCGCGAACGCGGGCACGGCCGCATCGACCACGCTGCGCGACACGACGCCGGCCACCTGGCGCACGGATCTCGACGCGAACCTGACGGCCACCTACGTGAGCGTCGAAGCCGTGCTGCCCGGCATGCGCGCGCGCGGGCGCGGCGCGATCGCGATCATCGGTTCGGTCAACGGCGTGCATGCGCTCGGGCATCCGGCGTACAGCGCGGCGAAGGCCGGGCTGATCAGCTACACGAAATCGCTGGCGATCGAATACGGCCGCGACGGCGTGCGCGCGAACATCGTGCTGCCGGGCACCGTGAAGACGCCCGCATGGGAAGCGCGCGTGCAGCGCAACCCGCAGGTGTTCGAGCAATTGAGGAAGTGGTATCCGCTCGACGATTTCGCGACGCCGGACGACGTCGCACAGGCCGCGCTGTTTCTGTGCTCGCCGGCCGCACGGATCATCACGGGCGTCGCGCTGCCCGTCGATGGCGGCCTGCTGGCTGGCAATCGCGTGATGGCGCAGGAACTGACGCTGGAGACGTTCTACTGATCGTGAAGCGAGACGCGGGGCCGGCGGCCGCCCGGGCCGCCGCGCCCTGCCCGGTGCGCGGCGCGATGCCGCGTGCGGTCAATGCGCGGCCGCAGCCGGCTTCACCATCCGGCCGAGCACGTGCTCGGTCATCCCGCGCGCGAGCTCGGTCTCGCCCATGAACACGGTGCCGATGCCCTCGTTCGACAGCAGCGCCGCCTCGTCCCCGCTGTTGGTACACAACACGACTTCGAGCGTCGGGTTGAGCGTGCGCGAGATCTCGACGATCTGCCGCACGTCGAACACGTCGGGCAGCGTGACGACCAGCATCCCGGCGCGCGCGATATGTGCCTGCACGAGCACGATCGGCTCGATCGCATCGCCCGACACGGCCGCGACGCCTTCCTCGCGCAGCTTCTCGACGAGCTCGCGATTCTGCTCGACGACGACATACGCGATGCCGCGCTCGTCCAGCGCGTGTGCGATCCGCGTGCCGACCTTGCCGTAGCCGACGATCACGACCTGCCCGGTCAGGTGCGTCTGCGGCGTCGACATCGGCAGCGCGGCGAGCGGATCGTCACGGGCCTCGAGCTTGCGCGCGAACGCCGAATGCTTGCGGATCCACGCGAGCGCCGGATCGATCATCGCGAACAGCAGCGTATTCATCGCGATCGAGATCAGCGCGACCGCCAGAATCAGGCTCTGCCCCTCGGCCGACAGCAGCCCGAGCGCGCGGCCGAGCCCCGCGAGGATGAACGAGAACTCGCCGATCTGCGCGAGACCCGCGCCGACCGTCAGCGCGGTATTCAGCGGATAGCGGAACGCGATCACGAGCGCGACCGCCGCGAGCGTCTTGCCGATCAGCACGATCGCCGCAACCTCGATCACGTGCAGCGGCTCCGCGAGCAGGATCTTCGGGTCGAACAGCATCCCCACCGAAATGAAGAACAGCACCGAGAACGCATCGCGCAACGGCAGCGTCTCGTCGGCCGCGCGCCGGCTGAATTCCGACTCGCGCATCATCATCCCGGCGAAGAACGCGCCGAGCGCGAACGACACGTCGAACAGCTTCGCCGCGCCGAACGCGATGCCGACCGCGGCCGCGATCATGCACAGCGTGAACAGCTCGCGCGAACCCGTGCGCGCGACGAGCCACAGAATGCGCGGAAACACGCGCTTGCCGACCACCAGCATCAATGCGATGAACGCCGCGACTTTCAGCATCGTGACGCCGAGCGTGCTCCACACGCTGCCGCCGGCCGCATGCGCGTCGCCGGGCGGCGTGCCGCCGAGCAGCCCCGCGACGGGCGGCAGCAGCACCAGCACGAGCACCATCACGAGATCCTCGACGACGAGCCAGCCGACCGCGATGCGCCCGTTGACCGTCTCGACCAGCCCGCGCCCTTCGAGTGCGCGCAGCAGCACGACGGTGCTCGCAACCGACAGCGCCAGCCCGAACACGAGCGCCGCACCGACGCTCCAGCCCCAGGTGAGCGCGAGCCCGCCGCCGAGCAGCGTGGCCACCGTAATCTGGACGATCGCGCCCGGCAGCGCGATCTTGCGCACGGCGAGGAGATCGCCGAGCGAGAAATGCAGGCCGACGCCGAACATCAGCAGCATCACGCCGACTTCGGCGAGCTGCTGCGCGAGCGACAGGTCGCCGACGAAACCGGGTGTACCGGGACCGATGACGATCCCGGCGAGCAGATAGCCGACGAGCGGCGGCATTTTCAGCAGTGACGCGAAATAACCGAAGACCATCGCGAGACCGAAACCGGCCGCGAGCAACGCAATCAGGCTGACGTCATGAGGCATCCCCCCTCCCGAGTTCTTGTAACTATTTAGTAAGGTTCAAGAACGAAGGATAAGGGATGAGGCGGAAAAATGGCGCGCCACCGCGAAAATTTCACGCGGTGGCGCGCCTTTGCGGGGTGCAACCCCGGCGCAATGAAAGGCGCCGCGCGGGTGCGGCGGCGCCTTGAAGCACATCGGACGGCGGGGCCGGCGCCCCGTCAGCGCGACGCTTGCGGGAAGCGCGCGCCCGGCGGCGGTTCGGGCCGGGTCGACGGCACGCTCTTGCGCACCTTCGCGACCTGCGCGGCCGTCACCTGCGCCCCCGTGTTGCCCCAGCTCGTGCGCACGAAGTTCGACACGTCCGCGACTTCCTGGTCCGACAGGCGCCAGCCGAACGGCGGCATCGTGAACGTCGACGGCGCGGTACGCGTGCCCTCCAGCGCACTGCCTTCCAGCACGACGTGGATCAGCGAGGTCGGATCGTCGCCCTGCACGACCGGGTTACCGGCGAGCGCCGGGAACACGCGCGTGTAGCCATGGCCGTCGCTGCGGTGGCAGGCCATGCAGTTGTCGCGATAGACGGCCGCGCCCGGCTTGCTTGCATCGCCGGTCTGCAGCGCCTTCGCGGCAGCCGCGTCGTACACGTGCGGCTGTTCGCCCTGCACGCGCGGCGGCAGCGTCTTCAGGTAGCGTGCGATCGCGTTCAGGTCGTCGTCGGTCATGTGCTGCATGCTGTGACCGACCACGTCCGTCATCCCGCCGAACGCGGCCGTGCGCAGCGTGCGGCCCGTCTTCAGGAACTGCACGATCTCGGTTTCCGTCCACGTGCCGAGGCCCGTGCGCGGCTCGCCGCGCAGGCTCGTCGGCACCCAGCCGTCGATCGCCGCGCCGCCGGCCAGGAAGTCGAGGCCGCCGGCATCCGTCAGCGCACGCTCCTGCATCGTCACCGCGCGCGGCGTATGGCACGCGCCGCAGTGGCCGAGACCCTGCACGAGATACGCGCCACGCGCGACCACCGGATCGGTGTACGGCGCCGCGTCGAACGGCTTCGGCGTCGGCGCGAACATCTTGCGCCAGATCCCGAGCGGCCAGCGCATCGACAGCGGCCACACGATGTCGACCGCGCGGTTCTCGTGCTCGACGGGCGCGACGCCGTGCATGAAGTACGCGTACAGCGCCTTCATGTCGTCGTCGGTCAGGCGTGCATACGACGGGAACGGCATGGCCGGATACATCGTGTCGCCGTTCTTGCGCACGCCCTCGCGCACCGCGCGCGTGAAGTCCTCGACCGTCCAGCCGCCCAGGCCCGTTTTCGGATCCGGCGTGATGTTCGTCGAATAGATCCCGCCGATCGGCGTATCGAATTTCAGCCCGCCCGCGAACGGCTTGCCGCCGCTCGCGGTGTGGCACGCGATACAGTCGCCCGCTCGCGCGAGGTATTCGCCGCGTTTGATCAGGGCCGCGTCGGCGGATTGGGCCGCGGGTGCGGCCGACGGGCCGGAAGCCGCCGCGGGTGCTGCCGGCTGCGCGAAGGCCGTCGAGCCCGCGAAGCCGAACGCGGCCCAGGCCGCACCGGCCGCCAGCGCGCGCGACATCCGGCGCGCGACGTTGTGGTTCATCGTCGTCTTCATACGGTCACCAGTGGCGCGGGATTTTTCAGGTATTGCTCGCGGATCGCACGCGCCGACCAGTAGGCCAGCGCCGCGATGATCCCGGTCGGGTTGTAGCCGATGCCCTGCGGCAGCGCCGATGCGCCCATCACGAACACGTTGTGCACGTCCCAGCATTGCAGGTAGCGGTTCAGCACGCTCGTCTTCGGGTCGGTGCCCATGATCGCGCCGCCGACGAGGTGGGTCGTCTGGTATGCGCGCGAATCGAAGTGCTTGCCGAACTCGCGCGTCGACACGCCGATCGCCTTCGGGCCCATCGCCTCCGCGATCTTCTTCATCTGCCCGGTCACGTACTGCGCCATCTTGATGTCGTTGTCCTTCCAGTCGAACGTCATCCGCAGCAGCGGCTGGCCGTACGAATCGCGATAGGTCGGATCGAGGTCGAGATAGACGTCGCGGTACGACATGTTGGTGCCGTGCGCGTCCATCGAAATCGTGTGTGCGTAGTTGTCCTTGACGGCCTTCTTCCACGCCGAGCCCCACTGCGGCGTGCCGGGCGGCGTCGCAATGCCGCTGATCGGCTTCACGCCGGCCTGGTTCACCCACAGCGGCGAGCCGCCGACGAAGCCGAGCGGGCCGTGGTCGAAGTTGTCCGCGTTGAAGTCATCGACCGCGACGCCGTTGCCGCCCGCGCCGACGAACGGGTTCGTGTAGGTGTCCTTGTCGAAGAACGCCTTGATCGTCGACAGGTTCTGGTACGCGAAATTGCGGCCCACGACGCCTTCGCCCGAGATCGGGTCGTACGGCTTGCCGATGCCCGACAGCAGCAGCAGGTGCACGTTGTGATACTGGAACGCGGCCACGATCACGAGATCGGCCGGCTGGTGCACTTCACGCCCGGCCGGGTCGACGTAGGTGACGCCCGTCGCGCGCTTCTTCGTGTCGTCGAGGTCGACGCGCAGCACGTGGCACTTCGAGCGCAGCTCGAAGTTCGGCGCCTGCTTCAGCGCGGGCAGGATGTTCAGGTTCGGCGACGCCTTCGAGTACATGTAGCACGCGTAGCCGCTGCAGTAGCCGCAGAAGTTGCACGGGCCCATCTGCACGCCGTACGGGTTCGTGTACGGCCCCGACGTGTTCGCCGACGGCAGCCGGTACGGATGCAGGCCGAGCGATTTGGCCGCGTCGGAGAAACGCTGCGCCGAATAGGTATTGAGCTGCGCGGGCAGCGGGAAGTTGTCGCTGCGATTCGCTTCGAACACGTTGCCGTCGCCGACCACCTTGCCGCCGACCTTGTACGCCTGCCCCGACGTGCCGAACACCTTCTCGGCGAAGTCGAAATACGGCTCGAGCTCGTCGTAGGTCACGCCCGTGTCCTGGATCGTCATTCCTTCCGGGATGAACTTCTTGCCGTAGCGCTCTTCATAATGGCTGCGCAGGCGCAGCTCTTCCGGCGTGATCCGGAAATGCACGCCCGACCAGTGCAGCCCCGCGCCGCCCACGCCTTCGCCCGGCAGGAACGCGGCGAGTTGCCGGTACGGCAGCGCGGTGTCCTGCAGGCCGTGGCGGATCGACACGGTCGTCTTCGACAGGTCGAGGAACAGCTTCTTGCGGATGTTGTAGGTCAGCTCGTCGATCGTGTTCGGATACGCGCCGTCCGGATAGGTGTCGCGATACTCGCCGCGCTCGAGCGCGACGACATTCAGGCCCGCTTCGGTCAGTTCCTTCGCGAGAATCGCGCCGGTCCAGCCGAAGCCGACGATCACCGCGTCGACATGCGGCTTTTTCTCTGCGGCCATCAGCTACGCTCCCCGTTGATCGAGACGGGGCCGTACGGATAGGGCTTGCCGCTCTGGTTGACGAAATCCATGAAGTCCGCGCGCGCACCCGGAAAGCCGATCATCTTCCACGCGGCCATGTCGTGATTGCCGCCATGCACCGGATCGCAGAAGTAGCCTTCGCGCGTGTTCTGCAGCAACTGGCCGAAGAACACGCCGGGCGGCACGTCGTCGATCTGCGCGCCGCCCTTCTCCAGCGCGCCGAGCACGGTGTCGCGCGTCGGCGCGTCGAGATCCGCGAACGCCTTGCCGTGGGTCTTCTCGCAATAGCGGTTGACCGCCGCGATGCCGAGCCGGTAGATGTCGCGCGGCACCAGCTTCAACTGATAGCCGAGCTCGGGCACGCCCTGCTGGAACGGCCCCTGCATGTACCAGGTCGCGCCGTGCGCATACGGCGTCTCCATCTGGCGGTCGATGAAATCAGGCACGCCCGCTTCGAGCGCGCCGGGGCCTTCGGCGTCGGCCGGAATCAGCCGGTCGACGGCGGCCTGGACGAACGCCCATTCCTTCGCATCGAAGAAGGTCGGCTTGTACGGAGCGCGTTCGGCGTTGGCCGATGCGCCGGGCGCGTTGCCGGTCGTCGCGGACTGCGACGACGAGCGCAGGTCGCAGCCGGCGACCGACGCGATCGGCACGAGCGCGACCGACGTGCGCAGGAAACGGCGGCGCGAGTTGGGTTTGTCAGGTGGCGTGGACATGGTCGGATGTTGATCGTTGGGGATCGGGGCCCGGACGCGCGCACTCCGCATGCGGCACGTCCGGCATGGCAGCCATGCCGCACGCGGCTGGCCGTCCTGTTCTTTCGTCTGTTGCGAACAACCTCGATGCAGGCACCGCTCGTGCAACGCGCGGCAGCGCCTTCATGCAGCCGCGCAGCGCGTCCGTTCAGGCTGCACCGCACGGGTCGACCTCTCGCGGGCCTTATCATCTGACAAATACCGGCATCTGCCCGCATTTGCCCCTCATCGCTCATGACCCTCATTCAACTTAGACGCGACGTTTGCCGACAGCAAGCGCGACGTGCACGACCCTCTTTCGGATCCGGCGACAAGAGCCGCGGATTATATATGGAACCGGTTCCAATAAAAGAGGCGTCAATGCAATTCAATGCATTGAAAATCGCAACAATTGAAAAATCCGGAAGCCAGAATGCACAAGGATCGCGCGATTACCGGGCGATGTGCGTGTCAGGCAAAGGATTGTTGTGCGTCGAGCGTGGCCGAAGGCTGTCTCTTTCCAGCCACATGGGGCATCCGAGGGAGCCGGTTCGCATGGCGGCCGGATGGCCTCCGCGCGTCATGCGTACCTGGAAGAAAGAACTGGCGGCGCCCGTCATCACGTGCATCTGTCGCCGGACATCCGGACGGCGCTGGCCGTCGGCACGCACGGCGGCGTGCCCGTGATGCTCGACGTCGACGTGAAGCGCATGCATCGGCAAGGCCACATGCTCTTCGTCGCCGAAAACGGTACAGGCTGACCGACGCCGTGCCGGCGGAATGCCTTATGGAGAGGGATTCGCCTGCGCGCTGAGACGCGCGCTCACCACGGCCAGAACATCGATGCGATGGACAGCGCCAGCGCCGCGCAAAGCGGCGAGTAATACAGCGAGTCCATCCGCGCGAAACGCGACCCGCGAATCCGCTTGAAGAAGCCGACATAACGGAAATCGCCGACGGCCCGCACCGCGAAGATCAATGCGAGCGCAACGACCGCGAACGTGATCGCGCCGTGATACGGATTCAGCCCCAGCCAGCCGGCACGCGCGGCGACCACGCACGCGCCGCCCAGCAACGCCGCCGCGACGGCAAGCGTGCCGATGGCGGTCGGCCGCAGCAGCGGCACGCCGTCCTGCTCCGGAATGGCCGCTCCCTTGCCGCGCCGCCCGCCCAACGCCCAGTAAACGTGAATGAGTGCGATTGCGCAAAGCGTCGGCACGATGAAATACGCTCCGGTCATGGCGGTCAGTGTCCTCGTCTCGTTGTGTCGTTATTTCGATGTGTTGCCGGCAAGGTTCCGGCGCGCGGCCTCGGCCCGCGACACCCGTGACGATACCGAAACCCGGCGACGCATGCATTGCGACTTCCGGTCGCAACCCGCCACGACGCATGGTGCGATGCAGTGTGCGCGCGGGCACACGCGGGCCGGCCGCTTGACTTCCCTCCGCGCACTACTACCCTGTTATTCCAGTACTGCGATCGATACGCCCCCGCGCGATCGGCCGCATGTGCATCGTTCGCCGCATCGCGCACCTGCACGACAACGATAACGAAGGCCATGGAGGCGACTCATGCTGATCGGTGTGCCAAAAGAGATCAAGAACCACGAATACCGTGTCGGCCTCACGCCAGCCGGCGCGCACGAACTGACGCGACACGGCCATCGCGTACTGGTGCAGCGCGGCGCGGGCACGGCGATCGGCCTGCTCGACCACGACTACACGGCCGCGGGCGCATCGCTCTGCGACGGCGCCGACGAAGTCTTCGCGCGCGCCGACATGATCATCAAGGTCAAGGAGCCGCAGCCGGCGGAATGCGCGATGTTGCGGCGCGGGCAGATCCTCTATACGTACCTGCATCTCGCGCCCGATCCCGAACAGGCGGCCGCGCTCGTGAAGTCCGGCGCCGTCTGCATCGCCTACGAAACCGTGACGGGCCCGGGCGGCGGCCTGCCGCTGCTGGCGCCGATGAGCGAGGTGGCCGGGCGCATGTCGATCCAGGTCGCGGCGACCCACCTCGAAAGCCCGCGTGGCGGGCGCGGTCTGCTGATGGCCGGTGTGCCCGGCGTGCCGGCCGCGCATGTCGTCGTGCTCGGCGCGGGCGTGGTGGGCACCGGCGCGCTGCAGATGGCGGTCGGCCTCGGCGCACGCGTCACCGTACTCGACACCAACGTGAACCGGCTGCGCCAGCTCGACCTCGTGTTCGCCAACCGGATCACGACCGTCTGCTCGAATGCGCACACGATCGACGAAGCCGTGCGCGATGCCGATGTGGTAATCGGCGCGGTGCTCGTGCCGGGCGCGTCGGCGCCGCGGCTCGTCACGCGCGACATGATCGCGACGATGCGTACCGGGGCGGTCGTCGTCGACGTCGCGATCGATCAGGGTGGATGCTTCGAGACCTCACATGCGACGACGCATGCGGACCCGACCTTCGTCGTCGACGGCGTCGTGCACTACTGCGTCGCGAACATGCCCGGCGCAGTCGCGCGCACGTCGACCTTCGCGCTGAACAACGCGACACTCGGGCATGCGCTCGCGCTCGCCGACAAAGGCTGGAAGCAGGCGATGACCGACGATCCGCATCTGCGCGCGGGGTTGAACGTGTGCGACGGACACATCACGTACGAAGCGGTCGCGCTGGCGCTCGGCCTGCCCTATGTGCCGGCGGCCGACGTGCTGGCATGACGTGACCGCACTCACGCATGGCTGATGGCTTTCGGCTGGCGGCACACGGCGCCGGCCGCGTTCACTCGCCCTTCGCGCCGCTACGCTTCGACGCACCGTCCGCCCCCATCGTGCGTGCAAGCAGCGGCCTCAACTGCGCGAGCGTGCGCGTATTCAGCACGTCGGGCCGCGTGAGCCAGCCGCGCCGCGCCTGATCGACGCCGTACGCGAGATTGTCGAGTTCGTCCGTGCTGCACGCCTCCGAGCCGATCGCCACCGGCACGCCGGCCTTCGCGGCCTCACGGCACCAGATGTCCGGCAGGTCGAGCCGCCGCGGCTGTGCATCGAGTTCGACGAAGCAGCCGCGCGCCGCGGCGTGCGCGATCACGCGCGGCACGTCGAGTTCGCATGCCTCGCGCTCGCCGAGCACGCGGCCCGTCGGGTGCGCAAGAATCGTGAAATGCGGATGGTCCATCGCGCGCAGCATGCGCGCGGTCTGCGCGTCGCGCGACAGCGCGAAGCCGTCGCGTACCGCACCGACCACGAGATCGAGCCGGCCGAGCATCGCATCGGGCACATCGAGACTGCCGTCCTCGCGAATGCCGGCCTCCACCCCCTTGAGCAGCGCGAAATCGTCGAACGACGCATTGACGCGATCGATCTCGTCGAGTTGCCGGGCCAGCCAGTCGAAGCTGTCGCGGTCGACGCCGGCATGCGGTGCCCGGTCGGTGATGGCCAGGTACGCGAACCCGCGTGCGCGTGCCGCATCGGCCATCGCGCGCAGGCTGTCACGGCCGGCCGATGCGTCGGTATGCGCATGCAGATCGCCGTGGACGTGCTTGCGCTCGACCAGCGCCGGCAGCGTGCCCGCGCGCGCCGCGTCGATCTCGCCGCGATCCTCGCGCAACTCGGGCGGCACGTCGTGCAGCCCGATCGCCGCATAGACCGACGCCTCGGTCGCGCCGGCGATCCGTTCGTCGCCGCGAAACACACCGTATTCGTTGATCTTCAACCCGCCGGCCTGCGCGATCCTGCGCAACGCGATGTTGTGCGCCTTCGATCCGGTGAAGTAGACGAGCGCCGCGCCGAACGCATCGGCATCGACGACGCGCAGGTCGACCTGCAATCCGCTGGCGAGCACGACGCTCGACTTCGTCTTGCCGTGCGCCAGCACGCGCGCCACCTCGCCATAGCCGACGAATGCTTCGGCGACGGCGACCGGATCGCGTGCGGTGACGAGGATGTCGAGATCGCCGACCGTCTCGCGGCGGCGGCGGAAACTACCGGCCGGCACGGCCTTGCCGACGCCCGCGATCGCGCGCAGGCGCGCGAGCAGCGGCAGCAGCGAGTGCGCCGCATCCGGCAGCAGGAAGCGTTGGGGGTCGCGCTTCAGCCGGTCGTCGATCGCTTCGAGCAGATGCGCTTCGGTTTTCGCGCCGAAGCCCGGCAGCTCGCGCACGTGCCCGCTCTTCGCTTCCGCGCGAAGCTGCTCGAGCGAATCGACGTGCAGCGCGTCATGCAGCGCCTTCACGCGTTTCGCGCCGAGCCCCGGCACGTCGAGCAGCTCGACGATCGCGCCCGGCAACGCATGGCGCAGCGTTTGCTGCAGCTCGCAGGTGCCGGTCGCGGCAATCTCGCGCAGCTTCGACGCGAGATCGGGCCCGATCGACGGAATCTTCCCGAGATCGTCGCCGTTCGCGATCATCGTCGGGATATCGCGCCCGTAGTCGGCAATCGTCCGTGCGGCGTTGCGATAGGCACGCACCCGGAACGGATTGGCGCCCTGGATCTCGAGCATGTCGGCGATCTCGGCGAACACGGCCGCACACCCGGCATTGTGGATCGGCATGATCGGCGTGGCTCCCTTCCACGTGGATGGCGCCACGCGCGTGCGCGACGGCGTCTGCCCACCCGGCGCCGCATGCTGACGCCGCCGGGCGCCCGTTCATCATCGTACGCCGGCCGCGTATCGCGTGCAGCGCCGTTGCGGTCGCGTCGTCGGAATCAGAGGGAGGCGCGCGGCGTCGTGGCGTAGTGCCGCTCGTAGATCGACTGGCAATGCGTGCAGCGTTCGGCGGCCGGGCGCGCCAGCAGGCGCTCGTAGCCGACCGAGCCGTCGCAGTCGATGCATTCGCCGTAGCTGCCGTCGCGCATCCGCTGCTGGGCGCGACCGATCGCGCGCAGTTCGGTCAGCTTCATGCCGATCAACGCATGATCGACGTCGACGAACAGATCCGCATTCGCCTCGTCGCCCTCGTCCGGCGCCACGCCGGCAAGGTCTGCGTAGGATTCCGACGCGCGCTGGTCTTCGCTCGTGCGGATCTCCGCACGCAACGTCTGCTCGCTCTCGTTCAGCCGCTGTTTCAGCGTCTGCCGTTGTTGTTGGTCGAGCGCCATGGCCGTCTCTCCTGTTCCGGGTTCCGCGCGGAGCATTGCGGCGCGCGGTGTCGCGCCGGTGCGCGGCGGGCAGGCGTCACCGCCTGCCACCGTGTCCGGATGTGCGCCCGGAGACAACAAGTGCCGGACGCATTCGACGCAGGATAAACCCATTGAACACGCATGTGTTGACCGGAATCAGCGTGCACTGCAGCGTTCGGCATGCGTTTCGTGAAACTGGGGACGGACGCGAAATCACGACACGATCGCCAAGCGACGCGACGCCGCCGATGGCGAGCGCAGGCTCAAACGCCGCGCCCGCCGCCGGCTTGCAACGACCCGGGTGGACTGCGGGCTCAGCGTACGTCCTCGCCGAGCCACTGCTTGCTGATCGCCCCGTACTCGCCGTCCTTGAGCATCGTATCGAGCGCGGCGTTGATCGCATCCAGCAGTTTCGGGCTGTCCTTGCGCACCGCGATCCCCATCTTCTCCGGATACAGCAGCGGCCCGGCGGGCTTCGCATCGACATGCTTGTCGCGTATCGTCAGGATGCCCGCGATGCGGTCCGTCACGAATCCTTCGATACGGCGGTTCTGCAAGTCGATCAGGATGTCGGGCAGCCCCTTGTAGGTCTTCACCTGCACGTCGGGCCGATTCTTGCGCAGCCACGCCTCGTACGTTTCGCCGAGCGTGACACCGATCACCTTGCCCTTCAACTGCCCGATGTCCTGCACCGTGCTGCCCTTCGGCACGAAGAGTTGCGCGCCCGAACGATAGTACGACCGCGTGAAATCCACAGCCTTCAACCGTTCGTCGGTGATGGCCAGGCTGCCGATCACGGCGTCGTACTTGCCGGCCAGCAATCCGCCGACGATGCCGTCCCAGGCGGTCATGACCGGGACCGGCTTCGCGCCAAGCCGGTTCGCGACGCGGTTGCCGATATCGACGTCGAAGCCGGTCAGCTTGCCCGACTCGTCGATGAAACTGAAGGGCGGATACTTGCCGGTCAGCGCGAACGTCAGGTTGCCGGTCTGCCGGACCCTGTCGAGATCGTCGGCGTGTGCCGCGACGCTGGCGGCACCGATGAGCGCCGCGCAGGCCACCCTCGTCAATCGTTGCATCAAAGTCATTTCCAGTCTCCAGAATGTCGATTTGATCGTGAATCGAACGCATCGAGACGTTCGACGTGGCATCGCGCGGTCACTCGCGCTGCGCGACCTCGAACAACGCGGCGGCGCCCTGCCCGCCGCCGATGCACATCGTGACGACGACACGGCGTACGCCACGTCGCGCCCCTTCGAGCAACGCATGCCCGACCATCCGCACGCCGGTCATCCCATAGGGATGACCGAGCGCAATGCTTCCGCCGTTGACGTTGACGGTTTCATACGACAGTCCGAGCGCATCGACGCAATGCACGACCTGCGACGCGAACGCTTCGTTGAGTTCCCACAGGTCGATATCGGCAGCAGACAGACCCGTGCGCGCGAGCAGCTTGTGGACGGCCGGCACGGGGCCCACGCCCATCTCGTCGGGCCGGCAGCCGGCGACCGCGCACGCGATCATGCGTCCGAGCGGCGGTGCGTCCAGCGTCCGCAACATCGCACCGGATACGACCGCGCAGGCGGCCGAACCGTCCGCGAGCGCACAGGCATTGCCGGCCGTCACGGTGCCCCCGTCACGCACGGGATCGAGCGCGGCCAGCGCGTCGGCCGACGTACCGGGGCGCCTGCACTCGTCTTCGCTCACGCGCAGCGTGCGCGGCACGCTGTCGCCGCTCGCCTTGTCCCGCTCGAGCTTGCACACGTCGACCGCGACGATTTCGTCGCGCAGCCAGCCCGCTTGGGCCGCATGCGCCGCACGATGCTGGCTGAGCGCCGCATAGTCGTCCTGTGCGCGACGTGACACGCGATATCGACTCGCGACCACATCCGCCGTCTCGACCATCGGCATATAGGCGTCGGCGTGTCGGGCCAGCAACTGTTCGTCCTGCTGACGATAGCGATTCATGTTGGCGTTCTGGACGAGGCTGATCGATTCGACGCCACCCGCCAGAATCGCGTCGGCTTCGCCGCCGGCGATTCGCGCCGACGCCATGGCAACCGCCATCAGTCCCGACGCGCATTGCCGGTCGACCGTCATGCCCGCTACGCTGACGGGCAGATCGGCCGCCAGCGCCGCCATCCGGCCGACGTTGTAATACTGCGTGCCTTCCGGCAATGCGCAGCCGAGCATCACGTCATCGATCCGTTCCGGATCGAGACCGCTGCGCGCCACCGCGGCGCGTAACGACAGGGCCGCAAGGGTCGGCGACGTCGTGTCGTTGAACGCGCCGCGAAACGCACGCCCGATCGGCGTCCGTGCATATCCGACAATCCATGCGTCGCGATCGGTGTACGTCATGCGGCCTCCCTGGCAACGGTGAAGTCGGCATCGGTCAGGTTCCGGATGTCCGCCACGCTCATCGTCCCCAGTCGCTCGACCAGCGTCAGCCCGTCCGCGTCGCACCGGAATACCGCGTGTTCGGTGATCACCATCGCGACACGGCGCCGGGCCGTGAGCGGCAACGTACAGTGCTCGACGATCTTCGGCCGGCCGTTCTTGTCGGTGTGCGGCATCGTCACGATCACGCGGCGCGCCTTCTGCGCGAGTTCCGCGCCGCCGCCGATACCGGCCACGAGGCCGCCCGGCACGAGCCAGTTCGCGAGGTCGCCGTAGGCCGACACCTGCAACGCGCCCAGGAACGTGATGTCGACCAGCCCGCGCCGGATCATGCCGAACGACTCGGCGCTGTCCACGATCGCGCCACCCGGCACGACCGACACATAGCCGCCGCCGGCATCGATCAACTCGCGGTCGAGATCGGCCGCGCGCGCGAGCGCACCGACGCCGACGATGCCGTTCTCCGAGTGGATCCAGGCGGCAGGCGGATCGCCGAGATACGACGGAATCAGGGTCGGCAGGCCGATGCCGAGGTTGATCAGTTGCCCTCGCGCCACCTCGCGCGCGGCCCGGCGCGCGATCACGTGGCGCGGGTCAGCGCTGGATGGGCTGGTATTCATCGCTGTCTCCGTCGATCTGGATGAGGCCGTGCACGTGAATGCCCGGCGTATGGATGTCGTCGGGTGCCATGGGTGTCGCGTCGACGACGCGTGCCTCGACCAGCACCCGATCTGCGGCCATCGCCATCAGCGGCGAAAAGTTGCGCGCCGCACCGCGATAGCGCAGATTGCCGCTGGGATCGGCCCGGTCGGCGCGAAGCAGAGCGAAATCCGCATGCAGCGCGGATTCGAAATACAGCGTCAGCCCATCGACCGAAATCGTCTCGCGTGTCACGCCGAGTTCCGGCGGCAGTTCGATGTCGGTCACGACGCCGGGCAGGCCGACACCCGCACAGCGAATGCGTTCGGCGAACAACCCCTGCGAAAAGAATTCGACCTGCAGCGCGCCGGACAGGTAGGCGCGCCGCGCGGGCCCGCTCAAGCCGAGATGCGTCGTCAGCAGCCGCCGCACGACACCGGCCTCGATCAGTCGCGACACGCCGTAGTTGTCCTGGTTCGCGTCGTTCTTGATGATCGTCAGATCGCGCTTGCCTTGACGTTGCAACTCGGCGAGCAGCGAGAACGGCGTGCCCGGCGACCCGAAACCGCCGACCATGATCGACGCGCCGTCCGGGATCGGTGCGACCGCGTCGGCCAGTTGCATGCGCTTGTCCATGCGTGAATCCCTCATCGCCCGAGCGTCCGGAATGCCCGGTCGAGCCGCTCGACGATCTCGTCGCATTGCGCGCGCGTCGTGATCAGCGGCGGTGCGATCAGCGTATGGTCGCCGGTTTCGCCCATCAACGACTTGCGCGGGTAGACGATCACGCCCTGTTCACGCGCGGCACGCGTCACCTGCTCGCCGAACCGGAGCGCCGGGTCGAACGGGGTTTTCGCGTCGCGATCCGAGACATACTCGATCGCCTGCAGAAAGCCGCGTCCGCGCACGTCGCCGATGAAGTCGTGCCGCGTCGCGAGATCGTCGAGCAGGTTGCGCAGGTAGTCGCCGGTCACGGCCGCGTTCTCCACCAGCCCCTCGCGTTCGATCACGTCGATCACGGCCAGCGCCGTCGCGCTCGCGAGCGGATTGCCGGCGTAGGTATAACCGTGCTGGAATCCGCCCGACGCGAGGATCGGGTCGGTCAGCTCGGCCCGGGTGACGATCGCCGACGTCGGGTAGTACCCGGCGCCGAGCCCCTTCGCGACACACAGGATGTCGGCGTCGACGTTCCAGTGCTGAAAGCCGAACCAGCGCCCCGTGCGGCCGATGCCCGTCATCACTTCGTCAAGAATCAGCAGGATCCCGTGCCGCGAGCATATTTCGCGGATACGCGTGAAATACGCATCGTGCGGCACTTCGGCGCCCGTGCTCGCGCCGCCGATCGGCTCCGCGACGAAGGCGGCCACCCGTTCGGCACCGACTTCGCGAATCGCCGCGTCGAGTTCGTCCGCGCAATCGAGCGCATGCTGTTCCGCAGTCTTGCCGGCAGGCACGCGATACTGCGTCGGCGAAGCGACCTTCGGATAAAGCTGGATCATCGGCTCGAACGGCCGGGTAAGCGGCGTGTAGCTCGTCATCGCGAGCGCGCCCATCGTCGAGCCGTGATAGGACGGCTGACGCGCGATGAACACGCTGCGCGCCGGCTCGCCGCGGCATACCCAGTACTGGCGTGCGAGCTTCAATGCCGATTCGACGGACTCCGAGCCGCCGCTGGAGAAGAACACGCGATCGAAACGGCCGCCGGCGAGGCCGACGAGTTTCTCCGCGAGATCCACGGCAGGCCGGTTCTCGAACTGTGTGCGGTACGAGAACGCGACCTTGTCGAGCTGCGCGAGCATCGCGTCGCGGACAGCCGGATGGCCGTGTCCCAACTGGGCCACGATGGCGCCGGAACACGCATCGATGTGACGATTGCCGTCCGTGTCCCATGCATAGATGCCTTCGGCGCGCGCGATGGTCGGCAGCTGCACGGCAGACTGATAAAAGAGATGGTCGCTCATTGACGTCCTTTTCGGGTTGCGTAAGGTAATTCGAGGTCGCGCGCACTCACCGGATGTCGGCGAGGAACGCCTGGGTCCGTTCGTGCGACGGCCGATGAAAGATCTCGGACGGGCAGCCGTCCTCGACGATCCGGCCGTCGGCCATGAAGACGACGCGATCCGCCACGCGCTCCGCGAACCGCATCTCGTGCGTGACGACCATCATCGTCATGCCGGCCTTTGCCAGCCGCTCCATGACTGCCAGCACGCCGCCGACCATCTCGGGGTCGAGTGCCGACGTCGGCTCGTCGAACAGCATGGCGTCGGGCTTGAGGACCAGCGCCCGCGCAATCGCGACGCGCTGCTTCTGGCCACCGGACAGATTGCCGGGATACACATCCTGCTTGTCGAGCACGCCGACCTTGTCGAGCAGTTCCCTCGCTTCGTCGCGCGCCTGCGCGGCCGCCATGCCGAGCAGCTGCATCGGCGCGAGCGTCAGGTTTTCGAGCACGGTCAGGTGCGGGAACAGGTTGAAATGCTGAAACACCATGCCGACCTTCATCCGCATCGTATTCAGGTAACGCTCCTGGGCACCGTGTCCACGAGCGGGATCGTTGACGAGACTGCCGAGCACCCTCACCTCGCCCCGCGTCGGCGTCTCGAGATGATTCACGCAACGCAGCAGCGTGCTCTTTCCCGATCCGCTCGGCCCGATCAGCACGACCACCTCGCCCTTGCGGACCTCGAGTGATATGCCTTTCAACACCTCGAGCGCGCCATAGGTCTTGTGGATGTCACGCAGGACGATCTGCGGCTGGGCCCCGTTCATGCGCGACCTCCCTTCAGGATCAGACGCTGTTCGAGCTGGCGCAGCGCCATGCTCGTACCGGTGGTCAGCAATGCATAGATCATGGCGCAGGCGAAATAGAGTTCGAATGGCTTGAAGGTCGCGCCGACCAGTTGCTGCGTGCGCATGAACAGCTCCGCGAGCGTAATGGTCGACACGAGCGACGTGTCCTTGGTGAGAATGATCAGGTTGTTGCCGAGCGGCGGCACGATCAGCTTGAGCGCCTGGGGTAGCACGACGAGCCGCATCGTGCGCGCGGCGCCAAAGCCCAGCGACCGCGACGCCTCGATCTGCCCATGCGGAATGGCGAGGATGCCCGCCCGAATCGTCTCCGCGTTGTAGGCGCCGACGTTGAGCGCCAGACCGATCACGCCGGACGTGAACGGCGACAGCTCGATGCCGAACTGGGGCAGCCCGAAATAGATGATGAAGAGCTGCACGAGCAGCGGCGTCGAGCGGATCAGCCAGATGTAGGCGCTCGTGGCATCACGCAGCACACGATGGCGCGACAGTCGGCCGAGCGCGGCGCCAAGGCCGATGACCAGGCCGAATACGGTGGCGAGCAGTGTCAGCTCCACCGTCACGGCGGCCGCTTCGAACAGCATCGGCAGGTACTTGAACACGAGATGGAAATCGAACATGGCATGGCGGACAGCGCGCTGCGCGGCGGCGCAACGGCGCTGAAGGTGTCTCCGTAAGATGAGTGACCGATTTGATTCATCATCTGCCGACGGCTCGAAAGCCAATACAGCAAAAGGAACCGGCCTGTTGTTTGACTGGATCGCAGTCTCGCTTTGAATTATTTTTCGGTCAATATATGATCTTTTTTAATCAATTGATTGACCGGAGCGAACATGCGGAGCGACTTCAGCCTGCGCGACATCGAAATCTTCCATGCGATCGCCACGGCCGGCTCCACACGGCAAGCGGCCGTTCAGCTGGGCATCACGCAATCGGCAGTCAGTCATGCCCTCGCGAGGCTGGAGGACAGCCTGCGCATCCGGCTGTTCGCGCGCGAGAACCAGCGCCTGCAGATCTCGCCGGCCGGCCGCTACATGCTCGACGAGGCCGTGCAGTTGCTCGACCGGCTGAATCGCATCGAAGAGGAAATTTCGCTATTGCAGGACAACGGCGTCGCGTCGCTGCGCATCGGTTGCGCGCCGGGGCTGTGCCACAGCTTCGGGCCCCGGCTCGCGCAGCAGTATGCGCAGGCGCATGACGGCACAGGTGTCGCGCTCGACGTCGCCGCGAGCGGACGGCTCATCTCGGATGTGGAAGGCGGTCGCCTCGATCTCGCGATCGTGTCCTACGAGATCCACGAACCGGGCCTGATCTTCGTGCCGGTGTTCGGCGCGAAGATGGTCGCGCTGCTGACACGCAAAAACCGGCTTGCCGCGCGCAAGCTGCTGACCTACGACGATCTTGCCGATCAGCAGTACATCAAGCCGATCCAGTCCGACCATCTGATCTACGACGACTCAAGCGATCGCCGGCGGCTCGGCTACGAATTGCGCGTCAGCATGAGTTCGCTCGGCGAAGTCATCCGGCTCACCGACGGCGTCAGTCTGCTCAATGCGCTGACCGCGGCCGACCTGTGCGCGAACCGCGAGCTGGTTGCGCGTCCGTTCGATTCGAGTCAGTGGTTCAATTTCTACCTCGTTCATCAGCATGCGCTGAAGAACAATCCGGCCGTGCGCGACGTGCTCGACATCGCGCAAGCGTGCGTCAGGGATACCGCCGAGCGCTCGGCCTATCCCGACGCGTTCGCGATGCGCTGACGCGCGTTCCCGCCGCCGCGCGCCGCGATGTGGAGCACGGCACGCGTGATGGGCCAGCGCGATGGCACGCCGTACTCGAACTCGCCGCTGACGGAATGCCCGGCCGTCGGTCAGAACGCGTTGCGCCCGATGAAGCCGCGCACGACCGTCAACAGGATGATCTTGATGTCGAACCAGAAGCTCCAGTTCTGCATGTAGAACAGATCGAACTTCACGCGCGCTTCCATCGCCTCGACCTTGCGCGTCTCGCCACGATAGCCGTTCACCTGTGCCCATCCGGTGATGCCGGGCCGCACGCGATAGCGATACATGTAGCAGTCGATCAGTTGCCGGTAGAAATCGTCGTGTTCGATCGCATGCGGACGCGGGCCGACGACCGACATCTGCCCGAACAGCACGTTGAAGAACTGCGGCAGTTCGTCGAGCGACGTGCGCCGCAGGAACGCGCCGACGCGCGTGATGCGCGAATCGTTGCGCGACGCCTGCCGCACGACGCCAGGCTGGTCGCGATGCACGCGCATCGTCCGGAACTTCAGGATGTCGAACTCGCGGCCGTCGACGCCCTTGCGGCGCTGCCTGAACAGCACGGGCCCCGGCGACGACAGCTTGACCGCGATCGCCAGCATCGACAGCAGCGGCAGCAACGGAATCAGCACGCCGAACGCGAACAGCCGGTCGAACGCGAACTTCGCCCACAGCTCCGGCGCCGAGCGCGGCGTGGTCGCGAGATTGATCGCCGGCATGCCGAGCACGTCGGTCGCCGAGCGATCGACCACGGCCATCTGGCGCACGTCGGGCAGCAGCCGCAGTTCCACGAACTCGTCGCGCAACTCGCGGACGATGCGCTGGATCCGCCATTCGTGCGACATCGGCAGCGTGAGCCAGACCTCGTCGATCTCGCCGCCGCGAATCAGGTCGCGCAACGCGTTCCAGTCGTCGATCACCGGCACGCCGCCGATGCCGCCGGAAGCTGCCTGCGCATCGTCATCGAATACGCACACCGCCGCGAACGGGCCCTGCGGCGCAAGTTGCATCCGCTCGACCGCGACACGCCCGTACGCGGTTGCACCGACCACCGCGACACGGCGCTGCCGCGCGCGCGGGTCGTCGCGCGTCAGCGCGAGCGCCAGCAGCGCGGCGCGGCCGAGCAGCAGCGCGGCGTCGCCGGCCAGCACCGTACGCACGATCCAGCGTGTCGTGACCGTGCCGCCGCGGTTCATGATCCACGTCGCGGCGGTCACCGTCAGCACGCTGGCGCAGACGAGCGCCACCATCGTCTGCGTCAGCGCATGCGTGCCGCCTTGCGGCGCCACGCTGCCGCGCACGGTGCGCAGATAGCGCGGCAGCAATGCCACGGTCAGCACGCACAGCAGCGCGATCGCGCCGCGCTGCGCGTCGGACAGCTCGCGCCACGCGAGGCCCGACGCCGCCTGCGCCGCGAGCGCGCCTGCCAGCACGAGCACGACGTCGGTCGCCGCGATCGCGGCACGCCGTATCGCATTCGTTCCACCGGACCTCGACTGCATCGTCACGCACCATGCGCCGGGAACCCGCAACGCCCCTCCGGCATGCGGGGGCGAACCGGCGTCGGCGTCGGCCGCGCCGTCCCGCGCGTGCCGAGCAACCTGCGATAGTCGGCGCGAATCAGGTCGTAGCATTCACACGCGTGATGTTCGAGGCCGTCGCGGTCGAGCACCGTGATGCGGCCGCGGCGCTGCCGGATCAATCCGGCTTCCTGCAGGTTGCCGGCCGCTTCCGTCACGCCTTCGCGCCGTACGCCGAGCATGTTCGCGATCGTCTGCTGCGTGACGGCCAGTTCGTCGCCGTCGATGCGATCGTGCGCAAGCAGCAGCCAGCGGCTGAGCTGCTCGCTGACTGAGTGATGCCGGTTGCACAGCGCGCTGCGCGAAATCTGCGCCATCGTCGCCTGGCAGTAGTTCAGCAGCAGACGGTAGGTCGCCGGCGATCGCTCGAATTCGGCGCGCATCACGCAGCTCGGCACGCGATAGGCCATCCCGCCGATGCGCACCTCGACCCGGTGCGACACCGAGGCGCCGCCGGCCAGCGTGGCCAGCCCGACCACCCCCTCTCGGCCGATCTGCGCCACCTCGACCATCGCACCGTCCTCCATCAGGTGCTGCACCGACATCATTGCCGTCGTCGGGAAATGCACGTGGCGCATCGGCTCGCCGACCCGGTCGAGTGCCCCGGCCTTGACCCGGACCAGTTCAAGATGCGGCGCCATGGTGCGGATGCTGTCCTCCGGGAGGGCTGCGAGGATGGCATTCGCCGAGTAGCTCGAGTGAAGATGAAGCATGTCTGTATCCCTTTTATTGTCCGCACCGCCTGCTGCCGCGTGCACGGAACTCGTTATCGCGATGCGCGCCCGGACGTTCACAGCGGTTGCGGCCCACAACCCTGATTCCGACCGACCATCGGCTTGTCGCCGCCGGATCGAGTCGACCGTCCCGTTTCGACACGCCAGCCCGAATAAGCGATTTACGTGCCAATACATGCCCATCCTTAATATGTGAATCACGCCGGATTTAGATCGCCCGAATAATCGGCCAGAAAACAAAAAACCGTCTCATTTCCGGACACTCTTCCGGACCTTGGACACTGCACGCCATTTGACTGATCATTTCTTTTGCATCGAGCCGAGGCAACCAAACCGGCGCCGCGAGGCTTGTCGTTCATATACTTACAGTCTATTTTCAATTGTTTACATGACGTCCCCGACTACGCTCCGCGGAGACACCCCACCTCACACGGTCGTTTGAAACTGTCTCAAATTTGAATCGACGCACTAATTCAATACTCTGTGGCCTATCGCACACTTCGCATGCAACATACTGATTTTTAATAACATTATTGCGAGCACCATTTATTTGTCAAATAATGTTCAATGCCCGTCACGTACTCTCCCCACGCGATGCGCGCCGCCGCTCGATTGATTCACGGCTGACACCGAATGAATCGCCGCCGTCGCATTCTGTTTTCGGATGATTAATTCCGGCGAAATGAATCATTAAATCCGGATAACGTTTGCACTCAGGCAAAAATCGTCAAACTTTGTGAAATGACGCAATATGCAATTAATCTAATTCAATAGCGTGCTAGCCTTTTCGCCAGTACCGTCACTCCATTCATGACGAACACAAGTCCGCACGAGCGTGCGAATTCCCCTTTCCGGGGTATCGCCGCGACGACGCGCGACCGCCACCCTACGAGGATGCGCCGTGACTCACCAGGCCCCTGACGCCGTCGCGCACGCGAACGGCATGATCGAGCTTTCCCACAGCTTCGACGCGAACCGGTTTCTCGCGGCCATCGACCGCGACGAGCTCGCGACGCTGGCGCCCCACCTTCAACTCGTCCACCTGAAATCGGGGCAGGTGCTCTGCGAACCCGGCGAAATGCTCGCCGCGGTCTACCTGCCCGTCACGACCGCGATTTCGCTGCAGTACGTGTCGTCCGGTGGCATGACGCTGGAAGTGGCGGAGATCGGCAGCGAAAGCGTGGTATGCGACGACGTGATCGGCGGCAGCGGCCGGATGCCCTGCCGGGCCGTCGCCTGCCGCGACGGGTTCGTCTACCGGCTCGACCGGCGCATGTTCGCCGCCGCGTTCGATGCGTCGCCGGTGATCCGCCATCTCGTGTTCGTCTGCGTGCGGCTGCTGATGGCACAGGTCTCGCAGATCACGTTCTGCAGCCGCCATCACGTGCTCAAACATCAGTTATGCCGATGGTTCCTGCTGGCATACGACCGCACGCGCAGCATCGAGATCCAGGTGACGCACAGCATGCTGGCGCAGATGCTCGGCGTGCGGCGCGAGACGGTGACCGATGCGGCCGGCGAAATCCAGAAGCTGGGCCTGATCCGGCAATACCGGAGCTCGATCGAGCTCGCCGACCTCGACGGCCTCGAAAAAATGTCGTGCGGCTGCCGGGCGATCGTGCGCGACGAGATGAAGCGCATCCTGTCGGCCGACTCGGGTGTGCCGGCCGCATCGCGCACCTGACCGGCCCGCCTGTGCGGCGCGGCGCTTCGTTGCGCGGGGTTAGCTCGGGGTTAGCTGTTTGTAGGGTGGCGAACAGAACGCAGTGTCTGCCAATGGTCTACTGATGCCGGACTGCCGGGGGGACGTCAGCGCGTATCGCGCGTCTGCCCGAGCGGACGACACCACGCACGCCGGAGCAGCACGTGAAAAACGAAATCAGAACCATCCTGAAGCACGTCGCCCACCTCGAAGCCGCGATCGATTCGATCGGCGACGGGGACGACCTCTACGAAGCAGGCCTCTCGTCGCTCGACACGATCCAGCTGATGCTCGCGATCGAGAAGCAATTCAACATCGAGATTCCCGATGAGATGCTGAACCGCAACCTGTTCCGCAGCATCGATGCGCTCGCGGACACGATCGCCACGCTGCAACGCACCGAGCATTCCGCATGAGCGCGCCGCTTCCCGAACTCGCGGCCGACAGCGATTCGCGTCGGCTCGACGAGGCCGCGCATGCCGTCGCACAGATCGCCGCCCAGCACGCGGACGCGGTCGACCGCGACGCGCGCTGCCCCGTCGAGGCGATCGAGGCGATGCGCGCGCGCCGCCTGCTCGGCGCGATGGTGCCGACCCATCTGGGCGGCGCTGGCGCGTCGCTGGAAGACATCGTGTCGGCCTGCTCGATTCTCGGCCAGGCCTGCGCGTCGTCGGCAATGGTGTTCGCGATGCACCAGATCCAGGTCGCGTGCATCGTCAATCACGCAGCCGACCAGGGCTGGCACAAGCTGTTCCTGCAGCAGCTCGTGCGCCACCAGTGGCTGCTCGCATCGGCCACGTCGGAAGACGGCGTCGGCGGCAACCTGCGCGCGAGCCAGTGCGCGCTCGAAACCGACGGCGGCGAGTTCCGGCTGCGCAAATCCGCGCCGACGATCTCGTACGGCGACTATGCGGACGGCATCCTCGCGACCGCACGACGCGATGCGGACGCGCCGGCTTCCGAGCAGGTGCTCGTCACGCTGCTGCGCGACGGCTACACGCTCACCCGCCGCGGCGAATGGGACACGCTCGGGATGCGGGGCACCTGCAGCAACGGTTTCGAGCTCGACGCGCAAGGCGCCGCCGTCCAGTGCCTGCCGGTGCCGTTCGCGAAGATCGCCGAGGAAACGATGGTGCCGGTATCGCACATCCTGTGGGCCGCGGTATGGATCGGCGTGGCCGGCGACGCGTTCCATCGCGCCCACCAGTTCTTCCGCGCGCAGGCACGCCAGACCGACGGCGCACCGTCGCCCGCGTCGCGGCGCATTGCCGAATCGCTCGCGCTGATGCAGGCGATGCAGGCCCGCGTCGACAACGTGCTGCGCCTCCATGCGAATGCGACGGCGCGCTCGTGGTCGGCCGGCATGGCCTGGGCCGCCGAGATCAACACGCTGAAGACCTACGTGTCGACGACCGCGCTGGAAGTCGCGCACCAGGCCATGATGATCTGCGGGATGGCCGGCTACAAGCAAGGCACGCCGTTCAGCATCGGCCGCCACATTCGCGACCTGCACGCGGCGCCGCTGATGATCAACAACGACCGCATTGCCGCCAATACCTCGAACCTGCTGCTCGCGCTGCGTCCTGCGACGCTGGAGAAACATTCGTGAACGATCGCCTTGCCGTGCCCTCCTCCGCCTCCGCTCCCGCCGACGCGCCGCTCGACCGTGCGGGCGTCAACCCGCTGCGCGACGAACTGATCGATGCGGGCCTGCTGGTCTCGACCGGCATCCAGGGCCTGTTCGGCCGCAGCGAACGGTTCGAGCGCGTCGTCGAAGCGCTCGATGCGTTCGTCACGCGCATCGGCGCCGACCAGCAGGCGGAAGTGCTGCGCTTCCCGCCGGCGATGAGCCGCACCGAGTTCGAGCGCAGCGAATACATGAAGAGCTTCCCGCAGCTCGCGGGCAGCGTGCATGCGTTCTGCGGCGACGAGCGCCAGCACCAGCGCGTACTGCAGTGCCTCGATCGCGGCGACGACTGGACGGAAAGCCAGAAGCCGACCTACGTCGTGATGACGCCGGCCGCGTGCTACCCCGTCTATCCGGTCGTCGCGCGCGCGGGCGCGCTGCCGGCGGACGGGCGGATCGTCGACGTCTTCTCGTACTGCTTCCGCCACGAGCCGTCGCTCGATCCGACCCGGATGCAGCTGTTCCGGATGCGCGAATACGTGCGGATCGGCACGCCCGAGCAGATCGTGTCGTTCCGCGAGACGTGGATCGAACGCGGCACGCGGATGATCGAGGCGCTGCGCCTGCCCAACGCGATCGATCTCGCGAACGATCCGTTCTTCGGGCGCGGCGGCAAGATCGTCGCGAACAGCCAGCGCGAGCAGAACCTGAAGTTCGAGCTGCTGATCCCGATCGAGCACGACGGTCGCCAGACCGCCTGCCTGAGCTTCAACTACCACATGGATCATTTCGGCCTGCTGTGGGACATCCGCACCGCGACGGGCGACGTTGCGCACACGGGCTGCGTCGGCTTCGGCCTCGAACGGCTCACGCTCGCGCTGTTCCGCCATCACGGCTTCGACCTCGACGCATGGCCGCGCGAAGTCCGCGACGTGCTGTGGGGCACGCCATGAGATTCGTGTCCCGCGACGGCGAAGACGCGTCGTTCGAGGATGTGCGCCACCGCGCGCGCCACTACCGGCCGCATCCGCTGCACAGCCAGGAGATGGTCTGGAAACAGACCAACTGCTACGTCGACATGTGGCTCGAGGTGCTCCGGTGGTGGGGCTTCAATCCGTACGCGGCGCTGCCGTTCACGATTGCGCTCGACTTCGAGGGCGACCAGTTCACGTTCTTCAAGTTTCCGCACGACGAACTGGAGCGACTGTACGGCATCGTCGTGCAGGAGCACTCGATCTACGAACCGCTCGACCTGCACATCGAGACACAGGTCGCGCGCGGTCACCTGATGATCGTCGAAGTCGACGCGTGGTTCCTGCCCGATACGCGCGGCAGCAGCTACCGCACGCAGCACACGAAGACGACGATCGGCATCGATGCGATCGACCGCGCGAAGCGCCAGATCGGCTACTTCCACAACAGCGGCTATTACGTGGCCGAGGATTTCGACTACAACGGGCTCGTCGGCGGCAGTTCGCCGATGACGCTGCCGCCGTACGTCGAATGCGCGAAGCGGCGGTTTGCGCCGCTCGACGAGCGCGCGCTGTGCGAAACGTCGCTCGCCGCGCTGCAGCGCCACCTGCGGCGCCTGCCGGTGGTCGACCCGATCGCCGCGTTCCGGCGGCAGTTGCAGACCGACGCGCGGACGCTCGCCGACTCACCGCTCGAGCACTTCCATGCCTACTCGTTCAATTCGGTTCGGCAGCTCGGTGCGAATTTCGAACTGTTCGGCCACTACGCGCGCTGGCTGCAAGCCAGCGGCTGCGTCGGGCCGTTCGCCGAGATCCGCGCCGCGTGCGATCGCATTGCGTCCGAAGCGATGGTGCTGGAATTCCGGCTCGCGCGCGCCTGCGCGCGCGGCAAGGAGGAGCACGGCGACTCGACGCTCGAAGCGATCGAGGCCGCGTATGCGGATGTGGTCGCCTGCGCGCGGCAGATCGGCTTGCCGCTGCGGCACCTGACGCCCGTACACAGCGACACTGCGGCACCCGTGCCGGTCATGCGGTGACGCGCACGCGTGCCCTGCCCGCGTGGTCGATGCTGGCGACGGCCGCGGGCGCCGCACGGGAACCGCGCGACCTCCCGGCCGCCGGCGCCGACTGGATCCCGGCGACCGTGCCCGGCACGGTCGCGCAGTCGCTCGCGCTCGCCGGCCGGCTCGACGAGGCCGAATCGCTCGACGAGCGCGACCACTGGTACCGGATCGAACTGCGCGGACACGGGCCGCGCGTGCTGCGCTTTCACGGCCTTGCGACGCTCGCGCAAGCGTGGCTCGACGACACCCCGATCCTCCGCTCCGACAGCATGTTCGTCGCGCACGACGTATCCGTGTCGCTCGATGGCACGCACCGGCTGACCCTCTGTTTCCGCGCGCTCGCGCCGCACCTGCACGATACGCGCGCGCCGCGCCGCGCGCGCTGGCGCACGCGGCTCGCGGAGCCGGCGGCACTGCGCACGATCCGCACGTCGCTGTTCGGACACATGCCCGGCTGGTTTCCGCCGCATGTGCCGACCGGCCCGTGGCGGCCCGTGGACGTGCTCGATCCGGCCGACGGCCCCGTTCTCGTCGAATGCGACCTGCATGCGCGCATCGAAGGCGACACGGGCTGGCTCGACGCGGAACTGACGTTCGCCGCACCGCTGCCCGACGCGCTCGCGGCACGGCTGTCGTGCGGCAAGCACCACGCCACGCTCGAACGGGCCGGACCCGACCGTCTGCGCGCAAGCGTCGCGGTGCCCGGCGTGCGCCTCTGGTGGCCGCATACGCACGGCGAGCCGGTGCTGTACGACATTGCACTGCATATCGGTGACGAGCGGCGGCCGCTCGGCGCGACGGGTTTCCGCACGATCGAGGTCGACGCCGGCGCGGACGGCAAGGGTTTCGGGCTGCGCATCAACGGCGTGCCCGTGTTCGCGCGCGGCGCGTGCTGGAGCAGCGCCGCGCCGCTCGCGCTGCACGCGGACGACGCCACCTACGCCCGCCTGCTCGGGCTCGCGCGCGAAGCCGGCTTCAACATGATCCGCGTCGGCGGCACGATGGCCTACGAGGCCGATGCCTTTCACGCCTGGTGCGACCGGCTCGGGCTGCTGGTCTGGCAGGATTTCATGTTCGCGAACTTCGACTATGCGCTCGACGATCCCGCGTTCGCGGACAACGTCGATCGCGAGGCGCGGCAGTTCCTCTCGCGTCACGGCGCATCGCCGTCGCTTGCCGTACTGTGCGGCGGCAGCGAGATCGCGCAACAGGCCGCGATGTCCGGGCTCGGGCCGAAGCAGCGCTTCCTCGAGTTGACCGCCGACCGGCTGGCCGGCCTTGCGGCCGCACGCCGGCCCGACGTCCCGTACGTGCCCGATTCGCCCGACGGCGGCGTGCTGCCGTTCGCGCCGCGCGAACGCGTGTCGCACTACTACGGCGTCGGTGCGTACCTGCGCCCGCTCGACGACGCGCGCCGCGCGGACGTGCGCTTCGCGAGCGAATGCCTCGCGTTCTCGAACCTGCCGTGCGATGCGACGCTCGCCGAGCTCGGCTGGCCCGGCGTGCACGAGCCGCGCTGGAAGGCCGCCGTGCCGCGCGACCCCGGCACGTCGTGGGATTTCGAGGACGTTCGCGACCACTATCTGCAGACCCTCTACCACGTCGCACCCGACCGGCTGCGGCGCGAGGATCCGGCGCGCTACTTCGAGCTGTCGCGCGCGGTGATCGCAGACCTGATGCGCGACACGTTTTCCGAATGGCGTCGCACCGGCTCGCGCTGCGCCGGCGCGCTCGTCTGGCAATTCCTGGACGTGATGCCGGGTGCCGGCTGGGGCGTGATCGACGCCGCGCACCGGCCGAAATCGGCGTGGCATGCGTTGCGCCAGGTCCTGCAACCCGTGCAGGTACTGCTCGTCGACGAAGGCTTGAACGGGCTCGACGTACATGTCGTCAACGAGCGCCCCGCGCCGCTGTCGGCAACGCTCGAGCTGGTCGCGCTGCGCGACGGCCGCACGCCGGTCGCGCGGGCCGGCTGCCCGGTACGGATCGCGGCGCACGACACCGTGCGAATCGGCTCGGCCGAGTTGCTCGGCCGCTTCTTCGACTGGACCTATGCGTACCGCTTCGGGCCCTGCGAACACGACACCGTCGTCGCGACGCTACGCGCCGCCGACGACGGCATGCTGCTGTCTCAGGCGTTCCATTTCCCGTCCCGCACGCACCCTGCCGTGCTGGTTCGCCGCGAACTCGGGCTGGAGGCGTGCGTGTCGCGCACCGGCGACACGTGGCACGTCGACATCGACACACGGCACGTTGCACGCCATGTGCAGATCGATGCGCCGGGCTTCATGCCGCGCGACGACTGGTTCCATCTCGCGCCCGGCACGCCGGCGCGTGTCGTGCTCGTTCCGCTCGAAGTGGGCGGGAAGAACGGGGCCGCGGCCGATGGGCCGCCAGTGGTGGAAATCCGGGCCGTGAACGCCGCACGCACGGTGCGCGCCACGCAGGCCGGTTGACGCGACGCTCGCGGCTGCCGAAAGCCGCGAGCGCCCCGGTCGAATCTCAGTCGGACGAGCCCGTCCCGCGCGGCCGCTCGATTCCGTAAGCCTCCATCCAGCGATACAGCGTCGCACGCGACACGCCGAGCTCGCGTGCCGAAGCCGCGACGCGCCCGCGCGTGCGCAGCAGTGCGGTTTCGATCGCCTCGCGCTCGATCGACTTGCGGATGTCGGCCACCGACGGTGACGCGGCATCGAGACAGTATTCGAGTTCGAGATCCTGCGCGGTAATCAGGCGCCCTTCCGTCATCACGACCGCGCGGCGCACGCGGTTGATCAGCTCGCGGACATTGCCGGGCCAGTCGTGCTTGTAGAGCGCCGTGATCGCATCCGTCGAGAAGCCGCGCACGCGATGGCGCGCATCGCCGCGAAAGCGCTCGAGCATGTGATGCGCGAGCAGTTCGATGTCCTTGCCACGCGCGCGCAGCGGCGGCTGGTCGATACGCATCACGCACAGACGATGGAACAGGTCCGGCCGAAAGCGTCCTTCCTCCATTGCACCGCGCAGGTCGACGTGCGTCGCCGATACGATCCGGACATCGACCGGCACCGGATCGCTGCCGCCCAGGCGATGAATCGCGCGCTCCTGCAGAAAACGCAGCAGGCTCGCCTGGCTCTCGTGCGGCAGGTCGCCAATCTCGTCGAGCAGCAGCGTGCCGCCGTTTGCCGCTTCGACATAGCCGATCTTGCGCGCGTTCGCGCCGGTAAACGCGCCGCGCTCATAGCCGAACAGTTCGGACTGCAGCAGATGCGGCGGAATGGCCCCGCAGTTGACCGCAACGAACGGGCCGTTGCGGCGCTCCGAATGGCGATGGATCGCGACGGCCGTCAACTCCTTGCCGGTGCCCGTTTCGCCGAACACGAACACCGGTGCATCCGTGCGTGCGAAGCGCCGCACCGTGTCGAACAGCCGCAGCATCGCGCTGCAGGTGCCGACGATACCTTTCTCCTCCGATTCGAGACGTTCCCGGTCGCGCGCGAACAGGCACTCCATCCCGTATGCATGGCCGACCGTATCGGCGATCCGCTGGTGCGATGCGGGCAACGTGACGTAATCGAAGCAATAGTCGCGCAACAGCGCGCGCACGTTCGGCGAAGCGGTCTGACCGGCGTCGACGAGTGCGACCCAGACGACGTCGCGCATCGACGCGCAGGTCGACGCGATGCTGCCGATCGCGTCGGCATGGCCGCCGCTGAGGTCGAGGATGCCGCAGGTGATTTCGCCGGACGTTTCGCGCAGGTCGCTCGCCTGCGCGACGATCGACACTTTCCAGTCGCGTCGCGCCAGTTCCTTTCGCAGCATGACGGACGGCGACTGCGTCCAGTAAATCAGCGGACGCTGCCCGTTACCACTCCCCGCGCCGGCGCTCTTATCGCGCGTTATTGGCATATTCATAGCGAACCATCACTTTCTCCACTCCGCGAACCGTTCGCGTGCGCTGCGGCCGGCGGCGCATGGCCGCCTTTCCGCGCTGCGTTTCCGCAGCTTTGGCGAAGATCGAAACTGCACACGGCGAGAGCCCCCGGAGGTCGAGCCGGATGTCATCCGGCCTCGTTGTCATCGAACTCGAAGGGAACGCGCGGCTGCGGCAGCCACGACGTCCCCGCTTTGAGGCGACCCGCCATCCAGGCGGAGCGCGTCGGCAGACGGGAATGCCGTCGGCATGTGCGTCACGTCGTACACGACAGGTGCGCCCGATGCTGAACCGAATGGCTGCCAACCCGCTGCCGGAATGACCGCCGCATCCCATCCGCTTCTGAATTTACACCCCGTTTGGAGATGGTCTTGTTACCAAAAGATAAACCTGAATCAACCGGTTACGCGACTGGTCGCCCCGCACTACACGCGTTTGACCACTGAGATTTGATTATCTATGAGCATTCCAGTCAATCAGTGGCAAATACTACTTTTCCGCAAAATGGGGGTGGCCGATTGCCCGTGATTTCCATCGAAATCCCCAGGAAAGGCCGGCACCGCGCTCCACTCACCGCATAATCGCGCGCGCCGCCGGACGGCCGCATCGTATCGCGATGGCGCACGGCTCGCTCATCCCCCGGTCGACCGTTACACGCCGTAATCAACCGCCCCCCATCGCGCATCGAATTTCGCGGCGCCGACGCGCGGAGAAGCGCATGTCGCTCGCGCCGGTCGTCCTCCGGCGCATCGTCGCGGCCACGCGTGAAACCGGTTGTGCCGACACCGATCTCCCGCAGTGCAGCATGACGGTTCGACGCGCCACGCATAGGCCCACCGCGACGGTGCGTTGCACGCCGTCGGCGCGAATGTGGCCAGCACCTGGTTGCAATTGGCCAGGCCGCACCGCGCGACTGCCAGCAGCACCCACAGCAGATCGCTGCGGTAACGCATGCGGTCAGACAACGGCATGCGGATGAAGGACGTGTGTGCCACACGGGCACGCACGATCCTGAAGAAATTCGACGAGGCGGCACCGGGTCGGCCTGCGCGAGGCTGCCGACCGCGTGCGTGAGTATGTGCCCGGTACCGCCACGCACGACCGGCCCGTCGTGATCGCTCGCAATCTTCAAGTCCTGCCCCCGGTTCTTTATTGACATGCGATGTTGACTGGCCACGCATCGAGGCGGGCCACCAGGATCGAGGCCATTATGGAAAGGCACCGGCTGCCGCGGTGTGTGCTACCGCACTTAGCGACGCTCGCGCGGCAAGCCGCGGCTGCGCGTGCCACGCCTGCCGTGCGAATCCGGATCGTGAGTACGCTTTCGAACAGACCGACGCACGGCGCACCCGGATGATGAGGATCGCCGCGCCGCACGGAACGATCGCGTCCGTGCGGCGCGACGTGCCGAAGGCATCACGCGAGGACAGCATCATGGAATGGCATTGTTGTGAATTCGAACATCTGGGCGCCGTCGATCTCTATGCAATCCTGCGCGCGCGCAACGCCGTGCTGGTGGTCGAGGACGCGCACACGCATCTCGACATCGACGGCAAGGACGCGGGCGCGCTGCATGTCTATGCGAGCGTGCGCGACGGCGACACGATGGAAGTCGCGGCCTACGCACGCATCCTGCCCGGCGACGACATCGATCCGGACGTCGTGATCGACAAGGTACTGACGAGCGAGAGCCGTCGCGACGACGATACGCTCGAGCGGCTGATCGAGCGTGCCCTCACCGCCGCGCAGGCTGCGTGGCCCGACACCGCGGTGCGCACGCACGTGCCGGCGCCGCGCCAGGCGTTCTACAAACGTTTCGGATTCCGCAAGGCCTACGGCCCGTATCTCGAACAGGGCACGCCATTCATCGGCCTGGTCCGGCCGACCGACCGCGCCGCAGGCGCGCTGCGCAACCTGCTCACCCGGACCGTTTCGGCGCACCGGTCGCGCAACGACGATGCGCGGACCGACAGCCATGCACACACCCGGCTGCCCGCCGACACTGGAGCCAATCGATGACCCGCACCCTTCGCCCGGTTCCCGAACCCGACCTGCCGCACATCCTGCCCGTGATTCTCGCAGGCGGCTCGGGCACGCGACTGTGGCCGCTGTCGCGCGAGCAGTATCCGAAGCAGTTGATCGAGCTGGTCTCGAACGAATCGCCGTTGTCGACGACGGCGCGCCGCCTGAACGGCATCGCGAATGCGTCGCTCGGCGACACGCTGCTGCTGGTCTGCGGCGAACAGCATCGCGTCATGAGTGCCGCACAGGTGCTCGGCCGCGCGGCGCCCGCCCGCATCCTGCTCGAACCGGCCGCACGCAACACCGCGCCCGCGCTCACGCTGGCGGCACTCGACGCGAGCCAGCTCGCGGACGATCCCGTGCTCGCGGTCATGCCGGCCGACCACGTGATCGCCGACGTCGGCGCATTCCAGGACGCGATCGCACGCGCGGCGCGCTACGCGCAGGAAGGCGCAATCGTCACGCTGGGCGTGCTGCCGCGGCGCGCGGAAACCGGCTACGGCTACATCCAGGTCGGCGAGCCGCGCGCGGGCCGCCACGGCGGCCAGGGTGGCTACGCGATCGGGCGCTTCGTCGAAAAGCCCGACGCGGCGCTGGCCGAGCGCTACCTGCAATCGGGCGACTACTGGTGGAACAGCGGGATTTACGTCACGCGTGCGTCGGTCTGGCTGCGGGCGATCGGCACGCTCGCGCCCGACATCCATGCGGCCTGCGAAGCCGCATGGCGTGCGGGCATCGCCGAGGATCCGTTCTTCAGGATCGACGCGGCGGCCTTCGACGCGTGTCCGTCGGACTCGATCGACTATGCGGTCATGGAACGGCTCGCGGAACACCGCGAACTCGGCATCGAAGGCATCGTGGTACCGCTCGCGGCCGGCTGGTCGGATGTCGGCACCTGGGATGCGATCTGGGAGATCATGCCGAAGGACGATCACGGCAACGTCGCGCGCGGGCCGATCGTGTTCGAGGACACGCAGGACAGCCTCGTGCGCTCGGAGGGCCGCCTGATCGCGTGCGTCGGCATGAAGGACGTCGTCGTGATCGAGACGCCCGATGCCGTGCTGGTCGCGAACAAGCACGACGTGCAGCGCGTGAAGAACATCGTCGCGCGGCTGAAGACCGAACGGCGCCCGCAGGCGAGCGAGCACCGCAAGGTGCAGCGACCGTGGGGACACTACGATTCGATCGATCTCGGCGAACGCTTCCAGGTAAAGCGGATCGTCGTCGAGCCCGGCAAGCGGCTGTCGCTGCAGTTGCACCATCACCGCACGGAGCACTGGATCGTCGTGCGCGGCACGGCGAAGGTGACACGTGGCGATGACACGTTCCTGCTCTGCGAGAACGAGTCGACGTACATCGCGGCCGGCGAACTGCATCGCCTCGAAAATCCCGGCCGGATTCCGCTCGAAATCATCGAGGTGCAATCGGGCGACTATCTCGGCGACGACGATATCGTCCGGTTCGACGATCAGGTTGGCCGGCCGACCTGCGGACCGCAGGAACCGGATGCGTCAAAGCCTGCCGCGCGTGCCCTGCCGACGGCGAACGATGCGCGATGATCGCGCCGCTGTCGCCCGCGCGCGTCAGCGCACGACGATGGCCGCCGACACGACGTTCTCGATGAACGGCTTGCCGACCGCCTTGATGAAATAGGTGCCCGCCCGTCCGTCCGGAAGCGGCATGCTCGTCGTGTTGGCCGGATAGCGGCCGGCCAGCCTGAACGACGCAGCGCCGAGCTGCTCGTACAACTCGAGATGGTCGACGGTTTCCTGATGGGTGATCCGCACTGCCACACTTGCGCCCACCGGCTGTGCGTCGATCGCGGTACAACTGGCAATGCCGGTTTCGAGCGCGCTCCCCTCCTCATAATCGTTCCACGTAATCAACTGGACGAACGGCAACTGCTGCCGCGCGCTGTAGCGCTCGTTGATGCTCTTGAACGTTTCGAGCCAGGTCCGGCCGCACGATGGCGCGAGAAAGCGTGGCGCCGCGGCGCCCCACGGCGCCTTCGTATCGTCGAACGCGCTCCATACGCCGCCGACCGTGATCGTCCCTGGCGGCTGGTTCCGCGCGACGTTGTAGAAGCGCTCGCGATACTGCAGGTCGAACCGCGTGCCAGCTGCCTGCGGCATGGTCCGCGACACCGGCTGCGTCCAGACATACGCGCCCTTGCTGTACGGAAAATCGAAGCCTTGCACCAGCGTGTGGAGCCAGTAGATGTCGGGATACGCCGCGTGAATGCGTGCCCAGTCGGCCGGCTCGAGTGTGTCCATCCCGAACTCGGATACGACCGGATGGCCTTCGTAGCGCAGATACTGGTCCGACGTGAAATATTCGCGGCTGATGTAGGCCAGGTTGTTCAGGATCGTCGCAGTCACATCGCAGCCGCGACATGCATTGAACTTGAAGGAGCCGCTGTCGATCATGATCGAGAACGTCATCCCGGGAAACTTCGCCAGTTCAGGCATGGACGCCCGCCATGCCGTGTCGACGAAATTTCCTTGGCCGTACCAGTCGACGATCACGCCGTCGATGCCGCGCGAGCGCATGTCCGCGAAGGTACGAAAGGCCTGGCGGGGGTCGTCGGATCGATAGCCGACGTTCAGGCCGCGCGGGTCGGGCCCCCACCACGGCAGGTAATGGGCCAGCACCTGCGTCGTACTGCCCGGGTACAGCAACGTATGCACGTCGACTTTCGATATCGATGACGTTCCGGCGAGGAGCCCGTTCGACGACCCCTTGAATTCGCGGCTGGCGGACGTATTGGCCGGCGCGAGCGCCGCCACCCGCTCACCGTCATGGCAGTAGCCGTGACCGGCCGACAACGCGAGTGCGCCAAGCGCGACCGCCACGATGCGTCGATGTGCCCGCATGACATTCCTCTTCAGTGAGCCTCGCGGCCGGTCGTGTCCGGCGACGCATCCGCGCCGCGCGCCAGGGCCTGTTCACGCCCTAGTCTCTCTGCTGCCCGCCGAGCCCCATCCACGACGCAAGCTGCGCCGCGTAGTGCGCCGGCGTATAGGCCGAACAGTCGTAGTGCCGATCGGCGGTACGCAGGTGACGGTCCAGTTCGTCGAGCGCACCCGTCAGGGCGGCCGGCGAATTCCGGTACAGGATCTTGTTGCCGATCTCGCTGCCGAACGTCGACAGGCTGCCGATTTCGTGCGCGAGTACCGGCAACCCCAGCGTCGCCGCCTCGACCATGACGAGCGGCGCGTTTTCTGCCCAGACGGACGGTAAAACCAGCGCGTCGTGTGCGCGCAGTGCATGGAACAGCGCGTCGTGACCCAGCCGCCCGGCAAAGCGCAACCGTTCGGCCTGGACCAGATCCTGGTGGCGTGCTTCGAGTTCCGCGCGCAGCAACCCGTCGCCGTACAGCGTCAGGCTGCCGATACGACGGAAATCCGTCCGGCGCGCCAGTTCGATGAATTCGTGAATGCCCTTCTCCGGGGCGAGCCGCCCCACATAGGCGAGATCGAACTGCTCGCGCGCACACACGCGCGGCGGGAAAGGCTCTGCGAACTGGCTCACCGGATTCGGCAGCAACGCGCTTTTCGTGATGCCTCGCCGCGCCAGTACCGTGCGCATATACGGACTCGGACACAGGAACAGGTCGAATACGTCGCGCGGATCGCAATACGCGTACACCGCATGCCAGTGCAGCTTCTTCATCGCGTCGTAGAGGCGGCCCTTCGTGCTCGCCAGCCCGAACAGCCGCGCCGGACCCGACAGCGCCTCGACCGGAACGGGTACCGGGCGGCCGTCGCGATAGGTCAGCATGTTCGGGTTGTAGAAGACCAGATGGTAGTCGTGGCACGTGAGATACGTGCGGAATCCCTGTTCGCGGCGGCGCCGCGCGAGTACCGGCAGGATCGATTGCGTCAGCAGGTTGTGGTAGTTGTGCACGAGCACGCGATGCGGGCGCACCTCGTCCAGCAGCGCCGCCAGCGCGCTCGACGCGGCGCGGTTCCAGCTACGCACGAGCGTGCCTTCGCCCGGCGGGAAATTCGTGTCGTCGAACGAGTACACGTCGACGCCTGGAATGTTTCGCAGCACCTCGATGGAAGCCTGGTAGACCTCCTCCGCGCCCCCCTTGCGTCCCGCGTAGTCGTTGATGACGACAACGCGCGTGGCTTCCGCGCGCGAGCCGGTCGACGGGAAAACGTTCAATTCGGTATCCGGAGCGTATGTTGAACAATCCGATATCGCGGCACACCGCCGCAGCCATCAGGCACCTTTGCACTCGCCAGCATCCTCTCCACTCCGTACAGTCCATCAATGACCACGACGCCGATTCGTCCGACATTGACGGCACGCTGCCGCGTGTCGTGCCACTGCCGAGCGTCCGCCAGCGACACGAATCGCCCGGCGTGGTGCGTCCGGATGACGGGCAGGACCGCGACGACGCGCATTGCGCCGATACGGTCCAGACGTCCGGGGCTGGCGGGATTCATCGTCAGGGTCGCGCGGAGGCCGGGCCGTGTCGTCGAAGACAGTCGAGTGACTCTATCAACGTACCGGTTCACCGACTGTGCGACATCTGACACAGCCTCCGCCGGCCCGAATCACGCGGGCGATTCCGCCTTGACGATCCGCCCTGCCGGTGCGCGACGCGCATCGAGCCCCTTGACGAACTCGCTGCACAGTCCAACCACCGCGTCGGCCGCATGCGAGCTGAAGACGCTGTGATCGAGATCGTCGAGCACAACGGCGCGCGCGCCCGAAAACCGGGACAGCCGCTTGCCGCGCGGGCCGAAGTACGTCGTCATCAGGTCCAGGCTGGTGTCGTATGCGCCGCACACGAACAGCGTGCTCACCTCCTTGCGCTGCAGCGTGCGCAGGATGTCGTGCGGATCGACCGGCATCGTCTCCGTGCACGACCATCCGGCAATCCGGCGCCGCCATGCGCCGATCGTGACGGCCGCGCGCGTCGTCACGCGCTTCAGCACGAGCCGGACGAACGGCATGATCCGGCGCTTGCCGGTCAGCACCTGTTTCCATTTCTGGAGCTCGAAGAACGACGAGCGGTAACCGGCCATCGAGTTGGGGCGATGCTGGCGCAACGCGTCGGACGACAGGCCGTCGGGCATGTGGAAGCTCTGCAGGTTCACCGAGATGACGCCGGACAGCGCCCGCCCCACGAGCGCCGCGCGCAATGCACTGTATGCACCCGAGCAGATGCCGAAGGACACGACATGTCGATACCCTTGCTCCTTCAGCCAGTGGGCTGCCGTCGAGACGTCCTCGACGACCGCGCTCGAATAGACCGGCTGACGCACGTCGTCCAGCGTGCCGTCGCGTCCCGATGAACTGTCGCCGATCCCGCGGCCGTCGAAGCGCAGCGACGCGATGCCGCGCCGCGCCAGCTCCCGCGCGATCCGCACCGACAGCCGGCTATCGCCGACATGCGCGCTGGCCGACGTGTTCGTGATCAGCAGAACCGGCCCACGGTCGTGCATCGCATGCGGCATGCACAGGATGCCGAACAGGCCGGCCATGCCGAACCTGACCGGCTGTTCGCAGGCCTCCGGCGTGCGGAGCATCAGGTCGGCATCCTGGCCCGCGTTCGATACGGCACGTGGCGGCGGTGCCTGTCGGACCGTCGCGGCCGCAACCCAGTCGACCACCGCGTCGAGCACACGCGTGGGCAGGCTCGAGAACGTCGTCTCCTGCATGAACGCGGCATAGCCTTCGAAGGAACGGCGCTCGACCCTGCCGCCCAACCCTTCGAGCCGCTGGTGCAGCGATTCGCTGCCACCGGCATTCACGTCGACGATCAGCGTGCCCGACGCCGGCGCGCCTGGGCTGTCCTTCAATGCGTCGACCGCGTCGAACGCATTGAGCCGTGCGCGGAACGCCGGACTGTAGACCTGCCCGAGCACGTTGAACGGCGCGTCCTTCGGCTGCGCCTCCCGCAACCGTGCCGGCAGTTGGTCGAGCCAGATATTGCGCATGATCGACAGCTCGCGCACGTAGCTGCGCCCGCTTGCCACCGGCGCCAGCAACACGAGCTGGTCGACGTCGCATCGGCCGGCCGCTGCCAACGCGAATGCCGCGCCCAGCCGCAGGCCACACAGCGTCACCTGCGTCACGCCCGTTTCGTCGCGCAGCCGCGCGATGGCCGCGCACACGTCGTCGACGGCCGTCTCGAACTGGTCGCTCGCGCCATCGGCCCCCTCGGAATCGCCCGTGCCGCGATAATCGAAGCGCAGCACCGGCATCCCTCGGTCAGACAGGCGGTCTGCGAGGTTCCGCATGCCGCCGTGACTCCAGACGGATTCGTGTCCATAAGCGTTGCACAGGACGACGCCCCGCGTCCCGCTGCCCGGATGCAGCCATCCGAACCGCCCGCCAAATATGATCGGTCTCATTTTCTATTAGGTATCGGTGAAGAATGGTGATGGCGTCCTTCGGCCGAACTGCCGAATCGATCGGCCGCGGGACGGCAAATCGCTCGCGGAAGACGTTCCCCTTTCCGGCGGCCACGCTGCACATGCGAGGTCCGGAAGCCGGTCGTCCGCGAGTCGTTCAGGTCACGACATCGATGCCCTCCTCTACGCTGTATGGGCCCGTCACGACGGGCTGTCAGGCGGCGGCGCGATCAGCACGCGCCACCGCCCGTCGAATACCGGCATGCTGAAGTGCTGCTCGCAATAGGCGGCAAAACGCGTCGCCGCTTCCACGACGTGCTCCAGCTCCGCGGCCGGCTCGACGACGAACCGCTCGAGCCGCGCTTCGCTCATCGCAAGCGCGTCGTCGTGGAACCCGAGCCCCTCGAAGGCTGCTTCGTTCCCGACCGGCACGCAGCCGTACGACACGGCTTCCAGCACCTTCGACTTGATGCCGCCGCGCAGGAACGCGGGGCACAACGCAATGGAGCACGCGGTATAGACATCCGCCTGGGTCGGCGCGAATCCGGCGAACTCGACGTTCGGCACGGGATCGTAGCGGCCGGCCATGCGCCCGTAGATCACCAGCGGCGTCGCCGGACCGACACGTGCCCACAACGCCACCAGGTACTCGATCGCCAGCCGGTTCTGCAACTGCCGGTCCGACCCGATGAAGACGAACCGGAACGGCGCCGCCGGATGCCGCATCGGCCGCAGCGCATTCATCGGCGGCGCGATCACGTGCGCCTTCACCGCTTCGTCGTTCGTGAGCGACTGCCGCAACGCGTGCGCGTCCGCCACGGAGACGAGCGTGACGGCATGCGACGACCCGATCGCCGCCCGCTCCTGCCGCTTCAGCGCGTACGCCTCATAGCCCAGGAGCGCGTTGCGGACCAGCTTCGCGTTGGCGAGCCTGACGAACGGCCCCGGTAGCGACTTCTCCAGATATCCGGCCGACAGCGGAAAATCCTGCTCGCGCAGGATGTCGGCGCGACGCGACATCAGGTCGTCGAAATCCACGACGATCCGGCATCCGGGCACGTGGCGCCGAACCAGGATCGCGTAGTCCACGAGCCGGATGCCGTCGAAATAGATCACGTCCGGCTTGAATGCGTCGATGGCGCGAAGCAGCGCCGCCCGCTTGCGCGGATGCGAAAACATCGCCACCTGAAGCGCGCACGGCGCGCCGCGCAACACGCTCCACCCCACGCGCAGCACCGCGCCGATCTTCGCGCGGATACCGCCGTCTTCGAACACCGAGCGGATCTTGAATTCGGCCACTTCCGTGTGCTCGCCGATCGCCTTCCGGATGAAGCTCAGCGTGCGCTCCCGCCCGTTCGATACGTCCTGCGGAATGTCCCGCGTCATCACCATCAGCACCCGGCTTGTCACGAGCGACCTCCCTGTCGATCCGAAACCCTCTTGCTTGCATGCGTCGTCCGCGGATGGCGGCGCCCGCGTCCGGCCGGGTGCCGGCGCAACGGGGCCCGTGTCAGCGCGAAACCGGCCGTTCATGGACGCACCCTGTTATGAAAAAGATGGCCGAGCACGACGCACCAGAACACGACGAGCGAGACGGCAATCCCGGTCGAAGGCGCATACATCACCAGCGCGCGCGGCATGACGAACGGTGCGGCGACGATCGCCGCGACGATCAGCACCTGCTTGACCACGATGAGCCGGTAGCGGCGCACGGCCAGGAGCCACGTGCTCAGCCCCGCATCGACGAACGTGGCGATCGAGCAGCCGGTCGCGTAGATCATGATCGGCACGCCGTCGACGAACGCGGGCCCGTAAATCGTCAGGAACACCGGGCGGCCGATGAACCAGCTGCCGACCCACGCGACACAGCCGACGAGGCCGAGATACAGGCCGAGCTTCAACGCCTTGGCACGCACCAGCGACTCGGTCCGCGCCGCAAAGACCATGCTCGGCGCCAATGCCAGCGCCAGCGTCGTGCCGACCGAGTTCCACTGCTCGACCAGCGACGCCGCCGACGCGTAGATGCCGAGATCGGCCTTGGAGACCAGTACGCCGAGCAGCAGCCGGTCCATGCGCAGGACCAGCACGCTGGCCGCAATGGCCGGCCAGATCCGCAGCCCGCGCACGACCAGCGCTTTCGTGACGGCCGCGCTGCCGCGGAACGATTTCGGCGACTTCAACGCCAGCGCGCGATAGCGGCTGAACGGTGCGGCAGCCGCCACGCATGCCTCGAGCGGCCAGGCGAACGCAGCGACGACCACGCCCATCGACGCGTGCGCCGCGATGTACAGCCACAGTACGCGCACGCAGCTTGCATAGGCCCTCGCCCGCGTGATGACCCACGGCCTGGACTCGGCATAAGCCATCAACGAACCGAGCGCGATCGGCTCCACGATCAGTGCAAAGGCCGCGATCAACGTGAGTTCCGACACGCTCGACGGCCGCATGACGATCACCACGATGCCCATGAACAGCACCATGACCGCCAGCGTCAGCGTGAGCCGCAGGCGGAACGCGCGGTAGACGACCATGTGCCGCAAGCGCGGATGCTTGCCGAGGATCGGCTGGATCACCTGTGCGCCGAAAATCAGCGCAAGGCTGCCGATCACGTACGCGAGCGACAACGCGAACTGCAGCTCGCCGAACAGTCGCGCGCCGTAGATGTTCGCGAACAGGTGATTGCTCGCGATCGCCGCGAGCGCCCCGATGATCTTTTCGCATACCACGCCCGCGAACGACGAAAACAGAAGCCTGACGAACGCGTTCAAGATGCCCCCGTGCCCATCCGCTTCGCGTCGGCGTTCGCGTGCCGTGCATCGATGCAATACCACCAGACCAGCGCGATCGCCAGGTAGAACAGCGTGCGCACACCGAACAGCGTCCAGTAATCGCCTTGCTGGATCGCATAGGTCGCGTACGCAAAGATCTTCGCGAACAGCCACAGCATCACGACCCCGCCGCGCATCGCGATCCGGATCAGGATCGCGCTCGCCGCGCCGTAGATCGCCCCCGTCAACGCGACAAAGAGTGCGCCGCCCGCGTAGCCGAACCAGTAGACCGGCACCGCCACGTTACCCATCGTGAACGTGACGTCGTCGAACACGTACGCCTTCAGGATCTCGGGCGTGCCGTACGACAGCATCAGGTCGCGCAGGCCGCTCACCGGCGCACCGCTGAAGAACGTCGGCTCGGTGAACGAGCCCAGCGAACCCAGGAAGCGCCCGAACGCCGCCATGCCGCCCAGCGTCGGTGCGCTGAACAGATGCGCGTCGCCGTCCACGACGTACCACGCCTGCCCCTGTTCGAGAAAGCGCGACACCACCGTCTCCGCGATGTCCAGCCCTTGTCCCCGGTACGCATAGAACACGGACACGCTGCCGATGACGAGCGCGACGACCGAGCCGATCCCGAGGTAGCGCATCACCGGCTTGCCGTTGATCGCATGAATGGCGATGAACGGGATCAGAAACGTCAGGCACACGTGCAGTACGGCCATGAACTGCTCACCGTGCAGCGCTTCGAGCACCAGATCGGCGACGATCAGGACGACGGACACCCATCGCACGACGCGGTTCGAACTTGTGCAGAAAGTGCCGAGCAGTACGGCGACGAACGTCTGGTTGTTCAGGAACAGGTTGAACAGCGCGCTGTTCGACGCATCGTTGCGCAGCGCGTAGCGGTTGACGCCGCTCAGCACCGCGAAGCCACCCGTCAGGCCCGCCAGCGCGCCCGTCACGAGGATCGCGCCGGCCAGCCCCAACCCGAACGCGACGCTGACCGGCTGACGCGTCATCCGCGCGCGAATCGGCCCGTGCACGTCGCGCTCGTTCAGGCACCGCTCGAACGCGTACAGCGCGCACACGACGAAGATCGCGTAGAACGACAGCAGCCGGCTGAACGCGCCGTTCGCAACCCCGAAGATGTCCGTTTCCCGCAGGAATCCGCCGGATTCGATTCCCACGCCGGCAACGAACGCGGTCAATCCGATCACCAGCGGGTACAGCATCGACACGGTGAATACCGGGCGGGCGACGACCAGCGCGGCCAGCCCCGCGACCGCCACCAGCAACGTACAGGTCGCGCTCGGCTCCATCGCGCCGAGCGCCGGCAGCATCGCATTGATCGCCAGCGCGAGGATGAACAGGGTCGACACGGCCAGCCCCGCGAATGCCGCGGCCCGGCCGTCGGCCTGAATCGTTCGCGTCACCGCCTCTTTCACGCTTCCGCCCGGCCTGCGCGCGGCCGCTCAAGCACGGCCCGGTCCAGCGCGTCGTGCAATTGCGCGCTGACCGCGCGAGATGAAAAGCGCTGGGCGTTCGCCCGCCCGGCGCTCACCAGTTCGGCCCGCAGCGACGGGTCGCCCGCGACGCGTTCGATCTGCCGGCCCCATTCGGCCGCATCCATCGCATCGGCAACGGCCACGAACGACTCGCCCATCGTGTAGCGGTACACCGGCAGATCCGACGCGACGACCGGCAGGCCGACGAGCTGCGCTTCGAGCACCGTGCGGCCGAAGCCTTCGTGCAGTGTCGGCGACACGTACAGATCCGATGCCTGGAAGAAGTAGCCGAGATCCTCGTCTCCCACGTTTTCGGCGAAATGCACGGCGATTCCCGCCGGTGCGGCGATGTCCCGGCATTCGTCGCGATTGGCCTGGTTCTGTGCACTGCCCACCCGCAACACCATCACGTCCTTGCGCCCGAGCGATGCCAGCGCGCGAAACAGCGTCGCATTGTTCTTGCGCGTTTCGTCCGAACCGACGTTCAGCACGACCAGCGCCGCGTCGACGTGGATACCGAAACGCGCCAGCAGCATCGCTCGCGCCCGTTCGCGCACGGCCGCGTCGATCGGCGTATAGCTATCGTCCACCGCACTGCCCACGACCTGTATCCGGTCGGCACGGATGTGAAGGTCCGCTCGCGCTTCCTGCGCCGTCATGTCCGAGGGCACGAGCACCACGTCCGCGGTCGCGATCAACGATTGCGTGAGCCGCATGTACGCGTTCTTCAGCTTCTCGACGACGCCGCGCACCTGCTCCGGATGCGGCACGTGATGCAGCACGATGCCGACCCGGCCACCGGCCCACCGGACCAGCGGAATCATGAAGGCCAGGTCTTCCTGGTACAGCATCACGAAGTGCCCGGCGCGCGCCGCCGCGACCGCACGCAGCGGATACAGCACGAACTGCGTCCAGTAGCGCCGAAACGAGCGCGGCGCGGCCGGAATGTCGACTGGCTCCACGTCGAATTCCGCCATGGCCGGAATGAAGTCGATACATTTGAGGCTGTATCGCATGACGCCGTTCCAGCTCACCGGCCGCGGCCCGAGAAACCACACGATCCGCGCCGCATGCGCCACGCGCTGCAATTCCTTCTTGCTTGTCGCCGAATCACTCATGCGATCCGCTCCTCTCCCAATAGCATTGAATCCCCCGTTCGATCAGGCGCGCGCCGCGGCGAAGCCGGCGCTGATCCGGCGAACGCCGCGCAACGGCGACGGTTCGAAGCCGTTGAACACCAGCCCGTCGATGCGCACGCCGATCTTGCCCAGGCTGTCGAGCGCGTCCGTGATGCCGGCCGAGTTCGCAGAACCCTGGCGGGCCACCAGCAGCGTCATGTCGGCAACGCGCGACAATGCCGCGAGGTCGGCCACCGGCGAAGCGGACGGCGCATCCACGATGACCATGTCGTAGCGGCTCCGCAACGACGCGACCAGCGCGTCGAGACGCGCCATGTCGAACAGATTGCGCGTCGACGCGCCCGGTTTTCCGGCGGACAGCGCATCGAGCCGACCGTCGACGACGGTAATCGCGTCATCGGCCGGCAGCTCGCCTTTCAGTACGTCGGACAGGCCTTTCGCCGCATTGACCGGCAGATAGCGATGCAGCGCCGGCGCGCGCACGTTGGCATCCACGATCACCGTCTTGAGCCCCTTCTCCGCGTACAGGTACGCGAGATTGGCGGCAATCATCGACTTGCCCTGCGCCGGCGCCGCGGACGACATCAGCACGACCTTCGCGTCGCCGCCATACGCGGCCAGCCGGTGCCGCAACGTCAGCGCCAGGCTGTCCATCGCGTCGGCCAGCGGCACGTCGGCCGGTTCCTTCGTCGCGATGAATGCCGGCGTGCGGTTCGCATCCGCTTCGGCCTGGCGGCGCGAAGTCGGCAGAACGCCGAGCATCGGAATGCCGAGCGCCGCTTCCAGGTCGTGCGGATCGCGGATGCGCCCGGCCAGCAATGCTCGGCCCTGCGCCGCGAGAAAGCCCAGCATCAGTCCGGTCACGGCACCGGCCAGAATCACGATCAGGCGCTTCGGCCGAATCGGCTTGTCGCTGACGACGGCCTTGTCGACGATCGACGCGTTGCCGACCGTGCCGGCTTCCGCGATCTGCAATTGCTGCGTGTTGTTCAGTAGCCCGACATAGAGCTGATTGTTGACCTCGACGTCGCGCGCCAGACGCAAGTACGTCTGCTGTTGCGACGGCAGCCGCGCCGCCTTTTCCTTCAGCACTGCAGCCTGCGCGTCGAGTTCCTTCAGCTTGTTGGCCGCTGCCACGACCTGCGGTTGTCCCGGCACGTATTTCGACAACAGGTCCTGGTACGCGAGCTTGGTCTCGAGCCGCGACTTGTCGACGAACGCCAGTTGCTCGACGAGCAGCCGGATGTCGCCCTGCGCGTCGATCGAGCCCTGCTGGTTGCGAAACGCGTTCAACGCCTGTTCGGCCTGTTGCAGCCGGGCCTTGACGATCGGCATCTGCGCGTTGAGGAACGTGAGGCTGCGCTCGGCATCGTCAGCGCGGCGTCTCGCGTTGAAGTTCAGGTAGGCCGTCGCGACTGCGTTGAGCATGCGCATGGCAAAGACCGGATCGGCGTCCTCGAAATTCAGCTGCATGATGCCCGACTGCCGCTTGGTCTCGGTCACGCCCAGCTTCTTCAGGATCGCTTCGAGACGGACGTCGGTGGCGACGCGCCGCACGCGGAATTCCGCACCGGGGCGCGCAACGATCCGCGCCACGTCGACGCGATAGCCGTTGCTCGCGCTCGGCACGCCGACCACACCGCTCAGCACCTCCTGACCGCTGCGATCCTTCAGCCGAAACCGGTTGCCGTCGAGATAGTCGAACTCCAGCGCCTTGCCGACCTGCGCGGCGGGCACCTCGAACGCCCTGAACTCCAGGCGCTCGCCGCCCCATGCCCACGACGACATCCCGAGTGGCGCGTCGACGAGGCCGTTCGCGTCCTTCGGCATGAACGAACCGATGAGGCCGCCGACGATCGGAAACCGGTTCTCGACCGACACCTCGGCCTGTGCGGCCGTCGCATTCATCGCTTCCAGGACGACCGAACGCGAGCGGACGATGTCGATCTCGCCGACCACGGCCGAATTCTGGATATCGAGTGCCTTGGAGATCGACGACAGCGATCCCAGTGCGCTGGCCTTGTTCTCTTCGATCTGGATCAGCGTGTCGGCCGAATACACCGGCGTTGCCGCAATCGCATAGACGATCGCCAGCAGCAGGCAGGCCGCGAACACGGCCGCGAAGAGGCGCCCGTTGTCGAGCACGTTCTCCAGCAAATCGATCGACGACAACCGCGTCGCATTCCGGCCGGCGTGTTTCGTTTCGTTTTGATGCCCGGTAAATGCAGGTCGGTCCATCTTCATGCTGAACTCCAGAATGGAAGATCCGGCTGTCTTCGCCGCTTTACGCGCGTTGTTGTTCACGTTCATGCCTTTGAAAATCCGGCTGGAAACCCTTCAGTGCCGATCCGGGAAGCACCGCACGGGGGATCTGGATTCCCCGTGTGTTGCCGCCCGACCGGCGCAACGGCCGGCAGTCCGTTCCCGAGCCCTCGCTCGTTTCATTCCGCCAGGCAGTCGTCGATACTGCCGCCACCTACGCACCCGCAGCGGCGATTCCCTTGCCCTGCAGCGCCGCGCCGATATCGGCCAGCCGTGTGACGACGTCGGCCGCCGGATCGGCTTCCGCATGGCCGCGCTGGTCGCCCACGAACAGGAAGCGACGCCCGACGCCGGCGCGCGCGCCCGCATCGAGGTCGGACTGCTTGTCGCCGACCAGGATCGACGCGGACAGGTCGAGACCGAGATCACGCCGCGCGTCGTGCAGCATCCCCGGCTGCGGTTTCCGGCATGTGCACGCTTGCCGGTAGCGGCCCATCCCGGCCACCGGGTGATGCGGGCAGTAATAGACGCGGTCGATTCTCGCGCCCCGCTCGTCGAACCTGCGCCGCATCCAGTCCATGAACGCGACGAACTGCGACTCCGAAAAATACCCGCGGCCGATACCGGCCTGATTCGTCACGACCACCACCTGGTGACCGGTCGCATTGGCCAGCCGCACGAGGTCGAAGATGCCGTCGACGAATACGCAGTCCTGCTGCCGGTGCACGTAGCCGTAGTCGACATTGATCACGCCATCGCGATCCAGGAACAGTGCCTTACGCTTCACTGGTTCGCGTCTCCAGCATTGGCGGAATGACGGTTTGCGCACGTCGGTAGTCCGCCGGCACACCGATGTCGATAAACTCGGTGACCTCGGGAAACACACGCATGTCGAGCGATTCGACCCGTTCGCCCAGGAAGTCCTGCTCGAACGAGAATTTTTCCGGCAGCGCGAAACCGAGCAGCGTGCGCGCGTTGACGACATACGTGCCCGCGTTGATGTAGCCCTGCGCCGGGCGCTTCTCGCGGAATGCCGACAGCCTGCGCGAGCTCGCGTCGAATTCGAGCGTGCCGTAGCGCGACGCATCGTCGACCCGCGTCGCCGCCACGACGAGATCGGGGCACGTCGCGCGGTAGAACGCCGACAGCGCCTGCACATCCAGGTTCGACCACGTATCGCCGTTCATCACGATCATGTCGCGCTCACCATGGGCCTTCAGCGCGTGAACGATCGCGCCGCCGGTGCCGAGCGGCTCGTCCTCCTCGACCACGGCAATCGCGATGCCGAAGTCGCGCGACGTCACGAGCGCCTTGATCGGGCCGCTGCCGTAGCCGAGCGACAGCACCACCTCCGTCACGCCCTGCTGCCGGAGCCCTTGCAGCATCCAGCACAGAAACGGCTCGCCGTCGATCGGCGCGAGCGCCTTCGGCAGCGCGTCGCCCAGCACCGGGCGCAGCCGCGTGCCGAGGCCGCCGGCAAGGATCAGGCACGGCAGCATCGCGCTCATGCGAAGATCCGTTCTTCGACGATGCCGCAGATGATGTGGCCGCACACGAGATGCCCTTCCTGGATCTTCGGTGTCGATGCGGACGGAATCTCGATACAGAGGTCGGCACGACTGCGCATCTCGGCGGCACCAGGCCCGTTACCGGTGAACCCGACCGAGAACATGCCGGCCGTCCGGGCCACTTCCAGCGCACGGAGAATGTTGGGCGAACGCCCGGACGTCGAATACGCCCAGAAGACGTCACCGGGGCGTCCCGTCGCCTGGATCTGGCGCTCGAACAGCTTCTCGTAGCCGTAGTCGTTGCCAATCGCGGTCATGACCGAGCTGTCCACGGTCAGTGCAAATGCCGCGAGCCCCGGCCGGTCGAAGTTGAAGCGGCTGACGAATTCGCCGGCGATATGCTGCGCATCCGCCGCGCTGCCGCCATTGCCCGCGAGCAGGATCTTGTTGCCCGCGCGCAGCGCCTCCGTCACGCGCTCGGCCACCTGCTCGATCCGCGCCAGTTGGTCCCGGTCGGATACGAGCGCCGTCAGCACCGACAACGTCTGGCGAATTTCGCTCTCTACCGTGATCGTCATTGTTTCTTTCTCCACGACTGCGCACCGATATCGGTGAACGTACAGTTCAGCACCTGGCCGTTGATCCCGTTGCATGCATCCAGCGCACGCATCACGGCCGACCGATCCACCGGATCGACGAAGAACATCATGAAGCCGCCGCCGCCCGCACCAGACACCTTGCCCGCCTTCGCGCCCGCCCGCACCGCGACGCGGTACAGTTCGTCGATCATCGAGTTCGAGATGTTCTTCGCCATCCGCTTCTTCGATTCCCACGCGTCGCGCATCGACGCGGCGAACGCGTCGAAATCGGCGCGCAGCACGGCCTCCTTCATGCGAACGGCTTCGTCCTTCACTTCGTGCAGCGCGGCCAGCGAATCGGCCACGCCTTCCGCCACATTGCTGCTCTGTTCCTTGATGATGTTGGCCGACTCGCGCGAGACGCCGGTGTAATACAGCACGAGCGACGCCTCCATCTCAGCCTTGATTTCCTGCTTGATCCGCAGCGGATTGACGATCACGCGATCGCCGTAGAACTCCATGAAGTTCAGCCCGCCGAACGTCGCCGCGTATTGATCCTGCTTGCCGCCGGCCAGCCCGAGATCCTCTCGCTCGATGTCGTGCGCGAGGTGGGCGATGTCGTATTCGCCGAGCGGCAGCGACAGCAGTTCGCAGAAGGCCCTGACCAGCGCGACGACGATCGTCGACGACGATCCGAGCCCGGATCCCGGCGGTGCTTCGGAGCACGTCGTGATCGTGACGGCCAGCGGGTGGCCGCCGTGGAAATCCCGGACGATCCGGTTGTAGACGCCCACGTGCAGCCCGAGCCCGTTCCGCACTTCGAGCACCGGCGACACGGGGCCGATCCATCGGGTATCCGTATCGGCGGCGACCAGCTCGATCTTCGCGTCATCGCGCGGCGCGATCGACGCGTACGCGAACTTCTCGATCGTCACATTGAGCGCCAGACCGCCGAACCGGTCCGAATAAGGCGGCACATCGGTTCCGCCGCCGCCCAGACCCAACCGCAAAGGAGCCCTCGAACGGGCAATGAAGCGTGTCATGAAATCTCTCGCAGACAATGAGCCGGACGCCGGCACGATGCCGTTCCCGCCCCCGCACACGCCGCCGGGAATGCACGGCCACGTTCGGTGATGCCACTATGCGATAGATGTCCTGCACGCTGCGTGCGATGGCTTACATTAAGCCGCCGCCGCAATTTCCAAGCGTCCAACCTGCGTTACGCTCTGTTCGCGATCGGCACGGCGACGTGCGAAACGGCATGCAAAACACCGGCACGTTCCCGCCTTCGCACGACGACGTCCTTCCGTCATTGCCAGTTTTTGACAATTGCTGCCGGAAGCGATGCCGCGGTGGAACACGCGCCGATTGCCCGGTGCCTGCCTGCCGCCGGGAAGCGTCATCACGATGTTCAGAACGAAACGGGCACGCGACGTCCGGCCCGAATTCGATCCGGATAACGTATCAATCGATTCATCGATGCTGGACACAAAAATGAAAAACGTTCTACCGTTCGATTCCGTGGCGCCGGGCCACGCTCGCACTGCCATGCGCGGCATGTGCATCGCGCTCTCCTGCGCGACCGTCGCGATGCTTTCCGCATGCACGGTCGTTCCGGGGCAGCACATGAGTTCGACCGCGTTGCCGGTCACGACCGCCGAAAACGGCGACGTGACCAGCGACATGCAGGTTCCGGTCAAGCAGATTGACCTGACGCAGATCGAGCAGATCCGGGCCGAGCAGAAACACGCCCCCGCTGCGTCGATCCCGCCGAACCTGTTTGCAAAGTCGGACATGTACCGGCTCGGTGCCGGCGACGTGCTGCAGATCACGGTATGGGATCACCCCGAATTCGCGACGGCCGCCGGGCAGCCGGTGCAGAACACGAAGGCCGCGGACGCCGCGCCCGGCTTCGTCGTCGACAGCAGCGGCAACGTGCAGTTTCCATACATCCCGCATCCCATTCACGCCGTCGGGAAAACCGTCGCGCAGATCCAGCACGAGGTCAGGACCGAGCTCAGCAAGGTGTTCGTCAAGCCGCAGGTCACGGTTCGCGTCGCATCGTTCCGCGCGACCCAGGTCTATGTCGACGGCGAAGTGCGCAATCCGGGCGCGCAGGCGATCAACGACATTCCGATGACGCTGATCGAAGCCGTCAGCCGCGCGGGCGGATTCGCGCCGACCGCGGATCAGAGCCGCGTCACGATTACCCGCAACGGCACGATCTATCCGCTGAACGTCGCGCAGATGATGAAGTCCGGGAAGAATCCGGCGGACATCATGCTGAAACCCGGCGACATGCTGCATGTGGGCGCGCGCGACGACAATCCCGTGTACGTGATGGGCGAAGTGGTCAGGCCGCAAGCCGTCGCGCCGCTGCGCGACGGTACGCTCACGCTGAGCGAAGCGCTCACGCAGGCCGGCCAGCTCAACCAGCAGACCTCGAATGCCAAGCAGGTGTTCGTGCTGCGCAAGGCAGCCGACAGCGCACCCGTCATCTATCACCTCGACATGCAGTCACCGGTGTCGATGCTGCTTGCGAACCAGTTCCCGCTGGCGTCGAAGGACGTCGTCTATGTCGACAACACCGGGCTCGTCCGCGCAAGCCGCGTGCTGAACCTGCTGCTGCCGGCGATCAGCGCCGGGTTGACCGGCGCGCTCGTCACGAAGTAAGTCTCCGCAGATGCCGGCCGTGCCGGCCTGCGCGAGTTCGCTCCGGTTCGATGCGCACGCAACGAACCGGAACGCGCGCGTCACCGTATTCCCGGCAAAAGCGCCTGCATCCAGGTACTTCTTACCCGACCGCACACCATCGTTCGGGAACGATGACCGCCTTTCCACCCCGCTGCGCGACCGTGCCGAAGAAAGATCGGACATATCGGTATAAACACTGATGCTGTAGTCAAACTACATTCATACCATTAGTCGCTGCAGAGGATCGCTACATCCAATTCGGCAGCGTCGGGCGGCCCGTGCGTCACCGTCCGCGTGTACCGGTCGAGCCCAACCGGCCGTAACGATTCCCCGCCCGGCCTGGCATGCCGACGCGCAACCACCCAGCATCGCCAGCCGAATGCGTCCGGTGCAAATCCACCGGACGTGCGCAGCTCCAGACATCATCCGAACAACCGGCAATACGATCATGGAGAGCAACATGCGAGACACACTCTGGCCGGCCGTCGTGCTGGCAGCGACCCTCTGCACCACCGCCTACGCGGGTGACGCCGATTTCAACGCGCAAGGCGACGCCACCGATGCGTTCGCGTCGGCCGCGGCGGTCCGGCGCGCGGACCTGCTCGTGCGCAAGATGACGCTCGACGAAAAACTTCAATTCATTCATTCGCAATACGAAATGTCAAAGGTGCCTGGCGGCGGCGCCGGCTACATCCAGGGTGTGCCGCGGCTTGGCATTCCCAACCTGAACATGGTCGATTCGGCGACGGGTTCCGGCAGCACGTCGCAGGCCAGCACGACGTTCCCTGCGACGATCGCCGTCGCGGCGAGCTGGGATCGCCGCCTGTCGTACGACTACGGCAAGCAGGTCGCGATCCAGTTGCGCGCGCAAGGGTTCGGCATGGGGCTCGGCGGCGGCACCAACCTCGCGCGCGAACCGCGTGGCGGCCGCCTGTTCGAGTATCTCGGCGAGGATCCGCTGCTCGCCGGCGACCTGCTCGCCGAACGCACGCTCGCCACGCAGCGGCAGAAAGTCATCGCAACCATCAAGCACTACGCCGGCAACGAACAGGAGCACGGCCGGATGGGCGGCAACACGCAGATCGACGAGCGCACGCTGCGCGAGCTCTACCTGCTGCCGTTCGAGATCGCCGCGAAGCGCGGGCGGCCCGGCAGCGTGATGTGCAGCTACAACCGCCTGAACGGCACGTATGCGTGCGAGAACCCTCACCTGCTGAACGACGTGCTGAAGAACGAATGGGGCTTCCAGGGCCAGGTGCAGTCCGACTGGGGCGCGACGCACAGCACCGCCGCCGCGATCAACGCCGGGCTCGACGAGGAGGAAGACGTCGGGCCGAGCGTGTACCTGACGCCGGCGGCGGTCAAGCAGGCCATCGCGAACGGCTCGGTGTCGACGACACGACTCGACGACATGGTGCGGCGCAAGCTCGCGGTGATGATCCGCGTCGGCGTGATGGACAATCCGGCCAAGGGCGGCGGCACGATCGATTTCGCGGCCGCGAACCGGTTCTCTCAGGCCGCTTCCGAGCAGTCGATCGTGCTGCTGAAGAACGACGGCAACCAGTTGCCGCTCGCCGCGTCGGCGCTGGCGCGCATCGCGGTGATCGGCGGCCATGCCGACACGGCCGTGCTGTCGGGTGGCGGCTCAGGCAACACGCGCGACCCTGTATCGGGATCGTTCGCGGGCTGCGGTGGCCTGACGTTCGGGTCATCGACGGGATGCAGCTGGTGGCGCAATCCGTGGCTGAAGGTCGACGTGCCGATCGTCGCGGCCATCCGTGCGCTCGCGCCGACCGCGCAGGTCACGTATGCGGGCAACAGCGACCAGCAATCGCCGTTCCGCGCGTACACGCAGCAGGAGATCGACCAGGCCGCGGCACTCGCGGGCCATTCGGACGTTGCGATCGTCGTGGTCGCGCAGCCGGCCGGCGAGGATTTCGGCGATCTCCAGAGCCTGAGCCTCGCGAACCCGTCGAACCAGGATGCGCTCGTCGAAGCCGTCGCGCGCGCGAATCCGCACACGATCGTCGTCGTCCAGAGCGGCAACCCGGTGCTGATGCCGTGGAAGGACCAGGTGTCCGCGATCGTCGAGGCGTGGTATCCGGGCGAAGCCGGCGGCAAGGCCATCGCGAACGTGCTGTTCGGTGCGGTCAACCCGTCCGGCAAGCTGCCCGTCACGTTCCCCGCGCGCGATCAGGATTCGCCGACCTGGGGGCAAAACGGGGCATTCGACAACGATCCCGTCTATGCGGAAAAGCTGAACATGGGCTATCGCTGGTATGACGCGCGCAACATCAAGCCGATGTTCGAGTTCGGCTACGGGCTGTCGTACACGCACTTCGCGTATTCGGGGCTGTCGGTGTCGACGCAATGGGACGGGTCGCTGAGCGTCGCGTTCGCGGTGCGCAACGACGGACGCGTCGCCGGCGCGGAAACGCCGCAGGTCTATCTTGGCGTGCCGTACAAGGACGAACCGCCGAAGCGGCTGGTCGGCTGGGAGAAGATCCGGCTGAATCCGGGCGAGACGCGACGTGTACGTGTCACCGTGTCGCCGCGGATGCAAAGCGTGTGGGATACGTCGCGTAACAACTGGCGCGTGGTGCCGGGCGGAACGGTGTATGTGGGTGCGTCGTCGCGGGATATCCGGTTGCAGGGGCACTGAACAGGAATGCCCCCACGGAAGAGCCGCGCACGTCGTGCCCGGCTCTTTCGTATCTCCCTCCGCACTGGCGAACCTTACCGGAACAGTAACGCCAGCAACGTCGCGAGCGCGGCAATGGCGGCGATCCCCGCCGCCATCCCGGCCAGATGCGCGGTGACCACCAGACCGGCCGGCAATCGCGTCGATGCCGCGCCGCTCGCCCCATCCGCCGGCCGGGCTCGCGATTGCGACGCGACGCCGTTCATCACACCCCGCTCCGCTCGAGCGTATCGAGCAACGGCCGGGCCAGATGCAGGACCTGGTACACCGTGCCCGCGCCGCCATCGTCCGGTTCGTGATCCGAAACGAGTACGCGCGTCAGCCGCCAGCGCAGCGGATCGAGGCTGACGGCGGCCGCGACCGTGCCCTGCCGCGCCGCCGCTTCGCGATTGCGTGCGACCTCCCGTGCCAGCGTCGCATCGAGGTCGGCATCCGCCGGAATGTCGATCGCTTCCAGCCGCACGAAGCGCGCCGTCGACGCACTGCCCTTGCGCGCATCGAGCGCGACCTGCACGTCGATCGGCGCGCGTCCGAAGCTGTCCGTCACGACCCGGTAGCGGCCATCCGTGACGAACCTGGCGAACGCCTGCTCATTGCGCCACAGATAAAGCGATGCATAGCCGTTTTCCGTCGCGCCGTGGCGGCCGGCCTCGCGCAGCAAAAAACCCTTGAACACCAGATCCGGCGTGTCGTCCCAGAGCCTGCCGCGCTCACGCACGCGATTGCGGATGATGTCGAGGTCGTAGTCCGCCGGCAGGCGGTGCACGTAGTACGCGGTCAGCATGATCGACTCCTGGGAAAGATATGGGAGATTCCGAACGGCTTGAGAACAGCGTAGAAGACCTTGAATCATTTGAAAATACGATGGCAGAATATTTCAATGATTTCATTTCTCAATGGATGCGTGTGCGATGAAAACGCTCGACATCGAAGCCGTGCAGGCGTTCGTGCTGACCGCCGACCTCAAGAGCTTCACGCGGGCCGCCGAGGCGATGGACACGACGCAGTCCGCGGTGAGCCTGAAGATCAAACGGCTCGAAGACGGCCTCGGCCGCCGCCTGCTGGAACGCACGCCACGGCAGGTTCGCCTGTCGGCCGACGGCACCGCGTTCCTGGAGCCGGCGCGCGAACTCGTGGCCGCTCACCAGGGTGCGATCGGCGCGTTCGGCGCCGGCCAGCGGCGGCTGGTGATCGGCGTGAGCCATCATGTCGTCGGCGCGGATCTACCGATGCTGCTTCGGCGCATGAGCGAAGCGGAACCGGGGCTCGTACTGGAGATCCGCGTCGCCGCATCGCGCGACGTGCTCGATGCGTTCGACCGCGGCCAGCTCGACGCCGCCGTCGCGCTGCAACATGACAGCCGGCGGCTCGACGGTGAAACCCTGCTGTCGGAATCGTTCGGCTGGATGGCCGCGACCGATTTCGAGTACCATCCGCCGCAACCGCTGCGACTCGCGACACAGGCCGAGCCGTGCAGCGTGCGCCGCATGGCGATTGGCGCACTGGACGAAGCCGGCGTTACCTGGACGGAAGTGTTCGTCGGTGGCGGCGTGGCGACGATCGGCGCGGCGGTATCCGCGGGGCTGGCGGTCGCCGCGCTCGGGCATCGCGTGGCGCCCGTCGGATCGGTCGATGTGGGTGCGCGATACGGGCTGCCGCCCTTACCGACGCGCGATGTCGTGCTCTACTCGAGCCTGACCGATGCGCGGGCCCGGCAGGCGCTACGCACGCTCGGTGCGGCACTGCGTTCGTCGGTCGGCGTGCGGTGATGTCGCGCTTGAACAATCCGGAGAACAACATGCGCCCGCTGGACGAACTGATCAACGAACGCGAATCCGCGCTCCCGACTTTGCTCGAATGGGCGGCGGCAGCCCGTCACCCTTGCGAAATACTGCCCGCATCCGATCGGCGTGGCGAAGTGCTTTCAGCGCTTCAGGTATCCACCCGATCGACCCTGGGGGCCATCGCCTATTCGACCGGCGGCATCCTGGTGGAAGGCGGCTACCTTCGTCTGCTTGGCTCGGGCCATCCCAGGCTGGCCAGAGACATCGTCGGCTGGAACACGGGGCGATCGTCCGGTTTTCTATTGATCGCAGACGATGCCGTCGGCGGCTTCTTCGCGTTGAACGGAGGCGCCCTCGGGGATGACACGGGTTCGGTGTATTACTTTGCACCCGACACGTTGAGTTGGGAGCCCCTCGAGATCGGGTATAGCGACTTCGTGCGGTGGTCGCTCAGCGAAAAGCTGCACGACTTCTATGCGAGCTTGCGCTGGTCAGGCTGGCAAGCTGATATTCAGCATCTGACGACGGATCAATGCTTCAACTTTTATCCGTTCCTGTGGACGAACGAAGGCTCGGTGGAACACAGCAGCCGCCAGGCGGTCAGCGTTTCCGAGCTGTACGCGCTTCATGTCAGTCCTGGATCCGCGGCGTCACGACAACCCTGATCGGGCCACAACCGTTGAATAGCCGCCACCCGGCTAATTCGGCGGCTGCCATAAATTCTTGTCGCGCAGGCAGCGATCAATCGGAATGAGGCGTGCCCGGCGCATCTTCGTCACGTCGCCACCGTCAACGGACTCGAATACCATGCACGCGCATGTCAAATAATCCTCTTCGCGAACCGATGAATACGTATACGACTTCGTCGTATTCGGATGCTGGGTCGTTGAACGCATGCACGCCCGGCTGCATCGCTTTCTTCGTCTCCGGATACGCTTCGGGTGCCGAGCAGACTTTATGAAACCGTCTCTTAAAACCCCGGGACGCGAAGAGCTTCACTCGTATCAATTATCCGACGCAATGTCCCAGTATCGATCGTTCCAGAATATGGAATAAGAACGGTTGGCATCGAGTGTGTAACTTACAATGCGCCCGCTCTTCGTACCATTTGCAGTAGAAATGGATACGGTGTATGTGTTGCAGGCAGGATCACCAATAACCATCTGCTGTCCGGGTTGTAAGGTAATTCGGCTCGAGCCGGATTTCCCCGCCCCGTCGCGACATGTCACCACCAAATGATGGACCGAGTCCGGATCGCTTGTGATCGAAAAATCCCCAGCGATTGCCGACGTGGCGATCAATGCTGAAGAAGCGAGCAGAGCCAGGGAAATAATCTTCATTCGTGTTTGCTCCAGGTGTTTGTACAGGTGTGGTTGGTTGTTTGCACTGGTCTCAAAGCTGTAAAAATAGCGAAGGGATCTCCGTGAAAAAGCGTCGTCTCGACTGAAAAACAACAGACTTTTTTGTGCTACCTGACCGAATTGTTTCGCCACGCGTCAGTTTCGTTGTGATTAACCGCAGCCGCCGCGCTGTATACCTCGTATACAGCGCGGCGGCTTATCGAGCGGCTCGCACTTCCCTACGATGTCGGCCGTGAGTTGCACTGCTTCCAGCCCGGATTGATTCCCCGGTGTATTCAATTGAGCCACCCAAAGCCCGACCGACCATCATGATTAGCGAATCACCGATCCAGACGCACAGTTTTCACAGCGACGATCCGGACGAAGTTTCGGATTTCATCGAGAAGATTTATGCGGATAACCGCTTTCGCGCGCAGCATGCGGACCGGAAGGCCGTGAATATGGGCGGCCATGAATGGAACGGAATCGGCATATACGACGTCGATTACGAGATGCCGTTTCATTTCCACTCGTCGGAACCGCGTCCCAATTATTTGTTCCTGTCGTGCCGGCGCGGTGGTTCGACCTATACGAGCGGCGGAACGGTCGCACAATGTGCGGTCGGCGACGTGATGCCGATTTCGTCGACCGGCATGTCGACCTGCGTCACGCAACCGGAGGGTATCGGCCATCTGTCGGTGATTGTCGATGCCGGCGATCTGAACGACTTCGTGTCGCAATGGATCGGCAAGCCGCTTGCCGCGCCGGTCAGGTTCGACATGAAGCCGGTCGCGGCGGACGCGGCCATCGAATGGAATGCCGCGGCGGACTGCCTGCGCCGGATGATGCTGTTGACGCCCGCACCGGAGGCGGCCATTCGGGCACTGTACGAGCACATGCTGAAACACATGATGTTGCGGCACGGCAACAACTACAGCGCGCTGTTTGCGACGGATACCTGTGCGACCGAACACACCGCGCGTTCCGCGGTGGCGATGATCGAAACCGACCCGATGCGATGGAAAACGCTCGGCACGATCGCACATGCGCTCGGCTGCCCGACTGGCGCGCTGGAGAACGCGATCCGCCGGCTGACCGGCCAGCCTTCGACCGCGCTGTTTTTCGACGGGCGGCTGTATGGCGTCCGCCGTGCCCTCGCCAAAGGCGACGGCAGTTTCGTCGGCACGCTGCATGCATTTGGCTTCGCGCCGTCCAACCGCTTCGTGAGTGCCTATCGGCAGCGCTTCGGCGAGCCGCCGAGCGCGACTTACCGGCGCAATCCGAACGCGGCCGACATCCGCAACGATTTCCGCGGGCTCGCCGACACGTTGTGTGAAGCGAAGGTCAACCGCTTCATCGACGAGTCCCTCGGCAAACCGATCGGCCTCGCCGACCTCGCGCGCCTGGCCTGCCTGAGCGAACACGCGACGATCGCCGCGTTCAAGGAGCAGTTCGCACGCACGCCGATGCAGTACGTGATCGAACGGCGCCTCCAACGTGCGCGCTGGCGACTGTGTCACACGTCCGCGAGCATCCTGTCGATCGCGCTCGAATGCGGATTCGGCAGCCAGAGCTATCTGACGACGCTGATCAAGCGGCATTACGGCGTCACACCGCGTCAGCTTCGCCTCGCGGCCACGACGGCCCGCAGCGACAGCAACGACCGGTAAACCGTGCGCGGCGCGATTCACTGCGCTGCGACCGGACAGTTCGTATCACCTTCGCGGCAGTCGAGATAGCGTTGCAGCGCCGCCGCTCGCGCCTTCGTCGTTTCCTCCAGACATGCGGCACGTGCGAGCGGCTCGGCCGAGCCTCCCGCCACGCCGATCGTCTGGAACGCGCATTCGGTATCGCGAAACGCGATCCATGCGCGCTGCGCTTCGGTCAGCTTCCTCGCACCGTCGCGATCGTCCTTCAGCCGGCTCTGCAATGCGCGGTAGCGACGGTTGAGCTCGGCGTCCGCGCGCGCATAGCCACGGCTCGCGCATTCGTTCATCACGCGTTGATCCTGCGGATTCGCGCAGTCCGGCGCCGCATGCGCATCGTGTGCGGCGAGGACGGCCAGCAACATCGCAACTGGCGCGAGCTTCGAGCGGATCGTCATGTGTTCCTTCCTCCAGCTTGATCGTGATACGGTTCGCACCCGGGTCACCGCGCAGCGCCCGCGTCCTGCGCACGCCATGCTCGCCGCTGTTGCGACAACCGGCTCGCAGCCACCCGCGCGGCCTTCCACCACGCGAACGGCCGCGGATCGGCAAGCATGCTGAGCGCGCGCGCATAGTCGAGCGCGAGGCCCGGCGTCCACGCCATCGTCACCGCGCGCTTGCGAATCTGCGCAGCCACCCACAGCTCCGGCGTGACGAGCACGCGCAGAAAACTGCCCCACCCGGTCCCGCCGCCGCGCAACCGGCCGACCGCGCCATCGATCGCCGCCTCGAGCGCATAGGCGACGGTGCTCGAACAGTTCCGGTGCGTGAGGTTGTACGTCGTATTCGCGCGATAACGCTCCCAGAATGCGTGCAGCTTCGCTGGGTCGTAATTGCGGATCCGCACGCGCACCGTCGACGGGCACCATGCCGTCGACTCCGTCGCATAGTCCGGTTGAAACATGCCGGGCACGTCGTTCTCGCGCGTCGCGCGCAGGATGCGCCCGAACTCCGACGGCGAGCGGTCGATCTCGGCGGCCGGATACAGGCTGATATAGATCCCTTCCGGGGATTCGAGCGCCGCATGTCCGGTCGAGATCGTGCCGTTGACATCGACCGCGGCGATATAGCGGTCGACCACCGGATGGTGCTGAGCCTGCGCCTTCGACGTACCGGCCGGCGTCCACACGTGCACGGTCAGTGCACGCTCGTGGTCGGCCGGTGGGCCGTCCCATTCAGTGCGATCGAACTGGCTCGCGCGCGTGGCCGAATCGGCATCAGGCAGCAACGCGGATCGCCGCGACACGTTGAATGCCGGATTGCGCTCGAGCCGCCGCACGCGAGCGGCGAGCGTCAGCATGTTGATACCGCCGAAGATCAGGAACAGCCCGAGACAGAACGGCAACGTGCCAGCGTAATGCGTCGGATATGGCTGGTAAAAGAACACCGCGATCAGGATCTCGAAGACACCCCACGCGACTGCGGCCTTCCAGCGGCGATACCGGACGATCCACGCGGATACGGATTGCAGCAGCCCGTCGACGAGGAACAGCGTCCCGAAGATCATCGACAGGATCAGGTTGCCGTGATGGTGCCCGGCAAAGATCAGCACCGAGGCGGCGACGACCGCGATGCCCTTCACGTAGCGCAGCGCGCGTTGCCCGCCGACGCCGGTCCATGCAACCGCGAGCGTCGCCAGCCCTTCGAGCAGGAACAGCCACGCGAACAACGTGATGGGGAAATGCATCGCGCCGTCGAGTGCGTCGACGAATACGACGATCCCCGCGACCGCCCACACAACGCCGATCCAGACAATCCCCGTCGCACGCGTGCGCAGATAGTCGACGCCCAGCAGCAGCATTACCAGTCTCACCATGGTCCCTTACCTCATCATCGCCGGCCGCGACTGCGCGATACGCGTGTTGCGAACCTGCGGCCGGGCGCGTGCTTTATTGTTCGTACGTCCGTGCGAGCGGCAGCGACGCGCGGATCGCCGCGGAGAAATCGCCGTCGATCGTCGCGCCGGGCGGGCGTCGAATCAGGCTCGCCGTCTTCAACGCGTCGAACGGCATCGATGCGTCGAGCAGGCCGAGATCGTGCCCGTATCGATCCGCATAGCCGCTCAGCAAGACCATCCAGCTGTATCCGACATCAGGTGCAACCGCCCTGACGTGACGCAGGATGTTCGTCGTACAGTTGTTGAACAGCGTGTTGTAGAACTCCGGGCGGCTTTCGAGCGCATGCACGCGGCGCAGGTAATCCGCAAACAATGCGCGCGCGGTGTCGGAAGTAACGTGCGCACGGAACAGATAGACGCGCTCCTTGCGCACATCGCTGCGCACACCGATCAGGTCCCGTTCGTCGGCGACGACGTACACAAGGTCGTACAGCGGCAGGAAGCCTGCGTAGGGCGAATAGCGTTGTCCGTACCGCCGGCGCGTCTCGATCGAGATCGCCACGTATCGGCCGTCGTCCAGACCGAAACTCAGGAACACGTGCGCGATCGCCTCGGCCGTCCAGCGCGACACGACCAGATCGACCGTCGTCACCGCATCGAGCGCGAACGTGGCGTCGTAGTACGCAGGCACGCAGTCGTCGCGCGTCCGGTATCTGAAGTTGCGCACGTCGCGCACCGTGACCCGCGGTCCGCGCCATTCGACACGCGCGGCACGCGCGTATTCCGGCACCCACACGGCCGGCGCGCACGCAAGCCGGATCAGCGACGACAACGGGTTCATTCCAACCCTGTCGCTGCGTCCGGGTGCAGCACGTCGTCGCCCGCGGCGCGATCGCCCGCACCGGATACGCGCCGCGCGGCAATACGGCAAGTTGTCGTCGATTTCGTCATGTCGATTCACCCGGTATGCGGTCAGCGAAAGCCAGGCGACACCGATGCCGCGCGATGCCGCTTCGAATGCGGCGCGTTACTTCGTCGTGTACCCGCCGTTGATCAGGATGGTCTGGCCGGTGATCCACCAGCCGTCGCTCACCAGATGACGAATGAACGGCACGACGTCCTCGATGTCGGTGAGGCCCGTCGCGCTGAACGGCGACAGCGCGGCTGCCGTCTTGTGATACGCAACCGCATCCTCGCCCTCGGCAGGATAGAAGAACGGCGTATCCATCGGCCCGGGCCCGACGGCGGTCACGGAAATGCCCCGCGCGCCGAATTCCTTTGCCGCCGCGCGCGTGTAATGCTCGACCGGCGCCTTCGTGCCCGCGTATGCCGCGTAGAACGGCGTGAACGCACCCAGCAACGACGTCACCAGCGTGACGATCTTGCCGTTGTCGTTCACGTGCTTGCCGGCTTCCCGCAGAAAGAAAAATGCCGACTTCGCGTTGACCGCGCTCATTTCGTCGTACTCGGCCTCGGTGATCTCGGTGAACGGCTTTTTCAGGACCTTGCCGACCGTGTTGATCGCGATGTCCGGCCGCCCGATCGCCGCTATCGTGTCCGTGAACAGCTTCTCGACCGCGCCCGCGCTCGTCAGGTCGGCCTGGAACGCGACCGCCTCGGCGCCGGCGGCCCGGATCGCCGCGATCGTGTCGACCGCATCGGCCCTCGAGCGCTCGCTGTTGTAATGAATCGCAACCGCTTTCGCGCCCTGCTGGGCCAGATCCCGCGCGATCAGTCCACCGAGATTCTTGGCGCCACCCGCGATCAATACCGTCTTGCCCGTAATCTGATGATCCGCCATCTCCACTCTCCGAGTTTCCGGAAACACGCCGCCTGCATCGGTCGATGGGCAACACTATTCCGCGATTGATTAAAAGCAGGCGCTCTGAACGATTGAATCACGCACGCTAACAATCCCAAATTCATGGCGGCATGACGTACCGATTTAGAATCAATCAGCGAGCGAAAAAATAACGCAGGCAGCGCACCGTGCGCCGGAAATCCTACATCTAGCGGCAACTATAAATTTCCATAAAATCATCGGATTTTTCTGAAAGACGACAGCGTCGTGCTGCGGAACAATCGAGCCGCCTTCAGGCAAGAAAATGCGGCTTTTCTTCAGACAAACCCCGACGCAACGCCGCATCGTCGTTCAGGGTCTGCGTCGCTCAGATGAAAACGTCATTCTTTCGCGCAGGTCCCACCGCCCATGAACGAAATCATTCGTCACTTTCAGACGACCCGCTGCATATCCCAAGGCTATCTGGAGGCCATCGATATCTCGAAACCGCTCAACCGCCACGATATTTTTGACGTATTGGCTCGGAACGTCGCGGTGTCGTACCTCGAGAGCAGATTCCCCCTTCCCGTTGGCTTCGATCTGATGCAGCAATTGGTGAGGTTGTCGAATTTCGACTTGTCGTCCTACACGTGGGACATATTCGAGGCTTTCGCGTGCGGCGCCTATCGCACCGACGCCTATCCCGTCGATCTGGATCCTGCGGTCCATCACACGATACCGCGCCTGCACAAGGTACTAAGCCTTCGTCGCGACAGCTTTTTCGCAACGCAAGCAGCCAACCTGCACACAAGTTGAAACCGGTCGAAAGCCGGTTTCCGTCGGTGGCTCATCCGGCATGACTACTTTCTCCTGACGCTGGAACATCTGGCGAACGGGTCGAATTTTTATCATGCTCCTGCGCGGCATCAGGGCGACTCTGACGTCGCTCCGATGCCGCTTCCCCTGCGTCGTAAGCACGCGCCTTACTGAGGTACGACACAAGGTTGCCCCTGCGACTGCACGACGATTTGGTCGGACAGATGTATCCGGTTCGCGAGATCGATTACGCCGAACTGGAAATTGAAACTTTGATAAAAATTCTTATCCGTCGAACTCGGGATCGACTCCCTCTTGAAGACCATCGCCGTTTCACCCGGATTCTTTATGATCTGATTTTCTTTTGGAATCCAGGCATCATCCTGCCAAATCGAAGCGACCAACTTCCATTCCGGATCGACCGACTGTGCCTGCCCGGCCGCCGAACTCAACGTTGAAACGTAGTTCGACACGGTAATCTGCCCCGACTGCCCTTCCTGAACCAGCAGGAAACCCCGTTCGGATCTGCCGTCGACTATCTTCGTGACGGGAATCACATATTTCGCATCACTCTCGACTGCCGGCGTGGTCGTCGGAATCATGGAAACAGGTACGCCATTGATCATCGGAATCCCACCGTTACGATTGAACTTCACCTCCCTGAAGTCGTCTGGGTCAAAATTGACATCGCCTGCCGAGATCGGTGACGCGGCATCGATACTGAACATCGCAGTCACATAGTCGCTTGCATCCTTGCTTCTCCAGTAGGTAATCTGCGCCAGCGGCGTTTCCGTTTTCCAGGTGCCGAACAGCGAAGCGTACGAAGACACGACATCTCCGGTACAAACCGGCTGGCTGATGTTGATAGTCACATCCAGCGCCGTTGCAAGCGCCTCGGCATAGTCGCCGATAAAATTCCGATACCCGCCCTGCCACGTTCCGAGCGACGCGTAATACTTCAATTTGGCGGGATCATAGATCGACATGGCCGGCATGAAGATGTTCAACCCGGCCACGTCTGCGCGCGCAGAGCCGACACGCTGATACACAACCGCATTTCTAATCCGTTCCCCAACGACTGCATCGTTGGCAGTCAACGGCGGTTGCAAGCCCGTCAACCCTCTGGAAAGTTGCAGCAGATCCACGACGTCTGTTTTGGCGATCCAGTCGGTCGAGAACGACTGAATGTGTGACCGTATATCGGCCATTTTGGTCGCAAGATACTTTCCCGATCCAAGCTCGTCACCCAACTGATTGACCACCTGAAGCAGAGGATCGACCTGCTGAAGATCCGTGACCGAGAAAGTAAAATCGACCGTTGATATTCGCTTTTCAGTCACATCATAGTAAGCGTCGGCGATCAATTTCCCGAGCGCCAATCCGTCCATGCGGGGATTGTTCGCGAGGCCTGAAGCGATCGCGGCGTAATCCCAACTGCCGTACTCGAGATCCTCCGACGCAGCCAGATAGCGCCCGAAGGGCTTCATGGCCGCCGCCACCTCGACGCTCGCCATCATGCAGGCGTCGAATCCGATCAGATCGAAAGTCGCACCGGTTGCACTTTTCGTGTTCTTGAAGGCCGCAACCATCTGATCGAGAGACAGGTGCGAGTCCCCGCTCACGGAATATCCGAATCCGTCATAGGCACCGCCATGGTCATTCAGGATCACTGCATAGCGTTGAGCCGGATAGGTCTTGATGCCCCACACCAGGAAATCCTGCAGCGTATCCGGCTTCGTCAGATCGGCTTGTGCGGAGGGATCATCGAGTTTCGTCCGTCGACCGCCGGCGATGAGCCAGCGCTGCGTCTTCGTCCATATGACATCACCATGGCTTTCGGTCCCCGCCCCGGTGGTCACGACAAACCTCACCTGATTACCGGCGCTTGTCGTGGTCATCTGATCCAGACTGGCCTGAGCCGAATCCGTCAGATTGGACCCGATCAGGTACACCAGGACCGTACGACTGGCCAGTCCGGACGAGTCGATTTCGTTATCTCCGCCACCGCAAGCAGCCAGCATGAGACCGAGCAACGCACCGGCGAGATACATCGATACGAACTTGCGCACACGTCGCGAAATGACCGTCATCTTTTACCCCCGTATTCCAGATCGATATTTCGGCTGGACGAGCGTAATTGACAATCCACGTCATTTCTTTCAGAAAACTTGTGGGAAATCCTGAAACTGCAAGCCCGCTAATGGCATCGGTCGCTTTGCGACGGCTGCCGGGCAAGCATGCAGGAGGCCGCGCTTGTACCGGGTGCATCCGACAACTCAAGGCCAGCGTACTCCGGCTCATCCGCAGCCCCTCGAATGAACGCACGCAACATTCGATAGCCAGGGCTTGCCGACGTACTGACCTCAAACCTCACCCATCGTGGTCTGAGGCGTGTTCTGGTCGCAACGAAATGCATCGACGCGTGCCACGGTAAAATTCTCTCGCTTCATTCAGCCCCATCCATGTAGGCTACCTGTAGGCAAGCCTTGCTTACACGGGCCAACATCGATCAACATAAAATCAAGCAGTCGACTACAAAAGCCATTGATTTCGCTACACTTTTTTTCACCCGGACAATGATCTATTCGCTCGCCACCACCTACATCCGGGAACTCGAGATCCGCAAGAGCCGCTTCATCGCGTACGCAATTCCCGTCGAAGACCGCGACGCGGCGATGCAGGCGCTGCAACGCCTGCGCGACGAGCATCCGGCCGCCACCCACGTATGCTGGGCACTGCTGGCGGGCGGCCAGTCGGGCATGTCGGACGACGGCGAGCCGTCGGGCACTGCAGGCCGTCCGATCCTGGAAGTGCTGCGCCATCACGATCTCGACGGCGTGCTCGGCGCGGTCGTGCGTTACTACGGCGGCGTGAAGCTGGGCGCGGGCGGGTTGGTACGCGCATACACCGATGCCATCGCGTCGGCGCTGCTCGATGCCGAGCGCGTCGAACGCATCCGCTACACGCGGCTCGCGATCGAGATCGGCTATCCCGAGGAGGCACGCGTGCGCCGCTGGATCGAACAGGCGGGTTATGAACTGGTGGGCAGCGCGTACGGGATGACGGTGAAGCTCGTGATCAAGCTGCCCGAGACCGCCGACGGGAATGCGCGAACCGAGTTGTTCGACCTGACGCAAGGCCGATCGGGCTTTCCCGATCTGTGACGAACGGCAACCGCCCGCTCCGTCGCCCCGGCTATCTGCAATTTCCGCCGAAAAATCAGATACATCCGATAGAAAAAACGCGCGCCGCCACTTGATCTCACTGGGTTCCCGGCGACTCGCGCCACATACGTCTTACCCGCAGGCCGGCACAGGCAGCACGCAACCGCCACCGGCCGCGGCGGCACGCCAAGGCCGGGCGTGCCGACGTGCGGTTCGTCGCGCGTCGCCACTCATCCAGACTCGGCTACGGGATAACGGACGCCTGCTCCAAGTACAGACACTGCAAGCCCAGCTGGCGGAACTCGATCGGCGCATCAAGGCGGCACGGCGCCGCGAACGCAGCGCGGTGCCGGCGCAGGTGCGCGAGCTCGTCACGCGCTACGTGCTGACCGCACGGGAAATCTTCGGGCAGGGTGACAGCCATCGTGCAAAGCTGTTCACCGTCGGCGTGAAGTATCGCGACCCGGCAACCGGAGCGACATGGAGCAGGCGCGACCGCACCGCGTTCCTGATCCGGGAGTAACGCGCGCCGCGTTGCACGGCGCGCCCCTTCATCGCTTCGAACCCGCCACGACCGCTCAGTAAGTATCCGGCACGATCATGTCGTCCGGCGTCGGCCGGCGGATGTAATCCTCGTGATGCTCGCGCGGCGGCAGGTCGATCGGCGCGTGCGGCACCTCGTGATACGGCACCTGTTGCAGCAGATGGTGAATGCAGTTCAGCCGCGCGCGCTTCTTGTCGACGGCCTGCACGACCCACCACGGCGCCTCCGGAATATGCGTGCGCTGCATCATCTCTTCCTTCGCGGCCGTATAGGCTTCCCAGCGGCGGCGGCTTTCCAGGTCCATCGGACTCAGCTTCCACTGCTTCAGCGGATCCTCGATCCGGCTCTGGAAGCGCACTTCCTGCTCGTGATCGGTGATCGAGAACCAGTATTTGACGATCTGGATCCCGCTGCGCACCAGCATCTTCTCGAACTCGGGCACCGAACGGAAAAACTCCTCGTATTCGTCGTCGGTGCAGAAGTTCATCACACGCTCGACGCCCGCGCGGTTGTACCAGCTGCGGTCGAACAGCACGATCTCGCCGCCGGCCGGCAGATGCGCGACATAGCGCTGGAAATACCATTGCGTGCGCTCGCGGTTGCTCGGCGCGGGCAGCGCGGCGACCCGGCAGACCCGCGGGTTCAGCCGCTGCGTGATGCGCTTGATCGCGCCGCCCTTGCCGGCCGCGTCGCGCCCCTCGAAAATGACGACGAGCCGGTGCCCCGTGCTCACGACCCAGTCCTGCAACTTCACGAGCTCGCCCTGCAGCCGGAACAGCTCGCGGAAATACTCCTTGCGTGCCTCGCGACGCTCCTGCGAGAACAGCAGGTCGTCGTTGTCGTCGAAGCGGCGGTCGTCGAGCTCCATCTCGAGCTCTTCGTCGTACGCGTCGACCAGATCCTCCTCGAAACGGCGCTGGCGCGCCTCCATCGACTCCATCTCGGTGAGGTTGTCGGTTCCGGTCTCGGTGCGGGTATCGTTGTCGCCCATGGGGCCTCCTTCCATCATTGACGCAGCCAAACTCCGCCATTATCCCAGTGTCGCGCGTCAAAATCATGAAATGAGGGCCGCCACGCCCGTCAGAAGCGGTACGCGAGCAGCACGCTGGCCAGCACGGGGTTCGCGGAGATATCGAACGTGTTCGACGCGAGCTGCCGGTTCGGCTGGTCGATATCCAGCGTAATCTTGGTCCGCAACGGGATATAGGTCACCATGCCGGTGATCCAGAACTGGCGCGTGATCTGGTAGCTCGCGCCGACGGTGAACACCGGCTCCCACACGCTCTTCACCTTCGCCGATACGTTGGTCTTCCCCGACAGCAGCAGGTCGCCGCCGGCATCCCAGATGCGCTGGAACAGCGACGGATCGAGCAGCAGCGACTGCAGGCTGCCGATGTCCCCGCCCGCCGCGAGCAGCCCGCCGAGCGACGCGAGCTTGCGCTGGAACACGGGATTCAGGTTCGTGTTCGTGAAGCGCGTATAGCTGATGCCGATGCCCGCGAACGGGCGGAAACGATCGTCGCGCTCGCCAAGGTAATACTTGAACACGACGGACCCGAGCCACGCGCGCGTGGTCGCGAGCGGGTTGCTTTGCGTGTTCGCGAGATCGATCAGCGGCAAGCGCCCCTGGACACCCGAAAAAATCCGGTCGAGCGGCAGCGCGATACTGCCGTTCCCGCGTAGCGTCAGTACCGGCGGGATGCCCCCGCCGAGTTCGGCCGCCCAGTTCTCCGAGAAAAAGTGGGTCAACGTGAACGCCAGCGTGTTCGTATTGCTGAGCGACAGGCTCGAACCCTGGTTCTGGAAGCTGTTCAGCCCGAGTGCGTCCGTGTGCGTCGTCACGGGCGTCGATCGGCCGGTCGTGCCGACGAAATGCCAGCCGAGGGCGACCATGTTGCGGTCGTCGCCCATCAGTTGCGTCAGCAGCGGCGGCGCCTGGGCGGCCGGCAGATCGGGCAGCCGCGACGGGTCGATGGGATGCAGTTCGTACGGCATGCGGTCGGCGTGGACGACGCCGCGCGCCGGCGCGTCGTTCGCCGCCTCCTGCGCGGCGCCTGGCTTGCAGCCGGTGCCGGCGTCACCGCCGCCGTCATCGAAGCCGATGCCGGCCGCGCCGTCGTCGCGCGTGGCCCCGCATGTGTGCCCCGCCCCGCTGGTTCGCTGGCCGAGCGTGATCTTGCGCGCCGTCAACGGGACGGCGTCGGGTTGCGGCCCACCGCCCGAATCGTCGCGCCCGCGGCGGGCCGGCCCCGCATCGGTCGCCCACGCGCTCGCATCGAACCCGTCCGCGTCGCCGCCCGGCCAGAAGCCGATCCCGTCGGCCCCGGCCTGCCAGCGTGGTTCGGCGTCGCCGTCCGGCTGCGGCGCGCCATGCGCGGCGGCCGCGCAGGCGAACAGCGTCGCGCCGAGCCAGCGCGACAGCGGACGCACGGCGCCCGGCCGCGCGCGGCGGCGGTTCTTGTCCCGGCTCACCATCGGCTCAGGCCGGCACGCCGAACAGGCGTTGACGGATCCGGTACAGCGGCTCGAACAGCCATTCGAGCAGGCTGCGCCGCTCCAGCACGATGTCGGCCTTCAGCATCATCCCGGCCCGCAGCGACAGCGGCCGCCCTTCGAATGCCGGCGCACGGTCGGCCAGCTCGACCCAGGTCTTGAAGTAGGTCTGAGGCGTGGCGGCATCGCCCGGCAGGTTCAGTTCCTTCGCGGAAAACGCGACAGGCGAGATCGACAGCACCTTGCCGCGATACGTGCCGAACTTCTCGACCGGATAGCTTGCGTACGCAACCTTCACTTCCTGCCCCTTCTTCACGAAGCCGGCCTTCGACGACGGGATGTAGACCTCGGCGATCAGCCCGTCGGCCTTCGCGGGCAGGATCTCGACGACGCGCGTGCCCGGCGGGTCGATCACGCCGCCCTGCACGACGTCGAGCCGCACGATCTGCCCGTCGGCCGGCGCGTACAGCACCTGGTTCACGTTCTCGTCGATGTTGTATTCCTTCGCGTTCAGCTCCTCCTGCTTGATCTTCAGTTCCGCGTTCGCGCCGTCGTACTTGCTCTGCATCGTGTCGAGGTCGCCGCGCAGCTTCATCGCGTTCTTCGCGAGCTCGGCGCGGCGCAGCAGCAAGTCCTGGTACGCCTGCCCGGCCTGCAGGTACTGCGTGTTGACCTGGTTGTACTGCTCGAGCGTCACGACCTGTTCGTCGAGCAGCTGCTTCACGCGCGCGCGCCGTTCGCCGTACTCGTCGACGATGCGCTTCTGGTCCTGGATCTGCCGGTCGATCAGCCCGCGGCTCTCGCCCTGCGCGGCGATCTGCTGGTTGATCTGCTGCACCGACGACTTGTATTCGAGGCGCGCCGCGTCGATCTGCTGCGTGACCTCGACGCGCTGCCGGTCGAGCGCCGCGCGCATCCCCTGCACGTTGTTCGCCTGGCTCACGAAGCTCGTGTCGCGCGTCACCGCCAGCAGCCGCTGGCCGGCCTTCACGTGCTGGTCCTTGCCGACGTAGATGTCGCGCACGGCCCAGCCCGGCGGCGCGCTGACGCCGATCAGCCCCGAGCGCGGCGTCAGCATCCCCGACACGCTCTCGGTGTTCGCATAGCTCAGTTCGACGAGCGCAATCACGAACATCGCGAACATCGTCAGCGACAGATAGCAGAAGAACCGCATCGACACCGGCACGTCGACGACGCCGTGGATCACGGTGCCGAAGGTCGTGCCGCGCGCGAGCTTGCGCGACGGCTTCTGTTCTCGGAGGGCGGAGTTCCAGGTCGGCATGGGGCGGGCTCGTCAGGAGCGACGCCGTGCGGCCGCATCGAGCAGCGGCGCCGGCATCAGGTAAGGCGTGAAGTGTTCCCAGAAATGCCACTGCTCGGGCTGTTGCACGAGCGCCTGCTCGAGCCGGTCGACGATGCGCTGGTGCGTCGCGCGCACGGGCGACGCGTCGTCGTCCGCGCCGAGCATCGGCGCGAGCGGACTGGCCGCGAGCTCGGTGAAATGCACCGCGCAGCGATCGCGGAACGGCACGCCCGTCGCATACGCGACGAGCAGCGGAATGCCCTGCTCGACCGCGAGCTTCACGCCGCCGCCGGCCATCCGCACCCAGCGGCCGCCGAGCCGGCAGCGGTTGGTCTTGCCGAACTTGCCGTGCAGGTCGGAGAACAGCAGGAACACGGGCGCCTCGCGGCGCAGGCTCGTGATCAGCCGGCGCAGGTGCACGCGCTCCTCGATGTCGATGAATTCGACTTCGCCGGCTCCGTATTCGGCGACGAGCCGCAGCGCATCGTCGAAGAACGCGCCCGGCGCATCGCGGTGCAGGATCACCATCAGCTTGCGGTCGTCGGGAATCATGAAGCGCAGCTTCGTGACGAACAGCATCAGGTTGCCGAAGTGCAGCCCCGCGAGCATCAGGGGGCCGCCGCGCGCGAGCGCCGCCTGCAGTTGCTCGTCGCCTTCGCACGCCATCCCGTCGATCATCGACTTCATCGCTTCGAGGCTGTGCGTACGCAGTTTGAGCCCCGCGAACTCGGCTTCGAACAGTTCGCGCACGATCGCAGCCGACACGTCCCGCACCCGTCGCGGATCGTCGTTCAGGTGTGCGCTCAGCATGTACGCAACCGCGCGCTCGATCGACTCGCGAATGCACGGAAAGCAGCGCAGGCATGCGCCCGAGCACCAGCGCATCAGCCGCAGCCCGCGCGCGGGCGAGGTGCGCAGCGCAACGGCACGCACCGCGCGCCGCACGAGGAACGCATACGAGAATGAATTGAACAGAAAGAGTCGTCCGAGCATCACCGCGTCTCCTCGGCCGAACGCCATGCGTCGGTCGCATCGGTCAATACGCCGTCCTGCATCTCGTAGATCCGGTCGACCATCGACAGGATCGACGCATCGTGCGTGACGAGCACGATCGTGCACGGCAGCGTCAGCACGTTGCGGCAGATCTCGTGCGTCGTCGCCTGGTCGAGGTTCGACGAAAATTCGTCGAGGATCAGCAGGCGCGGCTCGCAATACAGCGCCCGCGCGATCATGAGCCGCTGCATCTGCCCGGCCGACAGGAATTTCTGCGTATCGCCGAGCGGCGTGTCGTAGCGATGGTCGAGCCGCTCGATCTCGTCGTGGATGCACGCGAGCTTCGCCGCGTCGAACATCGCGCCGATCCGCGGCGCGGGCGCGAAGTTCGTGATGTTGTCGCGGATCGTCCCGCGAAACAGCTGGTCGGACTGCGTGACGGCCGCGAGATGCTTGCGGTACTGCCGCAGGTTCACTTCCGCGAGATCGACGCCGCCGACGAACAGCGTGCCGGGCTCGGGCCGCACGAGCCCGCAGATCAGGTTCAGCAGCGTCGTCTTGCCGCTGCCGGTGCGGCCGACGATCGCGATCTTGCCGCCCGCCGGCACGTCGAGCGCGATGTCGCGCAGGATGGGCCGGTGGCCGCCCTTCGGCGTGTACGACAGCGCACGGATCGACAGTGCGCCGTCAAAACCGTCGACCGGCCGCACGACCGCGTCCGGCGCGGGCTCCTCGGTCTCGGTCTGCAACACGTCCGCGACGCGGTCCATATGCACCTGCAACACCTTGCGTCGCACGTAGAGCTGGATCGAGTCGATGAACTTGTCGGCAAACAGGTTCTTGTACTGGATGAACGCGTAGATCACGCCGATCGTGCTCTGCCCATGCATCACGAGCCACGCGCCGTAGGTGACGATCACCAGCTGCTCGACGTGCACGATCCCTTTCGAGATCGCATCGAACAGCAACTGCAGCCGCTCCTGCTGGCGCATCGCCTGCAGCTTCTGCGTGAACGCGTTGACCCACAGGCTGCTGCGCGCGGTCTCGGCCGACAGCAGCTTGATCGAGTGCGCGGAGCGGATGTTCTCGATCAGCAGCGCGTCGGCTTCGGCACCGCGTGTGAGGATCTGCGACATCGCGTCCTGCAGTTGCGGCTGGATCGCGAGCCGGCTCAGCGCGAACAGCACCATCCCGGCCAGGCTGATGCCGGCCAGCACCGGGCTGTAGTACAGCATCAGCACGAGCGTCAGCGTGCAGGTGACGATATTGAGCAGCCCGCCGACCAGCCCGTCGACGAGAAAGCGCCCGACCTCCGACACCGACGACACGCGCGAGATCGAATCGCCGGTGTTGTGGAACAGGAAGTACCCGATCGGCAGGCGCGCGAGATGCCCGACCATGTTCGCCGACAACTGCTGCGACACGATGTTGCGCAGGTAGCTCTTGATGTTGCCGACGAGGTTCGCGTAGAGCGTGTCGAACAGGAACACGATCGCGAACAGGATCGTCAGCAGGTACAGGATGTCGACGTCGGTCTTCTTCAGCGCCTCGTCGATCGTCAGCTGCACGTACGACGGGCCGAGCAGCAGCAGGAGCTGCGCGGCGACGCCGCCCGCGATGCCGATCGCGAGGCTCTTGCGGATGCCGGTCAGCCCTTCGAGGTAGTCACGCAGACGGATCCGGTCGGCCTGCCCCGCCCGCGTGAAGCCGATGTCCGGATTCAGTTCGAGCGCATAGCCGGTGATGTGCGTGAGCGCCTGCGCGAGCGGCAGCTTCGTCTCGCCGAGTGCGGGGTCGACGATGTGCACGCTGCCATAGCCGACCTTCGTCAGCACGACATAGTGGTTCATCCCCCAGTGCAGGATGCACGGCGTCTTGAGCGCGTCGAGTTCGCCCGCATCGAACTGCAGCCCGCGCGCACGCAGGCCGAGATCGTTCGAGATCTCCATCAGGTCGAAGAACGACAGCCCGGAATCGATCCGGACGGGATAGCGGTTGCGCAGCGTGCGCAATGTCGTTTCGCGCCCGTGCCACGACGCGATCATCGCGAGGCAGGCCAGGCCGCACTCCGTCACCTCGTCCTGCAGGACCGGACGGACTTTACGCGTATTGAAGAGCATGGTCGGACACCCGGGGCGCGACGACGCGCCGCCCGGGCCTGCCGGTAGCGGGCCCGTGGCGGGTCGTGCGCGAGTCGCATGGGCGCAGCCGGCACGCTGCCGGCTGCGACGGAAGATCGGTGTTACCGGCCGCTTGGCGGGCCGCTCAGCGCGACGAGCCGAGCGACATCCGGAACTGTTCGACGGCGCGGGTCTGGTACTGGGTCATCAGGCCCTGGAGCGTGGACCCGATCGACTGATTGACGAGATCGACCGTATAGGCAGCCGAATTGGAGTAAAGCGACGCGCCGCCGCGAATCTGGCGGGCCTGTTCTTCCGTGATGTCTCGCATTTGTTATGGCCTTTATATTGTCGGAATGCCCGCCACCGCCAGCCAATTGCAATCAAAATGGCCGTTAACTTTATTACGGGGATAATCCGGCACTCCTGCCTCCTGATAATCGCCCGAACCGGAAATAATGTATTTCCGATTCGATTTTTCCACTGCGGCGATCGATTCTTTTCCTTCTGTTTCGCAGCATCTCGCGCGGGGGGCGCCTCCCCGCGCACGGCGGTTACTTGCCGGTGTTATTGAACGTCTTCGGGTTCTGCAGGTAATTGCCGAGGCTCGGCAGGAACTGGCCGAGCGCGGTCACCACCGGCGCGGCGTCAACAGCGAGGCTACCCAGCGAGCTGATCGCACCGCCGCCATGCACATTCCTGACCTGTTCCGTCGTCATGACCTTCATCATTCTCTCCTCGTAAAAAATAAAGATGATGCAAAGAACCTTCATTGAAAGACAAACGGCTTTTAATCCCTAGCGACTTGTTAATCTAATAATCACTGCGATTACGAGCCGAAATCAGGCTATCATGCGATCGCATCGGAATTCAATGGAGGACACACTCTTACAGGTGCGTTTTCCGATGCGTCACGGATGGCAGGCATTCACGCTGTTTGAATTTCAATTTCAAAACGTTTAAATCCCGCCGCAATGCGTTGCGGCACGGGCAGGAGACGGAGACGGCCATGTTTGAAACGAGGCGCGCGAATCGCGGATCGGCAACACCGAATGCGGGTAATTCCCTATCAAGTTTTTCGACTAGGTGGAATCCCCGACTTGCAACCGTGACATTGTTCGCTGTAACGATAATCGGAGTGTCCGCAAACGCGCACGCGTTCTGCCTCGACACCGCCTTCCAGTACGCGGTCGTGCACGATCCGCGCTACCTGCAGGCGCGCAGCGAATACGACGCGGCGCGCCAGAAATTCCCGGAAGCACGCGCGCAGATGCTGCCGCAAGCCGCCGCACAACTCGAATGGGGACGCTACGGCACGCACGCGAACCTGTTCGGCATCGATGTCAGCGGGTCGAGCAATGCCGCCTACGGTTCCGCGCAGGTCACGCAGGCGCTGTTCAACGTGCCCTACCTGTACGACATGCGGCGCGCGACCGAGTACGAGGAATCGTCGAAGCAGAAACTCGAGGTGGCGAGACAGGACCTGATCCTGCGCGTCGCGAATGCGTGCTTCGACCTGCTCAGCGCGCGCGAGAAACTGCAGTCGGCCGACGACGAAGTGAACGCGCTCACCCGGCTCGAAAGCGATACGCGACGCATGGCGCAGCTCGGGATGAAGACGATCGGCGATACGGCCGAAATCGAGGCGCGCCGCAGCCTCGCGCAATCCGACGAAGCCCTCGCGCAAACCGACGTCGACGCGCGCCGCGCGCGCTACGAGACGCTACTCGGTTCGACGATCGATTTCTCGCGCTGGCCGCGGCTCGCGATGCGCGGCTCGTCGCCGCGCATTCCGTCGGGCGAATACGCGCCGCAGGACAACCCCGCGTACCGGCAGGCGTATCGCGACGTCCAGGTCGCGCGGCTCGCCGCGAAGCGCGTCAGCGCCGAGCACTTGCCGACCGTCGACCTGTTCGCGTCGTATTCGCGCGGGCTCAACCCGAACCTGCGCGGGCTCACCGATCGCTCGGACTTCCATCAGAGCGCGATCGGCGTGCAGGTGACGATCCCGATCTTCTCCGGCGGCAGCGTGTACTACCGGCAGGTGGAAGCCGAGCACGTGACCGAGCAGTACCGCAACCGGCTGCGCGAGGTCGAGGAGCAACTGGGCACCGATCATCGCGAGGCGCTGTCCGCGCTCGAATCGGTCGGCAAGCGCATCCGCGCGCTGCAGCAGTCGCTACAGGCTGCCCGGCTCGCGTACGATTCGTCGATGAAGGCGCATCAGGTCGGCTACAGCACGACGTACGAAACGCTGAACCTGCGGCGCGATATCTCGGGCATCCGGCAGAAGCTGTTCGACAGCTATCTCGATGCGCTGAAGCTGCAGTTGAAGCTGAAAAGCGTGCTCGGTACGCTCGACGAACAATCGCTGATCGCGGTGGACAGCTTCCTCGAAAGCAACGCGGCAAACGACCGTGGTTGAATGCGGTTCGATGCGCATCGGCACGCGATAAAAGGTTGTATGCGCAACCTTGCTCGCTAATGCCGATGTTCCGGCCGGTCGATCCATCGACGCCATCGCGATGCGGTATCGTCCCGTCGTTCGAGTGAACTTGCGTCCGACCCCGCGCGATCGCCCGACGCAATGCACGATCCCGATCGCAAGCCGCGTCGGTCGCTGCTTGATCGCAACGTGCAGGGGTATACGCGATGTTGCGTCCAAAAGAAACTTTGCCTAGAGTGCATCCCATCGATCCGGCGGACAAAGACGTCCCACGATCGTGCGCAGCGCGTGCCCGCTAGCCCGCGCTTCGCAGGCCCGACATCGGGCCACCCATCCGCATTCCCGTTATCCGACAGCGTTGTCGGATGAACGGACCGGCAAAGAAGCCCTTGCCTCGCTCGTCGAGGCAAGGGCTTTTTTTTGCCTTTCAAAAACGCACGTCTTCACCCGAACCAGGAGCACACCATGCGTCATGGCGATATTTCCAGCAGCAACGACGCCGTCGGCGTCGCCGTCGTCCAGTACAAGATGCCGCGCCTGCACACGCGCGCCGATGTGATCGCGAACGCCCGTGAAATCGCGGAGCGCGTGGTCGGCATCAAGCGCGGCCTGCCCGGCATGGACCTCATCGTGTTTCCCGAATATTCGACGCACGGGATCATGTACGACGCGAAGGAGATGTACGACACGGCCTCGACGATCCCTGGCGAGGAAACCGACATCTTCGCGGCCGCGTGCCGCAAGGCCAACGTGTGGGGCGTGTTCTCGCTGACCGGCGAGCGCCATGAGGAACACCCGGACAAGGCGCCGTACAACACGCTCGTGCTGATCAACAACCAGGGCGAGATCGTGCAGAAGTACCGCAAGATCATGCCGTGGGTGCCGGTCGAAGGCTGGTATCCGGGCGACTGCACGTATGTCGCCGAAGGGCCGAAGGGGCTCAAGATCAGCCTGATCATCTGCGACGACGGCAACTACCCGGAAATCTGGCGCGACTGCGCGATGCGCGGCGCCGAGCTCGTCGTGCGCTGCCAGGGCTACATGTACCCGGCGAAGGACCAGCAGGTGCTCGTGTCGAAGGCGATGGCGTTCATGAACAACTGCTACGTCGCGGTCGCGAATGCGTCCGGGTTCGACGGCGTGTATTCGTATTTCGGCCACTCGGCGATCGTCGGCTTCGACGGCCGCACGCTCGGCGAATGCGGCGAGGAAGAAAACGGCGTGCAGTATGCGGAGCTGTCGGTGAGCCTGATCCGCGACGCGCGCCGCAACATGCAGTCACAAAACCACCTGTACAAGCTGCTGCACCGCGGCTACACGGGCAAGATCGGTTCCGGCGAATCGCCGAACGGCGTCGCACAATGCCCGTTCGAGTTCTATGCGAACTGGGTGAACGACCCGGACGGCACGCGCCAGGCCGTCGAACGCCTCACGCGTGCAACACCCGGCACGCCCGAATGCCCGATCGAAGGCATTCCGTCCGAAGCGCCCGCGCACCGCTGAACCCGCGCCCCGCCCGGCCGTTCGCGCCGCATGCGCGAACGGCTCCGTCTCACTCTGGAGCCTTCATCATGCTCGGTGTCGCTCTCTTCTTCATCGGCGCGGTGCTGGTCGTCAACGGCGTCGCACTCACCGGCCGCATCGAACCGCGCGACGCGGCCGGCCTGAACCTGCTGGTCGGGCTGCTCGCGCTGCTGATCAACCTCGTCGGCCTCGTGCAAGCCTCGGAGCCGCCGCAATATTTCTCCAGCGCGGGCGGCCTGCTATTCGCATTCACGTACCTGTACCTCGCCGCCGTCCAGTGGCGCGGGCTGCAAGGCGCCGGCCTCGGCTGGTATTGCCTGTTCGTCGCGATCAGTGCGCTCGTCTATGCCGGCACGTCGCACGACGTGCGTTTCGGCGCGATGTGGCTGCTGTGGTCGAGCCTGTGGTTCCTGTTCTTCGTCGCGCTCGGGCTGAAGCGGCGCGTGCGCTTCCTGCCGGGCTACACGATCGCGATCGGCGTCGGCACCTGCTGGCTGCCCGGCATGTTGATGATGACGGGGAGGTGGTAATGAGCGCACGCGATACGCCGCTGGCCACCGATCCGCTCGCCGGGCACCGCATCGCCGACGCACCGTTCTACCAGGCGGCCGGCGCCGAGGCCGACTGGTTCGAGACGGCCTGTCGCCATCACCTGCCGGTCCTGCTGAAAGGGCCGACCGGTTGCGGCAAGACGCGTTTCGTCGAGTACATGGCGTGGCGCATGGGCCTGCCGCTGATCCAGGTCGCGTGCAACGACGACACGTCGGCGGCCGACCTGACCGGCCGCCACCTGCTCGACGCCGACGGCACCTACTGGGCCGACGGGCCGCTCACGCTCGCGGCGCGGCATGGCGCGATCTGCTATCTCGACGAGATCGTCGAGGCGCGCCCCGACGCAACGGTCGTGATCCATCCGCTGACCGACTCGCGGCGCGTGCTGCCGCTCGACCGGCTCGGCGAGGTCGTGCATGCGCATCCGGATTTCCATCTGGTGATCTCGTACAACCCCGGCTATCACGGCGAGCACCGACGGCTGAAGCCGTCGACGCGCCAACGTTTCGTTGCGATCGACTTCGGCTATCCGGATGCCGCGCATGAAGCCGACGTCGTCGTGCGCGAAAGCGGTGCCGACCCCGACACCGCGCGCCGGCTCGTCGATCTCGCGCAGCGCACGCGCGCGTTGGCACAGGCGAGCAACGGGCTCGACGAAGGTGCGTCGACGCGCCTGCTCGTGCACGCGGCCCGCCTGATCGTCGCCGGGCTCCCGCCGCTCGATGCGTGCCGGATCGCGATCAGCGACGCGGCGACCGACGACGCCGACACGCGTGTCGCGTTGCAGACGATGGCCGCCGCGCACTTCGCGACATGAGCGCACTGCAACTCGCCCGCTTCCTGCACGGGATGACCGCGCACGAGACCGACGTGCGGCTCGACGATGCGACACTGCGCACGACGCTCGGCCATGCCGCGCTGCGTGTGCCGCGCGCGTTGCCGCCCGAGGCGCGCATCGCGGCGGCCGCGCACGCGCTGGCACACTGGCTGCACTCGCCGCCGGGCGAACCGGCCGACACGCTGACGCCGATCGGCATCGCCGTCGCCGGGCTGATCGAGGATGCGCGCGTCGAAGCGCTGCTCGCGCGCAGATGGCCAGGACTCGCGACCTTCTGGGCACCCGCGTTCGCGCCGATCGACCGAGAAGGGCTCACGTTCGGCCGCCTGTGCGCGCGGCTCGCGAAAGCGCTGTTCGATCCGTCATATCGCGACGGCAATCCGTGGGTCGACAAGGGCGTGCAACTGTTCAACGAACGACGCGACATGCTCGACGACTACCGTGCGTTTCGCACGGTCGCATCGCGGCTCGCAAACGATCTCGGCCAGATGCGCGTGCGCTTCGAGCCTGACGACGGCGCATGGCTGCCCTATCGCGACAACAATGCGTGGCTGTGGGCACAACCGGCCGCCGTCGCGGCCGAACAGGCAGGCAACGAAGGCGTCGAGATGTCGGCCTCGACCGGCGGCCACAGCGACGAACCCGACGACGAACCGCCGCCCGCGCCCGATGCGCCGCGCTACCCCGAGTGGAATTGCCACACGCAGCGCGAACGCCGCGACTGGGCGACGATCGTCGAACGCGCGCCGGCCACGTCGGTGCCACCCCGTTCGCTTGCCGCGCTGATCGAAGCCGACCGGCGCACGGCGAAGCGGGTGCCGTCTCCTCGTGCAGCCGAGCCGATGCGACGCGTCGGCCGCCAGCTCGATGGCGATGCGCTCGACGTCGATGCCGTGATCGCCGCACGGATCTCGCGTCGCGCCGGGCACGCGCCCGATCCACGCGTGTTCCGTCGCCGCGTGCCGCACGACGCGCGCGGGCCCGTGCTGATCCTGCTCGACCTGTCGGCGTCGACGGCCGCGCAGGTTGCCACGCTCGAAAAGCGCGCGGCGTTCGTGCTCGGCGACCTGTTCGACCGGCAGCGGCGGCGCTGGGCCGTGCACGGCTACACGTCGGACGGCCGGCATCGCGTGTATTACGCGCGCTTCAAGGATTTCGGCGATGCGTTCGACGCCGGCCGCCGAGCGGCGCTGCTCGCAGCCGACAGCGGGATGAGCACGCGCACGGGCGCGGCATTGCGCCATGCGCTGGCGTTGCTGCGCGGCGAAGCCGCGAGCGCACGGGCCGCCGTGCTGATGATCGGCGACGGCGAAGCCGCCGACATCGACGTGTTCGACCCGCGCTACCTGGTCGAGGATGCGCGCCACGCGGCACGCCAGGGCCGGCAGCGCGGTGTCGCGATCGCCGGTTTGTCGTTCGGCGCGCCGCCCGGGTTGTCTACAATACTTGGCGTCGGCCCGAGCTGCGTCCACGCGGCGAACGGCGACGCCTTGCCGGCCGTCGTCGCACACGCGGCCGGGCACCTGACCGCGTGACGGCCCCACCCGGAAGAAACAGGAACGACCGAATGAACAGTGTGAAGGTTGGCGTATTGTTCTCGCAGAGCGGATGCACGTCGCACCTTGGCCAAAGCCAGTTGCGCGGCACCTTGCAGGCGATCGCCGAGATCAACGAAGCGGGCGGCGCGAACGGCTGCGAGATCGTGCCCGTCGTGCGCGATGCCTGCTCGGACCCGGCCGTCTACGCGCGGCTCGCCGAAGCGCTGATCGCCACCGAACGCGTGAACGTGCTGTTCGGCGGATACATGTCGAGCAGCCGCAAGGCGCTGATTCCGATCGTCGAGAAGTGGGACAAGCTGCTCTTCTACCCGACGCTCTACGAAGGCTTCGAGTTCTCGCCGAACGTGATCTACACGGGCGCGGCGCCCAACCAGAACAGCGTGCAGCTTGCCGCGTTCATGACCGCGCAGTTCGGCGCGCGCGTGTACCTGGTCGGATCCGACTACATCTATCCGTACGAGTCGAACCGCATCATGATCGACCTCGTCACGCAGCATCCGGAAGGCCAGATCCTCGGCGAGGTGTACATGCCGCTGGTTGCGTCCGAGCAGGATTTCGCGGCGGTGGTCGAGGACATCCGCGCGAAGGCGCCCGACTTCGTGTTCAGCACGCTGGTGGGCGACAGCACGGCCGCGTTCTACCGCGCGTATGCGCAAGCCGGCCTCGACGCACGCAAGATGCCGATCGCGAGCCTGACGACCTCCGAGATCGAGCTCGGCCAGATGGGCGCGGCCGCGGCCGGCCACTACACATCGTCGCCCTATTTCCAGACCATCGATTCGGACGTGAACCGGCGCTGCATCGCGCAGCTCAAGGCGCGCTTCGGCAATGACGCGAGCGCGTCCGCACCATGGGAAGCCGCGTATTTCCAGGTGCACCTGTTCGCCAATGCGCTCGCGCATGCCGGCACCGATCAGCGCGACCGGCTCGTCGAACATCTCGCAGATGCGGAATTCGATGCGCCGCAGGGGCGCGTCAAGATCGACCGGCTCACGCAGCACACGTGCCTCTACCCGCGCATCGGCTGCGCGACGGCCGACGGCAACTTCACGATCGTGCGCGAAGCGACGCGATGCGTGCATCCCGATCCGTACCTCGTCACGCATTCGCTCGGCGACCGCGTGCACGCGCCCGACGAACAGAAGGCGTAACCGACGATGCGCGCCCGCACCCCGATCCGTTCGACGCCGCGCCTGCTCGCCGAACTGCGCTCGCTCCGCGTGATGGTGTACTACCCGGACGACGACAACGGCCTGCTGCTCGTCGAGCAACTGTCGCGCATCGGCTGCCCGAGCGAACAGCGCTGGCCGCCGCCCACCGCGTTACCGGAGAGCGTCGACCTCGTGATTCTCGCGGTCCGGCCCGACCTGCTGCACCTGTCGATCCCGTGGCTGGAGGACGACGCACGACCGCCGCTCATCGCCGTCACGACCTATGAAAGCCCGACGATCCTCGAACTGATGCTGCGCATCGATGCACAGAGCGCGGTGACGACGCCGGTGCGCTCGTTCGGCCTGTTGAGCGCGATGGCGCTCGCGTGCCACCAGAGCCGCCGGCACGACGAATACCGGCGCCGCATCGCGCAGCTCGAACAGCGCGTGATGTCCGTGCGCACGCTGCAGGAAGCGAAGACGCTGCTGATGCAGCACAACGCGATCAGCGAAGAAGAGGCCTATCAGCAGATCCGCTCGCAGGCGATGGAGCGGCGTATTTCGATCAATCAGCTCGCCGAGCAGATCGTGCAGGCGCATGCGCTGCTGAAGCGGTAACTCGAGCGCGATTGCCGGACGTCAGTCCGGCGGCGGCAACACGACCGTATCCTCCGGCCCAAGCACGCGCCCGTCCTGCGAACGCAGCTCGAGCTTCCTGACCGGCAGCCCGGTCTTCCGGTCGACGAGCAGCACGTGCGCCTCGTCCGGTTCGAAGAAGAAATCCTCCCCCCACTGCCGCAGCGCGACGAGCAGCGGAAACAGGCCGCGCCCTTTCTCGGTCAGCACGTATTCGCGATGCGCGCCGCCGTCCGCGGCCGGCACGATGTCCATGATCCCGTGCGCGACCAGATTGCGCAGGCGCGCGGCAAGGATGTTCTTGGCCAGCCCGAGACTCTTCTGGAATTCGCCGAAGCGGCTCAGCCCATCGAACGCGTCGCGGACGATCAGCAGCGACCACCAGTCGCCGATCGCGTCCAGCGGGCGGGCTACGCCGCAGGGGGAGTCTTCATGCGTGGTTCGTCTGTTCATCGATGCATGCGGTGACGCCGTACCGGGAATGCGGTCGGAACGGCGGTCGTTCCCGTTGAAATGAATGGTTGCAATATAAAACCCGTCACGCGAAAGATCAATCGCACGAAGCCCGACTGTTCGCGATCGACGAAAAGAACGATCGATTCGAGCCCGATTAGCAATCAAGCCTCTACGTTCGGCCCACAAAATCCGGTACTGCTCCGTTCCAGTGCGCCATCTCGCACCAATGACACAGTCATTCGGCAATTGGACCAGCCACTTTTTTGGTTGCAATTTGAAACCACATAGCCTACGCTTCGATTCGGTTTCAACTTGAAACCAACCTATCCGAAGGAGCGTTCGATGATCCGGTCCGATGCCACGTTCGATGGCACCTTTCCATTCGCCCCGCATTTCGACGACGCATCCGGCTTCCGGATGCACTACGTGGACGAAGGCCCGCACGACGGCGAAACCATCCTGTGCCTGCATGGCGAGCCCACGTGGGGTTACCTGTTCCGCCATCTGATTGCGGCGCTGAGTCCGACGCACCGCGTCGTCGTCCCCGATCACATGGGCTTCGGCAAAAGCGCGACGCCGCAGGACCGCAGTTACTGGCTGCAAGACCATATCGACAATCTGGAGCGTTTCGTGCTCGCGCTCGGCCTCGATCGCATCACGCTCGTGATGCACGATTTCGGTGGCCCGGTCGGCATGGGGCTCGCCGCACGGCATCCGGATCGCATTCGGCGCATCGTGTCCGCGAACGGGCCGACGCCGTTCGGCCAGCCCGATCTGGTCGAACGCCTGACCGCGAACGGTCGCGATGCGCCGTGGTTCCAGTGGATCATGCGCGCGGCGGCAGACGATACGCTGGAGACGGTGCTCGGCCAGCTCGGCTTCAACATCCTGAGCACGCTGAAGCTGAACGGGTTCGAAAATCACGCGATCGTCAACGACACCTGGATCGCCGCATACGGTGCGCCATTCGCGCAACCGGCGGACTGTCTCGGCGCGATCGGATGGGCCCGTGGATTTGCCGCCGGCGCGCACCGGTTCGAGGAGCCCGATGCGGCGGCGCTGCGCGCGATACGCGAAAAGCCCGCGCTCGCGATCTGGGGAGACGCCGATCGAACGCTCGGCGCCGAACACTTCCTGCCGCTCTTCACGGCCCTGTTTCCGTCCGCGCCCGTCGAGCGGCTGACGGGCGTCGGACATTACTGCTTCGAGGATGCGCCCGACGCCATCGCGGCACGCATCGCCGAATTCATCCGGACCACCGGCTGAGTGTGTTCCGCAGCCGGCTGCACGACACCGGACTGCGGAACACGACGTGCGCGGCCGCCTTTGCAACCGCTCACGCCCCCCTTCACGTCAGTGGATGATCCGCGTCACGCCACGCCCGCGCGGATCGGCCATCGCCTCCGGCGTCTTGCCGTCGATCTTGATCACCTGGATGTCGCCGCTGAAATCCTGCCCCTTCAGCGTGTAGCCACGCGCCTCGATCTGCTTCGCGAGTTCGCCTTCGATCGGGTGGTACGGCTCCCAGAAGATCGTGTTCGGCGGCAGCAACTGGTGATGGAAGCGCATCGCGCCGACGGCCTCCTTCAACGGCATCTTGAAGTCGTAGATGTTGTTGATCACCTGGAAGATCGACGTGAAGATGCGCGAGCCGCCCGGCGTGCCGATCACGAGCGATACCTTGCCGTCCTTCGTCATGATCGTCGGCGACATCGACGACAGCGGGCGCTTCTTCGGTTCGATCGCGTTCGCGTCGCTGCCGACCACGCCGAACATGTTCGCGACGCCCGGCTTCGCGGAGAAGTCGTCCATCTCGTCGTTCAGCACGATGCCCGTGCCGTCGGCGATCACGCCCGAGCCGAAATAGCCGTTGATCGTGTACGTGTTCGACACCGCATTGCCCCACTTGTCGACCACCGAGAAGTGCGTCGTTTCAGCCTTCTCCGGCATCGTCGTGCCGAGGCCCGGCTGCACGCTCTTCGTATCCGACGGCTCCTTCGGGTTGACTTCGCCCGCGCGCTTCGCGATATACGCGTCGTCGGTCAGCTGCGCGATCGGCACCTTGTAGAAATCGGGATCGCCGAGATACTGCGCACGATCGGCGAACACGCGCTTCTCGATTTCCGCGACGAGGTGGATGTACTGCGGCGAGTTGAGCTTCACACCCTCGAAATCCTGCTTGAGGTCGGCCTTCATCTTCAGCAGTTGCACGAGGCCGATGCCACCCGAGCTCGGGGGCGGCGCGGTGATCACGTCATAGCCGTTCCACTTCGCCTGCACCGGCTGGCGCCACACCGCGCGGTACTGCGCAAGATCCTCGGTGGTGATCAACCCGTTGCCGTCGCCGGTCTTCATCGATGCGGCGATCAGCTCGGCCGTCTTGCCCTTGTAGAAACCTTCCGCGCCATCGTTCGCGATGCGCGTCAGCACGTCGGCGAGATCCGGCTGCTTGAAGTTCACGCCGGCCTTCAGCCCGGAGAAATACTTGTCGAAGTTGGTCTTGCCGCCGAACTCCTTCGATGCGTCGACGCCGCGCTGCGCGAGCTGCTCATCGACGACGAAGCCGTCGCGCGCATAGTGGATCGCCGGCGCGAGCACCTGCTTCCACTTCAGCTTGCCGAAGCGCTTCTGCGCTTCCCACATGCCCGCGACCGTGCCCGGCACGCCGACCGCGCGCGGGCCGTACAGGCTCATGCCCTTGACGACGTTGCCGTCCTTGTCGAGATACATGTCCTTCGTCGCGGCGAGCGGCGCACGCTCGCGGTAGTCGATGAAGTACGGCTTGCCGTCCTTGTAGATCGTCATGAAGCCGCCGCCGCCGATGTTGCCGGCTTCCGGATACGTGACGGCAAGCGTGAACGCGATCGCGACGGCCGCGTCGATCGCATTGCCGCCTTCCTTGAAGATCCGCTCCGCGGCATCCGCGCTGTACTTGTCGGCCACCGCGACTGCGGAGCTCGTCAGGACGGCCGGCTGCGGCCCCTTCGCATAGACGGGCGCGTTCGGCAGGAAACCGATGCCGGCCACCGTCGCGAGCACGACAGCGGATGTTTTGAAGCGATTCAGCGTAGTCATTGCATGTCCCCCATGTGGATCTCCTTCAGGCAGGAAAAGCACCTGTTCCGCTCATGGCCGCTGGCACGCCGACGGCCATCTCCGGTTTCGTAGTATAGGGGGACAAAAAGGGTCGAACACGTGACGTGCAACGAAAGCGCAGTCGTTATGTGCGCGCGGTCATGCCACAGCTTTTCAACCTGCATGCGGATCGGTCGAAATTGCACGCAGTGCGCGTCCGCCGTGTCCATCCGCCGTGTCCGTCATCACGCAGCGCACAAAAAAACCGAAAGTTGCGAACTGCGCGGAAGGCCACGCGTCATGTGCAAAAAAATCTGCAAACGTCGCTCCCACTGCACGAGCCGATCTGCGAAGATAGCGCCCCGTTTTCGCGCTGCATCATTTTTTCTTGCACGCGCCGCTTCACGTTTCTTCATCTCGCTTTCTATGGCATCACGCAATGCACATCATGCGTCCGGCTTCGCAGCCGGCGTTGCCGCCGCCGCCCTCGTCGCACAAACCGGCGCCACGGGTCCGTGGCATGTGGGCATGTTCGCCGCATTCGCGGCGGGCGTCGCGGGCGGCACCGCGCCCGACTGGCTCGAAGTTGCCTGGTGGCGCCGCAAGCGCCGCCTGTGGGTCACGCATCGCACGATCACGCACTGGGGCATCGGCTGGATCGCCCTGCTTGCGCTCGGGTGGCACGGGCTCATCCATCAACCGCATCCGCTGTGGGCCGCGCCGCTGTTCGGCTTCGCGTGCGGCGGCGTGATGCACCTGCTCGCCGACTGGCCGAACCCGCTCGGCGTGCCGTGGATCTGGCGGCGTCACTCGCTCAACCTGTGGAACAGCGGGAATTGCGACCTGATCGTCGTGGCCGCCGCATGGGGCGGCACGCTGTGGCTCGCGCAGTCGTTGTGCTCGCGTGCGCCGCTGCTCGAACACTGGCTCGGCTGGCTGCATCGCGTTTAGTGGCAATTCGGTGCAATTCGGCACGCTATCGGCGTACCGGCTCGCATGCAACTTTCTGTTCGTTGAAAGTGCGATGCGGGCCCCCATTTGAATCTGAATTCCCGACACACCTGCCCGGCACGCACGCGCGACGTCTGGCACACTGACGATTCGATTCGTGCGTGCGCCTTCTGCGCTTGCCCCCCATTTCAACGCTCCGATGGACGTCACCGCTACCCGCCTTGCCGCCAGTGCGCTCGACGTGTTCCACCCGGCTGTCGCCGCGTGGTTCCGGCGCACGTTCGCCGCGCCCACCGGCGCGCAGGCGCTCGCGTGGCCGCACATCAAGGCTGGCCGCTCGACGCTCGTTGCTGCGCCGACCGGCTCAGGCAAGACGCTCACCGCGTTCCTGTGCGCGCTCGACGATCTGGTGCGCGATGCATTGGCGCACGACGGCACGCTGCCCGACGCGACACTCGTCGTGTACGTGTCGCCGCTGAAGGCGCTGTCGAACGACATCCACGTGAACCTCGACGCGCCGCTTGCCGGCATCGCCGAATCGCTCGCGCAACTCGGCCTGCCGGTGCCGGCGATCCGCACCGCCGTGCGCACCGGCGACACGACGCAGGCCGAGCGCGCCGCATTGCGCAAGCGCGCGCCGCACATCCTCGTGACGACACCCGAGTCGCTGTACGTGCTGCTGTCGTCCACGTCGGGGCGGCAGATGCTGTCGAACGTGCGCTCGGTCATCGTCGACGAAATCCATGCGCTCGCGTCGTCCAAGCGCGGCAGCCATCTCGCGTTGTCGCTCGAACGTCTCGACGCGCTGGCCGGCCGCGCGCTGCCGCGTATCGGGCTGTCGGCGACGCAGAAGCCGATCGACGCGGTCGCGCGCTTCCTGGTCGGCGGCCCGGCCGACGCGCCGCGCGACTGCACGATCGTCGACACGGGCCATACGCGTGAGCGCGACCTCGCGCTCGAACTGCCGAACGTGCCGCTCGAACCCGTGATGGCAACCGACGTGTGGGAACAGGTGTACGACCGCATTGCCGGGCTCGCGGCCGCGCATCGCACGACACTCGTGTTCGTCAACACGCGGCGCACCGCCGAGCGCATGGCGCGCCATCTCGCCGACCGGCTCGGCAAGGAAGCGATCGCCGCGCATCACGGCAGTCTCGCGAAGGAGCACCGCTTCGACGCCGAGCAGCGCCTGAAGCGCGGCGAACTGAAGCTGCTCGTCGCCACCGCATCGCTCGAACTCGGCATCGATATCGGCGACGTCGATCTCGTCTGCCAGGTCGGCTCACCCCGCGGGATTGCGCCGTTCCTGCAGCGCGTCGGCCGCTCCGGGCACCACGTGGGCGGCGTGCCAAAGGGCCGGCTGTTCCCGCTGTCGCGCGACGAGCTCGTCGAATGCGCGGCGCTGCTCGATTGCGTGCAACGCGGCGAGCTCGACACGCTGCGCATTCCCGAAGCACCGCTCGACGTGCTCGCGCAGCAGATCGTCGCCGAAGTCGCGTGCACGGAATGGCAGGAAGACGCGCTGTATGCGAGCGTCACGCGCGCGGCGCCGTACGCACGGCTGACGCGCGAGCGCTTCGACGAAGTGATGAAGATGCTCGCCGAAGGCTTCACGAGCCGGCGCGGCGTGCGCGGCGCGTACCTGCATCGCGACATGGTCGGCGGCACCGTGCGCGGGCGCCGCAACGCGATGATGACCGCGACCACGTCGGGCGGCACGATCCCCGACATGGCCGACTACGCGGTGCTGCTCGAACCGCAGGGCATCCAGGTCGGCACAGTCAACGAGGATTTCGCGATCGAGAGCCTCGCGGGCGACGTGTTCCAGCTGGGCAACCAGTCGTACCGGATCATTCGCGTGGAAACAGGCCGCGTGCGCGTCGAGGACGCTCAAGGCCAGTCGCCGAACATTCCGTTCTGGCTCGGCGAGGCGCCGGGGCGCAGCGACGAGCTGTCGGCGGCGGTCGGCCGGCTGCGCGCACGGCTCGACGGACTGTTCGCCGACGGCGAGCGGCAAGAGCATGCCCGCGGCGGCAAACGCACCGACGACGATATTCGCGGGAAGACGGCGGCTGAAATCAAGGCGACGACCCAAGCCAGGACCAAGGGCGGTGCAACATCGACGCGACGTGTTGAAGCCGAAGCCGAAGCCGAAGCCGAAGCCGAAGCCGAAGCCGCGATCAGTGTACGAAACGACGTCGCCCGTGCAGTCCCTGCCAACCCGGCCGACAGCCGCCTCATGCCGGCGTTGCGCTGGCTCGTCGACGATCTGCGCCTGTCACCAGACGCCGCGCACCAGATCGCCGACTACCTCGCCCGCACGCGCGCCGCACTCGGTGCGCTGCCGACGCAGGACACGCTCGTGATGGAGCGTTTCTTCGACGAATCGGGCGGCACGCAGCTCGTGATCCATTCGCCGTTCGGCAGCCGCATCAACCGCGCATGGGGGCTTGCGCTGCGCAAGCGCTTCTGCCGCAGCTTCAACTTCGAACTGCAGGCAGCCGCGACCGACGACGCGATCATCCTGTCGCTGTCGCTTGCGCACAGCTTCGCACTCGACGAAGTGTGGCGCTACCTGCGTTCGGCCAGCGCCGAGCACGTCCTGGTCCAGGCCCTGCTCGACGCACCGATGTTCGGCGTGCGCTGGCGCTGGAACGCGACGACCGCGCTCGCGCTGCCGCGCTTCACGGGCGGCAAGCGCACCGCGCCGCAACTGCAGCGGATGAAGAGCGAGGACCTGCTCGCGACCGTGTTTCCCGATCAGGTCGCGTGCCTCGAGAACATCGTCGGCGAGCGCGAGATTCCGCATCACCCGCTCGTCGACCAGACGCTCGACGATTGCCTGCACGACGCGATGGACACCGATGGCTGGCTTGCGCTGCTGCGCCGGATCGAAAGCGGTGCGATCGAACTTGTCGCGCGCGACCTGCCCGCACCGTCGCCGCTCGCCGCCGAGATCCTGAACGCGAAACCCTACGCGTTCCTCGACGATGCACCGCTCGAGGAGCGCCGCACGCAGGCCGTACAGTCGCGCCGCTGGAGCGATCCCGAATCGGCCGACGATCTCGGCGCGCTCGACGCCGACGCGATCGACGCAGTGCGCGACGAAGCCTGGCCGCTCGTGCGCGACGCCGACGAAATGCACGACGCGCTGCTCACGCTCGCGTGCGTCTCCGATAGCGAATCACAAACCCGCGAAGGCTGGTCCGACCGGCTCGCGGAACTCGCCGAACGCCGCCGCGCAACGAAACTCGTCGCGCCGGGCGGCGCTGTACTGTGGGTGCCGGTCGAACGGCTCGTGTGCCTGCGTGCACTGCATCCCGACGCGCGTATCGCGCCGGCGCTCAAGGTGCCGGCAGCCTGCGCGCAGCCGTGGGAAGCGGATGCCGCACTCGTCGACGTGATCCGCGCACGGCTCACCGGTTTCGGCCCTCTTGCGCTCGACGCGATCGCGACACCGCTCGGCCTGCCGCCTGCGTCGATCGCGACGGCACTCGCGGCGCTGGAGCGCGAAGGCTATGTGATGCGCGGCCGGTTCACGCCGGGCACAACGACGGACGAATGGTGCGAACGCCATCTGCTGGCGCGCATTCATCGCTACACGGTGAAGCGGCTGCGTCGCGAGATCGAGCCGGTCGAGCGCGCCGATTTCATGCGCTTCCTGTTCCACTGGCAGCACCTGACGCCCGACACGCGCGGCACGGGCCGCGACGCACTCGCGGCCGTGGTCGAACAGCTCGAAGGCTACGAGGCCGCCGCAAGCGCATGGGAAGATGCACTGCTGCCCGCGCGGCTTACCGACTACACGGCAGGCGGGCTCGACGAGCTGTGCCGCTCCGGCAAGCTCGTGTGGACGCGCATCGGCGCGCCGGCGCGCGCGGCCGGCACGCCCGTGAAGACGACGCCGATCGTGCTGCTGCCGCGCCGCCACCTTTCCGCGTGGCAGGCGCTGCGCGACCCCGATGCGCAACCGGCACTGTCCGCGCGGGCCACCCAGGTGCGCGACGCCCTCGCCACGCACGGCGCGATGTTCTTCGACGCGCTGCTCGACGAACTGCGCATGCTGCCGGTCGAACTCGAACAAGCGCTCGGCGAACTCGTGTCCGCCGGCCTCGTGAATGCGGACAGCTACGCGGGCTTGCGCGCGCTGCTGAAACCGGTCGTCAAGCGCAGCGCGACCTATGCGCCGCGCACGCGGCGCGGCGGCGCACTGATCGGCGGCATGGACGACGCGGGCCGCTGGGCACTCGTGCAACGCCACGCGCCGCCGGACGAGGCGCCGGCACCGAAACGCGGCCTGGCCGCGACCGACCCCGACGCGCTCGAACACATCGCGTGGACGCTGCTGCGCCGCTACGGCGTCGTGTTCTGGCGACTGCTCGAACGCGAAGCCGACTGGTTGCCGAACTGGCGCGAGCTCGTGCGCGTGCTGCAACGCCTCGAAGCGCGCGGCGAGATTCGCGGCGGACGCTTCGTCGCCGGGCTCGCGGGCGAACATTTCGCGCTGCCCGAAGCGATCCCGATCCTGCGCGAACTGCGGCGGCAACCGGGCGACGGACAGTACGTGTGCGTGACGGGCGCCGATCCGTTGAATCTTGCCGGCACGCTGCTGCCCGGCGACAAAGTGCCCGCGCTGGCCGGCAATCGCGTGCTGTTCCGCGACGGCGTGCCGGTCGCATCGCTGGTGTCGGGCGCATTTCACTACGCGCCCGAACTGTCGCCCGCCGCGCGCGAGGATGCCCGCCTGCGGCTCGCACGCCACCACTGACATCGGCTGACACGCGGCACCGCCCGGACTACTGATCGCCGGCCTGCGCTACCGCCAGCGTTCGGGTAGCATCGAACGATTTTCCGCGCGGACGCTCGCGCTCGAACACGACAAGGCTCCCGGAGACTGCTGTCCATGCCCTCGCATGCCGATTCGCCCGCCGCTCATCACGCGGGCTCACTGACGATTTTCCAGGGCGCCGCGCTCTATATCGGCGCGGTGCTCGGCACTGGCGTGATCGCGCTGCCCGCGCTGGCCGCCGAAGTCGCGGGCCCGGCCTCGCTGCTCGCATGGGCCGCGCTCGTCGTGCTGTCCGGGCCGCTCGCGGCCACCTTCGCCGCGCTCGGCGCACGCTATCCCGACGCAGGCGGCGTCTCGACCTACGCCCGGCGCGCATTCGGGCCGAAAGCCGCGGCGATCGTCGGCTGGTGCTTCTACTTCGCGGTACCGGCCGGCGCGCCGGCTGCCGCGATGTTCGGTGGCGCATACGTCGCGGCCGTCACTGGCGGCGGGCACACGACCGTCGTCGTCACGGCTGCCGCGCTGATCGCGACCGTGTCGGCCGCGAATGCATTCGGCGTCACCGTGTCGGGCCGCATGCAGCTCGTGTTGTCGGCACTGCTCGTCACGCTGCTGCTGGCCGCGGTGCTCGCCTCCGCGCCACATGCGCGCACCGCGAACCTGCATCCGTTCGCGCCGCACGGCTGGCTCGCGGTCGGCCAGGCCGCCGCGCTGCTCGTGTGGAGTTTCGCCGGCTGGGAAGCGATCACGCATCTCGCAGCCGAATTCCGCCGGCCCGCGCACGACATGCCGCGCTCGGCCGGGATCGCGGTCGTGGTGGTCGGGTTCCTGTATCTGTCGGTCGCGGCCGCGAGCGTGACGGTGCTCGGGCCGTCCGCGGGCGCATCGGGTGCGCCGCTCGCCGAGCTGATCGCGGGCGGCATCGGTGGTCATGCGCAGGTGCTGGCCGCCGTGGCCGCGCTGCTGCTCACGCTCGGCACGATGAACGCGTATTTCGCGGGTGCGGCCAAGCTCGGCGCGGCGCTTGGGCGCGACGGCGCGTTGCCCGCGTGGCTCGCGCATGGCAGCCAGGTCGGCGGCGTCCCGCGCCACAGCCTCGGCGTGATCGCCGTGCTCGCAGCCGTCGCACTGGCCGCGACGACGCTGTCGGATGTCGGGCCGAAGCCGCTCGTGCTCGTTACGTCCGGATGCTTCGTGATGGTGTATGGACTCGGCGCGGCCGCCGCGCTGAAACTGCTGCCGCGCGGCGGGATCGCTTACCGCTGCGCATGGATTTCGCTGGTAGCGGTCGCCGGGCTGTTCCTGACGACCGGCTGGTACATCCTGTGCCCGCTGCTGCTCGCGGGCGGTGCGCTGCTCTATCTGCAAGTGGCCGCGCCGCGTCAGTGACCCGGCATGTGCGCGCGGGCCGACATTCGCCCGCTTGCGGCGACACGCCCGCGCGTCATGGCCGAGCCGCGGGCCGGATTGCCGGCCATTCCGCCGCACGCATTACGCGTAGCGATGCGGACTCGGCCGCACGCCGCTTCTTCACGCCCGTCAGGCCGGCACCAGCTCGAAGCTGAGCCGTTTGCCGAGCGCGGCGGCCGCGCTCGCGAGCGTCGCCAGCGTGAGGCTCGTGTCGGTTTCGTCGAGCAGACGGTTGAGCGCGGCGCGGCTGGTTTTCATCCGTGCGGCCATCGCGGTTTTCGTGATGTGCTGCGCCTTCATTTCCTGCCCGATCTGCCAGGCGATCACGCGCTTGATCGCGGTGGCGGTGGCCGCTTCGAGAGTGCCATCCTCCTCGAGGAAGGAATCGAAATCGCTGCCGATATGCGGGTTGTTCGTGGTCGTCATGGGGTACTCCAGTGCATGGCGTTGCCGGCTGCCTGCCCGTCGGAGACGGTGCGTTCCAGCGCAACCGGGAAATTCAGATGGCGCGCGTCAGCGCTTTCAGGCGCGCGACGGTGATATCGAGATCATCCGACGGCGTGGCGCGCGACTGCTTGAAGAAACCGTGCAGCAGAACCATCGTTTCGCCGACGACCGTGAACAGCACGCGGGCGCTCCGCCCCGGCAGCATCACGCGAATCTCCCATAGATCCCGTGCCATCTTCCGGACCAGCGGCATGCCGAGCGGCCAGCCGAGTTGCACGGTCTTGATCTCTTCACCGATCGCTCTTCGCTCCGCTTGCCCGAGCGCCTTCAGCCATTCGCGCACCGGCTCGTTGCCACGGGCCGTCTGGAAGAACCGCACGCCGAGCGTGACCTGGATCTGCTGTCTCGTCATCGTCTTGACACCAATCGTACCAAAATCGGTACGATACGCCAAGCACCACGAGCCCGGCTACTGACCGAATGGCCAATCCGGCAGCCGGGTACCGGGCCGGGCCGCGCTTGCCGCACGGCCCGATGGGTCAATTGTCGCGACGAGCCGGCTTGCGCGCCGCGCGTGACGTCCCGCGTGCGCGCGTCTCGCCGAACCGCGACCGCGCGATATCGCGCACGGCGTCGATCAGCGTCCGCGCGACCGGCGACGGCTGCGCATCGGTACGCAGCACCAGTCCGACCGGCTCGTCGGTGCCTGCCGCCGGCAGCGGCAGGCGTGCCAGCGCCCCGGCCGACAGGTCGTACTCGGCCGCATAGAGCGGCACGAACCAGACCGCATCGTTTTCGAGCGCAAGCGCGCGCGCGACCGATACCGACAGCACCTCGATGAACGAATCCAGCGGCGGCGCGCCGCAGGCACCGAGCAGTTGCTCGGCCGACTGGCGAATCAGCGTGCCGAACGGCGGCAGCACGACCGGATAGCGCGCGAGCTCGGCCGCCGGCGCCGCGCTCGACAGCAGCGGATGCCCGGCGCGCACGACCGCGACGAGCGGCTCGTTGTACAACTGCTCGAACGCGAGCCCGATCATCCGCTCCGGCTCCGACAGCCGCCCGATCGCGCACTCGATCGCACCGGATTTCAGGCGCTCGAGCAGATCGGCGTTCGCGGCCGTCGCGATCCGCACGACGACGCGCGGCCAGCGCTCGGCGAGCGCCTTCATCAATGCGGGCGCGAGCGATGCCGCGACGGTCGGCAGCATGCCGATTTCCAGCGTCGCCGCGGCAGCCCCGCCCTCGCGCGCGAGCAGCCCGACGCCCTGCCGCAGCGCCAGCACACACGCGTTCGCGTGCGGCAGGAACAACTGCGCCTCACGGGTCGGCTGCGCGCCCTGCCGGCCGCGCTCGAACAGCTTCACGCCGAGGATCGCCTCCAGCTCGGCGATCGTCTTCGAGACGGCCGGCTGCGTGATCGACAGGCTTTCGGCCGCCTTCTGCACGCCGCCCAGCTGCGCGACCGCGAGAAAACACTGCAGGTGCCGGAACTTGACGCGGCCGTCGGCGATACGGTTATTCATAACGGGTGGTTATGCGAGTGACGATGAAATGCCATTTTGCATAACTTTCCGGATAGCCCCAAGCACTCTACGCTGTGTCACGCGTGGCGCCGCAGTGCCTGGAAACCGGCCGGCTCCCACATCCGCTTCGCGATCAGCAAGCTGGTGCCGTGCTTCTGCGCGAGCGGTGCGGACGACGATTCCGCATGCAGCGCGGCCGCCTTGCTGCGCAGCCGGCGCAACTCCAGTTCGAGCTCCGCGGACGCGGCCTCCGTCAGCATCCCCTGCGAGAACGTCATCGTTTCGCCTTCCCCGTCGAAGCGGCTGTCGAGGAAATCGCCGAGCGCGTGCGCATGGAAATAACGGCGGATCGGCCCGCCCGGCAGCCAGTCGAAATCGCGCGCGACGCGCACGCGAATCCGGTCGCCCGGCAACAGCGCGACGACGTTCATCCGGTCGAGCATCAGCAGGTATTTCACGCATTCGGCCTTCGTCACCTGATAGGCCGACACGATGTCCTGCACGGTCCAGTAGTTGATTGCGCAGACGGCAACGAGCAGCAGCTTGTCGTCCGACACAAGCAGCGCCTCCTGCTGCTCGGTCAGCACGTGCAGCCTCGGCGCCGACGCCGACGCCTCCTGCACGAGCTCGGCCAGCGTATAGCCGAGCAGCTGAGAGATCTCCACGACGCGCTCCAGCGTAAAGCGGCCGCTGGCAAACAGCCGCTTCACGCTGGTCTCGGAAACGTCGAGCGCACGCGCGACGTCGCGGTAGGTCATGCCTTGCGCCTTCAATTGGCGCTTCAGCATTTCGATGAGTTGGGCGGTTTCGGTCATTTTGGTATCGAAAAATGATGCTCTAGGTCAGATATTAGGCTACCTGCGCACGCAGATGAACACTTTCGGGTACTTGTCTGCATAATCCGCTCCGTGCTGTCACTGAACGACGGAGCCGAAATGACCACCCGAACCGAAACCGCTGCCTACGAATCGCATCGCACCGCCCCGCGCGATGCCCGCGACACGGATCGCACGATGCCGCTCGCCACGGTCCGCACGCTGGCCGCCAGCGCGCACGTCGGGGATCTCGTGTTCATCCGCGTGCCGGCGCATGCGCCCCGCGACGCGGCAGGTGCGACGGGCTCGACGGGTGCATGGGCCAATCGCTTCGGCATCGTCGTCGACACATCGGGCGACGAGCCCGTGATCGCCGAATCCGCGTTTGCGTGGACGAAGCTCACGCCACTGTCGCGCTTCGTCGCCCGTACCGACGGCGGGCGCATCGCGCTGGCGCGCCGCGTCTCGGCACCGACCGCCGATGCGCAGCGTCAGGTGCACGCAACAGCGGAACAGCGGATCGACGCGCTGCTCGGCAACCGCTTCAACCTGCGGACACGGCGCGGGTTCTGCGCGGACTACGTGAGCGACGTGCTCGGTGCCGACCGCGACACGACGCCGGCCGCACTGCTGCGCAGCGGCACGCTGTCACTCGAATTCGACGGGATCGTGTTCGATCCCGGCCGGCAGTCATAACAGGCGCGCTCAGGGAGACCGGATAACAACAAGAACGACAACACAAAAACGCAGCGACGGGCTGGCTGGAGGGCCGTGCACGGGGTCGTCACCGACGACGCGAAGCCCGATCGCTTTTTCCGCCGGACAGGCATCCTGTCCGGCGGAATTTTCATTGGTGCGTCGAACATAACGAATGGTTATACGATTCGCGAAGAAAGGTCATTTTGCATAACTTTCCGGATTGGCTAAAGTCCTGCCATCCCCTTCGCGAAATACCTATCAGGAGACGCCCGATGGATTCCCCCACGATCCTCACGCCGCGCGACTGGCCGTCGCATCCGGCCTATGTCCACCCCGAGTACCGTTCGTCCGTGAAGCGCGGCCCGACCCGCCCGCTGATCCCGCTGAAGGAGAAACTGCGCGACCAGTACGCGCCGGTCTACGGCGCCGAAGATCTCGGCGCGCTCGACCATGACCTGACGAAGAATGCCGTGAAGAACGGCGAGCCGCTCGGCGAGCGCATGGTCGTCACGGGCCGCGTGCTCGACGAAGGCGGCAAGCCCGTGCGCAACACGCTCGTCGAGGTGTGGCAGGCGAACGCGGCCGGCCGCTACGTGCACAAGGTCGACCGGCACGACGCGCCGCTCGACCCGAACTTCCTCGGCGCGGGCCGCTGCCTGACCGACAACGAAGGCCGCTACCGCTTCCTGACGATCAAGCCGGGCGCGTATCCGTGGGGCAACCATCCGAATGCGTGGCGCCCGAATCACATCCATTTCTCGCTGTTCGGCGATTACTTCGGTTCGCGTCTCGTCACGCAGATGTACTTCCCCGGCGACCCGCTGCTCGCGTACGACCCGATCTTCCAGGGCACGCCCGAGGCCGCGCGCGATCGCCTGATCTCGCGCTTCTCGATGGACATCACCGAAGAAGGCTATGCGCTCGGCTACGAATTCGACATCGTGCTGCGCGGCCGCGACGCTACCCCGATGGAGCGCTGAACCATGACGACGCTGAAACAAACCCCTTCGCAGACGGTCGGCCCGTACTTCGCGTACGGCCTGTGCCCGCAGCAATACGACTACGACCTGAAGAGCCTGTTCACGCCGACGATCGCCGCGGCCCACGCCGAAGGCGAGCACGTGCTGCTGGTCGGCCAGGTGTTCGACGGCGACGGCAACGTCGTCGGCGATGCGGTGCTCGAATTCACGCAGGTGGACGGCGCGGGCCGCTACCCCGCGTCGCGCGACGACATCGCGAAATCCGGCTTCACGGGCTTCGCGCGGGTCGGCACCGGCACCGATGCGCAGCAGCGCTTCGTTGTCGAAACGGTGAAGCCGGGCCGCCTCGCCGCCGACGAAGCGCCGCACATCAACGTGACCGTGATGATGCGCGGGATCCTCACCCATGCGTTCACGCGCGTGTACTTCGACGACGAAGCCGCCGCAAACGCGGCCGACCCTGTGCTGAACGCGGTGCCGGCCGAGCGCCGCGCGACGCTCGTCGCGAAACGCGACGCGCAGCCGGGCCGCCCGGTGGTCTACCGCTTCGACATCCGCATGCAGGGGCCGGACGAAACGGTGTTCTTCGACGTGTGACGCGCGAGCCGGCGCACGCCGGCATCGCCCGCTCCCGCACCGCCGTGTAGCGCGATTCCGACAGGTATCGCGCCACACGGCGTTTTTCGTGCTCCGTCGCCATCATTCGATGCTGCGGCGCATCGCGCCTGGTCATCAGCACCGACGCCCATTGCCAGGGGCTTCTGCCCCTGCATCGAACGCACGATTGAAACGCATGCTGCTGCAACCGCACATGAGTCGCGAGTCCCGCGGGATTTCGTTTGCGCGTTATGCGGCGTATTCTTCGCTATCCACAACGAGTCAACGAGATTGAATCGGAAGAGGCGACAATTACGCATGTAATGCGCGACACTGTCCGGCAGGCCATGCGCGCATTTTTTCTGACCGAGTGCCTTTAAACGCGTCTGACCGAAATTGGCAGGCGCGTATTTTTTGGCGGCCACCCGCGCAAGGGCGTGGCGGGCGCGGATTCCGTCCGGTTAGCGCCGAATCTCCAGGTACCGGCTCGGCGTATCTCCCAGAATGCGGCGAAACGCCGACGTGAACGCGCTTGCGCTCGCGTACCCGAGATCGAGTGCGACGCGCGTCACCGATTGCCCGTCGCTCAGGCGCGCGATCGCCGCGAGCATGCACACCTGCTGGCGCCATGCGGCAAAACTCACGCCTGTCTGCGCGCGGAACTGCCGCGTGAACGTGCGGCGGCTCAAGCCGGCGTCGGCGGCCACCTGGTCGAGATCGGCCGCGATCGACGGCGACGCGAGCAGGTGCCGGCATACCTTCGCCAGCCGTGCGTCGGCCGGCAGCGGCGCATGCAGCGACAGGCGCGGCATCGTCGCGATTTCCGCGACCAGCAGCGCCATCAGCTTGCCCGCGCGTCCGTCGACGTCATACAGGGCCGGCAGGTCGATTGCGTCGTCGATCAGTTGCCGCAGCAGCGCCGATACGCCGTACACGCCGCACTGCTCGGGCAGGCCCGCTTCCTGCGCGGCATCGCCGGACACGAAGGTATTCAGCATCGTGACCGGCCCGGTCATCGTCATTTCGTGCGGCACGCCGGCCGGCACCCAGCACGCGCGCTGCGGCGGCACCAGCCAGCGCCCGTGCGGCGTCGACACGCTGATCGTGCCGCGCGACGCGAACGCGAATTGCCCGCGCCCGTGCGCGTGCGCCGGAAACGTCGTGCCGGCCGCATAGTCGTTTGCGGTCACGACCACGCTCCGGGGAATGTGTTCGTAGGGATCTAGCAGCGTATTTCTCACGGCCCGAATTCCATCATCAATGACCCGATATCGAAGGCGGGTCTCCTTCGCTCGATTTACGATCCGCTCCACCCTTGCGCGACCAGACGGCCGCAAGACCCGTCGGCCTGATCGGCCGATCACCACTGCATCGGAGCGGACATGCCGAATACGTTTCATCGCGTGGGGGACGGCCCCCACCCTGTTCTTGTACTGCCCGGCTGGTTCGGCGACGCCCACGCATTCGAACCCGTCGAAGCGTGGCTGTCGCGCGAGCACTTCAGCTATGTCTTCATGGACTACCGAGGTTACGGCCGCCTGCGCGACGCTGCGGGCGACTACACGATCGACGAGATCGCCGCCGACGCGCTTGCACTGGCCGACTCACTCGATTTCGCGACCTTCAGCATCGTCGGCCACTCGATGGGCGCGATGGCGGCCGAGAAAATCGCCGTCATGGCGCCCGAGCGCGTGCGCGCGCTGGCGCCGATCACGCCTGTGCCCAGCGGCGGCCTGCCGTTCGACGCGGAGAAACGCGCGCTATTCGAGCGCGCCGCCGACCACGTCGCCGATCGCCGGACCATCATCGACCGCAGCACCGGCGGCCGGCTGCCAGCCGCCTGGGTCGAGTGGAAAGCCGCGTATTCGGCAGCCCGTTCGTCGCCGCCGGCGTTCGGCGCGTACTTCCGCGCGTGGGCCGATACGGATTTCAGCGACGAGATCGCGGGCATCCATCCGGTGAAAGTGCTGATCGGCGAGCACGATCCGGCGTTCGACGCCGCGCTGATGGCCCGCACCTACCTGCGACGCTATCCGCTCGCCACCGTCGACGTGCTGCGCAATGCCGGCCACTACCCGATGAACGAGACGCCGCTCGCGCTGGTCACGGCGATGGAAGCGTTCCTGCTCGCCGTGACGGCGAACCCTGTCGGCAACCGCTGACGACGCGCGGCCTGCAAGCGGCATGGCAGTAACGCGCATCACCGCAACATGAACGACATCGCCGACAAACTGTTCAGCGTGCGCACCACATGCTCGACCGAAGGCCCGTCGAAGCGCAGCGTCACCGCATCGACGCGCTCGAGCGACGGCAGCACGCAGAACAGGTCGGCCAGCGCCGCCGTCTGCACGCGCAGCGTGCACGCGGCCGGCGCGGGGCGATGGGCGCCCGCGCGCACACCGGCCGACACTGCCTGCGCAACCGCGCCGCGCGCCGCGGTTGCGATCCGCGCACAGGACGCGGCGGGCGTGAGCGTATCGCCGCTCGATGCGCCGCCGGCGGTCTTGACCGTCTCGAAATGCGCATCGGGAAACAGCGGCTGCGTTTCTTCCGCGAACACGTCGTCGCCCGTGGCCAGCGCGACGTGCGCACCGTATTCGCGTGCCAGCGCGCCGTACAGCCCGGCTTCGCCGAGCTCGACGCCATTCAGCCACACCTGTGTGAACGCGAAGCCGTTGATCGTGTGCGCGAGTACGCCGCGCGTCTGCGATTTCGCGTGATAGCCGATCATGAACACGAGGTCGGGCTGCTGTTCGAGGCCCGCCATCATCCCGAGCGTGCGCGGCTTGCCGAGCACGACACGCGCACGCGCATCGAGCCCGTCGGGCAGCAGGTTGCGAAAGCCGCCGTGCGAATCGTTGACCCACACGGCCTGCGCGCCACCCATGAACGCGCCTTCGATCGCCGCGTTCGCCTCGGCGGTCATCCAGCGGCGCGCGCGTTCGTATTCCGGATTGCCGGCGCGTGTCTGCTCGGTGGCGAATACGCCGGCGACGCCTTCGATGTCGGTCGAAATCAGGATCTTCATGACTGGGTAAGACGTCCTTCGTGGCCTACGTTGAACAGGCGATCGAGATCGGGCACCGCATCGCGCAGCGATTGCCGCACGTGGCCGTCGCGCCCGGCCACCGTCACGGCCTGCAGCAACGCGTCGGCGATCGCGTGCTCGACGCTTTCGGCCGCGGCCATGAACAGCGGATCGAGCGCCGCGTCCGCGACGAGGGCCGGCAGCGCGATGGTCGATGCGTCGTGCGCGATCGTGTATGCGGTGGAAAATGCGAGCGCGATGTCGCCGCTGCCGTGCCCGTAGACCGAGCCCGTGCGGGCCAGCCCCGCGCCCGCACGGCGCGCGAGCCGCGACAGTTGCCGTGCATCGAGCGGCGCATCGGTGGCCAGCAACAGGATGATCGAGCCCTGCTCGGGCGGTGCCGCGTGCGCGGCCTCGGCCGCACGCCGTTGCGCGACGATGCGCCCGAGCGGCACGCCGCCGAGCGTCAGCATCGGCAGCCGGCCGAAATTCGCAAGTACAAGTGCGCCGACCGTATAGGGCCGCCCGGCCGCGACAGCAACGCGCGACGCCGAACCGATTCCGCCCTTCAGGTCGAAACACGACATCCCGCGCCCGGCGCCCACCGCGCCGCGTGCGACGTCACGCGATGCCGCGCGGCACGCGTCGTCGTAATGCGCGGCCGTGACCGCGAACGCCTGGATATCGTTCAGGTAGCCGTCGTTGCACTCGAACACGAGCGGGTTGACGGTCGACCAGTCGCGGCCGATTGACGGATTCGCCGCGATCGCCGCGCGAATCTGTGCCTGCGCGACCGCGCCGACACCGAACGTATTGGTCAGCGCGATCGGCGTATCGAGCGTGCCGAGCTCGTCGACCTGCACGAGCCCGACGCTCTTGCCGAAACCGTTGATCACGGCAGCCCCGGCCGGCACCTTGCTGCGGTATACGTCGCCCGGATGCGGCTTCACGACGGTCACGCCCGTCTGCACGTTGTCCGCATCGATCGTGCAATGGCCGACCGTCACGCCCGGCACGTCGGCGATCGTGCCGCGCGGCCCGGCCGGCAGCGTCGCCGCCCACTTCGGTGCGATGCGCATCAGCGGCGCTCCAGCTTCGGATCGAGCGCGTCGCGCAGCCCGTCGCCGAGCAAGTTGAACGCGAGCACGGTCAGGAAGATCGCGAGGCTCGGGAAGATCGCGATGTGCGGCGCCGTCACCATGTCCGCGCGCGCTTCGTTGAGCATCGCGCCCCACTCCGGCGTCGGCGGCTGCGCGCCGAGCCCGAGGAACGACAGGCTCGCGGCCGTGATGATCGACGTGCCGATCCGCATCGTGAAGTAGACGACGACCGACGACACCGTGCCCGGCAGGATGTGCCGCATGATGATCGTCCAGTCCGATGCGCCGATGCTGCGCGCGGCCTCGACATAGGTCATGTGCTTGAGCATCAGCGTGTTGCCGCGCACGAGCCGCGCGAACGCCGGGATGCTGAAGATCGCGACCGCGCAGATCACGTTGATCATCCCGTTGCCGAGGATCGCGACCACGCCGATCGCGAGCAGGATGCCCGGGAACGCGAACAGCACGTCGGCCACGCGCATCGTGATGCGGTCCCACCAGCCTTCGTAGTAGCCGGCGAGCAGCCCGAAGAACGTGCCGATCACCGCGCCGAGCGCGACCGAGAAGAAGCCGGCCGCGAGCGAGATGCGCGTGCCCGCGATGATCCGGCTGAAGATGTCGCGGCCCAGCGAATCGACGCCGAACCAGTGCACGGCCGACGGCCCCGCGTTCAGCGCATCGTAGTCGAAATAGTTTTCCGGATCGAACGGCGCGATGTGCGGGCCGACGAACGCCAGCACGACGAGCGCCAGCACGAAGCCGCCCGCGACGAGCGCGACGGTCTGCTTGCGGAACTTGCGCCAGAATTCGCGCCACGGTGTGCGGATCGCAGTCGGTGCGGCCGGCGCCGCGGGCTGGACAGTCGCGTTCATGCGCGCCTCACTTGAACCGGATGGTCGGGTTGATGACCGCGTACAGCACGTCGACGGTCAGGTTGATCAGGATGAACTCGAGCGAAAACAGCAACACGATCGCCTGGATCACCGGGTAGTCGCGCATCGTCACCGCGTCGACGAGCAGGCGCCCGAGCCCCGGCCAGTTGAACACGACCTCGACGACGATCGAGCCGCCGAGCAGGAAACCGAACTGCAGCCCCATCATCGTGACGACCGGGATCATCGCGTTGCGCAGGCAGTGCTTGAGCACCACCATCGGCTCGCGCACGCCCTTCGCGCGCGCGGTGCGCACGAAATCCTCGTTCAGCACCTCGACGAACGACGCCCGCGTGAAGCGCGCCATCACGGCCGCGACCGCGGCGCCGAGCGTCAGCGACGGCAGCACGTAGCTCTTCCACGAGCCGTCCGGCACGACCGGCAGCCAGCCGAGCTTCACCGAGAAAATTTCCATCAGCAGCATGCCCAGCGCGAACGCCGGGAACGAGATGCCCGACACCGCGAGCGTCATGCCGAGGCGGTCGGGCCAGCGGTTGCGCCACACCGCCGACGCGATGCCGATCGCCATCCCGAAGGCCGTCGCCCACGCCATGCTGACGAGCGTCAGCAGCAGCGTCGGCATGAAGCGCTCGCCGATCTCGGTCGAGACCGGCCGCTTGCTGCGGGTCGACAGGCCGAAATCGCCGTGCGCGATCTTCACGAAGAAGTTCACGAACTGCGCGGGCAGCGGCTGGTCGAGGCCGAGATCGGTACGCACCAGCGCGACCGTCGCATCATCGGCTTCGGGCCCGGCCGCGAGCCGCGCCGGATCGCCTGGCAACAGGTGGACGAACAGAAACACCAGCACCGCGACGATCGCGAGCGTGGGCAGCAGGCCGAACAGGCGTTTGACGAGAAAATTCAGCATGGGGCACCGATCGAATCAGCATGCCGGCGGCTGGCGCCGCCGGCACCGCGTGGCGGACGAGCCGCCGTCATCACCACTGTCATTTCAGCGAGATTTCGTCGAAGTTGAACGAACCGTCCGGCATCACGTAAGCACCCTGCAGCCGCTTGCTGCGCGCGTACACGATCTTCTCCTGCACGAGGAAGATCCACGGCGCATCGGTCCAGATCTGCTTCTGCGCATCGGTGTAGAGCTCGGTCTTCTTCGCGCGGTCGACCGTCTCCAGTGCCTTCGAGAGATCGCCATCGACCGTGTCGTTCTTGTAGTACGCGGTGTTCAGGAGCTTCGGCGGCGCCGACGTGCCGGCGAGCAGCGGCGTGATCGCCCAGTTCGCCTCGCCGGTCGACGACGACCAGCCGAGGTAGTACATCCGCACCGGCGCCTTCGCCGGATCCGGCGCGCTCTCGACCTTCGCGACGCGCTCGCCGGCTTCCAGCGCCTGCACCTGCACCTTCACGCCGACCTGCGCGAGCTGCTGCTGCACGAACTGGATCGCCTTCTGCGACGTCGAGTTGTTATACGCGGACCACAGTGTCGTCTCGAAGCCGTTCGGATAACCGGCCTCCTTCAGCAGCGCGCGCGCCTTCGCCGGGTCGTACGGCCACGGGCCCAGCTTCGTCGCGTAGTCGACACCCTGCGGCACCACGCCGGTGGACGGCGTCGCGAAGCCGGCAAACGCGACCTTCGCGAGCGCTTCCTTGTTCACCGCGTAGTTCAGCGCCTGGCGCACCTTCGGGTTGTCGAGCGGCTTCTGCTGCATGTTCAGCGACACGTAGCGCTGCACGATCGACGGCCGCTCCACGACGTCGACCTTCGGGTTGCCCTTCAGGTCGGCCGCCTGCTCGAACGGGATGCGGAACGCGAAATCGGCTTCGCCCGTCTTGATCAGCGCCGCACGCGTGTTGTTGTCGACCACCGGCTTCCAGTCGATCGCGTCGATCTTCGGATAGCCCTTCTTCCAGTAGCCGGCGAACTTCTTCACCTTCAGGTCGTCGGTCTGCTTCCATTCGACGAACTCGAACGGGCCGGTGCCGACCGGATGCAGCGCGATGTCGCGGCCCCACTTCTTCAGCGCGGCCGGCGAGATCATCACGGCCGACGGGTGCGCGAGCGTGTTGATCAGCGCCGAGAACGGCTCGCGCAGCGTGATCTTCACCGTGTACGGATCGACCACTTCGGTCTTCTCGATCACGCGGAACATGTTGTAGCGCTTCAGGTGGTTCGCGGGATCGGTCACGCGGTCGAAGTTCGCCTTCACGGCCGCCGCGTTGAAATCGGTGCCGTCGTGGAACTTCACGCCCTGGCGCAGCTTGATCGTGTAGGTCTTCGCATCCGGGCTCGCGTCGTAGCTCGTCGCCAGCACGTTGACGAGCTTCATGTCCTTGTCGAAGCCGAACAGCCCCTGGTAGAACGACTTGACGACGGCCTGCGACACCGTGTCGTTCGCGTCGTACGGGTCCATCGTCGTGAAGGTCGAATCCACCGCCATCACCGCGGTCTGCTGCGCGAACGCGGGCACCGCGGCCGACAGCGCGAACGCGCTCGCGGCGGTGGCGAACAGCGCGCGCGAGCGGAACATCGGAAATGAAAGCGACTTGCTCATGTGACCTGACTCCTGTGCATGATTCGGTAACGTGTGGTTGGATACGCGGAACGACTGCCCCCGCTCGGGAAAAAACCGTCTCTGCCTCGCGCGTGCGCAACTGCGATCCATCGCCGCCTCCGCGCGTTCAATACGCGCCGCCGACGCGGTGCGTCGCGACGTAATGATCGGGGCCGACCGCGACGAGCGGTGCGACGACCGGCTCGTCGCCGGCCGCGCGAATCGGGCTCGGGATCTCGTCCGCCGCGAGCTGGCGCGGCGCATGCCGGCGCGCGGGGTCGGCCACCGGCACCGCGCTCATCAGCTTCTTCGTGTAGGGATGCTGCGGCTCCTCGAACACCGCGCGGCGCGGGCCGATCTCGACGATCTGGCCGAGATACATCACCGCGACGCGATGGCTGATGCGCTCGACCACGGCCATGTCGTGCGAGATGAACAGGTATGCGACACCGAGCTCGCGCTGCAGGTCGAGCATCAGGTTGACGATCTGCGCCTGCACCGACACGTCGAGCGCCGACACCGATTCGTCGGCGATCACGACCTTCGGGTTCAGCGCGAGCGCCCGCGCGATCGCGATCCGCTGGCGCTGCCCGCCGGAGAATTCATGCGGATAGCGACGCGCGGCCTCGGGCGGCAGGCCGACCTTGTCGAGCAGCCAGTCGACGCGCGCCTGCGCTTCGCGGCCGCTCGCGACGCCGTGCACGAGCAGCGGCTCCATGATCGAGAAGCCGACGGTCAGGCGCGGGTTCAGCGACGCGAACGGATCCTGGAAGATGAACTGGATGTTCCGGCGCAGCGCCTGCAGGTCCGGGCCTTTCAGTGCACTGATGTCGCGGCCATCGAACTCGATCGAGCCGCTCTGCGATTCGACGAGGCGCAACAGCGAGCGGCCGGTGGTCGACTTGCCGCAGCCCGATTCGCCGACCAGCGCGAGCGTCTCGCCCGCGCGCAATTCGAAGCTCACGCGCTCGACCGCATGCACGTACTGCGATACGCGGCCGAATACGCCGCTCTTCACCGGGAAGCGCGTCACGAGATCGCGCACGCGTAGGATCGGCGACGCAGACTGATCGACGGGCGGTTGTACAGCGTCGTTCGCCGCGGGTGCGGGCGACGGTGCTGCCGCGTTTGTCCCCTCCACCTTCAGCAGCGGGAATTTCTCGGGCGCATCGGTGCCCTGCATCGAGCCGAGCTTCGGCACGGCCGCGAGCAGCGCGCGCGTGTAGCGATGCGCGGGCGCCGCGAAGATGCGGTCCGATTCGCCCTCCTCGACCTTCTCGCCGCGATACATCACGAGCACGCGGTCGGCCACTTCGGCCACCACGCCCATGTCGTGCGTGATGAAGATCACGCCCATGTTCATCTCGTCCTGCAGCCCGCGCACCAGTTGCAGGATCTGCGCCTGAATCGTCACGTCGAGCGCGGTGGTCGGCTCGTCGGCGATCAGCAGCGCGGGCCGGCACGACAGCGCCATCGCGATCATCACGCGCTGCCGCATCCCGCCAGACAACTGGTGCGGATAGCGCGCGAACACGCGACGCGCCTCCGGGATGCGCACGAGCTCGAGCAGCCGCAGCGTTTCCGCGCGCGCTTCCGACATGCTTTTCGACTGATGCAGCGCGATCGCCTCGCTGATCTGGTCGCCGACCGTGAACACCGGGTTCAGCGACGTCATCGGCTCCTGGAAGATCATCGCGATGTCCGCGCCGCGAATGCCGCGCATCGTCGCGCCGCTTGCCTGCGCAAGATCGACGAGCGCGCCGCCGCGCCGGCGAAACGCGATCCGGCCATTCGTGATCGCACCGCCGCCGTGCTCGACGAGCCGCATCAGCGCGAGCGACGTGACCGACTTGCCCGAGCCCGATTCGCCGACGATCGCAAGCGTCTCGCCGCGATCGACGTGAAACGACACGTTGCGCACCGCGTCGAACGTCGCGCCTTCGCGGCGGAACGTGACCGACAGGTCGTCGACGGCCACCACGCGCTGCTCGGGCAGCACCAGGCCGGACGGGTTACGGCTCGAAGTCATCGTGGGTCTCCTCCTCGTGCGGTCCGGGATCAGGCCGTGTCGTCGTCGCGATAGATGCCGACCACCGGCGCTTCGCCGACACGCGCGTAGCCGCGGTACATCCCTTCGGTATTGAACGGCATCGCGACGTTGCCCTGCGCGTCGACCGCGATGATCCCGCCGCGGCCCGCGAGGCGCGGCAGCTTGTTCATCACGACGTCGTGCGCGGCATCGGCGAGCGACGCGCCGCGATACGCGATCTGCGCGGCGACGTCATGCGCGGTCGCGAGCCGGATGAACATCTCGCCAGTGCCCGTCGACGACACCGCGCACGTTGCGTCGTCCGCATAGCAGCCCGCGCCGATGATCGGCGAATCGCCGACACGCCCCGGCTGCTTGTTGGTGATGCCGCCCGTCGATGTCGCCGCCGCGATGTGGCCGTGCCGGTCGCACGCGACCGCGCCGACCGTGCCGTGCTTGCGGTCCGGATCGAGCGGTTCGGCCGGCTGCGGCTGCGATGGTGATGCGCCGAAGGTGAACGTCGCCGCGTCGTGGTCGAGCATCGCACCCGCCGCTGCGCGCGCCTTGACCCACTGCGCGCGACGCGCGTCGGTGTCGAAGTAGCCCGGTTCCGCGAGTTCGAGCCCCTGCGCGGCCGCGAACGCATCGGCGCCCTCACCGGCGAACAGCACGTGCTCGCTCGCTTCCATCACGCGCCGCGCGGCCAGCACCGGATTGCGCACGCGCGTCGCGCAGCAGATCGCACCAGCGCCGAGCGTCGCGCCATCCATGACCGCCGCGTCGAGTTCGTGCTTGCCTTCCGCTGTATAGACGGCGCCGCGTCCGGCGTTGAACAGCGGACAGTCCTCCAGCATCCGCACCGCGACAGTGACGGCGTCGAGCGCGCTGCCGCCGTCGGCCAGCACCTGCTGCGCGGCCGTCAGGATCGCGGTCAGTTCGGCACGGTACTGACGTTCGGTGTCGGAATCCATCGCATCGCGCAGGATCGTGCCTGCGCCGCCGTGAATTGCAACGATCGCGGGTGAAGTCATGTTTTTTTCGGACGGTGAGAAGAAGGGTTGGCGGCCGGCAGCGCCGCTTGCGGCTGCACGAGCCACGGCAGCAGGAATTCGGTCATCTCGGCGGCGGATTTCGCGGAGCGGTGCGTGCGCAGCGCGACCGCGTCGATCAGCGCCTCGATCATCGCGAGCACGGCCGCTTCCGACGTGGCCGCGAAGCGCCGTTCGGCCTTGACGTACAGGTTCAGCGACGCGATCGGCGCAAGCGGCGATTGCGGGCCGTCGGAGATACCCAGCACGCGTGCACCGCGCGCCGCCGCCCGGCGGGCCAGCTCGATCGTGTCCGTCACGTAGCGCGGAAACGCGAGCGCGATCACGAGATCGCGCGAATCGGCCGTGTACAAACGCCGCGCCGCATGCGACGGGCCGCCGAGCAGCGCAAGCGACTGCACGTTGTCGTGACAGACGGACAGCCCGTGCTCCATCAGCCCGGTGAGAAACGCGCTCGACCCCGCGCCGAGGATCAGCACGCGCCGCGCGCCGACGATCGCCTCGACCGCGGTTTCGACATCGGCCGCGTCCAGTTGCGCGCGCGTGTTCTCGATGTTCGCGACGGCCTGGTCGAAGACCGCGTCGATCCATGCGGCGCCACGCACGCCGGACTCCTGTTCCTGCGCGGAACGCAGCCGCTCGACCGGCCCGAGCGTCGCCTCGAAGCCACGCACGAGCGCCGCGCGCATCGCCGGATAGCCGTCGAATCCGAGCGCCTTCGCGAAACGGTTCGCGGTCGCGATCGACGCATTCACGGCCTGCGCGAGTTCGTCGATACGCATCGTCGCCGCGCGGAACGGATTCGCGAGCACGAACTCGCCCATGCGTCGGTGGATCGGCGTCATCAACGGCATCGCCGACGCGATCCGCTCGGCGATCGCGGGTTCATCTTGACTGGCGTCGTGCGGAACGAGAGGCGTCATGCGAAGGGTTGTTGCAAGGATGATGAAAATCAATTTACACAATCCCGATCATGAAAAGAAATAAATTTTCATCAGGGTTGTCACGCCCCATCCTGTGCCCGGCGATCGCCCAATCGCTCGCACAGCCCCGCCGCACGGGCTTTGGCACGTGGTCGCCGTGCGTCGTCATGTGTACTGCACGTCCTCGCCTATCGGGAAAACCCCGAGCAGATTCGTTCGAATGCCCCGTCGGCGATTCGCAGCAGCTCGCGCCATCGACGACGCATGACCAGTTCGTCGGCATGGCCGGGATCGCCGTCACCTTCCGATCCATCGCGGCGGCGCCTTCGGCGCGCTGCCCCGCCCCGGGCGACGCGCCGCTCGCGCATGCCGCGCGTGCTGTCCGGGGCGCCCGATATACGGCCGCCGCGGCTTTTCAAGCGCCTCGTCTGCTCGCGGCGCGAGCCGCGCGGGTTTTCTCGATCCTACCGATACCTTACAATTCGTCAGGTTTTCCCTTCTGCATGCCCCCTTCTTGCAGTCCTGACACCGCGGTACACTCGACGCACGCCGTATCAGGGTCCGACGCGCGACGCGCGCGCCGGGCGGCGTCGCGCCTCGTTGCGCCCACAACTGGATGCCTGCCATGCCAGACTCCCGTCCCTCGCCCCGCACGACATTCAAGCCACAGGTCGTCCTGCCCGCGCTCGCGGTCATCGGCGCGCTGCTCGTCGTGTGCGCGCTGCACCCGAGCGAAGCCGGCGCGCTGTTCTCCGCCGGCCAGCAATGGGTCATCGCGCGTTTCGACTGGTTCTACGTGCTCGCCGTCACCGGCTTCCTCGTATTTCTCGTGCTGATCGCCGCGAGCGACTTCGGCAACATCCGGCTCGGCCCCGACGATGCCCAACCCGAATTCAGCTTCGTGTCGTGGACAGCCATGCTGTTCGCGGCCGGCATGGGCATCGGCCTCATGTACTTCGGCGTCGGCGAGCCGATGCAGCACTTCCTGAAACCGCCGACCGTCGACCCCGGCACGCCCGCCGCCGCGCGCGAGGCGATGCTGATGACCTTCTTCCACTGGGGCTTCCACGCGTGGGCGATCTACGGGCTGATGGGGCTCGTGCTCGCGTACTTCGGCTTCCGCTACAACCTGCCGCTGACGCTGCGATCGGGGCTGTATCCGGTGCTGCGCGAGCGCATCAACGGCTGGATCGGCCACACGGTCGACGCGTTCGCGCTGGTCGGCACGGTCGCCGGCATCGCGACGACGCTCGGCTACGGCGTGATGCAGCTGAGCGCGGGCCTGCATACCGTCGCCGGCTGGGACACCGGCAGCAACGTGTTCCGCATCGGGCTCGTCGCGGTCGTTGTGATCCTCGCGGGCGTATCGGCCGCGACCGGCCTCGACAAGGGCGTGCGGCGGCTGTCCGAACTGAACCTGCTGCTCGCGTTCCTGCTGCTCGCCTTCGTGGTCGTTGCGGGCCCGACGGCCTTCCTGTTGCGCGCGCTCGGCGACAACATCGGCCAGTACCTGTCGAGTCTCGTCGACCTGTCGTTCCGCACGTACGCGTATGCGCCGCCGCGCGAGGAAGGCTGGTTCGGCGGCTGGACGATCCTCTACTGGGCGTGGTGGGTGTCGTGGTCGCCGTTCGTCGGCATGTTCATCGCTCGCATCTCGCGTGGCCGCACGATCCGTCAGTTCGTGATCGGCGTGCTGCTCGTGCCGACCGCGTTCAATCTCGTGTGGATGACCGTGTTCGGCAACAGCGCGATCTGGCTCGATACGCACGGCGCGGCCGGCGCGCTCGCGCAGACGGCCACCAATGTCGACGCACTGCTGTTCCGCTTCTTCGATTTCCTGCCGATGCCGCAACTGCTGTCGATCGTCGCGATCGTGCTGATCGCGGTGTTCTTCGTCACGTCCGCCGATTCGGGCGCGTTCGTGATCGACCAGATCGCGACGCGCGGCAACGCGCACTCGCCCGTCTGGCAACGGCTGTTCTGGGCCGCGCTGCTCGGCGTGACGGCCGCGGTGCTGCTCGTCGCCGGCGGGCTCGGCGCGTTGCAGGCGATGACGCTGATCGCCGCGCTGCCGGTCGCGATCATCATGATCGCGCTCTGTTACGGGCTGTGGCGCGGGCTCGCGGCCGACCGTGTGCACTATTCGCAGGACGTTGCGCCCGCGACGAGCTTCTGGACCGGCCAGCACTGGCGCCACCGCCTGACTCACATCCTGCGGCAGACGACCGAAGCCGAAGCGCGCCAGTTCATCACGGAGACGGTCGAGCCTGCACTGCGCAAAGTCGCCGACGAACTGCGCGCGAGCGGCGTCGATGCGAACGTGCAGCGCGACAGCGACGACGCGATGCGGCTCACGGTACCGACCGCCGACCATCGCGATTTCGTGTACGGCGTGCGCGTGACGGTGAAATCAGCGGCCGCGTTCCTGGTGCGCGAGGCGGCCGAGCCGGAAGCGGAACGGGCACACGTGTACGGGATCGTTACCTTCTTCGAGGACGGCCGGCTCGGTTACGACGTCGAATACCTGCGTGGCGACGAAGTGATTGCCGACGTGTTGCGCCAGTACGAACGCTACGTGTCGCTCGCGGCCGACAAGCGCACGCATCTGCTGAGCCGCGCGCCGGGACACGCGACGGAGGCCGAATGAACTCCGCCTTTGCTGTGCTGTGGCGGCCTGCCACGCCTGTCGGAGACGCACGATGACCAGCCTCCTGCAAAGCCGCGCCTCCGACGTCATCGCGCTCGGCACGCTCGCCCTGCTCTACCTCGGCGGCGCCGGCATCGCGCTTTGGCGGATCCGGGCCGCGGCGCCGCGCGGCAAGGTCTACTGGGTCGTCTGCGCGGCGCTGCTCGCCGGCGGCGCCATCGCGATGGGCATCAACCTGTCGCCGATGCCGGACACCGGGGATATGCCGCCCGGGTTTGCGCTCGGCGTCGAGGCCGTCCTGCTCGGCCTCGCTTTGGTCGCCGGCGGTTGCGCGTGGCTGATGCTGCGCGCGCGGCGACGCTGACGCGCGTCCGTCACACGCCCCGGCTTCGTCCCGCGCGAACGGCAATACGCGGGGCGAATCGGCCGCCCCTTCCGTGATCCGCCTTTTTACCGCACGGCGTTACGCGGACGGTGTGCGCGCCGTCACGAGCCAGCATGCCGCGTCGAAGCGCACATCCGCACCATCGGCGTAGGGTTCGAACGCGGCACGCATCGTGTCGACCACGCGCCGCCGCGTCGCCTCGTCCACCTCCAGCAACGCCAGCCCGACCGGGCCCAGCAGCGTGATGTAGTCGTCCAGCGCGGCCGCGGGCAGCGCGCACGCCAGATCGACCGGCTCGATCGCAATGTCGGCCCAGCCGCTGTCCGACAGCACCGACGCGATCCGCTGCCGGTCGCTGAACGCGAATTGCCCCGGCGCGCCGGGCCGCCGTGCGGGCAGGTTCGGCAGCAACGGCGCGGCGGCCCGCTCGGCGATCGTCATGAACGGATTGTCGGCCGCGCCGCGCCACGCGACGAACCGCATCTGCGCCTTCGGCCGTGCCGCATGCCGCAGATTCGCAAAAGCACGAACCGGATCGTCGAAGAACATCACGCCGAGGCGCGACACGATCAGGTCGACGCTCGCGGGCTCGAACGCGTGCGTCTGCACATCCGCGCGCACGAAGCGGACGTGAACGCCGCTGCGCTCGGCACGCGCCTGCGCGGCATCGATCATCCGTGCCGAGATATCGATGCCCGTGCATTGCGCGTTCGCACCGAGCCGCCGCGCGAGCGCGAGCGTGACCGCGCCCGTGCCACAGCCGACGTCGAGCACGCTGCGCGCGGACGACGTGGCCGCCGCATCCACCAGCAACTTCTCCAGCGGTTCGAACATCCGGTCGATCGGCGCCTGCGTATCGACCCACGCGCGCCCCGACGGGCCGTTCCACAGCGCGGATTGTTCGTCGTTGGGCCGGCTGGTTTCCATGGTCGATTCCCCTTCTGGTTCATTGATCGTGCATCGCACTGTGCTGCCTCAAGCCGGCTTGAGGTCAAGGCCGCGATCTGCCGCCGCCATGCCGACGCCCGGCCCGCGTCCAAGCCCCCTCGTCGCGCCCCGTTTTTTTCACATTTCTTACATTCGCGCTGCGTATCGTTGACGACTTTCCTACGGTGCCTCCCATGCGACGACTCCTCCCGCGCGCCCTGCTCGTGCGCTGCGCTCCCCTTGTTGCCCTCGCCGCGCTGTCCGCGTGCTCGAACCACATCGATTCGCCGGACGATCCGGCGAGCGCGTCGGCCAACGTCCAGGCTGTATGGGTCGAGATCGGCGAGTCGAACCAGGCGATCGCGCGCGTCATCACGAACTACACGCCCGCGTCGGCCAGCGATCCGCTGTGCCCGCAACTGACCGTCGACGGCAAGCTGTCGCGCATGTCCCTGCGCGCGGGCGCCGCGACCATCGCCCTGCGGCCGACCGCCAGCGACCCGTCCGATTCGAAGCCGTCGAGCTTTCCGGTGTCGGTCTGCGAGGCGACGCTGCCGGCCGACGCGCAGGCGGCGAGCGTCGCGGGCCGCACGCTGCCGCTGCCGAAGGCGCAGCCGCAACGCATCGCGATCATCGCCGACACCGGCTGCCGCATGAAGAAAGCCGACAACGCGTGGCAGGCGTGCAACGACGCGACGGTGTGGCCGCTCGACACGATCGCGGCCAGCGTCGCGAAGCTGTCGCCCGATCTGGTGATGCACATCGGCGACTACCACTATCGCGAAAACGCATGCCCGCCGGACATCGCCGGCTGCAAGGACAGCCCGTGGGGCTATGGCTGGGATACGTGGCAGGCCGACCTGTTCCGCCCGGCTGCCCCGCTGCTCGCGAAGGCGCCGTGGGTCGTCGTGCGCGGCAACCACGAGGAATGCGCGCGGGCGGGCCAGGGCTGGTTCCGCTTCCTCGATCCGCGTCCGTATTCGGCCGCGCGCTCGTGCGACGATCCGGCCAACGACAACAACGCGAACTATTCGGAACCCTATGCGGTGTCGCTCGGCGGCGGCTCGCAGGTGATCGTGTTCGACACCGCGAAGGTCGGCCGCACGCCGCTCAAGACGACCGATGCGCAATTCGGCATCTACCAGAAGCAGTTCCAGACGGTCGCCGCGCTCGCATCGAAGGCCGGCATGACGACGACGATCTTCACGAACCATCATCCGATCCTCGCGTTCGCGCCGATCGCCGGCAGCACGCCCGCGCCGGGCAACCTCGCGCTGCAGTCGGTGATGTCGAGCCTCAACGCGCAGGCGTACTACCCGCCCGGCGTGCACGTCGCGCTGCACGGGCACGTGCACGACTTCCAGGCGATCAACTTCTCGTCCGGGCATCCGGCGACGATCGTGTCCGGCAATGGCGGCGACAATCTCGACGTCGCGCTGCCCGACCCGTTCCCGGCCGGCCTGACGCCCGCACCGGGTGCCGTGATCGAGCGGCTGTCGCACAACAACAGCTTCGGTTTCCTGATCATGGAACGCCGCCCCGCCCCGGCGACCGGCTGGGTATTCCACGCGTATTCGGCAGCCGGCAAGCTGCTCGCGTCGTGCAACCAGTCGGGTACGACGCTCGCTTGCGACAAGACGGGGTTCATTGCGCCGTGAGTGAAGCAGTTCGATGTGACGGCCGCCCGGCACGCGGCCGGCAAACGCTGCGCGCGCTGGCCGCGGCCATGCTCGCCGGCCTGGCGCTCGCGGCTCACGCCGCGCCGGCCGAAACGGTCCTGCTTCCCGGCGCACCGCCATCGCGGGTCGTCGACACGATCGGCAACGGCACGCCGCAGGTGACGGGCAAGATCGATGCGGCGACCGCGCGCTTTGCGCCCGACCCGACGCTCGTCGCACTCGGCCGCCGGATCTTCTTCGATCCGCGGTTATCCGAGCCGCGCGGCATGTCGTGCGCGGGCTGCCACGACCCGGGCCGCGCGTTCGCGCCGACGCTGTCGGCCGCGTCGCTCGCGGGGCCCGGCGTGCCGGAAGGCAGCCGACGCGGGCACTTCAGCCAGCGCAACGCGCCGTCGCTGCTCTATGTGCGCTACGTGCCGCGCCGCCACTTCTATCAGGACGACGATGCACCCGCACCGTCGCCGTTCGGCGGCCTGTTCAGCGACGGCCGCGCGGATACGCTCGCCGAGCAGATCCGCGGGCCGCTGTTCGATCCGAACGAGATGAACAACCGGTCGCCGGCCGCGCTGTTGCGCAAGATCGACGCGACCGAACTCGCGCCCGATTTCGCCGCGCGCTTCGGCGCGCCGGTGCGGCGCGATCCCGAGCAACTGGTGCGCGCGCTGGGCCTGGCCGTCGAAGCCTATTTGCAGAGCGACGAGATGGCGCCGTTCACGTCCCGCTTCGACGTGTTCCTGCGCACGCGCAAGCCGCTCGCGCCGGCCGAGATGCGCGGCCTCGCGCTGTTCCGGAATCCCGACAAGGGCAACTGCATGAGCTGCCACACGCTGTCGGAAACGTCGAGCCGCCCGGAGCGTTCGCTGTTCACCGATTTCGGCTACGACGCGATCGCGGTACCGCGCAACCGCGCGCTGCCGGCGAACCGCGATCCGCGCCATTTCGACAACGGGCTGTGCGACACGGCGCGGCGGCTGCGCTGGCCCGAGCCGACGCAATGGTGCGGCTACCTGCGCACGCCGGGGCTGCGCAACGTCGCGGTCAAGCAGACCTTCATGCACAACGGCGTGTTCACGACGCTGCGCGATGCGGTTGCTTTCTACAACACGCGCTCGACCGACCCGGGCTTCTGGTATCACGGGGCCAGAACGTTCGACGACGTGCCGGCCGCCTACCGCGGCAACATCAACGTCAACTCGACGCCGATGAACCGCCGGCCCGGCACGCCGCCCGCGCTGACCGACGCGGAAATCGACGATATCGTCGCGTTTCTCGGCACGCTGACCGATGCGCGTTATACGAAGGTTGCTGCTCCCGTGGCGCCCGCTGCCCCTGCTGGCCGGATCACGCGAGCCGCCGCGCCGGCTCGCTGACACTGGCCGAACGGCCAGCCCCACGCGCACCCGCTTGCGGCCGCCGCAAACACTGGTTATATTTACAGTACTGTATTTATGAACAGTGAGGTGCGCGATGGAACATCTGGTCCGTATCGTCAACGAAGCCGATCGCCAAGTGCTGGCATGGCTCCGCGCCCAGGTCGGCGATGCCCGCGTCGAGCGCGCGGCTCGCCAGCTCGGGCATACGCGCAAGCCGTTTCCATCGGCCGTTTGCCGCTATCTGGGCATGAGCGCACCGGCTACGCTGCGGCAGGCCGAACGGCCCCGCGCCGCGCGCGATTTCTCGGTCGGCGATCGTTACCTGTCGCTGATCCGCCAGCACCTCGCCACACACTCGGCCAGCCGATGAAATGGCGGCGACTCGCCTCGTCGGTGGCCCGGAAAGCCGGGGGGCTTGCGAATTCGCAAGCCTGGCCAGCCGCCACCGCGCTTACGTGGCCGCGATGGCTTCCCGTACGAGGCGGCCGAGCGTTTCGAATGCCGCTTCGTGCGCCGCATCGGACACGCGCGTGCACGCGAGCCGGATATAGCCGTCGAAGCGGTCGGAATTCGAGAAGATCGAACCGGGCGCGATTCTGACCCCTTGCGCCAGCGCGGCGTCGAACAACGCCTCGGAGCGCACGCCGTCCGGCAACGCGATCCACAGCAGCATCCCGCCCGGCGGCTGGTTCATCCGCGTTCCGGACGGGAAATGCCGTGCAATCGCGTCGATCGTCACGTCGCGCTGCACGCGCAACTGTTCGCGAAACCGGTGCAGATGGCGATCGAACGCGCCCGAACCGACGAATTCGGCGGCAACGGCCTGCAGCAACGCGGCGTTGTGCCGGCTGTGCGCGAACTTCAGCATTTTCACGCGTGCGTGCCAGCGCCCCGCGCTTATCCAGCCCAGCCGCATCCCGGGGGCCAGCACCTTGTTGAACGACGGGCAGTAGATCACCGTGCCGTCGCGATCCCACGCCTTCACCGGCTTGACCGCCTGCGGCGCCTCGACGAGCTCGCGATAAGGCTCGTCCTCGATCACGGCCACGCTGTGGCGCGAACAAAGCGAGACGAGCGCGGCCTTGCGCTCGTCGGGCATTACGCAGCCGAGCGGGTTCTGCAGGTTCGGCACGACGACCACGGCCCGAATGTCCGGATACGCGGTCAGCGCCACTTCGAGCGCCTCGATCGACAGGCCGGTCGTCGGGCTGGCCGGAATTTCGAGCGCGCGCAAGCCGAGGCTTTCGAGCAACTGGATCAAGCCGAAGAACGCCGGCGATTCGATCGCGATCGTGTCGCCGGGGCGCGCCACCGCGCGCAACGCGAGATTCACGGCATCGACGCCGCCGCTCGTCGACATCACGTCGTCCGGCGTCACCGTCACGCCGTAAGACAGCGCGCGCTTGGCCATCGTCTGCCGGAATTCGGGCGAACCGCCAACGGGCCCCGCATCGGTCAACAACGTAGGCTTGCGCCGCAACAGCCGGATCGCAAGCGCCTGCAGGCGCTCGGCCGGATACAGCGTGGCCAGCGCGGACGCACCGCCGAGATTCAGTGCATCGGGCGCCGCATTTGCGCGATCGATCACGCGCGACACCCGTTCGTGCAGGCCCGCGAACGGCGGCTCGACGCTCAGCGGCGGCCCGTCGCTTTCCGGCAGGGTTTCGAGTGCGACCGCCGCGCGGCGCCGCACGAAGTAGCCGGAGCGCGGCTTCGCCTCGCACCAGCCCGTATCCTCGAGCCGCCGGAACGACTGGATCGCAGTCGACAGGCTCACGCCGTGCTGTGCCATGAACGCGCGCACCGACGGCATCCGGTCGCCGGGCGACAGCGTGCCGGCCGCGATGATGCGGCGGTAATGCTCGGCGAGCCGTTCGTAAAGCGGCTCGCCGTCCATCGGCAAAGGTGGGCGGGATGATTCGGCGAAAGGCGTCATGCAGGCGATCGTGCCCGCGCGGCCGATCGCACGCCAGATACAGATTCCGGGGAAACCCACCGATACAGCAGTGCGAAATCGTCGTCTGCACCGCAACAGATTCCCGCCCCCTGAATCTGTCGTGCCGGTGCCCATTTCCCTAACCTGACTGCACGCTGTCGCCTCGCCGTCGCGAGGCCGCGCAACCGGGAAAGGGAATCGCCATGCAAACGCATCACATCCGGCTCGACGCCGGGCAAAGCCACTTTGCGTGGTTCGACAAGGGCAGCCAGGTGATCGTGCTGGACGGCGCGCTCGCGGTCACGCTGCGTCACGGTGGGCTCGACTGGCTGCCTGACGCGCCGCAGCACATTCGCCGCTTGCTCGACGAAGGCGAATGCCTGACGCTCGAGACGGCCGGCCACGTGGCGCTGTCGGCCGGCGGCACGGGCGCGGTCAGCACGACGGTCGTGGAGCCGGACGAACGGCCCGGCGTGCTCGCGGCATGGCGTGCGGCGCTGCGCCGGTTGTCCGGACGGATACGCGGCGGCCATCGCGTGAGCGAGCCCTCCTGACATGGCGATTCGACGCGTCACGGAAAGCGTCAGGCCGCCGCCTCATCCAGTGGAGATCGGGCGCGATCCGGTTCGGCCGCGCGGATGCGGATCGACCGCCTCGACCTGATCAATCGCCGCCGCCCGCCTGGCACGCAGCGGTCACGACGTCACCGCACGCGCCTGCGACGCTCGACCCACTCGAATACACCCATCCCTGCCAGCATCGCGACGACGAATACGATCCCCTTCGCCGACCCGAAGCCGATCGACACGATCGCGGGCCCCGGGCAGAACCCGGCGATCCCCCAGCCGATACCGAACACGGCACTTCCGGCAACCAGGCGCACGGTGATCGCCCGCAGGACCGGCAACTGCATCGGCAAGCCGAGCCACGACCGCGTCCGGCGCTTCGCCCATGCGAACGCGAACACGGCCACGCCCGTCGCGCCGGCCATCACGAACGCGAGCGACGGATCCCAGCGGCCCGCCAGGTCAAGAAAGCCGAGCACCTTCTGCGGATTGGCCATGCCCGACACGATGAGGCCTACGCCGAACAGCAACCCCGCCAGAAACGCGAATCCTGCCTGCATGTCAGCCTCCCAGCACGTGCTGTCGCACGAAGACGGTCACGAAGCCTGCGACCATGAAGACCGCCGTCGCGACGACCGAACGCAGCGCACCGCGCGACATCCCGCACACGCCGTGGCCGCTCGTGCAACCGCCCGCGTACCGCGTGCCGACGCCGACCAGCAGCCCGGCTGCCACCAATTCGATCCAGCCGGCATCGATCTGCGGTGTCAGGCGGTTCCCGGCGACGTACATCACGAGCGGTGCGGCGATCAGCCCGGCGACGAACGCGGCGCGCCAGTCGCGCTCGCCCGCACGTGCCGTGAGCAGACCGCCGACGATGCCGCTGATACCGGCAATCCGGCCGTTGAACGCGACGAGCCACGCGGCCGCGAGCCCGATCAGCACGCCGCCGGCCAGCGACAGCCACGGCGTGAAATGAAGCGCATCAAGCTGCATCGCGCCGCCCCTTCGCGGCCGGGCCGCAGAACTGCTCGTACAGCACGCCCATCACCGCGATCGCGGCCGGGCTGTCGAGCGAATAGTGGATGTTCTTGCCGTCACGGCGCGTGCGAACCAGCGCGTTGTCCCGCAACACGCCCAGCTGCTGTGACAGCGTCGGCTGGCGGATGTCCAGCGAGGTCTCGAGATCGCTCACGCAGCGCTCGCCCTGGGACAGTTCACAGAGCAGCAGCAGCCGGTCGGGATTCGACAGCACCTTGAGCAGCGCGCAGGCCGATTCGGCAGCCGCGCGCATCTGGTCGGGTTCCGGCAACCCGGCGGAAAAATCGTCGTTCATCGGCGCAAGGAGACAATTAAAGCATCAATATTATATTAATTTATATAATGATGCTTCCCGCAGTTTGCCCGCGGGTGGCCTTGCGCCGCCCCCTTCGCTCAGGCCTGCTCGCCTGCCATCGTCTTGGCAGCAGGCATGCGCGCCGCATCGGCACGCACGACGCCGAGCGCCAGCACCGCAATCCCCGCGATCACGCACGGCGCCGCGACGACGGCAAACGCAGTCGACAACGGCACGCCCATCGCCAGCATCGCGCCGCCCGCCATCGATCCGACGACCGAGCCGCCGCGGCCGATCCCGTTCGCCCAGCTCACGCCGGTGGTACGGCACTCGGTCGGATAGAACGCGGCGGACAGCGCGTTCGCGCCAACCTGCGAACCCGACACGCAGAAACCGGCCGCGAACACGGCGAGCGCGGCGCCCCACGGCGACGCGGCAAACATGCCGATCGCGGCGACGAATACGCCGGCCGCCGCATAGCTGCACGCCAGTACGCGATGCGGGTCGAAACGGTCCATCAGCCCGCCGAGGACGATCGCGCCGAGCGTGCCGCCGACCTGGAACATCGCGGTCACGCGAGCGGCCGTCTGCAGCGTCGCGCCGGTCGTGCGCAGCAGCGTCGGCAGCCAGCTCGACAACAGGTAGATCACGAGCAGGCTCATGAAGAACGTGAGCCACAGCAGCAGCGTGCCGCGCAGCAGGTCGGCGCCGAACAGCCGGCCGAGCGGCGACCCGGCCGGCTTGCCGGCGGGCGCGCTGAACGACGCGTTTGCAAGATGCGGATCCGGCGCGATACGACCGAGCATTGCCGCGATCCGTTCGCGCGCCGCGCCTGTGTTGACGAGATAGCGCACCGATTCCGGCAACCGCCACGCAAGCACCGGCAGCAGCAGCAACGGCGCGGCGCCGCCGACCACGAGCACCGCACGCCAGCCGTGGTGCTCGATCAGCGATGCGGCCGCGAGCCCGCCGAGCGCGGAACCGATCGTGAAGCCGCAGAACATCGTCGTCACCAGCAGCGAGCGGCGCCGGGCCGGGCAATATTCGGAGGTCAGCGTGATCGCATTGGGCATCGCGCCGCCGAGGCCGAGCCCGGTCACGAAGCGCCACGCGATCAGCTCGGTCAGGCCGCCCGCGCTCGCCGACGCGGCACTCGCGATGCCGAAGCACGCCACGCACGCGAGCAGCAGGCGCTTGCGGCCGAACCGGTCGCCGAACGGCCCGAACACGAGCGCGCCGGCCATCAGCCCGGCGAGCCCTGCGCCGAACACCGGTGCGAGCTGCGCGGGCGACAGCCCCCATTCCGCGCGGATGACGGGGGCGATGAAACCGATCGAGGCGGTATCGAAACCGTCGATCGCGACGATCAGAAAGCACAGGACGACGATCGCGGCCTGAAACGGCGCAACGCGATGCCGGTCGATCCATTCGCTGACGTCGATGGACAGCGTATCGGCCATGATGGTGTCTCCTCCAGGAAGGCGGTCGCGCGTCGTATCGTCGAATGCGCGCCGCTGGAATCGGGCTGACCGTGCCGCGTTACGCGACGGACTTCAGGCAATCCTCCGCGCGCCACCCGTGCAGCCAGTCGAGCGCGTCGTAGAACTGCGCCTGCGTGCGGCCGACCCAGAGCCCGTTGCGCACCTGCCGCTCGACGCCCTTCGCGTGATAGATCCGCCCCATCTCGCGTGCCGAATACAGCACGCGTGCGGTGCGCGGAATCCGCACTCGCTCGTACAGAGCGAACGCAGCTTCAAAATCCCCCTCGGTCCGGGCCACGGCCGCGCCGAGCGTCACCGCATCCTCGAGCGCCTGGCACGCGCCCTGCGCGATGTATTGCGTCATCGGATGCGCGGCGTCGCCGAGCACCGTCGCGCGGCCCGCGCTCCAGCGTTCGACCGGATCGCGATCGGCGGTCGCCCAGCGCTTCCACGACGTCGGCCGGTCGAGCATCTGCTTCGGCAGCGGATGAACGCCGTCGAAGTACGACAGTACTTCTTCCTTGCTCCCTTCGCGCACGCCCCAGGTTTCCTGCTCGCGGCTGTGGAACGTGACGACGAGGTTGTACTGCCGCCCGCCGCGCAGCGGATAGTGGACGAGATGGCAATGCGGGCCGGCCCACACGACCGGCGCGTTGATCTGCAGATCCTTCGGCATGTTGTCGACGTCGACCACCGCGCGATACACGACGTGGCCCGTCACGCGATGCGCGTCGCCGATCAGTGCATGACGGATCGCGGATTTCACGCCGTCGCAGCCGATCACGGCATCGGCGCGATAACGTTCGCCGTGCTGGTCGGTCACCGTCACGCCGTTGCCGTCCTGCTCGAAGCCGCACACCTGCGTGCTCGTCCGGAATTCGATCAGCGGGTGATCCTTGACCGCCTCGTAGATCGACAGATGAATGTCCGCGCGATGAATCACCGCATACGGATTGCCGAAGCGCTCGCGGTACGCGGCGCCCGTATCGATGTGCGCGACCTCGCGTGCATCGATCGCGTCCATCAGTTGCAGCCAGTCGGTGAACACGGCGCGGCTGCGCGCGGCCTCGCCGACACCCAGCGCGTCGAGCGCGTTGAACGCGTTGGCCGCGAGCTGGATCCCCGCGCCGATCTCGCCAATCTGATCCGCCTGTTCGAGCAGCTTCACGCGAATGCCCTGGCGCGCGAGCGCGAGCGCCGTCGCGAGCCCGCCGATGCCGCCGCCGATCACCAGCACGCGCCGGCCGTTGTGTTGTGTCTCGCCCATGTCTGTCTCCTGCTTCGTGTTACGCGACGTAATCCGGTTGCCGCCGCGGCTGTGCGGCCTCGAAAGCCGGCTCGCGCCGCGCGTGCTCGAAAACCGCGAGGCTGCGCGGATACGCGCTCAAGTCGCAATCCATCCGCAACGCGTTCGCGACCTGCGGCACGAGGCACACGTCGGCCAGCGTCGGCGTGTCGCCGAAGCACCACGGGCCCGTATCCGCGCGGGCGAGCAGCCGCTCCACGCCGGCCATCCCTTCCGCGATCCAGTGCCGGTACCACGCGGTCTTCTGCTGCGGCGTGACCTTCAGTTCGGTGTCGAGATAGCGCAGCACGCGCAGGTTGTTGAGCGGATGGATGTCGCAAGCGATCAGCGTCGCGAGCTCCAGCACGCGGGCGCGGTGCTGCGGTTCCAGCGGAATCAGCCGGGGTTCCGGATGCAACTGGTCGAGGTAATCGAGGATCGCGAGCGACTGCCCGAGCCGGAAATCCCCATCGACCAGCGCCGGCACCGCCGCCGACGGGTTCACGTCCGCGACGTAGGCCGCGTCGCGATGCTCGCCGGTGCGGATGTTCACCGGCAGCGTGTCGTACGGCAGCCCTTTCAGCGCGAGCGCGATACGCACCCGGTAGGATGTCGAACTGTTGAAGAAGCTATGCAGTTGCACGATGTCGCCTTTCGAGGAAGATGCGTCAGACCACGCGCACGGTCAGTTCGCCGAGCCGTTCGACGCCGACCTTCATCACGTCGCCCGCGACCACCGCGCCGACGCCTTCGGGCGTGCCGGTGAAGATCACGTCGCCCGGTTCCAGGCGGAAGAACTTCGACAGGTCGGCCACCGTTTCCGCGACCGACCAGATCAGGTGCGACACGTCGCTCTTCTGCTTCGTCGCGCCGTTGACGGTCAGCCACAGGCCGCCCTGCTCGAAATGACCGACGTCGCTTGCCGGATGCACGGGCCCGATCGGTGCCGAGCGGTCGAACGCCTTGCCGATTTCCCACGGCCGGCCCATTTCGCGCATCTTCATCTGCAGGTCGCGGCGCGTCATGTCGAGGCCGACCGCGTAGCCCCACACGTGTTCGAGCGCGCGCTCGAGCGGAATGTCGGAACCGCCCTTGCCGATCACCGCGACGAGTTCGGCTTCGTAGTGATAGTTCTGCGTCTGCGACGGGTACGCGAGATCGAGCGTTTCGTCGTATGCGACCGGCACGATCGAATCGGCCGGCTTGCAGAAGAAGAACGGCGGCTCGCGATCGGGATCGAAGCCCATTTCGCGTGCATGGGCCGCGTAGTTGCGGCCGACGCAATAGACGCGGCGAACCGCGAACTGCGCATCGCTGCCGGCTACGGGGAGCGCCACGGGCGCTTCGGGCGGGAAAACGAAAGTCATGAATGGCTCCAGCGTAAATACGAATGAAGGGAGCGCGACGCCGCAGCGACGCACAGGAAACAGGAATCGGGAAACGAATCGTCGAAACCGACCGGCGTCAGTCGCGCGCTTCGCGCAGCAGGTTCAGCGCGGACAGCACGGGCCGGTCGGAGTAGCTGAACAGCACGCTGTCGGACGACGCCGACAGCCGCACGGGCGCCCACGACGGCGCGACGAAGATGTCGCGCGGCTCGAATTCGAATGCGTTGCCGCCGATGTGCGCGGCGCCGCTGCCTTCGACGACGCAGTAGATCGTCGCGTCGGTGCTGCGATACGTGCGGCCGTCGAAACCGGCGGGCAGGAACTGCATGAAGGTGGCGATCGTCGGCATCGGCCAGCCGCCCGTCGCGGGGTTCACATAGCGCAGCTTCACGCCGTCCCACGCGTCGAGCTCGCCGTTCCGGTACAGCGCGTCGAGCGCCTCGCGGGTGCGCGCATACGGATAGCTGAAGATCGGCGACGTCGGATCGCTCGCGCGATGCCGCACCGGCACCATGTTGTGACCGAAGCGCGCGAAGCTGTCGCCTTCCGGGCGGCTGATCGGCTGCACGGCTTCCGGGTAGTTCTCCGCGAAGCCCGCGTCGAGGTTTGCGAGCAGCGGAATGTCGAGCCCGTCGAGCCATACGACCGGTTCGCCGCCCGCTTCCTCCGACGGGTTGCCGTGGTCGTGCCACGCCCACGACGGCGTGATGATGAAGTCGCCCGGATGCATCGTCGTGCGTTCGCCGTTCACGGCCGTCCATGCGCCGCGCCCTTCGACGATGAAACGCAGCGCCGACTGCGTATGCCGGTGGCTCGGCGCGATCTCGCCCGGCAAGATCAGCTGCAGCCCCGCGTACAGGGTCGGCGTCATGCTCGACTTGCCGGGCAGCCCCGGGTTCTCCAGCACCAGCACGCGGCGCACGGCCTCCTCCGCGCTGATCACGCTGCCGGCCTGCATCACGAGGTCACGCACCTGCGCGTACTTCCAGATCGCGGCCTGCGCGGCCGGCTGCGGGGATTTCGGCACGAGGTTGTGCAGCGATTCCCACAGCGGCGCCAGGCGCTGCTCGGCGATCCGTGCGTAGTAGGCGGCGCGCGACGCGTCCGGATGAGTCGTCATGATGTCTCCTTGGAGTCGGCCGATCGGCGTCGGCGCTATGTCGGGGCGGGGACCGTGCTGCAGTCCGTTAGCAGAGTTATATTCGACCCAGACATACCCGGTAAAATGGTCAAATCATCTGATCCATATACTTTCGGATATACCTACTCGCGACGAGGCATGCGATGGACTGGACCCACCGGCTGCGACTGCGGCATCTGCAGGTACTGTTGAGCCTTGCCGGCACCGGCAATCTGAGCCAGTCGGCGGTGGCGCTCGCGACCACGCAGCCCGCGCTGTCGAAATGGCTGAAGGAACTGGAAGAGGATGTCGGGCTGCCGCTGTTCGAGCGGCATGCGCGCGGCCTGCGGCCGACGCCCTACGGCGAAGCGCTGATCGAGCATGCGCGCCGCGTCGAGGCGCAGCTCGACGTCGCGCGCGACGACATGGCCGCGCTGCGGGAAGGCGGCAGCGGTCTCGTGACGATCGGCACGTCGGGCGTCGCGGCGGCCGATACGGTGCCGCTCGCGGTATCGCAACTGCTGAAACGCATGCCGCGCGCACAGGTTCGGATGACCGAAAGCACGATGAACCAGCTGATGCCGCAGCTCGCGCGCAGCGAACTGGATATCGTCGTGGGCCGTTCGGGGTCGACATCCGTCGATCCGCTGCTTCACGCCGAAGCGCTGTATGTCGATCCTGTCGTGTTCGTCGCACGGCCCGACCATGCGCTCACCGGCGCGGCGTCGGTCGGCTGGGACGACGTGCTCGCCTATTCGTGGATCGTGTGGCCGTCGGGCACGCCGGTGCACAACGCGCTGGAGGCCGCGCTGACGGCCGCCGGCCGCGTGCGGCCGCCGCACTGCGTCGAATCGAATTCGTCGATCCTCAACCTCACGCTGCTGAACAACACCGACCTGCTCGGTGTGGCGTCGCATCGTGCCGCGCAGCGCTTCGCGCAATTGAACGCGATCCGGATCCTGCCGATGCAGCTCGAAGGCCAGGGCGCGGTGTCGATGTACTGGCACCCCGATAGTGCGAATCGCGCGGCCGTGGCCGCGACGATCGAGTGCCTGCGCGCCTGCGCGGCGCCGCAGGTCGGTGGGTGGGAAAAAGTGAAGGTGGAATGAATGGCGCGGCCCGGCGTCACCCGGGCCGCGTTGCCGCGACGACGCGAAGCGTCACGTCACGCGCCGTCGCAGGATGCCGTGCCGTCCAGCATCAGCGTGCCAACCCGCGCGGGCACGAGCGGCGTGCGCGGCACCGGCGGGGTCCAGCCGAACAGTGCCTGCGCGGCCGCGCCGCACACGCGGCCCTGACACGCGCCCATCCCGCAACGGGACTGCAGTTTCGCCGCCGTCCAGCCCGGCGCTTGCGCGACCGCATCGAAACGCACGTCTTCGCAGCGACACAGCAGCGTATCGGGCCGCGCAAGCCGGCGGATCGGCTCGCGGATCGCAAAGCGCTCGCGCACGGCATCGGCAAACGCCTGCCAGTGTGCTCGCTGCGTCACCAGCGCAGCCAACGGCGCCGTCTGCCCGGTCGCCGCCAAACCGGCGATTTCGCCTTCGACCATCGCCAGTTCGCTGCCGCCGACGCCCGTACACTCACCAGCCGCGAAAACCCCGTCGCGGCTCGTGCGCTGATGCGCATCGACCGCCACCGCGCCATTGTCGATCCGGCAGCCGAGATGGCTCGGCAGCACGGTATTCGGCACGAGGCCGAAGCCGCACGCGAGCCGGTCGCAATCGACGTCGAACTCGCGATCGCCCTGACGAATCCGCACGCGTTCGAGCCGCTTGTCGCCGAACGCTTCGACGACGTGCGCATCCGGCCGATAAGCGGCCGTGACGAGCTTCGCCGCCTGCGCGAGCTTCGACGGCCAGCGCCACAGCCCCGCCCCGAAACCGGCAACGCTGCCCCATGCGGCCTGTTCGAGCACATGCGACACGCGCGCGCCGGCCTGACGGGCCGTCGCGGCGCTCGCCAGCAGCAGCGGCCCGCTGCCCGCGATCACCGTGCGCTGCCCGCGCACGTCGAGGCCATACTTGATCAGCGCCTGCAAGCCGCCCGCACCGGTGACACCCGGCAACGTCCAGCCCGGAAACGGCAGCAGCAGCTCGCGTGCGCCGCAGCAGAGAATCAGCGTCCGGAAATCGAGCAGCAGCCCGCGCTCGTCGTCTTCGAGCAGCAGCGTGCCCGGCTGCGTTTCGGCGACGATGCGCGTTGCCGCGAGATGCGTGACGTTCGGCTGCCGCAATACGGCGAGCCGCTCGGCGGCCGCCGGCGCCGGCGTCGCCGCTGCGCCTTGCCGCCAGATCTGCCCACCCGCGCGCGGGTTATCGTCGACGATCGCAACCGTCGCACCGCTTCGCGCGGCGGCCCGTGCAGCCGACAGCCCGGCCGGGCCGGCGCCGACGATCGCGACGTCGACGCTCAGTCGTTCCTGTTTCATCGGGTGCGCTCCACCTGCATTCCGTCGCGGCACAGCGTCTGGCAAGCCAGCCGGCGGCGGCCGTCGATCGTCATCCTGCACTCCTGGCAGATGCCCATCCCGCAAAACGGCGCACGCGCCGCACCCGTGCACGACACGCGCGTCGTGTCGTCGCCGCTCGCCGCGACGGCGGCCGCGACGGTCGCGCCGTCGGCCACCGTCAGTGCGCGACCGTCCAGATGAATGATCATGTCAGCCTCCGCCGGGCCGCCCCAAGGAGGCTGACTGCCCCCGCGGGGGGCACCGTGCATGGGACCGGAGTAAGCACGGAAGCGCCAACGCCGGTCGCCAGCGTACGAAGTGAGCGAGGGGGTCGTTTCATGTCAGCGCTCCAGCTACGAGGGACGCGCTCAGGAAGCGTCCCGGCCAATACGGTTCGATATCGATGGGCGGCCGTTCGCCGGCCATCAGCGCAGCGACGAGCCGCGCGCTGCCCGGCGCGGTCGTCACGCCGAGCCCTTCATGCCCGACCGCGAGCCACACACCCGGCCGCGCCGGATGCTCGCCGAGCAGCGGCAGCCCGTCGGGGCTCGCGGAACGGAACCCCGTCCATGAGCGGATGCCGTTCAGGTCGGCCAGGTCGGGCAGATAGCCCGCCGCTCGGCGCAGCATGCGCGCCAGCACGGGCGGCTCGACTTGCGCGTCCTCGGTGTCGAACTGGCGCGACGAACCGATCAGCAACTGGCCGGTCGGCCGCGGCTGCACGTTGAACGCGACCGACGTGCCGTCGCTCGCGTGTGCGCTCGCCGCATAGCCCAGCTCGACGAGCTGGTGCGACACCTGGCCCGGATAGCGGTCGGTAATCAGCAGATGGCCCTTTTTCGGGCGCAGCGGCAGCTCGGGCAGCAGCAAGCGCGCGGCAACGCCGTTCGCGACAAGCACCCGCTCCGCGCGCAGCGTGTCGCCGCTCGCGAGCGTCACGCTCGGGCCATCGACCGCGACGGCCCTGTCGCGCCGCAACGTGATGCGCGGCGCGCGCTGCAGCAGCCAGTTCGCGGTGACGGGCGCATAGAGGATCGCGTCGCCGGGAATCTTCAACGCCCCGCCAAGGCCCGGGCGCAGCATCGGCTCCAGTTGCGCGAGCGTCGCCGCGTCGATCAGTTCACCCGCCACACCATGCGCGGCGAGCGTCGCCTGCTTCGCGCGCGCCAGATCCATTTCGTGCGCATCGGCCGCGAGCCACAGCGTGCCGCAGTTGCGGTACGCGCATCCGTCGGGCATCTCGCCGCTCAACGCGCGCCACAGTTCGATCGAGTAATGGCTGAGCGCGAGTTCGGCCGCGTTGTCGTCCATCGCGACGAGGTGCCCCATGCCCGCGCCGGTTGCACCGCCGCTCGCGTCGTCGACGACGAGCACGCTCAGCCCGCGCTGCGCGAGTTCGTGCGCACACGCCGCGCCGACGATACCGGCGCCGATCACGACGACATCCGTCCTCGCATCGCTCACGGCGCAATGCCCCAGCCAAACGGATCGTCTTCCTCGATCAGCAGCGTCGCTTCCGCACTCAGGTGCGCGCTGCCGCGGATCGTCGGCACGATACCGCCTTCGACCTGCTCGTAGCTCGCGTGGAACACGCTGCCGATCACGCTCGCCTGCCGCCATACAGCGCCCGGCGCGAGCTTGCCGTCGGCCGCGAGGCACGCGAGCTTCGCACTCGTGCCGGTGCCGCACGGCGAACGGTCGTACGCGAGGCCCGGGCACAGCACGAAGCTGCGGCTGTCGTGTTCGGGATCGTCGGCGAACAGCTCGATATGGTCGATCTCGCCGCCGTTCGCGCCGGTGATGCCCGCGCGTTCGAGCCCTTCGCGCACGGCCGACGCATACGCGGTGAGCGCCGCGACGTTGTCGCCGGCGACGCGCTGCCCGTGGTCGCTGATCAGGAAGAACCAGTTGCCGCCCCACGCGATGTCGCCCTTCACGGGGCCGTAACCCGGCACGTCGAGCGCGACGCCCTTCGCATGGCGATACGCGGGCACGTTGCGCACGCTGACCGACAGGTCGTCGTGCAGCGTCGCCTCGACGGTGCCGACGGGCGTTTCGATCCGGTGCATGCCGGGCGCGATGCGCCCCATATGGTGCAGCGTGCGCACGACGCCGATCGTGCCGTGTCCGCACATCCCGAGATAGCCGCTATTGTTGAAGAAGATCACGCCGGCCGCCGCATCGGGCGACACGGGTTCGCACAGCAGCGCGCCGACCAGCACGTCGCTGCCGCGCGGTTCGAGAATGCATGCGGCGCGGTAGCGGTCGTGCTCGCGCGCGAGCACGTCGCGGCGCTCGGCCATCGTGCCGCTGCCGAGCGCGGGGAAACCGGACACGACGAGCCGAGTGGGTTCGCCGCCCGTGTGCGAATCGATGATCTGGATGCGCTTCATCATGAGCCGTCCGAAGTGGGGAAAGGAGCATAGCTTCCTCCGTCGCGCGTCCGTCCGCTTGTGGCTTTTCGATGAGGACGACGACGAAATCGGCATAGTGCGAAGCGCCCTTCCCGCACCGTCCGGCCGCTGTGCCGATTTCGTCATTTTGCTCCGCGATACGACTCAAGCGTGATGGGCATTTGCGCGGCGATACTGGTTGCACACCGACACCACGTCGGCCGACCGATACAAACACGTAGGAGATTGAAGTGAGCCGAAACGCCATTCAGTGGACCGGGGTTTTCCCGGCCGTCAGCACCCAGTTCAAGCCGGACTTTTCCCTCGACATCGACGCCACGCACCGCGTGGTCAAGAACCTGGTGAACGACGGCGTGTCGGGCCTCGTGGTCTGCGGCACGGTCGGCGAAAACACGTCGCTGTCCACGAGCGAGAAGCTCCAGGTGATCGAGGCCGCACGCGACGCAGCCGGCGGCAAGATCCCGGTGATCGCCGGCATCGCCGAATTCACGACCGAATTCGCACGCAACACCGTGCGTGAAGCCCAGCGCGTCGGCGTCGACGGCGTGATGGTGATGCCCGCGCTGGTCTACTCGGCGAAGCCGCATGAAACCGCCGCGCACTTCCGCGCGGTCGCGACGAGCACCGACCTGCCGGTGATGGTCTACAACAACCCGCCGATCTACAAGAACGACGTGACGCCCGACGTGCTGATCGCGCTGCAGGATTGCGAGAACATCGTCTGCTTCAAGGATTCGTCGGGTGATACGCGTCGCTTCATCGACCTGCGCAACGCGGTCGGCGATCGCTTCGTGCTGTTCGCGGGCCTCGACGACGTCGTGGTCGAGAGCATTGCCGTCGGTGCCGAAGGCTGGGTGTCGGGCATGTCGAACGCGTTCCCGAAGGAAGGCGAGACGCTGTTCCGCCTCGCGAAGCAGAAGCGTTTCGACGAAGCGCTCGCGCTGTATCGCTGGTTCATGCCGCTGCTGCACCTCGACGCACGCCCCGACCTCGTGCAGTGCATCAAGCTGTGCGAAGAGCTGGTCGGCCGCGGCAGCGCAATCACGCGTCCGCCGCGCCTCGCGCTGCAGGGCGACACGCTCGCGGAAGTGAAGGCCATCGTCGCGAAGGCGCTCGAAACGCGCCCGGCGCTGCCCGACGTCGGTCTCTGATCGACTCCCCCTGCGGCGGTGCGCGGGCTTTCCGCCTGCGCGCCGCCGTCTCCGGTCCGGCATGGCCCGCGGGCCCGTTCGCACCGGCGCCAGCCCGCGCCGCGCATGAACGCCCCGCAGCCCGCCCCGGTCGTTCGAACCGGGCGATGCCGGCCGGCAGGCAGGCGCCGCTGCTCCGTCGGAGCGCGGCGCACCTCAAGCCGGTGCCGATATTCCCCTAGGAGACAAGCCCATGCCAGGTCAAGGCAACGCTCAACCGTCTGTCCCGCTTTCCCGTTCCGCGCACCCCGACGCGGGTCACGGCAAGTTCAAGAAACAGCTGTCGCTGACCGATCTCACGTTCATCGGTCTCGGCGCCATTTTCGGTTCGGGGTGGCTGTTCGCCGCGAGTCACGTTTCGACGATCGCGGGCCCGGCCGGCATCTTCTCGTGGCTGCTCGGCGGCTTCGCGGTGCTGCTGCTCGGCATCGTCTACTGCGAACTCGGCGCCGCGCTGCCGCGCGCGGGCGGCGTGGTCCGCTACCCGGTGTTCTCGCACGGCCCGCTGCTCGGCTACCTGATGGGCTTCATCACGCTGATCGCCTTTTCGAGCCTGATCGCGATCGAAGTCGTCGCCGCGCGCCAGTATGCGGCCGCGTGGTTTCCCGGCCTGACCGTCGAAGGATCGAGCGACCCGACCACGCTCGGCTGGCTCGTGCAGGCCGCGCTGCTCTGCTTCTTCTTTTACCTGAACTATTCGAGCGTGAAGACGTTCGCGAAGGCGAACAACATCATCAGCATCTTCAAGTTCATCGTGCCGCTGTCGGTGATCGCGGTGCTGTTCACGTTCTTCAAGCCCGCGAACCTGACCCTGCACGGCTTCGCGCCGTTCGGCATGCCGGGCATCGAGATGGCGGTGTCGGCGGGCGGCATCATCTTCGCGTATCTCGGGCTCACGCCGATCGTGTCGGTCGCGAGCGAAGTACGCAATCCGCAGCGCACGATCCCGATCGCGCTGATCCTGTCGATCCTGCTGTCGACGCTGATCTACGTGCTGCTGCAACTCGCGTTCATCGGCAGCATCCCCACCGACATGCTCGCCGCCGGCTGGCACGACGTGAGCAAGGCGTTCTCGCTGCCGTACCGCGACATCGCGCTGGCGCTCGGCGTCGGCTGGCTCGCGGTGATGGTCGTCGCCGACGCGATGATCTCGCCGAGCGGCTGCGGCAACATCTACATGAACGCGACGCCGCGCGTCGTCTACGGCTGGGCGAAGACGGGCACCTTCTTCAAGGTGTTCACGCGCGTCGACGAAGCGTCGGGCATCCCGCGCGCGGGCCTGTGGCTCACGTTCGGCCTCTCGATCTTCTGGACGCTGCCGTTCCCGTCGTGGGAAGCGCTGATCAACATCGTGTCGGCCGCGCTGGTGCTCAGCTACGCGGTCGCGCCGGTGTCGGTCGCCGCGCTGCGCCGCACCGCGCCCGACCTGCCGCGGCCGTTCCGCGCGGTCGCGTTCGGCGTCACCGGCCCCGCGTCGTTCGCGATCGCCGCGCTGATCGTCTACTGGTCGGGCTGGAGCACGGTGTCCTGGCTGCTCGGCCTGCAGATCGTGATGTTCGTGATCTATCTCGCGTGCCGCCGCTGGGTGCCGACCGCGCACCTGAGCCTCGCCGAACAAGTGCGCTCGTCCGCGTGGCTGATCGCGTTCTATGCCGCGATGATCGTGCTGTCGTATCTCGGCGGCTTCGGCGGCACCGGCCAGCTTGCGCATCCGTACGACACGGTCGTCGTCGCGGCCGTCGCGCTCGTCATCTACTACTGGGGTGCGAATACCGGCGTGCGCGCCGACAAGCTGCAACTCGACGACGACGAGGACTGACGCATCCGCGCCCTTTCCCATGATCCCTTCGGCCGGGCGCCCTACGCCCGGCCCCTGCTTTTTCCGAGGAAAACCATGCAACTCACAGGTCAACTCCTGATCGGCCAGTCCGCCGTTGCCGGACAGAACGGCACCCTTCACGCGATCGCCGCCGCAACCGGCGAACGGCTCGAACCCGCCTTCGGCGGCGCGAGCCTGCACGACCTGGAGACGGCCTGCGCGCTCGCCGACGACGCATTCGACACGTATCGCGAAACGTCGCTCGAAGCCCGCGCCGCGTTTCTCGACGCGATCGGCCGCCACATCATGGCGCTCGGCGACGACCTGATCGAGCGCTGCGTGATCGAAACGGGCCTGCCGCGCGCCCGTATCGAAGGCGAGCGCGGCCGCACGGTCGGCCAGCTCGCGCTGTTCGCGTCGCTCGTGCGCGACGGCGGCTTTCTCGACGCGCGGATCGACCCTGCGCGCCCCGAGCGCAAGCCGCTGCCGCGCGTCGACCTGCGCCTGCGCAATGTCGCGGTCGGGCCCGTCGCCGTGTTCGGCGCGTCGAACTTCCCGCTCGCGTTCTCGGTCGCCGGCGGCGATACGGCTTCGGCGCTCGCGGCCGGCTGCCCGGTGATCGTCAAGGCGCATTCGGCGCACCCGGGCACGTCGGAACTCGTCGGCCGCGCGATCCAGCAGGCCGCGCGCGAATGCGGGATGCCGGCCGGCGTGTTCTCGCTGCTGTTCGACGCGTCGCGCGAGATCGGCCAGGCACTCGTCGCCGATCCACGCATCAAGGCCGTCGGCTTCACCGGCTCGCGCCGTGGCGGCGTCGCGCTGATGCACATCGCGGCCGCGCGCCCCGAGCCGATTCCCGTCTATGCGGAAATGAGCTCGATCAATCCGGTACTGCTGTTTCCCGCCGCGCTCGACGCGCGGCACGACGCGATCGCCCCGCAGTTCGTTGCATCGCTCACGCTCGGCGCCGGCCAGTTCTGCACGAACCCGGGCCTCGTGCTCGCGGTCGACGGCCCCGCGCTGCGCGCATTCGAGGAAACGGCCGCCACCGCGGTTCGCGCAGCACCCGCGCAAACCATGCTGACGCCGCACATCCACGCCAGCTACGAACAAGGCGTCGCGACGCTGCGCGATCACGCGGCCGTCGAGCTGCTCGCACAAGGCGCCGAAGGCAACCGCCTGCAGGCCCGCGCGGCACTGCTCGCAACCTCGGCCGACGCTTTCATCGCGCATCCCGAGTTGCGCGACGAAGTGTTCGGCCCCGCGTCGCTGATCGTGCGTTGCCCGGACGCCGACACGCTGCATCGCGTGCTGAAGTCGCTCGAAGGCCAGCTGACGATCGCCGCGCATCTCGCCGACGGCGACGCACCGCTGTTCGCCGCGCTGCGACCGACGCTCGAGCGCAAGGCCGGCCGCATTCTCGTCAACGGCTTCGGCACGGGCGTCGAGGTCGGTCATGCGATGGTGCACGGCGGCCCGTTCCCGGCCACCTCCGACACGCGCACGACGTCGGTCGGCGCGCGCGCGATCGAACGCTTCCTGCGCCCCGTGTCGTATCAGGACCTGCCGGACGCGCTGCTGCCGGACGCGATCCGCAACGGCAATCCGCTGAACGTGCCGCAACGCATCGACGGCGTGCCCGCGCCGCGGGAGGCGTGACATGTCCACATCCCCCGACGAAATCGTCCTGTCGCTCGATGAAGTCCACGCGCTCGCGCTGCGCGTGCTGACGCACAACGGCATGTCCGACGCGCATGCGCGGGCCATCGCCAACGTGATTACCCAGGGCCAGCGCGACGAATGCCATTCGCACGGCGTGTACCGGCTGCTCGTCTGCGTGCGTTCGTTGAAGAAGGGCAAGGTCGATCCGCAGGCCGTGCCGACGCTGCGGCGGCTGTCGTCGTCGATCGTCGCGGTCGACGCGCATCGCGGCTTCTCGCTGCTGAGCTTCGAAACGGGCCTGCCCGTGCTCGTCGAGATGGCGAAGCAGCACGGCATCGCCGCGATGATGATCAACCACTGCTATCACTTCTCCGCGCTGTGGCCCGAGGTCGAGGCGATCGCGGCCGAAGGGCTGGTCGGCATCGCGATGAACCCGAGCCACAGCTGGGTCGCGTCGGAAGGCGGCAAGGAACCGGTGTTCGGCACCAACCCGATCGCGTTTGCGTGGCCGCGGCCGGGCGGCGTGCCGTTCGTGTTCGATTTCGCGACGAGCGCGATCGCGCGCGGCGACATCGAGCTGCACGCGAAGCAAGGCAAGGCGATTCCGCCAGAATGGGCGATCGACGCCGACGGCCGGCCCACCACCGACCCGAAGGCCGCGCTGCAGGGCGCGATGCGCACGTTCGGCGGCCACAAGGGTTCAGCGCTCGCGGCGATGGTCGAACTGCTCGGCGGTGCGCTGATCGGCGACATGACGAGCCGCGAGTCGATGGACTTCGACGAAGGCGTCGGCGCGACGCCGTGCCACGGCGAACTCGTGATCGCGTTCGACCCGAAGGTGTTCCTCGGCGATGACCTCGACACGGGGCTCGCGCGCGGCGAACGGATGTTCGAGTCGATCGTCGCGCAGGGCGCGCGGCTGCCGTCGCAACGACGCTTCGACGCCCGCGCGCGCAGCATCGCGAACGGCGTGCGGATTCCGAAGCCGCTGTACGACGAGATCCTGACGCTGCTCGACTGATCGCCAGGCGCGGGGCCGGATCGCGCATTCATTGGCGTGCAACGTGCGATCCGGCCTTCTCCCGGGCCGCTCGCACGGGTGTACCGTAACCGCCCGGACGTTCCGCACCGGGCACGCCGCCCGCGCGGGTTGCCGGCCCCACGAGCGCCACGCCCGCGGCGGCTGTGGGATAATCGTCCGGTTTGCCCAGGGCGCAGCTCAAGAGGTTGTTCGCACGGGCGCGAGAGAGGCCTTTATTCCCGTGCCTCCACCCTTTTCCCGCGATATTTCTTCAGCAACGACAATGCCCATCTACCGTTCCAAAACCTCCACCGCCGGCCGCAACATGGCAGGTGCGCGCTCGCTCTGGCGTGCCACCGGCATGAAAGACGACGATTTCTCGAAGCCGATCATCGCGGTCGTCAACTCGTTCACCCAGTTCGTACCCGGGCACGTGCACCTGAAGGATCTCGGCCAGCTCGTCGCGCGCGAGATCGAGGCTGCCGGCGGCGTTGCGAAGGAATTCAACACGATCGCGGTCGACGACGGCATCGCGATGGGCCACGACGGCATGCTGTATTCGCTGCCGAGCCGCGACATCATCGCCGACTCGGTCGAATACATGGTGAACGCGCACTGCGCGGACGCAATGGTGTGCATCTCGAACTGCGACAAGATCACGCCCGGGATGCTGATGGCCGCGATGCGCCTCAACATCCCGGTGATCTTCGTGTCGGGCGGCCCGATGGAAGCGGGCAAGACGCGCCTCGCGAACCCGGTCACCAAGGCGATCGAAGTGAAGAAGCTCGACCTCGTCGACGCGATGGTGATCGCGGTCGACCCGTCGTATTCCGACGCCGAAGTCGCCGAAGTCGAGCGCTCGGCCTGCCCGACCTGCGGTTCGTGCTCGGGCATGTTCACCGCGAACTCGATGAACTGCCTGACCGAAGCGCTCGGCCTGTCGCTGCCCGGCAACGGCACGGTGGTGGCCACGCACGCCGATCGCGAGCAACTGTTCAAGCGCGCCGGCCACCGCATCGTCGAACTGGCCCGCCAGTACTACGAGCAGGACGACGAACGCGTGCTGCCGCGCTCGGTGGGCTTCAAGGCGTTCGAGAACGCGATGACGCTCGACATCGCGATGGGCGGTTCGACCAACACGATCCTGCACCTGCTCGCGATCGCGCAGGAAGCCGGCATCGACTTCACGATGACGGACATCGACCGCCTGTCGCGCGTCGTGCCGCAGCTGTGCAAGGTCGCGCCGAACACGAACAAGTACCACATCGAGGACGTGCACCGCGCAGGCGGCATCATGGCGATCCTCGGTGAGCTCGAGCGCGCCGGCAAGCTGCACACCGACGTGCCGACCGTGCACGCGCCGTCGCTGAAGGATGCGCTCGACCAGTGGGATATCGTCCGCACGCAGGACGAAGCGGTCCGCACGTTCTACCTGGCCGGCCCGGCCGGCGTCCCGACGCAGGTCGCGTTCAGCCAGGACACGCGCTGGCCGAGCCTCGACGTCGATCGCGCCGAAGGCTGCATCCGCTCGTACGAGCATGCGTTCTCGAAGGAAGGCGGCCTCGCCGTGCTGACGGGAAACATCGCGGTCGACGGCTGCGTGGTGAAGACGGCTGGCGTCGACGAAAGCATCCTCGTGTTCGAAGGCACGGCGCACGTGACCGAATCGCAGGATGAAGCGGTCGAAAACATCCTGAACGACAAGGTCAAGGCCGGCGACGTGGTGATCGTGCGCTACGAAGGCCCGAAGGGCGGCCCCGGCATGCAGGAAATGCTCTACCCGACCAGCTACATCAAGTCGAAGGGGCTCGGCAAGGCATGCGCGCTGCTGACGGACGGCCGTTTCTCGGGCGGTACGTCGGGGCTGTCGATTGGCCACTGCTCGCCGGAAGCGGCAGCGGGTGGTGCGATCGGCCTCGTGCGCGACGGCGACAAGATCCGCATCGACATCCCGAACCGCACGATCGACGTGCTGGTGTCGGACGAGGAACTGGCGCGCCGCCGCGAAGAGCAGAACGCGAAGGGCTGGAAGCCGGCGCAGCCGCGTCCGCGCAAGGTGTCCGCTGCGCTGAAGGCCTACGCGAAGCTGGTCATGTCGGCCGACAAGGGTGCCGTGCGTGACCTGTCGCTGCTCGACGACTGACAGGGGTAGCACGGCCGGCTGCTTGTAACACGTAGCCGGTCAGGCCGCGGGCCGTACGACCGTCCGCTTGCCCGACCCAGAAGCCGCTCTCCGGAGCGGCTTTTTTTCGTTCTGCTTCGGCAGAAAGCGCCGGCAACGTCAGTGACGGAATTCTTCCGGGCCGCCGCCTCCGCCGCCACCGCCCCCACCGTGGCTTCCGCCTCCGTTCCCGCCGCCTTGCGGCCGCGCGCCGCCGTAACCACCGCCACCACCACCCGGGTGCACCGGTGCCGGCATCGAGCGGCCCTCACCTCCCGGCGCGGGCGGCGGACGCATGACAGCGGCCGGTGGCGGACGCATCACGGCGGCCGGCGGCGGCGCTGCCGGTCGTTCACGGACGGCAGCACCCGGCATCGGCGCAGGCGCAGCCGGTGGCGGCGTGCGGATCGCGCCATTCCAGCCGCCACGCGCAGCCGACGGCCGTGTGTCATGCACGGGCGGCGGACCGCCCGGTGCGACCTGCATCGCGCCGCCCGGTTGCGGGCGTCCCTGTCCCGGCGGTACGCCGCCCGGGCCGAGCCGCGGTTCCGCGCGGTGTTCCCACCGATCGCGGTCATGGAACCACGGCCGGTGACGGTAGTAGCGATCCCAGTACGCGCCGATCGCGAACCCCGTGATCGGCACGCCGATGATCGCGCCATATTCGAGCAGCGGCGCGTAACCGCCCTGGTACGGATAGTCGATCAGTTGCGCGTCGATCCAGCCGCGCACGCCCGGCAGCGCGACGTCGCACCACGAGTAGTCGCTCAGGCAGCCGAACACGTCCAGCGCGGTGCCCGGCGGAATCTGCGCGACGACCGGATAGTCGGGCGCCGGCCCGGCGAACAGTTCGGCCGGCGCGTTCGTGTAGCCGGTGCTCTGCGCCTGCGCCATGCCCGGCGCGACCGCGAGGCCAAGCAGGACGACGCACAGACTTCGGACAATCGTGTTCCTCATGATGCTCTCCCGCGCGGTGCCGCCGCGCGCCGGTCAATGCCGATGCCCGCCCCAGCCGCCACCCCAGTGGCCGCCGCCCCACGGACGATGCCCGTACCCGCCGCGGCCACGCCAGCCGCCGCCCCAGCCGCCCCAGAAGCCGACCGAGATGGCCGGCGCGCCCCAGCCATACCAGCCCGGGTAATACGCGGGTGCATAGTATGGATAAGGATAGGGATACGGCGGCGGATAGGCCGGCGCGACGTAGACAGGCGCCGAATCGGCCTCGGGCGGCGCAACCGCCGCCGACGTCGGGCCCGGTGGAGCGGTGCCCGGCGCAGCCGGCGTGACGGGTAGCTCGCGCTGCGTCAGCGTGGCCGGTGCCGGCGCGTAATACGGAGCATAGCCATACGGGCTCGTGTAATAACAGCCGCCGAGGGTCAGCGTCGTCAATGCGAATACCGCACACCTCGCGGCAGGAATCGGGGTCATGTCTTGCTCCGGCAGAATCCACGCGCCGCCGCCGGGCGCGCGCCTGACTCTAGCTTACGTCCCCTGCAGATTTCCGCTCGGTATGATCGGTTACTTTTTGTTTCCTGTGCCGGACGATCGCGTGGGCATGCCGCGTGCTGGCACGTCTGCCGCGCCCGCGTTGAAGTTCGCGCAAATGCCCTCAACTTGAACGATGTCAGGCTGGCCGGCGCGGACAGGGGTTCGCGAGCAACCGGCGGCCCGAAACCGGCGGACTTCGGCCCGCCCAGACAGGAACGCGGCTCACGCCGCCATCGACATGACTACGCCACGCCCCACTCCCCGGGCGGACACGCCGCTCGATCCGATCATCCAGTTGCTGGCGCTCGCCGGCGAACAGGGTTATCTGACCCACGCCGACCTCGTCGACGCGCTGCCGCCCGAAAGCGACAGCCCCGACGCGCTCGACGTCGTGCGCGCCGCGCTCGCCGACATCGGCATCGCAGTGCTCGACGGGCCGGCCGCGCCCGCGCCGTTCGCCGGCACGGTGCCTGTCGACGTCGATCGCGATGCGCTCGACGAAGGCCGCGCGATGCTCGGCGACCTCGCACGCGGCACGAGCGCGTCGACCGATCCGCTCGCGCTCTACCTGCGGCGCATGCAGGCCGTGCCGCTGCTCACGCGCGAAGGCGAGATCGTACTTGCTCGCGAGATCGAAACGGGCCGCCACCAGATCCTGCACGCGCTCGCCGGCTGTCCGGCCGCCGTCGACGCGCTGCTGGCGCGTCACCGCGCAACGGCGACGACCGGCGCAGCCGGATCGTCCGATGACGACCCCGCAGACACGCCCGCGCCCGTCAGCGACGACGCGCTGCAGGCGGCCGTCGCGGCCTTGCGCGGCGCGTTGCACGCGCATGGCTTCCGTTCGGACGAATACCGTGACGCGCGCAACCGCGTGGCCGCCCTGCTCGGCGCGATCCCGTGGGTCGCACCGGCCGTCGACGACGCGAGCCGCGTCGTACGCACGCTCGCGTCTGCGCCGCGTGGCACCGCCGCGGGCGACGCCGCCTGCTTCGACACGGTCGCGCGACGGGCACTCGCAGCCGCGCTCACCGACGGCCAGCAGAAAGTGCGCGACGCCACGCGCGCGATGCTCGAAGCGAACCTGCGGCTCGTGCTGTCGATCGCGCGCAAGTACATGAACCGCGGTGTCGACCTGCCCGATCTCGTGCAGGACGGCAGCCTGGGCCTGATGCGCGCGATCGAGAAATTCGAATACCGGCGCGGGTTCAAGTTCTCGACCTATGCGACCTGGTGGATCCGCCAGGCGATCGCGCGCGCGGTCGCGGATCGCGCACGCACGATCCGCGTGCCCGTGCACGTCGGCGACCAGTACCAGCGTGTGCAGCGGCATGCGCTGCGGTTTCGTCAGCGCACGGGCCGTCGCGCGACGCCGGCCGAACTCGCGGCCGAAACCGGCCTCGACGAGGACAAGCTGCGCGCGGTGCTCGCGCTGCCAGCCGAGCCCGTATCGCTCGACGCGCCGCTGCCCGACGCGGACACCGGCCTGGTGGAGCTGATCGAGGACCAGGCGTCGGCCAGCCCGTTCGAGCAACTGGCCGACACGCGCATGCGCGAGTGCGTGAGGTCGCTGCTCCGGTCGGTCACGCCGGCCGAGGCCGACGTGCTGCGCCGGCGGTTCGGCCTCGGCGGCGCCGAGCCCGATACCTACGACGCGATCGCGCAGGACGCGGGTATGTCGCGCGAACGCGTGCGGCAGATCGAGAAACGGGCGCTCGCCGCGTTGCGCACGGCCGCCGAGGCCGAGAACGCGCAATCGTTCCTCGACGCGTGACCGCGTCACGCGACGCACGGTCGTGCCGCTATCCGGCACGACCGTGTGCTTCGCACCTGTGCTACGTTTGCCATTGACGTGCGTCAAGTTTTCTTCATCGCGTATCGCGACAATGGTAAAAAGCCGACCGGCGCACCGCTAGCCGTGTCCATTCCGTTTGTGCTTCCCCGGGTCCCTCGCCATGCAGACGACCGCCAGCCAAACGTACGAGGAAAACCGCCATATCGCGATCTGCCTGCGCGAGGCGGCGCAGCGGCTGGCTGACCAGGGCGCGAATCCGTATCGGGTCGCCGCGTACCGCGCGTCGGCCGAGACGGTCGATGCGCTCGACCTCGATATCCGCGCAGTGTTCGAGTCCGGCGGCGTCGATGCGCTCGGCACGCTGCCCGAGATCGGCACGGGCGTCGCGCAGGCGATTGCCGAGCTGCTGGTGACGGGGCGCTGGCGCCAGCTCGACCGGCTGTGCGGCGACGCCGAACGCACGTCCGCGTTCGAGGCGGTGCCGGGTATCGGCCACGCGCTCGCGCTGCGCATTCACGACCTGCTGCATATCGATACGCTCGAGGAGCTCGAACGCGCGGCCCGCAACGGCCAGCTCGAGACGATCTCGGGCGTCGGCCCGCGGCGCGCGGCCGGCATCCGCACCGCGCTCGACGACGTGCTGAGCCGCCGCCGGCGCTGGCAGGGCCGCGTGCAGGACGCCGGCCCCGGCACAGAGCCGCCTGTCGAACTGCTGCTCTACATCGACCGTCTGTATCGCAACAAGGCCGCCGCCGGCGCGTTGCCGACGCCTGGCGTTGTGCAACGCGCAACCGTGCATCGGCGCCTGAACGCGGACGGCTACGTGCCGTTGCCCGTGATGCACATGACCAAGGGCGGCTGGCATTTCACCGCGCTGTGCCTCCATGCCGCGATGCGCACGCCGGAGGCCTCCCGCCCGACCGACTGGGTCTCGCTCTATTTCTACGACGCCCTGCAATGCGAGCATCAGCGCACCGTCTTCACCGAAACGTACGGCTCGCTCGTCGGCAAGCGCATCGTGCGCGGGCGCGAGCAGGAATGTCGTGTGTATTACGCGGGATGACTCAGTCGTCGCCAACCTCGTCGACGTCGAACGCGACGTCGAGCACCGACGCGATTTCACGACAGGCATGGGTGAGCGTGCGTGAACGGTGGCCGGCACGGTCCACCCCGATATCGAACCCGGTCAAATACGCGTTGTAATCGGTAGTGCGCTCCCGCTTCGGCACGTCGAACCAGAACGTCACCATGTAGTCGCCATTCCAGCGAACCGGCATCACATGCGTGAACCGCAATCTCGTGATTGCGCCGTGGCGGAACCGGAAGCTGTCGTCGCCGACGCGGAACCCCGACCACGCGCCGTCGTTCGACACGAATACCGTCAGCGTTTCGTCCGGTGGTGCGGCGGGCAGGCTGTCTTCCGTGGCCAGATCGGCCGTCGATACCATCGCCGCCCCCGAACCGTCGCGCCCCGCCTCGACTTCCACGTACGCTTCGATCGCCCGCTTCGCCTTATCGTAGAAACGGCGCGTAACCTCGGGCCGTGCGGCGTCGGCAATCAGGACCAGTTGCTTGAATCGGGCATGCTCGCCATATCGAAGCGGCACATCGGGCGTGTCGTCGGGCTCATCGGCCGGTTCGTCATCCAGACTATCGGCCGGTACGGGCGTTGCGCTCGTCTCAGGCGGCCCAACGGACCCACGCCGCCGTTTCAACAGGGCAGTCCCCCACGTCAGCAACGCGGTCTGCATCGCCAGCACGGCGGCCAGTGTCGCGCACCCGGCGAGAAACCCGTAATGCGGCCCGACCTTCGATGCCGCATACGCGGCAGGAAGCACGTAAAGCACAAGTAAAAACCACACGCGGCAACCCCGTTGTTCCTGTTTGCAATGTCCGTCGGCCATGAATGGCGACGTGCCGCCGAATCGCCACTGCCCCCCAATGCCTGCGCATCGCGCGGGCCGAGCGCCTACGCGGCTTCCGTCTTCGTGCGGCGCGCCGGATGGCGATGCGCGGCGATCCGAAGCAGCTTCTGGAACGACGGGCATTCGAGATGGTTCGATGCCGGGCACACGGCCGCATGCCGCAACGCGTCGCGCACGGCGCCGAGACGGCGGATCGTGCGGTCGAGTTCGTCGGCCTTGCCGTCGAGCTTCGCGCGATCGATCGCAGGCAGGCCGTCCGTGCCGACCATCGCGAGGATGTCGTCGAGCGAAAAACCGGCCTCGCGGCCCAGTGCGATCAGCGCCAGGCGCTCCAGCACCGACTCGTCGTATTGCCGCCGCAGCCCGTGGCGGCCGGTCGGGACGATCAGCCCCTTTTCCTCGTAGTAACGCAGCGTCGACGCGGGCAATCCCGAGCGTCGCGCCACATCTGCAATGTCCAGCCGGCTCATGCTTGACCTCAAGTGAACTTGAAGTTGCAAGATAGTCGCTCGACTCCATAAAGACAAGCCCGGACTGCCATGAAACCGCTGAAACCACGCTGTATTCCGCTGCACCGCGCAGCCTTTTCCGTTCTTCGCGGAGGGTCGCGATGAGCGCGCCCGACGTCCTGCTCAACCTGTTGCTGATCGGCGCGGGCGCGACGCTCGTGATGGATCTGTGGACGCTGTTCCGGCGGCGAGCCTTCGGCATTCCGTCGCTCGACTATGCGCTGGTCGGCCGCTGGATCGGTCACATGATGCAAGGCCGGTTCCGGCACGTGTCGATCGGCGCCGCGGCGCCCGTGCCGGGCGAACGCGCGCTCGGCTGGATCGCGCATTACGCGATCGGCATCGCGTTCGCGGCGCTGCCCGTCGCGATCGCGGGCACCGAATGGATCGGCACGCCGACCCCGCTCCCCGCGCTCCTCGCCGGCCTCGCCAGCGTGATCGCGCCGTTCTTCGTGATGCAGCCCGCGTTCGGCTTCGGCGTCGCCGCGTCGCGCACGCCGAACCCGGGCGTCGCGCGCCGGCGCAGTCTCATCACGCATCTGTCGTACGGTGTGGGGCTTTATCTGGCGGCGGTTACGCTCGCGGCGCTGGCCCGTTGAGCACACGGCCTTCGTCAAAGCGATAACAGGTAGCGTCGCCGACGCCCACGCTCCCCTCTGTCGAGCGTGACTAGCGCATCACCCTGCGCGCGCCGGACGAAGGCCGCGCCGGGTATCGGCACCGGCACCGGCGCCACGGCGATGAGGATGCCCACGCCGGAATTCGGGCCGGCTCGGCGTGCTTGCGCGCCGCCTTCCGGTGTTCCCGCTGTTTTCAAGCCGTTCATCCGGCCTGCCCGGATCGCGGCACCCATCACTCCCCGCCGCAGTCGATCAGGTTGTGACGCATGCGCCCGAGCAACCGCACCAGCGTATCGCGCTCGTCGGGCGTGAAGCCGCGCAGCCCGTCGTCGGCGACGGTGTCACCCACTTCGAGCATCTGCGGAAAGATCTCGCGCGACTTGTCGGTCAGCCGGATCACGAATGCGCGGCGATCGTCGTCGTTCGCGACGCGCTCGATCCAGCCATAGCTTTCCATCCGGTCGAGCAGCCGCGTCAGCGTGATCGGCGCGATCTCGAGCCATTCGGCCAGCCGCGCCTGATTCATCTCGCCCTTCCATGTCAGGTACGCGAGCACGCGGCTTTGCGCGCGCGTCAGCCCGATGCGCTTCGCGCGCCGGTCGAAGAGACGCCCGTTCAGGCGCGCCACATCGGCGATCAGGTAACCGATCCGGTTCTCGTAGGTCTTGTCCATGCGGCGATTATAGGGTCGAGCCGGCAACTGCCTCCCGCTCGAGACGCAGCCATAAGCGGAGATATAATACGCATGCTTATAATTTGCGTCATACCGGATCGCCGCCCACGGCGACCGCTCCACGGAGACACCCGCTTGAACCCCGCCGCCGACGCCCCCGCCTCGCCCGCCCTGAACCGGCCGATGCTGACCCTGTCGATCATGCTCGCCACGCTGATCCAGACCCTCGACAGCACCATCGCGAACGTCGCGCTGCCGCACATGCAGGGCACGCTGTCCGCGTCGCAGGACGAGATCACGTGGGTGCTGACCTCCTATATCGTCGCCGCGGCGATCGCGACGCCGCTCACCGGTTGGTTGTCCGACCGGCTCAGCGTGAAGCGGCTGCTGATCGTGTCGATCGCCGGCTTCACGGTCGCGTCGGCGCTGTGCGGGCTGTCCGAGACGCTCGTGCAGATCGTCGGCGCGCGTCTGCTGCAGGGCGTGTTCGGCGCCGCGCTGGTGCCGCTGTCGCAGTCGATCCTGCTCGACATCAACCCGCGCGAGAAACAAGGCCAGGCGATGGCGATCTGGGGAATGGGCGTGATGGTCGGCCCGATCCTCGGCCCGACGCTCGGCGGCTGGCTCACCGACAGCTACAACTGGCGCTGGGTGTTCTTCATCAACGTGCCGATCGGCGCGTTCGCGCTCGCCGGCGTGATGACCTTCCTGCCCGCGCGCGCGCCGCGCCCGCACGTGAAGTTCGACGCATTCGGCTTCGCGACGCTGGCGCTCGCGATCGGCGCATTCCAGGCGATGCTCGACCGCGGCGAACAGCTCGACTGGTTCGGCTCATACGAGATCCGCATCGAGGCGCTCGTCGCGGCGCTCAGCTTCGCGTTCTTTCTCGCACATACCGCGACCGTCGGCAAGGCGTCGTTCTTCAAGTCGGAACTGTTGCGCGACCCCAACTTCGCGACGGGCACGCTGTTCATCTTCGTGGTCGGCGCGGTGCTGTACGCGACACGCGCGCTGCTGCCGCCGATGCTGCAGAACCTGATGGGCTACCCGGTCGCGACGACGGGCCTCGTCACTGCGCCAAGCGGCGCCGGCACGATGATCGCGATGCTGTTCGTCGGAAGACTGCTGAAATACGTGGATGCGCGGATGCTGCTGCTCGCGGGGCTGTCGATTTCCGCGCTCGCGCTATGGCAGATGATGCAGTACACGATCGTGCTGTCCGAAGCGGACATCGTGTGGCCCGGCGTGGTGCAGGGCTTCGGGCTGGGGCTCGTGTTCGTGCCGCTGAGCGCGCTGTCGTTCTCGACGCTGCCGCCCGACCTGCGCGCGGACGGCACGGCCACCTACAGCCTGATGCGCAACATCGGCAGCAGTATCGGCATCTCGATCGTCCAGACGCTGATGACGCGCAACACGCAAGTCGCGCATGCCGACCTCGCGACCCACATCACGCCGTTCAACCCGGCCGTGCAGGCCATGGCCGGCAGCCGCCTCGACATTGCGCTGCTCGACCGCACGATCAACCAGCAGGCGTCGATGATCGCGTACCTGAACGACTTCAAGCTGATGTTCGTCGCGACGCTGCTGATGATCCCGCTGTTGCTGCTGATCCGCCCGCCGCAGAAGGCGGCGAGCGTCGACGTCGCGCATGCGGCGATGGACTGACGATCCGGCCGATCGACGGACGGATACGCGCACCGCATCGCGCGCCGCCTGCCCCGCGATTCTCACGCGCGGCAGGCGTGCAGCGTCAGGCCTTCATCGTGCCCGTGCGGACGTAACGCTCGTGCCACGACAGCGCCTCGGCGAGCAGGTGCGGCGTGTGCTTGCCGAAGCTTTCGCGCGACGCGCGCTCGAAGTAATCCTCGAGCATCGGCCGATAGTCCGGATGCGCGCAGGTCGCGATGACCTTGCGGGCACGCTGCTTCGGCGACAGGCCGCGCAGGTCCGCGAGGCCCTGCTCGGTGACGACCACCGCGACGTCGTGCTCGGTATGGTCGACGTGGCTCGCCATCGGCACGATCCGCGAGATCGCGCCGCCCTTCGCGGTACTCGCCGACATGAAGCACGACAGGTAGCCGTTGCGCGCGAAGTCGCCCGAGCCGCCGATGCCGTTCTGGATCTTCGTGCCCATCACGTGGGTCGAGTTCACGTTGCCGTAGATGTCGGCCTCGATCATCCCGTTCATCGCGATGCAGCCGAGACGGCGCACGAGCTCCGGATGGTTGCTGATCTCCTGCGGGCGCAGCACGATCTTCTCGCGGAACGTCGCGATTTCATCGGCGAAGCGCTGCACGGCAGCCGGGCTCAGCGACAGCGCGGTGGCCGACGCGAAGCCCAGCGTGCCGTCCTGGAGCAGGTCGAGCATGCCGTCCTGGATCACTTCGGTGTACGCGGTCAGGTTCGAGAAGCCGGCCGAGCTGAGCTCCGCGAGCACCGCGTTCGTGATGTTGCCGACGCCCGACTGCAGCGGCAGCAGGTTTTCCGGCAGGCGGCCACGCTTCACTTCATGGCGCAGGAAGTCGATCAGTTGCAGCGCGATCTGCTTCGACGTCGCGTCCGGTGCGGAGAACGCATTGCTGCGGTCCGGCGCATCGGTCTCGACGATCGCGACGATCTTGTCGGCCGGGCAACGCAGGTACGGCTCGCCGATCCGGTCGTCGCTCTTCGTCAGCGGAATCGGCTTGCGGTGCGGCGGCAGCGCGGTGCCGTAATAAACGTCGTGCATCCCGTCGAGGCCGAGCGGCTGGCGCGAGTTAACCTCGAGGATCACGTGCTTCGCGCGTTCGAGCCAGGTCTTGTTGTTGCCGATCGACGCGGACGGAATCAGCAGCCCGTCCTCGCGGATGCCCGCGACTTCGACGATCGCGACATCGAGATCGCCGTACAGGCCGAACCATGCGTACTGCGCGACGTGGCTCAGGTGGACGTCCTGGTAATCGACTTCGCCGCCGTTGATCTTGTCGCGCAGCGTCGGGTCGGACTGATACGGCAAGCGCATCGAGATGCCGTTGGTGCGGGCGAGCGCGCCGTCGAGTTCCGGCGCGGTCGACGCGCCCGTCAGCACGTTGATCCGGAAGTCCTCGCCGCGCGAGTGCGCCGCGTCGATGTGGGCGGCAAGCGCGGCCGGCACGGCCTTCGGATAGCCCGAGCCCGTGAAGCCGCTCATGGCGACGGTCATGCCGGGACGGATCAGCGCGGCGGCTTCGTCGGCGGTGCGGACGAGCGAACGCAGGGCGGGAGCGAGGATGCGTGAAGATGACATGGCTGGTTTCTGACGCTTTGGTCTGTCGTTGACGTCGCGGGGGGTGTCTCCTGAGCGACATGAAGCCCTTGGGGCCGCGAGGGGCGGCCGGCACCACAGGCACGGTCGGAGTATCGCAGAGGCAATCGCCGCGAAATGTCCGCTGAATGAAAAAGATCCTTGTCGAATTTGCCGGGTATCGAACGACCGTTCTGTGACAGGCGCTCCGTTTGAAGCGGATGCACGCGTAAGGTGCACGAAAGTATCGGGCAGGAAAACGCGTCGCCGATCGCCCACTCTCGCGCGTCAATCGGCGGATTTTGACGGCCATTTACCGCCTTTCCATCGACAATGAACGACGCCCGTCCGGCGCGGCCAATTGTCACCCGATGCGGCTCATTCCGACCTGACGCATATCAAGCTCGCACGCACCGCGCGACGCGCGCGGCAAAGCGCGAAAAGTACCGCCGCACCGGCCTGAGAGGCCCGTCCGTCCTTGACAGCCGCCCGATGCGAACCACACTGGAATCTGGATCGCGCGGCCCCGTTTGGCCGCCCTTTCGCGCACGCGCTTTTCGGCCGGCCAATCGCCGCAAGACGCGGTAACACTCCCTCATGTCAGGACATTGATCGAATAAAAAGCACCAAATTACAATTCCGTATATATTTCGCCGATGGACCAAAGAAAAACCGCCACACGTTCCGAACCGCCCCTGCCACGCACCTGGGATGCGCGGCTGGCGCGCTCGCTTGTCCGACCGCTCGTCGACACGCCTGTCACCCCGAATCACCTCACCACCGTTCGTCTGCTGATCGGCCTCGCCGGCGCCTGGTGCCTCGCGCACGGCGGCTTCGGCTGGAGCAATGCGGGCGCGTTCCTGATCGTACTGTCGAACTTCGTCGACCACACCGATGGCGAGCTCGCGCGCATCAGCGGCAAGACGAGCAAGATCGGTCATTTTTACGACCTCGCGGCAGACGCCCTCGTCACGGTCGCGCTGTTCGTCAGCATGGGCCTCGGCATCGTCGCCCAGGGCGGCCAGATGGCCGCATCGCCGGTGCTGCTCGGCGCGGTGGCCGGCGCCGCCGTTGCGCTGATCTTCTTCCTGCGCATGCGCATCGAATCGTTCGCCGGCAAGGCCGGCACCAAGCAGGCATTCGCCGGCGGCTTCGAAACCGAAGACGTGCTGTACCTGCTGCCGCTCGTGACGCTGTTCGACGGCGTCGAGCCGTTCCTGCTCGCGGCGTCGATCGGCGCCCCGCTGTTCGCCGCGTGGGTCGTGATCGACTGGTGGCGCATCGTCCGGCGCGGCAATGTTCCGCAGAATTCCACTGAAATCCAGGCTTCCAAATGACTAGCACGCGCGACGACTCCGTGCTGAGCCCGGCACGCCCCGCGCCCGTGCGCGCCGCGTCCGACCCCGATCGCACCGTGGCCGACTGCGTCGGCCATCTCGACCTCGAGCAAGTGCGCAACGACTACACGCGCCAGGGCTCGTTCCTGTACCTCGACGCATTCCTGCCGGCCGACGCGCACGCGAAGCTGGCCGACGCCGCCCGCGCGATGCAGGCCGGCCTGAACCGCAATTACCTGCCCGGCCACAAGCAGGGCGGCAGCGTGAGCCGTCATACGATCGACGAGCAGGCGCCGTACATCGCCGAACTGTATCGATCGAAGGCACTCATCTCCTTCCTCGAGAAGGTCACGGGCGACAAGCTGATGCTGTCGCCGGACGACGATCCGCACGCGTACGCGCTGTATTACTACACGAAGCCCGGCGACCACATCGGCTGGCACTACGACACGTCGTACTACGACGGCCGCCGCTACACGCTGCTGATCGGCGTGATCGACGAATCGTCGTGCCGGCTCGACTACGAGCTGCACACGCGCAATCCGGACGTCGCCGACGAACCGGGCTCCGTGCAGATCGCCGACGGCGGCATCGTGCTGTTCGATGGCGACAAGCTGCGCCACCGCATCACGCCGCTCGGCCAGAACGAGATGCGCGTGTCGCTCACCTTCGAATACGTGACGAACCCCGGCATGCGGCCGTGGAAGCGCTTCATCTCGAACATGAAGGACGCGATCGCGTATTTCGGTTTCCGCCAGGTGTTCAAGCAACTGGCAACGCGACGCACGACCGGGTCATGACACGCGCCGGCCTCATCCTGCTGTCCCTCGGGACCGCACTCTTCGTCGCACTCCTGGCATGGCAAGGCGTCGGCGCGGTCGCGTCCACGTTCCTCGCAGCCGGCTGGGGGCTCGCGCTCGTCGCGGCGTTCCACGTCGTGCCGCTCGTGATCGACGCGATGGCGATCTCCGTGATGTTCCGCCCCGGCCAGCCGGGCGCCGAGCTCGGCAACGCGCTGCGCGCGCGCTGGGTCGGCGAATCGGTGAACAGCCTGCTGCCCGCCGGGCAGATCGGCGGCCCCGTGCTGATGGTGCGCCACCTCGCGCAGCGCGGCACGCGGATGGCCGACGCGGCGGCGGCCGTCACCGTCAGCACGACGATGCAGGCGCTCGCGCAGATGGCGTTCGCGCTGATCGGCATCGCCGCGTTCAGCCTGTATGCAACGCACGAATCGGTCGCGCACCTGCGCACGCCCGCGCTGATCGCCACCGGCGTGCTCGGCGCCCTCGCCGCGCTGTTCTACATGGCGCAGCGGCGCGGGCTGTTCGGCCGCGGCCTGCGCCTCGCGTCGAAGCTGCTCGGCCCGCGCGACTGGTCGTCGCTGGCCACCCGCGCCGACGCGATCGACGACGCGGTCGGCGCGCTGTATCGCGATCGCGCGAAGGTCGCGAAGACGTTCGCATTGAGTCTCGTCGGCTGGATCGTCGGCACCGCGGAAGTGTGGCTCGCGCTGCATTTCCTCGGGCATCCGGTGAGCTGGCTCGACGCGCTGCTGCTCGAGAGCGTCGGCCAGGCCATTCGTGGCGCGGCCTTCGCGATCCCGGGCTCGCTCGGCGCGCAGGAAGGCGGCTACCTGCTGCTCGCGCCGCTGGTCGGACTGCCGCCCGACGCGGCGCTCGCGCTGTCGCTTGCGAAGCGCGCGCGCGAACTCGCGCTCGGCCTGCCCGGCCTGCTCTATCTGCATTTCAGTGAAAGAAACTGGCAGCGGCGCCGTGCGCCGCAGCCGCTCGCCGACTGATCGTTCAGATCCGCCGGCTTTTTGGTTGGAGAACCCATGCGAGCCATCATTCTTGCGGCAGGCCTCGGCTTGCGCCTGCAACAACCGCCCGAGGCGCAGTTCCCGAAGTGCCTGCTGCGCTTCGACGACGTTTCGCTGCTCGAGCGGCATCTGCGCGTGCTCGATGCCGCGGGCGTCGACGAGATCGTGCTCGGGCTGGGCTTCCAGCACGAGAAGGTCGAGCAGGAATTGAAGCGCCTCGGCCGCCAGGCCGAGATCGTGATCAACGACCGCTACGACCTCGGCAGCGTGTTGACCGTGCATACCGTCGCCGATGCGATGACGCGCGGCGGCGACGTGCTGCTGATGGACGCCGACGTGCTGTATGACGAGAACATCCTGCATGCGCTGGTGGCCGATTCCGACAAGGCGGTCGACCGCCTGCTGATCGATCGCGACTTCGAGGCCGGCGACGAACCCGTCAAGCTGTGCCTGAAGAACGGCGTGCCGGTCGAGTTGCGCAAGCAGCTCGCGGTCGACCTCGAATACGACACGATCGGCGAATCGGTCGGCTTCTTCCGCTTCACGGAAGGCACCGCGCGCCGCCTCGCGACGATCGTCGCGGGCTACGTCGACAGCGGCCGCGCGAACATGCCGCACGAGGAAGCCGTGCGCGACCTGCTGCTCGAAGGCGGTCATTCGTTCGACGTCGCCGACGTCACCGGCTCGCCGTGGATCGAGATCGACTTCCCGAACGACGTCGCGCGCGCCACGCAAGACATTCTCCCCCTGATTCAACGTACTACCGCAGGAGCTGCACGATGAATGCACGCGAACCCAACTTCTCCGAATCGCGCAGCGCACGCCTGCGCCGCATGCTCGTCAGCAACGAACTCGAATTCCTGATGGAAGCGCACAACGGCCTGTCCGCGCGGATCGTCCGCGAGGCCGGCTTCAAGGGGATCTGGGCATCGGGCCTCGCGATCTCCGCGCAGTTCGGCGTGCGCGACAACAACGAGGCGAGCTGGACCCAGGTCGTCGACGTGCTCGAATTCATGGCCGACGCGAGCGACCTGCCGATCCTGCTCGACGGCGACACCGGCTACGGCAACTTCAACAACGTGCGCCGCCTCGTGAAGAAGCTCGAGCAGCGCGGCATCGCGGGCGTCTGTATCGAGGACAAGCAGTTCCCGAAGACCAACAGCTTCATCGGCGGCGAGCGCCAGCCGCTCGCGGAAATCGACGAGTTCTGCGGCAAGATCAAGGCCGGCAAGGATTCGCAGAGCGATCCCGACTTCTCGATCGTCGCGCGTGTCGAAGCGCTGATCGCGGGCTGGGGGATGGACGAGGCGCTGCGCCGCGCGAACGCGTATGCGGAAGCCGGCGCGGACGCGATCCTGATCCACAGCAAGCTGTCGCGCCCGGACGAGATCCTGCAGTTCGCGCGCGAATGGAGCGGCAAGGCGCCGCTCGTGATCGTGCCGACCAAGTACTACAGCACGCCGACCGACGTGTTCCGCCAGGCCGGCATCAGCACCGTGATCTGGGCGAACCACCTGATCCGTGCGTCGGCATCCGCGATGCAGGCGACCGCACGCGAGATCCACGAGAGCGAAACGCTGATCAACGTCGAAGACCGCGTTGCATCGGTCAACGAAATCTTCCGCCTGCAGGACGCCGACGAATACTCGGCGGCCGAGCGCATCTACCTGTCGTCGTCGTCGCGCGCGTCGAACGCCGCGATCGTGCTGGCGGCCAGCCGCGGCAAGGGCCTCGAGGCCGTGACCGAAGACAAGCCGAAGGTCATGCTGCCGGTCGCCGGCAAGCCGCTGCTGCGCTGGCTCGTCGACGGCTTCAAGACGCACGGCGTGAACGACATCACCGTGGTCGGCGGCTATCGCGCCGACGCGATCGACACGTCGGGCATCAAGCTCGTCGTCAACGAGCGCCATGCGCAGACGGGCGAACTCGCGTCGCTCGCATGCGCGGCCGAACGCCTGACCGGCGACACCGTGATCTCGTACGGCGACCTGCTGTTCCGCAGCTACATCGTGCGCGACCTCGCGGAAAGCGAAGCCGAGTTCAGCGTGGTGGTCGATTCGTCGCTGACCGAGCCGACCAACCAGAGCGTGCGTGACTTCGCGCTCTGCTCGGCGGCCGACGATCGCGGCCTGTTCGGCCAGAAGACCTACCTGCAACGCGTGTCGAGCGACGTCGCCGCAGGCACGCCGCATGGCCGCTGGATCGGCCTGCTGAACGTGCGTGGCGCCGGTGTCGACCGCCTGAAGGCGATGCTCGCGACGCTGCAGGCGCGCGACGATTTCGACACGCTCGACATCCCGACGCTGCTCAACGAACTGATCGCCGCCGGCGAGAAGATCGAGGTGCAGTACGTGCACGGCCACTGGCGCGGTGTGAACGATCTCGAAGACTTCCGCCGCGCGGGCGACTTCGCGCACGGCCAGACGCCGCTGTCGCAACCGGGCGCCCGTAACGGGGGCGCGCAATGATCGAAGCGGCCCAGTTCGTCGAGGCCGCGCGCGAGCGCGGTTTCGACTGGTACGCGGGCGTGCCCTGCTCGTACCTGACGCCGTTCATCAATTACGTGCTGCAGGACCCGACGCTGCATTACGCGTCGGCCGCGAACGAAGGCGACGCGGTCGCGCTGATCGCGGGCGCGACGCTCGGCGGCAAGCGCGGCATTGCGATGATGCAGAACTCGGGGCTCGGCAACGCGGTGAGCCCGCTCACGTCGCTGACCTGGACGTTCCGCCTGCCGCAGCTCCTGATCGTCACGTGGCGCGGCCAGCCGGGCGTGGCCGACGAGCCGCAGCACGCGCTGATGGGGCCGATCACGCCCGCGATGCTCGACACGATGGAGATCCCGTGGGAGACGTTCCCGACCGACCCCGAACAGGTCGGCCCGGCACTCGACCGCGCGATCGCGCACATGGACGCGACGGGCCGCCCGTACGCGCTCGTGATGCAGAAAGGCAGTGTCGCGCCGTATGAACTGAAGGCCAACCCGGCCGCGACGCCGCGCGCGCATGTCGCCGCGCAAGCGTCGTCGCGCGCCGCGTCGGCCGACACCTGGCCGACCCGCCAGGACGCGCTGCAGCGCGTGATCGCGCACACGCCGGTCGATTCGACCGTCGTGCTCGCGTCGACCGGCTTCTGCGGCCGCGAACTCTACGCCATCGACGATCGCCCGAACCAGCTGTACATGGTCGGCTCGATGGGCTGCGTGACGCCGCTCGCGCTTGGCCTCGCGCTCGCGCGCCCCGACCTGCGCGTGGTCGCGGTCGACGGCGACGGCGCCGCGCTGATGCGCATGGGCGTGTTCGCGACGCTCGGCACCTACGGCCCGGCCAACCTCACGCACGTGCTGCTCGACAACGGCGCGCACGAATCGACGGGCGGCCAGGCGACGGTGTCGCAACATGTTTCGTTCGCGGGCGTTGCTGCCGCGTGCGGGTATGCGTCGGCGGTCGAAGGCGACACGCTCGACGTGCTCGATACGGCGCTGGCCGAGTCGCACGACGGGGCGCAGTTCGTGCGCCTGGCGATCCGCACCGGCGTGCCCGACGGCCTGCCCCGCCCGACCGTCACGCCGGTCGAGGTCAAGACCCGTCTGATGCGGCACATCGGCGCCGCGCAGACCGAAGCCCACGTTGAAGGAGCCCATTGATGCTGCTGCTGAACCCCGGCCCGGTCACGCTCACCGAACGCGTGCGCCGCAGCCTGCTGCAACCCGACCTGTGCCATCGCGAAAGCGAATTCTTCGATCTGCAGGATGAAGCGCGTCAGCGTCTCGTCGCCGCGTACGAACTCGATCCGGCTGAGTGGACGGCCGTGCTGATGACCGGTTCGGGTACGGCCGCTGTCGAAAGCATGATCGCGGCGCTCGTGCCGAAGGACGGCAAGCTGCTCGTGATCGAGAACGGTGTGTATGGCGAGCGGATCACGCAGATCGCGACGCAGTACGGGATCGCGCACGATGTGCTCAAGCATGAGTGGATGCACGCGCCCGACCTCACGCAGATCGGTGCGAAGCTCGATGCGGGCGGTTACTCGCACGTCGCCGTGATTCATCATGAAACGACGACGGGCCGACTGAACGATCTCGGGGCGATCGCCGAGGTGTGCCGTGCGCGCGGCGTGAAAATGCTCGTCGACGGCGTCAGCAGCTTTGGCGCGGAAGCGATCGACTTCGCCGGCGGCGACATCGACGCGGTCGCCGCGACCGCGAACAAGTGCCTGCACGGCGTGCCGGGGGCAGCGTTCGTGATCGTGCGCCGCAGCGCGCTCGCGAAGGCGGCGAGCCGTACCTACTACCTCGATCTCGGCCGTCTCGCGAAGCTGCAGGATCAACGGAATACGCCGTTTACGCCTTCCGTGCACGCGTATTACGCGCTCGTCGAGGCGCTGCGCGAGTTCGATGAGGCCGGTGGCTGGCGTGCGCGGCATGCGCATTACAAGGCGCTCGCCGATCAGGCACAGGCCGGGCTCGCGGCGCGCGGGATGCCGCTGGTGCTGCCGGAAGGTGAATCGTCGGTGGTGCTTCGTGCTTATCGGTTGCCGCAGGGTGTGACGTACGAAACGCTGCACGACGGGTTGAAGGCACGAGGCTTCGTGATCTACGCGGGGCAAGGCGGCTTGTCGAAGGAGCTGTTCCGCATCTCGACGATGGGCGCGATCCAGGCGGCCGATGTCGATCGGTTGCTGGAGGGGTTTACGGCGCTGACGCGGTAAGTGCCTGACTCCTTCGTCTACGAAAGGCCCGCAAGGGCCTTTTTTTATTGTTCGCGGATTTCGCGGCCATTGAAACCGGGCAACGCGCGAGCACAACGAGCGCCTCGGCAACCGTCGAAGGCACGCGCTACTCCACCTCGATCGCCACCACGGATCCGGTCCAGCCATTCGCTCCTTCGGTGGCGATAACGAGCAGGTCGCCAGTGCCTGGCGCGACAACAACGCGCTCACCGCCCTCTGCCCAGATCGCACTACGACCGGCCGGCTCCCAACCACCGGTGATGCCGCCATGATTGGCCATCAGTACGACCATATTGTGTTTGGCCGCATAGCCGGCCAACAGCCCGGTATCGTACGGGTACCCGTTGTCGGTAATGAGCGCGCTCGCCGCGTAGACACGCGCCCCCGAATCTGCCGCGTTCGCCGCGTGGGAGGCATGCGCGAAATCGGCGCATATGGCCAACGCGATCGGATTCCCGTCAACGATCACCTCCGGGCCGCCGTTTCCGGCTGCAAACACCATGTCTTCGCCTGGATGCAAATGCTGTTTGGTGTGCGCGTGTATGCCATGAGCGCCAAGCGTGAACGCGCCGATGAACACCTCCGGTTGGCCTTCATGCATCAGGGGCGCCCCGACGACGATGGACATGCCCAGTCGCTGCACCTCGGCCAACAACGGCAGGAGCCGTGGGTCCTCGCATCCCATGGCGAGTTGACGGCCAAGCTGCTGCTCGTATCCCGTCAAGGACAGTTCGGGAAAGACCAGATACTTGACGCCGTGTTTCGCAGCAGCATGGACGAAGGTCAAATGCCGAGCCACGTTGGTTTCGATGTCTCCTGCTTTGGCGCTGAACTGCGCAGCGGCGATCGTGAATGTGTCCATGAGAGATAGAGTCGGTGGTTCGCGTAGGCGTCTCGCAGTATCAAGGTCTTGTTTCGAACCGACTACAATGGATACTTATTGATCTATTGAATATTGTTATGTCTCCGCGGGATATCGAAATCTTTCGAGCCCTGATGACCGCCGGTACGACAGCGCGCGCCGCCGAGTTGCTGGGGATCAGCCAGCCTGCGGTCAGCCAAGCCATTCAGCGGGTCGAGTCGTTTGCCGCCGTGCGATTGTTTGAGCGCATTCGCGGACGCATGATCCCGACGAACGAGGCGAATGTCCTGATGACCTCGATCGAGCGATACTTCGTGGGCTTTGAAACCGTTGAACACGTCATTCGCAGTCTGGGCTCGTACAAGCAGGGGCGACTCGTGATTGCCTGCTTCCCCGCCCTGGGGAACTGTTTTCTGCCGCGCGCCATCGCCGGATTTCATCGCGACTCGCCCGGCATTCAGTTGTCGTTGCAAGTCATGAGCTCCCGAGAGGTGCATCAGCAAGTTCAATCCGGCGTGGCCGATATCGGCTTGATGGCTAGCGAGATGCCGACTTCTGGCCTCGAGCATTCGGTATTCAGCGCACTGCCTGGCGTCATCGCCATGGCGCCCGATCATCCGCTGGCTCAACGGGCGGTCGTTACACCGGCGGATCTGCAATCCGATCACTTCATTTCACTGAACGCGGAGGATGTCACACGACGCGCGCTGGAAGCAGCACTGGCACACGAAGGGATCACGCTACGAACGGTCGTCGAAACGCCCTACTCGATCAGTGCCTGCGAGTTCGCACGCAGTGGCGTCGGACTTGCGTTCGTCCATCCCGTCGCGGCCATCGACTTCATTCCTCGTGGACTTGTCATCAAGCGCTTTTCGCTGGATGTGCCGTTCCAGGATCGGATCATTTTCCGCCCGGGCAAGCCCTTGTCCGAGCATACGAAATCGATTCTGAAACTGCTTCGGCTGCAACTGGACAAGGACTGCAAGCAACTGCAGCTTGCATTGAAGGGCAGGAAAAGTACGGGTCGTCACGCATGACCTGTGCATCGCGCGTTGGCCGGCCGCTCCGGATCGGCAAGCGACATCCACGGCATCCATGAAGAGCCTTCTTTCATCGTGAACATGAGAATCCTCCGCTTCGCCCCGCTGCTGGCGCTCGCCGCCGCCTCCGCTGTCCAGGCTGCCGACAACCAGGCGTGTGATGACGCAACCGTCGTTGCGGTCGCCCGCTGGGCCGGCGTCGCGAGCGCACGCCTCGCCGCGCGCGACACGAACCGGCTCGTTGTGGCATCGGCGTGCAAGGTCATGCCGAACGCGCCGGAAACGACGATCGCGGCTGTCGCGTTCGATTCGCTGCCAAAGAGCAAGAACCCGGACGAAAGCAACAAGCTGCAGGTCGTCGCGCTTGTCGAAGGCGGCAAGGTCGTGGCGGCCGAACGGTCGGTGGTTCAGGAGGATGCCGTCACGGAAGTCGATGCAAACAGCTATCGCATTGATACCGCACCCTACCGACTGGCCCCCGACGTGCGCGCGTTCGGCGTCGTGTTCACGAGCAGCGCGCGCGGGCCAAGCTGCCCCGATGCCAACACCAGCGACGAGCTGACGCTGTGGGTACGCGAAGGCAATCGCTTGCGTACGGTCTTCGGCACCAACCTCGCCGGTTGGGTCAACACCGACGACAAGCATGCGGTCTGCAGCCCCGGCATCGCCGACGACGCGATCGTATCGGCCACCATGACGATCGGCGTCGAAAAGACTACAAGCCACGGATTCGCCGACCTGTCGATCACCGCGCGTGTCGACCCGCCGCAGCGCAAGGACAAGCGCCCGGTCCGCACGACCGTCCGCTACGACGGCAAGTCGTACGGGATCAACATGTACCGGAACTTCTGGTATCCGCCTTCGGTCATGAAATAACGCGCTGCGTCAGCGCGCGTCCGACAGGTCGTTGTACGCATCCATCACGCGCCCGGAAAACGCCAGCGCCGCGCCGGCGTTCATCGCCACGGCGACACCCAGCGCTTCGGTCAGCTCGGCCTTCGATACGCCGAGTTCGATCGCCTTCTTCACGTGATTCGCGATGCAACTGTCGCATCGCGTCGTGACGGCCACGGCCAGCGCAATCAGTTCGCGCGTCTTCGCGTCCAGGTTGCCGGTTTCGGCGCCGGCCTGATGCAGCATCCGGTAACCATCGATCGTCAAAGGACTCAGTTCCTTGATGTCCTTCATACTTTGTCCGATCTTCGGCAGGAACTGCCGCCAGTTTTTCAGCATGAAACGTGTCTCCGCAAGTGGATCGATCCAGTCGATTGCCGGGAGCGCCATGCAACCCACGGCATCCGGCGATGCTCAAAAATAGCATCGGGATCGTAGCAAATCCACGCAGCAATGTTGGTCCGATCGGACAATCGCAGCACTGCCCTTATTTGACGACCGCATTCGTCTCGATGCACTCCGGCGGCGCCGGTCTGAGCAGCGCATCGTCGCGCACACGTCGCGCCTCGCGCGCCGAATAGCGATCCTTCAACCGCAGGAACGGTTTCTCGACCAGGAAGTAACTGGCCGTCGCGGCCATCAGCGCCCATACGATCCCGAGCGGAAACGCGTGCGGCACCGCCAGATCCGGATTCGCGAACGGCTGCTGCCACAGATAGAGGCTGAACGAAATCGTGCCGACGAACACGACCGGCCGCGTGCGCAACCATCGCGCACACCAGAACTCACTGCGGAAATTCAGCACGACGATCACGATCGCGATCAATGCGGCTTCGAGCGTCACGCCATACGTCGCATTCCAGAACCCGCCGAGCCGATGTTCGGCGAGCGGCATTCCGAACAGCACGATCAAGACGATCGCCGTCACGATGCGCGTCTCGCCACGCCACGTGCGAATCCACGCTTCGAGCCGTTCGCGGTTGAGCGACGCATAGCAGCCGATCAGGATCGGATCGACGCCCGTGTGAAGCATCATCCCGAGTTGCCCGCGCAGCGCGGGCGCAACGAAATAAGTGACCGCGCGCACGAGCGGCACGATCAGGATCAGCGCGGCCAGCCAGCGCGTGCCGCGGCGGCGCATGCCATACATGAACAGCAGCGGCCAGAACCAGTAGAACTGTTCCTCGAGCGCAAGCGACCAGAAATGGCCGAGATACCACGCGCCGTCCGGATGCAGCGTGTTGTCGCCAGTCAGCCCGAACCACGCCGAGTAGTTCCACAGGTGCAGCGCCGCATACAGCCACTGCCGGCGGTCGACGTCGAACCAGCCGGCGAAGGCCACGATCGCGACCGCCGCGAGATAGACGTAGCAGGCCGGCCAGATCCGCAGCGCGCGGCGCACGTAGAACGACGTCAGCGCGATGCCGCCCGTGCGTGCGAACTCGGCGCGCAATACGTTGGTGATCAGGAAACCGCTGAGGACGAAGAAGATCAGCACGCCGAGCCGGCCGTCGGCGATCAGCCGCAACGGCGCGTACCAGCCGGTGTAGCCGCCGGGCAGCACGTGTTCGGCGTGTCCGACTACAACCATCGCCACCGCGACGGCGCGCAACCCGGTCAACTGCGTGACGCGATGGTTCATCGGCTGGTTTCCGTTGGCACGGTGGATGGGCAGCAGACCGGCGCCCCCCGCTACGGCACGCCGATATGCCGCCGGGATTTTGTATGAAAAATATCGGAATGAAATTGCTTCAAAAATCCCCAGGGCAAACACCGGTGGCAACGCCGCGCCAGAGCAAGCCGGCATCAGGCGCGGCGAATGGGCATAATGACAAGCCTTGTCCGGCGGCGGCCGGTCCGATGCCAACACAACGATTTTTGCGGCGGCGCAATATCCGTAGCCTTCCGCCCGCTCACCGGCCCGCGCCTCGTCCGCCCCCTGTCGCCCCTTACCCGGAGCCTGCCTGTGTACCCACCGATCGAACCTTACGCCCACGGCCACCTCGACACCGGCGACGGCCACCGCATTTACTGGGAGCGCTGCGGCAACCCGGCCGGCAAGCCCGCCGTGTTCCTGCACGGCGGCCCCGGCGCCGGTTGCAGCCCCGACCATCGCCGCCTGTTCGATCCCGAGCGCTACGACATCCTGCTGTTCGACCAGCGCGGCTGCGGACGCTCGACGCCGCATGCCAGCCTCGAGAACAACACGACGTGGCATCTGGTCGCCGATATCGAACGCCTGCGCGAGATGGTCGGCGCGGAAAAGTGGCTCGTGTTCGGCGGCTCGTGGGGCAGCGCGCTGTCGATCGCGTACGCGGAAACGCACCCCGAGCGCGTGAGCGCGCTGGTCGTGCGCGGCATCTTCACGATGCGTCGCGCGGAATTGCTGTGGTACTACCAGGAAGGCGCATCGTGGCTGTTCCCCGACCTGTGGGAAGCCTTCCTTGCACCGATTCCGGAAGCCGAGCGCGGCGACCTGATGGCCGCCTACCATCGCCGGCTGACCGGTGACGACGAAGCCGCGAAGCTCGAAGCCGCGCGCGCGTGGAGCATCTGGGAAGGCCGCACGATCACGCTGCTGCCCGACCCCGCACTGGCCGCGCACTTCGCGGACGGTCACTACGCACTTGCGTTCGCGCGGATCGAGAATCACTACTTCGTGAACAAGGGCTTCGTCGAAGAAGGCCAGCTGCTGCGCGACGCGCATCGCCTCGCCGGCATTCCGGGGGTGATCGTGCAAGGTCGCTATGACGTCGCGACACCCGCGCGTACCGCATGGGAGCTGTCGAAGGCATGGCCGGACGCGACGTTCGAGATCGTGCCCGGCGCCGGGCATGCGTACAACGAGCCGGGGATCCTGGAAGCGCTGATCGCCGCAACGGACCGGTTCGCGAACCAGGACTAGGACACGCCCTCAGGCAACGCCGCTGGCGAGCACGTTGACCTGACACGAGCCCTCCAACCATTGCGCCGGCCGGATGTGCCGCGCCATGAAGTTGGAGGCCGTGCCGTCATCGCGCGTCGCGGCGCATTGTCGGATCGCATGCTCACCGAGCAATCTTTCCTTACCAAAGGCCGATTCATGGCAATGAGCTTGACGGAACCCCGTCGCGAGAATCTCGAACACCCTGCTGTCAAATCGCTTGCCGTGCGGGTGAACGGCCTGCGCATTCATACGAAAGTGGCCGGAGCCGGCCGTGCCGTCGTGCTGCTGCACGGCTGGCCGCAAACGTCGTACGCATGGCGCAAGCTCATGCCGTTGCTTGCGCCTCACTGCAGGGTCATCGCGCCCGATCTGCGCGGATTCGGTGACTCCAGCAAGCCCGCGGCTGGCTATGACAAGAAAACCGTCGCAGGCGACATCGCCGCATTGCTGCATGCGCTGCAGATCGACCAGGCGTGCATCGTCGGACACGATATGGGCGGCCAGGTAGGCTACGCGTTCGCCGCACTGTATCCGCAACTCACGGAGCGGTTCGTGTTCATCGAGAGCGGCCTGCCAGGCTTCGGCCAGGAAAAGGCGATGAACGTGGCCACAGGCGGCAGCTGGCACTTCGGCTTCAATATGGCAGGCGACATTTCCGAAGAGCTGGTCCGCGGCCGTGAAGCGCTGTTTGTCCGTCACTTTGTCCGACGCGACACGGTCGGCACCGTCGATCCCGAATCCATCACGGAAGCCGATATCGACGTCTACGCGACGGCGCTCACGCAGCCCGGCGCCCTGCGTGCGAGCTTCAGCTACTACCGCACGCTCCTCGTGGATCTCGGCGACAACAAGACGCTCGGAGAAAAGAAACTCGACATGCCAGTCCTCGCCATAGGATGCGAATTCGGGTACGGCGAAGGGTCGAAGGCCACCATGGAGAAGGTTGCGTCCAACGTGCGCGGGGTCGTGCTGCGCGACTCCGGCCACTATCCCGCCGAAGAGCAGCCGGAACAGCTTGCGTCCGCCCTGCTCGATTTTCTCGGGCAATGATCGACCGGGCGCGAATCACGCGGGGCCTCGTGCCCGCCCTCGTCCGATGATGCCCGTCCATCGCCGGGCGTCGCGGAGCTGTGCCGTCAATCCGCGCCACGAGTGCGCGGATTGATCCGACTCAGGCGCTCATAGCGCGGTTTCGACGATCGTCCTGCCGCTGATTGCCCGCTCGACGAGCTGTTCGTCGCCGACCTTGCGGATCGCATCGTCGAGCAGTCCTTCCGGCGCCTCGGTCGCCACCTTCAGCAAGCCCGACAGGCCGCGCGCATCGAGCACCACCAGCGTCTCCATCGAATCCGCACGGCTCACCAGCACGCGGCGCCACGCCGGCCCCGCACCGAAGCTCGCGCAGAGCGCAATCGTGTCGCTGCCGAGCGTGTAGTCGAAGTTCTTGATCATGATCCGCCGCCGTTGCAAGGGGATGGCGATGCGCGACGGTGCGGTGCCGTGACGTCGACGCACCCGCGCGTGCCGCCGGTGCCCCGGATCGAGTCCGATCCGTTCGCCGGCGTGACCATGCTAGGCGTGCAGTATTAACGAAGACTTAAACGGCATTCGCGCGGGCACGCGGCATGCCGCATACGTCAGGGCGCGTCGAGCGGCTCCACCGTCACGCCGACCTTCAGCTCCTGATCCGCGCCGCCACCGCGGATCACGCCCCGCAGCGGTGTCACGTCCGCATAGTCGCGACCGATCGACAGCATCACGTAGTCGTCGCCCGGCGCGCGATCGTTGGTCGGGTCGAGCTGCAGCCAGCCGTTGTCCTCGGGCCACGCCGGGTCGTACACCTCGACCCACGCATGCGACGCGTCGGCGCCGATCAGCCGCGGCTGCCCGGGTGGCGGCTGCGTGAGCAGATAGCCGCTCACGTAACGCGCGGCGAGCCCGAGCGAGCGCAGCGCGCCGATCATCACGTGCGCGAAATCCTGGCACACGCCCTTGCGCAAGCGCAGCGCATCGAGCGCCGACGTCGTGATGTCGGTGCTGTTCGGCGTATACGCAAAATCGGCATGCACGCGCCGCATCAGCTCCCACGCGGCCTGCACGAGCGGCCGTTGCGGCGTGAAGCTCGCGGCCGCATACGCGGCGAGCTCGGGATCGCACGCGACATGCGGCGACGTGAACACGAATTCGCTCGCCGCGTCGTAAGGCTGCCCCGCGCGGAACCGCAAGCGGTCGCGCACGGCTTCCCACGGCGTCGCCTGTTTCGCGTCGGGTTTCGCGATGGCGGGCGGCGGCTCGCCGCGCGCACCGAGCGACCACACGGGCGGCGTCACGCGTACCGTGCTGCGGCTGCGCACGAGCAGCGCGTCGTGCGGCTGGTTCAACGCAAACGATGCGCGCGCGTTGCCGAATGCATCGATCTCGGTCCCGACCGATTCCGGCGCGGGATCGATGTCGAGCGCGAACGACAGCACCTGCTGGCGCGGCGTGACGAGCGGTTGCAGGCGCGCCTGGTGCTGCGCCGATTCGACGCGCGCCGCGTAACGGTATTCGGTATCGTGCGTGACCCGCAGCAACCGGCCGCGCGTCACGTCGGCCATCGCGGATGCCGGTGCCGATGCGTTCCGCGCATTCCCGGAACCGGGTGGCGCTTTCGCCGCGCCTTTCGTCGTCACCATAACGTCCTGCCCGCCTCGCGCACGTGGCTGAAATAGCGCTCGCCGATCCGGTTCGACAGTTCCCAGACCGCCTTCGCCGTCGTATCGAGTGCATCGAGCAGCTTGTCGTGCCGGCCGCCGTCGCCGGTCTCGCACAGCTCGTGCAGCGACCAAGCGGGGACGTCGGGAATCGTCTCGGCCAGCTCGGACAGCGCATAGCCTTCGCTGCGCTCGACCTTCGTCAACCGGCCGCGCAGCGCCTGCACGACCCAGCCGAGCGAACGCGGGTTGTCGGTATCGAGCACGACGAGCGACAGCAGCGGCGCGACGTCGAAGCCGCGCTGGAACCGCGAACGGAACGTGATCGTGCTGTCGAACAGTTCCAGCACGAGCTCGAAGCCATCCTGCCGGTGCACGGCGCCTTCGTCGAACGCAAACTTCAGCACGCTGCACAGGAAATCCAGCCGGTCGATCTGCCGGCCGATCGACAGCAGCCGCCAGCCGTCGTCGCGCGTCATGTTGTCGGTCTGCGCGCCGGTGATCGCGCCAAGCAGCAGGCCGAGGCGCGCCAGCAGTTGCAGCGCCTCGTTGCCGATCTGCTCCTCGGCTTCCGGCTGGCCCGCACTGTCCGCAAACAGTTGGGTCGCGTCGTCGATCAGCCGCCACTGGTCGCTCGACAGCCGTTCGCGAATCGCGGCGGCCGCGCCACGCATCCCGAACAGGCACGACGCGATGCCCGACGTGCGATCCGCGCCGCGCGTCAGCGACGTCGCGAGCGCGTGCTGGAACGCACGCGGCGCATCGACGGCGTTCGGCGCATCGGCCGCGATCAGGCCCGTGTCGCGGCACAGCGTGTCGAGCAGTTCCAGGTGCGCGGGGCTGTCGACGTCGTCCTCTCCGCGCAGCCGTTCGAGCGCCGCCCGCGCGAGCCGCATCAGGTTGGTCGCACGCTCGGTGTAACGGCCGAGCCAGAACAGGTTCTCGGCCGCCCGGCTCGCGATCGCGCGCGGCCGCTCGACGAGATCGTCGGGGCCGAGGTGCGTCTGCAGCAGCGTCGTCGAATCGACGATGCCTTCGGTCATCACCCATGTATCGACGGTGCTGCCGCCGCGCGGCATCGGCGCGTTGAACAGCGTATCGCGCGTACCGACCCGCGACAGCCCGCCCGGCAGGAGCCGCCAGCGCTGCGCGCCGTCGGCGAGCGCGAACACGCGCAGCAGCAGCGGCTTCGGCACGATGCGCGCGCCGCCGTTGCCATCGGGTGCGTCCTGGCGCGGCCACGTCGGCGCCTGCGACAGCGGCAGGTCGGCCTGCACCGTGTAGTGCTCGGGCCGCGCGAGGATCCGCGCGCGCCACTCGGCCAGTTGCGCCTGCGTGAGCCGCGCGCCGATCACCGGCTCGAACGGGCCGCCGGCCTGGACGTCGGGTGGATAGGATGCCTTGACGATGCCGCGCGCGAGCTGCGGCAGCGCGTCGTCGCACGCGGCCGCCTCACCGCACCACCACGAATGCACGGCCGGCAGGGCCAGCGTTTCGCCGAGCAACCCTTCCGCGAGACGCGGCATGAAGCCGAGCATCGCCGGCGATTCGAGGAAGCCCGAACCCGGCGCGTTCGCGAGCAGCACGTTGCCCGCGCGCACGGCCTGCAGCAGACCCGGCACGCCGAGCATCGAATCGGGCCGCAGTTCGAGCGGATCGAGCCACGCGTCGTCGACGCGTCGCAGGATGCCGTGCACGGGTTCGAGCCCGCGCAGCGTCTTCAGGAAGACGCGGTTGTCGCGCGCGGTCAGGTCGCCGCCTTCGACGAGCGTGAGGCCGAGGTAGCGCGCGAGATACGCGTGCTCGAAATACGTCGCGCTGTGCGGCCCCGGTGTGAGCAGCACGATCCGCGAATTCTTGCGGGCCGGGCTGAGCGCCTGCATGCTCTGCAGCAGCGCGCGGTACGCGGACGCGAGCCGCTGCACGCGCAGCCCGCGAAACCCGCGCGGAAAGAGCCGCGACACGATCAGCCGGTTTTCGAGCAGGTAGCCCAGGCCGGCCGCGCCCTGCGTGTGCTGCGCGACGATCCGCCACTGCCCGTCCGGGCCGCGCGCGAGATCGAACGCGACGACGTGCAGCCAGGTATCGCCCGGCACGCGCGCGCCGCGCATCGCGCGCAGGTAGCCGGGATGCCCGGTGACGAGCGCGGGCGGCAGCAGCCCGCGCTCGAGGATCGTCTGCGGCCCGTACAGGTCGGCCAGCGTCGCGTTGAGCAGCCGCACGCGCTGCAGCACGCCGCGCTCGATCGCGACCCAGTCCTCGGGCGTGACGATCAGCGGCAGCAGGTCGAGCGACCACGGGCCGGCCGCGCCGTCGCCGGCGCGCTGCTCGTGCAGTTGATAGAACAGGCCGTTCTCGCGCATGCGCCGGTACAGCGCGTCGGCGCGGCGATCGAGATCGGCCACACCGTCGCTGCCGATCGACGTGAAGAAGCTGCGCCACGCGGGCGCGAGCGCAGGCGCGTTCAGGCCGGCCGCGCTGCCGCGCAGCTCGTCGTAACGGCCGGCGGCGGCCGGCGCCGCGAGCGCGGCGGCCAGTTCGGCGGCGTCCGGCTGCGCGCCGGTATCGAAAAGCGTGGGCATCGCGTCGGGGGCGGCGAGATGATCGGTGTCAGTGGGCGGCACGGTGTCGTTCCGTCGTCAGGGCGCGGCCGCGCACGCGCGCCGCCACCCGGGCGGCGGGCGGCGGGCCGCGGCGCGCGGCCGCAATCTGCCCGCATCCTAGCATTCCGGCGGGGCCGCCAGCGACCGCCGCACCCGGGTGTCGCGAACCGCGCATCGTCGCCCGTCCTGTCATCGTCCGGTCACGGCCGCCGCAGGTCGAGCGTGAACGGGAATTCGCGGCTCGGCGCGGCAGCCGCGACATCCATCCGCCCCGGCGTATGCCCCATCTCGACGAAGCGTGCGAGCCGGCGGCTTTCGGCCTCGTACGCATTGACCGGGAACGTCGCGTAGTTGCGCCCGCCCGGATGCGCGACGTGATAGCGGCAGCCGCCGAGCGAGCGCTGCAGCCACGTATCGACGATGTCGAACGTGAGCGGCGCGTGCACGCCGAGGGTCGGATGCAGCGCGGACGGCGGCGACCACGCCTTGTAGCGCACGCCCGCGACGTATTCGCCGACGGTGCCGGTCGGCTGCAGCGGCAGTGCGCGGCCGTTGACCGTCACGACGTGCCGGTTGTCGTTCAACCCCGTCACGCGCACTTCGAGCCGTTCGACCGACGAATCGACGTAGCGCACCGTGCCGCCGGGCGCGCCCTCCTCGCCCATCACGTGCCACGGTTCCAGCGCGCCGCGCAGCGACAGCTGCATGCCGTTCACCGCGATCTGGCCGAACAGCGGGAAGCGGAATTCGAAGTGTGGCGCGAACCATGCCGGATCGAACGCGAAGCCGGCGTCGCGCAGTTCGGCCAGCACGTCGTCGAAATCCATCTGAAGAAACGCGGGCAACATGAAGCGGTCATGCAGCGCGGTGCCCCAGCGCGTGAGCGGCGTCGTGTACGGCGTGGCCCAGAAACGCGCGACCAGCGCGCGCAGCAGCAGTTGCTGCACGATGCTCATCCGGGCATGCGGCGGCATCTCGAACGCGCGCAGTTCGAGCAGGCCGAGCCGGCCGGTCGACGAATCGGGCGAATACAGCTTGTCGATACAGAACTCGCTGCGGTGCGTGTTGCCGGTCACGTCGATCAGCAGGTTGCGCAGCACGCGGTCGACGAGCCACGGCGGCATGTCCTGCCCGAACAGCAGCTTGTTGCGCTGGATCTCCGCGAACGCGATGTCGAGCTCGTAGAGCTGGTCGTTGCGCGCCTCGTCGACGCGCGGCGCCTGGCTCGTCGGCCCGATGAAGAGCCCCGAGAACAGGTACGACAGCGACGGATGGTTGTGCCAGTACGCGATCAGGCTCGCCAGGAGATCCGGGCGGCGCAGGAACGGGCTGTCGGCCGGCGTCGCGCCGCCGAGCACGAAGTGATTGCCGCCGCCCGTGCCGACGTGACGGCCGTCGACCATGAACTTCTCGCTGCACAGCCGCGACTGCCACGCGGCGTCGTACAGGAATTCGGTGTGATCGACCAGCTCGTCGAAATTCGCGGCCGGATGGATGTTCACCTCGATCACGCCGGGATCGGGCGTCACCTGCAGCAGCTTCAGCCGCGCATCGCGCGGCGGCGGATAGCCTTCGAGCACGAGCTTCACGCCGAGCGCGTGCGCGGTCAGCTCGATCGCGCCGAGCAGGTCGAGATAATCCTCGAGCGCGGCAAGCGGCGGCATGAACAGGTACAGGATGCCGTTGCGTACTTCGACACACAGCGCGGTGCGCGTGATCCACGCAGCCGATTCGAAACGCTCGGGGAGGCGACTCGGGTCGCGCGCGGCCGGCCGCCCTTTTCCGGCCGTGCCGTCGTCGCGCCACTGCATCACGGCCTGTGCGGCCGCCTCGCGATGCACGCCGGACAGGTAGCGCGGCGCATCGGCCGGGCCCGCGTAGCGCGCGCGGATCGCGGCGGCGTCCGGCAGCCCGTCGCGCGGCGCGAACGGATCGCGCTCGACGAGGTACGGATAGTCGGCACGGCTCGCCCACGGCAGCGAATCGAGCGGCAGCCGATAGCCCATCGGCGAATCGCCGGGCATGAGGTACATCCGCTCGTCGCGGAAGAACCACGGGCCCGTCTGCCAGCGCGGGCCGTCGAGGCCCGGTGCATCGTCTGCACGCTTGACCGGCAGCACATAGCCGACCACGCTGTCGAGCTGCTGCTCGAACACCTTGCGCAACCGCGCGCGCTCGAGCTCGTCGTCGAGACGCGAGTCGAACGGGTCGACGTTGACCGGCAGCCGGCGCTCGCGCCACAGGTAGTACCAGACGTCCTCGTAGCCGGGCCGGATGAATTCGCCGGTCAGGTTCAGCCTCGCGGCCAGCGCGTCGATGAAGCGCTTCGCGTCGTCGGTCGTATAAGCGGACGGCTCGCGCTCGTCGGCGAACAGCGACGGATCGTGCCACACCGGCTGGCCATCGGCACGCCAGAAGATCGACAGCGCCCAGCGCGGCAGTTGCTCGCCCGGATACCACTTGCCCTGCCCGAAATGCAGGAAGCCGCCGTCGCCGTATTCGGCGCGCAGCCGCTGCACGAGCTCGGTTGCGTAGCCGCGCTTGGTCGGGCCGAGCGCGTCGGTGTTCCACTCGGCGCCGTCGCGATCGTCGATCGACACGAAGGTCGGCTCGCCGCCCTGCGTGAGCCGCACGTCACCGGCCGCCAGCGCGCCGTCGACCTGCGTGCCGAGCGCCAGCACCGCATCCCATTGCGAGTCCGTATACGGCTTCGTCACGCGCGGCGATTCATACACGCGCGTCACGCTCATCTCGTGCTCGAACGACACCTCGCACTCGTCGATCAGCCCCTCGACCGGCGCCGCGCTGGTCGGCTGCGGTGTGCAGGCCAGCGGAATGTGGCCCTCGCCGGCGAGCAGGCCCGAGGTCGGGTCGAAGCCGATCCAGCCGGCGCCCGGCAGATAGACCTCGCACCACGCGTGCAGGTCGGTGAAGTCGACCGACGTGCCGCTCGGGCCGTCGAGCGACTTCACGTCGGGCGTGAGCTGGATCAGGTAGCCCGACACGAAACGCGCGGCGATGCCTAGGTGGCGGCACAGCTGCACGAGCAGCCATGCGCTGTCGCGGCACGAGCCGGAGGCCAGCTCGAGCGTCTCCTCGGGCGTCTGCACGCCCGGCTCCATCCGCACGAGATAGCCGATGTCGCGCTGCAGTTGCTGGTTCAGCGCAACGAGGAAATTCACGGTGCCGGCCGGCGTGCGGTCGACGCCGTCGAGATACGTGCGGAACAGTTGCGACGCGCTCGTCTGCGGGTCGCACACGAGATACGGCGCGAGCTCGGTCTTCAACGCGTCGTCATAGCTGAACGGGTATTGCTCCGCGCTCGCTTCGAGGAAGAAGTCGAACGGGTTGTACACCGACATCTCGGCGACGAGATCGATCGTGATCTCGAAGTGCTCGGTGCGCTCCGGAAACACGAGCCGTCCAAGATAGTTCGAGAACGGATCCTGCTGCCAGTTGATGAAGTGCTGCGCGGGCTCGACCGTCATCGAATACGCGAGGATCGGCGTCCGGCAGTGCGGCGCGGGCCGCAGCCGCACGACCTGCGGGCCGAGGTTGACGAGCCGGTCGTAGCGATAGCGGGTGGTGTGATGCAGCGCGACGTGGATGGACATGGGAGCTCGGTTCGGGTTGGGCCCGCCGCGCGCCGCGTCGCGCTCGATGCGACGCGGTGGCCCGGCCTGGCGGATTCGGCGAAAGCGTGCGTCGGGTCAGACGAGTTCCGGCGTCTGCACGACGCTGATCTCGACGCCGACGGCCGTCGCGCCGAGCCCCGTCACCGGCTGCGCGTCGCGATAGTCGAGGCCGACCGCGATGCGCACGTAGCGCTCGTCCGGGCAGCGATTCATGAACGGATCGAACCCGACCCAGCCGAGCCCTTCGACATAGGCCTCGGCCCACGCATGGCCGGCCGGCTGCTGCATCAGCCCGGCCGCTTGCGGCTGCGCACCGTGCGCCGGCTGCGGCATCCCTTGCGACTGCGATTGCGCGGCATGCGACGCGCCGAGCACCTGCTGCATGCCCTCGCCGCTCTGCAGCGCGAGCGCTTCTTCCTCCTCCTCGCTGTCGCCCGTGTTCTGCTTCGCGTCGGCGATGCGCTGCATCGCGCTGTCTGCCAGCACGTAGCCCGAGATATAGCGCGCGGGAATCTTCAGCACGCGCGCGGCTGCGATGAACGCATGCGCATGATCGCGGCTCGTGCCCTCGCCGCTTTGCAGCGCGGTTTCCGCATCGACGGGCGCTTCGGCGGCCAGGTTCGGCGCATACGCGATGCGGTCGTGCACTTCCGTCATCAGCCAGTGCAGTGCATCGAGGCTGTGCGGCTCGATCGGCAGCGCTTGCGCGAGTGCGCGAACGGTGTCGCCCGCCTTCGTGAGCGCCGTTTCGCGCTCGAAGATCCACGGCGGCGCATAGCCTTCAGGATTACCGAGTATGCCCGCGCGGTCCTGCGTCTCGACGACGCCGGCCGCGATGACGACGATTTCGGCCTTCGCGCCGCGGTCGTGCCGCACGAGGTCGATCCGGTTGCCGAGCCCGTCGGCATAGGACAGCGTCGGCTCGACACCGTCGATCGTGACCTGCCACGCGCGCACCGTCTGCCCGGGGCCCGACTGCGGACGCAGCCGCAGCCGTTGCAGGGCATGGGTGGCTTGATCGTCGAACTGATAACGCGAGATGTGTCGGATGGCGAGTCGCATGGCAAGTCTCAGTCGAAGTTGTAAGCCTGGGCAATTTCGAGCCCGAGGCTGTTGTTGCGGCCGATGAAGTCGGTCAGGAACTCGTGCAGGCCGCTCTTGAAAATCCGCTCGACCGAGGTGTCGGACAGCATCTGCAGGATCTTCGCGGCCGTGTCGTGACACGGATGTGTCACGCCGTAATCCTTCGCGAGCAGGTTCAGGCTCGACACGACACGCCCGTAGCAATAGCGCAGCGAGCGCGGCATGCGGCCGTTCAGGATCAGGTAGTCGGCGATGTTCATCGGCTTGTACTGCACGTCATACACCCAGCGGTACGAACGGTGCGCGGCGACGCAGCGCAGGATCGTCTCCCACTGGTAGTTGTCGAGGATCGTGCCGACGTGCGACACCGACGGCAGCAGCAGGTGGTATTTGACGTCGATGATCCGTGCGGTGTTGTCCGCGCGCTCGACGAACGCGCCGATCTGCGCGAAATCGAAGATCTCGTTGCGCAGCATCGTGCTGTAGAAGCTGCCGAGGATCAGCGCGGTCTCGCGCTTCACCTCGTCGAGCACGGCCGGCAGTTCGCTCTCCGGCACCGGCTGCGCGAGCGCGCGGCGCAGCGCGAGCCACGCGCCGTTCACGCTCTCCCACGCCTCGCGCGTGAGCGCCGTGCGCACCATCCGCGCATTCGAGCGCGCGGCCTCGATGCACGACAGCACGCTCGACGGGTTGTCGCGGTCGCGCAGCAGGTAGTCGGTCACGGTATCGGCCGCATACGCATCGTATTTCTGCCGGTAGCCCTCATCCGTGCCCGAGCTGACGAGCACCGACGACCATTCGGCCGGCGCGTCGGACGTGCGCGTGAGCGCCATCCGCAGCCCGGCATCGACGATGCGCGCGATGTTCTCCGCGCGCTCGATATAGCGGTACATCCAGTAGAGACCGCTTGCAGTACGTCCCAGAAGCATCTCGTGTCCACTCCGTCTTCGTTCGGTTGGCGCGCCGGTTCCGGCGCGCGCGGTCGCGTCCGGCTCAGTCGGCCAGCACCCAGGTGTCCTTGGTGCCGCCGCCCTGGCTCGAGTTGACGACGAGCGATCCCTCCTTCAGCGCGACGCGCGTGAGCCCGCCCGGCGTGATGCGGATCCGGTCCGACACCAGCACGAACGGCCGCAGGTCGACGTGGCGCGGCGCAAGGCCGGCTTCGGTCAGGATCGGCGTCGTGGACAGCGCAAGCGTCGGCTGCGCGATGTAGTTCGCGGGGCGCGCGCGCAGCTTCGCGGCAAAGGCTTCGAGCTCGGCCTTCGACGCGCACGGCCCGACCAGCATCCCGTAGCCGCCCGAACCGTGCACTTCCTTCACGACCAGTTCGTCGAGATGGTCGAGCACGTACTTCAGGCTGTCGGCCTCGCCGCAGCGCCAGGTCGGCACGTTCTCCAGCAGCGCCTTGCGCCCCGTGTAGAACTCGACGATCTCCGGCATGTACGAGTAGATCGCCTTGTCGTCGGCGATGCCGGTGCCCGGCGCGTTCGCGATCGTGATGTTGCCCGCGCGGTAGACGTCCATGATCCCCGCGACGCCGAGCACCGAATCGGGACGGAACGTGAGCGGATCGAGGAACGCGTCGTCGACGCGGCGGTACAGCACGTCGATCGGGCGGAAACCCTCGGTCGTGCGCATCGCGACACGGCCGTCGATCACCTGCAGGTCGCTGCCCTCGACGAGATGCACGCCCATCTGGTCGGCGAGGAACGAATGTTCGTAGTACGCGGAATTGTGGATGCCGGGCGTGAGCACGGCGACGGTCGGGTTATCGGCGTTGCCGCCCGGCGGGCACACGGCCGCGAGCGACTGGCGCAGCATCTGCGGATAGGTTTCGACCGGGCGCACCTTCACCTGCTGGAACAGCTCCGGGAAGAGCTGCATCATCGTCTCGCGGTTTTCCAGCATGTACGACACGCCGGACGGGGTGCGCGCGTTGTCTTCCAGCACGTAGAACTCGTTCTCGCCGGTGCGCACGATGTCCACGCCGATGATGTGCGTGTAAACGTTTCCGGGCGGCCGGAAGTCGATCATCTCCGGAATGAACGCTTCGTTGTGCGCAATCAGGTGCTTCGGCACGATGCCCGCGCGCACGATTTCCTGGCGATGGTAGATGTCGTCGAGGAACGCATTGAGCGCCATCACGCGCTGCTCGATGCCGAGCGACAGCCGGCTCCATTCGGCGCCCGAGATGATGCGCGGGACGATGTCGAACGGAATCAGCCGCTCGGCGGCCTCCGCGTCGCCGTAGACGGCGAACGTGATGCCCGTCTTGCGGAACACGCCTTCCGCGTCGTGGGCTTTCTGGGCGAGGCTCGCGGGATTCTGCGTGTCGAGCCACTGCTTCAGGCGCGCGTAGGGCGCCCTTACCATGTCGCCGGATTGCAGCATTTCATCGAATGGCTTCATCGATCTTTTCTCCATCGATCGTTTTCCCCGGCATTGCGCATGCCGGACCGGCGTAACGACTGCGTCGCAAGGAACGTGCCTTGCGCGATCCCCTCGATAATCCCCCCTTTTTGCGCCGCGCCAGGCACGCCTGCGCGGCATGACGCACCACGGCGGTGCAGCGCCCGACGCGACGGGCGACGACGGTGCGTCGCAGGCGCGCGTGCCCCATGCTGCGCTGCGACTTTCAAACATAGTTCCCCCGCGTGTCACGAATGTGCAATCTGCACTGCACAAAAAACGGCCCGCCCGGGCGCGGGAACGCGCCGCAACGAAAGGATGGGAAGGCGGGCCGGTACGCGCACGGCGCAACCGGCCCTAGGGGGAAGTACCGTCTGCGGCCGCGCCGGCAGTTCGACGCGATGAACTGTCCGGTTAGCCGGGTCCGGCACCTCAACGCTATGCAGCCGTAATCCCGCCGACAACGCCCATGCATATTTCGACTGACACCCATCGAAAAAAAACATCGGGTCGCCGCACGCGAGGCGCGGTACGCTAGAACGTTCGTGCAGCGAAGCGGCGCCGCCCTTCAGGCGCCCGACTATAAAAAGCGAAGATCGAAATGGAAGCAAAGTGGCTGGAAGATTTCCTGAGCCTTGCGGATACCAAGAGCTTTTCCCGGGCCGCGCGTAATCGGCACCTCACGCAATCGGCATTCAGCAGACGAATTGCCGCACTCGAAACCTGGATGGACGCGAAGCTGGTCGACCGGAGCATCAACCCGATCACGCTGACGCCGGCCGGCCAGATGTTCCGCGGGCTCGCCGCGGACATCCTGCGCAGCATGTATGCGGCGCGCAATCTCGTGAACGGCTACGACCAGTTCGCGGCCAGCGATCAGGTCGTGCGTTTCGCGGTCGCTCATACGCTCGTCTTCACGCTGTTTCCGGAATGGCTCAAGCAGCTCAACGGCGAGGTCGGCCACGTGACCGCGCGCGTCAACGCGGTGAACGTGCCGGAAGGCGTGCAGCAACTCGTCGAAGGTGAATGCGACCTGCTGCTCGGCTATCACCATCCGCAGTTGCCGATCGTGCTCGACCCGAACCACTTCCCGTTCGTCAGCCTCGGCGTTGAACGGATCCTGCCCGTGTCGACGCCCGACGCGCGCGGCAAACCCGTGTTCCAGTTGCCGGGCACCGCCGATGCACCGCTGCCGCTGCTCGCGTATTCGTCGGGCGCGTTTCTCGGCAACATCGTCGAGATGCTGCTGCTGAATGCGACCGAGCCGTACGTGCTGCACCGATGCTTCGAGACGCACATGTCCGAGGCGTTGAAGGGCATGGTCGTGGCCGGGCACGGGATCGGCTGGCTGCCGGAAAGCTGCGTCGCGAAGGAGCTCGCGGAAGGCACGCTCGTGTGCGCGGGGGCCGGCGACTGGATCACCGAGCTCGAAATCCGCCTGTACCGGTCGGCGCGCAAGCGCGGGCTCGCGGCCGAGCAACTGTGGACCTACATCATGAACCGGCCGCGCACGGCGGTCGAAGGTGCGGTCGGCGCGACCGAATCAGCGGCCGCGCCGGCGATGCGCATCGCGCGGCGCAGCGCGGGCGGCAGCCGCTGATCTTCGCGTTCGCGTCGCGCCCGTCGGCGACGCGAATGCGGGTACGATTTGCAGTGATCCGACATGCGCATGCATCGACGTCGCGTCGTCTCTCAGCGAATGCGCCCCGCTCTCCGGTAGCAAACCGCGATCCCGCTATCGCCTGAAAAATTACCGCGCCAGACCCGAAGTCGTTATCAGACGAATCGCAAACGTTTGCACTACCGAGATGAATTCTTTACGCCCGCGACAGTGTCCCTGCATTTTCCGCCTGATTATCAGGACGGAAATACCCTGTTACAGAACAAATTAAAAGTTTCGATTTACCTGTAACAATCTAAAATACCAAAAACACCGCTCCCTCATTTCACATCGCGTGACCTGTATCCGGGACGATATCAATTCGCCTGAAACACAGCCGCAAAAATTCCTTTTTTCAGTCGTTATTTTTCGGCATGAATGTCGATACCTCCGACATGATTCAATACGTGCTGGATCATCGCTACCGAATAGCAATATTCATATTCGGCAATAACGACTTTCTTCTGCGTTAAGAGAGTCATACGAATCCGTCGTTATCCTATTTAAATAGGATATTTCACCGACGTGCCATTCCGGCCACACGCGGTTGTTGGTTCAAAAACCATCGTGTATCAATAGCGTGTCTCAAAAAGAACGCTGGCAAATCTGACTCGGAATAAATGCTCGCCATTGATTCCGGACGGGAGGTTGCAATGTCTTCCTCGTTTCGACAGCATGCTCGCCCTTACCTGAGCGTCTTCATCTCCGCGCTCTGCATGAATGCGATGGCCCAGACGCTCGCGTCCCAGCCACCTGCCCCCGCCCCTGCCCCGGCATCCGACCCGGGTGCGGGCCGCTACGTCATTTCGTATATCTGCGGCGACGCACGGATCGACGGTACGGCACCGCTGCCCCCCGACGGCCGGCCGTACAACCTGGGCGTGTCGTTTGCTTCCGCCAAGACGGGGCAGCCGCTCGCCAACGTCCAGGTGCGCCTGCGACGACATGGTCGCGTACTCGTCGAATTCAATGCATCGGGGTCGCGCTGCCTGTTCAGCGTGCCCGATGCGAGCTACCGGGTCGAAGGCACCTATCAGGGCGCGACCCAGTTCGCGATCGTCGAAACGGGTGCGCTGACCACGCAGTTGCGATGGTGAACGCCACCTGACCCCGCCCGAATCGCGACTTTCACCGCAACGTATCGAATCGAGGAGCTTTGCATGACTCGTGGAGAACGACCGGACGGTTCGCCCGCCCACCCGCCGAAACCCTCCTGGGGGCCTGGAAAAAACGCGGCGCTCAGCTTCGTCGCATTCGCCGCGATCTTCGGCATCTTCGCCTATGTCGAACGGGACACGACGGTCAGCCATGCAAGCGTGACGCACGACATCTCCGGTGTGATCAGAACCGCCGTCGGGAAAACCCGCAACGCAATCGTAGCCGTCACGGCGCGCGCGACCAGCGCGTCAGGCGCGCCCGGAACGTCGACCGCCTCCGACCCCGCCCCCATGCCGACGCCGGCGCTCGCACCGGCCACGCCCCCCGTCACACCGCAGCCGTCCGCGCCGGAAGCGCTCGCGGTATCGACGGTGCGCCCCGTCACGCTCGCGGTCGAGCCGGAGGTGGCACCACGGGCACGGACCCACGTCGTCGCGAAACACCGGCAATCGTCGCATGCGCCGCCCGTGACGCTGGCGGCCAACACGCATGCCGCGCCGGCCCACAGCCGCGCCGCCATACGGCCCGGCGCCGCGCATCGCGCACCGCGAACCGAAACGCTGGCCGGCACGAGAAAGCGCATGGACCTCGCGCCGAAACCGCAGTCGTACGGACCCGATTCGGCCCGCATGCAGACGGCAAGCGTCACGCGCTCGGATCTGGAAAGTGCACGTGCGCTGGCGAAGGCGCGCTCGTGCGCGGTGATCGACGAATGGAACTGTGTGGAACAAAACGCGAGCCGGGTGCTCGCGATCGACCCGAAGAACAGCGAATCGCGCGCGTTGCTTGGGCAAGCGATCCGCAACCGGCTGTAAGCCGGACCCGCATCGCCGGGCACTCGCAGCCCGGCCACGCGACGCGCGTCGTCAGGCGTGCACCGATGTGATCGTTTCGAAAGGAGGACACCTCGTGGACAACAATCGTAAACAACAATGCACCACCGACGCTCCGTCCAACCGGCGGATCCTCCTGCATGCGCCGCTGGTGTTGCTGCTCGTCGCGTCCGGCCCCTGCTTCTCCGCCGACGGCGATACGGAAGCGGGCGGCGTCAACGCAATCGCCGGGACCCACGGCGCGCCGGATGCGTCACCGCGCGCCATGCAGCCCACGGTCGTGTCGATCCAGATTGCCGACGCGGGGGGCGCCCCGCCCCCTCATGCGCCGACGCCGATCGCGCAGGCTTCCGATGCGTCGATGCAGATCGCGCAGGCGTCGAACCCGCAGCAGCCGACCACGGTCGTGGTCGAACCGGAGGCACCGAAATCGAGCGACCCGGTGCCGGTCGCGCGATCGCCGGATACGCCGACGACGCCGAATACGCCGGCACCGGTCGCGCAGACACCGGGCACGCCGATGCTGCTTGCGCAGGCCACGACCGCCCGACCGCCCGATGCGCCGACGCTTCCTGCCGCGACGACGTCCGACACGCCGGCATCCCCTTCGCCAGCACCGATCGCGCCCACGCCGGACGCCCCGCCGACAGTCGCACAACCTGCGCCCGCCGTACCGTCGAATACGCCGACGCAAACCGCGCAGGCCTCCGGCACCCCGATGCCGAACTCGCCTGCCCCCGTTCCCCAGATGCCGGGTGCGCCACCGCCGTCGTCCCCGGCGCCGAACTCGCAGACGCCCGGCGCGCAGCTACCCGGCGAAGGGACACAACGATCGCAAGGGCCCGACGTCGAGACCCCGAATGCCCAGGCACCTAATCTGAGCACCGCCGACGTCGCGACCGTACGCAACGACGTGTTCGGCCTCGCGGCGAGCGGCGGCGCGATCAAGGCACTCGACGAAGCGAAGGCACGGCCCGATGCGTTCTCCGCCGTCGACATCGCGCAACTCGAAGAACTGGCGATTCGCCAGCAGGTGCGCGGCGGACGCGACAAGTCGCGCTCGATGACGAGTTCCGACCGCTTCGACGGGATCGACAACGCGCTGCGCGCGGCCGACGACCTCGACAAGCGGATGCCGGCCACGCCGGAGTACACGCCGGTCAGGACGGCGCTCGCGGGCGACCGCACGGTCGCCTACGCTGCGCGCGGCGACATGAAGCAGGCCGTCTCGACGTTCGAAACCATTCCGTCCAACGCGGAGATTTCGATCGATGCGCTGTCGGCCGTCGGCGATGCCTACCTGTACCTGAGCGAGCCGGGCAAGGCCAACGTCGTGTACCAGCGCGCGCTGAAGCAGGCAACCGCATCGCCGACGGATCGCGCGACCCGCGGCTTCCAGTACGGTGCACGCACGCGCCCGATCGAACTGCGCGAAGGGCTGTTCTGGTCGTACGTCGACCAGGGCCGCGCGGCGGACGCGAAACAGGCGCTCGATGACATGGGCGCATCGCTGCCGCCGGCCAAGGAGGTTCAAACCGTCGGCCCAGGGGAAAGCGACTATCTGCGCTACTACCGGCTGCGCGCGCAATACCTGATTTTCACGGGCCAAGTCGATCAAGGGATCGCCGCGCTCGAGGCGCTCGAGAAGCAGGTGCCGTTCAACGCAGAGATCCGTGCCGCGCACGCCGACGCGGTGTCCGGCCAGTCGCATCCCCGCCAGGCGATCGCGATGTATCACGCGTCGCTGACCGACCACCCGGACAGCGTCGAAATGCTCGCGGGCCTCGGCCGCGCATCGCTCGCGGCGGACGACTACGCGACCGCGAAGAACGTCGACCAGACCCTGGACAACACGTTCCCGGACAGCGGTGCCGTGCGCAGCTTCAAGCGCGACTACAACGCATACCGCAGCCCCGTGTTCACGACCGACCTGAGCTACGAGCACGGCAACAGCGCACTGGCCGACAACAGCTTCACGTCGGACAGCTATGTGTATTCGCAACCGTTCGGCGACAACTGGCGCGTCTTCTCGCACACGTTCTTCGGCTATGCGCAGACCGACGCCGGCAACCTCAGCCGCACGCGTACGGGCATCGGCGGCGACTACCGTCACGGGCCGCTCACGGTCCAGGGCGAAGTCACGCGTTCGCTCGGCTCGGACGGCCGAACCGGTGGCCGCGGGTCGATCGCGTACGCGCTGAACGACTACTGGACCGTCAGCGGCTCGCTCGACACCAACGACAACTCGCTGCCGTGGAAAGCGTATGCCGCGCACATCTGGGGCCGCTCGGCGAACGTCTCGGTGGTGTATCGCCAGAACGACCGGCGCGAGGTCAAGCTGAGCTACGGCGTGAGCCGCTACAGCGACACGAACCTGCACCAGGAAATTTCGGCGACCGCCACGCAGCGCGTGTACACGACCGCCAACCAGCAGGTCAACGTCTCGCTGGATCTCGGCACCGACAGCAACACGCGCCAGAACGCGCCCTACTTCAACCCGGGCCGCGACTATGCGGCCGCGGCGACCGTCATGCACCAGCTGACCCTGTGGAAGAAGGGCGACATGGGGCTGCAGCAGCGTGTCTCGGTGTCCGGCGGCGTGTACAACGAGCGCGGCTTCGGCACCAGCCCTCTGTGGAGCGCGCGCCTCGAGCACGCGTGGACGTTCAAGCACGACATCACGCTGAGCTATGGCGTCGAGGTCAGCAGCCACGCGTACGACGGCGAGCGCGAACGCTCCGAGACCGGCTTCATGTCGGTCAACCTGCCGTTCTAGCAAGGAGATCGGGTAATGCAATCCAGACGGACCTTCATGTGCGGATGCCTCGGCACGTTTGCCGCCTGCTCGCTGTTTCCTGGCGTGACCCATGCCAAGATGATCGACCTGCTGCCGCCTTCCGACCCGGCCGACGGCAAGACGTTTCGCGTGATCTGCATGCATGACGTGCGCGACAACCTGATGGCGTCGTTTTCGTCGCCGTCGACGTCGGCGTTGATCGATCCGTTCGCGGTCGATACCGGCACGCTGACCGCGATCTTCTCGTGGCTGCAGACCAACAACTACCACACCATCACGGTCAAGCAGATCGAGGAGTCGCGGCACGGCGGCAAGCCGCTGCCGCCGCGCGCGGTGCTCATCACGTTCGACGACGGCTTTCGCAGCCACTACACGAAGGTGCTGCCGCTGCTCGAGCGATTCAAGTATCCGGCCGTGATGGGCATCGTCACCGCGTGGATCGATACCCCGCCGGATACGCCGATCCGCCTCAGCGACAAGGTCCAGGTGCCGCGCGACTACTTCATGTCGTGGGACGAGGTGAAGCGTCTCGGCCAGTCGCAGTTCGTCGAACTCGGCTGCCACACGCACAACCTCCATCACGGCGCGATCGCGAATCCGCAAGGCAACGAATTGCCGGCGACCACGTCGCACCTCTACCTGCAAGACGAGAAGCGCTATGAAACCGACGCCGAATTCGAAGCGCGCGTGCACAACGACCTGCAGACATGCGTGCGACAGATCCACGAACATACCGGCATCGTCGCACGCTCGATGGTGTGGCCATACGGCGCGGAAAACCAGCCGGTGCGCCAGATATCGACGTCGCTCGGCATGGACATCCAGTTCAGCCTCGATTCCGGCCCGAATACGCCGGACGTGCCGCTGGACCGGCTGCGGCGGATCCTGATGATGTACGACGTCGACATCGGCGGGTTCGAGCGCTCGATGCGCGAGCCGGCGTCGAACCGCGGCGACGTCGACGTGCCCGAGCGCACCGTGCAGGTCGACCTGGACCAGGTCTACGATCCGGATCCCGCGCGGCAGGAAGCGAATCTCGGCAAACTGATCGAACGTATCTACCGGATGCAGCCGAAATCGGTGTACCTGCAGGCGTTTGCAGACCCGAAAGGCACGGGCGTGGCCGAATCCGTGTATTTCCCTAACCGGCACCTGCCGATGCGCGCCGACCTGTTCTCGCGCGCCGCGTGGCAGCTCAACACGCGCTCCAACGTGCAGGTGTACGCCTGGATGCCGGTGCTCGCGTTCCGGCCACCGGCCGACAAGCTGCGCGGGCTCGAGGCCGTGAGTGCCTACGGCGGCGCACCGGCCCGCGAGAACGGCACGCGCACGTTCCGGCTGAGCCCGTTCGATCCGGATGCGCGGCTGATGATCCAGCAGATCTACGAGGATCTCAGCAAGCACGCATCGTTCAGCGGCATCCTGTTCAGCGACGACGCCGTGCTCGACGACTACGAGGATGCGGGCCGGCACGCGCTGCGCACCTATTCGCAGTGGGGGCTGCCGGCCGACGTCGGCAAGATCCGCGAGAACCCCGACCTGCTGAAACGCTGGACCCGGCAGAAGTCGCGCTACCTGATCGACCTGACCCGCCAGCTCGAACAGGTCGTGCTGGCCCACCAGAACGTAGGCGACGTGCTGACCGCGCGCAACATCTTCGCGCTGCCGGTACTCAAGCCCGAATCGGAGGCGTGGTACGCGCAGAACTACGACGATTTTCTCGCCACTTACGACTACGTCGCGCTGATGGCGATGCCGTACATGGAGCAGGCGAAGGATCCCGACGGCTGGCTGGACCAGCTCGTGAAGGCCGTCCGTGCGAAGAAGCTCGGGCTGCGGCGCACCGTGTTCGAACTGCAGTCGTACGACTGGCACGCGCGCAAGGAGGTCCCCGCCAGCACGCTGCTCACGCAGATGCGGCGGCTGCGCAGCGAGGGCGCGGTGAATTTCGGCTACTACCCGGACAACTTCCTGAACGGCCTGCCGGAACTCGATGCGATGCGCGACGTGATGTCGCTGAAGTCGCGCCTCGACCCGACGTCGATCAACGCACTGATGCAGATGCAGAAACCGCAGGGGACGAAGACGCCATGACAACTCACAGCATCATCCAGCGCCTGCAGGATTTCGTCTTCTACTACCCGTTCTTCATGTCATACCTGTGGATGATCGGCGGCGTCGTGCACTACTTCCTGCTCGAGGAAGGCCGCGAGCTGTCCACGCGGACGATCGCGTCGAGCGGGGTCCCGAAGATCTCGATCGTCGTGCCCTGCTTCAACGAAGCCGCGAACGCGCGCAGCGTGATCGGCCACCTGAACGGGATGCAGTATCCGAACTACGACATCATCGCGGTCAACGACGGCAGCCAGGATCGCACCGGCGAGATCCTCAACGAGCTGGCCGTCGAGATCCCGCGGCTGCTCGTGATCCATCACGCGCGCAACGAAGGCAAGGCGGTCGGGCTCACGACCGCGGCAGCCGTGTCGAACGCGGAATACCTGCTGTGCATCGACGGCGACGCGCTGCTCGCGCACGATGCGATCGGCTGGATGCTCGAGCATTTCCTGACCGATCCGGGCGTCGGTGCCGTGACCGGCAATCCGCGCATCCGCACGCGCACGTCGTTGCTCGGCCGCATGCAGGTCGGCGAATTCTCGTCGATCGTCGGGCTGATCAAGCGCACGCAGCAGGTGTACGGCCGCATCTTCACGGTATCCGGCGTGATCACGATGTTCCGCAAGACCGCGCTCGCCGACGTCGGCTACTGGAGCTCGGACATGCTGACCGAGGACATCGACATCAGCTGGAAGCTGCAGTGCCGCGACTGGCGTGTCGTGTACGAGCCGCACGCGCTGAGCTGGATCCTGATGCCCGAAACGCTGAAGGGCCTGTACCGGCAGCGGCTGCGCTGGTCGAAGGGCGGCATCCAGGTGCTGATGAAGTACGCGGGCACGCTCGCGCGGCCGACGCAGATGATGATGTGGCCGCTGTTCGCCGAGTACCTGATCGGCATCGCGTGGGCGTACTCGATGTCGTTCATCCTGCTGCTCGCGCTGATCGATGTCGTGTACCAGCTGCCGCAGAGCTGGCATGTATCGGTCGTGCCGCACTGGCACGGGATGCTGCTGGTCGCCACCTGCATCCTGCAACTGATCATCGGCAGCATGATCGATCGTCGTTACGACGAAAAACTCCTGATGTATTTCCTGGACACCGTCTGGTATCCCGTCGCCTTCTGGTTGATCAGCATGATCACCACCGTCGTCGCCCTGCCTGCCATCGTGCTGCGGGGCCGCGGCAAGCGGGCCGTATGGGTCAGCCCCGACCGAGGCATTCAACATGAAGAACGCGCCGATTATTGACCTCTCCCTGCGCGCACCGCGCGAAATGATCGCCGAGCGCGGCCGCATCGTCGGCTCCGTGCTGGTCGTCTGGTTCCGGCTCTTGCGGCCGGCGCTGGTGGGTGCCGTCTGGGCATCGATCTGCATCTACACGTACCGCTACCTGCTGCCGTTCAACCCGGCCGAGATGCCGATCGAACAGATGGTGTTCTACGCGACCAGCATCGCGCTCATCGCGGGCACCATCGTCATGTGGCTGATCGCCGGACGCGTCGTGCATCCGCTGGCCTACCGGCTGCGCGTGTCGAAGATGCTGCGGCGCTCGGCCAGCGCGAAGGTGCGCTCGGTGCCGCCGACCGTGCTGGCCAGCGCCCGCCGGCGCGGCACGCGGCGCACGACGCGCATTCTCGTCGCGTCGCACGACGCGAACGGCTCGATCTCGGGCATCGAATGGGTCGCCCACGCAGGGCCGCCGCCCCGCGAGTAGATCAGCGGCGCCGCGCCGCCACACACGGCACCCACCCGGTGCCGTGCGGCGCCGTTCCTGACACCGTGCTGCCGCCCATTGCCGGCAGGCCGGCAACCTTTTGTGGATGAGGTGAATCATGTGCGGAATCGTCGAAGCAAGCGGCCTGAACAATCAGGTGCCGCAACTGGTCAATGCGCTGAGCCGGCTCGAGTATCGCGGCTACGACTCGTGCGGCATCGCCGTGCAGGACGACGGCCGCCTGCACAGCGAACGCACGTTGCGGCGCGTGACCGACCTGCAAGCCCGCGTGCTGACGCTGGGCCTCGAAGCGCAGACCTGCATCGCGCATACGCGCTGGGCGACGCACGGCGCGCCGTCGGAAATGAACGCGCATCCGATCATGTCCGGCGACACGATCGCGGTCGTACATAACGGCATCATCGAGAACCACGACGCGCTGCGCGTGGAGTTGCGAGAGCGCGGCTACACGTTTCGCGGCCAGACCGACACCGAGGTGATCGCGCACCTGATCCACAGCCTCTACCGCGACGACCTGTTCGACGCGGTCGTGCGCGCGGTCAAGCGGCTCCACGGCGCATACGCGATCGCGGTGCTGAGCGCGCGCGAGCCGCAGCGTCTCGTCGCCGCGCGCGCCGGTTCGCCGCTCGTGATCGGCATCGGCGCCGAACAGAACTACCTCGCGTCCGACTGCGCGGCGCTCGGCGACCTGACCGACCGCTTCGTCTATCTGGAAGACGGCGACGTCGCGCTGATCACGCCGGACCGCATCGCCGTGGTCGACTCGGGCGGGCACGAGGCCCAGCGCCCGCTGTGCCAGGTGAAGGCGCGCGACGGCGATGCCGCGCTCGGCCCGTACCAGCACTTCATGCAGAAGGAGATCTTCGAGCAGCCGAAAGCGATCGACAGCACGCTCGACGGCATCGACACGATCTCGCCGGCGCTGTTCGACGCGACCGACGGCACGCTCGCGCTGCTGTCGCGCGTCAGGAGCGTGCTGCTGCTCGGCTGCGGCACCAGCTACTACGCGGGCCTGACCGCGAAATACTGGCTGGAGGCCATCGCGGGCGTGCCCGCGCAGGTCGAGATCGCCAGCGAATTCCGCTACCGCGATACGGTGGCCGATCCGCGCACGCTGGTGGTCGGCATTTCGCAATCGGGCGAGACAGCCGACACGATCGGGGCGATCGAGCGGGCGCGCGACATGGGCCAGCAACTGTCGATGGCGATCTGCAACGTGGCGACCAGCACGATTGCACGCAACGCGCCGCTGCGGTTCCTGACGCGGGCCGGCATCGAGCTCGGCGTCGCGTCGACCAAGGCGTTCACGACGCAGCTCGTCGCGCTGTTCGTGCTGACGCTGACGCTCGCGCAGCTGCGCGGCCGGCTCGACGCGGCGCAGGTCGCGCTGCACCTGAAGCAGTTGCGTGCGCTGCCCGAGCGCATCGGCCATGCACTCGCGCTCGAAACGCAGATCATGGGCTGGGCCGCGAAGTTCGCCGGCACCGAGAATGCGCTGTTCCTCGGGCGCGGGATTCATTTCCCGATCGCGATGGAAGGCGCGTTGAAGCTCAAGGAGGTGTCCTACATCCACGCGGAAGGCTATGCGGCCGGCGAACTGAAGCACGGCCCGCTCGCGCTCGTCACGAGCGCGATGCCGGTCGTCACGATCGCGCCGGACGATCGCCTGTTCCAGAAGCTGAAATCCAACATGGCCGAAGTGCGCGCGCGCGGCGGGCGGCTCTACGTGCTGGCCGGCGATCAGCTCGGGATCGACGCCGATCGCGACACGCACCTGATCCGCGTGCGCGAATCGGGCGACCTGCTGTCGCCGATCGTCAACGTGATCCCGCTGCAGCTGCTCGCGTATCACGTCGGCTGCGCGCGCGGCGCCGACGTCGACAAGCCACGCAACCTCGCGAAATCGGTGACCGTCGAATGAAGCGGCGAGCGCGCCCGGCACAGGCGGTCGCGCAGTGCGTCGCGGCCGCGCTGTGCGGCGCATGCTGCATCGTCACGGTGCCGCCGCCGGCTTTCGCCGCCACGCCGGCCGTGCATACGGTCACCGTGCCGGACGCCCCGTCATCCCGCCCGGCCGTCGATCCGCGCAGCTTCATGCACGGCATCGGCGTGGCCGACGCCGGCAACGGCAAGCGCTGGGTGTTCTTCAGCAGCTCGGGCATCGTGCCGCGCGGCGCGCTGCGCAACGGCAACTGGCCGCACGACGTGTACGTCGGCGAATGGCTGCCCGGCAAGCCGCACCTGCTGCACGTCCATACGTTCATCAGCCGCCCCGAGGCGCAGGAGCCCGTGTCGATCGCGCAGAACGCGCGCGGCGACATCTTCGTCACGTTCGAGGACGGCTGGAACGCACCGCAAGAGGTCAGCCAGCGCTACGGCGTGTACCGCCGCGACCTGAAGCCGATCAAGCCCTACCCGAATGACGTCGAATCGGGCGGCCACTCGGGGCATGTCGCGACGGCAGCCGACCGCTTCGTCGTGTTCTATTCGGCCGACTGGATCGACGGCGGCGGCGTCGACAATCTCGGCACCGGCAACGGCGTCTACGTGAAAACCTACGACGCCGCCGGGCGCGTGCTGAATCATGTCGAGGTCGCGCCGCACCGCCGCGAATGGTGGCCCGTGATCGCCGGTTCGCCGCACAAGGCGCTGCTGGTCTGGCAGAAGTTCATCGACGACAGTACCGATGCGAAGCTCGAGTACGCGATGTTCGACCCGGTGACCGCGAAGCTGGAGATGCTGGGCGAACTGAACGACGCCATCCAGTATTACGTCTATTCCGCGGCCTACGTGCCGGCGATCGACCGCTTCATCGTCACCACGACGACCGCGAACGGTCGCGGCGTCGCGATGCTGATCGATCCGGACGGCCAGCGTACCGCGACGCTCGGCTGCCTGCCGGCGACGGTGCGCGAATCCAGTATCGGTGTCGCCGGGGCGCGTGCGTACGTGCCGATCCGCGACGGGCGGCTCCTGACGCTCGCACTGTCGCCGGCCGGCATCGCCGCGAGCGGCGCGCAGCCTTCGCCGATTCCGTGGGGCACGACCGGTATCGCCGGTTTCCCGGCGCGCGGCGACGCGATGCATTTCGTGTCGCTGACGCCCTCCGGCGCGCGCGAAGCCGATTTCGAACCGGCCCGGGACAAGCCGCTCCCCGAGGCAGCGTTGCGCTGTTCGGGTCAGTGAGGACGGTGCGGCCCGCCGGTCGGTCGCTTCCCTCGACCGACTCGATCGCGGTGAACGCTAACGCCCGGCCGTTTCGCTGCCAGGCTCGTCCTGTCCGAAACGCGCCACGCAGTGCCACACCCATTTGGCGGTCTGGTAGTCGAGCAGCCCGTCGCGGGCACGGTCGAGCGTGGCGGGCGTCACGACGCGATCGACGCCGATGCGTGCGATCGCGTCGGCTGCCGCGTCGCCGCGAAACTGCCGGCACGCCTCCAGCCGTGCCAGCGACAGCCGAAAGCCGTCGTGCCACTCGACCCGGCAGCCCGAGCGGCGAGCGATGGCCTCGACCGGCGTATCGCGATAGCTGGGATCGAGCACGATCGCCTCGACGTCGTCGGCCAGACTGACCACGCCGTGCACGTGCGCTTCGATGTAGTTGTCGAGCTGCGGATCGAAACCGTCGCGATTCTCGGTCGCCAGCGCGACCAGCGGCGTGCCGTCGTGGATCGCGAAATGCCGCGGCTCGTAGTAGCTGTCGGGATAGCAGAACGTCGTCCGTTCGAGCACATGGCTGCGCAGGCGCAAGTGACACGAACCGAAACGGCGCGATCCGCCGGCAGGATCGCGGCAATGATTCAGCGCGCCGTATTTCGGCCGCCAGACGGGATCGGCGGCATCGTAGGCCTGCCCGAACATCCGGCTTTCCCACAACCAGCGCGCGCCGCCGGGATGCGCAGTCAGGCCGCCGTTGCTCGTCGCCGTTTCGAACTGGGATCGGTAGAGGCCGTCGCGGACGATCCGCTCGAGGGTGCCGACGCCGTCGACCTGCGTGTCCGGATGGAAGTTGAGCGTCACCGGCCAAGCGCCGGACGGACGGCCGTGCGGCCAGGCCTGCCGGATATGCGCGAGCGCGCGGGCGACGGAAGGGTCCATGTCGTGTTGTCCGGCCGCACCACGCGGCACATCGGAGCACGATACACCATCGCCTGACGTCCGTTTCCCGTGCCGGCCGCGCCCGTACCGGATAGACTGTCGCCCGACTCATGCCATCGGCACGGCGCGCGGTATCCTCCCGCCGTTGCCGAACCTGCCCTCCCTGGAGAACGAATGCTGAAGCGCCGGTTGTTTCCGCTGTTGCTGCTGACGGTTTGCCTGCTCGGGCAGCGCGCATTCGCCGAGTCCGCGCTCGAGCTCGCGACCGGCGACACGCCCCGCTCCTTCACGCCGCAGGCGCTGCTCGCGCGCCCCGACGCCGCGACGATCCGCGTGCCGCGCGACATCGCGTACGGCAAACCGATGACCTTCCGCGCGGTGCCGTTCGCCGACCTGCTCGGCGACACGCTGCCGGCCGACGGCGTGCTCGAAACCCGCGCGGCCGACGGTTTCGCCGCACAACTGCCGCTGGAGCTCGTGCGCCACCGCGCGCCGGCCGGCGCCGTTGCATGGCTCGCGATCGAGGATCCCGCGCACCCATGGCCGACACTGCCGGGCAAGGCGGTCAGCGCGGGGCCGTTCTATCTCGTCTGGCTCGGGCCGAAAGCGTCGTCGGTGCGCGGCGAGCAATGGCCGTATCAGATCGTGCGCGTCACGATCGAATCGTCGCCGCTCGCGCGCTGGCCGTCGCTTGCCGTCGATGCCGCGCTGCCCGCGAACGACCCGGCGCGCGCCGGCCAGCACCTGTTCGTCACGCAATGCCTCGCGTGCCACCGCATCGACGGCGCGGGCAGCAGCCACGCCGGCCCCGACCTGAACACGCCGATGAATCCGGTCGACTACTTCCAGCCCGCCGCGCTGCGCCGCTACATCCGCAACCCGGCGTCGGTGCGCGACTGGCCGGGCCGCAGCATGCCGGCGTTTCCGCCCGATCAGCTGAGCGACCGCGAACTCGACCAGATCGTCGCGTATCTCGCGTATATGGCGCGGCGCAAGGCCGCTCAGTAACGCGCGGCCGGACTACACAAGGAACGTTGATGACGTCACACGACACGCTGTTCACCATCGCATCGATCGAGGCCGCGCAGACACACCCGCTCCGGGCGACGATCCTGCTGAACGGCGATCTGAACGCGTGCGAACTGGCTGGCGACCATGCGCCGACGACCCTGCACGTCGGCGTACGCGACGCATCGGGCATCGTCGCCGTTGCGTCGCTCTGCGAGGCGTGGCGCGACGACGATCGCGCGCGGCCGGCGTGGCGGCTGCGCGGGATGGCCGTCCACCCTGCGGTTCGCGGCCTGGGCTTCGGGCGCGTGCTGGTGCAGGTCTGCGTGCGGCATGCGGAAGCACATGGGGCCGCGCTCGTGTGGTGCACGGCACGCGAAGCCGCGTACCGGTTCTACGAAAAGCTCGGCTTCGCGGCCGATGGCGCGATGGTGACGATGCCGGGGCGCACCGATACGGCGTTCCATGTGATGCGGCGATATATCGATCGACATTCGCCAACGGCCTGACGCGAACCGCGCGTTCGCGTCGTCAGGCGCGAAACGGCGCGGCGCGGCCCGGAGCACACGCTCTCGCCAGACCGCCGCCATCACGCTCAGGCTCAGACTCAGGCTTCCTGCGCGCTCTGCAGCACCGCACGCAACAGCACGTCGGCGCCCGCCGCCGCCCACTCGGGCGTAATCGCTTCGGCCTCGTTGTGGCTCAGCCCGTCGACGCACGGCACGAAGATCATCCCCGTCGGCGCGACGCGCGCGACATAGCAGGCGTCATGACCCGCGCCGGACACGATATCCATGTGCGACAACCCGAGCGCCTGTGCCGCATCGCGCACCGTGTCGATGCAGCGCGACGCGAACGGGATCGGCGCATACGTGAAGATCTGCTCGATCTGCGCGCCGAGGCCCGTTTCGTCGGCCACGCGCGCCAGCTCCGCACGCAGCGCCGCATCCAGCTCGTCGAGCACCGCGTCGTCGGGATGACGGAATTCGACCGTGAAGAAGCAGCCGCCCGGCACCGTGTTGCGCGAGTTCGGCCGCGCCTCGATCATCCCGACCGTCGCGCGCGCGTACGGCGCGTAACGGCGGCCGAGCACTTCGACGAACGAGATCATCCGCGCGGCGCCGACCAGCGCATCGCGGCGGAATTCCATCGGCGTCGTGCCCGCGTGCGCGTCGACACCCGTGAACGTCACCTCGTACCAGCGCTGCCCCTGCCCGGCCGTCACGACGCCGATCGTCTTGCCGGCCCGTTCGAGGATCGCGCCCTGTTCGATATGCAGCTCATACGCCGCATGCACCGGATAGCCGCCGACGGGCTCGGCGCCCGCATAGCCGATCCGCGCCAGTTCCTCGCCGATCGTCCTGCCCGCACTGTCAGTGCGCGACAGCCCGTATTCGAGCGTATAGACGCCCGAGAACACGCCGGCCGACACCATCGCCGGCGCGAAGCGCGAGCCTTCCTCGTTGGTCCAGATCACGACGTCGATCGGGCGCTCGGTCTCGATGCCCGCGTCGTTCAGCGCGCGCACGACCTCGAGTCCGCCAAGCACGCCGTAGATACCGTCGTAGCGACCGCCCGTCGGCTGCGAGTCCGCGTGCGAGCCCGTCATGACCGGCGCGGCGTCGGGGTTGCGACCCGCGCGGCGCGCGAACACGTTGCCCATCTGGTCCACGCGCACCGTGCAGCCGGCGTCTTGCGCCCATTGCACGAACAGGTCGCGCGACTCGCGATCGAGATCGGTCAGCGCGAGGCGGCAGACGCCGCCCTTCGGCGTCGCGCCGATCTGCGCCATCCGGTCGAGCGACGCCCACAGGCGATGGCCGTCGACGCGCGGCGCACTCGCGCTTGCCGCATGGGTATGGGCGGTGTCGTTACGCATCGCCGTTCTCCGGCGCGGCTTGCAGCGCGTAGCGGAAATCGCAGCGCTTGCCGCCCTGCATGATCGTGCTCGTGCGCGTGAGCGCAACGTCCGGCGCATAGCCCTGGATGAAATAGCTGTCGCGCGCGCAGCTCAGCAGGTGGCCGATCTCGCCGAGCCCCATCGCGTGATACATCTCCGCGTAGCTGCAGCGATGCACGTCATAGTCGTAGTGCGCATCGTCCGCGCGCCGCACCTCGACGTCGAGCGCATCGTCCTTCTCCCACAGCACCTGCAGCGCGATGAACGACTTCACGCTCGCGCCGTCCGGCTCCTGCGCGGCGAAGGTGCGGCCGGCGTCGACGGCCGCGCCGCGCACGGCTTCCGCGATCACGGCCTGCGCACGCTCGGCGCCGAACTCACGCTTCATGATCTCGTAGATCGGCTTGATGATTTCCGCTTCGATGCGGCGCCGCGCGAGGATGCCGAGGCGCGTGTCCTCGGGTGCGGCGGCGGGTGTCTGGGTCGCTTCGGTCATGGGGGTCGTCTTGGTTTTTTTACGCTGTTTCGCTTACTTGGTCGCGGTGCGCGAGCCGCCGAGCACGTCGACGACGGTCCACTTGCCGCCGCGCACCTGATAGATCGTGAAGGCCGGGTCCTTCAGGTTGCCTTCATTGTCGAACGCGATCCGCCCCGTCACGCCGGGCCGGTCGATCGCACGCACCGCCGCGACCAGCTTCGCCGGCTGCGTCGTGCCGGCCTTCTGCGCGGCCGCGATCAGCGTGGCGGCCGCGTCGTACGCGAACGGCGCATGCAGTTCGATCGGGGCGTGGAAGCGCGCCTGGTATTGCGTGTCGAACGCCTTGCCGCCCGGCATCCGGTCGAGCGGCAGGCCCGGTTCGAGCGCCGTCACGCCGTCGCCGTCCTTGCCCGCGAGCGACAGGAAGGTCTGGCTCACGAAGCCGCCTGCGCCGAGCAGCGGCGCGTTCACGCCGAGCTGGCGCATCCGGCGCGAGATCGGCGCAGCCTGCGCATCGAGGCCGCCGAAGAACACGAGATCCGCGCGCTTGCCCTTGATCGCGGTCAGCACGCCGCTGAAGTCGGTCGTCTTGTCGTTCACGTACTGGCGATCGACGATCGCGCCGCCGTTCGCCTGCACGCCCTTGATGAACTGGTCGGCGAGCCCCGCGCCGAACGACGTGCGATCGTCGATCACCGCGATCCGCTTCGCCTTCAGCGTCTTCACCGCGTACGCGCCGGTGAAATTGCCGCCCGCATCGTCGTGACCCATGATGCGGAAGGCCGTCGCGTAGCCCTGCTGCGTGTACTGATGGCCGGTGGACGCCGGCGCGATCTGCGGGATGCCCGCATCGCGATAGACGCGCGACGCCGGCACGCTGCAGCCCGTGTTCCAGTGGCCGACGACGCCGATCACGTGCTTGTCGACAAGTTGCTGCGCCACCGCGACGGCCGTGCGCGGGTCGGACTGGTCGTCGGCCGCGACGAGCTTGTAGACGACCGGCTTGCCGCCGATGGTCGGATGCTTCGCGTTCGCGTCGTCGATCGCGAGTTGCGCGCCGTTCTGCAGATCCTTGCCGATCCGCGCGGACGGGCCGGTGAGCGGCGCGGCGAGACCGATCAGGATCGTCTGCGGAGCGGATTGCGCGAACGCGGGAACGGAGGCGACCAGGGCGGCCGCCGAGAAGGCGAGGCTGGCGGGGAGAAAAGCGATTTTCATGTGCGGGGATCGGTGAATCGGATCAAAACATGAAAAATATTAAATATTCAGCACCCAAACCCCAAATACCCAATTGTTGGATGCTTATGCCGTTCTCGGCACATTAACTTAAATAGTTGTAATTACAGGATATTTTCATGTTGGCACTCACCCTGACTTTTCGATAAAATTCGACACATGAAAAATATCGAACAATTGCCGCACGATCCGCCGCTGCGCGCGGTGCGTGCGTTCGAAGCGTTCGCGCGTCTCGGGTCGGTCACCGCGGCGGCGGGCGAGCTCGACATCACGCCGTCGGCTGTGAGCCATCAGCTGCAGCTGCTCGAAGCGTTCATCCAGACGCCGCTGACGGTGCGCGAGGGCCGGCTGCTCGCGCTCACCGACGAAGGTCGCGACTACTACCGCTCGATCAGCGCCGCGTTCTCGGTGCTGCGCAGCGCGACGCGCTTTGTGCGCGACCGGTCGTCGCTGCGGCAGATCACCGTCAGCCTGATTCCGCTGCTCGGCATCGGCTGGTTCATTCCGCGGCTGCACGCGTTCCTGGCGGACAACACCGACGTCGACGTGACGGTGCTGTACGCGCATCACCGCAACTACCGCAGCGATGCGTCGGACCTGTCGATCCGCTTCGGCACCGGCGACTGGCCCGGCTACCGCTGCGAGCGGCTGCTGCCAGGCGCGATGGTGCCGATGTGCAGTCCGGCGTTCCTGAAGCGTCACGGGCCGTTCCGCACGCCGGCCGATCTCGCGCGCGCCCCGCTCGTGCATGACGAGGATCGCAGCACGTGGGTCAACTGGCTGCAGGGCGCGGGCGTGAAGCACGTGTCGCATGCGGTGGGGCCGATGTTCGAGGACGGCCAGTTGACGTTGAGCGCCGCACTCGCGGATCTCGGCGCGGCGTTGCTGCGCGCGCCGCTGGTCGAGCGCGAGCTGGCGAATGGCGAGCTCGTGAAGCTGTTCGATCACGCGCTCGACGACGGGCGCGATTACTACCTGTGCACGCGCGCGGACGCGGACATGCCGGACGGGGCCAGGCGGCTGGCTGAGTGGCTGAGGAAGATGGCGGGGATTTGAGGGGGATGCGTCAGGCCTCACCCTGCCTCAACGCTTGCATACCTGCAATCGCATATATATGATATGCATATCATATATCGGAGGCTATCATGAGCCGGATTCTGGTCGATCTGTCGGACGGCCAACTCGACGAACTGGCCGCCATCGTCGAGACTGAACATCGTCCCCGCGCCGCAATCATCCGCGACGCGATCGATGCCTACATCGCCTTGCACAAGCAACGCCCGCTCGCCGACGACGTCTTCGGCCTCTGGAAAGATCACACGATCGACGGGCTCGCGTACCAGGAGAAATTGCGCTCGGAATGGTAAAAGCTCTTTTCGACACCAACATCCTGATCGATTATCTGGGCGGCGTGGAAGCTGCCCGCGTAGAACTCGGCCGCTACAGCTATCGTGCGATCAGCACGATCTCGTGGATGGAAGTCCTCGTCGGTGCATCGGCCGATAACGAAGCGGCGATCCGCGCATGGCTCTCGTCATTCGACCTCATCGCACTCGACAGTACGATTGCCAATCGTGCTATGACAATTCGCAAAGAACGGCGCGTGCGCCTGCCCGACGCGATCGTCTGGGCATCGGCGCAAGTCAACGGGCTGCTGCTCGTGTCGCGCAACACGAAAGACTTTCCCGCCAGCGAGCCCGGCGTGCGCGTGCCCTATCAGATCTGATCCGATGCCCGCAGCAAGGCCCCCTGTCCACGCCGCCATCTGATCCGCGCGTCCGAAACGAATCTGCCTTCGCCTAGCAACCACCGGATACTCTCCGCCGCGCCAAACCGCCCCCCCTCCACCCGCGTTCAGCGGGCACCCGGCCCATCCCGCGCATCAACAGCCTCTCCCCCGCAAGCCCCACCCAATCAAGGGCCGGAAGCAGATAGAAATTCCCGATGCCCCGGATTGAAACAAGCAATTTCACAAACTCAGGGTGAACCCGGATACTGGCAACACTCCACTCACCACTGAAGCAAAGGAATTCTCCAGATGCCGATCATCAACACCCAAATCAAGCCGTTCAAGGCAACCGCTTACCACAATGGCGATTTCGTGCCCGTCTCGGAAGAGAACTTCAAGGGCAAGTGGTCCGTCGTCGTGTTCTACCCGGCCGACTTCACGTTCGTCTGCCCGACCGAACTGGGCGACCTCGCCGACCGTTACGCGGAATTCCAGAAGCTGGGTGTCGAAATCTACGGCGTGTCGACCGACACGCACTTCACGCACAAGGCCTGGCACGACACGTCGGACACGATCGGCAAGATCAAGTACCCGATGATCGGCGACCCGACGCTCACGCTGTCGCGCAACTTCGACGTGCTGATCGAGGAAGAAGGGATGGCCCTGCGCGGCACGTTCGTGATCAACCCGGAAGGCGAGATCAAGCTGTGCGAAATCCACGACAACGGCATCGGCCGCGACGCAGGCGAACTGCTGCGCAAGGTGCAGGCTGCGCAATACATCGCGGCGCACCCGGGTGAAGTGTGCCCGGCCAAGTGGACGCCGGGTGCGGAAACGCTGACCCCGTCGCTCGACCTGATCGGCAAGATCTGACGATCGCTCCGCGCGCCTCGCTCGAGGCGCGCGAGACACACCAACACGGGCCGCTGCAGCATGCGGCCCGCGCCCTCCTCCGGCACGACGTGCCCGACCAGAATCATTAATACGGAATCCGAAACGCCATGCTCGACGCCAATCTCAAGAACCAACTCAAAGCGTACCTCGAAAAGATCACGCGCCCGATCGAACTCGTCGCCTCGCTCGACGACAGCGCGAAATCGCAGGAACTGCTGGCGCTGCTGAACGAGATTGCGTCGCTGACGGATCGCGTGACCGTGACCGAACGCCGCGACGACGCCGAGCGCAAGCCGTCGTTCTCGATCGGCGAGCCCGGCAAGCCGGCCGGCATCCGCTTCGCCGGCATCCCGATGGGCCACGAATTCACATCGCTCGTGCTCGCGCTGCTGCAGACGGGCGGCCACCCGATCAAGCTCGACGACGACGTGATCGAACAGATCCGCGCACTCGACGGCGACTACGCGTTCGAGACGTATTTCTCGCTGTCGTGCCAGAACTGCCCGGAGGTCGTGCAGGCGCTGAACGTGATGTCGCTGGTCAATCCGCGCATCCGTCACGTCGCGATCGACGGCGCGCTGTTCCAGAGCGAAGTCGAGTCGCGCCAGATCATGGCCGTGCCGACGATGTTCCTGAACGGCGCATCGTTCGGCCAGGGCCGCAGCAGCGTGAAGGAAATCCTCGCGAAACTCGACACGGGTGCGAGCGCACGTGCCGCGAAGTCGCTCGAGAACAAGCCGGTGTTCGATACGCTGATCGTCGGCGGCGGCCCGGCAGGTGCGGCGGCGGCGATCTACTCGGCGCGCAAGGGCATTGCGACGGGCGTCGTGGCCGAGCGCTTCGGCGGCCAGGTGCTCGACACGATGGCAATCGAGAACTTCGTGTCGGTGCAGGAAACCGAAGGGCCGAAGTTCGCGACCGCGCTCGAACAGCACGTGAAGCAGTACGACGTCGACATCATGGACGTGCAGCGCGCCGACGCGCTGATTCCGGGCGACGTGCACCAGATCCGCCTCGCGAATGGCGCGGTTCTGAAGGCGAAGACGATCGTCCTCGCGACCGGCGCACGCTGGCGCGAAATCAACGTGCCGGGCGAGCGCGAATACCGCAACCGCGGTGTCGCGTACTGCCCGCACTGCGACGGCCCGCTGTTCAAGGGCAAGCGTGTCGCGGTGGTCGGCGGCGGCAACTCGGGTGTCGAGGCCGCGATCGACCTCGCCGGCATCGTGAAGGCCGTCACGCTGATCGAATACGGCGCACAACTGCGCGCGGACGAAGTGCTGCAGCGCAAGCTGCGCAGCCTGCCGAACGTGACGATCGTCACGCAGGCGCAAACGATCGAGCTGACCGGCGACGGCAGCAAGCTGAACGGGCTCGTCTACAAGGATCTGCGCTCGGGCGACACGCAGCGCATCGATCTGGAAGGCGTGTTCGTGCAGATCGGCCTCGTGCCGAACACCGAATGGCTGAAGGGTACGGTCGAACTGTCGAAGCACGGCGAAATCGTCGTCGATGCGCGCGGCGCGACGTCGGTGCCGGGCGTGTTCGCGGCCGGCGACGTGACGACGGTGCCGTTCAAGCAGATCGTGATCGCGGTCGGTGAAGGCGCGAAGGCATCGCTCGGCGCGTTCGACCACCTGATCCGGCAGGACGTGGCGCCGGTTGCCGCCGCGCAACCGCAGGCCGAGGAAGCGGTCGCCGCGTAACGCGCGTCAGCCCATCGGCACAACAGTTTGTCTCTCTTGGCCCCGCATGCTTTGGTCGGCGTGCGGGGTCCTTTTTTGTGAATCCGTGACGGGCAGGGAACGACGGTTGAAGCAGCCTCCCCCTCTACACGGCCGACATCAACCTGACGATTTCCCGCCGAAGAAAGTTCGCGGCCGGACCGAGCCGCCGCCCCGCACGCGTGACCACGTAGCGATCGAAAGCGCGCGCAATGGGATGATCGAGCGGCACCGCGACGACCTGCCCTGCGGCGATCCTCTCCTGGGCCGCGGTACGCGTCATGAACGCAACACCGAGATTCTGTGCCGCAATCGCGACTGCCGTCGAAAACCGGTCGCAGCGGAACGCTGGAACGTACGTGCGCCCGATATCGGCCAGGATCGCATCGACGTGCGCCTGCAACCCGAACTCGGCGGGCATGAAGACAATGCGCTCGTTGACGAGCGCTTCCATCTTCACCGATTTGCGCGAAGCCATCGGATGGTTCACCGAGAAGATCGCGCAGATGGGCTCGCTCCGGAACAGGCGCGCGTTCAATGTCGGATCCGTCGTCGCGCCGATCGACACACAGACATCGACCTGGTCCTCCCGCGTCATCGACAGGAGTTGCGGAAGCGAGCCGGTGCGCAACTCCACGGTGATATCCGGATATTTCTCCAGGAACGGCTTGAGGACGATCGAGACCAGGCTCGCTACCGCCCCTTCGCCGACGGCGATCGTGACCTGCCCCCGCTTGAGGCCGCGATATTCGTCGAGTTGCGTGCGAAACCGGCGGGCGTTGCGCTCGCAGTCGCGAAAATAATCGACCGCCATCCGCCCCGCTTCCGTCAACGCCATTTCCCGGCCGCGACGCGTCACCAGCGATAGCCGAAGCTCACGCTCGGCGACGGCAACCTGCCGACTGATCGTCGATACGTTCACATCCAGACCCAGCGCTGCCTGGCGCATCCCACCGTACGTGGCGATCGCGGCCAGGTATTGCAGCGTGCGCTCCGAAAGACTCCATTCGACCGTATCCAACGCCGGCTCCCATGTTGCATTCAATGCAACATTCTCGCCGCGATCCGAGCAACTTTCCAGATCGATCTTCCCTGATACTGCGCCCCGGAGCCGGTCAGGGAATGCCACCAGCCGGCGTCGAACCAGAAAGGCCGAGTGGCCTGGCACTCGAGCACAACAACGGAGGAGCAACATGAACGACACCAGCCGGTCAGTCGACGGCGCGTGGCAACCACGCCCGCCAACCCGCGCGCGCAGCGGCAAGGAGCCGATCAGCCCCTATGTGCTGCTGTTCGTCATGCTGGTGGCCGCCACCATCGCGACCTGGATCGTGCCGTCCGGCGAGTTTGCCCGTACGGTCAGCAACGGCATCGGCTTCGTCGTGCCGAACAGCCTGAAACCGGTTGCCGGGCACGGCGTGATGCCGGGCGAGATGTTTGTCGCGCTGGCAAAGGGGATGATCTCGTCCGCGCCCATCATCTTTCTGATCCTGTTCACCGGCGGCGCACTGGCCGTACTCGAGTCGACCGGCGCCGTCCGCAGTGCACTCGCGCAGGTCAAGCCGGGAGCGCGCGCACATTGGTACGTCGCCATCATTTGCTGCATCTTTTCGCTGCTCGGCACACTCGGCGTGGTGACGAATTCGGTCGTCGCGTTCGTCCCGCTCGGGCTGCTGCTCGCAGAGTCGATGCAACTGCCGAAAGAAACCGGCGCCGGCATGATCTACCTGGGCACCTATGCCGGCTTCAACACGGGCATCCTCAATCCGGTCACAACCGGACTGTCGCAACGCCTGGCCGGGCTGCCAATGTTTTCCGGCATGACGTTCCGGGTAGGCGTGTATGTCGCGTTCGTGGCGGCCACGATCATTTTCCTCGTCGCCCGAATCCACGCCTGTCGAACGAATGACGCAGCGGCTTCCGATCCGGCGATCCCCGGGGCCCGCACCCTGCCGCCCTCGTCCGCGCAACGGTTCAACGCCCGGCAACTCGCTGTCATCGGCATCGTGGTCGTGTGCCTGGCGATCTTCGTTTACGGTTCGTCGACGCGCAACTGGGCCGAGATCGAAATGGTCGCGATGTTTCTCGTCATGGCCATCGCTGCCGGGATCGTGAGCGGCATGCGCCCGGGCGCGATCGCGGACACCTTCCTTCACGGCTGCGGCGGGCTCGTCAAGGGCGCGCTCGTGGTCGGTATGGCACGGGCCATCTCGATCGTGCTCGCCGACGGCAGGATCATGGACCCGATCGTCAACGCGCTTGCCGGCATGCTTGCACCGCTCGACGCCACGATGGCAGCGATCTGCATGTTCCTGAGCGCCGCGTTGATCCATGTCGGAATCTCGTCAGGGTCAGGCGAATCCGCGGTGCTCATCCCGATCTTCGCACCGCTCGGCGACACGCTGCACCTGACCCGACAGGTCACGGTACATGCCGTGCTGCTCGGCGAAGGCATCGTCAATTGCTTCAACCCGACTTCCGGCGTCCTGATGGCCGTACTCGCAACGTCCGGCATCTCCTACGTCAAGTGGGTGCGTTTCGTCACGCCGCTGCTGATTGCCTGGTTCGCCATCTGCGTCGTCGCCATTGCGACTGGCGTCGCCATACATTGGGGCCCCTTCTAGTCGTCCTCACTTTTCCTGGATCGCACATGCTTTTACCTGACCTCAGTTCCATTCCCGATCTGCAGCCGCTTGGCGATGACCTGCGCAAGCTCCGCTATACGCTGCATTGCTGCCCTGAACTGGCATTCGAGGAAGTGCAGACCGCCGAAATCGTGGCAACTCGCCTGAAGGAATATGGCTACACGGTCGCGACGGGCATCGCCGGTACCGGCGTGGTCGGCACGCTGCGGCTGGGTTCCGGCAAACGTCGCATCGGGATCCGCGCCGACATCGACGCGTTGCCGATCGACGAACGCAATACGTTCGATCACAAGAGCCGCCATCCGGGACGCATGCATGCATGCGGTCATGACGGCCATACCGCAATGTTGCTCGGCGCGGCCCGGCACCTTGCCCAACGCAGGCGATTCGACGGCACCGTACATCTGATCTTCCAGCCTGCCGAGGAGCGCGGCTTCGACAGCGGTGCCCGACGCATGGTCGAGCAAGGTCTTTTCACGCGTTTTCCGTGTGACGCGGTGTTCGCCATGCACAATCATCCGGGCGCGCCGGCCGGTACGTTCATGTTTCGCACCGGGCCTTTCATGGCCGCGGGAGACCGTGTCTTCGTGAAGATCATCGGCAAGGGCGGGCACGCCGCCCGCCCGCACCTGGCCAACGACCCGATCGTCGCGGCAGGCAGCATCGTGATGGCGTTGCAGACCATCGTGTCGCGCAACGTCGATCCGACGCAGTCCGCGGTCGTGACGATCGGAAAGATCGCGGGCGGATCGGCCCCGAACGTGATCCCGGGCGAAGTCGAGTTGAGCATCAGCGTCCGGTCGTTCGATGCGGATGTCCGGCGGATGCTGAAAGAAAGAATCACCGCGCTCGTGCACGCGCAGGCCGACAGTTACGGCCTCGGCGCCGTCGTCGATTATGTGGAAGGCTACCCGGTGGTGACGAACAGCGCGGCCGAAACCGAGCTTGCGATCAAAGTCGCGAAAGAACTGGTGGGCGACGCGCAAGTGACGGAACAGATGGCTCCGTTGATGGGCAGCGAGGACTTCGCCTACATGTTGCAGGCGTGCCCCGGCAGCTTCCTGCGGATTGGCAATGGACCGACCGACGGCGGGAATACGCTGCACAGCGCGACCTACGACTTCAACGATGAAAACCTGGTCGTCGGTTCCGCGTTCTGGTCCAGACTGGTCGAACGCTATCTACCTGTCGCATGAGCGATCGATGGCAGCCACGCCGGACTGCTCGCGTGGCGCCCATCGTCGCGCTTCGTTTCAACACGCACAGCCGACATCATTTCGTACCGGCAGCCACACCGCCGGCCGGCGTCTTGAAATTGCTCGACTCCCTGACCAGTTGCTCGGTCATCGCGGCAGCAACCGGATTCGAGCCCGACGACGAACTGCCCTGCCGATACGAACTGCTGCTCGACGACATTGACGACATCGACGGCGGCGGCAACGACGGGTCGAGCTTCGCCGATTCCCTGACGAGTGCGGCCGTCTCCGGCGTTTCGGATTTCGTTGCAGCGGGTGCTGCGGCCGCGTGGCGTTCGAGACCGTCACGCTTGCGCGGCGCGCGTTGCGTGACCTGCGCGGGTGCAGGCGCGGCCTGCTGCACAGCTTTGGCGGCCGGCGGCGGTGCCGGCGGGGTCGAATCCTGCGCATCGACGGTCACGACGTTGACCTTCGGCGGCGGTGCGCTCGGCTTCGTCACCGGCTGCGGTTTGTCGCTGACAACCGGCACGGCGGGAGCAGGTGCAGCACTGACGCGTGCCGTCGTGTCCGGCGCGGGTGCAGGTGTTGGCGGCACAACAGCCGCCTGCTTCGGCGCCGTCGCGGCGGCCGGGGCCGGCGGCGCGATGGTGCCCTGCACTGCGTGATCGTTGCTGGCAGGCGCCGTGGCAACGGGCGCGGCCGAATCGCCGATGCCGGCATCTTCGATCGCACGGTGGTCCGCGCGCAGGAGCATCACGTAGGCAGTGCCGGCTGCGGCTACCAGGAGCCCACCGGCGATCATCAAGGTCTTGCGGGTACTCGTCATGCTTGCTCACCGCTCATATCGACGTGAACAAGCCATCATACGCGGCGATCGGCCATCGATCCCGCATGAATACATTTGGTTGCATTGTGCCGGGAACAGGTCGGCGCGGTGTTCGTCAGACGTATCGCCGCCCCTGCTCCGGCACTGTCGAAACGCCGCCGTTACTCCGGAAACGGCAATTCGGTCTGCCCTTCCGCGCGCATGCCGAACGTGTTCAGCGTCATCGCGACGAGCGCGTAGTAGCCGAGCAATGCCACGAGATTCACGACGGTTTCGTGGCCGAAGCGTGCTTCCGCCCGCGCGAACGTCGCGTCGCTCACGCGCCGCGTGTCGTACAGCTCGCTCGCGAACGCATGGATCAGCGCATCGTCGTCCGACTCGAAGGCGGGTGCGACGCCGCGCCGGATCGCATCGGCCGTCGCAACCGGCACACCGGCGTCGAGTGCGATCGGATGGTGGATGTGCCACTCGGCCTGCGAGCGCCAGCGCGCGGCCGTCACGAGAATCGCGAGTTCCGACAGGCGCAGCGGCAGGCCCGTGCGATAGCGGCAGAACGCGCCGAGCTTCTGCGCGTGCTGAGCAAGCTCGGGGCTCGCGATCCAGCCGAGAAACGGCCCGTTCAGGTTGCCGCGCGGGCCGCTGAGAATGTCGGCCAGCACGGCCTTCTGCTCATCGGTGGCCGATGCGGGATCGAACGGAGGCAATCTGTTGGTCATGGCGAGGTCCGGAGAAGGTTCGACGAATCCGCTCACGCGCCGGCCGACGCGAGCGCCGCACCGATCGCGCCCGACAGCCGCTCGACGATCGTATCGATCTGCTGCGCGGTGCAAATGAAAGGCGGCGCGACCAGAACGTGATCGCCGTGCACGCCGTCGATCGTCCCGCCCATCGGATACACCATCAGGCCGCGCTGCATCGCTTCGCGCTTGACTGCCGCGTGCAGCTTCAGCGCCGGATCGAACGTCGCCTTGCTGTCGCGATCGCGCACGAGCTCGACGCCGACGAACAACCCGCGGCCGCGCACGTCGCCGATATGCGGATGCGCGCCGTAATGCTCGCGCAACGACGCGCGCAGTTGCTCACCGCGTGCCTTCACGTTGTCGAGCAGCTTCTCTTCGGCGATCACGCGCTGTACTTCGAGCGCGGCCGCGCAGGCGGTCGCATGGCCGAGGTACGTGTGGCCGTGCTGAAAAAAGCCCGAGCCGTCGACGATCGTCCGGTAGATGCGGTCGCTGACGAGCGTCGCGCCGATCGGCTGGTAGCCCGCGCCGAGCCCTTTCGCGATCGTCAGCAGATCGGGCGCGACGCCGTCTTCATCGCATGCGTACAAATAGCCCGTGCGCCCCATCCCCGACATGATCTCGTCGAGGATCAGCAGCACGCCGTACTTGTCGCACACCGCGCGAATCTTCTTCAGGTACGTGCGCACCGGCGGCACCGCGCCGGCCGTTGCGCCCACCACCGTCTCCGCGACGAACGCCGCGACGTTATCCGCGCCGAGTTCGACGATCTTCTGCTCGAGCTCGTCCGCGAGACGCTGCGCATACGCTTCGTCGGTTTCGCCGGCCTGCTGGTCACGGTACGCGAAGCACGGGCTCACGTGGTGCGCTTCGATCAGCAGCGGCAGGAACGGCTCACGCCGCCACGCATTGCCGCCGATCGCGAGCGCGCCGAGCGTGTTGCCGTGATAGCTCTGGCGCCGCGCGATGAAATGGCGGCGCTGCGGCTCGCCCTTCTCGACGAAATACTGGCGCGCGAGCTTCAGCGCGGCCTCGACCGCCTCGGAGCCGCCCGACACGAAATACACGTGTTCGAGGCCGGCCGGCGCGGCGTCGACGAGCCGGTCGGCCAGCTCCTCGGCCACGTCGGTCGTGAAGAACGACGTATGCGCATACGCCAGTTGCTGCGCCTGCCGCTTGATCGCATCAATCACGCGCTGGTTGCTGTGGCCAAGACACGAAACGGCCGCACCGCCGCAGGCGTCGATATAGCGTTTGCCGGTCGAGTCGATGATCTCGATGCCGTCGCCTGCGACGGCAACGGGCAAGGTGGCGCGCGGAGCGCGATGGAAAACGGTCGTCATGCGTTGCCTCATGGATCAGGATGCGTCGTGCGCGCGTCCGGACGGCACGATGCGCGTCGCGAAACACTGCGCGCCCTGTTGGTGAATGGTGAAATCGATCGATGCCGCGCCGATCGCGAACACGGCCGTGGCCAGCGTGTTCTCGTCGTCGGGGTCGGACGGATCGTCGCGATAGATCGGCAGCCCTTCCGGTGCGCGATCGCCGAGCACGCGCAGCAGCGCGGCTTCATCGATTGCGTCGATGGCGGGCGTCAGCGCATCGACGCGGCGCTGGCGGTCGGCCGACGATTGCGTGACGATCTGCGCTTCCGCGTCGCAGCCGGGATGCACGAGATGGTTCGCATGCCCCGCGAGCCGCGCGACGTCGATCACCGAACAGCGCGCGACGCTCGCCTCGATGCTCAGCAGCCGTGCATCGCCGGTCGCGCCCAGCGTGTGATGAAAGCCGCTTGCACGCGCATGACCGCGCAGCACGCCGGCCGCCGCGTCGAGCGACGTCGCATCGAGCACGGCGCGCGCGAGGATCATGCGCGGCACGCCCGCTGCCGGCGTGCGGATCCGCAGGTTGTTGATTGCCTGCGCGATGCCCGCGCGGTTCGCGGCAAAGGTATGGCCCGGCAGCGAGCCGGGGTAATAGAAGCTGACGAAGCCCGGCTTGCCCGCCGGTTGCACGTCGACGAGCAGGCAGCGCTCGCGCAGGTACGGATCGCCGTCCTCGTTGTGCGCGATCCAGCGCGTGCCATTCGCGTCGCGCGCGGCAAGCGTCGTGCAACCGTCCGGCGCGTTGTGGATCAGCTCGCCGCGACAGTTCCACAGAAAGATGTCCTCGGCCGGCCAGCCGATACCGGCCGCGATCCCGTCCAGCTCCGCGACGAGATCGGGATACGCGGCCAGCGCGGCCTGCCGCAGCGCAGCGACGAACGGATGGCCGCGCCAGCGGCGCACGGCCTGCCACGCGCTGCTCTGCTGCATGCAGGCATCGAACACGGGACGGGCGAGCTCGCCGAGGCGCACGCCGATGTCGAACGGCGCGCCGGCGATGACGGGGGAAAGGGAAAGCGGCATGTCGGGCGAAAGGGTCGAATTCCGGTGGCATGTAGCGTGCGCCCGGCTGGCGCGGCCCGTCAAATGATGCCGGGCCGCCCGCCACCGGGCTCGCGCAACACGCGATGAAGAATTAGACAATCACACAACATATGTTGTCAATAGCCGTACGCTGACAACACGGGTTGAAGCAGCGTTCGCCGGCCGCTCACGCCGCGACCCCGCTCGCCTGATGCGAAACGAGCCGCGCATACGCGCCCTGCCGTGCCATCAGGTCCGCATGCCGGCCGGCCTCGATCACGCTGCCGTGCGCCATCACGAGGATCAGGTCGGCATTGCGCACGGTCGACAGCCGGTGCGCGATGATGATCGACGTGCGTTGCGTCATCAGGTCTTCCAGCGCCGCGCGGATCTGCTGCTCGCTGATCGTGTCCAGATGGGACGTCGCTTCGTCGAGGATCAGCACGGGCGCATCCTTCAGGAACGCGCGCGCAATCGCGACACGCTGACGCTGGCCGCCCGACAACTGCACGCCACGTTCGCCGACGCGCGTCGCGAGCCCGTCCGGCAGCCGCGCGACGAAGTCGCCGAGCGCCGCATGGTCGATCGCGCGCTGCACGTCCGCGTCGGACGCGTCGTTCGCGGCAAGCCGGATGTTCGCTTCGAGCGTGTCGTTGAACAGGTAGGTATCCTGCGCAACCAGCGCGATGTGCTGCCGCAAGTCATCGAGCCGCAAGTCGCGCAGATCGACGCCGCCGAGCGTCACGCGGCCATGCTGCGGATCCCAGAAGCGCAGCAGCAGACTCGCGACCGTCGACTTGCCGGCGCCCGACGCACCGACCAGCGCGACCGTGCTGCCCGGCGGCACCTCGAAGCTCACGCGGTCGATCGCGGGCACGCTGCGGCCCGGGTACGTAAAGGACGTGGCTTCGAAACGCACCGCCGGATTGGCCGGCATCGCCTCCGCGCCGTCCGTCACCGGCACGGGCTCCTTCCCCAGCGCACGCAGGCGGCGCGTCGACGCGATCGTGTCGGCAAGCTGGCGCGCGACCTGGCCGATTTCGGCCACCGGCATGAAGGCGGCCACCGCAATCAGCACCAGCAGCGGCAACGACTCGCGCGGAAACCAGCCGCGCGCGCACAGCAGCGCGCCGAGCGCGGCGACGGCCAGCCCGCCGAGCCCGCTCGCGACTTCCAGTGCGGCACTCTGCGTCGAAAGGTCGTCGAGCAGCTTTGCGCGCTGCTTCCGGTACGCATCGACTTCGGCCACGAACGCTGCGCGACGGCGCGTGACGGCCTGGAACGCGGTCAGCTCCGCGAGCCCCTGGATCGTTTCGGTCAGGTGCGCGCCGAGCTGGCCGAGCGCTTCGCGCGCGCCGGTGCCGAGCCGGTCGACGTCGCTTCGCGCCAGCACCGGCGCGAGCCCGGCCCACAACAGGAACGGCAGCAGCACGAGCGCGAGCGGCCACGCGACCGACGCGAGCAGCACCAGCACGGCGGCCGGCACGAGCACCGCGACGAACGCGGGCGCCAGCGTATGCGCATAGAAGTACTCGACCGTCTCGACGTCCTGCGTCGCGAGCGACACGAGATCGCCGGAACGGCGGCGCAGCAGCCCGGCCGGCGCGAGGCGTTCGAGTGTCGCGAACAGCGCGATGCGCATTTCCGCGAGCAGCCGGTACGCCATGTCGTGCGCGAGCCACGATTCGAGCCAGTGCAGCACGGCCGCCACCGGCGCGATCACGAGCAGCGCAGTAACGAGCGTCGGGTTCACGTGGCCGCCCGGTACCGCGCCGACCACCAGCGCGCCGATCACGCCAACGCCGATGAACGCGAGCACACGCCCGATCCCGAACAGCACCGTCAGCACGACCTTGCCCGTCCACGGACGCACGAAGCGCAGCAGCGTCTGCAGGGTTTCCGGCCAGCCGATCTCCGCCGCATCGTCGTTCAGTGGCCGCACCTGCGGGCCCGACGACGCGCGCGCGGTCGCGCCGGCCGTCGTTGCCGTGCCGGCCGATTCGATGGCCGCTTCCAGTTGCGGCCCCATCAACCGGCGATACGGGCCATCGCGCGCGATCAGCGCCGCGTGCGTGCCCTCGTCGACTACCTGCCCCTGGTCGAGCACCAGGATGCGGTCGGCGCCGATCACGCTGGACAGCCGGTGCGCGAGCACGAGCGTGGTCCGCCCGCGCGTGAGCCGATCGAGCGCCTGCTGGATCAGCGCTTCGTTTTCCGCGTCGACCGAAGACAGCGCCTCGTCCAGCAGCAGGATCGGCGCATCGCGCAGCAGCGCGCGGGCAATCGCTAGGCGCTGGCGCTGGCCGCCCGACAGCATGAGCCCGCGTTCGCCGATGCGCGTCGCGTAGCCATCGGGCAGCGCCGAGATGAAATCGTGCGCGTTGGCCGCGCGCGCGGCGGCGATCATGTCCGCGTCGCTCGCGTCGGGGCGGCCGAGCCGCAGGTTGTCGGCCACGCTGCCGTCGAACAGCGTCGCATCCTGCGCGACAACCGCGATCATCTCGCGTACCTGGCCGGCATCGAGCGTGCGCACGTCGTGGCCGCCAATGCGGATCGCGCCGCCCTGCGCGTCGTGCTGACGCAGCAGCAGGCGCACGATGGTCGACTTGCCCGCGCCGCTCGGCCCGACGATCGCCACCGTCTCGCCTTCACGAACCGAGAAGCTCAGCGCCGCATGCGCGTCCGCGCGGCGCCCCGGATACGCGAAGCTGACGGCGTCGAACGCGATCTCCGGCCGCAGGCCCGTCACACGCGGCGCGTCGTTGGCCGGTGCATGGCTATCCGCTTCGAGCAGCGCGTGAATCGCATTCGCCGCCGACTGACCGATCATCCCCTGGTGCAACACGGAACGCAGGTCGCGCAGCGGCCGGAAGATTTCGCTGCCGGCCATCAGCACGATCAGCAGCGCCTCGAGGCTCATGTCGCCGTGCCGCACGCGCCACGCGCCGACCGCGATCGCGGCGGCCGCGCCGAGGCCGGTGCCGAGATCGGTGAAGAGCCGCGTCAGCAGGCCGAGCGCGAGCACCCAGAACGTGCTGTCGGACAGCGCACGCGCCTTCGCGGCCAGCTTCGCGCCGAACGCCGTGCCTTGCCCGAACGCCTTCAGCGTCGGCAGGCCTTGCACCGCGTCGAGAAATTCCTCGCCGAATGCCTTGAAGGCGGCCGAGCGTGCGAGCGCCGCGCGCTTGTCGGCGCGATGCACGAGTTGCGGCAGCGCGAGCGTGACGAGCGCCGCGACCAGCAGGATCGCGGCCGTCGGCACGTCCCACCAGGCGAGCACCGCGAAGATCATCACCGGCGCGCAGGCGGCGATCACGAGTTGCGGCAAATAGGTGCCGAAAAAGGTCTGCAACTGCTCGACGCCGTCGACGACGGCCAGCATCACGCCGCCCGTGCGTTCGCCGCTGAACCAGGCGGGGCCGAGCGCGGCGATCCGGTCGAACAGCCGCGCGCGCAGCGTGGCCTGCACGCGCCCGGCCGTGTGCTGTGCGAGCATCGTGCGGCGATGGTCGAGCCATGCGCGCAGCAGCACGCAGGCCGCCGTTGCAACGACGGCTTCGCCGATGCTGCGCGCCGGCGCGCCGGAAAAGACCAGCGCCAGCACGCGGCCGAGAAACACGAAGCGCAGGATCCCGACACCCATCGCGAGCAGCCCGAGCGCGACGGCCGCGGCGACCCGCCAGCGCAGTCCCGCCATCATTGCCCATAGTCGTCGGTCGAAATACATGAAGCCCTCCGGTAGTGTCCGATGATGTTTTTTCTTGACCGGATCGAGGCTACCCGCGCCACCCGTGCGCGGCAAAAGATGATTTTTCAACGGGTGTTGAGTCAACTACAATACCCCGCATGTCGCACCTCCCTCCCCTCAGCGCATTGCGGGCTTTCGAGGCGGCCGTCCGCCTCGGCGGGTTTGCGCGCGCGGCCGTCGAGCTGAACGTGTCGACGAGCGCGGTCAGCCACCAGATCCGCGCGCTCGAGGAATCGCTCGGCGCACGGCTGCTCGAACGCAGTACGGGGCTCGGCGGCATCAGTCTCACGCCGGCCGGCGCGCGCCTGTTGCCAGCCGTCAGCGATGCGCTGTCGCGCCTGACCGACGCCTGCGCCGAGATTCGCGGCACCGCGCAACGGCTGACGGTATCCGCCAACGCGTCGTTTTCGTCGATGTGGCTTGCGCGCCGCCTCGCGGAATTCTCGTCGAGCCATCCGGAAACGCCGCTGCACGCCGTCGCGCTCGACGACGAACCCGATTTCTCGCGCCACGGCGTCGATCTGGCGATCGTGAACGTGCCGGCGCATCGCCTGAAAACCGACGACGACGTGCTGCTGCAGGAAACCGTATTCCCGGTCTGCAGCCCGGAGCTGCATCCGTTCGCGTCGGGGAACGTGTGCCGCTGCCGGCTGCTGCAGGAGATGAACGAATACACGCCCGAGATCGACTGGCGCAACTGGTCGGCGGAATTCGGCCTGCCGGGCGACTTCGAAACGAAGATCGTCCGCTACAGCAGTTTCAGCCAGGTGATCGGCGCGGCCGTCGGCGGGGCGGGCATCGCGCTCGGCCGCACGCCGCTGATCGAACCGGAGCTGCGGAGCGGGCGTCTCGTGCCGCTGCGGCCGGGCCTCGAACGCGCCGCGTCGTGGCGCTTCGTGCTGCGCCGCAATCCATCGACACGGCACCGGCTGCTCGATCCGCTGATCGCCTTCCTGCACCGCGAAGCAGCAGAAGAAGCAGACGCCGCGCCGTTCGCCGGCACGATCGTTGCGCCCGCATCGAACGACCGTCTCGTGCGCGGCACGGGTGGCGCGACCGGCAAGTAACGCGCCGGCCGCGCCGGCACACGCGGCTTACGGCGCAGCGAAGAACAACGCGACCACGCACGCCATCCCGCCAAACCACACGAGCGAACGCAGCGACGCCCAGTTCAGCAGGTACATCAGCGTATAGACGATCCGGATCGCGACGAACGCCATCGCAAGCTGGTCGACGCGATGCACGTTCGCGCCGTTGTGCCACGCCACCACCAGCGCGGCCGTGAACAGCGCGAGCGCTTCCCATGCGTTCTGGTGCGCGGCCTGCGCGCGGGCGCGCCAGCCTTCGAGTTTCGCCAGATAGTCGCGCGGCACGCGGTTGTCGTAGCCCTTGCGGGCCTTCGCGAGAAACGTCATCGGGAACGGCAACAGCGCCACGATGAACAGGCACAGCTGGGACGTCGTCATCAACAGTCTCCTCCTTTATAATTACATTGATCAATGACAAGATCGCCGAGAGCTTAGCATCGCGCCACGCTGTTCGCGTACCGGTTTTCTAGACGGGAGACTCGGCTGCAAGGCCCGCCGACCGCCGCAGCCAGCGCGGTCAGACACCAAAATTTCCACCAAATCGTCGAAAAAAAAGTTAATTAAAACTGGTCGAACACCAATAATATAGCGCTCAACACTGGCTCGGCGCGTTGTCGCGCCAGCCTGCCGAACCCGCGCCGCCACGCGCGCCGAACGACATCCGACCCGAGACATCGCCATGCCCCGTCCCATCGTCGCCCATATCCGCCCTGACGCCATCCGCCACAACCTCGACTTCATCCGCCGCACCGCCGCGCAATCGCGCGTGTGGGGCGTGGTCAAGGCCGATGCCTACGGCCACGGCATCGAACGGATCTACGCGGGCCTCGCCGCCGCCGACGGCATCGCGCTGCTCGATCTCGACGAAGCCGTGCGCGTGCGCGAGCTCGGCTGGGACAAGCCCGTGCTGCTGCTCGAAGGGATTTTCGAGCCGGCCGACGTCGAGCTGGCCGATCGTCACCGGCTGACGGTGGCCGTGCACTGCGACGAGCAGCTCGACCTGCTGATCGCCGCCAAGCCGCAACAGCCGATCGACATCCAGCTCAAGATGAACTCCGGGATGAACCGGCTCGGCTACCGCCCGGCCGCTTTCCGTGCGGCGTGGGAGCGCGCGGCGAGCGCGCCGTCGATCGGCAAGATCACGCTGATGATGCATTTCGCGAACGCCGACGAAGGCGAAGTCGACTGGCAGCTCGACCAGTTCGATGCGACCACCGCGGGGATTCCGGGCGAGCGCTCGACGTCGAACTCGGCAGCCGTGCTGTGGCATCCGCGCGCGCACCGCGACTGGGTGCGGCCCGGCACGATCCTGTACGGTGCATCGCCGACGGGTGCGGCACGGGATATCGCCGATACGCCGCTGATGGCCGCGATGACGCTGACGAGCAAGATCATCGGCGTGCAGACGCTGTCGCCGGAAGAAACCGTCGGCTACGGCCGCCGCTTCACGGCCGACCGGCCGATGCGGATCGGCGTCGTCGCGTGCGGCTATGCGGACGGCTATCCGCGCCACGCACCGACCGGCACGCCGATCGCGGTGGACGGCGTGCTGACGCGCGTCATCGGCCGCGTGTCGATGGACATGCTGACCGTCGACCTGACGCCGTGCCCGAACGCGGGCATCGGGTCGAGCGTCGAACTGTGGGGCGACCAGGTGAAGGTGGATGACGTGGCGGAAGCCAGCGGCACGATCGGCTACGAGCTGATGTGCGCGCTCGCGCGCCGCGTGCCGGTCGTGATCGTGCCGCCGGGTGCGTCGAGCGAACAGCCGACGCTGCGCACCGGAAGCTACGGGCGCTAACCGGCGTCGAGGCGGCGGCGCACTATCGCGTCGCCTTGTGTTCCGCTGGATTGGCGGGCCGCCGCGGGCGGCCCGTTTGCGTTGCGGCGGGCGGAAACGGCGTGGATGACGGCCCTGCCGTTCCGTTCAACGCCCCCTGCGACAACGCACTACGAACGCCACGTGGGCTTCCGTTTCTCGAGAAACGCGTCGATCCCTTCGCCCGCATCCTCTTCCATCATGTTGCGCGCCATCACGTCGCCCGCATACGCATAGGCTTCGTCGAGCGACAACTCGCGCTGGCGATAGAACATCTGCTTGCCAACCCTCACCGCGGCCGGACTCTTCGCGACGATCTCGGCGACCTTGCGTGCGACGGCCGCGTCGAGCGCGTCCTCGGGCACGGCCTCGTTGACGAGCCCCCACGCGGCAGCCGTCGCCGCATCGACGAAGCGCCCAGTCACGAGCATGTCGAACGCGCGTTTCGCCGTGACGTTGCGGCTCAATGCAACGGCCGGCGTCGAACAGAACAGCCCGACGTTGATGCCCGATACCGCGAAGCGCGCGGTATCGGCCGCGATCGCCAGGTCGCACGCGGCGACGAGCTGGCAGCCGGCCGCCGTCGCAATGCCGTGCACGCGCGCGATCACCGGCACCGGCAACGCGCGCATCGCGAGCATCACGCGGCTGCACTGCGCGAACAGCGCGCGGTAGTAGTCGAGTTCGGGCTTGCTGCGCATCTGCCGCAGGTCGTGGCCCGCGCAGAACGCCTTGCCTTCGGCGGCCAGCACGACGCAGCGCAGGTGCGGATCGGCCGCCAGCGTGTCGAACGCATCGTGCAGGCTGGCGAGCATCGCCTCGGACAATGCGTTGAACTGCTGCGGACGGTTCAACCGCAGCGTGACGACGCCGTCGTGCGCGTCGCGCAGCAGGATCGGCTCGGCAGTCTCTTGATCGGATTCCATGATGTTCCGCTCGTTGGGGTTCGGCACGATTCGATGCGGCGCAAACGCGCGGCGTTGATGCACGCACGTTCACGGCACCGTGGTGATGAAATGGTCCTCCACATTCCGTGTGGCGTCCAGTCACGTGCCACTCGCCTTGCCGGCCGTCCGCGCGGCAAAGGCGGCGATCGCATAGGCGACACAACCGACCGCGGCGATCGCCCACAGCGCCTCGGTCAGATCCGGCAACAGTATCGTCGCGGCGCCTGCGATGGCCACGCCGAGCAGGCTGCCAGCCTGTCTCGCCGCATTGAGAAATCCTGACGCGACGCCCGCCGCGTCCGCGGGCACCTGTTCGAGCACGGTCGCGATCATCGGCGCCACCGACAGCGCGGTTCCCGTGCCGAATGCGGCCATGACCGCCCAGACCACCGGCCACGGCGCGCGCAGCGTGAGCGCGATCGCAATCGCAGGGATCGCCAGCGCCGCCACCCCAAGGCCGTTCGCCATCAACCGGACCGGGCGGACGCGGCCATGCAGCTTTCCCGACAACAGGTTGCCCAGCGACAAACTCAGCGCGAACGGCAACAGCGTCAGCCCCGTCTGCCGAGCACTCATGCCGAAGCGTCCGTGCAGATACAGGCTCAGTACGAACAGCAAGCCGAAGTAGCCGACATAGACGAGACTGCCCATCAGGTTCATCGCGACGAAGATGGGATTGCGAAACCACGCCAGCGGCACCATCGGATTGCGCGCACGCCGCTCGACGATGATCAGCACGACCGATGCGAGCCCGGCGACCAGCAACGCGCCCCAGACGTCCGCAGCGCCAGCGCCGCGCGTCGGCAATTCGATCACGGCAAAACACAGTGCGCCGAGCGCCGTCGCACCGACACCCTGGCCGGCCCAATCGAAGTGGCGCACATGCTGCGCGACCGATGCCCGAACGAGTGCCGCCGCCCCGGCAAAAGCGACCGCACCGGTCGGTACGTTGATCAGGAATGCACTGCGCCAGCCGAAATCGTCGACGAGGATGCCGCCCAGCACCGGCCCCACGGCGACGGCGACCGACGCGATGCCCGCCCAAACCGCAATCGCCCGCGCCCGCTCGGCGGGCACGTCGAAGGTGCTGCGCACGACCGCGAGCGACGCGGGCAGGAAGAGCGCGGCGCCGATGCCCTGCACGAAGCGCGCAGCCACGAGGATGGCCACGGACGCCGCGACGCCGCACGCCGCCGATGCGCCGACGAACAGCGCCAGCCCCGCGAGATACACGCGCTTCGCGCCGAACCGGTCGGACAGCGCACCGCCCGCGAGAATCAGCGCGGCGAAGCTGAGCGTATACGCGTCGACGATCCACGCGAGTTCGGCGACCGTCGCGCCGAGGCTCGTCCGCATCGCGGGCAGCGCCACGTTGACGATCGTCGAATCGAGGACCGCCATGAACATGCCGATCGCGACAAGCGCCAGCGTGAAGCGCTGCTCGCGCGCCGTGGGGCGATACGCGGCCGTCATCGGCACGGGGACGGATACAGGATTGCAATCGGACATGAAACCTCCAGACGGATGCCGGAAGTCTAGAAACGGAACGCGATGCAGAAAAGTGGTAATTTCGCATTTACCTGATGCAGATTTGCATCACCCTCCCCGCACACCGCCCCGCCCGATGACACAGTCGACCCGCATGAACTGGGACAACGCCCGCTTCTTTCTGGCCCTGGCGCGCACCGGCACGCTGCGCAGCGCCGCGGCGCAACTGAACGTCGACCAGGCGACGGTGGGACGCCGGATCGCCGCGCTGGAAGATGAACTCTCCGCCCGCCTGTTTCTTCGAACGCCGACCCTCTATGTGCTGACGACCGCGGGCGAAGCCCTGCTCGAACCGGCCGAAACGATGGAACGGGCGTCACTCACGATCGAACGCCGCGTGATGGGGCTCGACGAGCAGTTGGCCGGGTCCGTGCGCATCGCCACGACCGACTCGCTCGGCAAGCGCTTCGTGGTGCCCGCGATCGCCCGCCTGCGGCGCAGGCATGCAGGCATCGACGTCGTGTGCGTGACATCGGCCGAGATCGCCAACCTCACACGCCGGGATGCGGACCTCGCGATTCGCACGTTGCGGCCGGATTCGCCGGATCTGATCGTCAGGCGGCTCGGGCATCTCGAAACGGGCATCTATGCTTCGCGCCGCTATCTGGCCGAGCGAGGCGAACCGGTCGCGGGCAGCGCGTTCGATGGGCACGATCTGGTGATGTACCAGCAGCCGGTGGTGCCGACGATGTGGGACGCGCTGTGCGGCGAACCGACCTCGCGCGGCCGCGTCATGTTCCAGACCTCGTCGACGATGATGCTGGTCGAGGCTGCGATAGCGGGGCTCGGCATTGCAGAGCTGCCGTGCTTCCGCGCCGACGCGGAGCCCGAACTGGTGCGTCTCATGGCGCGGCGATGCAATCATTTCGACGTGTGGCTCGTCGCCCATGCCGATCTCTACAAGACCGCGCGCGTGCAGGCCGTGATCGAAGCCGTCGTCGAGGAATTTGCGACGGCCGGGCCCTCTGCCCGGTAGCGCGCCCGTGTGTCAACGCGCGGCCGGCGTGCGCCCGCTGCGCCACGCGCGCACGCTCGACCGCAGTTGGCCGACGCCGAGCAGGAAAAAGACGACGCCCATCCCGCCGATCATCAGGGCGTCGCCCCACAGCGCGCCGAACGTATTCATCCGTGCGCTCATGCGCGGTTCGGCAGGCAGGTAGCGCACCTCGACCGCCTCGCCGAGATGGACGTCGACCTCGCCGCCTTGCGGGTATTCGACGCGTTCGCCCGCGCGCGTCGTGAATACGATGTCCGGATGATGCGGCCCGTAGGTCAGCCGGACCACACGCCCCGGCACGACGATCGATTCCCGCATGAAATCGCGGGTCGACTGGAAATCGAAGACCGCAAAGACCAGCAGCACCGTGCCGGTCAGCACGGCGAAGCCGCCCTTGAATACCTGCATGCCGGATGTCTGCGTCATGTTCGAAGCGCGTGGCCGTCGACGATCGCGCTGCTTCAGCGCGGCTGATACTCGCCGTCGGCCGGCGACCAGCGAAACGTCTGGCGCCATTTGCCGCCGCGCTGGCGCAGCTGCAGGTCGTGGAAGCCCTCCGTCGACGCCGGCAGCACGTTCAGCGTATTGCTGGCCTCCGTGATGTCGTGATCGCGCGTGCCGTCGCGATGCCAGTCGCCGGCGACATCCTGGTAGTACATCATCGGCTGCGCGAACACGACGCGCAGCGTCTTGCCGTCGATCCGGAACAGGTACAACGCCTCGAACGATGCGCCGCCGCCCGAATACCCGGCCGACCAGCCTGCCCGCACGCCGAATGCCGCATCGCCCGCCCGCAGCGCGTAGGGGGCGAGATCGAACCGCAACCACCGCTCGGGCCGTATTGCGACGTCCTCCGTCCTGGCGGGGTCGGGACTCTCGATATTCGTCTGGCTCCAGTCGATCGCCTGGTCGAGCGGCTGTTCGGTACGTGCGACGAGGCACGGCGCACCATCCGCACCGCGCTCGAACACGCCCAGCCAGACCAGCTCCTTCGTGTCATCGACACCGGGGTGGTGCTCATAGCCCTCACAATCGGTGGGCACACCCAATTTCAGCACGTCGCGCGCGAGGCCGTCGGTCGGTGCCGCGCAGACGATCGCGACAAACGCACCGGGGCGCTGCGGCCACGGCTTCGCGCCGACCAGCACGACGCGCCCAAGCGGCTGGCCCGGCGCAAGCTGCGCGACCAGCGCCTGTTTCGTGAAGCCGGGCGGCAGGTGCACGCCGAAACCGTCCTGTTCGGGCGCGCCGCTCATGTCGCGCGCGTACGCGGCGCGTGCTTCGGGCGAACTGAACTTCCCCGGCACCTCGTCAAGCGAATGCGCGGTGCCCGCCGCGTGTGCGGCCAGGCCCGCACATGCGGTGCCGATCGCGATCAGCCACGGTATCAAGCGGATGGTCATGTCGGGATGCTCTTTGAAGTGACGAGGCAGCCTGCAGCGATGTCGCGCACGCGAGCGTTCACGCGGCAACGCAACCGGCCCAGCAGTCTCGTGCAGGTGTTTCATCATGTTCTGCTCGACGGAGTTCGGCAGGATTCAGTGCGGCGCCAGCGGTCACGCGCGCTTGCGCCCGCTGCGCCACGCACGCACGCCCGACCGCAGTTGACCGACGCCGCCCAGGAAAAAGACGACGCCCATCCCGCCTAACATCAGTACGTCGCCCCAGATCGCGCCGAACGTATTCAACCGTGCGCTCATTCCGGGCTCGTCGGGCGTGTAGCGCACCTCGACGGTCGCGCCGTCCTGCTCGCTCACCGAGCCGCCCTGCGGGTATTCGACCTGCTCGCCCGCAAGCGTCGTGAACGCGATCTCAGGATGATGCGGGCCCGCGTTCAGCTTGATGACACGCCCCGGCACGACGACCGACGTCCGCAGGAATTCGCGCGTCGACTGCGCGTACAGCGCGGTGCCGACCAGCATGCACGTGCCCGCGATGGTAAAGACGATGCCCTTCGCGATCAGCGTCTCCGTCTGCTGCGCGGCGGTGCGGCCGGATCCGGACACCATCCCGCCCACCCTACTTGCGTGACTGATAGAACGACACCTCGATCTTCGACTGCGTCTTGCAGCGATACATCACGCCGCGCCCCGTTTCGTCGGTCACGCCTTCGTACAGGCCGTTGCAGCCCGTGACCTTGTATTGCGCGAACGGAATGCGCTTGCCGTCCTGCGGCCGGACCAGCACCGGGATGCGCCCCATCGGGCCGTCGCCGACCGTGCGGACGAGCACCATGCGCGCCGCATCGATCGGCGCGGCGGAACGCACGTAGACCGTACGCCCCTGCGCGTCGGTCGTGCCTTCGACCTCGAGTTCCTGGTTGTCCTGGGCTGCGCTCGTGTAAAGCGCGAATGCATAGTGCGTGTTCGGCAGCACCTGTTTCGTCGCGGGATCGTGCAGCACGAAATAGCACCCGTTGGCGCCCCTCCCGGCCGTCGCCTGTCCGTCGGACTGCGTGGGGTTGCACGTGTACGACGAACCGCCGCCAACGGCGGCCTGTTTTGCCTGCTGCTGCCCGGTGCCGGCGCACCCGCCTGCCAGCGCAGCCATCAGCATCACGCATGCGCCGCGCGCGAGCGCTGCCCGCTCGATCTTGATTTTCATGGGAAGGTGTCCCGTTCCTGATTGTTGTGGATGCCGGGCGTGCTGCGCCTGTCGCGCCGCCACGCCGCCCTCGGCATTCCGCAGGATACGGATATCGCGGCGCGCTGTAAATTGCGCGCCCTGCCGGCCGCGCCGCGCGGCTACCCGCCGCTCGCGACGCGCGCGATCGTCTGCCGCAGCCAGATATGCGCGGCGTCGCCGTGCCGGCGCTCGTGCCAGTACTGGGAAAACTCGAACGAATCGATCGGAAACGGCGGCTCGAACACGCACAGGCGCGCGTCGTCGCGCACGCGATCGAGATTGCGGCGCGCGACGGTCAGCACGAGGTCGGTGCCGGCGATCAGGTCGTTCGCGACGCTCCAGAACGGCAGGATCACCGCGATGCGCCGCTCGTGCCTCAACCGCGCGAGCGCGCGATCGACTTCGTTGTCCATCCCGTCGCGCATCGCGACCAGCGCGTGCGGCCGCGCGAGCCAAGCGTCGAGCGCGAGTTCGCCGCCAGGCGGCAGGCGGCTCGCATCGGCCATGCACGCGAACGATTCGACGAACAGCGGTTGCGCGTGCAGGTCGCGCTGCAACGCGGGCAGCACGCCGAGCGCGAGATCGACCTCGCCGTCCATCAGCTGCATCCGCATCGCCTCGCGCGTGGCCTGCGACACGATCAGCTCGATGCCCGGCGCATCGGCGCGCAGCGTCCTCACGAGCGCCGGCAGCACGATCCGCGCGCCGTAGTCGGACATCGCGATGCGAAAGACGCGCGTGGCCGCGGACGGATCGAACGCCTGCGGCTCGATCAGCGCGCCGAGCCGGCCGAGAACGTCGTTCAGCGGTTCGACCAGTTCGTTCGCCCGCGCGGTGAGTTCGAGTCGCCCCGCGCGCCGCACGAGCAGTGGATCGCCGAAGATTTCGCGCAGGCGCGCGAGTGCATGGCTCACGGCCGGCTGGCTGCGGTGCAGCCGGACGGCCGTGCGCGAGATGTGTTTTTCGCTCAGCAGCGCGTGCAGCGTCACGAGCAGGTTCAGGTCGATGCGGGCCAGATTATTCATGAAAGGAATATGAAGCATCCGAAGAACGAATTTCCATTCGCGATCTTAATGGATAACAATCATTTCAACATCCTTTCATCACCGACCAAGATGACGACTTCCCTTTCCTTCGCCACCCTTCCGCTCGCCGCCGCGGCTTTCGTCGCCGGCGCGCTCGTGCCGCTGCAAGGCGGCAGCAATGCCGCGCTCGGGCGCGCGCTCGGCCACCCGCTGTGGGCGAGCGTCGCGTCGTTGACGGTCAGCCTGCTCGCGGTGTTGCCCATGCTGCTGGCCACCCGCGCGAACGCGCCGCTCGTCGGCGACGCGCTGCAGCGCCCGCTGTGGATGTGGCTCGGCGGCCTCGCGGGCGTGATCTACATCACGCTCGCGCTGATCCTGACACCGCGGCTCGGCGCGACGACCTTCATCGTCTGCGTCGTCGCCGGGCAAACGCTCGCGTCGCTGCTGATCGACCACTACGGGCTGATGGGGCTCGCGCAGCGCCTCGCGACACCCGGCCGCATCGCGGGCGTCGCGCTGATCTTCGCGGGGATGATCGTCGTGCAATGGCAGACGCCCGCGCCACGCGCGCCGGCCGCAACCGGCGACGCGGCGGTCGCGCAGCCGGAACCGCAGCGCTGAATGCGCGGGCGGCAGCGGGCGCGCTAAAGCCCGGTATGCGTCAGCCCGCGAGCTTCTTCAGCGCGTCAAGCACCGCGTCGCCCTTGAACGGCTTCACGATCCAGCCCTTCACGCCGGCGGCCTTGCCGCGCTCCTTCATCGCCGGGCTGCTTTCGGTCGTCAGCATCACGACGTTGACCGTCGAGTTCGCCAGCTCGCCGCGGATCTTCTCGACCATCGTCAGGCCGTCCATGTTCGGCATGTTCACGTCGCTGATCACGAGGCGCACGCCGGGCGTCGCCTTGAGCTTCGCGAGGCCGTCCTTGCCGTCGACGGCCGTCGCGACGTCAAGCCCGTGATTGCGCAGGAAGCCCGCGACCTCGTCGCGCACCGTACCCGAATCGTCGACCACCAGAATCTTTGCCATGTCGTATTCCCCTTCCTTTCCTTGTTGCTGACTTCACTCTTCAAAACAGTTCGAGTTCGCCCGATTCGACCATCGGCCCCACGTCCTGCACCGATTCGCGGAAATCCTCCGGCGACCAGCTGAGGCTGAACACGAAACGCTGATCGAGGCAGACGGAGCGCCCCGATGCCGGGTCGGTCATCCGGTACTTGAAGCAGAGCTGCGGGCAGTCGCCGCCGAACGAGATGAACTTCTGCTTGTGATTGACGACGAGCGGCACCTGCACCGGATGGCGCGCCAGTGCCTCGGCGTCGCCGAGATAGCGGTTCTTGAACGCGCCCCACACGAGGTTGGTGAGCTCGCCGAGCACGCTGTTCACGTCGCGGAAATCCGGCGCGCGGCCGGCGTCGCGAGTGCCGCCGATCATGTCGAGCAGCGGTTGCTCGCTCGTCTGCAGCAGCATGTAGCCGCGGCACCACGCGCTTTCGAGCGCGATCAGGCTGAACACTTCGCCGAAGATGATCTGGTCGCGCACGATGCACGGCGTTTCGTGCTCGATCGTCATGCCCGGGAACAGGCTGTCGATGCGCGCCTCGGTGATCTCCGAGATGCCGCGCACGAGTGCGTTCGGGTAATCGCGGCCGAACAGGTATTCGTCGATCGCGCGCTTGAGCGGCGTCATGTCGTCCGCGACATAGGCCGCGCACGCGACGCGCGCGAGCGCCTCCGGCAGCCCGTCGCGCGACGCGAGCGATTCGCGGCGCAGGATGATCGGCAGCTCGGGGCGCAGCGCATCGATCTGCGTCGCGATGATCGCGCTCTCGGCCGGTGAGCCGCCGTAATCCTCGGCCAGCAGGATCGCGCCGAGGTCGATGTTCGAGCGCAGCACCTTCAGCAGCCGGTTGCGCCGCACGGTCAGGCCGACCAGGTTGTGCTCGTCGCAGAAACGCTTGATCGCGTCAGCATGCGCGCGACTGTCGTCGAGTACGAGCACCTTGCTGACGGGTTTGTCCAGGGTCATCTCAAGGGTTCCTAATGGTCGATCAGGGTCGGTCAGAACAGTTCGAGCTCGCCGCCGGTATCCACCGTGGCCGTTTCCGGCATATGGAAATCGACCGGCGCGTTCGCGCACACGCACAACGTCGCACCGACCCGCACGTCACCATCGAGCGTCAGGTCGTAGGCGGCCACGTGATTCGGCGCCAGCGCGTGCAGGTAGTCGATGCTCGATCCGCTCAGCAGATAAGGCGTCGACATCCCCAGGTCGGGAAACGGCACGGTCAGCGCCTGGTTGATCGCGCCGCAGCACAGGTTCGCGACTTCCATGAACGCCTCAGGCAGCGGCCGCTGGCTGCTCGTGCCCGCCGTCGCGCCGGCGAAATGACGGCGCGTCGCGTCGTCGTCGCTGAAGCGCAGTGCGAGCAGCAGGCGGAAATGCAGCGCCGAGATCGTCAGCACCGCGACATGCTCGGGCACCTTCGGCTTTGCACGCGACTTCGCATGCGCGTGATCGTGCCCGTCGTGCGCGAGGCCGGCGGACGGCCGGATGTCGCACGCGCCACCGGACGCGAGCCGTGTGTGCGCCGCGTCGAAGAAGATCCGTTCGAAGCCGGCTTTCGCCTGCGCGCTGATCACGCCGCGCCTCCTTCGATCCGCGCGTGCAGTTGCCCGGCCAGCGTCTCGACGGTCGCGAGCGCGGCCGTGATCATCTTGCCGCCGGCCTGGATGTCCTGGAACGTCGCGGCCGTCACGAGATCGTTGCGGTTCAGGCTGTCGCGATAGCTGTTCGACAGTTGCTGCGAGCGCGCGGCCAGCCCGCGCACCTCGCTCGCGACGATCGAGAAGCCGCGCCCGGCCGTGCCGGCGCGCGCGGCCTCGATCGACGCGTTCAGCGACACGATCGACACGTGCGCGACGATCGCCGACAGCTCCTGGTTCTTCGTGCGCATGTCCTGGTTCTGCGTGGTCAGCGAGATCATCTGCTCGTGCCAGCGCTCGAAGGTGCCCGCGAGCCCGCGCAAGCGCGCGGCTTCGTCGGCGATCTTCATCGCGTGCTGCGCGAGCGCCGTTCGATCGGCCGACAGCGCCTGCATGGCGTCGCGCTGCGTGCCGGCGGCGGACGTCTCGCGCGCCAGCGCATCCTCGAGCTGCACCTCGCGCTGCGCCCATGCGTCGGCCGCCTCGGCGTGCGCCGACGCCGCGTCGGCGACGCGCGCATCGGCTGCGTCGAGCGCGCCGCGCAACTGTTTCGTATCGCGTTCAAGTGCCGCGACGAGCCGCTTGCGCGTCACGCGAAACACGACCGCCGCCACGATTGCGACGACGGCACCGCCCGCCAGGGCGGCGGCCATCTGGATCATCCACGCCTGCACGATCACGTCGTCACTCCGCCGCGCCGATATCCGCGCTGCGCGCACGCTCGTGCGCGACGCCCTGCGCAGCAGCGTCGGCCGCGAAGCGGGCCGGCAACGACACGATCGTCTCGAACGCGCGATACGGCGCGCCGACGCGATCGTCGGTGAAGCGCAGCGCGATATCGCCGCCGTCGCGCTTCAGGAAGTTGCGCACCGCGTCCATGCCGACGCCGCGCCCCGACACTTCGGTCACGGCACTCGCGGTCGAGAAACCCGGCCGGAAGATCAGCTCGGCTACCTCGTCATCGGACAGCGCCGCATCGTGGTCGGCGTCGATCCAGCCGCGCTCGCGCGCGATGCCACGAATCCGGTCGAGTGCGAGGCCGCGGCCGTCGTCGCTCAGCACGAACCACAGCTCGCCGCCGCCCACGCCAACGGCGATGTCGATCGTGCCGGATGCCGCCTTGCCGGCTGCGCGACGCTCGTCCGACGATTCGATCCCGTGGTCCATCGAGTTGCGCAGCAGATGCATGAATACGTTCTTCAGCGTCGCGGCGATTTCGCTGCGCACGCGGTGGCCGTGGCTGTCGATATGCACGACGGGTGCCGGCTTGCCGAGTTCGGCCGCGAGCGACGGCAGCGACTCGATCACGCCGCCGAGCGCATCGCCGATGCCCTGCGTACCGAGCTGGCCCAGCATGCGGCGCACGGCGTCGCGCGCCGCGTGCCAGTCGGCCGCGTTCGCCGGATCGGCGCCGTCGAGCACACGCAGGCTCTCGCTGATGTGCGCGCGCTCGACCATCAGGAAATCGGCGCCCTGCACCGCGTCGCCGCTGCGGCCAAGCGTGACCGCGTTGATCGTCGCGTAGTGCTCGACGGCCTCGCGCACGCGCGCCAGGTCGTCCATCAGCGCATCGCGGTTCCACTCGGGGCCGCCGTCCGCGCGGCGCAGCGAGTCGTAGGCCTGCTCCGCTTCGTGGACGATGTTCGTCAGGTGCTGGAGGCTGTACGTGCGCGCATTGCCCTTGATCGTGTGCATGTTGCGGAACAGCGCCGCGACGATCGAGTGATCGGCGCGCTCGTGCTGGCGGATCATCCGCTCGTTCTCGCTGAGGAAGCCCTTCGCGCTGTGCACGAAGTCGTGGAACTTGTCCTGGCTGATCGACAGGATCTCGCCGATCATTTCGAGGCGGCGCTGCTGCTCGCCGGCCTGCGCGGTCAGCTCGCGAATCTCGGTCACGTCGCGCACGCACAGCATCAGGCGCACGACCGTGTCGGTCTCGTCGGTGATCGCCGACCAGCTCAGGTCGAGCCACTTCTCGCGGCCGTCCGGCATCCGCTTCGCGACTTCGTTCACCAGCAGGTGCTCGTTGAACGCGAAGTTCATGCTGTCTTCGCCGAGGCACGCGTGCACGGCCGCGTCGACCTGCGAGCGTGCATCGGAGCCGATGTTCGAATCGTCGAACACGAGCGCCATCAGGTCGCGGCCCGCGATGTCGCTCGTCTCGAAGATGGTTTCGAGGTACGCGGAATACTCCGCATGCACGACGCCGCCTTCAACGACCGTCAGGATCCCCTGCTGCATGTTCTGCAGCATCGCCTGGATGTCGGCCGTCTTCTGCTTGAGCTGCGCCGCATTCTCCTGGATCTTCTCGATCATCCCGTTGAACGCGACGATCGAATGGCCGATTTCGTCCATCCGGCCCACCGGCACGCGGCGCGTGAAATCCTGGCTCGTCGCGATCTCGCTCATCGCCGTCTGCATCCCGCTCAGCGGGCGCGTGATCTGGCGATACAGCAGCAGGCCGAGCGCGGTCAGCAGCACGATCACCGTGCCGGCGACGCCCGCGATCGCGGTCGCCGTCGTCGACAGCATCCCGTTCAGCGCATTGATCGCGTCGTCCTTCTGGCGGTTCTTCTCGACGCGCAGCGTGTCGACGATGCTTTCGAGTTCATCGCGATACTGCGCGACGTTCGCGAACAGGTACGCCTGCGCCATCTCGGGCTTGCCGTCGGTCTTCATCTTCACGGTGTCGTCGATCGCCGCGAAGTAGTTCGTGGCGCTGTCCTTCGCCTGCGAGACGAGCCCGACCTGCGCCTGCCCGACCGCCGACTTCGCCTGCACGTCGAGTGCGGCGCGCAGCGCGGCCTGCTTCGCCTTCAGCTCATCGCGCGCCTGCGCGGCGGTATTGGCGTCGGGCGCGTAGATGAGCGTCATCGTCGCGATCTGGATGTTCTTCACATCGGCGACGAGATCCGCCGACGCGAGCGCGCTCGGCACGATTCCCTGGGTGACCTGACGCACCTCGGACGCGCTCTTGCGCGTCTGGTACACGGCATAGATGCCGATCGCGGACAGCGCGAAGAACGTCAGGACGACTAGCAGCGTAATGCGATGACGAATGGTCATGAGTACAGCTCCCCGCAGCGATCCGGCTTCGACCGCCGTTTGGTCTATTGAAAGAATGTGAGCGCCGAATTATCGGGGATGGTGTATGACGCTCCGATGACCGGAAATCAATCGTTCATTGATAAAAATGAAATGAACAATTGTGACGAAAGAGCCCTAAAGTATTACCGGAATCTGCCGTTAACCTCCTGCCACAAGGCTTCGAGCGACACTACGGCGCAGGCGGAAAATCCGGGATTCGGATATTTTCTTTTTATTTATTCAATCCGCGGATTAGCTGCAATCGGGCTTTCGTAAAACGTTTGCGCATTATCGGCGAATCCAGTCGAATTCGCGATTTTTTATTGCCGGCGAGTCATTCGACGGACGGATGAAAACGATGCCGCCCGCCCCGGGGCCGACGAGCGACGATAAATCGCATCGTCGGCCCCGGGGCGGGCGTGACCGGCTACCGCTCAGTGGCTGCTGGCGCGCGTCGCCCCCAGCCCCGTTTCCGAACGCACCTGCTGCGCGGCGAACGCGCCCTTCTCCGCGTTCGCGCGCAGGCTCGTGTCGAGTACCGAGAACAGCCACACGCCCACGAAGCCGATCGTCATCGAGAACAACGCAGGCGACGTGTACGGGAACCATGCCGAACCCTTCGGATAACCGAGCGTCGCCTCCCACACCGACGGCGACACGATGGTCAGCCCCACCGACGAGACCAGCCCCAGGAACCCGCCGATGACCGCGCCACGCGTGGTGCAGCCCTTCCACATCATCGACAGGAACAGCACCGGGAAATTGGCCGACGCCGCCACCGCGAACGCCAGCGACACCATGAACGCGACGTTCTGCTTCTCGAACGCGATGCCCAGCAACACGGCGATCACGCCGAGCACCAGCGTCGTGATGCGCGACACCTTCAGCTCGTCCGCACTGTTCGCGTTGCCGTTCTTGAAGACGGTGGCATAGAGGTCGTGCGACACCGCGGACGCGCCCGACAGCGTGAGCCCGGCGACCACCGCCAGAATCGTCGCGAAGGCCACGGCCGAGATGAAGCCGTAGAACACGTCGCCGCCCACCGTCTTGGCCACCAGCACCGCGGCCATGTTGGCCGTGCCCGCGCCGCCCTTGATCACGCCCTTGGCCACGTCGGACAGTTCCGGATTGGTCAGCACCAGCGTGATCGCGCCGAAACCGATGATGAAGATCAGCACGTAGAAGTAGCCGATCCAGGTGGTGGCCCAGAACACGGACTTGCGCGCTTCCTTCGCATCCGGCACCGTGAAGAAGCGCATCAGGATGTGCGGCAGGCCGGCAGTGCCGAACATCAGCGCCATGCCGAACGAAATGGCCGAGATCGGATCCTTGATGAACCCGCCCGGCGACATCACCGACAGCCCGATCCGGGTCGCGTCGTCCGGCGACTTGCCGGCGTTCGCGGCGATCGCGGTCTTGACTTCCACGGCATGGGCGAACAGCGCCTCCGGGCTGAAGCCGTACTGCGCGAGCACCATGATCGCCATGAACGTTACGCCCGCGAGCAGCATGCACGCCTTGATGATCTGCACCCACGTGGTGGCGGTCATGCCGCCGAACAGCACGTAGACCATCATCAGCGCACCGACGATGACGACGGCCACCCAGTAGTCGAGACCGAACAACAGTTTGATGAGCTGCCCCGCGCCCACCATCTGCGCGATCAGGTAGAACGCCACCACCACCAGCGTGCCGACCGCGGCGAAACTGCGGATCGGCCCCTGTTCGAAGCGGTAGCCCGCGACGTCGGCGAAGGTGAACTTGCCGAGGTTGCGCAGCCGCTCGGCCATCAGGAACGTGATGACCGGCCAGCCGACCAGGAAGCCGATCGAGTAGATCAGGCCGTCGTAACCCGACGTCATCACCGCGGCGGAAATGCCGAGGAAGGAGGCCGCCGACATGTAGTCGCCCGAGATCGCCAGGCCGTTCTGAAAACCGGTAATGCCGCCGCCGGCCGTGTAGAAATCCGCGGCGGAACGCGTGCGCGCCGCCGCCCACTTGGTGATCCACAACGTCCCTGCCACGAACAGCGCGAACAGGACGATGGCCGTGGTGTTGGTCGCCTGCTTGGCGGTCTGCCCGACATCGCCGCCGCCCGCGACGGCCACGCCGCACACGCCCGCCGCCAGCAGCGCAACCAGCGTCATCGAAAGTGTCTTCTTCATTGGGCGACGTCCTGCAGGATGTCCTGCGTCAGTTGATCGTATTCGTTGTTCGCGCGGCGCACGTAGATACCGGTGATGACGACGGTGAACACGATCACCGCCATGCCGACCGGTACGCCGACACTCGTCACGCCGGTGCTCACGGGCTTCGCGAGGAACGACTTGTCGAATGCGATCAGGGCGATATAGCCGTAGTACACGATCAGCATCAGCACGGTCAGGCAGATACCGAGCGTGTTGCGTCGTCGCTTGAGCTGCGCATACTTCGGATGCGCTTCGATTTTTTTCACCAACCCATCATGCATCGCCTGTCTCCTGGTTTGCTCTTGAATGAGTCCGGCGATTCTGAACAGCGAAGCTGACTGCGTGCTTACTCGATCTTTCGTGGGCGCACTATGGTTTTCCCTAGCGGCACGGGACGCTGTGGCGCTGTCGCACGCGAGACGCTCGATGCGTGTATGCGGCCGTGCGCGGAGCGCGCCGTAACGTCGACGCCGTTTCAGCGGAGCGATGCGGGTTAGTCAGGACGCAATTTTTCGATCGTCCTCGATAAACGGCTATTCCTGCGCAGCGCCGCTCACTCACGTCGATCGAGCCGATGGAGGGGGATGGGCGTAGCGGAGCCACCGCATCCGCGCGGCAACGATGCGCACGCTCGCCGGCGGCGAAGCGTCGACGGATCTTTTGCAACGACAGCCATCAGCGAAACGCGCCGCTGTCAGTCAGCTTGCTTCCGACGCTCGTCGTGATGCAGCTTGATATGACGGCCCGGCTCCGGATCCTGTCGGCACCCTCCGCAGGCGCTGGCATGGCCGTGGTTCGATCGAAGATGGCAAGCCCGGGCGCTGCGACAGCACCGCCGGCGCCCGCATGACGGGCGCGCGGCATCGAATTCATTCCAGACAGGAAACAATCAATCGCACGCCGGCGATTCACGTCCCCGTCCGCACGCACTAGACTGTCGCATCGCTCCCCTTTCCGGACCCACGCAATGACCGACGTCCTGCCGCTGATCACCGATCCCGAGTCGAGCCTCCAGTACCGGCTGCGCCCGGGCACCGGCCGCCCCGTTGCCCGCCTGTTGCTGCTGCATGGCGTCGGCGGCAACGAGACCAATCTGCTGAACCTGACCGACGTCATCGATCCGCGCATCGAGATCGCGTTCCTGCGCGCCCCGCTCACGTTCGGGCCCAACCAGCACGCGTGGTTTCCGGTGCGCTTCGGCCCGAATGGCCCCGAAATCGACGCGGCCCGCGCCGACGCCAGCCGCGTCAAGCTGATCACGCTGCTACGTGCCTTCCGCGCGCGGGACGGTGCGGGCGCCGAGTTGCCGACCGTGATCGCCGGCTTCAGCCAGGGCGGCATCATGAGCGCGAGCGTCGGGCTCACGTCGCCGGGCGATGTCGCCGCGTTCGCCGTGCTGTGCGGGCGCATCCTGCCCGAAATCGATCCGCTGGTCGCGCCGCGCGATGCGCTTCGCCCGCTCCATGCGCTGATCATGCACGGCCGCTTCGACGACAAGCTGCCCGTCGCGTGGGCCGACACCGCCGACGCGAAACTCGCAGCGCTCGGCGTCGCGCACGACACGCGGCTGTACAACGCCGGCCACGAGCTGACCGACGAGATGGCCGGCGATTTCGGCCGATGGGTCGGCGAACGCACCGGATTGAACTGACTGTCACGGGGCGCCGGGGTGCTGGCTCGCGAACGAGCCGGCGCGCCCGGCGCGTACCCGCTTCAGGCGCCCCGAGCCGGATCGGCGACGGCGCGCGTGGCCGCAGACGCAAGCGCATCCGCCGCCTGCTCCCGCGCGGCACCGCGCTTCGCCAGCTTCCAGCCGACCACCAGCGCGAGCACGACGACCGGAATCGTCGCGATGGTCCACGTGCCGCCCGGATAGTCGAATGCCATCAGCACCAGCACGCCGACGAGGAAGGCCAGCGTGAGCCACGACGTGAACGGCGCGCCGGGCATCCGGAACGACACGGCCTTCAGCTCGCCGCGATCGACCGCGCGACGGAACAGGATCTGGCACATCACGATGAAACCCCATGTCGTGATGATCCCGAGCGACGCCATGTTCAGCACGATCTCGAACGCCTGGGCCGGCACGATGTAGTTCAGCGGCACGCCGATCGCATTGATCGCGACCGTGATCAGGATCCCGCCGTACGGCACGCCGCGCGCGTTCATCCGCGACACGAAGCGCGGCGCCGAGCCGCCCATCGCGAGCGAGCGCAGCACGCGCCCGGTCGAATAGAGGCCGGAGTTCAGGCTCGACAGCGCGGCGGTCAGCACCACGACGTTCATCACGGTGCCGACGTACGGCACGCCGAGCTTGCTGAAGAACGTCACGAACGGGCTTTCGTGCGCGCTGTATGCGGTCCACGGCAGCAGCATCGTCAACAGCACGACCGAGCCGACGTAGAACAACGCAATGCGCCACATCACGCTGTTGATGGCTTTCGGCAAGACCTTGCGCGCATCGGCGGTCTCGCCCGCCGCGACGCCGACGAGCTCGATGCTCGCGTACGCGAACACGACGCCCTGCACGATCAGCACGGCCGGCAGGATGCCGTGCGGAAAGATCCCGCCGTGATCCGCGACCAGGTGAAGCCCCGGCATCTGGCCGGCGACCGGATGGCCGCTCGCGAGGAACACGGCGCCGACCGCGAGGAACACCGCGAGCGTCCCCACCTTGACGATCGAGAACCAGAATTCCATCTCGCCGAACACCTTCACGCCGATCATGTTCATCACCGACACGATCCCGAGCGCGCCGAGCGCGAACACCCACTGCGGCACGTCGGTGAACACGGCCCAGTACTTCATGTAGATCGCGACCGCGGTGATGTCGACGATGCCGGTCGTCGCCCAGTTCAGGTAGTACATCCAGCCCGCGACGAACGACGCGCGCTCGCCCATGAACTCGCGTGCGTACGACACGAAGCTGCCGCTGGTCGGCCGGTGCATCACGAGCTCGCCGAGCGCGCGCATGATCAGGAATGCGAACACGCCGCAGACGAGATACACGAGCGCGAGCGCGGGCCCCGCGTGCTGCAGGCGCCCACCCGCCCCGAGAAAGAGGCCGGTGCCGATCGCACCGCCCATCGCGATCATCTGCACGTGCCGCGGCTTCAACTGCTTCGCATAGCCGGCTTCGTGCGACGCGAACATCGCATCGGGGTCGGCATGACGGGAATCCGCGCCGCCGGCCGGATCGGCCGGGCGCTCGCTGCTGTGTTTCATCGTGAGTCTCCGTTGTTTCTTGATGTGCCGCGCCCCGCGCAGGGGGCGCGTCTGGATCTATCGCGCGCGGGCCGCCGGCAGCCGGTGCCGGTGCCGCGCAGCCGGCGTCAAAGCACGCGCGGCCGGATCAGCGCTTCGGGCTGCAGCGCCTCTTCGACCTGCGCGTCGGTCATCCACGCGCGCTCCAGCACGACCTCGCGGATCGACTTGCCGGTCGCGTGCGCTTCGGCCGCCACGGCGGTCGCGCGCTTGTAGCCGATGTACGGGTTCAGCGCGGTCGCGAGCGCGACCGAGCGCTCCATCGTTTCGCGCAGCCGCTCCGGATTCGCGGTGATACCGCTCACGCACCGCTGCGCGAGCGTCGTGCACGCGGCCGTCAGATGGCTGAAGCTGCGGAACAGCGCGCTGGCGATCACCGGCTCGAACGCGTTGAGCTGAAGCTGCCCGGCTTCGGCCGCGAAGGTCACGGTCAGGTCGTTGCCGATCACCTCGAACGCGACCTGGTTGACGACTTCCGGGATCACCGGATTCACCTTGCCGGGCATGATCGACGAGCCCGCCTGCACGGCTGGCAGGTTGATCTCGCCGAACCCGGCGCGCGGGCCGCTCGACAGCAGCCGCAGGTCGTTGCAGATCTTCGACAGCTTGACCGCGATGCGCTTGAGCACGCCCGACACCTGCACGAACGCGCCGCAATCCTGCGTCGCTTCGATCAGGTTCGGCGCGGTGCTCAGGTCGAGCCCGGTAATGCGCCGCAGCGCCACCAGCGCCTTCTCCGCATACTCCGGATGCGCGGTGATCCCGGTGCCGATCGCGGTCGCGCCGAGGTTGATCTCGCGAATCAGCCAGCCGGCTTCCTGCAGGCGCGCAATGTCTTCCGTCAGCATCACCGCGTAGGTCGAGAATTCCTGGCCGAGCGTCATCGGCACCGCGTCCTGCAACTGCGTGCGGCCGAGCTTCAGCAGACCGGCGAACGCGTCGGCCCGCTCCGCGAACGCGTCGCGCAGGCGCGCCATCGCTTCGATCAGGTGCTCGACCGCGAAGCAGGTCGCGACCCGGATCGCGGTCGGATAGACGTCGTTGGTGCTCTGCGCGAGGTTGACGTGCTCGTTCGGATGCAGGTACTCGTACTGCCCGCGTGCGTGCCCCATGATTTCGAGTGCGCGGTTGCAGATCACCTCGTTCGCGTTCATGTTGGTCGACGTGCCGGCCCCGCCCTGGATGATGTCGACGACGAACTGGTCGTGCAGACGCCCTTCGCGGATCTCGACGCACGCCGCGGCAATCGCATCGCGGTACGGCCGCGGCAGCAGCCCGAGCTCGCAGTTCGCGTCGGCCGCGGCCTCTTTCACGGCGGCGAGCGCCATCACGAGATACGGCAGCGACGCAATGGTGCGGCCCGAAATGTCGAAATTCTCTTTCGCGCGCAGCGTATGGACGCCGTAGTACGCCTCGTCCGGAATACTTCGTTTACCTAAAAGATCCGCTTCGACGCGGAAGCCGTTTTCTGTCATCGTGCCCTCCTGAGTGTCTCGTGCCGCTCGTCGTTCGCCGCTTCCCGACGCGACGGGTTCGCATTCTATGCCTTTGCAAAAACAAGCTCGCTTCTGTATTATCGAAAGCGGTTTTGCGTGGGACGCAACAGCGAGAATCGAATGAAAAGAGGCGCGAGAGAAACCGGCATCGATCACCTGGGCGCGATGCGCGCATTCGTGAAAGTGGTCGAAACGGGGAGTTTTTCGGCGGTCGCGAAGGAGATGCACGTGTCGACGTCGACCGTCGCGCGCAAGGTCACGGCGATCGAGGAGGCACTCGGCGTCGCGCTGCTGCACCGCTCGACGCACAGCGTGACGCTCACCGAAGCGGGCCATATCTACCTGGAGCGCGCCGTCACGCTGATCGCCGATCTCGACGACACCTTGCGCGTCGTCGCCGAACTGAATGCGCAGCCGAGCGGCCCGCTGAAGCTCACCGCGCCGGTGGCATTCGGCCGCCGCCATCTCGCGCCGCTGGTCGCGCCGTTTCTCGCGCGCTACCCGACGATCCAGCTCGACGTGCGGCTCACCGACAACCACAACGATCTCGTGGCCGGCGGCTTCGATCTCGACATTCACGAAGGCGAGAACTACCTGGACAACCTCGTCGTGCACCGCCTGTCGCGCAACGACAGCATCCTGTGCGCGACGCCCGGCTATCTCGACCGCTGCGGGCGCCCGTCCACGCCGGACGACCTCAGGCAGCACAACTGCCTGCGCTACGTGCATCCCGAAGGCGATCCGCGCTGGGATCTCGTGAACGGCGACACGCATCACAGCCTGCTGCCGGCCGGCAACCTCGTCACCGACCATTCGGAGCTGCTGCTCGAAGCGACCTCCGCGGGGCTCGGCATCGCGGAGTTCGAGATCTGGCTGGTGCGCGACCTGCTCGCGAGCGGCCGGCTCGAAGCCGTGCTGCCGCGCTACCGGCTGCAGAACCGGCTGACGGGCGAATACATCTACATCGCGTATCTGGCGAACCGGCGCAGTTCGGCGAAGCTGCGCGTACTGAAGGACTTTCTCGCGGAACACCTCGCGCATATCGGCGAGCTGTCGGAGCTGGAACTGACGAAGATTCGCGGCGCGAGCGCGTAGCGCCCGCGCCTGCATTCACGCTCGCGTCGGCCGGCACGCCGGCACGTGCGCGCCTCGGCGCATGGCCCGGGTCGCAGGCCCGCAGCAGTAGCGCATCCGCGCCGTTCAGGCCGGCTGCAACTCGAACGGGAACGTGGCGTGCCCGATCTCGACGCCCTGAGTGTTGAGCATCCGCGGCCGATGGAAGCCGGCCAGTTGTGCGCGCTGCGCGGCCGTGCCGATCTGCAGCCGCTCGAGCAGTTCGCTGACGACCATGTAGAGCACGTCGAGATTGCCATCCTCGATCTTCACCGAGATGCCGAGCGCGCCGTCGGCGCCCAGCTCCCGCGTGTGCGCCGACGCCCGCACGCCGATTCCGTAGCACGCATCGGCGCCGAGCTTGCCGACCACCTGCCCGTCGAACGCATTCATCAGCACCGTGCAATAGCGCCCGTCGCCGGCAACCAGTTCCGGATAGGCGGTCATCGCACGATGAATGCGCGCCAGCGCGCGCACTCGATCGGTGACAGCGCCACCGCCCGCTTCCACCGTATCCGCCCCGTCGGCCAGCGACGCGTAGAGACGCGCCAGCCGATCCAGCGAAAACGCCGGCGTCGGCAGGTTGCACCCGTCGATGCCCCAGTCGACCTCGTCGTCGCGCAGCCCGCACGCATCGGCCACCACGTGCTTCACGCGCACCTGCATCGGATGCTCGGGCAGATGGTAATCGGCGATCGCGGCGCCGATCGCCTGCGCGCCGGCCAGCATCCCGACGTGCTTGCCCGAACAGTTGCTGCACACGCCGGTCGGCGTGTAGTCGCGCTTGATCCACGACCGGTACACCGCGTCCGACAACGGCGGATGGCCGCCGCAACGCAAGTCCGATTCGTGTGCGGCGACTTTGGCGAGCATCGCGCGCGTGCGTTCGATATGCCGGTCCTCGCTGCTGTGCGACGCGCACATCAGCGCGATGTCCGCATCGTCGAAGCCGAAGCGCTCGGGCGCGCCCGTCTCGATCACCGACAACGCCTGGGCCGGCTTGGCCGCCGAGCGCGCGAGCGTCATCCGGAACGGATCGCCGAACCGGGCCAGCAGCCCGCCGCGGGCATCGACCACCGCCACATGGGCAAGGTGCGTGTTCTCGATCGCATCGCCGCGGTACGTGACGACTGCTGCGCGTTGGGTGTCCATCGTGTGTTGTCTCCTTGCTTGGGGCCTGCTTGCCGGGGCCCGTCCAACCGGTACGGCAGTGTATCGAGTCGCCGCCGCCGCGCGCCGGTCAGGTCATGGAAAGCCGTGTTGCACGCGACGCAAAGGCAATCGCGCCCCCACGAAAACCTGACCGTATTAGTACAAAAACCATTCAATCGTTTACATATTTGGTGCTAATCCGTACAATTGCGACCGTTAACGCGAATCATACGCATTTACATTGACGTTTCCGATGCCCCTCGCCTGCCCGGCCGGCATCGAGAAAACGCACCCGTTCACCGAATCTTCCGTTGCTTCCCGATATGCCCGCCCAGTTCAAGACGAGGCCTCGCGCCCTCGTATCGGCGCTGACCTGCTCCGTGTTCCTGACGCCGCTGCTCGCTTCCGCCGAAACCGCCCCTGCTCCCGCCGCCGCCGACCAACCGGCCCCGTCCGCCGACGTGCCGGCGACGCTGCCGACGATCGCGGTCCAGTCGTCCGCGCTGTCGGACATGCAGGTGAAGCGCTCGCCGTCGTACAAGTTCACCGCGCCGCTGCTCGATACGCCGCGCTCGGTCACGGTGATCCCCGAGCAACTGATCAAGGAAAAGAACGTCACGTCGTTCGCGGACGCGCTGCGCTCGGTACCGGGCATCACGTTCCTCGGCGGCGATGCGGCCGCGAACCCGTCGGCCGATCGCCCGGTGATCCGCGGCTTCGAATCGCGCAACTCGATCTTCGTCGACGGCATGCGCGACTCGGGGCTGCAGAACCGCGAGACCTTCGCGGTCGAGCAGATCAGCGTGATCAAGGGCCCCGATTCGGTCTACGCGGGCCGCGGCTCGGTGGGCGGCAGCATCGACATCGTCACGAAGACGCCGAAGAACGACGACTTCATCAACAGCAGCATCGGCTTCGGCACCGACGGTTACAAACGCGCGACGGTCGACGCGAACCGCAAGATCAACGACACGACGGCCGTGCGCCTGAACGTGATGGGCCACGACGCGAACCAGGCCGGCCGCAACGACGTGTACAACAAGCGCTGGGGCGTCGCGCCGTCGATCGTGTTCGGGCTGAACACGCCGACCACGGTCACGGTCAGCTACTACCACATGAACTCGTACGACATGCCGGACTTCAGCGTGCCGTTCCGTTCGACGGGCGGCACGCCGGTGCCGACCGATCGCGGGCAGTTCTTCGGGCTGAACACGCGCGACTACCGCTACGGGCAGACCGACACCGCGCAAGTGCGGGTCGAGCACAAGATCAACGACGACTGGAAGCTGAAGAACACGACGATGTTCGGCCGCTCGACGCTCGACTACGTCGCGACGAATCCGCAGATCCTCGCGTCGAACCCGAACATGCTGGGCCTGCAGGCGAAGAGCGGCAAGTACGCGCTCAACGGCTTCTCGAACCAGACCGAAGTGACCGGCAGCGCCAGCCTGTTCGGCATGAAGCACACGATGACGGCCGGCGTCGAGTTCAGCCATGAACAGGCGCGCTACGAGGGCTACCTCGTGTCGGATTCGGCCGGCAATAACATCCGCTCGGGCGGCCCCTGCTCGGTGGCCGGCAACTGCACGCCGCTCGCGGGCGGCTGGAACCCGAACATGCCGTGGACCGGCAGCGTCGTGCTGAACGGCGACAAGGGCTTCCCCGGCCCGACGACGAACACGCGCACCGACACGGTGTCCGCGTACATCTTCGATACCGTGAAGCTGTCCGAGCGCTGGCAGTTCAACACGGGGCTACGCTTCGACCGCTACGACACGACCGGCAAGCAGGCCGGCGTGGCCGACCTGTCGAACACGTCGAACCTGTTCAGCTACCAGTTCGGCCTCGTGTTCAAGCCGGTGACCAACGTGAGCCTGTACGCGTCGTACGGCACGTCGTCGAACCCGCCGGGGTCGAACGGCGGCCTCGGCGGCGGCACCGACCAGATCACTGCGACGAACCAGGACCTCGCCCCCGAGCGCTCGCGCAACATCGAGATCGGCGCGAAGTGGGACGTGCTGCAGGACCAGCTGTCGCTGACGTCGGCACTGTTCCAGACCGAGAAGACCAACGCGCGTGTCAGCGACGGCCTCGGTCACACGGTCAACGCGGGCAAGCAGCGCGTGCGCGGCTTCGAATTCGGCTTCGCGGGCAACCTGACGCGGAAGTGGCACGTGTTCGGCGGCTACTCGTACCTGAACGCGATCACGACCGACGCGGGCCCCGGCAGCCCGGGCGCATCGGGCCTGCCGATGGTGATGGTGCCGAAGCACAACTTCACGCTGTGGACGAGCTACGACGTGATGCCGAAGCTCACGCTCGGCGCCGGTGCGACGGTGATGAGCCAGACCTATGCGTCGGTATCCGCGACGACGAAGAAATGGACGCCCGGCTACGCGCGCTTCGACGCGGCCGCAACGTGGCGCGTGAACAAGACGATGGACGTTCAACTGAACGTGCAGAACCTGTTCGACAAGAAGTATTACGCGAGCGCGTATCCGATCTACGCGACGTGGGCGCCGGGCCGTTCGGCCATGGTCACGCTCAACTTCTATCAGTAACGCTATTGGCGGCGGGAGGGCGTGGCACGCCCCTCCCCGCCTCGCTCACCACGGCAGCGAATACGTCTTCACGTTCGTGAAGCTCTTCATCGCTTCCTGCACGCCTTCCTTGTAGCCGAGCCCCGAATCCTTCACGCCGCCGAACGGCGTCACTTCGAGCCGGTAGCCCGGTACTTCGCGCACGTTCACGCTGCCGACTTCCAGCTCGGTGATGAAGCGCGTGATGTTATCGAAGCGGTTCGTGCAGACCGACGACGACAGCGCATAGTCGGTGCTGTTCGACATCCGGATCGCTTCGTCGATGTCGCGGAAACGCATGATCGGTGACACCGGGCCGAAGGTTTCATATTTCACCAGCGGCATGTCGGGCGTCACGCGATCGATCACCGTCGGCGAATACAGCGCGCCGTCGCGGACGTTGCCGACCAGCAGCCGCGCACCGCGCGCGATCGCGTCGTTCACCTGCTGCTCGCAGA